>NZ_JBIRRV010000016.1:0-211823 GCF_044333925.1 Streptomyces sp. NPDC020898
CTGACGATCAGAACGACAAGAGCCGTGTAACGGGAGACTGTTACGCACGGTTCCGTGAGAGCCGAGGGGTGCGATTCCCCTCGGCTACTCGACCCTTCGGGGGTGGTCCAGGGGAGGAGGCGCATGGGCGGGGGCCCTTCGGTGGGGGAGGCCGTGACGAGCGGCGATTACCGTTCGCATTCAGATCGTCACTGTTTCGACGTACGCTGCGGAAGGGGGTGGCCGTTGCCGGGGCGCCCAGGCAACGGCGAGGAGTGAGATGACCGAACAGGTTGACGGGGAAGGCGAGTCGGGGCGGGCCGTACTGGGGCGCACACTCAAGTTCCTGCGCGAGAAGGCGGGCAAGTCGCTCGGCCAACTGGCAGAGGACACCGGGTACGACAAGAGCTACCTGTCCCGGCTGGAGTCGGGCGAGCGGCTGTCCAAGGTGACGGTGATGGAGGACCTGGACACGTACTACGGGGCCGGTGACCTGCTGGTGAGTCACTGGCGGGTGGCTCGACTGGACGCGTTCAAGGATCAGTACAAAGCGTTCATGGGGCTGGAAGGGACGGCTCGGGTGATGTGGCTGTTCGCTCCGTCGGTGCCCGGCCTGTTTCAGACCGAGGACTTCGCCCGTGAGGTGTTGTCTGGCGGCCAGACCACGGAGGACAGCGACGCGTCGATCGAGGAACTGGTCGCGGCGCGCCTTGGCCGGCAGTACCTATTGCGGCAGAAGCCCTTGTCGGACGTCCGCGTGATCATCGACGAGGTCGCGTTTCGACGCCCGGCCGCCAGCGCCAAGACGTGGAGCGAACAACTGGTTCACCTTGAGGGCGTTGCCCAGTGGTCCAACGTGACACTCCAAGTGCTGCCGTTCTCCGCAGGAGTTCACCATCACATGAACGGGTCGCTGACAGTGCTCTGGCAGAAGGACGGAAGCACCGTTGCCTACAAGGAAGGCAATGAGTGCAGTGAGTTGATGGAGGATTCAGAAGGCGTCCTACGGCTCCGACTGTCCTACGATCGGCTTCGCGACCTGGCGTTGTCCCCGTCGGACTCGCTCGCGTTCATCAGGGGCCTACTGGAGGAGCAGAGATCATGACGCACACCCTCGACCTCGGCACGGCTGTGTGGCGCAAGTCGTCCTACAGCGGAGGGGGTGCCAACGACTGCGTCGAGGTCGCCGACGGCTACGCCGGCCTGGTCCCGGTCCGGGACAGCAAGGCCCCGGACGATCGCTCGCTGCTCTTCGGGTCGGAGCCGTGGCAGGTGTTCGTCGGGGCCATCAGGAGCGCGTAGCGCGAGCGGGTCCAGGTCGGACGGTTAGTGTGGCGCTGCATCCGTTTCGTATACCTGCGGTGTGTGAGGAGCAGCGGTGATCACCCGGATCGAGATCGACGGCTTCAAGACGTTCGACGACTTCTCGCTCGACCTGCCGCCGTTCCTGGTCCTGCTGGGCGCGAACGGCTCGGGCAAGTCCAACCTGCTGGAAGCGGTCGCGTTGCTCGGACAGCTGGTGAGGGAGCCCAGCAGCCAGACGCTGGTCCGGTATGCCAGGCGGGGTGGGCCCCGGGAGCTTTTCCGGCGTAGGCCGGACGGTGAGCTGGTCGACGAGATCCGGATGAGCGCGACGGTCTTGGTGCAGTCTCTCTACTCCGGAGTCGTGCACATGCGTGTGGACGTGAGCATTGGCTATCGCGAGGCGCCGGAGCCACTGGCTGTCGACGTGTCGATTCGTGCAGTCGGCAGCAACGGGCTGGGGGTGTCACCTGAAACGGCCGCACAGATTGACTCCAATACGTCCCCTCTGTTCCGAGGTGTCAGCGGCAAGGACATCAGAGATGGACCGTACGCACTGAAATCTGCTGCCGCCCAATGGTGGATCCTCGATCCGGTGCCCGAGGCGATGCGGCAGCCCGCCGACGCGTACGACTCCGATCGGCTGGCCGAAGACGGAGGCAACCTCGGGGCCGTCCTGGGGCGTCTGTGGGAGGGCGACCCGGAACGGAAGTGGGCCTTCCAGGCGGATGTGTCCGCAGTCCTTCCCGATATCCGGGAGATCGACGTGGTCCGGGACCACGACCGGGCTCAGTGGGACGTCTGGGTCCAGTACAAGCATGAGCCGAGAATGGCGCCGCGTGTCGTCTCCGGTGGAACTCTCCGCATTCTCGCCCTGCTGGCGGCGGCACATGACCCGGCTCACCCCGGTGTGCTGATGTTCGAGGAACCCGAGAACGGGCTGCATCCGAGCCGCGTACCAAGACTCTTGGAACGGCTGCGAGGACGAGCTACCGATCTTGGCTCTTACAGGCCTTCGAACGATGATCCCGACAACCTCCGCCAGATCCTCGTGACCTCCCACTCCCCAGTAGTCCTCGCCTCCCTCCTCGACGACGCCCCCCACGACATCGTCTTCCTCGATACGGTCACCCGACTCGGCGGAGGCAAGTCCCCGGCCCGCCTGACCCGGGCGCGCAAAGTCGCCGATGGCGGTGAGCGGGGCACCTATGTGACGCCCATGGAGGTACGCCAGTACCTCGACCCCGTGGGGTACGCCCATGGCGCGTAGGTACCTGAGCATCGCGCTGCTCACGGAGGGGCTGAGCGACCAGTGGTTCTACCTGCCCCTCATCGACCGCCAGGTGGAGGCACTGGAATCGGAGTCCGAGATCGGGTTCGACTTCGCGGGCACGGCACCCGGCAGCTGCTTCACCGTCGCACCCCGTGAACGCGTCGTCCAAGAGGTCGAACTGCTCCTGGAGCACATGGACCTCGTGATCGTCCATCACGACCACAACGAGCGGGGCAAGATCGACGCCTTACGGGCCGGGCTGAGCGCCCCTCAGTCTGCGGAACGCGTCATCGGAATCGTCCCCGTACGGGAGACGGAGGCCTGGATGCTCGCCGACCCGGCCGCGCTGCCGGACGGCCCGGCAGCGGTGGTACGGGACCTGATCAGGTCACCGCGCGAGGTCGAGAAGGTAGCCGATCCGAAGAAGGCCCTTGGGCAGGCGTTCGGCCCACGGCACCGTCCCGAGTACGACTTCGACCGGCTGGGGCAACGAGTGTCCCTGCCGGTGCTTCAACAGATCCCCGCCTACGACCGCTGGGTCGGCGAACTCCGCGGGGCACTGGAGCGGCTGCGCTGTCTGTAACCGCCCGGAGAACCCGGTCAGGACGCCGCCTGGACCGCATGGGCAACGGTCGACAGACCCGGGGCGGGTTGGAGTTGGGGGTCGTCAAGGACCAGGTGAGTGTGCACACCGTCGGGTGAACCGGGCGGGAAACCCGGACGGGAAGGGGTGCGGTCCGGTCACGGTGACGTCATGAGAGAGAACTCGATCACCGACCCTTTGGCGACGCAGTCGCTCACCGACGTGCCACTGCGCGGACAGACCGCGTGGGGACGGTGGGCGCGGCTATGGTCGTAGACACGAGGTGTTGAAGGAGGACATCGATCATGGCTGCTCAGGCTGCGGAACCCGGTGTGTTCGTCCCTCCCTTGCCCGAGCGGACCCCGAAGGCGCTGCGCGGGGCCATCGCCGAGCATGCTCCCGAACTTCTCCCGGATTTCGACGCGCACTGGAAGTGGGCGATCGCTGACGCGTACGACCTCGGTCCTGTGCCGGCTTTCATTGCCCTTTGGTGGGGTGAGTACGCCATCGCCCGTGACCCCAAGTTGGATGCGTACGTGCGCGATCTCGAACACCGAGCCGCGTACGAGTGCACCGACATTGCCGAAGCCAAGGCACTCCTGGAAGAAGCTGCCAAGATTCATTACCGGGTCCGAGGACTGGAGCCCGGCGAGTGACTGATGGGTTCATGGGGCCGCCTTGGTCGGAGATCGCTCAGTGGCTCAAGGACTGGCATACCGCGCATGAACACGAACTTCGCTCTCGTGGGATCAGCTCTGCGGTGAAGCGGCCGGTCCCAGGAACCCCGTCCCGAGGGCGGCCGAAGGCCACGGCAGTGAGTCTCACACTGGAATCAGACGAGCGCACCGGGACGGTTTTCCTATGGGAACCGGGTGTCACTTCACTGCTCTTCGTCGACTCCGGCACCGAGCACACCTGGCAGGACCAACCAATACTCACGTCAGAGAACGACCTGCCACGGATCCTGGCACCCCTCGTGAAGCTGGTCGAAGCTGCTGCCGACGGAAGTTAGAGATCAAGCTCAGGCCGGGCCGAGGACGCAGAACTCGTTGCCTTCCGGGTCGGCCAGGATCTTCCACGGGAAGTCGTCCCGGCCCGCGTCGGTGGGCGTCGCGCCGAGGGTCTTGAGGCGGGCCACCTCCGCCGACTGGCTGTCACTGTCGTAGGGGTGGGGCACCAGGTCGAGGTGGAGGCGGTGCCGCGTGTCCGCCAGGTGGGGCGCGCGGACGAACTCCAGGAACGGGCCGACAGCCTTGGTGGAGCGCAGTAGCGCGTGGTCGTCGGTCACCTCGTGCGGGGTCCAGTCCAGCGCCTCGCACCAGAAACGGGCCAGGGCCCGAGGGTCCGCGCAGTCGACGACCACTGCGGCGATCGGGCCGGTGTCCCGGTAGATCTCCCTAGGCTCCAGGACGCAGAACACGTTGCCCTCCGGGTCGGCCAGGGCCGTCCGTGGGAGGGCGCCCTGGGTCGTACCGGCGGGCGTCGCGCCGAGTTCCTTCAGGCGCGCGACCAACTCCGCGTGGTGGGACTCGGAGGTGGTGGCGAGTTCGATGTGCGCGCGGTATTTCACTGTTCCGGGGTCCGGGACGGCGATGACATCCATGCGGACGGCGGCGGGGTCCGGCCAGGTGGCGTCCACGGGCTTGACGCTGGTCGCACCGGGTTCCGCGTCGGCCACCCGCCAGCCGAGCGCCTCCGCCCAGAACCGGCCCAGCACCGAGTCGTCCCCGGCTTTGAAATTCACCTGGAAAAGTTGCAGCGCCATGCCGTCAAGCCTAGGCGCAAGGGTTGAACTGGCGGTCGAGACCGCCGAGTTCGGACAAAAAGGTGATGTCGGCCGCTCCCGTCAGGTCGGCTCGTCGGCCAGTCGCACGGCCGATGCCCCCGCGCGCAGCTCGCGGATGATGCGGGTCAGGTCGGCCGGGGAGGCCGCGAGGCGGACCGGGTTGCCTGCGTCGTCGAGTTCGGCGATGTGCCAGCTTCTGGGGACGGTGTCGCCGTCGCTGCCCCGGGCGCGCCGCACGTCCCGAACGGTGAGCCGTTCCACCGGGATCGGTTGCGCCGCGAACTGGCCCGGGCCGGGGTGCGGAGTCACCGCGGGCGGGCCGCCTCCGAGGACGATGTGGGTGCCGAAACCATGCGGGTTGTAGTCGGTGTGCTCCAGGAACCGCGCGGCCAGGAACACCTCCTTGTCCTCCTCGGAAGACGCTTCGGCCGCTCCGGCCGCTCCGGGCGCTCCGGGCGTACGGACGCGGGTGGCGCGCCAGGCCCAGGCGAAGAGGCCCACCGTGGCCAGCGAGCCCGCAGCCGCCCACGTGATCGCCCCGGGTGAGACGGGCAGGGCCGCGGGGTGGCGGTAGGAGAACGGCAGCAGCCACAGGGCCGTACCCACGAGCGCGCCGACGAACGGAAGGGCTGACGGGAGGATCTCGTCGTCGGGCAGCCGCCGCCCGCGCAGGCGCAGCATCACACGGGCGCCGGGGTAGCCCGCGGCGAGGGCGCACAGGGCCGCGATGACGGCCTGGCTCCCGGGGGTGGGGACGTGTTTGCGCCACACGTGGCGCTCTCCGGCGACCTCCATCACGTCGCGACGCCAGACGGTCAGTTCGACGCTGTCGCCGGGCTGGAACTCCAGGGCGGCCTCCCGGGAGACTCCGAGGCGCGCCAGCGGCCGGCCATCGGTGAAGTACAGCCGGCTCGGCTTCTTGTTCTTGCCGGCCTCGGTCCGCGCGATCACACCACGCAGGGTGGTCAGGCACTCCCGGCGCTCGGTGGCGGGCGTCTCGGCGGTGCACGGGGTGGCCGCCTGCCACTCCTGTTCGTACGACGCGGTGCCCGGTACGGACCACGCGGCCCCGCCCGCGCCCGCGAGCAGCAGCACGCAGAGGATCAGCCACACGGTCGTGCCGCGCCCGGCGGTGCGGTACGAGATGACGGGGAGATGGCTCGACTCCGGGGCTCCGTAACGGCGGTGCAGCGCGCGGAGCGCGTCCAGTTCCGCGTCGAAGTCCGGGTGGCCGTGCCTGCCGTCCACCGGCAGCGGCAGGAGCCGCTTGTGCCCGTCGCGCCGCACCAGACTGACGCGGCGGAAATTCTGGTGGCGCCCGTACTGCACGTACACGCGCAGGTCGGCGATGTCGCGCCACGGCACGCTCCGGCGACGCAACAGCGTCCGCACGTGCAGACCGTACGCGTCGGCGCGCACCCGGAGGGTCAGGCCGTGGAGCCCCGCGATGCCCAGCAGCGTGAGCAGCAGGCCGATGCCCAGCCACACGTCCAGGAGCTTGCCCCAGTACGCCACGCGCACCGCGGCCAGGCTCGCCCCGCCCGCCCCGAGCCAGACGAACACCCACAGGGCGCGCGTCTGGAAGGGAAAACAGGTGACTTCCCGCGTATCGGTCATGACCGGAACCCTGCCATCGGCCGTGCCGCGCCCGCATGTGCAATATCCGGCAGTTTCCTGGCCCGCAAAGCTGCCGAGGCACCACGCCACGGCTCGCGGCCGAAGCGGGAGAAACCTGGAGCGGAACTCAGCCCTCGTCGGTCGTCTCCGGCGGCGGTACCGGCGCCCCCGGGAGACGTATGGTGGCCACCGTTCCGCCGCCTGCCGCGCGGGCCAACGTGACCTCGCCGCCCGCCTGTTGGACCGTACGGGCAACGATCGACAGGCCCAGGCCGGAGCCGGGCAACGCCCGTGCGCTCGGGGAGCGCCAGAAGCGGTCGAAGACGTGGGGGATCTCGTCGGCGGGGATACCGGGGCCGTGGTCGCGGACGGTGAGGACACCGGCGCTCAGCTGGACCTCGATCGTGCCGCCCTCGGGGCTGAACTTCACGGCGTTGTCCAGGATGTTGACCACCGCGCGCTCCAGGGCGGAGGGCTCCGCTCGGACGAACCAGGGCTGGACGTCTGCCGTGATCGTCAACTCGGGCCCACGCAGGCGGGCTCGGCGCAGCGCCGACTCCACGGTGTCCTCCAGGGCGACCACCTGGACGCGCTCGCCTCGCTGGCCCTCCGAGCGGGACAGCTCCTGCAAGTCGCCTATCAGGGCGGCCAGTTCGGTCATCTGGGCCTTCACCGAGGCGAGCAGAGCCTTGCGGTCCGCCTCCGGGATCGGGCGGCCCGTCTCCTCGCTGCGGGTGAGGAGTTCGATGTTCGTACGGAGGGAGGTCAGGGGGGTGCGGAGTTCGTGACCGGCGTCGGCGATCAACTGCTGTTGCAGCTCATGGGAGTTGGCGAGGGCCGAAGTCATCGAGTTGAAGGAGCGGGAGAGGCGGGCGATCTCGTCGTCGCTGTCCTCCTCCACCGGGATACGGACGCTCAGGTCCTCGGTGCGGGCGACCTGTTCGACGGCTTCGGTGAGCTTGTCGACCGGGCGCAGGCCGGCTCGGGCGACTGCCAGGCCGGCGGCTCCGGCGCCGATGACTCCGATACCGGAGACGAGGAGAAGGATCAGGGCGAGGTCGTTGAGGGTGTCCTGAGTGCCCTTCAGGGGTACGGCGACCAGGAAAGCGGCGTTGATCGTGGCCCCGGTGCTCTGGTCCCTGAGGGGCAGGGGGAGGGTCAGGACGCGTACCTCGTTGCCGTCCGCGTCGGTGCCGTTGCGGAGGATACCGCCACTGTTGCTGTTCGACGCGTTCTTGATCACGTCGTGGTCGGAGTTGGTGACCTTCACCGTGCCTACGGAGTCACCGAGGACACAGGCGGTGCCGTCCGCCTTCACCACCTGGGAGTAGGTGTTCCGGAAACCGTTCTGCGGGGCCTGGGTGCAGTTGTTGTACGCGTTGTTGATCTGCCGGTCCAGCGGCCCCTGCATGAACATGGCCTTCTTCAGGTCGTCGTTCAGCTGCTCGTACAACTTCCCCTGCACGAGGAACCAGCACGTCACCGAAACCGCCGCCACAGCGAACGCCACCGCCGCAGCGACCAGCAACGCCAGCCGCGACCGGATCGGCAGAGTACGGAACCGGCGTACCAGTCTGCTCATTCCGCGCCGCCCTGTCGCAGCACATACCCCACGCCCCGCACCGTGTGGACGAGGCGCGGCTCGCCGCCCGCCTCCGTCTTGCGGCGCAGGTACATGACGTACACGTCGAGGGAGTTGGAGGACGGCTCGAAGTCGAAGCCCCAGACCGCTTTCAGGATCTGCTCCCGGGTGAGGACCTGACGCGGGTGGGCCAGGAACATCTCCAGGAGGGTGAACTCCGTGCGGGTCAGTTCCACCGCCCGGTCGCCGCGCGTGACCTCGCGCGTCGCGAGGTCCATGCGCAGGTCGGCGAAGGTCAGCGCCTCGTCCTCCGGGAGGGTGCCCGCGACGGCCGCCGCCGCGTAGGAGCTGCGGCGCAGGAGGGCTCGTACCCGGGCGAACAGTTCGTCCAGTTCGAAGGGCTTGACCAGGTAGTCGTCCGCGCCGGCGTCCAGGCCCGTCACCCGGTCCCCGACGGTGTCCCGGGCCGTCAGCATCAGGATCGGGGTCGTCGTGCCCGCGCCGCGCATCCTGCGGGCCGCCGTGAGGCCGTCCATCCTCGGCATCTGGATGTCCAGGACGACCAGGTCGGGCTGGTACGCGGTCGCCTTCTCCAGGGCGTCCGCGCCGTCGACCGCGACCTCCGTGTCGTACCCCTCGAAGGCGAGGCTGCGCTGGAGTGCTTCACGCACGGCCGGCTCGTCGTCGACGATCAGGATGCGCTGGGTGTCACGGTCGCCTTCGGCGGGGCTCATGGTCGTGGATTCCTCGGGTGCGGTGGGACGTGCGGGGAGCCTTCAGCCTCGCACGTTTCCGGTCTGCTGCGGAGAAGAAGAGGCACGGGAAGGATCAGCTGCGCGCGGTACGCCGGCCGCGCGCCTTCGCCCGCCGGGTGGCCGTCGTGTGCGCGACCGTCGCGACCTCCGTGGCCCGGGGCGTCGCCGTCGGCGGGTGCAGGGCGAAGGCCACGCCGAGGGCGAAGCCCAGGGCGGCCGGGCCGGTGGCCGCGGTGCCTGCGGTCAGCTTGTGGGAAACCTGCTTGATCGTCATGACGTGCCCCTCATCCTCTTGTTCTCGTGCGTCTCGTCGTTCGTCAGGTGGTGGAGCCGGAGCGCAGTGTCGCCAGGTCGGTCTTGACGGTGTTGATCGGGATGGCGAAGCCCAGACCCGCGCTGCCCGCGTCCGCCGAGGACGAACTCGCCGAGTACATCGCGGAGTTGATGCCGATGATGTTGCCGTTCATGTCGATGAGCGCGCCGCCGGAGTTGCCCGGGTTGAGGGACGCGTCCGTCTGGAGGGCCTTGTACGTCGTCGTGGACGAGCCGGTGTCGCCGTTGAACTCCTGGCCGCCGAACTCGAACGGCCAGCCGCCACCGCTGCCACCACCCTGCTGTTGCTGCTGGCCCTGGCTCTCCTCCGTGGCGACGGTGACGTCACGGTTGAGGGCGGACACGATGCCGCTGGTGACCGTGCCGGTCAGGCCCTCGGGGGAGCCGATCGCCACGACCTGGTCGCCGACCTGGACGCCGGCGGAGTCGCCGAGGGTCGCCGTCTTCAGGCCGGAGGCGTTCTCCAGCTTGATGAGGGCCAGGTCCTTCTTGCTGTCGGTGCCGACGATCTTCGCGGTGTACGTCTTGCCGTCGCTCGTCGACACCTTGATCGACGAGGCGCCGGAGATGACGTGGTTGTTGGTGATGATCTCGCCGTCGGACGTGATGATCACGCCGGAACCGGTCGACGAACCCGCGTTCGAGGTCGCGTTGATCTCGACGATGCTCGGGCTGACCGCCGCGGCGACCCCGGAGACCGTGCCCTTCGCGCTCGACGGCACCACGTTCGTGCTGGTGCTGCTGGAGGTGACGGTGGAGCCCGAGTTGGTCAGTTCCTGGATGCCGTACGCCGTACCGCCGCCTATCGCCGCGGCGACGATCGCCACGGCGGCGAGGAGAGCGAAGGGGCCCTTCGCGCGCCTCTTGCGGCCGGCGGGGGGCGCACTCTCCGGCGCCGGAGCCTCCGTGAGGAGCGTGGCGGTGGCCGCGGGGGCGGCTGCGGGCTGCCCGTACGGGGCCTGGGGCGCCACCGGTTCCTGGTACGCGGGCTGCTGGACCGTCGGCGGCTCGTACGCCGGCGGGGGCGGCCACTCCGGGTTCACGGGGGAGCTCTGGGTGGAGGACTCGTAGGAGTTCTCGGGGGAGTTCTCGTACTCGCCGCTGCGGCGGAAGCTCTCGGTCATGGAACAGAGCTTCGCCCGCCAGCATGAGAGCTGGCTGAGTGCTCCCTGAGAAGCCCGACAGAAGCTCGTATGCCCGAAATAAAGGCCGGAGGGGGCCTGCTGTACGGGGCTCTACACGGGCTCTACGGGCTGTACAGGTCGCTACTCGCAGCCGCAGGAACGCCGGACGACCAACCGCGACGGGAACAGCTTCAGCCGTTCGCGCCGCGCGCCCGCCACCCGTACCCCGTCGTCGAGGACCATGTCGACGGCCGCTCGGGCCATGCCCGGGCGGTCGGAGGCGACGGTGGTGAGGGGCGGGTCCGCCAGGGCCGCTTCCTTGATGTCGTCGAAGCCGGCCACCGCCAGCTCGCCCGGGACGTCGATACGCAGCTCGCGCGCCGCACGCAGCAGGCCGATCGCCTGGTCGTCGGTGGAGCAGAAGACGGCCGGGGGGCGGGTGGTCGGGTCGGCGAGGATCTCCAGGGCGGCCTTGTAGGCGTCGTACCGGTTGTAGAGGACCTCGAACAGGCGGCCCTCCGTGGAGACGCCGGCCTCGTCCATCGCGCGCCGCCAGCCCTGGACGTGGTCGGAGACCGGGTCGCCGACCGCCGGGGTCTCGGCGATGCCGCCGATGCACGCCACGTACTCGTAGCCGTGCTCCAGCAGATGGCGGACGGCGAGGTGGGCGCCGCCGAGGTCGTCGGTGACGACGGCGACGTCGTCTATCGCCTCGGGGCGTTCGTGGAGGAGGACGACCCGGGCGTCCCAGGCCTCGATCTCCGCAGCCGCGTTGTCGTTCAGGGCATGGCTGACGAGGATGAGGCCCGAGACCCGCATCCCCAGAAAAGCCCGCAGATAGTGGACCTCGCGCTCGGCGACGTAGTCGGAGTTGCCGACCAGCACCATTTTTCCGCGCTCGGACGCGGCCTGTTCGACCGCGTGCGCCATCTCCCCGAAGAAGGGCTGGCGGGCGTCCGGCACGATCAGGCCTATGAGGTCCGTGCGCCGCGACGCCATCGCCTGGGCGACGCGGTCGGGCCGGTAGCTCAGTTCCTTGATCGCGGCGAGGACACGCTCGCGCGTGGCCGGGGCAACCGGCCGGGGTCCGTTGTTGATGACATAGCTGACGACGGCGGTGGAGGTCCCCGCCAGCCGAGCTACGTCATCCCTAGTCACCTTGGCCACCTGCGGAGTCTACGCGGATGGACCCGCTCTGGGCAGGGCGTAAGGACTTCGTTACACCCGCCCGGAGCGCGGACCATGCCGTGCGCCGTCAGGCGCCCACCGCGCTCACGCCTCGGCGCTGACCTCGGCTGTCGTCTCGACGGCGTCCAGGGCCGCCGTATCGCCTGCGGCGCCCGCTTCGTCCGACTTCGCGAGGGCCGCTGCCTTGGCCTTCGCCTCGTCGCCGGAACGGTCGCCCTTCTCCGGCGTAACGAATCGATAACCGACGTTCCGGACGGTCCCGATCAGCGCCTCGTGCTCGGGGCCGAGCTTCGCGCGCAGCCGCCGTACGTGCACGTCGACGGTCCGGGTGCCACCGAAGTAGTCGTAGCCCCAGACCTCCTGGAGGAGCTGGGCGCGGGTGAAGACGCGACCGGGGTGCTGGGCGAGGTACTTCAGGAGCTCGAACTCCTTGAAGGTGAGGTCGAGGACCCGGCCCTTCAGCTTCGCGCTGTACGTCGCCTCGTCGACCGAGAGGTCGCCGTTGCGGATCTCCATGGGGGAGTCGTCGTTGACGATCTGCTGGCGCCCCATGGCGAGCCGCAGTCGTGCCTCGACCTCCGCCGGACCGGCGGTGTCCAGCAGGACGTCGTCGATACCCCAGTCGGCGGTGACGGCCGCGAGGCCGCCCTCGGTGACGACGAGGATGAGAGGACAGCCGGGGCCGGTGGAGCGCAGCAGCTGGCACAGGCTGCGCACCTGCGGGAGGTCCCGCCGGCCGTCGATCAGGATGACGTCGGCACCAGGGGTGTCGACGAGAGCGGGTCCCTCGGCCGGAGCCACGCGCACGTTGTGCAGCAGCAGGCCGAGGGCGGGAAGTACCTCCGTCGACGGCTGGAGGGCATTGGTCAGGAGGAGAAGAGAACTCATCGCGTCCCACCTACCCGGTTCGTCGTCGTCGTTCGGTCGGTACGGTCGTGCTCGGTTCGCTCGCCCATAACGTCTGGTTCCTCCTCGGTCCCTGCGAGGACGTTTGCGGCACTGCTCGTCCTGTGCGGCTCCCACGCCCTTGGGTTCCGCTGCGCGGCGCGGTCATGACGTCCTGCGTTATGCGATCTACCCGGCGTACACCTGCGGTTTCGTACAACGTTCCCGCTTCGTATACAGCCCCGGCCAAAGCACAAAAGGACCCGGGGGCTGCGCTGCCCGAGTCCTCTTCACAGCAGAATAGCCCACATGAGCACTGGTCCGGCAGGTCATGTGACGCGATCTTTCGCCGTCCCGAACTCTGAGACGGCCGTTCGCACCCCGCTGCGGAGGTTTCTGAGCACCGACGACGGGGTGACGATCGATGCTGTATACGAGCCGGGAGGCGTTGTATACGACGCCTCGGCGCCATCTTCCGAACATCTCGTGTTCGTCGTCGCGCACGGTTTCACGGGGGATGCGGACCGGCCGCACGTCCGTCGGGTGGCGGAGGCGTTCGCGCAGTACGGGGCCGTGCTGACGTTCTCCTTCCGGGGGCACGGGGCGTCGGGCGGGCGCTCGACCGTCGGTGACCGCGAGGTCCTCGATCTGGCCGCCGCGGTCCGCTGGGCACGTGAGCTCGGGCACACCAGGGTCGCCACGGTCGGTTTCTCGATGGGCGGCTCCGTGGTCCTGCGGCACGCGGCCCTGTACGGACCGGAGCACGAGGGGCGCACGGAGGCGGCTTCGGACGTGGTGGTTTCGGTGAGTGCGCCGGCCCGTTGGTACTACCGGGGCACGGCCCCCATGCGGCGCGTGCACTGGCTGGTCACCCGCCCCGGGGGGCGCCTGGTCAGCCGCTACGGACTCCGTACGAGGATCCACGACCGCGACTGGAACCCCGTACCCCTGTCCCCGGTGGAGGCGGCGGCGCGGATAGCGCCGACCCCGCTTCTGATCGTGCACGGCGACCGGGACGGCTACTTCCCGGTGGACCACCCGCGGATGCTAGCGGCAGCGGCGGGGGACGCGGGCGAACTGTGGCTCGAACCGGGCATGGGCCACGCGGAACACGCGGCGGGCGACGAGCTGCTGCGGCGGATCGGGGACTGGGCTGTCGTACGCGCGGGCTAGCCTGGGCGGTGTCACAGCCGATTGATCGAGTGATCGAGGAAGCAGAGAACAGGCAGATGCCCAAGGTCACGGTGCGCTATTGGGCCGCCGCGAAGGCCGCGGCCGGGATCGCCGAGGAGCCGTACGACGCGGCCACCCTCGCCGAGGCACTCGACGCGGCCCGCGAGCGACACCCCGGCGAACTCGTCCGCGTCCTGCAACGATGCTCGTTCCTCATCGACGGTGACCCCGTGGGCACCCGCGACCATGAGACGGTACGGCTGGCCGAGGGCGGCACGGTCGAGGTGCTCCCGCCGTTCGCAGGAGGGTGAGCGCAGCGCTATGACCAACCAGCCGTATGGGCAGCAGCACAACGGGCAGTACGGGGATTCGTACGAGGGGTACGACCCGTATCAGCAGCAGAACCAGCAACAGGAGCCGTACCCGCAACAGCAGCAGCCCCAGGCCCAGGAGTGGCCCGGGCAGCAGCAGGGGCAGGGGTACGACGAGGCGCAGGCGCAGCAGTACACGCAGCAGTGGCAGGGCCAGACCTGGGAGACGCAGATGCAGGCCCCGGTCGTGGCCGCTCCGGCCCCGGTCGCGGAGGCTCCGCACGTGCCGCCGCAGGCGAACGAGGGTGCGGCCGGTGCCGGGTACGGGCCCGCCACGATCGCGGGCAACGCGCGGGTCACCGACGCGCAGCGGGCCCGCCTCGAAGGACGTTCGCCGATCATCGAACCGGGCATCCAGCCCGCCGGTCTCACGGCACTCCTGGGGCTCCTGCTCTCCGGTACGGCGGCCATCGGCTCGTACGCCCTGGTCGTGCCCCTCGTCGTCCTCCAGGCGGTCACGGCCGCGGGCTGGTTCCGGCTGAACGGCATGTGGCCCGCCCGCCAGGGCATCGCCCTCGCCTTCGCGGGCGGCGTGACGGCCGACGTGGCGCTGCTTGCCGCCGGCCGCGAGAACGGGCCGGCGGCGATCTTCGGCACGCTCGGCGTCTGGGTCCTGCTGACCCTGGTCCTGCAACTCCGCTCCCACGCGGACCCGGACACCCGGATGTACGGCCTGATGGCGACGGTCGCCTCAGCGGCGCTGGCGATCATCGCGACCGGTCACCTCGCGGCGGACCCGGACGCGGTCACCGTCGGCGCGGCTGCGGTCGCCGTGGCCGTACTGGCCCGCGCGCTGCCGCTTCCGACGCCGGCCTCGGTGGTCGTCGCCCTGCTGGCGGCCGCGGGGGCCGGGATCGCGGTCGGGGGGATGACGGGGCTGGGCAGCGGGGGTGCGTTGCTGGGGGTGGCGGCCGGGGGCTGTGCACTGATCGGACACCGGGTGGCCTCCTACGACTACCCGTCGAGGTTCGTCCACTTCACGGCGGGCGTGGCGCTGCCGCTGGCGGCGGCTGCACCGGCGGTGTATCTGGTGGGGCGGGCGTTGGCCTGAGGGTTTTTGCCCACCCACCCGCCCGTCTCGGTCCGTTTGGCGGGCGCCCTTGAACCTCTCGGTGCCGACGGGCACTTTCTGCCGGACCGGTCTTTCAGCCCGTCCGGCGTTTGAGGACAAGGCCCGTTCAGGGCCGACAGCGGGGGTCTGGGGGCGGGCAGCCCCCAGGGATGGGACGGGTAGGGGCGGCGGGGGCGAGAACCGTTCCTGTTACAACTGATCCACAACTACCCGCACCCCGGCCCCCGTCGAGGCCCCGCCAGGTACCGTCGCGACCATGCGCGCACTCCGAATACTCCTCATCGTCGCCGTGATCCTCGGCGGCCTCTTCGTGATCGCCGACCGCGTCGCCGTCGGATTCGCGGAGGACGAGGTCGCGGACCGCCTCAGGACCAGCGAGGGTTTGGCCACCACCCCGGACGTGTCGATCAAGGGCTTCCCCTTCCTCACCCAGGTCGCCGGCGGCGAACTGGACGACGTCGAGGTCGGCATCAAGGACTACGAGGCCGCCACCGGCGTCTCCGGCCAGAACATCCGCATCGACGACCTCAACGCCCAGATGCGCGACGTCGCGTTCAGTGGCGACTACAGCTCCGCCACCGCGGCCACCGCGACCGGCAGCGCCACCATCACGTACGCCGAGCTGCTGAAGGCGGCCCAGTCGGCCGGGTCGGAGCCCACCCAGGTGATCCCCGGTGTGACCGCCACGGTCGTGGGGCTGTCGGACGGCGGCAACGGCAAGATCAAGGTCGAGGTCGAGGCGACGGTCGCCGGCACGAAACTGCCGCAGCCGGTCTCCGTGCTCAGCACGGTCACGGTCGAGGGCGACACGGTGAAGGTGAAGGCGGACTCCCTGCCCAACCTGGGCATCGACCTCGCCGACAACCGGATGCGCGCGGTGACGGACTTCGAGCAGAAGATCGACGGCCTGCCCGGCGGTATCAAGCTGGACTCGGTCGAGGCGGCGAAGACCGGGGTGGACATCACGGTGAAGGGTTCGAACGTCAGCCTGGCTGGGTAGGACGCGTCAGGCCGACCACTCGACCACGTACGGGACGGGATCGAGCGGAGCGGGACGGGACGGGCGTCCAACTGGCGAGACGCCGCCGTCCGTACCGCAGATGTGACGGCGGACGCACCCGGCGCCCCGCCGCCCACCCGCCCGTAATCACCGCACCCTCACTGCATCCTTCACCCCACGCATCTCACATCGCGGACGATCGCGTCTCACGATGCGACACGCCGGTGACATCCCCGGCATTCCGTCCCTACGATCGACGCTATGCAGCGACAGGCGGATCTCACGAAGCGGCGGGCAGTAGACCTGTGCCGCGTCGCCGCCATGCTCTGTCGCCCTTTCTGAGCGGGAGCGCGCGGCGTCAGCGGCGCACCACCTTCCGCATCCCCGGTGCCCTTCCCTGAAGGGCCCTCGTGCGCGAGTCGCCCCAGGCCTGACCGCGAACCCCTCTGCTTACGCACCACCCCGCCGCAACTGCCCCGGAGGAGAAACAGCATGAGCCGCAGCGACGTCCTGGTCGATGCCGACTGGGTCGAGGCCAACCTCGACAACGCCGACATCGCCATCGTCGAGGTGGACGAGGACACGTCCGCCTACGAGAAGAACCACATCCGCAACGCCATCCGGATCGACTGGACGAAGGACCTCCAGGACCCGGTACGCCGCGACTTCATCGACGAGGAGGGCTTCGAGAAGCTCCTGTCGGCGAAGGGCATCGGCAACGACACCCTCGTCGTCCTCTACGGCGGCAACAACAACTGGTTCGCCTCGTACGCCTACTGGTACTTCAAGCTGTACGGCCACGAGAGCGTCAAGCTGCTCGACGGCGGCCGCAAGAAGTGGGAGCTGGACGCCCGCGAGCTGGTCGAGGACGTCCCCGAGCGCACGGCCACCGTCTACAAGGCCAAGCCGCAGGACAAGTCGATCCGTGCCTTCCGTGACGACGTCGTCGCCGCGATCGGCGCGCAGAACCTGGTCGACGTGCGTTCGCCCGACGAGTTCAGCGGCAAGCTGCTCGCGCCGGCCCACCTTCCGCAGGAGCAGTCGCAGCGTCCGGGCCACGTCCCGTCCGCCCGCAACATCCCGTGGTCGAAGAACGCGAACGACGACGGCACCTTCAAGTCGGACGACGAGCTCAAGGAGCTCTACGCCGACGAGCAGGTCGACCTCGCCAAGGACACCATCGCGTACTGCCGTATCGGTGAGCGTTCCGCGCTCACCTGGTTCGTCCTGCACGAGCTGCTCGGTGTGGAGAACGTCAAGAACTACGACGGCTCCTGGACCGAGTACGGCTCCCTGGTCGGCGTTCCGATCGAGCTCGGCGCCAACAAGTAACCCTCGAAGCCTGCCGTACGTACCGAAGGACGGAAACGAACATGTGTGGAGCGAAGGCCGGCGGTCCCGACGCCTCGACGATCAAGCCCGGTGAGACCACGATCCAGGGCCAGGTGACCCGCGACGGAGAGCCGGTGGTCGGATACGTCCGCCTCCTGGACTCGACGGGCGAGTTCACCGCCGAGGTCCCGACCTCGGCGACCGGACAGTTCCGCTTCTACGCGGCCGAGGGCACCTGGACCGTCCGTGCCCTCGTCCCGGGCGGCACCGCGGACCGCACGGTCGTCGCCCAGACGGGCGGCCTCGCAGAGGTCGCGATCGCCGTCTGACGGCAGCTGGGTTCTTGTAGCAGGGTTCTTCGAGGGGCCGCACTCCCGGTGTACCGGGGGCGCGGCCCTTCGCCATGCCCGGACGGGGACCTACGCTGGACGTATGTACGCACGACGCCGTCACGTGTACTTCGCCATGATGGGCACCTGCATAGGCCTCTTCGTCCTGGCCTGGTCGGTCGTACGCCTCTGGTCGATGCCGGTGGCGGTCGGTATGTGCGTGGTGGCGATGCTGATCCCGCCCCTGGCGGCGATCGTCGCCAACCGCCGCGGCCCGGACGACCGCTGGTGGGACGACCCGTCCGGCGACCCGAAGTCCGACGAGTGGTGGGACGAGCTGGACGGCAGGAAACGGCGACAGCAGTAGCGGGCAAGGGAAAAGGGACCTGTGGGAGGACCCGTGGGGCGTACGAAAGTGTCCACCGTCGTGCTGGACGCGCATGACGCGCACGAACTGGCCGGCTTCTACGTCCGTCTCCTCGGCTACGAGATCCGCCGCGAGGAACCCGGCTGGGTCCTGATCGGCCCGCCGCCCGGCGACGACGGCATCGCCCTCGCCTTCGAGACGGAACGCGCGTACGTCCCGCCCGTCTGGCCCACCCGGAACCCCGGCGACCAGCAGATGATGCTGCACCTGGACATCGAGGTCGACGACCTGGAGGGGGAGACCGCCCGGGCGGTGGCCGAGGGCGCCCGGCTCGCCGGGTACCAGCCCCAGGACGACGTACGCGTGCTGCTGGACCCCTCGGGCCACCCGTTCTGCCTGTGGATCGAGGGAGAGCCCGCTCAAGTGGACGAGGGTCAGTAGACGAGGGCCTGCGTCCCGTCGGCCATCGCCTCCTGGACGAAGACCTGCGCGCCGGCGATCCGTACGCCCTCGATGACGTCCTTCTCCGTGATGTCCCGCCGGGCCGCGCACTGCGTGCACAGGGTGAGCTGCCCGGCCGCGAGGACCGAGTCGATCAGGTCGGGCAGCGGGGCGGCGTGCGGCAGCTCGAACTCGGCGGCCCGTCCCGGCAGCGCGAACCACGCCGACTCCCCGGTCAGCCACAGCGACACGTCGACCCCACTGGCCACGGCCACCGCCGCGACGGTGAACGCCTGGGAACAGCGCTCGGGGGCGTCGGCCCCCGCGGTCACCTTGATCACGAGCTTCTTCGCCATGCCCGAATGGTAGGCCGGACGGTAGTCCGAATCGTAATCAACTCCCTTACAACTCTGAGTGTTGACGGTGAGTCTCCTGTGCGCACGGATACAGAATCCGTGCTTCGCGTTGCGTGGGGGATGTCTTGGAAGTGCCGGAAATACCGGAAGTACCGGAGGCGCAGGAAGCGCCAAAAGCGCCGGAAGCACCTGCCCGTCGGCGCGGGCGTACGCCTCTGCTGATCGCCACGGCCGCCCTGCTGGGCCTCGTCGCCGGGACCTGCGCCGGGTATCTCGTCCAGGCCGACCGCGAGCCCACCACACTGCCCCCGCTCTCGCAGGTCGCGCTCGCGCAGGCCGAGGGGGAGGGGCCCGAGCCGCTGTCCGCGGCGCAGGACCGGCGGGTGAAGACCGACGGCGACCTGCGCAAGCTGCTGCTGAAGAAGCCCAAGGGTGCGAAGGAGGCCGAGTACCTGACGGGCGAGGACGGCTGGATGGACCTGTCCGACTACGCGGGCGACTACGACGAGCCGGGCGCCATGTTCGGAACCCTTCTGGGCTCCGAGTTCCGGCGGGCCGCCGTCACCGGCTGGCTGGACGGCGACTCCAGCGTGGAGATCCGGCTGGTCCAGTTCCGGCAGGAGGAGACCGTCGCCGCTGCCGAGTCCGCCGAGAGCGGCCAGTACTGGGCCGAGCAGGAGGAGGGCACCCGGAGCTTTCCCGTTCCCGGTACTGGGGACGGGAAGGCGTACGTCCACACGGAGCCGGTCATCGAACTGGATTCGGTGTCGGGGTACAGCGCCGAGGCGCACGCCTGGCGGGGTGACATCGCCCTTGAGGTCTGGGTCTACGACTCCAAGCCGATCTCCCTGGAGAAGATCGTGGACCTCGCCAAGCGCCAGATGGAGCAGCTGTGACGGAGAATCCCCAGAGTCCGCAGGTCGACGAGAACCCGGACGTCACGCCCGCGCCCGTACTGCCGAAGAAGCGTCTGCGCCCGCGCCGTGTGGCCACCGTCATCGGGTCCGTCCTGCTGGCCGGGGTCGTCGTCGCCGGGGTCGGCCACACCGTCGTGACCGTGGCCGGGGCCGACCGGGAGGCCGGCGCGCCCGTCTTCAAGTTCCCGCAGGCGGCTGCCGGCGGCGATGAGGTCAAGGCTGCGTCGGCGTCCGGGCTTGCCGGGGTGCTCGTGCCGTACGGGGAGAGCGGCTGGTACCGGGGGCCCGACCTCGGCGAGTTCGGGTACGACACCCAACTGAGCGGTGCCCAGGCGACGGCGCTGCGCAAGGAGTCCCTGAGCGGGCTGCCCCGTTCCCAGCGCAGGCAGCTCGAGAAGCAGATCGACAGGCAGCGGATCAAGGGCATGGCGATGCGCAGCTACCTCAGCAAGGAGGCGAGCAGCCTCAGCGACAACGAGGGCGCCTACTCCGTGAGTGTCGTGTTGGCGAGGATGGGCAGCTCGGCGGCCGTACGGGACCTCGGAACGTTCCAGCAGGAGTTCCTCGACACTCTGGACGTCTTCCGCGCGGGCCCGGCGATCGAGGGCCACAAGAACGCCAAGTGCTTCCTCCCGCCCAACGACGACGAGATCGAGGGCAGCGAGGCCGGTGAGGACACCGGTCCCGGCCTCGAAACCATGTACTGCTCCGCATACCAGGGAGACGTCCTGGTCACCGCCACCGCCGACGGTCCCGCACCACTCGACACCAAGGGAGTCGCGATGCTCCTGAGCGAGCAGCTCGACCGCATCACCGAGCCGGGGATGGCGGTATGACCGAGCAGCACACCGAGCCCGCCTGCGCCGACGAGCAGCAGCGCGCCGTACGTCCGGAACCTCAGCCCGAGCCCGAGCCCGTGCCCGGACCTCAGCCCGAGCCCCAGTCCGTCGTGTCCCCGTCCCCGGTGAAGAAGGACCGTCGGGTTCTGCGGGCCGCGCTGCGCTGGACCGCCGCCGTGGTCGTCTTCGCGGCCGTCGGGGCGTCGGCGGCGTACGGCATCACGCGGATGGAGCGGACTGACGTACCGGGGCTGGCGACCGCGTCGGACGGGCGGTGGGTGTACCCGGAGATCAGTCTGCCGCCGCTGCCGTCCGGCAGTCCCGGGCCTTCGGCCGAGGGGAACACGGCCGGTACCCACCACGCCGATCTGCGTGCCCTCGTACTGCCGGCTCCCGAAGGAGCGACGGAGGACAAGACGTTGCGCGGCTCGGACGGGTGGCTCACGCCGTGGATCTTCCTGTCGGAGTTCGCCGAGGCGCAGCAGCGGCACGACTTCGACGAGAAGCTCGTCGATGTCGGCCTGCGCCACGTCGCGGCACGCGGCTGGACCACCGAGGACGGTACGCACACACGGATCTATCTGCTCCGTTTCGACACCGCGGCCGTCGTGGACGACCTGTTCGCAGCCGACTTCGCCGCGTTCAGCGGCAAGGACTACCTGATGCGCGGCGCCGCCCAGGCCGAGGTCGACGAGGAGTTCCCGGCCCAGGCGGCCCAGGCGGCCGTCTACGCCGAGTCCAAGCCGTACGGCGCCGAACAGGTCCGCTACGCCTACCTCGCTGCCGGGGACACCTTCGCGCTGATCATGCAGTCCCGGAAGGGCGAGGCCCTGGCCGTGCCGTTCCAGCAGACGGTGACTCTGCAGAGCCAGCTGCTCGGCTGACCACACCTTTGGTACTACCTGTCCTACCGCACCACCTGGTCGAGAGAGCCGGGCCCCGGCCGCGTAAGCTGGGCCCGGCTCTTGTGCATACAACCGATCGTCCGAGGAGCACCCCGTGCTTGAGGCATTCTTCGAAGCCCTGCTGGTT
Organism: Streptomyces sp. NPDC020898; assembly: GCF_044333925.1. Classification (NCBI taxonomy): domain Bacteria; kingdom Bacillati; phylum Actinomycetota; class Actinomycetes; order Kitasatosporales; family Streptomycetaceae; genus Streptomyces; species Streptomyces sp. NPDC020898. The sequence continues at coordinate 21,637 of NZ_JBIRRV010000016.1, forward strand.
CTGGTCGCCGTCGGCGTTCTCGCCTTCGCCGGTCTGACGGTCAAGAAGCTGTACCAGGGCCAGCGCTGACCCCCGTCACCAGGAATCGCAGGAACCGTCGCTCATGATCGAGATCCCGTCCGACCTCCACAAGGACCTTGTGCCCCTCGTCTTCCTGCTCGGTAACTGGGCAGGCGCGGGCGTGCACGACTTCCCCGGCTCCGAGAAGTGCAACTTCGGGCAGGAGGTCACCTTCACGCACGACGGACGCGACTTCCTGGAGTACCACTCCCACTCGTGGGTGCTGGACGCCGACGGCAACAAGGTCAGGCCCCTGGAGTCGGAGTCCGGCTACTGGCGGATCGGCGCCGACCGCAAGGTCGAGGTCGTCATGGTCCGCCAGGACGGTGTCGTCGAGGTCTGGTACGGCGCGCTGGCCGACAAGAAGCCGCAGATCGACATCGTGACCGACGCCGTCGCGCGGACGGCGGCCTCCGGCCCGTACAGCGGCGGCAAGCGGCTGTACGGGTACGTGCACAGCGACCTGATGTGGGTCGGCGAGAAGCAGACCCCGGACGTCGAGCTGCGCCCGTACATGTCGGCGCACCTGAAGAAGGTCGTCACCCCGGAGGACGTCGAACGCTGGGCGAAGGACCTGCCGGACGACATGCCGGACGACGGGATCGCTTTCTTCAAGTAGTTCTAGACTTCGAGGTGTGGTGAGCACCCGAGGCACTGAAGGTCTGGACTGGAAGAGCGATCTGCGGCAGCGCGGTTACCGGCTGACGCCGCAGCGTCAGCTTGTCCTCGAAGCTGTGGACACCCTTGAGCACGCGACCCCTGACGACATCCTCGTGGAAGTGAGGAAGACGGCGTCGGGGGTCAATATTTCCACGGTCTACCGGACCCTGGAGCTGCTGGAGGAACTGGCGCTGGTCAGTCACGCCCATCTCGGGCACGGGGCGCCCACCTACCACCTCGCGGACCGGCATCACCACATCCATCTGGTCTGCCGCGACTGCGACAGCGTGATCGAGACGGATGTCTCCGTGGCCGCGGACTTCATCGCGAAGTTGCGCGAGACCTTCGGGTTCGAGACCGACATGAAGCACTTCGCGATCTTCGGCCGCTGCAAGGACTGCTCGCTGAAGGCTGCAACCGCCAAGGTTTCAACTACCGAGTCGTAGGCTTACACGTATGAAGAGCCCTCTGCTGTTCCTGTCCGGCGCCGTCCCCGCCGAGGGGGTGGACGAAGGTGTCGCCGCGCACTACGGCGAACTGTTCCGTGAACAGCGTGCCCTCGCCGAGGGCACCGGATTCGTCGACCTCTCGCACCGGGGCGTGCTCACCGTCACCGGTGACGACCGGCTGACCTGGCTGCACCTGCTGCTCACCCAGCACGTCAGCGACCTGCCCGTGGGCGAGGCCACCGAGGCGCTCGTGCTGTCGGCGCACGGTCATATCGAGCACGCGCTGTACCTCGTCGACGACGGCACGACCACCTGGGCCCATGTGGAGCCGGGAACCCAGGAGGCGCTGATCGCGTACCTGGAGTCGATGAAGTTCTTCTACCGGGTCGAAGTCGCCGACCGCACCGAGGAGTTCGCGGTCGTTCATCTGCCCGCGGGGTCCATCGCCGAGGTGCCCGCCGGTGTCGTCGTGCGCGAGACGCCGTACGGGCGTGAACTCTTCCTTCCTCGCGGCGAGCTGGAGTCGTACGCCGGGAAGGCCGGGCCGGCGGCGGGGCTGCTGGCGTACGAGGCGCTGCGGGTCGAGCAGCACCGGCCGCGGCTCGGATTCGAGACCGACCACCGGACCATCCCGCACGAGCTGGGCTGGATCGGCACGGCGGTGCATCTCCAGAAGGGCTGCTACCGGGGGCAGGAGACGGTCGCCCGGGTCCAGAACCTCGGGAAGCCGCCGCGCCGGCTCGTCTTCCTGCACCTGGACGGCAGCGAGGTCCACCTGCCGCCGGCCGGTACGGAACTCCGGCTCGCGGACGACGGGCCCGACGGGCGCAAGATCGGGTTCGTCACGACGGCCGTACGGCATCACGAGCTGGGGCCGGTCGCGCTCGCGCTGGTGAAGCGGAACGTGGCGGTGGACGCGCGGCTGGTCGCCGGGGAGACGGCGGCGGCGCAGGAGGTCGTGGTCGAGCCGTAGTTCACATCTCCACGAGGACCGTGAACGGGCCGTCGTTCGTCAGGGTCACCCGCATCTGGGCGCCGAAGCGGCCCGTCGCCACCGTCGCGCCCAGGGAACGGAGTTGGGCGACCACCTCGTCGACGAGGGGTTCGGCGACGTCGCCGGGGGCAGCCGCGTTCCAGGTCGGGCGGCGGCCCTTGCGGGCGTCGCCGTACAGGGTGAACTGGCTGATGACGAGGAGCGGGGCGTCGATGTCGGAGCAGGACCTCTCGTCCGTCAGCATGCGGATCGACCAGAGTTTGCGGGCCAGTTGGGCCGCCTTCTCCTTCGTGTCCTCATGGGTGACCCCGACGAGGACACACAGGCCCTCGCCCGTGATCTCCCCGGTCACTTCGCCCTCCACGACGACGCTCGCGCCGTCCACCCTCTGCACCACTGCACGCATGCACCCATCATGCCGTGCCCTCGCGCAGTCGATCCTCAGATTCTTTTTGATGCTTAAGCCCCTATCTGGGGCCGTTCGGGGGGACTCGGTCACATAGCGGTCACTTGGGGTGGCACGATGCTCCCATTCGCCTGTCGAGGGAACGGTAGAGGCACATGAGCACACCGAGTACCGGGCGGCCTCGTACGGCCGCCAGGCCGCCCGAGCAGCGCACCGACAGTCCGAGCGGGACCGGTCCGGGCGGCCCGCTGCCGGCCGCCGATCCGCCCGAGTACGACCTCGCCGTGCTGCGCCTGGCCGAGCTGCGCGTCCTGCGCCGGGACGCCCAGCGCGACGAGGCCGATCTCAGTTACGTACGGCGGCTGCTCCAGGGGCGTATCGACATCCTGCGGGCGGAGCTGGCGCGGCGCGGGCCCACGTCCGTGGTCGCGGTGGGAGCCGGGTCGGTCGTCGAGCGGCTGTCGGAGATCCTGACGGACGCGCCGGCGCGGCAGCGGTCCTCGGCGCGGCACGTGACGCTGGGGATGCCGCAGAGCGAGGAGTACGGGCGGCTCGCGGCGGAGATGCTCGCCGAGGTGGAGCTGTCGGATCTGAACGCGCGTACGGATCTGGAGCTGACGGCGGCGATGGGGAGGCTGGTGCGGTACGAGCAGCAGGTTTCGCGGCGGCGGCAGGGGTTGCAGCGGACGGCGGACGACTGCAGTGGGGAGATCGCGCGGCGGTACCGGGAGGGTGAGGCTCAGGTGGAGGACCTGTTGGTGTAGGCCCCCTGCGGCCCTGAACGGGCCTTGTCCTCAAACTCCCCCAGAGGGGGACCTGCAACGGGCTGAGAGGACGAAATCCGGGCGACACTCTCCCCTCCCTCCCCCTAGCCTGGCCCCATGACGCCCCGCGACGACATCGAGCTGCGCCCCGTCGACGAGGACGGGCTTCGGGAGTGGATTCGGGCCCTGCATACCGGGTTTCTTCGGTCGCCCGAAGTCACCGATGTGGAGCTGGAGGCGCGGCGCGGGCAGTTCGTGCCGGGGCGGACGTTCGGCGCGTACGACGGTGAGCGGTGTGTGGCGACGTTCCGTTCGTTTCCGCAGGAGCTGAGCGTGGGTGGCGGGGCGACCGTCCCCGCCGACGCGATCTCGAACGTCACCGCCTCGCCCACGCACCGCCGGCGCGGCATCGTCTCCCGCCTGATGGCCCGGGACCTCGCCGCCGCGAAGGAACGCGGGGATGTCGTCGCCACGCTGATCGCCTCCGAGTACCCGATCTACGGCCGGTTCGGCTTCGGGCCCGCCACCTGGGCCTCCGAGTGGACGATCGACGTACCGCGCGCAGGCCTGGACCGCCGCTGGGCGGGTCCGACGGACGGCGGCCGTATCGACCTCGTGGACGCGGCGGACGTACGGAAACTGGGGCCCGAACTGCACGCGCGGCTGGCACGGCAGCAGCCCGGTGCCGTGAGCCGGGACGCGCGCTGGTGGCAGATCAACACCGGTGAGGTGCTGTTGGGGGGATCCTGGGACGAGCCCTTCTACGCCGTCCACCGTTCGGCGGAGGGTGAGGTCGACGGGCTCGTCTCGTACGAGGCCGAGGACACGTGGGACGCCAAGCAGCCGCAGAACACCGCCGACGTGAACTGGCTGATCGCCGCGACCCCGGCCGCCGAGCGTGCCCTGTGGCAGTACCTCTGCTCGATCGACTGGATCACGAAGGTCAAGACCGGCTGGCGCGCCCCGGACGACCTGCTCCCTTTCTTCCTGCCGGACCCGCGGGCGGCGAAGCTCACCACGCACGCGGACTGGCTGTGGGTGCGGATCCTGGATGTCGTACGAGCCCTGGAAGCCCGCCCCTACGATGGGACGGGCGGCGGGAGTCTCGTCCTGGAGGTCGTCGACGCGGCGGGGTTCGCCGGCGGACGGTACCGCCTTGAGGTGTCCGTGGACGGCGCCGCGTCCTGTGCGCCCGGAACCCGCGACGCCGCCGAACTCACCCTGGATGTGCGGGAGTTGGCGGCGCTGTGGCTCGGCGACGAGTCGGCGGTGCGACTGGCCGCGCTCGGGCGGGTGCGGGAGGAACGAGCGGGCGCCGCCCGTGCGGCCGACGCCCTGCTGCGTACGTCCAGGCAGCCTTGGTGCCCGGACATCTTCTGAGCTGAACTGAACTGGGCTGGGCTGGGCTGATCTTTGCTCTGCTTCCTCTCGCTCGACGACACGGTGGCTGTTCATCCGTAGCGCTGTGTTGCTGTTCTTGCTGTTCAGTTGTGGTCGTGTCGGCTGCCGCGCTCCCGGCTCCCCTCCGGAGGAGAGTTCGGTCAGCCAACCTTCGGAAGGTTTGACCATGTTGCTGAAGTTGGCTACCAACTTCACTGTACTTATCTCCACTTGGGGGCGCCTCATAACCACCTTCCCTTGAACTGCCCAAAGATGGCGAGAAGTTGTAGTGTTTGGTTGTGGAGCCCCAGAGGTCACACCGTGAGGTGGCCGACGCGCTGCGCACCCGGATCAGGTCCGGTGAGCTGCGGCCCGGCCAGCGCATGCCCACCCAGGCCCGGCTGGCTGTCGAGTTCGGCGTCGAGCGAAGTGTCGTACGCGAGGCGCTGCGCATGCTGCACGCCGAGCATCGCCTCACCAACATGTCCAAGGGGAGCCCGGCGACGGTCGCCCCGGACCCCGGACCGGCGCTGACCGGCCCCGCTGCCCCGCCGCTGCCCACCACCGTCGGTCTCGCGCCGCGGATCGCGGCGGCCTTCGCGGCCCCGCACGTCGGGATCGACGCCCTGTGTCTGACGTCCGTCTCGCTCACGCTCGCCATCGGGGAGCCGCTGCGCCAGATCCACGCCGGACGGCTGAAACCAGCCACGATCGACGTCCGGGTGCTGCTGCCGAGCCGTGACATCGACCTCGCCTTTCCGGCGCCGGTGGAGTCGGCGGACGGGTCCCCGGCCGGGGCGTCGGCCACCGGCCGGCTGCAACGCCGCTGGCTGGCCCAGCGCAACGCCCAGGGCCAGGTGCTCCGGCACAACCTGCTGGCGCTGCGCTCGTCGCACGGTATCGACGTGCACGTCTCCTTCCGCGCCCTCCCGTTCACGCCACCGGTGAAGCTGTACCTGCTCAACGAGGCGGAGGCGCTCTTCGCGTACTACACGCTGACGAGGAGCGAGGCGGAGATCGACCACGAGCAGGTGGAGACGTACGACGCGGTGGGCACCGGATCGATGCTGTTCGCGTTCGAGCAGGGTGCCGGACTGCGGGACACGACGTTCGTGGAGCAGTCGCACCTGTGGTTCAACGCACTGTGGGAGACGATCAGTTCGGAGCTGGTGCTCACGACCTGACGTCTCCCACGAGCCGTTCATGGTTGTCCGCGACCGTCACAGGGCGGGCCCGGTGACCAGGAGGGCGAGGACGACGGCCCCGATGGAGCTGATGGTGGCGTTCTTGGCCTTGATGCCGATGGTGAGCAGCAGCAGGCCGACGACGCCGGAGGTGCCGTACTTCCAGCTGACGAGCTGCTGGAAGCCGCTGATGAAGACGGCGGCGAGGAGAGCGATGGCGGGCATGGTGGGTCCTCCTTCGGGGCGGTACCTGGGGCGATGCCTGGAGCGATTCCTGGGTCGGTGTCGCCGGGGTGGTGGAGAGGAGGCAAAACTTCCGCCAACTTAACCAAGTTGGCAACCAACTCTTACTAAGTTGTCCCCACTTGGCTACTACTCATAAACAACTTTCAAACAACTCCCCATAGATGGATCGGAGTTGTAGCGTTTGGTCGTGACCCAGGAGAACGTGGCAGTGAACGGCAGCAGAAGACAGTCGCCCCAGGAGATCGCCGACGCCCTGCGTGACCGCATCCGCAGCGGCGACCTGAAGGCGGGCGACCGGCTGCCCACCCAGGCCGAGCTGGCGGAGGAGTTCGGCGTGGAGCGGGGCACCGTCCGCCAGGCCCTGCGCGTCCTTCAGGAGGACGGTCTGCTCAGCAACGTCAGCAAGGGCAGCCCGCCGCGTGTCGCCGAGGTGACGCCGCCCCGGGAAGGTCCCCAGCCGACGATGGTGGGCCTGGCGCCCCGCCTGACGGAGGCGTTCGCGGCCCCGCACGTCCGTATCGACGCGGCCTGTCTCACCGCGGAGAGCCTGATGCTGGCCGTCGGGGAGTCGGTCCGGCAGATCCACGAGGGCCGCATCCGGCCGGAGTCGATCGACGTACGCATCCTGCTGCCGTCCCGGGACATCACGCTGGCCTTCCCGGTGCCCGTCGAGGGCCGCGGTGACGACGACCCGGTCCACCAGCGCTGGCTTGCCCAGCGCAACGCCCAGGGGCACGTACTGCGGCACAACCTGCGCGCCCTGCGCTCCTCGCACGGCATCGACGTACGGGTGACGTTCAGGGCGCTGCCCTTCACCCCGCCCGTGAAGCTCTACCTCCTCAACGGGACGGAGGCGCTCATCGCCTACTACATGATCGCCCGGCGGGAGGAGCCGGTGGAGAGCGGAGTGCTCGACATGTACGACACCCTGGGGACCGAGTCGCTCCTCTTCTCGTTCGGGAAGGGCGTCGGAGAGCGGGACACGGCTTTTGTGGAGCAATCGCAGAAGTGGTTCGACGCCCTCTGGGAAACCATCACGACGGACCTGACACTCTCCTAGTGACCTCTGATACGACTGCGACCCAGACCGAACCGGCGACCGGCGAGGGCGATTCCGTGACCGATGACCTGCGGCAAGCGATCGCCCGCGCACGTGTCGTGCTCTGGGACTTCGACGGCCCCATCTGCGCCCTGTTCGCGGGCCATTCGGCGCAACGTGTGGCGATCGAACTCGTGGAGTGGCTCGAAGGGCAGGGCCTGCACGGTCTGTTGACGGCGACGGAGCGTGAGTCCCTGGACCCGCACGTCGTGTTGCGCGCCGTCGACCGCCGGCATCCCGGCAGCGATCTGGTGGACGAACTGGAGAAACGTCTCACCCAGGAAGAGCTCCGGGCCACGACCCTGGCGATGCCCACCCCGTACGCCGACCCGGTGATCCGTACCTGGCGGGCGGTGGGCGCCCGGCTCGCGGTCGCCACCAACAACTCCCCGCTCGTGGTCCGCGAGTACCTGGACAGCCGGGGCCTGGCTTCCTGCTTCGCCCCGCACATCTACGGCCGTACGCGGGAACTGAGCCACCTCAAGCCCCACCCGCACTGCCTCAACCGCGCGCTGAACGCGACGGGGGCGGCGCCGTCGTCCGCGCTCATGATCGGCGACACCCCCTCGGACTACCTCGCCGCACAGGAGGCCGGCGTTCCGTTCCTCGGCTACGCGCGTAACGAACACAAGGAGAAGCTGCTGCGGGACGCGGGTGCCGAGACGGTCGTGGGCTCGCTGGAGCCCGTACTGAAGGTGCTTCGTGGTCAGGGCTGATCCAGTGGTCAGGCCTGGGTCATCAGCAACGTGAAGACCACTGCCGCGCCGACGGCCAGGCCGGTGTGGCGGGCCCGGATGCCCACGGCGACCGTTGCCATGAGCACCAGGCCCAGTACGCCGAGCCGTGACTGGGCCAGTCGCCCCAGCAGGAACTCGCCCAGTGCGCAGACGACTTGGTACAAAACCATTCTCCCCACCAACCCCTTCCACTTTGCGTGAAGCGTTCAACTGGCCGTCCAATTGGACTGGTTGACGTGAATGTGGTCTGCCCGGTCCGCTAGATCCCTTAACCGGCTTGGTAGTTGAGGGTTCAGTTGACGGGAATCTGTTTGGAAATGGACCGGAAGCGGTACGGTCGGAGAGTGGGACATGAGGAAGGGCAGCAGGCCACTGACGGCGGCAGGGAGTTCGACCGGGTTGCCGACGAGCTACGGCACCGTATGGCGGACGGGGTGTACCCGCTGGGCTCCCTGATGCCTGCACAGCGCAAACTCGCCCAGGAGTTCGGGGTGTCCCGTGACACCGTGCAGCGTGTCCTGAGGGAACTGCGCAACGAGGGCTGGATCGAGTCCCGGCAGGGCAGTGGATCCCGGGTCGTCAAGGCCCAGCGCATCCAGTCCACGGCGCCCAAGGCCAGCCGGTCGCGCCAGGCCGTGACGCTGAGGCCGCTCATCAGCGAGGCGTTCGAACAGCCCGAAGTCACCCTGGATGTCTACACGTTGACGTCCGAAACCCTGGACACACACATCCGCCTCCAGGCGGAACGGATCAGGGCCAAGGCCATCGTTCCGCAGCGCATCACCCTGCGGATGCTCCTGCCGTCCGACACGGAGTCCCTGCCCTACCCGAGGGGAATCGACGCGAAGGACGACCCGCTCCTGCGCAACCGACTCCGCGACATCACCGGTCGTCACACCGATTCACTGCGCGGAGTACTGGCGGAACTGACGGCCGAGAAGCTGGTCCCGGAGATCAGCCTGGAGGTCCGTCGTGCACCGTTGACCCCCGCCTTCAAGCTCTATCTGATCAATGGTGTGGAAGCGCTGCACGGCATGTACGAGGTGATCCGGCGTCCGGTGGTGGTGGACAAGCGGATCACGGTCGAGGCCCTCGACGTCCTGGGTCTGGGTGCCACGCTGACGCATCATGTACGGGACAGTGACCCGAAATCGCCGGGTTCCACCTTTGTTGAGAGCATGCAGAACTGGTTCGACTCGGTCTGGGACCTCCTGTCGGAGTAGTCCGGGACGGTGCGTTAGCATGCCCGGACCGTGTGAGCAACAGCTCCTGGACGTACGTATGGATGGCGAACAGGCCAACCTCTGCGACCTGACGCAACAGAGCGGCAGAACACCCCTCGTGTCCGCTTCGTTGTCACTCCGGTCGTGCGGAGTCTCACCTGCAACTAGCGTTCTGACGCACATCGCACCATCCATCCACGCGCGAGTCCCGGAGCAGCCAGTGGGCGCACCCCCAGTTCCCCGTTCCATGACAGGGGAGCGCGCCGACGGCGGTTCGCCGGACGTCATCGAGGCGTTCGTGGCGCGCGCCGCGCTGCGGGGCAAGGCGAGCAACGGTCACCACAACCAGAACTACGTCCTGCCGCTGACGGAGGACGTGGCCCAGAAGGTGGGCCTGGCGGCCGGTACGCCGGTCACCGTCCGGATCCGGCGGGAGACGGCGCTGCCGGTGGTGATCCGTACCTGGCGGGACGAGGCACGCATCCTCGACGCCGTGCACGCGGTGCTGCCGCATGTGCCGGAGTGCCTGCTGGAGGGTGAGGGCTTCACCGTCCACAGCTATGTGGAGGGCGTACCGCTCTCCAGCATCTGCGGAAACGGCAAGCCCGTCGACACCCTCCTCATGAAGGCGCTGGCCGACCTGCTCGCCCAGATGGCCCAGGTCCGCCGGAGCGCTTTGCCGCCGCTGCCCGCGGTGTGGCCGCGCAACCACACGGACAGCCAGGGTTTCCTGCGGGCGCTCGCCCAGTTGGCCGACCGCCAGATCCGCCGGCGCAACTGGCCTGCCTTCGGCGGGCTGTTCGCGGCGCTCGGTATCCCGGAAGACGCCCTGACCCGGCTGGCCGACCGGGTGCCGGCCATGGCCCGGCGGCCCTACAGCCTGCTCCACGCGGACCTGCACCGCGACAACCTGATCGTCTCCTACGACGGTGACCCGCCCCTCATCTGTGTCGACTGGGAGCTGGCCACCTACGGCGACCCCCTGCACGACCTCGCGACCCACCTCGTGCGCATGCAGTACCCCGACCACCAGTGGGACGACGTGATCGGTGCCTGGGCGGACGCCATGCGGCTCGTCCGCCCCGCCGCCGTCAAGGGCCTGGCCAAGGACCTGCGCCACTACGTGGACTTCGAGCGGGCGCAGTCCGTCTTCCCGGACGTCATGCGGGCCGCGCAGTCCCTGGAGGACACCTTCGACCAGAAGAGCCTGGACGAGGCGACGGCCTCGGTACGCAGGGCCCTGAAGGCGGCGGCGGCGCCGCTCGGCCTCCGGAACGTGCCGGGCACGGACGAGATCGAGCGCATCCTCTTCCGCTGGCAGGCCTCGCGGGAGGTCGGCAGGAAGCGCGGCCGGGGGTGGGGCGCCGACGACATCCACTGGACGCCGGACGAGCGGGTCCTGGAGCACCCCGACTTCTCCCGTGCCGATGTGCACCGGGCGTTGCTCGCGGAGGGCGCGGCGCCGGCCAACCGGGTCTTCAAGGGGACCGCGCACCTCAACTCGGTGGTCTGGGTGGGGGGCGTCGACTTTCCCGTGGTGGTCCGGCGCCAGGTGCCGAAGGCGTGCCGGCGTGAGCCGAGCTTCCTGAGCGAACACGCCGTGCTCCAGGCCATCGACCGGTCGTCCGTCGCGGTGGCGGCGCCGAAGGTCCTCGCCCTGGGAAACGGCTACCGGAAGGAACGCTTCGCCGTCCACACGTACGCGGGTCGGCGGGACATCGACCAGCCGCCGAGCCATCCGGTGAACGGGCTGCTGCCGCACGAGGCGGACGCGCTCGTCGACCAGCTCTGCGCGCTGACCGGCGTGGACTACCACGAGCTCGACCCGGCGGCGGGCGAGGGCGACTTCTACGGCTGGCTGAGCGAGCAACTCGTCGTCCTGGTACGGGATCTGCCGAGGGAGTCGCAGCAACTGGCCCGGGTTCTGGGCCTGCCCGACGCCGACCGGCTGCGGCAGATCCTGGCCCGGCACGTGGTGAACGAACGCAGGCCGGTGCTGCTGCACGGTGACCTGAACCCGTGGAACCTCGTCCGCCGTGACGACGCGCTGGTGCTGACGATCATCGACTGGGAGATGGCGGTCGTCGGCGACCCGCTCTACGACCTGGTGCGGCACATGCACCTCACGCCGACCCGGTCGGAGATCCGGGACCGTATGTTCCGGCGCTGGGAGCGCCTGCTGCCGCCGGAGTACACGCACAAGTGGCGGCAGGACTGGCGTGTGTACCGGGACATCGAGATCGTCCGGTCCGCCTACATCGACCTGGACCGCCTGGTCACCGGCGTCGGCCTGGACGCCCCCAACGTCCGCCGGGCGGTCGACTCGTACGCGATGACCCTGGCGTCGGCCACGGCCGCGCTGGGCCTGCCGGCCCGCTCCACGGAGAACCCGTACCTGGCGCGGGCGTTGGCGTAGGGGAGCGGTCCGTGCCGTGCGGGCGTCCCGGGAGTGCGTAGTCTCGCCCTCATGGCAGGAACGGCGGGTATGGCAGGTATGGCGGGAATCGGGCTGCGTGAGCGCAAGAAGCGGCAGATGTACCAGGACGTGTCCGACATCGCGATCGGGCTCTTCCTCGCGAAGGGGTTCGACGCGGTGTCCGTCGCGGAGGTCGCCGCCGCCGCCGGGATCTCGAAGCCGACGCTGTTCCGGTACTTCCCGTCCAAGGAGGACCTCGTCCTGCACCGCTTCGCGGATCACGAGGACGAGGCGGCGCGGGTGGTGCGGACGGCCGTGCCCGGTGCGTCGCCGATCGGCGCGCTGCGCCGCCACTTCCTCGACGGGCTGACCCGCGAGGACCCGGTCACCGGCCTCAGCGCTCACCCCCAGGTGCTCGCCTTCCACCGTCTGCTCTACGGCACCCCGTCGCTGGTCGCGCGGGCGTACGAGTACCAGCAGCGCTCGGAGGCGGCTCTCGCCGGCGCCCTCGGCGACACCCTGGCGGCCCGGCTCGCGGCCGGCCAGATCATCGCCGTCCAGCGGATCCTCGCGCAGGAGAACTGGCGGCGGATCGCGGCGGGGGAGGCGGTGGAGGCGGTGCGGGAGGACGCGGTCGCGGCGGCCGAGGGGGCGTTCGGGCAGCTGGAGGCGGTGCTGCCCCGGCTGGGGGCGGAGAGGGCCGGCGGCAACGTTGCTGGAGGCAGCAGCGGCAAAACTCGGTAAAATATTTAACTTGGTTACGTTATTTCGGTAGGCTCGCCGCCATGACGCCGTCACTCCGCGACTCCCTGCGCCGCGAACGCGCCCACCACGACATCTGCCGTGCCGCCCTCGCCGCGATGGTCGACGGCGCCCGGGAGCACGTCGTCACCGGCGAGGACGTCTCCGCCTCGGGTGCGGACGCGGAAGTGCTCGGACACCGGCTGCGCAGCAAGGCGAAGGAACTGGGCGAACTCCCCGAAGGGCCGCTGTTCTTCGGCCGGTTGGACTTCGGTGGCACTGGCTACGGCGGCAGTGGCGATGGCCGCAGTGGTCACGGCGATCACGGCGGCGAGAGCTATCACATCGGGCGCCTGCGGATCTCCGAGCACCCGACCCGCCCGCCCCTCGTCGTGGACTGGCGTGCCCCGGTCTCCCGGGCCTTCTACCAGGCGAGCGCCCGCGATCCGCAGGGCGTGGCCGTACGGCGCCGCTTCGGCTGGGCGCCCGGCAGCACCGGCGACTCCGCCGACCTGACCGGCCTGGAGGACGAGCACCTCGACGAGCACCTCGCGGAAGTGGGCCAGGAGGAAGGGGAGTTGGTGGCCGGTGCGGGCGGTCTGGTCGCCCGGGAGATCGCGCGGCCGCGTGTCGGACCGATGCGGGACATCGCCGCGACGATCCAGCCCGAGCAGGACGATCTCGTACGGGCGGACCTCGGCGTCTCCGTGTGTGTGCAGGGCGCCCCCGGCACCGGCAAGACGGCCGTCGGGCTGCACCGGGCCGCGTACCTCCTCTACACCCATCCCCAACGCGTCCAGCGCGGCGGGCTGTTGATCCTCGGCCCCAACCGCACGTTCCTCTCCTACATCTCGGAGGTACTGCCCGCCCTCGGCGAGACGGGCGTACGGCAGTCGACGGTCATGGACGAGATCGGGGTCCCCGGCCGTCCGGTGCGGGCCGAGGACGACGAACGGGCCGCCGTGGTGAAGCACGACGCGCGGATGGCGGAGGTGCTGCGCCGGTCGCTGTACGCGCGCGTGGCGACGCACGGCCACGTGAACTCCCTTGAGGTGCCCGACGGTTCGTACCGCTGGCGGATCCCGGCGGCGGGGCTGGAGCGGATCGTGTCCGGCGTACGGGCCGAGGAACCGCCGTACGCCGTGGGGCGCGAGCGCGTACGGACGCGGGTCGTGCGCCACATCCAGCGGGAGGCGGAACGGCGGGCGGGGCCGCAGACGAACACCTGGGCGCGGAAGATCTGGAGTGCGCGGCCGGTCGGGGCGTACGTGGACGCGGTGTGGCCGAGGGTGCGCCCGGAAGAGGTCGTGGCTGAACTCCTCACGGAGGGTGGGGTGATGGCCGCTGCTGCGGACGGGATCCTCGACGCGGACGAGCAGAAGGCGCTGCTCTGGGCGCGACCGCCGCGGTCGTGGAAGTCGGCACGGTGGTCGGCCGCCGACCTGGTCCTCCTCGACGAGGTCGCCGGCCTGATCGACCACCCCGAGGGATACGGCCATGTCGTGATCGACGAGGCCCAGGACCTCTCCCCGATGGAGTGCCGGGCGATCGCGCGCCGGGCGCCGTACGGCTCCCTGACCGTCCTGGGCGACCTGGCGCAGGGCACCACACCGTGGGCTGCCCGGTCCTGGCGGACCCTCCTCACCCACCTGGGCAAGCCCGACGCCACGGTGATCCCGCTGACGACGGGGTTCCGGGTACCGCGCTCGGTGGTCGACTTCGCCAACAGGCTGCTGGCCGTACTGGAGGTACCGGTGCCACCGGCCCGATCCCTGCGCGGCGACGGCGAGTTGAGGGTCGTGGAGGCCGCCGGGGCCGACCTCGCCGGGGAGGTGGTGGCCGCGGTGCGCCGGGCCCTCGACGGGGAGGGATCGGTGGGCGTCGTGGCGGCGGAGGGGGAGGTCGCGGGCGTACGGGCGGTGCTGGACGCGGCGGGGATCGGGGCCAACGGGGGGAGGCTGAGCGTGGTGTCGGCGAACGTGGTCAAGGGGCTGGAGTACGACCAGGTGGTCGTGGTGGAGCCGGCCGCGATCGTCGAGGGGGAGGGCGCGACCGGGCGTGGGATGCACCGGCTGTACGTGGTGCTGACGCGGGCGGTGTCCCGGCTGGAGGTGGTGCACGGGCGGCCGTTGCCGTTCTGAGCGGTTCCGGAAGAGGCGGTGGTCCGTCTCGGCCGGAGGTGTCGGCCCGGTCGGGCGAAGGAGTCAACTGCACCTTCTCGTAGGGGAGATGGGCTTCGAGCGCGACGGTGAGGCGCTCGACCTCCGCCCGGCCGGGGAGGGGGCCCGCGCCCGCGACTCCCGCCCTCGCCGGAGAGGGCGAGGGCGTGGGCGCCGCCCCGTGAGTTCCGCGCTCAGGCGCCGACGTACCCCGCGAGATGCTCCCCCGTGAGCGTCGAGCGCGCCGCGACCAGGTCGGCCGGGGTGCCCTCGAAGACGATCCGGCCGCCGTCGTGACCGGCGCCGGGGCCGAGGTCGATGATCCAGTCGGCGTGGGCCATGACCGCCTGGTGGTGCTCGACGACGATCACCGACTTGCCGGAGTCGACGAGCCGGTCGAGCAGGCCGAGCAGGTGTTCGACGTCCGCCAGGTGCAGGCCCGTGGTCGGCTCGTCGAGGACGTAGACGCCGCCCTTGTCGCCCATGTGCGTGGCCAGCTTGAGGCGTTGGCGTTCGCCGCCGGAGAGGGTGGTGAGGGGCTGGCCGAGGCTGAGGTAGCCGAGCCCGACGTCCGCGAGCCGGTCGAGGACGCGGTGCGCGGCCGGCGTACGCGCCTCGCCCGCTCCGAAGAACTCCTCCGCCTCGGTCACCGACATCGCCAGCACCTCGCTGATGTCACGGCCGCCGAGGCGGTACTCCAGCACCGCCGCCTGGAACCGCTTGCCCTCACAGTCCTCGCAGGTACTGGCGACGCCGGCCATCATCGCCAGGTCGGTGTAGATGACACCGGCGCCGTTGCACGTAGGGCACGCGCCCTCGGAGTTGGCGCTGAACAGGGCCGGCTTCACCCCGTTGGCCTTGGCGAACGCCGTACGGATCGGGTCGAGCAGTCCGGTGTACGTCGCCGGGTTGCTCCGCCGGGAGCCACGGATCGGGGTCTGGTCGACCGACACGACACCCTCCTCGACGGCGCCCGGACGGGCGACCAGTGACCCGTGGACGAGCGAGCTCTTGCCGGACCCGGCGACCCCGGTGACGACACACAGCACGCCGAGCGGGATGTCGACGTCGACGCCCTGGAGGTTGTGCTTCGTCGCGCCGCGGATCGGAAGCGTGCCGGTGGGCTTCCGTACCGCCGCCGGCTCCTTGAGGGTGGCCCGGTCGTCGAAGTGGCGGCCGGTGACCGTGCCGCCGGTCCGCAGCCCCTCGACGGTGCCCTCGAAACAGACGGTGCCGCCTGCCGTACCGGCGCCGGGACCGAGGTCGACGACGTGGTCGGCGATGGCGATCACCTCGGGCTTGTGCTCCACGACGAGCACGGTGTTGCCCTTGTCACGCAGCCGCAGCAGTAGGTCGTTCATGCGCTGGATGTCGTGCGGGTGCAGGCCGATCGTCGGCTCGTCGAAGACGTACGTGATGTCCGTGAGCGCCGAGCCGAGGTGGCGGATCATCTTGACGCGCTGCGCCTCGCCGCCGGACAGGGTGCCCGAGGCGCGGTCCAGCGCGAGATAGCCAAGGCCGATCTCCACGAACGAGTCCAGCGTGTGCTGGAGCGCGGTGAGCAGCGGCGCGACGGACGGCTCGTCGAGGCCGCGGACCCACTCGGCCAGGTCCCGGATCTCCATCGCGCAGGCGTCGCCGATGCCGATCTTCCTGATCTTCGACGACCGGGCGCCCTCGCTGAGCCGGGTGCCCTCGCACTCGGGGCAGGTGGTGAAGGTGACCGCCCGCTCCACGAACGCCCGGATGTGCGGCTGGAGAGCCTCCTTGTCCTTGGACAGGAACGACTTCTGGATCTTGGGGATCAGGCCCTCGTAGGTGAGGTTGACGCCGTTGACCTTGACCTTGGTCGGCTCGCCGTAGAGGAAGTCCTGCATCTCCTTCTTGGTGAACCGGCGGATCGGCTTGTTCGGGTCGAGGAAGCCCGACTGGGCGTACAGCCCGACGGTCCACTGGCTGTCCGACTTCCAGCCGGGGATGGTGAACGCGCCCTCGGCGATCGACTTGGAGTCGTCGTAGAGCTGGGTGAGGTCGATGTCGGAGACCGCGCCCCGGCCCTCGCAGCGCGTGCACATCCCGCCGGTGCGGTTGTAGGTCGCCTTCACCGCCTTCTTGTTGCCGACGGCGATCGCACCACTGCTGCGGACGGACGCGGTGTTGAAGGAGTACGCGCTCGGCGGACCGATGTGCGGCTTGCCGAGCCGGCTGAAGAGGATGCGCAGCATGGCGTTGGCGTCGGTGGCGGTGCCGACCGTGGAACGCGGGTCGGCACCGATCCGCTGCTGGTCGACGATGATCGCGGTCGTCAGCCCTTCGAGTACGTCCACCTCGGGCCGCGCCAGCGTCGGCATGAACCCCTGGACGAACGCGCTGTACGTCTCGTTGATCAGCCGCTGCGACTCGGCGGCGATCGTGTCGAAGACCAGCGAACTCTTGCCCGAACCGGAGACACCGGTGAACACCGTCAGCCGGCGCTTCGGCAGTTCGATGCTGACGTCCTTGAGGTTGTTCTCGCGGGCACCGTGCACACGGATCAGATCGTGACTGTCGGCACCGTGCGGCGCGGATGCGGATGCCGACGCGGGTACGGGTGCGGGTGACTGCGAGTCCGTCCGCGGGGTCCTGCTCATCGTGTGTCTCCATCGGTCGGGCGGGATCTGTCGGGCGGAGCTGTTCCTGGACGTGGGGGCGTGGGCCAGCCCCCGGGCCCGGGGGCTGGGGGCTGGGGGCTGGGGTGCGCAACCCGCGCCCCAAAGGGGCGCGGGGCTGTATCGATCTGCGGCTCCGCCGCGGGGCGCGACCAGCCCCCACCGGCCCGCGGTAAACGAACCGCATTCCGCGGAGCGCTAACCTTTCGGCGCCTGCGAGATCCGTACCAGGTTGCCGGAGGGGTCGCGGAACGCGCAGTCACGCGGGCCCCACGGCTGGTCCATGGGTTCCTGGAGCACCTCGGCGCCGGATGCCCGTACCTTCTCGAACATGCCGTCGAGGTCGTCGGTACGGAAGACGAACATCGGCAGGACGCCCTTGGTGAGCAGTTCCTGAAGGGTGTCGCCGTCGGCCGGGGAGCGACCGGCGTGCGGTTCGGAGAGGACGAGTTCGAGGTCCGGCTGCGCGGAGCTGCCGAGCGTGACCCAGCGGAATCCGCCGGATGCGACGTCGTTGCGGACCTCGAGTCCGAGGGCGTCGCGGTAGAAGGTGAGCGACTCGTCGGGATCGTTGACGGTGATGTGGCAGTACTGCAGTGCGATGTCCATGCCGTCAACGCTAGGCGGCGGGCGTACGGCCCGCTTCTCGAATCCTGCTCGGTGTGTTCCCGGCCGGCGTGCCGGTGCTCGAAGCGTTCGTCGGGGGAGCGTTCAGCGTGCTCGGAGCGTTTCTGCTCGGCCGCGTGTACACCTTCGCCACACACGCGGGCATCGCCGTCACCGAGTCGTGCTCCCGCCCGCGGTACGCGCTCGGTGTCTCCCCGACGACCTCGGTGAACCGCGAGCTGAACGAGCCGAGCGACGTACAGCCGACGGTCATGCACGCGTCGGTCACGCTCATACCGCCGCGCAGCAGGGTCATCGCCCGCTCGATCCGGCGGGTCATGAGGTAGTTGTACGGAGTCTCGCCGTAGGCCGCCCGGAACCGCCGCGAGAAGTGCGCCGGCGACATCAGCGCGTGCCGGGCCATCGTCGGCACGTCGAGCGGACGCGCGTACTCCCGGTCGATCAGATCCCGTGCCCGACGCAGATGCGCGAGGTTGGCGAGCTCCTGCGGGTCCATCTCGCGACGGTACCACCGGGCCACGACAACCGGGCCTGATCTGCGAGAACGTCATTCCGGACGACCGGTGGAGGAACGGCGGGCCCGCCACAGACGCCGGAGTGCCGTGAGTTCGCTGCGGGGGAAGTGCCCACCCCACTTGCCCCGGTGGCCGCTCTCGCCGTACACCGTCGTGACCTTGTCGAAGCAGCGAACCACCATGCGCCGAACGCTAGGTCAGCACCCCCCTTGCCGTCACCGGGGTTTCTTCCGACGCGGTCGCCGTCGGATCCAACGAGCGGGCCGGCCTCGTACCGGAGGCAGGGCCTGTCCGGGGACACGGCGGTCGGCCCGCGTCACCAGGCGCTTGCCGGTCACCACGCGTCGATGACCGGCGCGTCGGGTTCGTGTTGCCGCCAGGCCTCGTTGAGGCGCACGAGGCGGTCTGCGGCGGCGATGCCGCGCAGGGACGCGACCTTGCCGTCGCGGACCTCGAACGCCACGGCGCCCACGACCCGGTCGTCGACCACGGCGAGGACGGCCGGGGAGCCGTTGACCAACGCGATATGGATCGCGGGCGAGCCGCCGGCCAGCCGCCGCTTCGCCGGTGTGGCCTTGAAGCCGGCCCGTACGTAGGAAGCGACCCGCTCGGGGGTCGTGTACCGCAGCAGCTGCCTGGCCAGCCCGGCGCCGTCCGAGATCGCCGTCACGTCGTCGGTGAGCAGCGCGACCAGCCGCTCGGTGCGTCCCGACGTGGCGGCGGCGAGGAACTCCTCGACGACCCGGCGCGCGGACGCGGGGTCGGCCGGGCCACCGCGACGCCGCTCGGCGGCGACCCGGATCCGGGCCCGGTGGACGTGCTGCTGGCTCGCGGACTCGGTGATGTCGAGGATCCCGGCGATCTCCGCGTGGCTGTACGAGAACGCCTCACGCAGGACGTAGACCGCCCGCTCGACCGGTGAGAGACGCTCCAGGATGGTCAGTACGGCCAAGGAGACCGACTCGCGCTGCTCGAAGGTGTCGGCGGGGCCGAGCATCGGATCGCCCTCAAGGAGCGGCTCGGGCAACCAGGCACCGGCCGCTCGCTCGTGGCGCATCTGCGCCGAGCGGAGCCGGTCGAGGCAGAGGTTGGTGACGACCCTGGTCAGCCACGCCTCCGGCACCTCGACCCGTTCGTGGTCGGCGGCCTGCCAGCGCAGGAACGTGTCCTGCACGGCGTCCTCGGCGTCGGCGGCCGAGCCGAGCAGACGGTACGCGAGCGAGGCCAGCCGGCCCCGGCCGGCCTCGAACCGATCGATGGCTGCACTGTCCATGCCCAGCACCTTATGCAGCGACCCTCGCCCCGGCCCCGGTGGGCGCGGTGGGCGTTGTGGCCAGCCGGCGCCTGCGCTTCGGCATGCCGAAGGTCGGGTAGGCGATGCCCCACCAGGCGCCCCTGAGTATCCCCGACTTGAGTCGCGCGGCGGTTCGGCCCCCCAGGTACCAGGACTTCGACCGGACGTCCCCGTCCACCATCTGGAAGATCGCGTCCCGCCGCCCGAGACTGATGTGGTTGCCGTAGTACTTCAGGCCGACGGTCGGGATCTCACCGCCCGCCAGCCGCGCGATGATCGCGGCGGTCGCCTGCATGTTGGTGAAGCCGGCCGAGGCGCAGGACATCGGCAGCGGCCGGCCGTTCTCGCCGATCGCGTAGGCGCAGTCACCGGCGGCGTAGACGTCCGGGTGCGAGACCGAGCGCATGGTGCGGTCGACGACGATCTGACCGGTCCCGGCGACCTCCAGCCCACTGGCGGCCGCGATGGGGTGTACGGCGAACCCCGCCGCCCACACGGTCACGTCGGCCGGGATCGACGTACCGTCAGTGGCGATCGCCCGTGTCGCCTCGACGGCTTCGACGCCGGTGTGCTCGTGGACGGTGATGCCGAGCCGGTCGAAGGCCCGGCGCAGGTGACGGCGGGCCTTCGGGGAGAGCCAGGCGCCCAACTCGCCCCGGGCGGCGAGCGCGACCGACAGTTCGGGCCGGGACTCGGCGAACTCGGTGGCGGTCTCGATGCCGGTCAGTCCCTCACCGACGACCAGTACGGCGCCGCCCTCGCCCAGGCCTTCCAGGCGCTCGCGCAGCCGCAACGCCGAGGACCGGCCGGTCACATCGAAGGCGTACTCGGCCACACCGGGGACGCCATGGTGGGCCACGGAGCTGCCGAGCGCGTAGAGAAGCGTGTCGTACGCCAGCTCGTCATCGCCGTCCTCGCCGGTCACGGCGACGGTCCTGCGCTCGGGGTCGACGCCGGTGACACGCGCCAGGCGCAGCCGCACCCCGGTGCCGGCGAACACGTCGGCGAGCTTGCGGACCGCGAGATCCTGGCCGCTCGCGAGCTGGTGGAGCCGCATCCGCTCGACGAACTCGGGCACGGCGTTGACGACGGTGACCTCGACATCGGCGGGAGAGAGCCGCCGGGCCAGGTTTCCGGCGGCGAAGGCCCCGGCATATCCGGCGCCGAGTACGACGATGCGGTGCTTCATGGCGTGGCTCCTGTCTCGTTCGGGTGCGCTTTGAACGAGACGGCGCTCCGATTACTGACAGATTTAGATGTGACCTGGGTCACTGAATCAGGTGCTAAATATGGACAGGGCGAGGTTCGGTCGCCGCATCTAGGGTGTTCATCGCGAAGTCCACTGGCCCGGCCCGGAGGCGTCATGTCCCTGCAGATGAAGTTGAGTGCGATCACCCTCGACTGTCCGGATGCGCCGGCTCTGGCGGCGTTCTACCAGCAGGCCACCGGCCTCGAACCCCACCCGAAGTCGGACGCCGAATTCGCGGGTCTCAACGGTGAGAACGGACTCTTCATCGGCTTCCAACGGGTCGACGACTACCGGGCTCCGCGGTGGCCCGACCAGACCGTCCCTCAGCAGCTTCACCTCTGTTTCAAGGTCGGCGAGGACTTGGAAGCGGCCGAGGCCCGGCTGCTGGAACTGGGTGCGGGCAGGCCGGATCACCAGCCCCACGGAGCCAAGGCGCGGGTTCTCACCGATCCGGCCGGCCACCCCTTCTGCATCGTCAGGGACTGAGGACGAGGCTGACCGTCAGCACCTTCGAAGCAGCCGAACTGTGATCGTTTCTCGCCGATACCGCTGTGCAGATGCTCTCTTCCGCGACCGCCCTCTACTGTCGACGGATGCGCGCACACCCTGTTGACGTTGACCGCCCTGCTGATCTCGACGTGGTCCGTGAGTCCTACGACCGGGTGGCCGACAACTACGCCGAGATGGTGGCGACGACGGGCATGGGCGACATCCGTCGCCATCCCTGGCTCAAGGCATCGATCGACGCCTTCGCTGACACGGTGAGCGGGCTCGGGCCTGTCCTCGACGTCGGCTGCGGACCCGGAACGGTGACCGCCTACCTCGCCGAACGCGGACTCGACGTGTCCGGAGTCGATCTCTCACCCCGCATGATCGAAAACGCCCGCCGTCTGTATCCGCACTGCCGCTTCAGCGTCGCCTCCGCCACCGACCTCAGCCTCGAAGAGGCGTCCCTCGGCGGCGTACTCGGGTGGTGGTCACTGTTCAACCTCCCCCGCGACGTCCTTCCTCAGGTCCTCGCCCTGTTCGCGCGGGCCCTGAAGCCGGGCGGACACTTCATCACCGGAACACACGTCGGCGACGAGGACGCGGTGCGCACGGAGGCCTACGGGGGAGTGCCCGTCCGCTGGACCACGCACAAATGGCGGCCGGAACAACTCGTAGACCTGATCGAGCAGGCCGGACTGCGCCCCGTCGCCGAACTTCGGCTCCCGGCAGACGAGTTCAGCGGTCCGGGCCTGGTCGTCATGGCCGAGCGGCCTGCCTGAAGAGCGGCTGGGGCCCGCATTCTGCGAGCGGAGGGGCGATGTGCCTTCCGTGTACTGAGGGCTCTTCGCCCGGTGCGGGCTTCTCGATCACGGAAGGTCAGTACCGCGCGGGGGTGCCGGACGCTCGTCACGCCGCCAGAAGGCAGGACGCCACCAGTAGAGGGCCGTCAGGTCGTCGGACCACTCGCCGCTGCTGCCCGGCTCCTCGAAGGAGTCACGCGACAGGTCGATCGGACGCCACCCGGGGTCCAGCGGTTCGTCCTGCCCCGGCGCCCGCACGTTCTTGACGAAGCGCTCCTCCATGGCGCCGAATCGCTGGTAGTTGCGCTGCGCCTCCACCAGGCCCACGCTGTTGGCGCCGTACGTCCATGGCCATCGCAGCTGCGCCAGGTCGTCCTCCCAGAAGCAGACGGCGCAGATCTCACAGCCTCCGTGCTCGCCGAACATCTGGTGTCCGCAGCACGGGCACGGAAGCCAGCCCCCTTCAGGAGGCGCCACGCCGCTCCCCGGGACAACCAAGGGCTCTCCTCGCGCCTCAGCCTCCTCAGAAGCCGCCGGCTCAGCCGGTTCGGCGAGTATGAGCGGATCCGCATCGTTCATGGCAACGACTCTACGAACCGGCCTCACCGGGGTGACGCCGAGCACCGGACAGTGCCGGGCGGGGACATGGTCGTTCAGCGGAAGGGGCCGTCGTCCGCGAAGGCGTGGGCGGCGAAGCGGTTGCCCATCCGGCGGTATGCGGCGGCGGTGGGGTGAAGGCCGTCAGCCAGGTCGTCCGCCTCGTCCGGGCCGAGCAGCTCGCGGCCGTCGAGATGGTGGAGGTGGGGATCGCGTGCCTGCCGGGCCGTCACGATCCGTTCCAGCTCGGCACGGACCACCGCCAGTGACAACGCCCCACGAGCCGTTTCTGCCGGGTCGCCCAGAGCTGTGATCTTCCCGTCCGGGCCCATCGCCGTCGGGCCGGGTGTTTCCTCAAGTGCCGGACAGCTCACCGGGGATGTCAGCACGAGCGGGGTGTCCGGGTGCCCGTCCCGGATCGTGTCCAGGAATCCGTGCACCGCCGGGCCGAACGTCCGCAGCCGAAAGGCAGCGAGGCTCACGATGTTGATGCCCACCTTGAGACTGATCAGGTCTGCGGGCATGTCGCGGATCGTCCGGGCGACATACGGGTCCAGCATCGCGTTGCCCGCCTGACTGAGGTTGATCACCTCCACTCCACCGAGCGCGGCCGCCACCACCGGCCAGGTGCCGGTCGGGCCGTCGGCCTCGATGCAGTGGCTGATGGAACTGCCGTGATGCACCCAGCGGCGCCGACCGTCCGGCAGCGGCGGCAGCACCTCACCGGCAGCGCGCAGCGCCACCAGTTCCGTGGGCGTCTGCTGCGGCAGCCACAGCTCGACATCCTTCATGCCGGCCGGCAGCCCGGTGAACCGCACGGTCCCCGGCTCGCCCGGGACCAGTCGCTGCACGGCCCCGGGGCCCGCCATCCGCAGCACGTTGCCCACCGGCGACTGCCGACGCTCGACCAGGGCGCCGTTCACCAGCAGATCCAGCATGCCTGTCGGGCGGGGCCCGGGGTCGGTGTCGAGCTGCCCTGTGAAGGTGAGCACCTCGAACTCCAGCTCACACGCATCGGTGCGGAACACCAGCCGCACGCCCGAAGGCATCACGGTCGCTCCGTGGACCGACGGGTCCTGGTACTGCTCCGTGGTCCACGCGGGCAACCGACGCGGCATCACCCCCGTTTCCGTGATCTCCAGGTCCAGCGCACCCCGTAACTCCACCGGACCGCCCACCAGCGGAACCGCCCGCATCGCCACCATCACCGCTCCTGTCTCAGCCCCCTGGCGGGCGCCAGCACTCCGTGTCACTCGGACTTCGTCGGCACGAACCCAGTGATCATTGATATGCAGTGACCATTGTTGCGAAAGTCTGTTGAGATGCCGCCGCATGTTGGGGAGGGTCTGGGCCATGGAGTACTTCTGCTACCACCGCGATCGGCCCGGATCCGTCACGTTGCGCGAAGAGTTGCTGGAGGACCACTGGTCCTACATGGACCGGTACGCGAAGGAGCTGATCGCTCGCGGCCCGACCTTCGCCGACGACGGCGAAACGCCCACCGGCAGCGTGCACATCGTCGACCTGCCGGATCCTGTTGCCGCCCGCGCATTCGCCTTCGACGAGCCCAACTACCAGGCCGGCGCGTACCGGGACGTGCTGCTGCGCCGGTGGCGCAATCTGCTGGGGCGCACCATGTGGGACTTCCCCGGTGGCCCGAGCGGCGGCAACCGGTACCTGGTGCTCGGCCTGGGCTCGGGCCCGGCCGTCGACGTCGACGTGCCCTCCGACCGGGAGCAGCTGATCGCGTTCGGGCCGCTGCTGTCCGACGACGGCGCCACCTGGCTGGGTACGGCGGTGCTGCTCACGGCCCCGGATCCGGACACCGCGCGCGCCGTCCTGACGGCGGACGGGTACGCCGACATCGAGGTCCACGCCTGGGAGTTCGGCGGGCGACGATGACCCAAGGACGGCCCACGCCGGTTCTCACCGGATGAGTGATGGTCTCAACTGCAGTTCGTTACGATCCGCATGTCTTGTAGGGGGAGGGACCATGGCCGAAGGCCACAGCGACCAAGGCACCAACAACGCGGAAAGCTCCGACAATGTCGTGGACGAGCGGACCATAGTCGAACTGGCGCACCTGCCCCAGTCTGCCGACACCCTTGCCGCCCTGCGGGTTCGTGACCGGATCAAGCGGACCGGGCTATTTCTGCGGGGCGCCGTCCTCGTCCTGGGGGCAGGTAACTGGCTGCTCTCCGCCGTCGTCCGTGGCGGTGTCGACGTATTCTCGACGGTTGTGTTCCTGTTGGTCGTCTTGCTGGTGTGGGGTTACCCGCGACTGCAAGCCTCCCAGGTACAGCGGCTCGTCGGATGGCAGGGCGAGTACCGCACCACCGTGTCTCCGGCCGGGATCACCTGCCGTTCCGACCACAGCACACTGATCCAGAAGTGGTCCGTATTCCAGGGTTACCGGGAAACGGCAGACCACTTCGTCCTGCTCAGCCGGGACCCCAACATCATGTACGTGGACGTCCTGCCCAAGCGGGGCGTGCGTGATGCCGAGGGCGTCGATCGGCTACGGGCGATCCTGGACCAGCACACTCCTCGTGTGTGACAGGCGTCCGCCGTTGTGACAACAAGGGCACCTCTGTGGCAGCCATCCTGCTTCGGCTCATCGCGAACGGGGTCGGATAGCACCGCAGTTGGCGAGTCTTGCCACGTATCGCGCTCAGGCTGCAACGCCCAGGCCTGAATTGTGGTGTCGTGTGGAATGATCGGCCGCATGATCGAAGCTCCAGCACGGAAGGGCGGCCTCCGCCCCGTTCGATGACGTGGCCGGACGAGGCCGTGGCCGACGGCACCGCCACGACACCCGCCCATCCTTCCCGTATCGCGCTCTTCGAGGCAATACGTGCCGACCGCACCGGCCCCGTCGCCACCCGGCTGCTCCGGCTCGCCCACGCCGACACCCCGTTCGTGCGCCGAGAGGCCTTGGACCTTCTCAACAGCCTGGCCCACGAACGGCCCTGGCCAGAGGCCGTCAACGCCGCAGTGGCGCGGCTCAATGACCCCGACGAAGAGGTACGGCGCCGAGCCGCGTGCCTTTTCGGCTACCGCGGGCAGCCCGGCCTGGTTCTCGCGGCCCTCCGCGAACTCGCCGACCCTGTCGTACGCACCATCCTTGCCAGGGCGCTCGGCCCGACCGCCGCCCACCTGACGGATGATGACCTCGCGTCGGTCCGCTTCCTCGCCCACGTGGAGACGCTGCGGACAGCGCCGCCCACGCGATGGCGCTCCCTGGACGCCGCGCTCCTCGCCGACGTCCGGGAGGCCGCGCACCACCTGGCGGACATCGGACACATCTGGGGCCAGGCCCTGTACGGACTGAGGCGCGAGCACGATACCTATGCCCTCGTGGCCCGCCTCCTCGCCGACCCCGCCACCCGGGACCTCGGTGCCGACCTGGCCCGCGAGGCGTGCCACGACTGGCGAGCGGCCCCGGTCAGGCTGCTGCCGCTGCTCGTCCAGCACCGCGGCCAGAGGGCCACCCCGGCTCTTGGTTCGGCCCTCACGACAGCCTCGATCTCCGAGGCGGCGATACGGACCCACCGAGCCCTCCTCGCCGAAGTCCCCTTCACACCCTCCCCGAGGGGCTGTCGTACGCCGTCCTCCGCAACGGCGTACGACAGCGCATCCGCCGCCGCGCTCCTCGCCGCCAAACCGGTGGGCATCACCCGCCTCACTCACGCCTCCGAGATCTTCGAGGCCCTGCTGAACGCCGGCCCGCTGACCTTCCGGCAGGCGGCCCAGCTGTACAACCTCACCTTCCGACGGCCCGGCCGCTCACAGGCGGAGTGCGCCCCACTGTGGCTACGGCACGCCGGCCCTTCCGCACTGTCCCGACTGCTCGCCCTCATGACACCGCACCTGGCCGACTACGCGATCGGCGAGTACTACCTGACGGGTCTCGCCCGAATGGGCGCCCACGCACGCCCCGCGCTGCCGGCCGTGACGGCGCTGATCGACAGGCGTACCCGCATCCCCGTCAACGACTCCACCCGCGACGCCGAGATGAGACTGGACGAAAGCCTTCTGGCCGCCGCTCTCAGCACCCGCCGCGCGATCCTCGCGGACAGCGTTCCGGGGTATGAGTAGTCGCGGCACAGAAAATGCCGCTGAGATTGACCTTGATGGAGCTGGCCTACTTCGTCGGCGCTTCGAGCTGACGGGGAACGGCGCCGGCGCGCAGCTCGCGTAGATCCGGGACGTGGTTGTACAGGGTGCCTGGCGAGATGCCGAGCAGTTTCGCGAGGTCGTCTCACTCAAGCCCGGGCAAACGGCCTTCTTGGTCAGATGTGGAGTTCGGGCGGGAAGCCGGTCCAGCGCAGTTCTGCAGGCAGGTGCCGCATGTCGTTGTAGAAGAGCACGGAGGACGGCCTGCCGGGTGCGTATCGGATGGCCGTCAGAGCTGTGTTGCCGTGGTTGAGGCCCATCCAGCGCCACTCGGGTGCGTCGAGGGCAGCACGGATCAGCCATCCGATGAGGAAGTTGTGTGTGACGACCAGTTCATGGCGGGGGCGCTCGCCGTCGACCGGGCCGGTGAATTCTGCGAGTGCTTCCCGGGCCAGTGCTGGACCAAGGTTGCGCTCCTCTTCCGGAACCTGGGCGAGGAAGCTGAGCATGGCGTCGGCGGAATCCGGCGGCAACTCATCCTTCGTAGGCAGGTAGGGGACGTAGTCGCCGGCCAGTTCCGACTGGTGCAGTGGGACGGCGTCAAGTTGTGCGCTGATCAGCTGGGCCGTCTGCTGCGCCCGGGGCAGTGGCCCGTGGTGTATCGCCGAAAGTGGAGTGCTCTGGAGCCGTTCACCGAGCAGAACGGCTTGGCGCCGGCCGCTTTCCGTCAGGGTCGTCTCATCTGCTGACGCTTCACCGTGCCGAGCGAGGTAGAGGTATCGAGTGGCTGTGCCTGCCATGTCCCGGGTCTCCGTTGCCATCCGTGATCTTGTATGTCGGGATGGACGCTGAGCTCGTTGTGCACAGTTCCGTCGTGACTGAGCCGGCTCAGTTGGCGATCAGATGCCCGGAGATACCGAGACTGCCCGGACATCACAGAGACAGGACAACAGGACAGCAGAGCTCAGCGCCCCGTCCCAGTGGCGTAGCGCACTTTTGCAAGCAGGCGCTTGCAATAGTTAGCGAGGGTGCGGCAAGGTAGAGGCATGGCAACGCTCAACGTCGGCAATCTTGGTGAGTATCTGCGCGAACAGCGGCGCACCGCGCAGCTGTCGCTCAGGCAGCTCGCCGAGGCCGCCGGGGTGTCCAATCCGTATCTGAGCCAGATCGAGCGCGGGCTGCGCAAGCCGAGCGCGGAGGTGTTGCAGCAGGTCGCCAAGGCGCTGCGGATCTCCGCCGAGACGTTGTATGTGCGGGCCGGGATCCTCGACGCGGAGCGGGACCGGGATGAGGTGGAGACGCGTGCCGTCATCCTTGCCGATCCCACGCTCAACGAACGGCAGAAGCAGGTGCTGCTCCAGATCTACGAGTCCTTCCGCAAGGAGAACGGGTTCGAGATCGGCGGACCGGACAGCGCCGCAACGGACGTCCCTGTGCCGGACGTTCCGGATGTTCCGGGTGTCCCGGATGCCCTCGGCCGGGTTCAGGACACCGGCACGGACACCGACACCCGCATAGGCAACGGCACCCGCACCACCGACGGCAGCGACGCCGACCCGCAGCAGACGGCCAGTTGACGCATCAGGCGCATCAGATGCATCAGTCGAGACCGGCCCGACGTTCGCGGTAACCCACAAACCCTCAGCTCGAAGCAACCCGGGAGGACCATCACCATGGCCATCACCGACGACCTGCGCAAGACCTTCAGCGACCCCACGCCGCTCTACTTCGCCGCCGGCACCGCCGACCTCGCCCTTCAGCAGGCCAAGAAGGTGCCCGGCCTGGTCGAGCAGCTGCGTGCCGAGGCACCGGCCCGGATCGAGGCCGTACGCGGCACCGACCCGAAGGCGGTTCAGGAGAAGGCCGCCGCTCGCGCCAAGGAGGCGCAGGAGAAGGCCACCACCCGTGCCAAGGAGGCGCAGGAGACCATCCAGGCCAAGGTCGGCGAGTTCATCGGCACGCTGGACGGCGACCTGAAGAAGCTCGGCAGCACGCTCGACGCCGACCTCAAGAAGCTCGGTGAGAGCGCCCAGGACATCGCCCTGCGCGGTGTCGGTGTCGCCGCCGAGTACGCCGTGAAGGCGCGCGAGACGTACGAGAAGGTCGCCGAGCACGGCGAGCAGGCCGTGAAGACCTGGCGTGGCGAGGCCGCCGAGGAGATCGAGGAACTGGCCGTCGCCGTCGAGCCGAAGGCCGAGCCGGTCGAGGTCAAGGAGGAGGCTCCCGCCCCCGCCCCCGTCGAGGCCAAGACCGAGCCCGCCCCGGCCAGGAAGCCCGCCGCCAAGAAGGCTCCGGCCCGCAAGCCCGCCGCCAAGAAGACGACTCCGCCCGCCAAGTAGGCAGTTGGCGGTAAAGCGGTACGGCGGTACCGCAGAGCCAAACAGGTGAAAGCGTGTGTACGGGGACGGGTCGGGCACTCCATGAGTGCCCGACCCGTTCTTCGGGTAGCGGGTTCGCGGTTACGGGTACGGTGACCGCAGATATGTACTAGCCGAGCTTGGTGGTGGACGTTGTGCTGATGCAGGGGTTCGCAGGGTTCTTGTGGCTGTTGAGCGCGGCCCTGATCATTTTCAGCGGCTTCGCGCTGTTCGACGCCATGTTCCACCGCGAGGACGCCTACCGGGCGGCGGACAAGAAGACCAAACCGTTCTGGCTGATCGTCCTCGGGCTCGCCTTCGTGGTGAACCTGATCTTCGACATCCTGTCGTTCCTGCCGATCATCGGCCTGGTCGCGACGATCGTGTACATGGTCGACGTACGACCGGCACTGCGCGGTCTCCCGGGCGGCGGTCGCAGCCGCAAGGGCGGCGGCTCCAGCAGCGACGGGCCGTACGGGCCCTACAACGGCGGTCGCTGACCCCCACCGTCCCGTTCACCGGGCGGGATACGTGGGACACATGGGTGCCGTAGGACGCCCCCGCGCGACCTACGGTTCCCGGTCCAGCAGCAGTACCGCCAGATCGTCCGTCAGCTCGCCGCCGTTCAGCTCGCGCACCTCGCTCACCGCCGCCCGCAGCAGCTTCTCGCCGCGCAGGCCCTGTGCCAGCTGGCGGCGGATCATCGCCACCATGCCGTCCTGGCCGAGCCGTTCCCGGCCCGCGCCGACATGGCCCTCGATCAGGCCGTCCGTGTAGAGCATCAGCGTCCACTCGGCCCCGAGCTGCACCTGCGTCCGAGGCCAGCGGGCCCCCGGCAGCAGCCCCAGCGCCGGACCGTTGTTGTCGTACGGCAGCAGCTCCGTCACCAAGGGCGCCGGAAGCTCGGAGGGGCCGGAGGGGACGGCGTGGCCGGAGAGCACCGGCGCCGGGCGGACCAGCAAAGGAGCCGGGTGGCCGGCCAGGCACAGGCCCGCGCTGCGGCCGTCCGGCGCGATGTCGACCGTACAGACCGTCGCGAAGATCTCGTCGTTCTCGCGTTCGTGTTCGAGGACCTGCTGGAGCGTGCCCAGCAGCCTGTCGCCGCACAGGCCCGCCAAGGTCAGCGCGCGCCACGCGATGCGCAGCTCCACGCCGAGCGCCGCCTCGTCGGGGCCGTGCCCGCAGACGTCGCCGATCATCGCGTGGACCGTGCCGTCGGGCGTGCGGACCGTGTCGTAGAAGTCGCCGCCGAGCAGCGCGCGGGAGCGGCCGGGGCGGTAGCGGGCGGCGAAGCGCAGCGAGGAGCCGTCGAGGAGCGGGGTGGGGAGGAGCCCGCGCTCCAGGCGGGCGTTCTCCTGGGCCCGCAGCCGGGACTCGGTGAGCCGGCGTTCGGCCTTGTCGGACCGTTTGCGCTCCACCGCGTAGCGGATCGCGCGGCTCAGCAGCCGGCCGTCCAGCTCGTCGCGGAAGAGGTAGTCCTGGGCGCCGACCCGCACCGCCTCCGTGCCGCGCTCGGCGTCTCCGGAGGCGGTGAGCGCGAGGACGGCGTGCCGGGGTGCGAGTCGCAGCACGTGCTTGAGCACGGCCAGTTCCTCGCCGCCCCCGTCGGTCCCGGCGGTCTCGTCCTCGGCACGGGTCGGCGGCGCGGGCAGCGCGAGGTCCAGCAGGATGCAGTGGACGTCGTCGGTGAGCAGCCGCTCGGCCTCGGTGAGGTTGCGGGCCGTACGGACACGGATCGGCTTGCCCGCGGCGTCGAGCAGCTCGGGCACGATGGGCGCACCGCCCGGGTCGTCCTGGATCAGCAGCAGGGTCAGCTGCGTGCCGGTGCCGGTGCCGGTGCCGGTGCCGGTGCCGGTGGCGGTGGCGGAGACGGCGGTGGCGGCGTCGGCGCCGGTCGTCGTCTGCTTGCGCGGAGCCGCGTCGGTTCCGGAAGTGGCCCCGGAGGTGCCTCCAGGGATGGCCGGAGCCTGCGCCTGACCGTTCTCCACGGCCGGGATCGCTCTCTGCCGCGGTACGGGTACGGGCATCGTCGTGGGTTCCTTCCCTCCCCCCGAGGGCACGATGGGCGAGGGGTCTCGATCCACCGACCGGGACCATAGCGGTTCACGGGCCCGGAGCGGAATGGCGTGGCGACGCGTCCGACGGACGGCGCCGGCGTCATATGCCGTGTTCCGTAACGCACTTGGGCACGGGGTTGCCCGTCCGGGGATGACGAATGTCACGTCCGCCGGAGGTGCGGGCGGTGGTGCCGGGTGCGGTGGGTCACGTGGGACGGGTCACGTACGGCGCGGAATGTTCCGTACGGCGGGAAAGGCGCCGTATGCGGCGAGTTGCCCCACCCTGGCGCGCCCCACCTTGCCCGGCCCTCTCCTGGCCTGCCCCCTCCTGCCCCGCCCCGGGTTCACGCACCCGGTCGGACCACCCCGAGTATCGGCATCGACCCCGCCCCCGCGATCGTCACCGTCCGCCCAGGCCGCGGCGCGTGGACCATCGAGCCGTCGCCCACGTACATGGCGATGTGGCTCGCGTCGTCGAAGTAGACGATCAGGTCGCCGGGGCGCATGTCCTTGACGTCGACGCGGGTCAGCTGGGCCCACTGCTGCTGCGAGGTGCGCGGGATGGTGACTCCGGCCGCCGCCCAGGCCGCCGAGGTCATCCCCGAGCAGTCGAACGAGTCCGGGCCCTCGGCGCCCCACACATACGGCTTGCCTATCTGGGCCGTCGCGAACTGCACGGCCTTCTGGCCCTGCGCCGTCGCCTTGTCGGCGATGTCGTCGAGGATGCCGGTGCCGAGCCAGGTCGTCTGCGCCCGGGTCGCGGCCTCGCGCTCCAGCTCCGCGAGGCGTTCCTTCTCGGCCTTCTTCAGCTGGGACTCCAGCTTCTCGGCCGCCGCGATCTGTTCCTTGATCTTCTTCTGGGCGGCGGCCTTGGCCTTGCGGCTCGTGTCCAGCTTCTTCCACTGGGCCGAGGCGTCCTGCGCGTACTGCTCCAAGTCCTGCTGTGTGCGCGTCATTTCGGCGAGCAGGTCCTTGGTGCCCTTCTGCCCCTGCCGGACCCGGCCGGCGCCGTCCAGCCACGCCTGCGGATCGTCGCTGAGCCACAGCCGCGCCTCCGGCGGCAGGCCTCCGGAGCGGTACTGGGCGCGGGCCGCGGCACCCGCGCGGTCCTTCAACTCGGCCAGCCGCTCCTGCCCCTTGACGATCTCCCGGGCCAGCTCGACGATCTCGGTGGACTGCCGCTCGGTCTCCTCCTCGGCCGCGTTGTACGCGTCCGTGGCGACCGCCGCGTCGTGGTAGAGCTTCTCCAACTGCTTGTGTACGGCTTCCAGGTCCTTGTTGGGCGGCAGCGTCACGCCCGGGGGCGGTGTGGGCGTCGGTGTCGGTGCGGGGGCCGCGAACGCCGTGCCCGCACCGCTCAGGACGGTGACCGCGCAGACCAGTCCCACGGCTGTCGCGATCAGACTCCGCTTGCCGGCTCCCATTCCCCGTACCCCCAACAACTGATTAACCGTCAGTAACTTACGGACACCTGGGGGATCGTGCCATGTCACCGCAAAAAGCAACAGGCCTCCTTCACGTTGCCTGCCCTTCCCGCGGCCCCCGCATGTCTGACGAACGGCGCACAGAGATCGTTGCCCTCGAACCACGGGCAATTCGAGGCACCTGAAAGCCAGTCGGAGGCCGGTCGGAGACCAATCGAAGGCCAGGCGAGGGCCACTCGGAGG
The DNA here is from genome assembly GCF_044333925.1 of Streptomyces sp. NPDC020898. Classification (NCBI taxonomy): domain Bacteria; kingdom Bacillati; phylum Actinomycetota; class Actinomycetes; order Kitasatosporales; family Streptomycetaceae; genus Streptomyces; species Streptomyces sp. NPDC020898. The sequence continues at coordinate 54,571 of NZ_JBIRRV010000016.1, forward strand.
CGGCCCCGAAGCAGCACCGAAGCAGCCCGGAAGCAGTCCGGAAGCAGTCCGGAAGGCAGGCGCGTCAGTGCCGGGGCGCCAACGCCCGCCACTCCACGGTCACTTCACCCTGCCGCCAGCGCACCGGCCCGTCCGTCACCGGCCAGTCGGTCGTCAGGTCCCGTACCGCCCGGATCCAGCGCTGGCGGGCCCCGTACGACGCGTAGGGCGCCGCGGCCGCCCAGGCGCGGTCGAAGTCGCGCAGGAAGGCGTGCACGGGTTCGCCGGGGACGTTGCGGTGGATGAGGGCCTTCGGGAGGCGCTCGGCGAGGTCGGAGGGGCGCTCCAGGGAGCCGAGCCGGGTCGCGAAGGTGACCGTGCGCGGGCCCTCGGGGCCGAGGGCGACCCACACGTGCCGCCGCCCGATCTCGTCGCACGTCCCCTCGACGAGCAGCCCGCCCCCGGAGGTCTCCGTGGCCGGGGCGAGCCGGGCGCACAGCCGCGCCCAGACTCCGGCGACCTCGGCCTCCTCGTACTGCCGCAGCACGTTCGCCGCGCGGATGAGCGCCGGCCGCCGCGGGACCGGGATCTCGAAGCCGCCGTGCCGGAAGGTGAGCCCCTCGCGCTCGTACGGTCGCGCCGCCTCGACCCGCGCCGGTTCGATCTCGACGCCCACCACGCGCGCGCGTGGAGACACGGTACGCAGCCGGGCGAGCAGCTCGACGGCGGTCCAGGGCGCGGCGCCGTATCCGAGGTCGACGGCCAGGGGGTCGCCGGTCCGGCGGAGTTCCGCGCCGTGCGTGGCCGCGATCCAGCGGTCCATGCGGCGCAGGCGATTGGGGTTGGTCGTCCCGCGCGTCACCGTTCCCACGGGCCGGGATGTCGATGCGCGGGGAGTCATGCGTACGAGAGTAAGGGGCGCCCGAGCCTCGAACGGTTGAGCGATAAATGGTAATGATTGGGCAAAGAGGAAATGGGCCGCCTCTTCCCGGCGTTTCCCCTTCGGACGAGAAGGAGGAACGTCACGTGAGCCAGTACATCGGCCGGCTGGGCCGCCGTCGCAGGCCCCGCCGCGTAGCCATGCTCTCCGTGCACACCTCCCCCCTCCACCAGCCCGGCACGGGCGACGCCGGCGGGATGAACGTCTACATCGTCGAACTGGCGCAGCGCCTCGCGGCGATCAACATCGAGGTCGAGATCTTCACCCGGGCCACCACGGCAGCCCTGCCCCCGGCCGTGGAGCTGGCCCCCGGCGTCCTCGTGCGCCATATCGACGCGGGCCCCTACGAAGGCCTCCCCAAGGAGGACCTGCCGGCCCAGCTGTGCGCCTTCACGCACGGGGTCATGCAGGCCTGGGCCGGCCAGCGCCCCGGCCACTACGACCTCGTGCACTCGCACTACTGGCTCTCCGGCCACGTCGGCTGGCTCGCCGCCCAGCGCTGGGGCGCCCCCCTGGTCCACGCCATGCACACCATGGCCAAGGTCAAGAACGCCGCCCTGGCCGACGGCGACAACCCCGAGCCCGCCGCCCGCGTGATCGGCGAGATGCAGATCGTGGCCGCCGCCGACCGCCTCATCGCCAACACCTCCGAAGAGGCCGACGAGCTCGTACGGCACTACGACGCCGACCCCGGCAAGGTCGCCGTCGTCCACCCCGGCGTCAACCTCGGCCGCTTCTCCCCGGCCGACGGCCGCGCCGCCGCCCGCGCCCGCCTCGGCCTCCCGCAGGACGCCCTGATCCCCCTCTTCGCGGGCCGCATACAGCCCCTGAAGGCCCCCGACGTGCTGCTCCGCGCGGTCGCCGTCCTCCTGGACGAGCGCCCCGAGCTGCGCGCCAACATCGTCGTACCGATAGTCGGCGGCCCCAGCGGCAGCGGCCTGGCCAAGCCGGAGGGCCTGCAGAAGCTGGCCGCCCGCCTGGGCATCGCGGACGTCGTGTGTTTCCGCCCGCCCGTCGGCCAGGAGCAGCTCGCCGACTGGTTCCGGGCGGCCTCCGTCCTGGTCATGCCGTCCTACAGCGAATCGTTCGGCCTGGTGGCCATAGAGGCCCAGGCGGCGGGCACCCCGGTCCTCGCGGCGGCGGTGGGCGGCCTCCCGGTGGCCGTCGACCAGGGGCGTACCGGATTCCTCGTACAGGGCCACGATCCCGCCGCCTACGCGCGTGTGCTGCGCGATTTCGCCGACGACGAGACCCTGACCGCCCGGATGGGCGCGGCGGCGGCCCGGCACGCCCAGCGCTTCGGCTGGGACGCCTCGGCGGCCGCCACGGCGGACGCCTACACGGCCGCGATGCAGGCCCACAGGCGTCGCGTACGCTCCCTGCATGGCTGACGCAGCGTCGATCATCGAGCAGGTCCTCACCGAGGCCGAGCTGGACTGGGAGAGCCCGAACCCCGGCAACTACGTCGTGAAACTCCCGGGCACCCGCAAACTCTCGACGACGGTCTCGCTGCTGGTGGGCAAGCACTCCCTGTCGCTCAACGCGTTCGTGATCCGCCACCCCGACGAGAACGAGCAGGGCGTCCACCGCTGGCTCCTGGAACGCAACCTCAAGCTGTACGGCGTGAGTTACGCGGTGGACCGCCTCGGCGACGTCTACGTGACGTCCAAGCTCCCCCTGGCCGCGATCACCCCGGAGGAGATCGACCGACTCCTCGGTTCGGTCCTGGAGGCGGCCGACGGCGGCTTCAACACCCTCCTGGAGCTGGGCTTCGCGTCGGCGATCCGCAAGGAGTACGCCTGGCGGGTGTCCCGGGGCGAGTCGACCCGCAACCTGGACGCGTTCACCCACCTGACCCGGCGCCTTACGGAGTGACGGCGCCGCTTAGGACCTGTCCGGCCGATCATGCCGCGGACGCGGGGTGCGGCACGCACATCTGCGGCGTTGTCGTCGGATGCCGACTCCCCCACGCTCGGCTGCGCTCGCGTTCGCGGGGGGACCCCCATCGCGTCGACGCCCTCCTCCGCCTTGCAGCTGCACGCTCCCCCCACGCTCGAACACCCTCGCGCGGGGGGACCCCCGTCACCCCGCTCACCGGCGCTCCAAGGCCCCGCCCCTTTCCTGCGACCTGATCGGCCGGACAGGTCCTAGCCGGTAACGCCCCGGCGGCACGCCCACCAACTTCTTGAAGTGCCGCGCCAGATGGGCCTGGTCGTAGAAACCGGTCGCCGCCGCGACCTCACCCGGCGACAGCCCGTCGAGGAGCAGCCGACGCGCCCGCTGCACACGACGGGCCGTCAGATACTGGTGCGGCGCCATCCCGAAAGCCGCGCTGAACGCCCGTACGAGATGCGCGGGATGGGCATGCACGAGCCGCGCCGCCTCGTCGAGGGCGAGCCCCTCGACGAGCCGCTCGTCGAGGAGTTCGCGCAGCCGCCGGGCGAGCGGCGGATCGGCGGACGGAGGGCGGGGTACGTCCGTCGCCCGCAACCGGGTACGCAGCCGCTCCGCGACGAGCGCCAGCCGGCTCGCGGCCTCGAACTCCTCCCCGGACCGCACGAGCGCCCCGTGCAACTGCCCGACGCGCCGCCGCAGCAGGGGATCACGCAGGTCGGGCCGGTCCACGGCGGCCCCGATGAACTCGTCGCCGAGATGGGTGGAGTCGAGATAGAGCACCCGCTTGCGGAACCCGCCCGGAGTCGCGGGCGACCCGTTGTGCGGCACATGCGGCGGCAGCAGCGTCACGGTGTCGTGCGGGGTGCCCCGCTCATGCCGGTCGAGGTCGTACCGTACGGCGCCGTCGTCGACGATGAGCAGCGTCCAGGAGTCGTGTACGTGCATCGGGTAGGCGTACTCGACGAAGTGGGCGTGGAACACCTCAAGGACACCCGGGACGCGCGGGCGCCAGGCGGAAACGTTTCGCTGCTGCGGGGGTACGGCGGCCACGCAAAGAACGTACAAGACGTGGAGGCAGGCGGCTCGGCAGTCTCGACCCATGAACGCAACGGACACGACCACTGCCCCCGCCGCCGGCCACGAACCCGTCCGCTTCGACACGAAGATCGCCGTGGTCCTGCGCGCGGACCTGGAACCCTGGCAGCGCCTGAACGTGACCGCGTTCCTGGTCAGCGGCCTGGGGACGACGGTCCCCGAGGTGATCGGCGAGCCGTACGAGGACGCGGACGGCACACCGTACCTGCCGATGTTCCGTCAGCCGGTCCTCGTCTTCGAGGCCACGAAGGAGACCCTGACAGCGGCCCACGGACGGGCGGTGTCCCGCTCCCTGCCGTGCTCCGTCTTCACGTCCGACCTGTTCGCCACGGGCAACGACCGGGACAACCGGGCGGCCGTACGGGCCGTGGCGGCAGGGGAGTTGGACGTGGTGGGGGTCGCGGTCTACGGGCCGAAGAACGCGGTGGACAAGGTGATCAAGGGGACGCGGATGCATCCGTGACGGCGGCGCCGGCGGCGGGGGGCGCGTGGACGGGGGCGGGCTTCTCCGTCTCCGCTTCCTCCGCGGACTCCTCTGTCGGCCCCTCCGCCGGAAGCCGCCGCATCAGCACCCCGTACCCCACGCCCGCCACCGTCCCGATGACCGCGCACAGCCCCCACAGCCACTCGGCGCCCAAGTGGTCGATGACGAAGCCCGACATCAGCGGGGCGACCAGACCGGCCACCGACCAGGACATCGTGTACATGCCCTGGTAGCGACCGCGCCCGTGCACCGGGGACAGCCGCACGACCAGCCCGGTCTGCGTGGGCGCGTTGACGATCTCGGCCAGCGTCCAGACGCACACCGTGAGGATGAAGACGCCGACCGACCCGGCGAACGCGGTGAGCCCGAACCCGTACCCGGCGAGGAGGGACGAGGCCACGAGGAGCCGGCGGGCGTCCCGGTGCTCGATGAAACGGGTGACCGGGATCTGCAGCACGACCACCAGTACGCCGTTGACGGCGACGACCATGCCGAAGTCCGCCGGGGTGAACCCGGCCTCGCCCATCGCGATCGGCAGCCCGACCAGGCCCTGCTGGAAGATGAGCGCGACGAGGAACGCCAGCCCGACGACGCTCATGAAGCGTCCGTCGCGCAGCACGGTCCCCAGTCCGACGGAGGCTTCCTCCTGTGCCGCCTTCGGGGTCTGCGTCGGCCGTGACTCGGGCAGCTTGAGGAAGATGACGACCGCGCAGGCCAGTGTCATCCCGGCCTCGACGAGGAAACCGGCGACGTAACTGACCTCGACGATGAAGCCGGCGCCGGCGGAGGAGACGGCGAAGCCGACGTTGATGGCCCAGTAGTTGAGGGAGAAGGCGCGGACGCGGTCCTCGGGCCGCACGATGTCCGCGATCATCGCCTGCACGGCCGGCCGCGAGGCGTTGCTCGCCATCCCCACCAGGAAGGCGACACCGGCGATGGCGACCGGGTCGTGCACGAAGCCGAGCAGCGCGACGGAGAAGGCCGTCGACGACTGGGCGATGAGGAGGGTGGGGCGTCGTCCGAGCCGGTCGGTCATGACCCCGCCGCCGATCGACGACACGACTCCGCCGAGCCCGTGCAGCGCGACGACCAGCCCGGCGTACGAGGCGGAGTAGCCGGCCTCAAGGGTCAGATAGATCACCATGAACGTGGCGACGAAGGCCCCGAGCCGGTTGACGAGGGTGCTGGTCCACAGCCACCAGAACTCGCGGGGCAGCCCGGACACGGATTCTCGGGCAGCGCGTTTCAGGGCGGCGAGTGACACAGGGATCCCCCACGGACGTAAGCAGCTCGGACGGTGATGACAACTTACGAGCGGGTCGCGCGAGGGGACCACTCAATTAACAGATCCCGTCAACCGTCCGGCTACCGGGCGGCCGAGCAGGGGATCAGACCGTTCTATTACGCTCGGGGCATGGCCGACGCACCGTACAAGCTGATCCTCCTCCGCCACGGCGAGAGCGAATGGAACGCGAAGAACCTGTTCACCGGTTGGGTGGACGTCAACCTCACCGAGAAGGGCGAGAAGGAGGCGGTCCGCGGCGGTGAGCTGCTCAAGGACGCCGGCCTGCTGCCCGACGTTCTCCACACGTCCCTCCAGAAGCGCGCGATCCGCACGGCCCAGCTGGCCCTGGAGTCCGCGGACCGCCACTGGATTCCCGTACACCGTTCGTGGCGCCTCAACGAGCGCCACTACGGCGCCCTCCAGGGCAAGGACAAGGCCCAGACCCTCGCCGAGTTCGGCGAGGAGCAGTTCATGCTCTGGCGCCGCTCGTACGACACCCCGCCGCCGGAGCTGGCGGACGGCACGGAGTTCTCCCAGTCGGCCGACCCCCGCTACGCGACGATCCCCCCGGAGCTGCGCCCCCGCACGGAGTGCCTCAAGGACGTCGTCGTCCGCATGCTCCCGTACTGGTACGACGGCATCGTCCCGGACCTCCTCGCCGGCCGCACGGTCCTGGTCGCGGCCCACGGCAACAGCCTCCGCGGCCTGGTCAAGCACCTGGACGGCGTCTCCGACGAGGCCATCTCCGGCCTGAACATCCCGACGGGCATCCCCCTCGCCTACGAACTGGACGCCGACTTCAAGCCGCTGAAGCCGGGCGGCACCTACCTCGACCCGGACGCGGCCGCGGCGGCGATCGAGGCGGTCAAGAATCAAGGCAAGAAGAAGTAGGTCCCGTGATCATGCCCCCGAACCGCGCTCACGGCGCGGGTCGGGGGCGTTTCCATGCTCGAATTCATCCCGGGCGTAAGGAAGTTGGCGAAAGTGCACAACCTCCCAGGCGCCTCCCCTGTCTCACGCAAGTGAAGTCACCACTCGATTCACCAGACGTGGGGGAAACCACACCATGCGCATACGCGCCACTGTCGCCACCGCTACCGCCGCTGCCCTCAGCGCCGCGCTGGCCGTCACCGCTCTCGCCGTCCCGGCCGCCGGTGCCGACCAGGACGACTCGGCCTCGACGTTCTCGAACATCGATGTCAACCACGACTGGCAGGACTACACCGTCGGCGTCGACGCCGCGACGAAGAGACTGATCCCGATCTCCGCGACGGTCAGCGACCCGCAGGGCATCAAGAGCGTGACGGTCGAGCTGAGGCGCGGAGACGACGCGGAGAAGCCCGACGCGGTCATCACCGCGGGCGCCAACTGCCACACGACCAACGCGATCACCTCCTGGTGCGAGGGCCTGCTGACCGCCAACCCGAAGGTCAACCTCCACAACAACGCCCTCGCCGGTCTCTGGTACCTGAGCTTCATCGCCACCGACGGCGAAGGCAACGTCACCCGCGGGGACGGCCTCTACGACCTCACATCTTTCGCCCGCATCAAGCGCACGACCTACATGTCCCAGACCGACGCCAACCCGGAGCCGGTGAAGAAGGGCCAGAACCTCACGGTCAAGGCCCGGATGACCGTCGCCAGCTGGGCGACGAACACGAACGTGCCCCTCGTCGGGCACCAGGTGCTGCTCCAGTACCGCCAGGGCACGAGCGGCCCCTTCAAGACGGTGCAGAAGATCAAGACCGACCGCAACGGCTGGGCCGCGGCCACCGTGAAGGCGACGGCGGACGGCGCGTACCGCTACGACTTCGCGGGCACGAACCTCACCATGCCGGCGGCCGGCTTCACCGACTACGTCGATGTGAAGTGAGCCCGTACGCGATGAAGTGACCGTCCCCTGCCCGTCACACCGGCGGGCGGGGACCCCCTCGGACCTACGAGCCCCGGGCCACCGGCAGGTGGTGGAAGGCCTGAGTGGTCCGGGGGTGGGCGATCTCGTCCAGGAGATGGCGCCAGTCCGGGTCGGCGACGGTGGGGTGGGCCCGGTCCCAGGCGGTGAGCAGCGCGGCGAGATCGGTCTCGCGGGCAGGCGCGGCCGGGGATTCCAGCGGAGTGCCCGGCTTCGAAGGCGGCGTCGGCTTCATGGGAGGTTTCCTTCCGGGGGCGGACTGTGACCCGGAGATCCGGTGCGCGGTCCGCCCGCGGAGTCGCCCGGTTCTCACACCGTCAGCGGGACCGGATGAACCTCGTCGGCGGGGTGGCCGGCGCGTTCGTGGATGCGTTGGACCGCTTCCGCCGAGGGGGCCTCGGAGAGGCAGTAGACGACGCCGGAACCGGGGTCCGCCCAGGCCTTCTCGAAGTGGACCCCCTCGTCCTTCTCTATGGCCAGGTCGGCTTGGTGGGCCTCGTTCAGCTGGTCGGCCGTGATGCCCTCCATGCCGTGGTGGACGTCCATGAACTGGGGCATGGCGCCGCACCTCCTATCCCTGATCTTCCCGGAGCTGCCCGGAGTGCCCGGAGCTGCCTGGATCTTCCTACGGGGGAGTGCTTCCCCCGTGTTCCATCCTCAGCCCCTACGGCCGCCGCCGCGACCGGGTGAAGGCAGCCCCTACGTCAGGTTGATCGCCGCGCAGTCCGCCGCGTAGTCCGGGGTGCAGATGTCCTTGATCGTGTAGACGCCGTCCCGGATCACCGTGTCCTTGATGTTCTCCTGCGTGAGGGCCACCACCGGCACCAGCATCGAGGGGATCTTCTTCTTCGTGGGGCTGTCGACGCTGTCGCGGGTCAGCGCGTCGAACTCGATCGAGCGGCCCTGGACCTTGGCCACCGCCATCGACGCGGCGTTGGTGGCCTCCAGGATGAACGACTTGTAGACGCTCATGTACTGCTCGCCGGAGACGATCCGCTGCACCGCCGCCAGGTCCGCGTCCTGCCCGGTCACCGGCGGGATCTTGCTGGCGCCCGCCTCCTTCAGCGCGTCGATGACCGCGCCGGCCATGCCGTCGTTCGCCGAGTACACCGCGTCGATGTTGCTCAGCCCGACGGCCCTGATCGCCGTCTCCATGTTGGTCTTGGCGACCTCGGGCAGCCAGTCCTTGGTGTCGTACGACCCCACGATCTGGACCTTGCCCTGGAGCTCGGTCATCGCGCCGTCCTTGAACCGCGCCGTGTTCGGGTCCGCGAGCGAACCGTTGATCATGACGACCTTGCTGGTCGCGGCCTTGGTGCCGAGGGCCTCGACGATCGAGCGGCCCTGCACCTCACCGACGAGCTCGTTGTCGTGGGAGACGTACGCGTCGATCGGACCCTGCGCGAGCCGGTCGTACGCGATGACCGGAATGCCCGCCTCGCTGGCCTTCTCGACGGCCGGCGCGATGGCCTTGGAGTCCACCGCGTCCACGAGGAGGACGTCGACCTTCTCGGCGATCATCTCTTCGAGCTGCTTGCTCTGCTGGGCCGCGTTCGCCTCGGCGTTGGCGTAGAGGACCTCGCCCTTGCCGTTGGTGAGGGCGGTGACCTGCTTCTTTATGAGCGGGTAGTCGAACTTCTCGAAGCGCTTCGTCTCCTTGTCGGGCAGGAGAAGCCCCACAGTGATGTCGTCGCCCTTCTTGGGCGCCGCGGAGCCACTGCTTCCGTCGGCGCTGTCGATGACGCCGCACGCGGCGAGCGAGAGGGCCGAGACAGTGGCCGTCACCGCGATGGCGGTACGGCGCACAGTGATCCGACGGGGGGAACGAGCGTTCACGTCAGGTGCCTTCCAGGCGGGGAACAGGACGACCCAGTTAGGGAAGCCAACGCGGCCTCGGCACGTAACGTCAAGGAATACCGGTTAACGAGATGGCAACGGGGTGCCTGTTGTGCATGGACGGAGCCGGAGCGTCAACTGCTGTGAAGTGTATGCCCGTTCAACGACCACCGAGGTCGCCCTTCACCGCCCCGAACAGGGATGAACAACCCCATCCCGACGCAAAAGGACCCCGCCCCCGGGAAACGGAAGACAGGGTCCTGTACCGCTGTACCGCGCTCGCGCCGTACTTACACCGTCAGCCGCACTGACAGGGATTGCCCGACTGGCAGCCGCACCCGCACCCGGAGCCGCAGCCGCAGGCGCCGAACAGGGGCAGGTTCTTGATCTCGGCGGGCTGCTGCGTCTCGCGTTCCTGCGTCGGGTCGGGCGTGCTGGGGGTCTCGGCCATGGGTCCCTCCTGGGAACTGGTCCTGGAGACGGGTGCCTTCTCCCCATTGCATGCCCGTTCCGCTGGGCGCATCAACGGCGCACAGAGGCTCGCGCCGGCCCCGGGGGCGGGCGGCCCGGCACCGCACGCCCCCACGCGGCAACCAGCCGGAGTTACGCGCCCTCGACCCCTGTGGGCGGCTGCACGTCCTGCTGGAGCTCGTCCGCGTGCTCACCCGTCACCAGGAACACCACGCGCTTGGCGACCGACACCGCGTGGTCGGCGAAGCGCTCGTAGTAGCGGCCCAGCAGCGTGACGTCGACCGCCGTCTCGATGCCGTGCTTCCAGCGCTCGTCGATCAGGTGCCGGAAGAGGGTGCGGTGCAGGAGGTCCATCTCGTCGTCGTCGGTCTCCAGTTGCATCGCCAGGTCGACGTCCTTGGTGATGATGACCTCGGCCGCCTTCGCCATCAGGCGCTGGGCGAGCTGGCCCATCTCCAGGATCGTGGCGTGCAGGTCGCGCGGGACCGCGCGCTCGGGGAAGCGCAGCCGGGCCAGCTTGGCGACGTGCTGGGCGAGGTCGCCCGAGCGCTCGAGGTCGGCGCTCATCCGCAGCGACGTGACGACGATCCGCAGATCGGTCGCCACCGGCTGCTGGCGGGCCAGCAGCGCTATCGCGCGGGCCTCCAGGTCGTGCTGGAGCTCGTCGACCTTGGCATCGGCCTCGATCACACTTTCGGCCAGCTTCAGGTCGGCATCGAGGATCGCCGTCGTGGCACGCCCGATCGCCGACCCGACGAGCCGGGCCATCTCGACCAGCCCCTCGCCGATCGAGTCAAGTTCCTCGTGGTACGCGTCACGCATCAGGTGTCCCTCTCTTGACGTCCGAACGGGGGCAACACCGGGCCCCGTGACCCCCACGCTCCCACGTTCGGGCCTGTACGCGTCCTTTTCCGCCCCGACAAATGAACCAATACTGGCTCCAAGGTGAACTCTGGGCGACGAGTGTTCGAGGTCGCACCTTGATGGCTGTGGCCATGTCGTACCCCATGCCTAACCTGGAAGCATGGACGTGAACGCGGCAGTCGCCGCAGCGGCAGCGATCGCCGGGGTGCTCACCGGTGTCATCGCCGCCCTGGCGTTCCGCTGGAGCGAGCGCGACCAGAAACGCCCCACCCGCACCTCCCTGCACACGGACCCCGTGCTGCCGCCCGGTGTGGACACGGTGCTGTCCGTGCTGCGGTCCTCGGCCGTCGTACTCGACGAGGCGGACGCCGTCGTCAAGGCCAGCTCGGCGGCGTACGCCCTCGGGCTGGTCCGTGGCGGAAAGCTTTCGGTGGATCCAATGCTCCAGATGGCCCGCGACACCCGGCGCGACGGTGAGATACGCCAGGTCGAGCTGGACCTCCCCCGGCGCGGCACCGGACGCGGCGAGGCCCTGGCGGTCTCCGCCCGCGTCGCCCCGCTCGGCTCGCGCCTGGTCCTCCTCCTCGTCGAGGACCTCACCGAGGCCCGGCGCATCGAGGCCGTACGGCGCGACTTCGTCGCCAACGTCAGCCACGAGCTGAAGACGCCCACCGGCGCGCTCTCCCTCCTCTCCGAGGCCGTCATGGGCGCCTCGGACGACCCGGAGGCCGTCGAGCGCTTCGCCGGCCGGATGCAGATCGAGGCGACCCGGCTGACCAGCCTCGTCCAGGAACTCATCGACCTCTCCCGGGTGCAGAACGACGACCCGCTGGAGGACGCCGAACCGGTCCGCGTCGACGAACTCGTCGCCGAGGCCGTCGACCGCTGCCGCCACCAGGCCGGCACCAAACAGATCACCATCGCCTCCGGAGGCACCGCCGACCTGCGCGTCTGGGGCAACCGCGGCCAGCTCGCCGCCGCCCTCGGCAACCTCGTCGAGAACGCCGTCAACTACTCGCCCTCCACCACCCGCGTCGGCATAGCCGCCCGCCGGGTGAACGCGCCGGGCGGAGACCTGATCGAGGTCGCCGTGACCGACCAGGGCATAGGCATCTCCGACAAGGACAAGGAACGCATCTTCGAGCGCTTCTACCGCGTCGACCCGGCCCGCTCCCGCGCCACCGGCGGTACGGGCCTCGGGCTGGCGATCGTCAAGCACGTGGCCGCCTCGCATGGCGGGGAGGTCACGGTGTGGAGCTCCGAGGGTCAGGGCTCCACGTTCACCCTGCGCCTGCCGGAGGCGGCCACCGGCCGCCGAGCCCGCGCGAACCGGCCGCATCTGTACGACGATGACTCCCTCCCCGAGTCATACCCAGACTCCGACCCCGAAGCCGGGGACGGACCGTCCGACCCCGGCGAAGTGGCCGACCGGACCACCGGTACATCCCCTTACGATCCGCTTCGCTCCCCGGAGGTCCTTCCGTGACCCGAGTGCTCGTCGTCGAGGACGAGGAGTCCTTCTCCGACGCCCTGTCGTACATGCTCCGCAAGGAGGGTTTCGAGGTCGCCATCGCGGCGACCGGCCCCGACGGACTCGACGAGTTCGAGCGCAACGGCGCCGACCTCGTCCTCCTGGACCTGATGCTGCCGGGCCTGCCCGGCACGGAGGTCTGCCGTCAACTGCGCGTCAAGTCCAACGTCCCGGTGATCATGGTCACCGCCAAGGACAGCGAGATCGACAAGGTGGTCGGCCTCGAAATAGGAGCCGACGACTACGTCACCAAGCCCTTCTCCTCCCGCGAACTGGTCGCCCGCATCCGGGCCGTCCTGCGCCGCCGCGGCGAGCCCGAGGAGGTCACCCCGGCCGCGCTGGAGGCCGGCCCCGTCCGCATGGACGTCGACCGCCACGTGGTCACCGTCTCCGGCGCCAAGGTCGACCTCCCGCTCAAGGAGTTCGACCTGCTGGAGATGCTGCTGCGCAACGCCGGCCGCGTGCTGACCCGTATGCAGCTCATCGACCGCGTCTGGGGCGCCGACTACGTGGGCGACACCAAGACCCTCGACGTCCACGTCAAGCGCCTGCGCGCCAAGATCGAACCGGACCCGGGAGCGCCCCGGTACCTGGTCACGGTGCGAGGCCTGGGCTACAAGTTCGAGCCGTAGACCGCTGAGGCCGACCGGAGCCGGCGGACGGAGTCCGGCGCAGCGGCCCGAAGCCTGCGAAGCAGTGCGAGGGGCGCGTCAAGAGGGGCGGCCGCTCAGCACGTACGCCGAAGGGCGGGACCTCCTGGAGAGGTCCCGCCCTTCGGCGTACGAGGGTTCAGTGACCGGCAGCCGCGTCCGTCGGCGTCACCGGGGTGCTCGGGGTCGCCCCCGCGGCAGGCGTCCCGGCGGCCCCCGTCGGGGTCGGCGAGCCGGACACCACCGGCTCCGACGGCACGCCGGAGACAGCGGCGCCGGGCGAGGTGGGGGAGGTGCCCGGCGCGGCCGGGACCTCGGTCGGGCCCCACGAGGAGAAGAAGCTCTCGGACGGGACGACGAACGCGCGCAGGCTCACGTCACCGGTCTTGCTGAAGGTGAAGGTGATCTTCTGCGCGTTGCCGTCCTTGACCGTCTCACCGACGCTGGGCAGCACCGCGGAGGCGTTGTTCGCACCGCCGATGATGAGCGAGCCGCCGGCCGGGATGCTCAGGCTCTTGCCCTTCGCAGGGGTCAGCTCGGCGGTCTTGCCGCTGCCGGGGATGGTGACCGACTCCAGCGTCTGGGCGGTGATGCCGCTGTTGAACACGGTCGCGGCGACGGCGGCCGGGCCGGTCGACTCGTGCTCGGGCTGGATGATGATCACGACGTTCTGCAGCTTGATGTCGCCTTCGGTCGTGGCCGCGTTGTCCGGCTTGACCTCCAGCGTCTGGGCGTTGTTTCCGGCTGCGCACCCGGCGAGCGTGGCGACCGAGAACGCGAGGGCGGATGCGGCGAGGGCGCCGCGTCGAAGGCTGCTGCTCACGGCGGCGGCAACTCCTAGGAACGCACGAACGGCTCCTTATAAAGCCGCCCTAAGTGTCTGTCAGCGGCCTTAGGTTACCGAGCCGTTCCCGCGCCACTGCACCCGACCCGCCTCTGGGGGCGTCCGGGGCGGCTCCCCCGGGAGTGAGCGGCCGTCTCGGGAGTCACTCATGAGCGACTTGGACTCGCACCGGTCCGTCATTCACATAAGCGCCGTAGGCAAACAGAGGTACCTGCTTGCGGATTTCCGGTGAAGCAAAGAACCAGGGGTCCGGAATTGATCACTTGTAGATCATCCGTTTGGCCATCGGGCCGCTCATCCACTGGATCACCAACTGCCGTGATCAATTCTGGATTCACCCCGCACCCGACTCCGCTCATCGAACGGAGTACCGGAAGTCGAACGCTTGGAAGCGGACATAAGTGGATGTTTGGTCGCCTGTGGCGGCCTCCAGGTGTGTGTAACGTCCGGGTTTCGCTTCCTCCGGAGAGCCGCTCCGACCTGCGAATACCGCCTTCGACCTCGCCCCGAGGGTGCTCCCGAAGCACGTTCCTGTTGCAGTTGTCAAGCCCCGAGATATGCTCTGACCTGCGAAAACGTCATTCAGAACCCGCAGTTTCCGTGTTACCCTGGATAGCCACGGAAGGGGTACCTGTCACATGACGTTCAAGGTTGGCGACACCGTGGTCTATCCCCATCACGGGGCCGCGCTGATCGAGGCCATCGAAACTCGCCAGATCAAAGGCGTGGACAAGACCTACTTGGTGCTGAAGGTCGCCCAGGGTGACCTGACTGTACGTGTGCCAGCGGACAATGCGGAGTTCGTCGGCGTACGTGACGTGGTCGGTCAGGAAGGGCTGGACCGGGTCTTCGAGGTGCTGCGCGCTCCGTATGCCGAGGAGCCCACGAACTGGTCGCGCCGTTACAAGGCAAATCTGGAGAAGCTCGCCTCCGGCGATGTCATCAAGGTCGCGGAAGTCGTGCGTGACCTGTGGCGTCGTGAGCGTGAGCGCGGACTCTCCGCGGGTGAGAAGCGCATGCTCGCCAAGGCTCGTCAGATCCTGGTGAGTGAACTCGCCCTCGCGGAGAACACGAACGAGGACAAGGCCGAGGCACTGCTCGACGAGGTGCTCGCGTCCTGAGAAACACTGCGTCCGGACTGACACAGGCAGGCCCTGAAAGCCCGCTCACTCAGCCTTGACTCAGCAGCTCCGCATCACTCTGCATCACAGTGAAATGCCGCGGTGCCCGATGACGTATCCAATGTCGCCGGGCGCTGCGGCATGTTCGTTCCCGAATAATTTTTGATATTTTTTTGCCGCATTATTTTCGAGAAGACAGCCCCGAGAAGCCCGGCCACCAGCGGATTCTCTGGCGGTACTGACAACTAGGTGTGCCGGGCCCGGGCAGCTGTCTCGACCGGATGTCACGGAAGGGTCCGATCGAGGCTCGCGCCCGGCACTCCTCCAGGCCATACCCACGAGGGCTCGGCACACAAACCTGACAGGAACCGATGTCTGACGAATCGCGCCCCACACCGCCCGGGGCACGTACGGCCGCAGTGATTCCGGCCGCCGGCCGGGGCGTACGCCTCGGCCCGGGCGCCCCCAAAGCGCTGCGCGCGCTGAACGGCACGCCCATGCTCATTCACGCGGTCCGCGCGATGGCCGCGTCGCGTGCCGTCTCGCTGGTCGTCGTCGTGGCCCCGCCGGACGGCGCCCCCGAGGTGAAGACCCTCCTCGACACCCACGCGCTGCCCGAACGCACGGACTTCCTGGTCGTACCCGGCGGCGAGTCCAGGCAGGAGTCGGTGAAGCTGGGCCTGGACGCGCTGCCGCCCGGCATCGACATCGTGCTCGTCCACGACGCCGCCCGGCCCCTGGTACCGGTCGACACCGTCGACGCGGTGATCGAGGCGGTACGCGACGGCGCCCCGGCCGTGGTCCCCGCGCTGCCCCTCGCGGACACCGTCAAGGAGGTCGAGCCGGCGACGACACCGGGCGAGCCGGAACCGGTGCTGGCGACCCCGGAACGGGCACGGCTGCGCGCGGTCCAGACACCGCAGGGCTTCGACGTCGACACGCTCGTACGGGCCCACGCGACGGTGACGGACAACGTCACCGACGACGCGAGCATGGTGGAACAGCTGGGCCTGCGGGTCGTGGTCGTGCCCGGCCACGAGGAGGCGTTCAAGGTGACGAGGCCGCTGGATCTGGTGCTGGCCGAGGCGGTCCTCGCACGACGGAGGCTCAACGATGGCTTCTGAGGACGAGAAGAGGGACGCGGCGTCGGCAGTGGTGCTGCCCCAGGTCGGGATCGGTACGGACATCCACGCCTTCGAGGACGGGCGCGAGCTGTGGTGCGCCGGCCTGAAGTGGGAGGGCGAGGGGACCGGGCTCGCAGGTCACTCCGACGCGGACGTCGTCGCCCACGCCGCCTGCAACGCGCTGTTCTCGGCGGCCGGACTGGGCGACCTGGGACAGCACTTCGGCACCGGGCGCCCGGAGTGGTCCGGGGCGTCCGGGGTGACGCTGTTGACCGAGGCGGCGCGGATCGTACGGGCGGCGGGGTTCACGATCGGCAACGTCGCCGTACAGGTGATCGGCCCCCGGCCCAAGATCGGAAAGCGGCGCGACGAGGCACAGAAGGTGCTGTCGGAAGCGGTGGGAGTGCCGGTGTCGGTGTCCGGCGCGACGACGGACGGGCTCGGGTTCCCGGGGCGCGAAGAAGGGCTCATGGCGGTGGCCACGGCACTGGTGGCCCGGAGAGGCTGAAGTACCAGTACCGGCCGGCATTTCCAGCCCGTCCGGCGTTTGAGGACGAGGCCCATTCAGGGCCGAAGCGGGGGTCTGGGGGCGGCAGCCCCCAGGGGACGCGCGCCCCCAGCTCGCCCGCACAACCTCTCCGCCCAACCGCCGGTGGCAATGTCACGAATATGTGGCCCTTGTGGGTAAGGGTCGCAGGGCACCGGGTGGGGGCCACTACCCTGGACTCGTGACCATTCGCCTGTACGACACCAGCGCCCGGCAGATCCGTGACTTCGCCCCGCTCACGCCGGGTTGCGTCTCGATCTACCTGTGTGGTGCCACCGTGCAGGCCGCCCCGCACATCGGGCATATCCGGTCCGGCCTCAACTTCGACATCCTGCGCCGCTGGTTCACCTACCGCGGGTACGACGTCACGTTCATCCGCAACGTCACCGACATCGACGACAAGATCATCAGGAAGGCCTCCGAGCAGGAGCGCCCCTGGTGGTCCATCGGTTTCGAGAACGAGCGGGCCTTCGACGACGGTTACTCCGCGCTCGGCTGCCTGCCCCCGACCTACGAGCCCCGTGCCACCGGGCACGTGACCGAGATGGTCGAGATGATGCAGGGGCTCATCGAGCGAGGGCACGCGTACGAGGCCGACGGGAACGTCTACTTCGATGTGCGGTCCTTCCCCGGGTATCTGCAACTGTCCAACCAGGAACTCGACAACCTGCTCCAGCCCGGCGGGGACGGCGAGACCGGCAAGCGCGACCCCCGTGACTTCGCCATGTGGAAGGCCGTGAAGCCGGGCGAGCCGAGCTGGGAGACGCCCTGGGGGCGCGGACGGCCCGGCTGGCATCTCGAATGCTCCGCCATGGCGCACAAGTACCTGGGGACCGCCTTCGACATCCACGGCGGCGGACTCGACCTGATCTTCCCCCACCACGAGAACGAGATCGCCCAGGCCAAGGCCTTCGGCGACGACTTCGCCTCGTACTGGGTGCACAACGCCTGGGTCACCATGAGCGGCGAGAAGATGTCGAAGTCCCTCGGCAACTCCGTCCTCGTCAGCGAGATGGTCAAGGCCTGGCGGCCCATCGTCCTGCGCTACTACCTCGGCACCCCGCACTACCGCTCGATGATCGAGTACAGCGAGGAGGCCCTGCGCGAGGCCGAGTCGGCGTTCGCCCGGATCGAGGGGTTCGTGCAGCGCGTCATCGAGAAGGCCGGCGGTGTCGTCGAGCCCTCCGCCGAGGTGCCGCCCGCCTTCGCCGAGGTCATGGACGACGACCTGGGCGTGCCGCAGGCCCTCGCCATCGTGCACACCACCGTCCGACAGGGCAACAGCGCCCTCGCCGCCGACGACAAGGAAGCCGCCGTCGCCCGCCTCGCCGAGGTGCGGGCCATGCTCGGCGTCCTCGGACTCGACCCGCTCGACCCGCACTGGGCCGGCGACGCCGCTGACCGCGGCGAAGACCTGCACGGAGTGGTCGACAGCCTCGTACGGCTCGTCCTCGACCAGCGCGAGGCCGCCCGCGGGCGCAAGGACTGGGGCACCGCCGACGCCATCCGCGATCAGCTCAACCAGTCCGGCCTCGTCATCGAGGACTGCGCGGAGGGACCGCGCTGGACCCTCGGCCCACGCTGAGCAATGCCCCGCAGTTCACCGCATTTCTCCGCATATGTCCTTGCATCCCCTTGATCGATTGTGCCGCCCGGGTCCCCGGGCGGCACACTCATAGACGTACACACGCACGCCTTCACACAGAACAGGTAGGTCATGGCCGCTAACAACCGCCGCATGTCCGGCAAGAAGGGCGCGCAGGTCGGCAGTGGCGGCCAGCGGCGCCGGGGGCTCGAGGGCAAGGGCCCGACGCCGCCCGCCGAGGCGCGCAAGGGCCACAAGAAGAACCGTATTGCCGGAGCCAAGGCCAAGCAGATCCAGCGCCGGCCCGCACCCAAGGGCCGTGGCGCGAAGGCCTCCTCCGAACTCGTCGTCGGGCGCAACTCCGTGGTGGAGGCGCTGCGCGAGGGCGTCCCGGCCTCGATGCTCTACGTCCAGCAGTTCATCGACAACGACGAGCGCGTGCGCGAGGCACTCCAACTGGCCGGTGAGCGCGGCGGCATCCACCTGATGGAAGCGCCCCGCCCCGAGCTCGACCGGATGACCAAGGGACTCAACCACCAGGGGCTCGTGCTCCAGGTCCCGCCGTACGAGTACGCCCACCCCGAGGACCTCGCCAACGCCGCCTACGACAGCGGCGTGGACCCCCTCATCGTCGCCCTCGACGGCGTCACCGACCCGCGCAACCTCGGCGCCGTCGTCCGCTCCGTCTCCGCCTTCGGCGGACACGGGGTCGTCGTCCCCGAGCGGCGCGCCGCCGGCATGACCGCCGGTGCCTGGAAGAGCTCCGCCGGCGCCGCCGCCCGTACACCCGTCGCCCGTGCCACCAACCTGACGCGCGCCCTGGAGGCGTACCAGAAGGCCGGGATCGTCGTCATCGGGCTCGCCGCCGACGGCACCACCGAGGTCGGCGAGCTGCCCGCCCTCGGCGGGCCCGTCGTCATCGTCGTCGGCAGCGAGGGCAAGGGGCTCTCCCGGCTGGTCGGCGAGACCTGCGACCACCTCGTGCGGATCCCGATGCCCGGCGGCACCGAGTCCCTCAACGCCGGTGTCGCGGCCGGGATCGTGCTGTACGAAGCGGCCCGCCGTCGCGCCTGAACACGCGTGCACGACGTCACCCGGACGGGGGAATCCGGCCGGGTGACGTGACCTTGACGCGGTCCGGACACATCCGCCAAGTCAAAGCAGTGTCCTAACCTCACGTCACTCGGTTAGATGAGTGTGGACACCAGAACACCGTCGGGATACGACGACGCTCCCGCGCTGAGCATGGTGAAAGTGCCGAGCGATCCGGCGCAGGTCATCGTCAACCATGCGAGCTTCCGCGTGCAGTTGGGGGCCTCGACGCGGCGGGCGGCACCCTCGTCCCGCGTCGCACGGCACCTGACCGAGGACACGACGCGCATCCCCGCCGTCGGCACGGCCGGCGCCACCACGCCAGGCGGCGGGCGCCGCCGCCCCGTCGTCTGGAGCGGCAAGTCCGCCCCCGACGACACCGGCGCGCACCGCCTGCTCCAGGCCGTACGGGGCTCCAGCGTGCGCCACGGCGAGCAGCCGCCCACCGCCGACGCCGGAGCGACGCAGGTCATCCCCCGCATCGACGACGACCTCGACTACGCGGGCAGCACCCTCGACCAGACCGTCGAGACCCCCATCGTCGGCAGCCAGCGCACCCACGGCTCCGGCCCCGAATCCGGCCGCCTGCTCCCCAACATGCGCACCGTCGGCAGCGCCTACGAGGAAGCCGGCTACGACTCCGGCTACGGCCAACCACCGTACGGCGACGACGAGTTCGGCGACGACGGCTACGCGCGCGACGCCGACGGACGACGCACCGGCGCCCGGCGACAGGGCAACGACCCCGTACGGCACGCCTATTACCCCGGCCGCCGCATGAACCTCGGCGTCGTCCTGCTCCCGCTGCGCATCTTCCTCGGCTTCATCTCCATCTACGCCGGCATGGGCAAACTCTGCGACCCCGTCTACTTCGACGGCGGCAAGCGCGGCTCCATGATGAAGTGGCTCAACACCCTGCACCCCTGGGAAGTCGCCGAGCCACTACGGCAGTTCGCCCTCCAGCACCCCGTCGGCTCCGGCCTCGTCATCGCCTTCCTCCAGGTCATCGTGGGCGTCCTCACAGTCCTCGGACTGTGGCAGCGGGTCGCCGCGATCGGCGGCGCACTCCTGTCCGCCGCGCTGCTCGTCACGGTCAGCTGGAAGAGCGTCCCCGTCTACGACGCCCCCGACATCATCTACCTCGCCGCCTGGTCGCCGCTGATCATCGCCGGCGCCCCCGTCTACTCCATCGACGGCCGCCTCGCAGGCAGCGCCTGGCGACGCCTCGGCCCACGCACCGACATCTGGGAACTGCGCAGTTACGTCGTGCGCCGCGGCGCCCTCATCACAGCCGTCGTCGTCGGGCTCACGTTCCTCATCGGCTCACTCCTCGGCGGCGCCGTCCGCGACGCCGACCGCGTGGTCGTGCCCGGCCCCGGCGAGGCCCCGCGCAACGAACTCCCCGGCTCCCCGCTCCCCGAGCAGTCCGGCGAGCGCCGCCCCGCCTCGAAGAGCCCCTCGGCGACCACCAACTCACCCACCCAGGGCGCCACTTCGGCCACCCCCACAACCGGCGACGCCGCGACCACCCCCGAGGAGGCCCGCGAGAGCGGCAGCGTCACCGGAAGCCGGCCCAGCCAGACCCAGGGCAGCGCCGGCGAGGCCCCGCCGCAGCAGACCACCCCGGCCGAGCAGGCGCCCAGCACCACCGCCGGACCGACCTCCTCGGGCGGCAGCACGGGCACCCCGGGCGGCACCAGCGGCACCACCACGGGCGGCAGCAGCACCGGAGGCAGCGACGGCGGCGGCAGCACCGGCGGCTCCTCCACGGGCCAGCCGGGCCTGGTGGGCGGCCTCCTCGGGTAACCCCCGCACCCATACGTCAATGGGGTCCCGCGCTGTGTGTGACAGCGCGGGACCCCATTGACGTACGTACACAAGCAGTTGATGACCAGCAGTTGATGAACGGGCGGCCTCAGCGGCCCAGCGCCGCCAGCTCCTTCGCGGCCTCCGTGAGGTCCTTCGCGGTGTCGATGGCACGCCAGTAGGCGCCGTGCGGGATCGGGAAGCCGGCCAGCCGGAGTTCGCGGGCCAGATGGGGGAACGTGGTGCGCTCGTGGTCGCCACGCTCCGGCAGCAGGGCCGCGAACTCGGGGGAGAAGACGTACACGCCCGCGTTGATCTCGAAGGTCGACGGCGGAGACTCTATGAAGTCCGTGATGTGACCGAAGCCGTCCGTCTGGACAGCGCCCCACGGGATACGCGGACGGGCCAGCGCCAGCGTCGCGACGGCGTCGCGCTCGGCGTGGAAGTCCGCCATGTCGCGCAGCGAGAACCGGGTCCAGATGTCGCCGTTGGTGGCGTACCAGGGCTGCTCCGGCGCGGGCAGGTGCGCGGCGGCGTACTTGAGGCCGCCGCCACGGCCCAGCGGCTCCGACTCGACGACCGTCGTCACGTTCAGCGGCAGATCGGCGGTCTCCAGCCACTGCTGGAGGACCTCGGCGAGATGGCCGCAGCTGACCACCACGTCCGTCACGCCCTCCTCGGCGAGCCAGACGAGCTGATGGCCGATGATCGGCGTCCCCGTGCCGGGGATCTCGACCATCGGCTTGGGCCGGTCGTCGGTGTAGGGACGCAGCCGGGAGCCTTGGCCGCCGGCGAGGACCACGGCCTGAGTGGGGCGTGACGAGGCGTTCGGATCGGTCATGATCCGAACCTTACGGGGCGCTCTGCGGGTTTTGCGGGTGGGTTGTGGGTGGTGGGGCTGTGGTGGGGATCTGCGGGCTCGGTGGGGGCTGGTCGCGCAGTTCCCCGCGCCCCTGTAGGCGGCCCCTGCGGGGCGCCTACAGGGGCCGCTGCCGCAGGGGCTCTCTCGGGTCAGCTGTGGGCCGCGGCGACCCCCGTGGCGAAGGACGTGTCGCAGACCGGGCGGGAGAACGACTGGGCTCGCGACGGGCCGTACACGCGGACCGCGGCGCGGCCGAGGGCGCGGGCGATCGAAGTGCAGTGCTTCGCCAGCGACGGGTGGCCGTTCACCGCCTGCTGGAGGTGGGTGAGTGCGATCCCCGGGTCCTTCTCGTGGAGTTCCAGGAGCAGCTGGTCGCGCAGGACGTCCTGCGGTGTGCGGGCAGCGGCGGTGCGGGCGGCCACGTCCTCGGCGGAGGCGGTGAGCACCGAGTCCGAGGGGTTTCCCGACCAGTTGACTCGGGTGACCGCGAGGGTCCCGGAAAGTACCAGGACGACGGGCAGGACAAGGGCGAGGCTACGGCCGATCCGGCGGGCGGGGCCACGGCCACTTCGCGTCAGTTGGTTAGTGGAGTGCTTCACGCGAGTGAGGGTAGCGCTCGGTGATGATTTGGCGACATTTAGTCACCCATTCGGGGGATGGATTGGTGCTGATTTCTGGGTAGTGCGTTGACGTACATATTCGAAATGCCTGGTCTGGCGGGGTATCGGGCACCCGGATCAGGGGCACGCGTCAGGGGTACGCGTCAGGGGTACGCGAAGGGCCCCGCGGCAAGCCGCGGGGCCCTTCGGTGTTCAGGTGGCGCGTCAGTCGGTGAGGCGCTCGCCCGTGGAGGTCGAGAACACGTGGATCTCGCCCGGACGCGGCACGACGTGCAGCGTGGCGCCCTTGTCCGGGACGGCACGGCCGCTGACACGGACGACCAGGTCCTTCACGACGTCGTCGAGCTTGGCGCTGCCGTAGACGTAACCGTCGGCGCCCAGCTCCTCGACGACGTTCACCGTGACGGCGAGACCGGCCGGGGCGTCCTCGGAGGCCTTGGACAGCGCGTCGGCGGCGGCACCGTTGTGCTCGACGACATCGAAGTGCTCGGGACGGACGCCGACCGTGACGGTGGTGTCACCCTTGTCCGCGGCGGCCGTGAGGGCCTCGCGGCTGACCGGGACGACCGAGTTGCCGAACTTCACGCCGCCGTCGGTGATCGGAACCTCGATCAGGTTCATCGCCGGGGAGCCGATGAAGCCGGCCACGAAGAGGTTCTTCGGGCGGTCGTACATGTTGCGCGGCGAGTCGACCTGCTGGAGCAGACCGTCCTTCAGCACGGCCACCCGGTCACCCATGGTCATGGCCTCGACCTGGTCGTGGGTGACGTACACGGTGGTGATGCCGAGGCGGCGCTGCAGCGACGCGATCTGCGTACGCGTCGACACACGGAGCTTGGCGTCGAGGTTCGACAGCGGCTCGTCCATGAGGAACACCTGGGGCTCACGCACGATGGCACGACCCATGGCGACACGCTGACGCTGACCACCGGAGAGCGCCTTCGGCTTACGGGCCAGGTAGTCCGTGAGGTCCAGGATCTTCGCCGCGTCCTCGACCTTCTGACGGATCTCGGCCTTGTTGACGCCGGCGATCTTGAGCGCGAAGCCCATGTTGTCGGCGACCGTCATGTGCGGGTACAGCGCGTAGTTCTGGAACACCATGGCGATGTCCCGGTCCTTGGGCGGCAGGTGCGTGACGTCGCGGTCACCGATGCGGATGGCGCCGGCGTTCACGTCCTCGAGCCCCGCGAGCATGCGGAGCGAGGTGGACTTGCCGCAGCCGGACGGCCCGACGAGAACCAGGAACTCGCCGTCCCCGACCTCGATCTCCAGACCATCGACGGCGGGCTTCTCGGTGCCCGGGTAGATGCGGGTCGCCTTGTCGAACGAAACAGTGGCCATGGGTACTAGGCCCCCTTCACCGGCAGGAACGTGCCGGACGATCCGTAGTGGAAGGTGGTGTAGTCCACGTGCGTGGACTGAATCTGGACGGTACCTGGGGTTTGGGCGTCTGTCAGTAGTTGGGGGGATGTGAACTTCGCGGGAATTTTCGAGACGGCCGAGCAACTGTCTTTTGACCTTGCCTCACGGCTTCCTGCTTCTGCACGCACCGCCGACGCACGCAGTCCTCGTGAACTGCGCCCGCACGGTCTTACACGCGCTCCACGGGCATTCCGGCCGACGGCCCGTCGGTCCGTACCACCCAGCCGCCTTACGCGGCCAGCAAACAATCCTCCAGCTCCGACGCCCTGATCACCGTCGGCACCTTCTTCGTAGGCGGCAGCCCAGCCGCCACCAGCCAGTACAGGCGTAGGCCCTCGTCCCGAAGGTTCACGGCGGCATTCACATCCCGGTCATGGACGACCCCGCACTCAGCACACGTCCACTCCCGGACCGAGACATCCAACTTCGGACCCTTCGTGTGACAAGCGGAGCAGCGCCGAGTCGAAGGGAAGAACCGGTCGACAATCACCAGCGTCCGCCCGTACCACGCGCACTTGTACCGCAGCTGCCGCAGCAACTCGCCCCACGCGGCATCGATGATCGCTTCATTCAGCTTCGCCTTCCGACGACGACCCTTGCCACGCGCCGGACGCAACAGGTTGGCGATGGCCAGATCCTCCACCACGAGCACTTGGTTCTCGCGCACCAGGCGGGTCGTGAACTGGTCCAACATGTCCCTGCGTACGTCACCGATGAGCGCGTAGAGACGCGCGATCTTCCGCCTCACCTTGTCCCGGTTCGCCGAACCCCTCACCTTCTTGTGCAACTCCCGCTGCAACCGCGCCAACTTCTCCGCGTACCGCCTCAACAGACGCGGATGATCGACCTTCGTCCCGTCGTCCAGAGTCACGAGCGACGCCAGCCCCAGATCCAGCCCCACCGCCTTCGGCGCCCGCGAACCCGGCACAAGGGCGGTAGGAAGAGGCGCGATCCGCTCCTCCACGAGCGTCGACACGAAGAAACGCCCGGCCCGGTCCCGCGTCACCGACAAACGCACCGGGACGGTCCCCGCGGGCAGCGCCCGTGACCACCGGACATCCAACGGCCCCGCCTGCTTCGCCAGCGTGATGAGCCCCGTACCCGGCCGCTCCGGATCCTCCACCCACCGGAAACCGGTCCGTACGTAGGTCGCCGAATCCCGCGAACGCCCCTTCTTCTTCCGCTGCGGATACTTCCCCGAACCCTTGAAGAACCGCCCAAACGCCTGATCGAGATGCCGCAACGACTGCTGCAGAACCGTCGACGACACCTCCCCGAGCCACTCGGTCCCCTCCACCCGCTTCCAGCCCGTCAGCGCCCGGCACGACTCCGCGAACCCCACATTCACGCGGTGCGTCTCCCAGGCCCCGGACCGCAGCGCCAGCCCTTCGTTGTAGACCCACCGACAGGCACCGAACGTCTTCGCCAACTGCTCCGCCTGCTCGGCGGTCGGATAGAAGCGGAAGCGGTACAGGCGGTGCTGCGTATCCGGTTCCTTGAGGTGCGCCTTCAGCGGAGTCGCCGCGCGCTTGTGGTGCTTGCGGCGGTCGCCGATACCGAGGGCCTCGCGCTTGATGCGCTGGGCCTCCTCACCCTTCACTGCTTCCAGCCTCGGCTTCTCCGCCGACTCCTCCGGCTCCCCCATGAACCCCTCCCCGACGATCCGATCTTCGGAACAGCACGTCAGAGCGATCAACGAACGGGTGCGCGGATGGTTACGTTTGGTTTTCGAGGAGGAGGTGAGCCACGAACTTCGTGGCTTGGGGGAACGCGCTCTGTGTACAGTGGAGCCGCCTTCGCGTGCGGCTTTGTGGTGCGCGATGCCCCCTTAGCTCAGTCCGGCCAGAGCAGATCACTTGTAATGATCAGGTCGTCGGTTCGAATCCGACAGGGGGCTCAACAGCCCAGGTCAGCCCCAAGTTGACCTGGGCTTCTTCGTGTTCGCGCGGGTCCGTTACCTGGCCCGCAGCCGCCGCGCGATCTCCAGTTCCGTCTCCTCCAGCGGTTCCCCGTCCTCGATGCTCCACAGGGCGTTCTGCAGCACCCGGGCCAGCGTCCACGCGCGGGCCCGTTCTCGGTTCAGGGCCAGTACGTCCGTCAGGGCGTCGAAGCGCCAGAGGATGTCGGCGGGGTCGAAGCGGTTGTTGATGGCCGGCCAGAGGTCGAAGCCGGGGTCTCCTGCGAGGGGTTTCGGGTCGATCGCCAGCCAGGGGGCGCGGTCTGAGGCGAGGACGTTCTCGAAGTGCAGGTCCCAGTGGAGGAGGCGGTCGCCGGGGTCGGTGGCGACCTCTCGTAGGGCTGCCGCGCAGTCCGCCATCAGGGTTCTGGAGGTCGGGTCCGGGATCTGGCGCAGGGCCTGTGGGGTCCGGTCGAGCATGCGCTGTGCGATGTCGCCGAGGCGGCGGATGCCCGGTGGGGCGGGTACGGCGGTGAGGTGGGTCAGGAGGTCGGCGATGACCAGGGTGGCTTCGTGGGGGTCCGGGAGGTGGGACAGCATCCGGGTGTGGTCGAGGCGTTCCAGGAGCATCGTGCCGGTGGTGGGGTCGTGGGCGAGGAGGCGTACCGCGTGGTTGCCGTTCCAGGTGCGCAGGGCGGTCGGTTCTCCCTCGCTCTCGTCGTCGAGTAGTTGCAGTTTCAGGGCTGCGGGGGTGTTGTCGGTGCGGAGGACTGGGAGGACCAGGGCTGTTACGCCGTGCATTGACGGGCCGTCGATGCGGAGGTTCCAGTGGTTCAGGAAGTCGGCGGTGCGTGCCGGGAGTTCGGTGATGAAGGTGCGGCCCGCTTCTCCGTTGTACTTGAGCTGGGCGGCGGCCAGTTCGTCGGGGATGTCGACCGGGGTGCGGGTCATTCGGCGACTGTATGTGCGTGCGTAAATGTGGGGCATGCGGTTTTCGGCGGGTCCGCGTGGGGCGTCCCCTCTGTGGGGCCCGCTGTCGGTCAGATGGCCGGTTCCGGTGCCGGGGCCGGTGGTGGCTGTTTCGGGGGCTTCGTCGTGACCATCAGGGCGGCGATCAGGCCGGCGAGGAGCATGATGCCGGCGGCCCACCAGATGGCGACTGTGTAGCCGTGGACGATGCCTTCGCGGGTGATCAGTTCGCGGGTGGCGGGGTCGTGGAGGTGGGCGGCGACGTAGGCGGTGCTGCTGGTGGTGGCGATGGTGTTGAGGAGGGCGGTGCCGATCGAACCGCCCACCTGTTGGGCGGTGTTGACGGTGGCGGAGGTGACGCCGGCGTCCTGGGGTGCGATGTCCGCGGTGGCGGTGGAGAAGACCGGCATGAAGGTGAGGCCCATGCCGAGGCCGATCAGGAGCATGGCGGGGAGGATTTCGGTGGCGTACGTGGAGTCGACGGTGAGCTGGGTGAGGATCAGCATGCCGGTCGCGGCGAGGAGCATGCCGGGGGCCATCAGGAGGCGTGGGGGTACGCGGTTCATCAGGCGGGCCGAGATCTGGGTGGAGCCGGTGATGATCGCGGCGGTCATGGGCAGGAAGGCGAGGCCCGCTTTCACGGGGGAGTAGCCGAGTACTACCTGTAGGTAGTACGTCATGAAGAGGAACATGCCGAACATGCCGATGACGGCCAGGCCCATGGTGAGGAAGCAGCCGGCGCGGTTGCGGTCCTTGACGATGTGCAGGGGCAGCAGCGGTACGGGTGCCCTGCGCTGCCACCACACGAAGGCGGTCAGCAGGACGATGCCGACCGCGAACAGCGTCAGCACCATCGGGTCTGTCCAGCCGCGCGGTTGGGCTTCGCTGAAGCCGTAGACGATCGCGAGGAGGCCGCCGCAGCCGAGGAGTGCGCCGGGTATGTCGAGGCGGACGCCCGGGTGGCCGGGGCGGTCGTGGAGGAGGGTGAGGGCTCCGACGACTGCGAGGACGGCGATGGGGATGTTGACGTACAGGCACCAGCGCCAGTTCAGGTACTCGGTGAGCAGGCCGCCCGCGATCAGTCCGATCGCCGATCCGCCGCCCGCGACGGCTCCGTAGATACCGAAGGCCTTTCCGCGTTCCTTGGGGTTGGTGAAGGTGGTGGTGAGGAGGCTGAGGGCGGAGGGGGCCAGGACGGCGGCGAAGACGCCCTGGAGGGCGCGGGCGCTGAAGAGCATGCCTGCGGTGGTGGCGGCGCCGCCGAGTGCGGAGGCGGCGGCGAAGCCGACCAGGCCGAAGAGGAAGGTGCGTTTGCGGCCGACGAGGTCGGCGATCCGGCCGCCCAGCAGGAGCAGTCCGCCGAAGGCGAGGGTGTAGGCGGTGATGACCCATTGCCTGTTGGCGTCGGACATGTGCAGGTCGCGCTGTGCGGAGGGGAGCGCGATGTTCACGATGGTCGCGTCGAGGACGATCATCAGCTGGGCGAGTGCGATGACGACCAGGGCCCACCAGCTGTGGGGGTCGGTGCCGGGACGGGTGTCGGGTACACCCGTTTGGGTGCGGCTCACGCGGTCAGAAGACCATGGATCGGTATGGGTCGCACTTTCGGCGGTACGGGTGGCGTCGGGTTCTGTGCTGTTGTGGCTGGTCATGGCTCCAGGACCACCTTGCCGGTGGTGCCGCGGTTTTCGAGGGCGCGGTGGGCTGCGGCGGCCTGGGTGAGCGGGAAGCGGTGGACGGCCGGGGTGAGGTGGCCGGTGGCGGCTTCGGTGAGGGCGCGGAGTTCGAGGGTGCGCAGGGGGTTGGGGCCGCCTGTCCTGCCCAGCATCTCGGGGCCGAGTACCTGTTCGGAGAGGCCGTCGACGAGGAAGGGTTCGCCGTCGTGGATGCCTTCGCCGGACCAGCCGAAGACGAGGTGTTGTCCGGAGGGTCCCAGGAGTGCCGTGGCCTCGCGGGCGATCTCGCCGCCCACTCCGTCGAAGACGACGGTGGCGGGCCGTCCGCCGAGGTAGGCGCGGACTTTGTCCGGCCATGCGGGGTCGGTGTAGTCGATGGCGAGATCGGCGCCGTTCGCCTCGACGAGGGCGGCCTTGGCGGGGCCGCCGGCGAGGCCGATGACGGTGGCGCCGGCGTGTCGGGCGTACTGCACGAGGAGGGTGCCGATGCCGCCCGCGGCGGCCGGGATCACGGCCACGGAGTCGGGGCCGAGGTCGGTGAACTGGAGGATGCCCATGGTCGTGCGGCCGGTGCCGATCATCGCGACGGCCTGGGCGAAGTCGAGGGTGGCCGGGATCTCGTGGAGGCGTTCCATGTCGGTGACGGCGAGTTCGGCGTATCCGCCGGGCTGGAAGCCGAGGTGGGCGACGACGCGCTTGCCCAGCCACAGCGCCGGGGTGCCCTCGCCGAGGGCGTCGACGGTGCCGGCGACCTCGCGGCCGGGGATGGTCGGTAGCGCGGCGGGCGCCGGGGCGGGGCCCTGCATGCCCTCGCGCAGGGCTGTGTCCAGGAGGTGTACGCCGGCTGCGGCGACGGCGATACGGACCTGGCCGGGGCCGGGTACCGGGTCTGTGACCTGTTCGTGGGTCAGGTTCTCGGCGGGGCCGAAGGTGTGCAGGCGGATGGCGTGCATGTGGGTCCCCCAGGTGGCGACGGGTGGCGAGTAGGTGGTGCGGTGTTGTGCGGTTCCGTCACCCACTCTTCAACCTCAGGCATGCTTGAGGTCAAGGGACCGGCGGTGGCCGAGTGCCAGGGACACCGCGGTGAGCGCGCTGTTGAACGAGACCTCCGAGAGGACGCCGGGGGCGGCGACCTGGTCGCCCGCGAGGTAGACACCGTCGCCGCGTTCGATCGCGGGCCGGTCGCGCCAGCTGGTGCCCGGCAGGTCGACCGCGCCGGTACGGCCGTTGGCGGTGGACTCGCGCCGCCAGGTGACGCGTTCGCGCCAGCCGTCGAAGGCCAGGTCGAGCAGCTGTTCGGCACGGGCGATGCCGTCGGCGCGGGAGGCGCGCGGCGCGATCGGGAACTGCCCTTGGAGGAGCTGTTCGCCGGCCGGGGCGAGGGTGCGGTCCTGTGCGGTGAAGCGTTCCAGCCAGCCTGGCGCGTCCAGGTCGGAGACGACGAAGGGGTCGCCCCGCCGGGTCCGTACGGCGAGGTCGAGGAGGACTGTACGGGCGCCGGTCCAGGTGAGGGTGTCGTCGCGCAGGAGGTGCCGGGCGGCGTCGAGGGAGGTGGCGACGATGACGGGGGCGCCCGTGGGGAGCGTGTCGACGCGGGACAGCGTCTCGACCCGTACGCCCAGGTTCCAGGCGCGGGCGGCCATCCGGTCGATCACGCTGGCCCAGCCGCCGCGCGGGTAATGGGCCTCGGGCGGGAGGGCGGCGGCGCGGCGCAGCCGTTCCTGGACGAAGGCCGCGGACAGGGTGCCGGGGTCGTGGTGGAAGAGGGCGACGGCGGAGTAGTGCGCGGCTGCCCGGGCGCCCTTCTCGCCCGCCTGCTCGGTGGCCCAGGTCATGAAGTCGACGTCCACGGGGGCATGTTGGGCGCTGCGACGGAGCAGCTTGAGCATCGCGAGGGGTGGGGTGCGGCGCAGGGTGCCCTGGTGGCGGAAGTGGAACCGGGCGGCTTCGAGGGGCGGGAGCGGGGCGAGCGGGCCGATCAGGTCGCGCTGGGCGAGCCAGGTCCAGTGCGGGCCGCCGCTGTAGAGGGCGTGCGGGCCGTCGTTCGTACGGTACGGCCCCTCGGCGGTCCGGCCTCGGCCGCCGAGGGTGTGGTGGGCCTCGTACACGGTGACCTTGGCGCCCGCCTCGGCGGCGGCGATGGCGGCGGTGAGGCCGGCGAAGCCGCCGCCGATGACGGCGAGGGGGGTGTGGGGGCGTGTGCGGGGGCGGGCGGGGTGCATGGTGTGGGTCTCCTTGTGGTGGGGCGCCTTTCTGCTTTCTGTCAGTACGACTGATCGAGGGGGCCGGAATGTGACATGGGGGTGGTGGGAGACGGGTTTGCGCAGGTCAGGGGGATTGTCAGTGGTGGGGTGCAGGATGGGGGCATGGCGAGGCGAGCGGTGGGTGGAGCGAGGGGTACGGGTGGTGCGCGGGGTTCCGTGGCCGGGGTGAAGGGGGCGCGGCGGCCCGAGGTGCGGTTGCCGGTGCTGGAGCCGTTCGGGGGCGGGGAGTTGGAGGCGGACGGGGACTACGACGGGCTGGAGTTCCGCGAGGCCGACTTCGCCGGGCAGGACGGCGGGGGCGCCCGTTTCATGGACTGCGCGCTGACGGGGTGCGCGCTGGACGAGACGCGGCTGCATCACGCCCGGCTGCTCGACTCGGTCCTCACGGGCATACGAGGGGTCGGCACGAACCTCGCCGAGTCGACCCTGCGTGATGTGGAGCTGGTCGACGCCCGGCTGGGCGGGGTGCAGTTGCACGGGGCGGTGCTGGAGCGGGTGCTGGTGCGGGGCGGCAAGATCGACTATCTGAACCTGCGCAAGGCGAAGCTCAAGGATGTCGTCTTCGAGGGGTGCGTGCTGGTGGAGCCGGACTTCGGGGGTGCGGTGCTGGAGCGGGTCGAGTTCGTGGGGTGCGTGGTGAAGGGGGCGGACTTCGGCGCGGCGAGGCTGAGCGACGTGGACTTCCGCGGGGCGGCGGAGCTGGAGTTCGCGCGGGGGGTGGACCGGTTGGCGGGGGCGGTGATCAGTCCGGCGCAGTTGCTTGATCTGGCGGCGGTGTTCGCGGCGGAGCTGGGGGTGCGGGTGGAGGCGGCTGAGTAGGCCGCGGGTCAGCGCACCCTGGGGAAGCGGGCCTGGAGCGTCCAGATGGCCGGGTTCTCGGCGAGGGCGTCGTGGAGGTCGGTCAGGTCGGCCAGCACGTCGTGCAGGAAGTCCCGTGCCTCTTTGCGGAGTTCGGCGTGGGAGAAGGTGAGCGGGGGTTCCTCCGCCGGCATCCAGTCGGACTCGATGTCCACCCAGCCGAAGCGGCGCTGGAAGAGCATGCGGTCGGTGGATTCGGTGAAGTCCAGCTCCGCGTACTGGGGGCGGGACGCGCGCGAGCCTGCGGGATCCTGGTCCAGCTGCTCCACGATGTCGCACAGCGCCCACGCGAAGTCGAGCACCGGCACCCATCCCCAGGCTGTGGACAGTTCCCGGTCCGCCTTCGTGTCGGCGAGGTAGACGTCACCGCAGAACAGGTCGTGGCGCAGCGCGTGGACGTCCGCGCGGCGGTAGTCGGTCTGCGGGGGATCCGGGAAGCGGTTGGAGAGGGCGTAGCCGATATCAAGCACGGACGTGATGGTGTCACGCCCCCGGACCCGGCAGCCCATGACGGGGGCGATGGGCCGCCGGGGTGCCAGGGGCGGACCAAGGGTGGCCCGGGGACGTCCTCGTTACGGCTGTCGGTACAGCTGTCGTTACGGCTGCTCGGGGCCGTTGGCCGGGCCGCCGAAGCCGTGTTCGGAGAGGGCGAACCAGTTGCCTTCCGGGTCCATCGCGCGGTACTCGGGGGAGGGGCGGCGGGTGAAGGCGCGGTCGGTGAAGCGTTCCGCCGGTTCGTCCGCGCCCGCCTCGATCAGCGTCGCCGAGGTGGCCGCCGTATCGGCGATGTGGAAGCCGAAGTGGTTCATGCCGACCGGGGTGTCGCCGTCGAGCCGGTGCTTGAGGAGGGCGAGGGAGAGGTGGCCGTCGGAGAGGACGCAGCTGCCGTCGGGGGCCTGGTGGAACGGTTCCATCGAGAAGACGGTGCTGTAGAACGCGGCCAGCCTCTCGGGGTCGCGGGCCACGATCGCCAGGTGCCGCAGCTGGGGGCGGCCGGTCTCCGTCAGGCCTTCCCCGGACGCGGCGGGGGCCGGTGCGGGAGTGGCGGCGGTCGGGGTGGGAGCGGGTGCGGCCGGGATCATGTGGTGGAAGGCGACGATCTGCCAGAGGTCCGGGCCGTTGTGCGTGCCGGTGCGTTCGACGACGGCCAGGGCGTGGGTCGACGTGAGGGCGGTGCCGTCGGCGGCGCGGATCGTGGACTCCGCGTCGACGGTGGCCAGGCCCGGGCGCAGCTGCCGTACGGCGGTCACCCGGGCGTCGAGGCGGGTCCCGGCGTACCGCGTGCGGAAGAGGTGGTCGTGGTCGGCCTCGATGCCCGCGCGGCCCGGCGGCTTGTCGCCGCGTACGGTCGTGAAGTCGCAGTCCGTCGCGAAGCTCGCGGCGAACAGCACGGCGTCGCCGGCCGCCCAGCCGCGGGCCATGGTCTCCCACAGGGAGCGGATCGCGTCGCCGGTGCTGTCGGCCGTGGAGCTGTGCGAACTGCGCGGGCTGTGCGAGCCGCGTGGACTGTGCGTGTTGCGCGTGTTGGGCGTCGTCATGGTGGTTACACCCCGACCTTGGTTCGCGTACGGATGCGCAGGGGGAGTTCGAGGCGGGCCGCCGGGGCGGAGGTGCGGGCGGCGCGGCCGAAGGTGAGGCGCTCGATGTGCTGGGTCCCGGGGCCGGGGCCGGGGATGCCGAGGACGGCGGCCGCGCGGAGTTCGTCGAGAGCGTGGTTGTCCCTCAGGACGGTGGGGGGAGCACTGCCGGGATTCTTTCCGGGCGGACAGTGTTCGTCCGATAAGGCGGGCATGGGTGACTTGTCTCCGCTTCTCGTACGGGTGTCTCTTCGGGGGGCGTACGAGTCGGGAGCGTAGGGGGGTCGTTCTTGAAGGTTCCAGCAATGGCCCGGGATTCTGGGGTTATCCCTCTGTGCGGGCATGCGAAAGCCCCCGGCCAAACCGCGAGTTCGCGCCCGGCCGGGGGCTTTTCAACCGCCTTGTGCGACTTAGACGTTGACGCCGAAGTCCTGGGCGATGCCCACCAGACCCGAGGCGTAGCCCTGGCCGACCGCGCGGAACTTCCACTCCGCGCCGTTGCGGTACAGCTCGCCGAAGACCATCGCCGTCTCCGTGGCCGCGTCCTCCGACAGGTCGTAGCGCGCGATCTCGGCGCCGCCCGCCTCGTTCAGGATGCGGATGTACGCGTTGCGGACCTGGCCGAAGTTCTGCGAGCGGTTCTCCGCGTCGTAGATCGAGACCGGGAAGACGATCTTCTCGACGTCGGCCGGGAGGCCGGCGAGGTTGACCTTGATCGCCTCGTCGTCGCCAGCGCCCTCGCCCGTGCGGTTGTCGCCGGTGTGGACGATGGTCTTGTCCGGGGTCTCCTTGTTGTTGAAGAAGACGAAGTGGCCGTCCGAGTAGACCTTGCCCTGCGGGTTCACCGCGATCGCCGAGGCGTCGAGGTCGAAGTCCGTGCCGGTGGTGGTGCGGACGTCCCAGCCGAGGCCCACGGTGACGGCGGTCAGGCCCGGAGCCTCCTTGGTGAGCGAGACGTTGCCACCCTTGGACAGGCTTACAGCCATTGTTGGGAGTCCTTCCATCGTTTGGCGTACATGCGTGCGGTGCGTGGAACCCCGTACCGGCAGCTCCGTACGGGACGAAGCTACCGTCATCCCTATGAACGCCGACGGGGGGCCGGAAGGTTCCGCGCGCCTTTACTTTCTTTACCTACCGGCGTGAAAACAGGGTGACGTGGACCGGACAGGCGCGCGACCATAGGGGCATGTCCGGTCCCTACCTCATCCGCGGCTCCGTCTCGCTCCCCGAGGCCGAGCTCATGTGGCGTTTCTCGCGGTCCGGTGGGCCGGGCGGGCAGCACGTCAACACCAGTGACTCCAGGGTGGAGTTGAGCCTCGACCTCGCAGGCACCGAAGCACTGCCCGAGGTGTGGAAGCAGCGTGCGCTGGAGCGCCTCGCCGGACGGCTCGTCGACGGAGTCGTCACCGTCCGCTCCTCCGAGCACCGTTCCCAGTGGCGCAACCGTGAGTCGGCGGCCGTCCGTCTGGCCGCCCTCCTCGCCGAGGCCACCGCACCTCCACCCAAGCCCCGCACCCCGACCCGTATCCCGCGCGGAATCAACGAACGCCGGTTGCGTCAGAAGAAGGCGCGCGCGGACGTGAAGCGAGGGCGTACGGGACGGGACGCGGGACGGGACTGGTAATAGGGCCCGGAGTCCGGAGTTCAGGGCTTGGCGCCACTGGGCCGGCAGACCCGCAGGCTAGGTCAGTTTCAGTACCCCGACCGTCTGGCCCCCGCTCGTCTCCCCGGTGGGGCGGAAGCCCAGGCCCAGGTAGAAGAGCTCGGGGCCGGTGGGGCCGGGGTGCCAGGTGACGTAGAGGTCGGTGCCCTCGCGTCGGCGGAGTTCGGCGGCGACGGACTCGACGGCGAAGCGGCCGTAGCCCTTGCCCTGTTCGGCGGCGTCGATGTTCAGGCGCCAGAGGCCGGAGCGTATGTCGGTGCCGGTGTCGCCCCAGGAGATGTCGAAGAAGGCCATGAGGAAGCCGACGGGCCGCTCGCCGTCGAGGATCAGCCGGGGCCAGGCGATGCGCGCACGGACGTACGCCTCGGCCAGGGACTTCACGACCGGGTCGACCGCGTGTTCCTGGTCCGGGCGGACCCGTACGGCGACGGCCGCCTCGAAGTTGTCGGTGGTGATCCGCTCCAGCCTGAGCGCGTCGTTCGTCATACGGGCAACCTAAGCCGCCCGGTACCCGAGTGACCAGCGAGTTACCCGTCAGCCCAACTGCCGGTAGCGGCCCCGGAAGTAGGCCAGCGGGCCCCCGTCCGCGTTCGGTGCCGTCGCCGCCAGGACGCGGCCGATCACCAGGGTGTGGTCGCCGGCGGGCACCAGTTGTTCCGTACGGCACTCCAGGGTCGCCAGGGAGCCGCGCACCAGGAGGGCGCCGGACGCCTCGCCGCGGACGTACGGGATGTCCTCGAAGAGCAGGCGGTCGCTGATGCGGCCCTTCATCGCGAACCGGCCCGCGATGTGCTGCTGGCTCTCGGCGAGGACGGAGACCGCCCAGGTGGGCTGCTCGGCGAGCAGGTCGTCCATCCGGGAGCCCTCGCGCACGCTGACCATGACCAGGGGCGGGTCCAGGGAGACCGACAGGAAGGCGGTGGCCGTCATGCCGACGTCCTCGCCGGCGGGTGCCTGGGGGTCGTCGGGGTCGAGGGACGGCTCCCGCGCGGTCACCAGGACCACGCCCGAGGCCAGGCGGGACATCGCGGCGCGGAAGTCGTCGTTGCTCACTCCCCCAGGATGCCCGGCCGGGGAGGCGGTGGTGGCACGCGGGGCGGACGTGACGGGTACGGCAGAGGGAGTCAGCACACGGAAAAGCTATGCGCCTCTCCTGTGCCGCCGCATCGGACCAGCGCCCGAACCGGGTCCTAGGACTCCGGACGGACCGACCGACGGACCGACCGACGGACAGCAAAGATCAGGAACCGCCTTCGCCGGGTTCGCCCCGCCCGTACTATCCCCACAGATACAAAGTTTGCGTTCAGTAAACGCACAGGGAGAACTCAGAAACTCCACTCAATTGCTCATCTTTCGCTGTGACTTGAGTCACAGGTGACCTTTTTTGTTGACCCTGTGTACCGAGTGGGCAGCGCGCTGTGATTCAGTGGCGGGGAAGGTGAGAAAGGCGGAAGGAGGGCGAATGGAGACCGACCAGGAGCCGTACGTCCGTCTCGCGACCTTGCGGCAACTGCACCAGGTCATGGCGGACATGAACACCGCGCGCAGTCTGGCGGACACCCTTCAGACCGTCGCAGACGGCGTCGTCAACGGCCTTGGGTACGAGCTGGCGTGCGTCAACCTCGTCCGCCCCGACGGCGATCTGGTCGTCGCCGCCTTCGCCGGGAACTCCGCCGCCGAGGCTCTCATCACCGGCCGCGTCGGCTCGCGCGACTCCTGGGAGCGCCGGCTCGCGATGGGCGAGAACTGGGGCGACCTCGTCTTCATACCGCACACCGAGGGCTGGGTCCTCGACGACGACGACGTCCCGCAGTGGTACACCGACGGCCCCGCGCCGCGCTTCGAGGACGAGTGGCATCCGTCGGACCGGCTCTTCGCGCCCATGTTCACGCCGGGCGTGCCCGGCGGCAGCTGCGGCGAACTGATCGGTGTCCTGTCCGTGGACCGGCCCCGCAACGGTCGCCGACCGGGGGCATGGGGCAAAGAAGCGCTCCAGATGTACGCGTTCCAGGCCGCCATCGCGATCAGCAACGCGCGTCTACGCGCGAATATGCAGCGGGCACTGGTCAGACTCGAACGCGAGCAGCAGGCGCTGCGGGCCAGTGAGGAAAGCTTCCGCCAGGCCTTCGAGTACGCCCCCTCCGGCATGGCCATCGCCGAGATGGGCGGCGACCAGCACGGGCGAATACTCCGGACCAACGACGCCCTGTGCCGTCTCCTGGGCCGCCCCGCCTCCGCGATGCGCCGGTACGCCTTCTCCGACCTCGTGCACCCCGAGGACATCGGCACGCTGCTGCGCACCTCCGCCGAGGGCGGGCGCACCGAACTCAGACTTTGCCGCCGTGACGGTTCGTACCTGTGGGTGTCGCTGCGCAACTCCGTCGTCGCGGACGCCACCGACGGCCCGCGCTTCCTGCTCACCCACGTCGAGGACATAGAGGAGCGCAAGCGCCGCGAGCTCCAGCTCGCCCACCGCGCCTCCCACGACTCGCTCACCGGCCTGCCCAACTCGGCCGAGCTGAAGACCCGGCTCAGCTCCCGCCTCTGCCAGCGCCCGCAGTCGGCGGAGCCCGGCCTGGTCGAGGCGGTCGACGCGGCCTACGGTCACGGCCAGCTCGACCCGTACGGCCAACGCGACCAGTACACGGCGACGGCGACGGACGGCGGCCTCCAGCCGTACGACGTGAACGGCCACGGTTTCGACTTCCGCGCCGCCCCCGAGGTGTACGGCGCCTACGACCACCACGTCCATGTCGTCGCCCCCGAGGGTGAGCAGGACGACGGCACGAAGGGGCTCGCGGTCCTCTTCTGCGACCTCGACGGCTTCAAGTCGATCAACGACCGCTTCGGGCACAACGCCGGGGACGCGGTGCTGATCGAGGTGGCCCGGCGGCTCGGCGGCGCCGTGCGCGACGGCGACACCGTGGCCCGGCTCGGCGGCGACGAGTTCGTGGTGCTCGCCGACGGCCTCGGCCGGGCCGACGCCCAGGACCTCGCCGTACGCCTGCGCAACGAGATCATCCAGCCCGTCCGGGTCGACGGGCGCGTGATGCGGGTCGGTGCGAGCTTCGGCATCGGGTGGGCACAGTGCGGGATGACAGCGGACGAGGTCCTGAAGTCAGCTGACGAACGGATGTACGTCGAGAAACGATCTCGTCCCAAACAGCACCGCCGGGCGGGATGATCTCCAGGTCGGTGACCTGACGGCGGCCCTGTGCGATGCGAGTCACCCGTTTGGGGCAGTGGGAGCGGGTAGGCTCGCTATTTGCCTTACATGTTTCGCAGAACCTCGCAACACCTTGTAGGCCCAGCCCCCGCCCCACCCCGCACCTGTTGAGGAGTACCCAAGGGATGACGCCCGGCAACAACGGCGCGAGCACGCCCGAGGACGACGACCCGTTCGGCTACCTGTACGAAGACGGGCGGGCCAACGGAGCCCAGCCGCCGAGCAGTGGTTACGGCTACCCGAACTCGGTCGGCCGGGTGCGGCCGGTCGGAGAGCGTCAGTACAGCCCGCCGGCAGGCCCCCCTGGACAGGGTCCCGGCCCCGGCCAGCAGCCGCAGCAGCCGGCGTACGGCCAGACCGCCCCGACCGCGCAGTACGGCCAGGCGCCCGTCCCGCAGCAGGGTGTGTACGGCGGCCCGAACGCCCACTACCAGGCACCCGAGGCCTTCGGCGGTGGCCCCGCGGCCCCGCAGCAGCACGGGTACGGCTCGGGTGGCGGCGGCGGGCGGGGGAGCGGGCCCAACACCAAGGGGCTGCTGATCGGCGCCATCGCGGTGGTCGCCGCGGTCGTCATCGGCATCGGCGTGGCCATGATGGGCGGCGACGACGACCCCAGCGACAAGGGCAACGAGGCCGGCACGACCCCCTCGACCGGCCAGAGCGCCGCACCGTCCCCGTCGACCAGCACCTCGGCGGCGGCGGCGGAGGACCTCCCGACCATCGACGCGAAGGCCCTGCTCCTCGGCGGCGGCGCCACCACCGTGTCGGACGTCGACGGCGCGAAGGCGGCCGACGGTGTCTATGTGGGCAACTTCAACAACGTGGGCGCGTCGGTCACGTGGAACGTGAGTGGCATCACCAAGGCGGACGAATACCGGTTGTACGTCAACTACGGCGTACCCGGCAAGGACGCCTCCGCCACGATCACGGTCAACGGCACGGCCCAGACCCGCCCGCTCAACATGAAGAACTTCGCGAACGCCGCCGAGGGCGACTACGCGAAGGGCTGGACGAACACATGGGCGTCCGTTCGGCTGAACAAGGGCACCAACACCATCAAGATCTCCTGCGAGCAGGGCAACCAGTGCGACGTCAACCTGGACCAGCTGTACCTGACCGACAAGAACGGCTGAGCGGACGACGGTTGAGTGGCCAGTTGATCGGCCAAGGGCCGGTCCGAGCGGCCTGCTAGGCAGCCGTCGCCTCGCGTGTCACCGTCACCCGGCCCAGTAGTTCGTCGTACGCCGCCCGGTCGAACTCGCCTGCCACCGGCGCCAGTACGGTCGCCGCCGACAGGGCCACCGCCCGGGTCAGTCGTTCGGGCCACGTGAGCCGGTCGACGAGGCCCGACAGCAGGCCCGCGACCGCCGAGTCGCCCGCGCCCGTCGGATTGCCCCGGATGCGGGCCGGCGGGGTCGCCCGCCAGCGGCCGTCCGGGGTCACCGCGAGCAGCCCGTCCACGCCCAGCGAGGCCACCACGGTTCGCGCACCCCGTCTGCGGGCGTCCTGGGTCGCCTGCAACGGCTCGTGGGAGCCGGTGAGTTCGGCGAGTTCACCGGCGTTCGGCTTGACCAGGTCGGGGCGGGCCGCGACCCCGCGGCGCAACGGCTCCCCGCTGGTGTCGAGCAGCACGGGTACGTCGGCCGACCGTGCCGTGCGGATCAGCTGGGCGTACGCGCCCACCGGTACCCCCGGTGGCAGGCTTCCGCAGAGAGCGACCACGGAGACGGACGGCAGCAGTCCCTCGTACACGTCCTGGAAGGCGGACCACTCGGCCGGGGTGATCTGCGGGCCGGGCTCGTTGAGTTGGGTCGCGTCCGTCGGGCGGGTGTCTCCGGCTGTTTCGTCGATCACCGCTATCGTGCGGCGAGTTGGGCCGGAGACCGGGACCAGGGCGTCCAACACGCCAGGTGTGGCGGTGAGTTGTTCCTGTACGGTCCGTCCGGTCGGGCCGCCCGTGAAGCCGGTGACCGTCACCTCGTGGCCGAGGGCGGCCAGGACGCGGGCCACGTTCAGGCCCTTGCCGCCCGGGCGTTCGGTCACGGACGTGACCCGGTGGGAGGCGTACGGGCGTAACTCCCGTACGCGGTACGTGATGTCGAGGGCTGTGTTCAGCGTGACCGTGAGGATCATTCCGTCGGCCTCCCCTCTTCAGTTCAGGGTAGTTGGGGCTTCACTACCCAACTCCCCTTGCGCATCACTCCCTTGAGGGTGAAGTCCGCGTCCAGCAGGACGAGGTCCGCGTCCTTGCCCGGTTCCAGGGAGCCGATCGTGTCGTACATGCCCAGCAGCCGGGCCGGGTTGGCGGACAGGGCGGCGACCGCGTCCGTGACCGTGAGGCGGTCGATCGTCACCGCCCGCCGGAAGGCGCGGTCCTGGGTGAGTGTCGAGCCCGCGATCGAGCCGCCCTCGACCAGCCGCGCCACGCCCCCGCTGACCTCGACCTCCAGCGGGCCGAGCAGATAGCGGCCGTCGCCGAAGCCGGCCGCGTCCATGGCGTCCGTGATGAACGCCACGCGGTGTGCGCCCGCGTGGTGGAAGGCCAGTTGGAGGGCGGCGGGGTGCAGGTGCGTGCCGTCGTTGATGAGCTCGACGGTGACGCGTTCGTCTTCGAGGAGGGCGGTGATCGGGCCGGGGGTGCGGTGGCCCAGGGCGGGCATCGCGTTGAAGAGGTGCGTGGCGACCGTGGCGCCCGCGTCGATGGCGTTCACCGTCTGTTCGTACGTCGCGTCCGTGTGCCCGATCGCCGCGATGACGCCGTGTTCGGCGAGGAGTCTGACGGAGTCGAGGCCGCCGGGGAGTTCGGTGGCGAGGGTGACCATTTTGGCCCGGCCGCGGGCCGCGTCGATCAGCTTCCGTACCTCCGCCGGGTCCGGGTCGCGCAGCAGCGCCTCGGAGTGGGCGCCCTTGCGGCACGGCGAGATGAAGGGGCCCTCGAAGTGCACGCCGGCGAGGTCGCCCTGTTCGGCGAGTTCGGAGAGGAGGCCGGCCTGGGCGGTGAGGGTGTCCATGTCGCCGGTGACGGTGCTGGCCACGAGGGTGGTGGTGCCGTGGGTTCGGTGGGTGTGGATGCCTCTGAGGATGTCTTCTGCTGTGCCGGAGGTGAAGGAGGCTCCGCCGCCGCCGTGGTTGTGGAGGTCTACGAAACCGGGGATCAGCCAGTGGTTTCGTACGTCGATCACGTGGGCGTTCTCGGGGGCGTGGGCGGTGAACTTGGTGCCCTCTACGGCGAGTTGGGCGTCGTTGATGATGCCTTCGGGGAGTACTGCTCGGGCGCCTCTGAACACCAGGTTGTGTGCGGGCTGCCGGCCGGTGGGGGTTGTTCGCGCAGTTCCCCGCGCCCCTAGGTCCGTTGCCATGGGGGCCGCCGCCGCTGGGTTGGTTGCCATCAGGGCGTTGCCTCCGTGAGGTCGGTCATGGGGGTGAGGAGGTCCCAGGCCAGCAAACCCGCGCCCAGGCAGCCTGCTGTGTCTCCGAGGGCTGCGGGGACGATGGACGGGAGCTTCTGGAAGGTGATCCGTCGTTGTACCGCTGTGCGCAGCGGGGTGAACAAGGTGTCGCCCGCTTCTGCCAGGCCGCCGCCGATGATCAGGGTGCGTGGGTCGAGGAGGGTGAGGGCGGTCACCAGGCCGTCGGCCAGGGCGTCCACCGCGTCCTGCCAGACCTGGGCGGCGCGTGGGTCGCCGGCGTCGACGGCCTTGGCGCAGTCCGCCGCGTCCGCGCCGGGGGCGCCGGAGGCCGTGGCCCATGCCTCGCTCACCGCGGACGCCGACGCGTACCGTTCCAGACAGCCGCGCTGGCCGCACGGGCACGGGGTCCCGCCGGGCCGTACGACGATGTGGCCGATCTCGCCCGCGAAGCCGTGCGCGCCCGCCTCCACCCGGCCGTCGACGCCGATCGCGCCGGCGATCCCGGTGCCGAGGGCGACGAAGAGGAAGCGGTCGGCGCCCTGGCCGGCCCCGATCCGGCCCTCCGCCAGCCCGCCGCTGCGTACGTCGTGGCCGAGGGCGACCGGCAGGCCGAGCCGTTCGGAGAGCAGTGCGCGCAGGGGTACGTCACGCCAGCCGAGGTTCGCCGCGTAGACGGCGATGCCGTGTTCGGCGTCGACGATGCCGGGGACGGAGACCCCGGCGGCCGAGGCGCTCTCGCCGAGGTGGGCGATGCCGTGGGCGCGGAGGTCGGTGGCGAAGTCGAGGATCGCCTCGACGACGGCGCTGGGTCCTTGCTCGCGGCCGGTCGCCCGGCGGGCGCGGTGGAGCAGGGCGCCGTCCGGCCCGGTCAGGGCCGCTTTCATCGCGGTGCCGCCCACGTCGAGGGCGATGACATGTCTCACGGGGACAGTGTGGCCCGTCGACCCGGAAGAGGTCTAGTCCACTCGCGTGGTGTAGACCTTATGGGTAAGAAGTTGAACGTACCAATGAACACATACGTGAACGACCGGTTGGGGTTACAGCAGTGCAGCGGCGTAGGACAGGCATGATCGCGGCGGTGTCCGCACTGGGAATGACGGCGGCACTCAGCGGCTGTGGAGGCTCCGGCTCGGGGGAGGTCACCCTCAAGCTGGTCGCCGCCGACTACGGGGACTCCGATGCCAACAGTTCCCAGAAGTACTGGGACAAGCTGGTCGAGGAGTACGAGGCCACCAACCCCGACGTGAAGGTCGACGTCAGCGTCTACTCCTGGAACGACGTCGACCGCAAGGTCAAGGAGATGGTCGCCGCCGGTGAGGCGCCCGACATGGCGCAGATCGGCGCGTACGCCGACTACGCGGCCAAGGACGAGCTGTACCCCGCCTCGGACCTGCTCTCCATCCCGACCCAGGCAGACTTCGTCGCCCGGCTCGCCGACGCCGGACAGCTCAAGCGCACCCAGTACGGCCTCCCCTTCGCCGCCTCCACCCGCCTCCTCTTCTACAACAAGGAGCTCTTCACCGCGGCCGGCCTCACCGCGCCCACCACCTGGAGCGAGCTGGCCGCCGACGCCGCCGCGCTGAAGGAGGAGGGCGTGCAGTACCCGTACGCCCTCCCGCTCGGGCCCGAGGAGGCGCAGGCCGAGGCGATGCAGTGGCTGCTCAGCGGCGGCGACGGCTACACCAGCACGGTCGGCACCTACGGCATCGACTCCCCGCAGAACGTCCAGACGTTCACCTGGCTCAAGAACGAACTCGTCGACAAGGGCCTCACCGGGCCCGTCGCCCCTGCCAAGCTCAACCGGGCCGCCGCCTTCGCCGCGTTCGCGCGCGGTGAGGTCGGCATGCTCAACGGCCACCCCTCGCTGATGA
Organism: Streptomyces sp. NPDC020898; assembly: GCF_044333925.1. NCBI lineage: Bacteria > Bacillati > Actinomycetota > Actinomycetes > Kitasatosporales > Streptomycetaceae > Streptomyces > Streptomyces sp. NPDC020898. The sequence goes on from NZ_JBIRRV010000016.1 coordinate 97,948, forward strand.
AGATGGCGGCGGCGAAGGGCGTGGACTTCGGCATCGTGCCGATGCCGGGCGAGGAGGCCCCGACCCGGTCCGGGATGGGCGTCGCCGACTGGATGATGGCCTTCAAGAAGAACGGCCACCGCACTCAGATCGGCGAGTTCCTCGACTTCGTCTACAACGAGAAGAACGTGCTCGCCTTCTCCCGCGAGTACGACCTGCTGCCGGTCACCGCCTCCGCGTCCAAGGTGATGTCCACCGCCGCCCAGGACAAGGACCTCGCCCCCTTCCTGGCGGAACTCCCGACCGCCCAGCTCTACCCGGTCGGCAAGACGTCCTGGGCGCAGGTCAGCGCGGACATCAAGCAGCGGATCGGTACGGCGTTCGCGGCGAACGGCAACCCGGCGACGGTCCTCACGGAGCTCCAGACGGAGGCGAACTCGGTGGAGAACGAGGAGGAGAACGCCGAGTAGTGGCGAGTAGTGGTGAAGTGGTGAGTAGTGGTGAAGTGGTGAGTAGTGGTGAAGTGGTGAGTAGTGGGTGAGCAGCAGTGCCTGGCCACAGGAAATGTTGCCTGTCCGAAACGCTCGCGGCATTGGAGCGGAGCCCCTGATGCGGGAGGCTCTACGCGCGTCCACAGAGCGTGACGCGTGTGCCTCCCAGGGGAGCGGTCTGCCGTGCGAGAAAAGGGCCGGATACGTAACGGGCGTAACGGGCGTGGCGGTCGGCGACAGGTGCGGCGGGGGCCCGTGTCCGCCGCCGCGCTGGGGCTGGGCGCCGTCCTGGTGCTCGGCGGCTGCGGTACGGGCACCGAGGGGTCGGGCAACGTCACCCTCACCGTCGTCGCCACGAACTACGGCGACGGCATCGTCAAGAACTCGGAGTCGTACTGGAACCGGGTCGACACCGCCTTCGAGGCCGCCCACCCCGGCATCCAGCTCGACGTCAGCGTGTACGAACCCGCCGAGGCCGAGGCCCAGGTCGCCAAGATGGTCGCGGCCGGCGACCCGCCCGACATCGCCCAGATCGGCAACTACGCCGACTACGCCGCCGACGGCCTCCTCCACCCCGCCGACGACCTGCTCTCCATCCGCGTCCAGGCCAACTTCCTGCCCAACCTCGTCGACGCGGGCACCACGGGCCGCGCCCAGTACGGCCTGCCGTTCCTCGCCTCCACCCGCCTCCTCTACGTCAACAAGACCCTCTTCGACGAGGCCGGCCTCGAACCCCCCACCACCTGGGCCGAGTTGAGGAACGCGGCGCAGGTCCTCGACGAGCGGGGCGTGAAGTACCCGTACGCCCTGCCGCTCGGCCCGGAGGAGGCGCAGGCCGAGACCCTGCAGTGGCTGCTCGGCGGAGGCGGCGGCTACACCGACGACAGCGGCGAGTACGCCATCGACTCCACCCGCAACATCGCCACCCTCACCTGGCTGCGCGACCGCCTCGTCGGCGACGGCCTGACCGGCCCGGTCCCCCCGAACCGCCTCAACCGCAAGGCCGCCCTCCAGGCCTTCGTGAACGGCGAGGCCGGCATGGTCAGCGCGCCGGGCGCGCTCGTGCGGGAGATCGAGCGGTCGGTGGAGCCGGTGGCGTACGAGGCCGTCCCCATGCCGGGCCGCACGGCGGGCGTGACGACGGCGACGGTCGGCACGTCGGACTGGATCGCCGCGTTCAAGCACGGCGGCCATGCCACGGAGATCGGTACGTATCTGAACTTCCTGTACGAGGACAAGAACATGGTGGATCTGGCGGGCACGTACCAGCTGCTGCCGGTGACGTCGTCGGCGTCCGCGTCGATGCGCGCGAACGCGACGTACGAGGAGCTGTGGGACGGCCTGGACGCGCTCGGCGCCGCCCAGCTCTACCCGATCGGCAAGCCGACGTGGACGGACACGAGCCGGAGCATCCAGAAGACGATCGGCGGGGCGGTGCTGGGGCGGGGGAATCCCGGGCAGGTGCTGGGGGCGATACAGCGGGGGGCTGCGGCGGCGGAGAAGGTTGCGGAGGCGGATACGGCGGCGGAGTAGCGCATAGCGCCGGGTGCCGTCCGGGTGTCGGTGGTGCGGGCTACGGTTCGTTCCATGGACGGAGAGCGGTTGCGACTGGACCAACGGGAACAGGACATCCTCGCGCTGGAGCGCCGGGGGTTCGTGGGGCCGGGTGCGAAGGAGCGGGCGATCCGGGAGGAACTGGGGCTGGTGCCGGTGCGGTATTACCAGCTGCTCAATGCGCTGCTGGATGACGAGCGGGCGCTGGCGTGCGATCCGGTGACGGTGAACCGGCTGCGGAGGGTACGGGAGTCCCGGCGGGGCGAGCGGTAGGCGACGGGGGGTTTCCTCGCCCCCGCCGCCCCTACCCGGCCCATCCCTGGGGGCTGCGCCTCCAGACCCCCGCTACGGCCCTGAACGGGCCTTGTCCTCAAACGCCGGACGGGCTGAGATGCCTGGTCCTGCGCTGAACAGATACGGCAAACGGGTGGGCGGGTGGGAAACACAGCCTGGGCTGTACCGGCCTCGGCCTCGGATCGCCGGACGCGATGGAGATACCGGGGCCTGGGCTGAAGAAGCGGCGGGGGCGGGTGGGTGGGAGATGTCGGCCAGCGCCGAGAGGTTCGAGGGCGACTGGCAAACGGGCCGAGTCGGGTGGGTGGGTGGGAAAGAACGGCCTGGGCTGGCGCAGCGGTCCGCTCGGGGTGCCGGATAGGGTCGGGGCCATGGATTCCCTGCCTACGCCCGTGACGGGGGCCGGCCGTGATGGGCTGGGTGCCATTTTGCGGCGCCCCGCCGGTGCTGTTGTCGTCCTTGACTTCGACGGGACGCTCGCTCCGATCGTCGCCGACCCCGAGCAGGCCCGCGCGCACCCCGACACGCTCGGCGCCCTCTCCGCCCTCGCCCCCAGCGTCGCCTCCGTGGCCGTCCTCACCGGACGCCCCGCCGGTGTCGCGGTGCGTCTCGGCGGTTTCGCGGGCGTACCCGGACTGGAGCACCTCGTCGTCCTGGGCCACTACGGCACCGAACGCTGGGACGCCGTGACCGGCACGGTCAGCGCCCCCGCCCCTCATCCCGGCGTCGCCGAGGCCCGCGCCGAACTTCCCGGGTTCCTCGACCGGATCGGCGCCTGGCAGGGCACGTGGATCGAGGAGAAGGGCCGGGCCGTCGCCGTGCACACGCGCCGCGCCACGGACCCGCAGGCCGCGTTCGAGGCCCTGCGCGAGCCCCTCGCCGACCTGGCGACCCGGCACGGTCTCATCGTCGAGCCCGGCCGCCTCGTACTGGAGTTGCGCCCGCCCGGCATGGACAAGGGCGTCGCCCTCCAGGAGTACGTCCGTGAGATCGGCGCCACCTCCGTCCTCTACGCCGGCGACGACCTCGGCGACCTCCCGGCGTTCGCGGCGGTGGAGAAGCTCCGCCAGAACGGTGTTCCGGGGCTGCTGGTGTGCAGCGGCAACGCCACCGAGGCGGTCACGGAGCTGTCGGAACGCGCCGACCTCGTCGTCGACGGCCCCGCAGGAGTCGTACAGCTGCTGACGGCCATCGGCCGGTCCGTCGTCACTCGCTGAGCGCGTTCAGCTGGTCCAGGAACCACTGGGCCGGCGGCAGCGCGGTGGCCGCCGCGGCGAGGCGCTTCGTGCGCTCCGCGCGTTCCCCGGCGCCCATGTTCAGCGCTTCCTCCAGTGCCCGCGCCGTCTGGATCACGTCGTACGGGTTCACCACGATCGCGTCCTCGCCCAGTTCCTCGTACGCCCCCGCCTCCCGCGACAGCACCAGCGCGCACCCTTCGTCGGAGACCACTGGGATCTCCTTGGCGACGAGGTTCATGCCGTCGCGGACGGGGTTGACGAGGGCCACGTCGGCGAGCCGGTAGGCGGCCAGGGAGCGGGCGAAGTCGTCCTTGAGGTGCAGGATGACCGGGGTCCAGGTCGGCGTTCCGTACGCCGCGTTGATGTCGTCGGCCACCCGCTGCACCTCGGCCATGTAATCGCGGTAGACGGCGAGGTCCTGGCGGGACGGGTACGCGAACGCCACGTGCACGACCCGTTCCCGCCACTCCGGGCGGTCGTCGAGCAGCTGGCGGTACGCCAGCAGGCCCCGCACGATGTTCTTCGACAGCTCGGTACGGTCCACCCGCACGATCGTCTTCCGGCCACCCTCGGGGCCCTCGCCGATCTCCGCCCGCAGCGCGGCCATCCGCTCCTCGACGTCCGGCTCGTGCGCGCGCCGGCGCAGGAAGTCCGCGTCCGCGCCCAGCCCGTGCACCCCGATCCGCGTGTCGCCGACGCCGCCGACCAGGTCCGTACAGCAGGCGGTGAACGCGTCCGCCCACCGGCGGGTGAGGAAGCCGAGGCGGTCCGCGCCGAGCATGCCGCGCAGGAGCTGCTCGGAGATGTCGTCCGGCAGCATCCGGAAGTAGTCCGGCGGTGCCCACGGCGTGTGCGAGAAGTGGCCGATGCGCAGGTCGGGGCGGAGGGCGCGCAGCATGCCCGGCACCAGGCACAGGTGGTAGTCCTGGACCACCACCGACGCGCCCGGCGCCGCCTCCTCGGCCAGTGCCTGGGCGAACGCGCGGTTGTAGGCCTCGTACGACGCCCACTGGCGCCGGAACTCCGCGTCGAAGACCGGCTCCAGCGGGGTCTGGTACAGCAGGTGGTTCACGAACCAGAGGACGGAGTTGGCGATGCCGTTGTACGCGTCCTCGTGCACGTTCGCCGGGATCGCGAGCATCCGTACGCCCGGCTCGCCCTCGCCGCGCCGCACCGCCTCGCGGTCGCCCTCACCGAGGGCCGAGCAGATCCACAGGGCACCCGCGTCCGGCCCGATCGCCGACAGGCCGGAGACCAGCCCGCCGCCGCCGCGCTTGGCGTGCAGCGAGCCGTCCTCACGGACCTCGTACGTGACCGGGCCGCGGTTGGACGCGACCAGCACCCGGAACTCACCTTTTGCACCCTGCGTCGAAGCCATACGCCTCAACTTAGCCCGGCCCGGAAACACTCAAACGTACGCACGTACGCCTCAGCCGTATACAAGGCCTCAGGCGGCGCCCCGGGCCTACGCCGCCTTCCTCGTCGCGTACTCCGCGATCTCCGCCATCGGCGGGCGTTCCTCCGTGTCCACCGAGTACGTGCGTGGCTCGAAACCGTCCTCTCCGCGTTCGAACTGGGTGATCGCGGGGCGGATCAGATGGCCTCGGGCCAGCCGGAGCTGGGCGGTGCGGTAGATCGCGGCGGACATCCGGCCCAGGGCCTGGCCGTCCTGGTGGCGGTGCCTGCGCACGCCCACGTCGACCTGGGCCAGCGCGTCGAGGCCCACCAGGTGCAGGGCGTCGATCAGCATGCCCAGCTCCACGCCGTAGCCGACGGGGAACGGGAGCTGTTCGAGGAGCGAGCGGCGGGCCGCGTACTCGCCGCCGAGCGGCTGGACGAAGCCCGCCAGCTGCGGCCAGTGCATGTTGAGGAGGGGGCGGGCCATCATCTCGGTGACCCGGCCGCCCTGCCCCGCCGCCTGGCCGAGCGGACGGTCGTACATCGCCTTGACGAGGTCGACGCCGGGGTTCGTGAGCAACGGGCCCACGATTCCGGAGACGAAGTCCGACGAGAACTCCTTCAGGTCCGCGTCGATGAAGCAGACGATGTCCCCGCTGGTGACGAGGAGCGAGCGCCACAGCACCTCGCCCTTGCCCGGCACGGCCGGGATGCGCGGCAGGATGTCGTCGCGGTGGACGACCCGGGCACCCGCCGCGGCGGCCACCTCGGAGGTGCGGTCGGTCGATCCCGAGTCGATGACGACGATCTCGTCGACCAGCGGAACCTTCAGCATCAGGTCGCGGCGGATGACGGCGACGATCTCGCCGACCGTCTCCTCCTCGTTCAGCGCGGGCAGGACGACACTCACCGTGGCGTTCGAGGAACGCTTCGCGGCGATCAGCTTCTTGAGCGGGCGGTCGCCAACGGACCAGGAGCGTGTGTTCAGCCAGCGCTCGGCGTCTTCCAGCACGTGCGGCTCTCCCTTACGTTGCATGGGGGGAAGCGCGATCTTCTATCTCGCGGTTCGGACGGCTCCCACCACCATCCAAGCCTTCGGTTACAGTCTTGAACAACGTGGGTGACCATCGCATGTCCGAGGTCACCGGCGTTCACCACCTCACAACTTCATACCGCTCATCCAGAGGGGCAGAGGGATACGGCCCGTTGAAGCCCCGGCAACCCTCCAGCCGGTCTTGTCGCATGTTCATGTGGCGAGGCTCCCGGCTCGGGAAGGTGCCAAATCCGTCTCACGGCGAAATGCGTCGTGAGGAAGATGAGGAAGGGCCTCGCCTCCATGGCTGCGCAAACTGCTCAGAGCACCGCTGCTCCCACTGCCGGTGCCGCCGACTCCGTCACCTCTGTAGACCTCGGTCCCGCCGTCGCACTCTCCTGCCGCGAATGCGGCCACCGCGTCCCCCTCGGTCCGGTGTTCGCCTGCGAGGAGTGTTTCGGCCCGCTGGAGATCGCCTACGACTTCGGTATCCAGTCGGCGGCCGACACCGAGGAACTCCGCAAGCGCATCGAAGCGGGCCCCGCGAACATCTGGCGCTACGCGCCCCTCCTCCCGGTGCCCGCGAACGTCGCCGAGAAGCCGAACATCAACCCCGGCTGGACCAAGCTCGTCCAGGCCGACAACCTCGCCCGCGAGCTGGGTGTCGACGCCGGCAAGCTGTTCGTGAAGGACGACTCCGGCAACCCGACCCACTCCTTCAAGGACCGGGTCGTCGCCCAGGCCATCGAGGCCGCCCGCGCCTTCGGCTTCACCACCCTCTCCTGCTCCTCCACGGGCAACCTGGCCGGCGCGGTCGGCGCCGCCGCCGCCCGGGCCGGTTTCCGGTCCTGCGTGTTCATCCCGCACGACCTGGAGCAGGGCAAGGTCGTCATGGCCGCGGTGTACGGCGGCGAGCTCGTCGGCATCGAGGGCAACTACGACGACGTGAACCGCTTCTGCTCCGAGCTGATCGGCGACCCGGCCGGCGAGGGCTGGGGCTTCGTCAACGTCAACCTGCGTCCGTACTACGCGGAGGGCAGCAAGACCCTGGCGTACGAGATCTGCGAGCAGCTCGGCTGGCAGCTGCCGGACCAGCTCGTCGTGCCCATCGCCTCCGGGTCGCAGCTCACGAAGATCGACAAGGGGCTGAAGGAGCTCATCGAGCTCGGGCTCGTCGAGGACAAGCCGTACAAGATCTTCGGTGCGCAGGCCGAGGGCTGCTCGCCGGTGTCCGTGGCCTACAAGGCCGGACACGACGTCGTACGGCCCCAGAAGCCCGACACCATCGCCAAGTCGCTGGCGATCGGCAACCCGGCGGACGGGCCGTACGTGCTGGATATCGCGCGGCGGACGGGCGGGGCGGTGGAGGACGTGAACGACGGGCAGATCGTCGATGCGATTCGGCTGCTCGCGCGCACGGAAGGGATCTTCGCGGAGACCGCCGGTGGGGTGACCGTGGGGGTGACGAAGAAGCTGATCGAGAACGGGCTGCTCGATCCGACGCTCACGACGGTGGTGCTGAACACCGGGGATGGTCTCAAGACGTTGGATGCGGTGGCTGACGTCGGGCTGACCGCGACGATTCGGCCCAGCCTTGAGTCGTTCCGGGAAGCCGGGCTCGTATAACCCCGTTGATTGTCTGCGGGGCCGTGGGGGCTGGTCGCGCCCACGTGGCGGTAGCCGCAAATCCAGCACAGCCCCGCGCCCCTATCGGGCGCGTCACCTGACCGGAGGTCGAAAGTTATGAGCGTTTCCGTCCGCATCCCCACCATCCTGCGTACCTACACCGGCGGTAAGGCCGAGGTGGCTGCCGAGGGTGGGACCCTGGCCGAGGTCATCGCTGATCTGGAGAAGAACCACACGGGCATCGCGGCCCGGGTGCTCGACGATCAGGGCAAGCTGCGCCGGTTCGTCAACGTGTACGTCAATGACGACGACGTCCGCTTCGAGCAGGGGCTGGAGACGGCGACGCCGGACGGTGCGGGTGTGTCGATCATTCCCGCGGTCGCGGGTGGCTGACAGGCGACTGATACCGGCGAGTAGTAACCGTCGGTAACAGTGATTACCGAGAGTTCATCGAATTGCCCCCTCCGTGAGAGAAGCGGAGGGGGCAATTCTCTATGGTTGAGCGCGGTACAGTTGGGGAAGCCGCACCACTTCGCTTGCCGCACGCATATGAATTCTTGCCGAGCGCCCTACGAGAAGTAGCCAAAGTGTGCAGGTCTTTTGCGTTTTTTGTTCCCTTTGTGGGGCCCGGCTTGCCCTGAAGTTGCGTGAATTCTCCGCATATTCCCGACCTGGCGTGCCCGGATTTCTCGTCCGATTGACCTGTTGCAGAGGGCAGTTGGACAGATACATTCGGCCGCGGTCGACGCGTTCCGGCGCACACTCCCACCGGTTGGGGGGGTGAGGTCTGACCCGGATCCGCGAAGTGTGGATCTGTGCAAGGGCCAGTAATAGGGGAGTTAGGCATGGCTCAGGGCACCGTCAAGTGGTTCAACGCGGAGAAGGGGTACGGCTTCATCGCGGTCGACGGTGGTGCGGATGTTTTCGTCCACTACAGCGCGATTCAGATGGACGGCTACCGCACCCTCGAGGAAGGTCAGCGGGTCGATTTCGAGATCTCGCAGGGCCAGAAGGGGCCGCAGGCGGACATGGTCCGTCTGGCGACCAGCTGAAGCACGCGCCGGCGCACCGCAGCGACGTTCTTCTTTGAAGGGCTCGTACTCCGTGGGACCTCACGGGGTACGAGCCCTTCGGCATGTCCGTCGGTACGTCCCTCGGCTTCAGTACGTCCAGTACGTCCTCCGGCCCTCTCGCGTGGCCTTGTGTGCGCTTGCCCGCCCCCCTGTTCACCTGCGGATCTTCGAGAGCCGCTTGCACTCGGTAGGGGCGAGTGCTAATCATTGGCGTTAGCACTCTGCAGGTGAGAGTGATAACGAAGGACCGGGTGGGTGAGGCCCGCAGGCCAGGTGGTGCAAGGAATCACCAGGGCAGGCAGGCCGTCCGTCGCGGGCGCCAGCGCGGTCCGGAGCAATCCACCCCAGTCCGGGAGGACCACTTCACATGGCCAAGATCATCGCGTTCAACGAGGAGGCACGGCGCGGTCTCGAGCGCGGGATGAACCAGCTCGCAGACGCCGTCAAGGTCACCCTCGGCCCCAAGGGCCGGAACGTCGTCCTCGAGAAGAAGTGGGGCGCCCCCACGATCACCAACGATGGTGTATCCATCGCCAAGGAGATCGAGCTCGAGGACCCGTACGAAAAGATCGGCGCCGAGCTGGTCAAGGAAGTCGCGAAGAAGACGGACGACGTCGCCGGTGACGGCACGACGACCGCGACTGTCCTGGCCCAGGCGCTGGTCCGCGAAGGACTGCGCAACGTTGCCGCCGGTGCGAACCCGATGGCCCTGAAGCGCGGCATCGAGAAGGCCGTCGAGGCCGTCTCCGGTGCGCTGCTCGACCAGGCCAAGGAGGTCGAGACCAAGGAGCAGATCGCTTCGACGGCCTCCATCTCCGCCGCCGACACCCAGATCGGCGAGCTCATCGCCGAGGCGATGGACAAGGTCGGCAAGGAAGGCGTCATCACCGTCGAGGAGTCCCAGACCTTCGGTCTGGAGCTGGAACTCACCGAGGGTATGCGCTTCGACAAGGGCTACATCTCGGCGTACTTCGCGACCGACATGGAGCGCATGGAGTCGTCGCTCGAGGACCCCTACATCCTCATCGCCAACTCCAAGATCTCCTCGGTCAAGGACCTGCTCCCGCTCCTGGAGAAGGTCATGCAGTCGGGCAAGCCGCTGCTGATCATCGCCGAGGACGTGGAGGGCGAGGCCCTCTCGACCCTGGTCGTCAACAAGATCCGCGGGACCTTCAAGTCCGTCGCGGTCAAGGCCCCGGGCTTCGGTGACCGCCGCAAGGCGATGCTGAACGACATCGCGATCCTCACGGGTGGCGAGGTCATCTCCGAGGAGGTCGGTCTCAAGCTCGAGAACACCTCCCTGGACCTCCTGGGCCGTGCGCGCAAGGTCGTCATCACCAAGGACGAGACCACGATCGTCGACGGTGGCGGCACCGCCGACCAGGTCGCGGGTCGCGTGAAGCAGATTCGTGCCGAGATCGAGAACAGCGACTCGGACTACGACCGCGAGAAGCTCCAGGAGCGCCTGGCGAAGCTGGCCGGCGGCGTGGCCGTCATCAAGGCCGGTGCCGCCACGGAGGTCGAGCTCAAGGAGCGCAAGCACCGCATCGAGGACGCCGTTCGCAACGCGAAGGCGGCCGTCGAGGAGGGCATCGTCGCCGGTGGTGGCGTGGCCCTGCTCCAGGCCTCCTCGGTCTTCGAGAAGCTCGAGCTGACGGGTGACGAGGCGACGGGCGCCAACATCGTGCGTCTCGCCCTGGAAGCCCCGCTCAAGCAGATCGCCGTCAACGGTGGTCTCGAGGGCGGCGTCATCGTCGAGAAGGTCCGCAACCTTCCCGTCGGCCACGGCCTCAACGCCGCGACCGGTGAGTACGTCGACATGATCGCCGAGGGCATCATCGACCCGGCGAAGGTGACGCGTTCCGCGCTGCAGAACGCCGCGTCGATCGCTGCGCTCTTCCTCACCACCGAGGCAGTCATCGCCGACAAGCCGGAGAAGGCGGGCGCCGGCGCCGGCGCCGGTGGCGGCATGCCGGGCGGTGACATGGACTTCTGATCCCCTTCCAGGGATCGGCAGTTCATCGCCGTACCACGCGTATCAGTTCGAGGGCGGCACCCTTCTTCCAGAGGGGTGCCGCCCTCGGGCGTTTGCGGGACGCGGACGCCGACCCCGGTAAGTGGCCGGGATCACAGCGCCCTGTGCGTAGGCGCCGGAATGCGCGGACGGCCGGGGACAGTTGATGCACATGCACACAACTGCTCCTCCGCTCACCTCCGCTCACCCTGCCACCCCTCCCAGGAGTCCCCACGTGACAGCCCCCGCCCAGACCTCCCGCGCGGCCCAGATCCTCTCCCGCCCCCTCACGGTGAACGGCCTGACCGTGCCGAACCGGATCGTGATGGCGCCGATGACGCGCGCGTTCTCGCCCGGCGGGATCCCCGGCGAGAACGTGGCCTCGTACTACGCCCGGCGCGCGGCAGCGGGCGTCGGCCTGATCGTCACCGAGGGCACGTACATCGGCCACGACTCGGCCGGCCAGAACGACAGCATCCCCCGTTTCCACGGCGAGGAGCAGCTCGCGGGGTGGGCGAAGGTCGCCGAGGCCGTGCACGCGGCCGGCGGGAAGATCGTGCCGCAGCTGTGGCACATCGGCATGGTGCGGGAGGCCGGGCAGCCCCCGTACGCCGACGCCCCGGCCGTCGGCCCGTCCGGCCTGCGCCTGGACGGTACCGCCGGTACCGGCAAGGAGATGACGCAGGAGGACCTGGACGACGTCATCGACGCGTTCGTCGAGGCCGCGGTGGCCGCCGAGCGCATCGGCTTCGACGGCATCGAACTCCACGGCGCCCACGGCTACCTGCTCGACCAGTTCCTGTGGGCCGGCACCAACCGCCGCACGGACGCGTACGGGGGCGACCTGGTCGCCCGTACGAAGTTCGCGACGGAGATCGTGGCCGCCGTACGCGAGGCGGTGTCCGCGGACTTCCCGATCCTGTTCCGCTACTCGCAGTGGAAGCAGGAGGCGTACGACGCCCGCCTCGCCGAGACCCCCCAGGAGCTGGAGGCGCTCCTGGCCCCGCTCGCCGCGGCCGGAGTGGACGCCTTCCACGCGTCCACGCGCCGCTACTGGCTCCCGGAGTTCGAGGGCTCGGACCTCAACCTCGCCGGCTGGACGAAGAAGCTCACCGGCAAGCCCACCATCACGGTCGGCTCGGTCGGCCTCGACGGCGACTTCCTGAAGGGCTTCGCGGGCGAGGGCGCCCCGCTCAAGAGCCTCGACGAACTCCTGGACCGCATGGAGAACGACGAGTTCGACCTCGTGGCCGTGGGCCGCGCGCTGCTCCAGGACCCGGAGTGGGCGGCGAAGGTCCTGGCGGACCGGACCGGCGAGCTGGCGGCGTACGACGCGTCGGCGCTGGGGTCGTTGAGCTGAGCACCGGTTGGCCTGTTTTCCGGGGGCGGCTCCTTCTGGGGGCCGCCTTTCGGGGTTCTCGGGCGGGGCTCAGTTGGCGTAGTCCTTGAGCTTCTCGGTGTTCAGCACGACGTCTACCGGGGAGGGGAGTTGGACGGTCGTTCCCCAGGGGTGCGAGGCAGCCGACAGGTAGCGGCCGTCCTTGGGCTCACTGGAGACGGTGACGGTGTTGTTGTCACGATCGACGATGACGTGGACCGGGATGCCCACGGGCGCGCAGCCGGCGCGTTTGGCTTCGTGGTCCCGGTGGTCCTTGCCCGAGGTGCGGTGGACGACTTCCACGACCGCCGAGACGATGTCCGGGCTCGCCCAGTGGTCGCGCCTCAGGCGATGGCCCCTCCGTACGAGAATGGCGTCGGGCAGGTATCGGCCCGCCAGCGAGGTTTCCGTGCACAGTCCGGCGTACGGAAACAGGTTCCATGTCCTGTCTTTCGACGCGAACTGCTCCAGCAGTGACACCAGGATCTCGCTGTGATCGCCGTCCGACGGCGGTTTCACCTCCACCCTGCCTCGGACGAACTCCAGCCAGACGGTTTCGGGCGCCCCACGAGCCAGGTCTTCGAAGTCGTCGAGCGGCATCTGGGGAATCTGCGGGTGCGTACTGGTCACGTACGGCTCTCTTCTCGGCGCCGGGACATCGCGGCGCGGATGTCGGTCGCGCGGGAGGGGATCGCGGAGGCAGGCAGGGACGAGGCAGGACGGGGCGGGGTCTCGCCGTCTCGCCGTGACACTCCGCCCGCTCCGGCCCGTCCAGCGAGGGAGTGCGATGCCTCAGGCCGCCGAGTGGCCGACGAAAGTGACTTCCTCGCGGTTGTCGTCCAGAGCGATGTTCAACGAAGCGTCCAGTGCCAGGGCCAGGCGGCGCAGCAAGGGCAGGGTCGGTACGGCGTCGGCGCCTTCGATGCGGGAGATCTTCGCCTGGTTGAGGCCGGCCCGCTCGGCGAGCTGGGTCTGTGTCAGCCCCAGCTCCGTGCGGCGGTCGTACACGGCCTTGGCGAAGGCCATGGCCAGCCGGATCTCCGCACGCTCGGCTTTGACCTCCGGAGACTCGGTGTCTCCTTCGGCCAGGTTCCGTTCACGGGCCAGTTTCCAGCGGGTGTGGTTCATGCGCTCTGTCCTTCCTGGCCGCGGCTGTACACGGTGTGGGCTGGTCCGTGTACGTCGGCGCACACCTTGCGGGCGGACACCGCACGGTCGATCTGGGCTGCCTCGTGCATTCGGGTCTTGCGGAAGACGGTGAGAAGCACGACGCGGCGCCCTGGCGCGAACCAGTACGTGATCCGCGTGCTCACGCCGCCGAGTGTGGGGCGCAGCTCGTACACCCCCTCTTCCAGCGGGCGGGCGAACGGCATGGGCGTCCGCGGGCCCAGGGTGGCCAGTAACTCTGCGTACTCCTCGACCTTCCGGTGATGCTTGTCGGGAAGTAGCTCAAGCCATGACCGCACCTCGGGCTCCAGCTCGATCACGTACAGGTCGTCCATGCCGCGACCGTATTATGTCGTCAGCAGCATACTCGCGCTGTTGGGAAACGGTCACTCGATGGAGTGATGCGGTCCAGTGGCTGGTCCGAGGTCCGGGCGGTGCCCGTCGCCCTACTGCTGCTTGAGGTCGTCGACGAACACCGTCCACGCCTCCGCCCGGAACGCGAGCTTCGGGCCCTGCGGGTTCTTGGAGTCGCGGACGGGGACGAGGGCGGGGTGGCCGTCCGCGACTTCCAGGCAGTTGCCGCCGTCGCCGCCGCTGTACGACGACTTGTGCCAGCTGGCTGTACTCAGAACGTGCTCAAGAGCGCTTTTCTCCATGTTCGTAATCCTGCGCCACCGACTCAATCAGGGCCAGTGAATCTTGAGGTGAAAGTGCCGCGGCCTGGAGGAGGTTGAACATCAGGGTGTGGCGGCTGACGGTGGCCGGGTCGTCCTGGAGCTTCCCCATGTCCGGTGCCTCGACGAAGGAGAGCGGGGCCGCGTCCTCGAACTCCATGAGCTTCAGGGAGCCGTGCATCGACGCGTGCGCCCCGGCGCCGAACGGCAGCACCTGCACGATGATCCGGTGCTCCCGGATCAGCGCGGCCACGTGCCGCAACGCCTCCGCCATCACGGCCGGGCCGCCGACCACTCGCCGGAGCACTGCTTCGTCGAGAACGGACCACAACATCGGGGTTGTTGGGTTGTTGAGGAGACGGGCGCGGTCGAGGCGATTCGCCACGTCCTCGTCGATCTCGGCGTCCTGCGCCAGCGGCTTGTAGGCGCGGAACACCGCCTCCGCGTACGCCTTGGTCTGCAGCAACCCTGGGATGAGGAGCTGGGCGTACTCCCTGATCGCCGTGGCGATTGCTTCCGCCTCCGCCGCCTCGGCGAAGTGGTCCGGGTACTTCGACTTGGCGAGAGCCTCGCAGTTGCGCTCGAAGAAGTCCTTCGTGCCCAGGATCTCGTCTATCTGGACGGCGTACTCGTGCATCATCCGCCGCGTACCGGCCTCCAGTTGGCCGATGAACGAACCGCTGACGAAGAGCGGCCGGCCCAGTTCTTCCTGGCTCAGGCCCGCCGCCTCGCGGGCGTGGCGCAGCTCGGCGCCGAGGAAGGCCCGGGGTGAGGAGGACGGGTCGAGGTCCTTCGGTCCTGCCATCGCAACTCCCTGTCCATCACATGGGGTTGTTGGGTTGTTGCCTCTGGCCAGGTTGGACAGGTGGCCGCCACGCTGTGTGGAGAACGTGAACACTCAGAGTGGAGAGGGATCGGCGCGATGGAACTGCTGTCGAACGGTCGGGTACCGACGACGGACGAGGTGGTGGTGCGGCTGCGGGCGGCGCTGAAAGGGGTCGGGCTGGCCCTGCCGTCCCTGGGCGTCGACCCGGTCACCGGTGCGAGCGACGAGCCGTTCGCGCTGGTGCGGCTCGGGCGGTGCAATGTTCAGGTGGCGACGCGACTGGCCGCCGTACTGGAAGGTGTGGCCGCAGGTGGCGACGAAGGTGCGTGAGGTGTCGTACGCCCTTGATGTGCGCGACGGACGCATCGGCGAGGTGATGGGGCGCGAGGGCGGGTACGTGCAGTTGCGGCCCGTGGGCGGCGGGTGCGAGTGGGACTGTCCGCCGGACGCGCTGGGGGACGTACCGCCGGGGGACGTGCTGAGGGAGCGGGTGCGGCGGGTGAACAGGGAGGGGCGGCTGCCGTGACGTGCGGCCCGCCGCACCCGGGGGTGCGGCGGGACCGGGGCCGGCCTGGATCAGGTCAGCAGGTGCGGCCGACGTAGAACGCGCCGTCGATCTTGCTGGCGCTGCCGAGCCAGGTGTCGCCGGGGCCCACGCACTTCTCGTAGTTCGGGCCGAACACCTCCACCTCGATCACGACACGTGAGCCGTCGCTCGTGCAGTGGTTGTAGCGCGCGTCGCTGCTGGTCTCGTAGAACCCGCAGGGGGCCGCGGCGGCCGTGGCCGTCGGTGCGGCGATGGCGAGCACCAGGGCGCCGGTCGCAGGGGCGACGACGGCGAGGGCGGTGGTCAGGAAGCGGCGAACGTTCAAGGGACGGTCTCCTGGTCAGGAAGGATTCGGACACAGGCAGCATTAACGATCACCGCACCCTGAAACGGCACTTTCCCCGGCATTCTCCTCGGACGGGGGACCTGGTTCACCCGGTCGTGTGGCCCGTGGCCCGCCATGTCTGTCGGCAGACAGTGCGGGCCACGGGCCGTACGTCACACCGGCGTGAGGTCAGCAGGGGTCGATGCCGTCGGCCTTGTCGTTGTCGGCGGCACCGACGTAGTTGTCCCGCGACGGAGCGACGGAGGTCCAGATCTGGGAGAAGACGCTGCCGGTCCAGTTGTAGACCCTGGTCCTGGTACCGCTGGTTTGGTTGTTGTGCCAGGACGACGCCTTGTCGTTGAAGTTGTGGTCGGCGAGGTTGACGAAGAAACAGTCCGCCCAGCTCAGTCGACGGCCGTCGTAGTCGTCGTGCTCGTAGAGGCAGGTGTACTCGTAACTACAGTTCGCCGTACCGAGCGTCCCGACCGCCTCGTCGACCGCGCGGGCCTGCTTCTCGCCCGGCAGCGGGAACGTCATGACCGACTTGCCGTCACGCCAGGCGACCTGGTTGACGCCGATCTGCTCGCCGCCCGGGGTGGCGGCCAGCTGCTTGTCGATCTGCTTCTGCAGATCGGCGACTTCGCTCCGGTTGAGGTCGGCCCGTTCTGCCTGGGCCGCGATCGTCCTGTCGAGTGGGGTCGCGGCGGAGGTCGGACCGGCCGTTCCGACGATGGTCAGGGCGCCGGCCGAGAGAGCGACCGCCAGTTTTGTTGTCGTACGCACAGGAATCGTGTCCCTTCTGGTCGTGATGACGTGGATTACGGTGCCCGTCGGCCATAGGTGGGCAAAAGCCTTCCCTGGGTACCGCAATCTCGGGACATCGATGCGTTGCTTGTGCTAATGCGATGGGCGTCGGCAACGGGCTCCACGGTTCGGCGCGCCGCTTCGAGATCCCGATCCGCATCTGTGCACCCTGCAAACAACAGCGGCGCCAGATCGGGGGAAATACGTGCTTCGCATCCATTTCACCGGCGAGGATCTTGGGCGGATCAGGCTGGCCGAGCAGCCGGACGCCATGTGGGAAACGGTGCTGAGTCTGCACCAACTGGTCCGGCCCGACCCCTTCTTCGCCCCGTGGTGCCGCCGCACCCGCACCGCGCTGGCCGCCGTCGGTTTAGGCCACGGGGTCCGGATGCTCACTGTCCTGGCCCCGCGTGCCTCCTACTTCCCGGACTTCCTCACTCCCACAACTCCCACAGGCGGTGCCGGTGCCGAACCCGTGTTGAACGCGGGGCTCGACATGGTGCTCTCCACCAGCAAAGACCGGCTTCGCGCCGACATCACCCGCCTCGCCGCCGACCGGTCCCGTCCGTCCGTGTGGCTCGACGACATCGCCTCGGGCCGAGTCCCCGCCCTGCGCCGCCTCGGCACCGTGCTGCACCGCTACCACGGCGTCGCGGTGGCTCCGCACGCCGCCGAGTCGGCGGCCAGTGTCCACCGCGACCGGCAGCATCGGGTGCGCGACGTACTTGAGCACGGCAGCGAGAACGTCCTGGCCAACCTCGGCCCCACCTCCCGCTGGAGGCCGCCCGTCCTCGAAGTCGACTACCCCGTCGAGCGGGACCTCCACCTGGACGGGCGCGGCCTGACGATCATCCCCAGCTTCTTCTGCCACGACGGCCACCCCATCACGCTCGCCCTCCCCGAACTGCCGCCGGTACTGGTCTACTCGGTGGCCCGAAAGCCACTGTGGATCCCGGAACCGGTCACCGGCACCACCGACGCCCACATCGCCACCGGTACCTCTGGCGGGTCGGGCCTCGACGTACTGCTCGGAGCCACCCGTGCCGCCGTGCTGCACTGTCTCGCCACCAGCCACAGCACCACCACGCTCGCGGCACGCCTCCGCATCTCCACCACGGCGGCCAGCCGCCACGCCGCGGCACTGCGCGCGGCAGGCCTGGTCGCCACGGAGCGACGCGGGGCCTCCGTACGGCACAGCCGCACATCCCTGGGAACCACCCTGGCGCTCGGCGGCCACTCCTCGGCCTGAGAGGGCGTGTCATGTGGATGCCGTCTCGGTGGCCAACACGGCGTAGTTGCAGCCATGTTGTACAAAAGTGCCATAGACGAAAACTGGACGTCAGTGCTCCGCCCCGGGCCGGGATCGGCCGGGGCGGCCGGCGACCGGGGCACGTGGTGAGGGTTTCTTCCGTTAGGGGATTCGCGGTGGCAGAGGCGTACGGCAGGCCACAGGAGCACGCTGACATGGCGCCGTTCGTCAGCAGGGCCGCGGAGATCGGCCGGCTGGACTCGGTGCTGGCGCGGCTGGGGACGGGGGGTCCGGCGGTCGTCGATGTCACCGGTGAGGCGGGTATCGGCAAGAGCCGGCTGCTGGTGGAGTTCAGTGCGCGGGCCCGCCGCCGGGGGCTGACCGTGCTGCGTGGCCGGGCCACGGAGTACGAGCGCCACAGCCCGTTCCGGCCGTTCGCCGATGCCTTCGCCGACCTCGACCGGCGGGCACTGCTGGCCTTTCCGGCGTTGTCGGAGCTCTCCCCGGTTCTGCGAGGCGCTGTCGAAGGACCGGGAGGACCGGGAGGACCGGGAGGGGTGGGAGGGGTGGGGGGTCCGGGTCCGGGGGGTTCGGGAGGGCCGGGTGGTGGTGACCGGTTCGGTCTGTACCAGGCGACGGCGGGCGTGCTGGGGCGGGTCGGTGGTGCGGGGCTGGTGGTGATGCTGGACGACCTGCACTGGGCGGACCCGGCGTCGCTGGAGCTTGTGGACCACCTTGTCCGGCACCCGGTGCCGGCCCCGCTGCTGCTCGTCGTCTCACGGCGGGACCGGCAGATACCCGCGGGGGTCGCCACCACGCTGGCCCGTGGTGTGGACACCGGAGCGGTGCTGCGGCTCGCGCTGGGGCCGCTGGGTGAACGCGACTGCGTCGAGGAACTGGCCTGCGACCTGCCGCGTCCGCAGGCGGCCGAGCTCTACGCGGTGAGCGAGGGCAACCCGCTGTACTTCCTCGCGCTCCTCCAGGCCCGGCGCGCGGCCCGGCCACCCCGAACGCCCTCCTCGACAGCCCCGGACTCCGCCGTACCGGGAGGGCGGAACATCCTGTCCGGCGACCTCCAGGCGTTGCTGATCGACGAGTTGTCGCCGCTGAGCCCGCTGGAGCGCCGGACGGTCGAGGCGGTGGCGGTCCTCGGAGACCACACCACTCCCGCCGTGATCAGCGACCTCACCGGCTTCGGTGTGGCCGACACCGTCGAGGCGCTGGAACAGCTGATGCGGCGCGATCTGGTGCGGCCGGGGCAGGGAGGACGCGGGCTGGCGCTGCGCCACCCGCTGATCCGGACGCTCGTCCACGAAGCCATCGACCCCTGGCGGCGCCAGGAGTTCCATGGCCGGGCGGCAGCGGAACTGGCCCGGGCCGGCGCGGCCGTCGTCGAGCAGGCACACCACCTCGAACAGGCACTGACCCGCTGGGACCCGCAGGCGGCCACCGTACTCGCCGAGGCCGCCGAGCAGACCGCCATGACCGCTCCGGCCATCTCCGCCCACTGGCTGGAGGTCGTCCTGCGTCTCCTGCCGAACACGGTGGAACACCGTTCCCGGCGCCGCGAGTTGATGATGCTGCGGGCCCAGGCGCTCGGTCTGACCGGCGGGTTGAGGGAGAGCCGGAAGCTGCTGCACCAGGCGATCGGTATGCCGGGTGAGGACGATGACGCCGTTCGCACGTCCGCGATCGCCCTGTGTGCCCTGATGGAGCGCCGGCTCGGCCGCTATGCGGAGAGTGACGCGCTACTGCGCCGCGAGCTGGCCCGCTCGCCTCGACGACCGGCTGCCCAGACGGTCGAGCTCCGCCTCGGACTGGGCTTCGGCGCGCTGTCCGCGGCCCGTTTCCCGGAGGTGCGCGCGGAGGTCACCGAGGCCCTGGCGACCGCGCGTTCCCTGGGCGACGAGGTCCGCGAGGTGCGCGCCCTGGCACTGGTCGCCATGGGCGAGGCGTACGAGGGTGACATGGCCGCGGCCCGTAAGGTCGCCGCATCCGCGGCTCAGCTGGCGGACGCGCTGACCGACGACGACCTCGCCGGCCTGGGCGACCCCCTGTCCCGACTGGCCTGGGCCGAGGTGTTCCTGGAGAACTACACCACCGCGGAACGGCATGCCGACCGCGGACTGGAGATCGCCCGGCGGACCGGCCAGCTCTATCTGCTGCCACAGTTCCTGCTGTGCAAGGCCCACATCCACTTCCACACCTGCCGGATCACCACCGCGTTGGAACTGGCCGACGAGGCCGAGCCCATCTCGCGGGCCCTGGGCAGCAGCGAACTGCTCGCCTTCACCCTGGCGTTCAGATCCCAGATCCTGCTCCAGGCGCGTCCTCCGGGCGATCCCGGCGCACTGGCCGTCGCCGAGGAGGCGGTGGCCGCCGCCGGGACGAGCGACAGCTGGTGGGCGTCACTGGCCCGGTGCATGCTCGCCTACGCCGCGTACATGGCAGGTGATCCGCACCGGGTACGGGACGTCCTGCTGGGGGCGGGCGGCGGAAGCGACCTGCGGCGGCTGCAGCCCTCGGTACGCCCCAACTTCCTGGAGCTGCTCACGGTGGCCGCGATCGGTACCGGTGACGTGGAAGAAGCCGAACGCTGGGCCGAGCGCGCCCACAAGGAAGCCGAACAGCTCCACCTGCCGTCCCAGCGCGGAGCGGCGCTGCGCGGCCACGCCCAGATCGCGGCACACCGCGGCGACACTGCCGAGGCGGCCCGGTTGTTCGCCGAGGCCGCAGCGGAGAGCGTACGGTCCGGGGCGGCGCTGCGGGAGGCACAGTCCCTGCTGCTCGGCGCCCCCCACATGAAAGCCGCCGGAGACGGCCCGCGCGCGGCGGCCATGTGGCGCCGGGGCTCCCATCTGGCCTCGCAGGGCGGAGCGCGACTGCTGGCCGGCCTGGCCGAACTGACACGCCCGGCAGTGTTCGAGGACTCGGCCTCACCAGTGGAACAGCCCGACCAGGTCACCGGGCTGGGCGCGTTGACCCGGCGCGAGCGGGAGATCGCCGAGCTGGTCGCCGCAGGCCTCACCAGCCAGGCGATCGCCACCGAGCTCTACCTCAGCCCACGCACCGTCGAGAGCCACCTCAGCCGGATCTACCGCAAGACGGCGGTGTCCTCCCGCGCGGCGCTGGCGTCCATGGTGGCCCGCGACAGCGCGGACGGATAGCACGGAGCGCTGAATCCAGGCGCGAGTGCAGGCCCGGCAGACCTGCGTACCGAATTGCGTAGTTTCACCGAAGCCATCAGGGGCGGGTTCGGGGAGCGTGGACATCCATGAGCGAGGGGATGGCGTGGATCGCCGGCGGCTGGCTGCTGGCGTTCGCCGGGTTCAACGGGGCGCTGTTCGTGTCCTTCCGGAAGCGGACGCGGGCCGAGCGACGGTTCCTCAAGGAGAGCGACGGCACGGATGTGGACCCGATCCAGGCGGCCTGGTGGCTCGGCACCTCCTCGGGGGAGGCCGCGGCACAGCAGGAGTCGTACGCCGTCGAGGTGGCCGTACGTCTGCTGATCGCGGCCGGGGACGCCGAGGTCGACGAGCGCGGCCGGGTCACCCTGACGCCCGGGCCGTCCCGATCACGCGCGGACCCGGTTCTCGCGGCGCTCGTGGCCGCAATGCGCCGGCACGGGAGCGTCACGGTCCTCCAACTCCGCACCGAGCCGCGCTTCACGAGGTTCCGGACGGTCCTGGAGTCGCGTCGCGCCCCGCTGCGCAGATGGTTCGGCAATTACCGCGTGCCCGCGGTGACCGCCGGCTTCACGGTGGCTATCGGCATAGCCATGCACGCGATGATCGAGCGCCACGGCGTGCCGGGCCTGCCCGACCAGGACCCGGGGTACTGGACGTTCCTGTGGATCCCGGTGTGGGCCGTCCTGGCCGCTCTCGCGGCGTTGTGGCCGCCGGAGACGTCCCGCCCCTGGCCCCGGTTCACCCCCCGCTGTCGCGCCGCCCTCTCGCAGGCGCTGGTCGGCGAGAGCACGCAGAACCGCGACTGGGTCTCGCGGGCCGTGTACCCGGCTCCGCGCGGGCGCCAGGGGAAGCCCGGGGCGGGGCGCCGCCGGCCCTCGCGGGCGCCACACTCCGGCAAGGGACCAGGAGACATCGGCGATCCGGCGGACGTGGACACGTCGCACGACGGCGGTGACTCCGGCGGTGACTCCGGGGGTGGCGACTGATCCGGCAGGCATGTCACATCCACAGCACGCCTTCCTGCTCGTGCTCGCGGACACGGAACGCCATCATCCGGCGCAGCAGGTCGTCCGGGACGGGTTGGCCGTACGGCAGCTTGACCGAGCCCTTGCCGGTGGTGAAGGTTGCGAGGTCGGGGTCGAACGCCTCGCGGGTGCTGGGTGTGAACACGACGTTCGCGTGTTTCGCATGGGCGCTGGCCATGAACAGGATCGTCCCGGACGAGTGCAGCCAGGCCGGAGCCCCCCATTTGATCGCCTCGGTCGCCCCGGGCGCCACCTCGTGGGCGAGCGCCCGCACCTGCTCAAGCAGCTCGCGGCTCTGTCCGGCGAGCTCCTCGACGTACTCGTCGATGGTCTGCGGCCTGCCCATGGCGTCAGTGTGGCACGCCACCGGGCCGCCAGGGCGGTGGCGGTGTCGGCCCGGTGTCGGCCCGGGTTTCTCAGGTGACCAGCAGGCGGTTGAAGAACGAGCGGTAGTGGCGCAGTGCCAGCCGCAGGTCCTCGGTGTTCGCCTGTTCGCCCCGGTTCCACTGTCCTTCCAGTTCTTGTTTGTGGTCGGCGAACGTGGTGGCCAGCTGTTGCATCACGTCGGCGACGAGGGCGTCGGCGGCGTGTACGGCGTCGCGCGGGTCGTCCACGAACTCGTTCTGCACCTCCTGCCAGCGGCTGCGGAACCCTTCTTCGTCCTCCGGGGCGAGGAGCTGGAGGGCCTCGTCCTCGGCGTCGGCCTCGGCGTGGGTGCGGGTGCGGGCGTCGGCGTCGATGTCCGGGTCCGTGGCCTCGTACCGGGTGCCGGAGTCGGCTTCCGGGGCTTCGTCCTCGGCGGGCGGGCCCGGGGTGTCCGTGCTCTCGTCAGTACGTTCGTCCGTGCTCTCGCCGGGGAAGGTCGGTACCTCGGTCGGCATGCTCGCCGGGCCCTCCCGCGTGGACGGGTCCTGAGGTCGGGGGCGGGCGAGGTCGTCGGTGGACAGGCCGCTCGCGGTGGCGGTGTCCGGTGCGTTCTTGTCTTCCATGTCTTCTTCTCCGTTCCCGGACGTCCGGGCCCGATCCGTTCAGGCCCGGGCGTGGCGGGGTTCGCCGCCGTCGGAGAGCAGCTCGTCGAACAGGGTCCGGTAGTGCACCATGGCACCCCGCAGCTGTTCGGTGGTCGCCTCGTGGCGGGTGCTGAGCTCATCGACGTCGTGGGCGGCCCGGTAGTGCTCAAGCGTGCGGCCGTGCTCGACCGACAGATCCTTGAGCTGCTGCTCGAAGTCCTGGGTCGGATATCCGCGCTCGTGCATCAAGGACGACACCAGGCGGTCGGCGTCGTGGACGGCGTCCTCCGGATGGTCCACGAACTCGTCCTGCACGCTGGTCCAGTCCCGGCTGTACCGGTCCCTGACACGGTCGTCCAGCGGCTTGATGTCCAGTGAGTCGTGCCGCTTCTCGCGGCTCTTGAGCTCACGCTCCCCGGCCAGGCGGCTGTCGGCATCCTCCATCGTGCGTGTGTACTCCGGGCCGAAGCGCTCGCGCAGCTTCCGGCGGCGCATGAGCAGCCAGGCCACCATGACCGAGACGACGATCACCACCGCGATGGGAATGATGATCGCCAGAAGTGTCCCTGTTGACATCGGGGGACCCCCTAACGTGCGTCTACCGCGTTCCTTATGTCCCCTTCTATGGGAGTTGCCATTGATTTGTCGTTGAAACGGAGATGCGGAGATCCATCAGAATCACCCTGGCCTTCAGGAGCCTTCAGGGCTCTCGGCGAGGCCGTCCAGCCTTTCCAGGTGCGCCGGAGTCAGCGCTACGTCTCCCGCCGCCACGTTCTCCTCCAGGTGCGCGATCCTGGCCGTACCCGGGATCGGGAGGAGCGCCGGGGAGTGGTGGAGGAGCCAGGCGAGGGCGATCTGGGTGGGGGTGGCGTCGAGTTCGTGGGCGATGGCGGCGATCGTCGCCTGTTCGCCCGTCGATCCCCAGGCCACCGGGCGCCACGGCAGGAACGCGATCCCCGCCGCCTCGCAGGCCCTGAGTACGGGCTCGTGCTCGCGGTCGAGCAGGTTGTACCGGTTCTGCACGCTCGCGATGTCGTCGACGATGCCCCGGGCTTCGTCCAGTTCCGCGACCGTCACCTCCGACAGGCCTATCAGGCCGACCTTGCCCGCAGCCCTCAACTCCGCCAGCGCGCCCAGCTGTTCGGCGAGCGGGATCCCCGGGTCGAGGCGGTGGAGCTGGAGCAGTTCGAGGCGTTCGACGCGCAGCCGGCGCAGCGCCTCCTCGACCTGGGTGCGGAGACTGTCCGGGCGGCCGTCGTTGCGCCACTCGCCGGACGGGGAGCGGGTGAAGCCGACCTTCGTCGTGATCAGCAGGTCGTCGGGGTAGGGATGCAGCGCCTCGGCCAGGAGCTCCTCGTTGGCTCCGCCGCCGTAGAGATGGGCCGTGTCGATGAGGGTGACGCCCAGCTCGACGGCCCGCCGGGCCACCGCGACGGCGTTCGCACGGTCGGCGGCCGGTTCGGTGGGCAGGTGCATGGCGCCGAAGCCGAGCCGGTCCACCGGCAGGGTCCCGCCGATACGGAAGGTGCTCACAGGTTTCTTATCGGTCACGGGTTCCCCATCGGTCACAAGTTGCCCATCGGTTCGATGTCCACCTTCACCGGTGTGCCCCAGATCCGCAGGACCTCGTAGTCGGTGAACTCGTGGACCAGGCGGTAGGCGATGCCGGGGCGGGGGGCGCGGCGCTCGGCGGAAAGGTAGTGCTCGGCCTCCTGGCGGTCGCGGCGCGGGGTGCCGCAGAGCTGCCAGTTCTGGCCGGTCCAGACCTCCGGGAGCCAGCGCTGCTGGGGCTGCGGACGGTCGGCGCGGACGCCGTAGCGGGACATCGTGCGCTCGGGGGCCGCCGACTCCGGGTCGGAGGGGCGGCCTTGCGGGGAGTAGCCGCCGTTCTGCTGGGAGCGGCGGGCGCTGCGGCGGCGCGTCTCGCAGAGCAGGCAGAGGTCGTTGGCGCTTTCGTCCACCGGGCCGTTGGGGTGTTCGGCGCAGCGGGTCGTGGGCGCCGACCCGGTCACCGTGTCGTCCAGGATCGCCAGGGCCCGTTTCAGGTCGGCCTTGATCTCGTGCAGTTTCGTGTCGGCGCTGTCGGCGGAAAGCGCGTCCCCGTGTTCGCCGAGGACGCGCAGGGCTCGCCCGAGGGCGGTCAGCTGGGCGTGGTTCACGGTGGTCGTCCCTTCGGCGTGCGGTGCGCTGAGCGCTCAGCGGTCTCCACCGTCGCACACGTCACTGACAACGCGGGTGCGAGCCCGCCTATGCCTCTATGCCTCTGCGCCTCTGCGCCTCTACGCCTCGAACTCCGTCAGGTCGATGGCGTGCACGAACAGCTGGTGGCCGTACACGGGGTGGGTCGTCACCCGCTCCTCTGTCATGCCCAGCTTGCGGATGATGTTCTCCGAGGCGTCGTCGCCCGCCCTGCTGACGCTGATCACGCGGTCGAGGCCACGGTCCTGGAGGGCGAACTCCAGGGTGGCGTGGGCGGCCTCGGAGCCGTACCCCTGGCCCCAGAACTGGGAGCCGAGCAGCCAGCTGATCGCCACGTCGGAGGCGACCTCCGGCAGGAACGCGGGCACGGACAGGCCGACCGCGCCGATCAGTTCACCCGAGGCGAGCAGCTCGACGGCGAAGAGGCCGAAGCCCTCCTCGTCCCACTCCTCCTCCCACCGCTCGATGGCCTCCGCCGTGTACTCCAGGTCGCGCACCGAGCCGTCATCGATCCAGCGCATGACCTGGGAGTCCGCGTGGATCTCCGCCAGGGGCACGAGGTCGTCGTCGGTCCAGCGGCGGAGGAGGAGGCGCGGGGTGTGGATCTCGGTCATGGCGCCCATCCTGCCCGACCGGTGAACGGGTGAGTGAATCAGTGGTCCGGTGGTTCGGCCTCTCGGTGGCCTGGTGGCCTGGTGGTTCGGTGGCCTGGTGGTTCGGTGGTTCGGTGGTTCGGTGGTTCGGCCACTCGGCCACCTGGCCTCCCGGTGGCCCAGCCACTCGGCCACTCGGCCGCCCGGTGGGCGTCAGGCGAGGGCCGTTGCCAGCGCCGCCCGCAGGTGGCCGTCGTTCTCCGCGAGGAGGCGGGCGGCCGTCGGGCCGTCCACTCCGCCCAGGACGACGAGGATCGCGTCCTTCGTCTCCCCGTCCGTCGCCGCGAGTGCCGCCTCGATCTCCTCGTCGGCCGCGCCCGTCGCCAGGGCGACGATCCGGCGTGAGCGGGCGCGGAGCTTCTCGTTCGACGCCCGTACGTCGACCATCAGGTTCCCGTACGTCTTGCCCAGCCGGATCATCGTGATCGTCGACAGCATGTTGAGGACCAGCTTCTGGGCCGTGCCCGCCTTGAGCCGCGTCGACCCGGTCAGCAGCTCCGGACCCACGACGACCTCGATGCCGTGATCGGCGGCAGCGGCGAGGGCGCTGTGCGCGTTGCAGGACAGGCCGATCGTCAACGCGCCCCGCGCGCGGGCGTGTTCGACGGCCCCGATCGCGTACGGCGTACGGCCGGACGCGGAAACCCCGACCACTGTGTCCAGGGCGGTGATGCCGAGCGCGTCGAGGTCACCGGCCGCCAGCTCCCGGGAGTCCTCGGCGCCCTCGACCGAGGTGACCATGGCCTCGGGGCCGCCCGCGATCACGCCCGTGACCTGCGCGGGGTCGGTGTTGAAGGTGGGCGGGCACTCGGACGCGTCCAGTACACCGAGGCGGCCCGCCGTACCCGCACCCGCGTAGACGAGCCGGCCGCCGCGTGCCATCCGGGCGGCCAGGGCGTCGATCGCGGCGGCGATCTCCGGGAGCCGTTCGGCGACGGCGGCCGGGACGGTCGTGTCCTCGGCGTTCATCAGCCTGACGAGGTCGAGAGTGGCCAGCTGGTCGATGTCGGCCAGTTCCGGGCGGAACGCCTCGGTCGTCAGCGACTCCAACTCCTCTTTCAGCGCACGGTAGTTGGAGGAAGAGGCGGAAGGGGAGGAAGGAGAGGGGTAGGAGGCGTCAGCGGTGGAGGTCATGGCGTGCTGCTCTTTCCGATCTTCCGGCAGGGGAGCTGGCGCTCCGGATTCCTACCGCCGGTTCGTGGTGCTGCGCGGGGTGTGGCGGTGCGCCAGGGCCTCGTACGAGGCCGAGAGCGCCGGTGCGGCCGTCTCGTACGTCTTCTGCGCCACCCCTATGAACAGGCAGTCCACGACGAGGAGTTGACTGGTGCGCGACGACATGGCCGCCGGCCGCAGCTCGCTCTCGCGGGCCGTGGACGTGGTGAGGATGTGGTCGGCGTACTGCGTGACGGGCCCGTCGGGCCGCCCCGTGATCGCCACGGTCGTGGCCCCGTGCTCGAAGGCGACGCGCAACGGCTCGATGACATCGCCCGTCGACCCCGAGTGCGTGATCGCGACGGCGACGTCCTTCGCGCGCAGCTGCACGGCGTTGGTGACGGCGAGGTGCGGGTCGCTGTGGGCGTGCGCTATCAGCCCTATGCGCAGCAGCTTCTGGGTGAGGTCCTGGGCGACCAGTCCGGACGCGCCCACCCCGTAGATGTCGATACGGCGGGCCGCGGCGAGCGCGCTGACGGCGGCGGCCAGTTGGACCACATCGAGTCCGGCCGCGGTGTCGGCGAGGGTCTGCTGCTCGTCGTACGCCAGTTTCGCCACGACGTCGGCCAGCGGGTCGTCGACCGAGATGTCGGCGGTCACGGCGGGGGAGCGTCCCGACTGCTGCTGGGCGGCGAGGCCGGCGAGCGCGAGGCGCAGGTCGCGATACCCGGGGTAGCCGAGCAGACGGGCGGTACGGACGACCGTCGCCTCGCTGGTGCCGGTGAGTTCGGCGAGGCCGGTGATCGTGAGGGCCGCGCATCCGGCCGGGTCCGCGGCGACCGCCTCGGCGACGCGCTGCATGGAGCGGGTCATCGAGGGCGCCAGCGTCCGCACCTTGGCCGCGAGGGCGGCGGGCGCGGGCGGGGTACTGCCAGGCGTGCCCGTCATGCCGAAAATTTCCTTCACTTCATGGGTCACACGATGAAAGATATTTTCCATTCGGAGGTGAGGTCAAGGGTGCGCACAATGGGTGCATGACCCCCCCCGGCGACCCCAGTCTCCCCATCACTCCCCTGGAGCAGGCGTTGCACGCGGCACGCGCCCTCGTCCTCGCCGACCTGGCCGCGCGCGAGGTCGCCGAGGCGGACGTCGTCTCGATGGTCGAGGAGTCGGTCGTGCAGCGGCGATGGTGGGTCGAACAGTGGCCGGAGGGCGCGGGCTACGTGGCCGGGCTGGTCGCCCAGGACGTCCAGGACGCGCTCCTGGAGACGTACGGCCGCTGGCCGCTCTGCCCGGTCTGCGGCTCCGGAGACCCGCACGCCCTGGACGTCGAGCCTGAGCTGGGCCCCGACCCGCAGTGGGTGTGCCACAAAGCGGGGGTGCGCGTCTCGGCGGTCGGCGCGCTGGGCGCGGCCTCGGGCGGGACGGCGTCCTCGTGACGATCTACATCGACCCACCGGTCTGGCCCGGCCACGGCCGCGTCTGGTCACACCTCGTGAGCGACGTCTCGTACGACGAACTGCACGCGTTCGCCGACGAGTTGGGGGTTCCCCGGCGGGCCTTCGAGCGCGATCACTACGACATACCGTCGCATCGGTATGGGGATGTGGTGGCGGCCGGGGCGGTGGAGATCAGCAGCCGCGAGGTGGTGCGGCTGCTGCACGGGGCGGGGCTGCGCAGGCGCAAGGGGTCCGAGGGGCTTGAAAGACCTGAGGAGCCGGTTCGGCCGCAGCCGGGTCAGCCGGGTCAGCCGGGTCAGCCGGGTCAGCCGGGTCAGCCGCGCAGCTCGTAGGCCTGGAGCCCTTCCGCGTCGAGTTCCTCGCTCACCCGTACGAATCCGACGCGGCCGATCACCGCCTGGGACGGGGCGTTGTCCGGCTTGACGGTCGCGAACAGGGACCGTACGTCGTCGCGGGCCAGCGCCCGCTCTGTCAGCGTGCGCAGCGCCTCGGTGGCGTAGCCGTGGCCGCGGGCCGGTTCCGCGAGGTCGTAGCCGACCTCGGCCTTGTGCTCCTCGTCCGGTGCCCCGTGGAAGCCCATGCCGCCGATCGCGCGGTCGTCCTCCCGCCGTACGAGGACGAACAGGCCGAACTCCGGGCGGTGTACGCCCGCTTCGTACGCCTTGACCACCATCCCGGCGGCCTCCCGCGTGCCGTAGAAGGGGCCGCCCTCGATCCAGTCGAAGCCGCCGGTACCGCCCGTGCTCAGGTCGACGGCCGCGGCCGGGGTGACGCCCTCCATCCGGAGGCGTTCGGTGTCGATGACGAGGTTGTTGCTCCAGCGCCACTCGGCGAGCGGGGCGCGGCCGGGGAGGTGGGCGCGTCCGGTCGCCCAGAGCAGGGTCTGCCAGCGGTCGGGGCCGGGCTGGACGTGCGGGAAGATCCGGGTGAGGACGAACTCGGCCAGCTGGGTGGGCGGTTCGTACGGCAGCCCGAGACCCTCGGCGATGTCGTGGGCGTGCAGGATCACTTCCGCCACGCCCATCGCGGCGAAGCCCTCGCGGTTCGCGCTGCGGAAGGGGTACGGGTGGAAGGCCCGGACGTGACGGGGTGCGGTGCGTACGGCTGCGGTGAGCAGGGCGCCGGTCGCGGTGAGGACATCGAGGACGCCCGCGTTGTCGGCGGGGTCCAGACCGTCCTCGCTGCCGTCGAGGGTGATCTCGAAGGGGACGTACGCGCTCTGTGCCCGTCCCGCCAACTGTCCCGCGTAGGCGATGAGGTCACTGGCGACATGCTCGGCCGTCTGCCGGCAACTCCACTCCAGCAGCCCGGCGTTGACCCCCACCCAGTCCCGGTCCACCACGGGCCGCAACAGCGCCACCACGCTCGCGACGGCCTCGTCCACTTCGTCCCCACCCATGCTCAGCATGCGGCGAGGATAGGCGGTGGGGCGGTCGGCGGGACATGGATTAAAGGGGCCTCGGCTTGTTCACGCTAAAGCCGCTCCAGCTCCGCCGCGAGGTTGGCGCGCGCCGCCTTCTCCCACCGCTGCGCCCCGTACGGCGTCCGGAACAGCCGGGGCAGGGCGAGGAGTTGGCGCAGTACGGCCGCCCGGCCCGCCCGGAAGTCTTCGTCCGGGACGAAGGCGTACTCCTCTCGGACGGCGGCCGCGTAGGCGTCGTACGTCTCCTGGGGCGCCGCCAGGATCGCCAGGTCCGCGTCGCACAGGACCTGGCCGTTGCGGTCGTCGGGCGCCGGGTCGTGGGTGACGGTGAGGCGGACCAGACGGGCCACCTCCGCCGTGCCCGCCGCCGGGACACCGGCCTCGGGGAGCGCGCGCTCGGCGAGACGGGCGGAGCGTTCCTCGTTCGTCGAGCGCTCGGGGGCGTACACCGCGTCGTGGAACCAGGCGGCGAGGCGGACGAGGTCCGGGTCGTCCGCGTACCCCGCCTCGGCCAGCACGTCGATGTGGTCCAGGACCGCGGTGAGGTGGGCGAGGGTGTGGTACCGACGTTGGGGCTCCTGCCAGCGGGCGAGGAGGTTGTCGGCGTACGCGTACGGGGCGGGATGACAGGCGCCGTCGCGGGCTGGGAGCAGGGTGCGCAACCAGCGGGAGCGGAGCGCGTCGAGATCGGCCATGCGGGCATTCTCCTCGCAGAGGCGTTCTCCCGTGCGGCGAGGTCGCCCCCTAGCGTGGGAGGCATGACTACTCCTGCGGATGTGAACGACGTACGCGACCCCGAGCTGCCCGGGCGGCTCCTGACCGTCGAGCGCGACGCGCTGGTACCGCTGCTGCGGGCCAGGCCCGAGGACGACTTCAAGATCGTGACCACCGGGTGCCCGGAGTGGACCGTGCGGGACGTGCTCGCGCACTGTTCGGCCGTGCTGCTGAGGGTGATGGAGGGGCGGTTCGAGAAGGGGGCCTTCTCGCCCGAGTCGAACGACCGCGACATCGCCGAGCGGGGCGACTGGACGAACGCACAGGTCGTGGACGAGCTGGAGAAGGGGATGGGCGAGGCCGGGGCCGTGATCGCCAAGGCCGGCGGCGCCCTGGACGGGGTCGCGCTGGGCGAGTGGGTGCACGCCGGCGACGTACGCGAGGCGCTCGGCGAGCCGGGCGCCTACGGGGGGCCCGGGCTGCCGTACGCGCTGGCCCTGCTCACGCGGCTGAGCCGGGAGCGCGGGATGGTGCCGGTCCACGCCGACGTCGACGAACTCGACGAGCCGCTGAAGCTCGGGGACGCGTCGGGGGAGAGGCCGCCGGGGCGGTACATCGGGGATGCGGCCACGCTTGTACGGCTGTACATGGGGCGGTCGACGGAGGGCGCGGGTGTGAGGGCGGCGGCGTATGAGCTGGCGGGGGTGGAGGAGGGGGAGCTGAACATGTACGGGGGGTGAGGAGCGGGGGCGGGCCTCATGGGCGTACCGTGGATTGGACTAGACCTGTAGTCGGTCCAAGGGAAACCAGGGAAAGGGGTCCGATGAGCCAGCGTGCAGTCCTGGAGGTGATCGCCCTCGGTGTCGAGGACGCCGTCGCCGCCCGGGCCGGGGGTGCGGACCGGCTGGAGCTGGTCACCGAAATGGCCGCCGACGGGCTCACCCCGACGGTCGCGGCCTTCGCCGGGATCCGGGCCGCCGTCGACATCCCGCTGCGGGTGATGCTGCGGCTGACGGACGGGTTCGCTGCCGGAGACGCCGGTGACCTCGACCGGCTGGTCGGGGTCGCCGGGGAGTTGCGGGGTGCCGGGGCCGACGAGTTCGTGCTCGGGTTCCTCGACGGCGACGGAGGCGTCGATCTCGCGGCCGTCGAGCGGGTCGTCGCCGGGCTCGACGGCTGCCGGTGGACGTTCCACCGGGCGATCGACCACGTCGTCGACCGGGACGCCCTGCGCAAGCAGCTCGACGGTCTCCCCGGCCTTGACACCTATCTCACCGCCGGCTCTGCGGTCGGGGTCGACGCAGGCCTCTCCACGCTGCTCGCTGAGGCGGCGCGGCGCGGGGAACCGGGGTACGAGCAGCGGCTTCTCGTGGGGGGCGGACTGCGGTTGGACCACGTGCCTCGGCTGCGTGCCGCCGGGGTGGACGCCTTCCACATCGGCGGGGCGGCGCGGCCGGGTGGGTGGGGCGAGCCGGTGTCGGCGGCGGCGGTGGCGGAGTGGCGGGGGGTGCTGGACGGGGGCTGAGGTGAGGGGTTCGCCCCCGCCGCCCCTACCCGTCCCATCCCTGCATGATCACGATCTCTCACTGTCTACTGAGGTTGAACTCGTAGGGCTGGGTCGGCTGACAGGTCTTGATCGTCGCGGTATGCCGGATGCATGAGGTATGCGCGAGGTGGTGGGCTGACGACCTCAGTGAGTCGTGGGCATGAGTGCGTCGAGCACCACGCTCGGCAGTTCAGGGGTTGGTCCGGGCAGTCGGCACGTCTCTTCTCCTTCCAGGTTCCGGGCGAGCTCGGCCGCCCACGAGTTCAGGCTCACGAATTGCCGAAGCTCCGTTGTACGCAGGTGACTTGAGGTCACGCCTGCCTCAACGGAGCTTCTGCACGTTCAGTCACACCCTCGGCGACCGGGCGCTCCAAGGGAAACCCGACCTCAAGCCGGTTTTCTGGATCGCCTCGGCATGGATATCCGGATTCAGGTGGTCTTGGCCGGCACCCAGATTCCCTCCCGGGTCGGCCCGAACGCGGCCGACTCGTCCCGGCTGTCCTTGACCCAGCGGTCGTAGGCGCCCACGCCCTGCAATCGGATTCCGAAGTGATACATCGGGTCGGCGAAGACGACGAAGCGGTTCTCGAACTCGAACTCCGCGCACCTCACCGTTCCGCCGCCCGGCACGGACTCGTTGTTGAGCGCATAGCGAATCCGCGTGATCCGGTACTCGGAGTAGGAGTCGGCGAAGAAGGAATCGCCGCAGGAAGCCAGCGTGAACTCCTCGTCCTCGCCCTGGAGCGCGGGAGGGGGTTCCGTCTCTGTGACCAGGCTCATGGCCAACTGTCCGTAGTTGCCGACCGAGTCGAGCCGGAAGTATCCCTCGCCAAGAGCCAGGTAGACGGTGGCTGCCAGCGGCATGAACCGTGGAACGGCCTCATCACGGTCCACGAAGCCGGGTACTTGGACGTCCCAGACGCTCCGCCCGGCCAAGGGCTCGAACACGGAGTGGATCTCATGCACCGGCCTGCTCCTCGTAGTACTCATCCGACCATCAGGATAGCCAAATCCCTTCCCTTGCCCGATTCGAGGAGTGTCCAGAACTCTCCGGGGGCTTTCAGGACCAGGGTAAGTCCTTCGCCACGGAAGATCAGACCAGGCCCCGAGTCCCTATTGAGTGTCCCTATTCCCTTGTACTTGAGCTTACCGCCGCGGATCATCTCCAAAAGGTCGATGAGGAACGTCTCACCTTCATCGACCTTCCATTTCGGATACTTTTTCCCGAGGACGGCCTCAAGCAATGACTTGTGGCTTTGGTAGTGAGATTTGAAGTTCTTGCCGGCGGTGATGAGCGTCGGGCACGGAGACTTCGGAGCGTCGTCGGACCGGGCGGGCGAACCCGCCGACTTCGGTGTACCGGCCGTCCGGGCGAGTGGCTTTTCCAGGCAGGACGGCTTGGGGAACTTCTTCGCCAGTTTGATGACCTGGCGCAGCCGTTCCGTGGTCCGCTTGGCCCATTCTGCCTTCTCGAAGAATTTGGCGATGCCCGTCGCCACTCGGACAACTGCCTTGCTGACGGCCGGGAGCTTGCCGACGACGGCGACCAGTGTGGCGACGTCGACGAACGACCAGAGGCAGCTTTCGACGTCGTACTCGCCAATGCAGCGTTTGATGTTTTCGACGCCGATGACTTCCAGCAGGATTTCCGCGCCGTTCGCCTTGAGCCAATCGACGATGGTCATCGCCAGGGCTGCCCGCGCCTGCCGGTAGTCGTCGACGCAACCCTGGCCGCATTCCGCGAGCAGGATGGCCTCGTCCTCGGCAGACAACGCAGGGCCCGGGTCAGCGTCGAGGACGCCCGTGTCGCCTGTCGCCATGGCGGCTTTGCGGGCAGCTTCCTGGTCCTTGCGCTCCTGCTCCTCCGCGCTGTCGGCTGCCTTGTCCGCGTCCTTGGCGGCACCGTCGGCGTTGGCGGCGGCCGTTTCGGCGGCGCTGGCGTCCTTTTCGGCCTGGGCGGCAGTACCACGGGCACTGGCCGCGTCGCTTTCGGCTGCGGTGGCGGCGGTATGCGCGCCGGCCGCGTCGCGTTCCGCCGCGGTGGCCTCGTTGTCGGCGGCGGCGGCTTCGGACTTCGCTGTTGTGGCCGCGACCTGCGCGTAGTTGGCGTCAGCGCCTGCTTGTGCGTCGTAGTTCTGGGCGCTGGTGTCCGCCTTCTTGGCGGCTGCGGCAGATTTGGCCGCGGCAGCGGCGGAGGCTTGGGCTGCGGCCACGGAGAGAGCGGCCTTCGCGGCGTCGGCCGCTGCCGCCGAAGCGGCGGTGGCGGCCGCCTTGGCATCTCCTGCCGCCTTGTCGGCGAGCGCCTTGGCGACGGTCGCAGCCTTGGCAGCGTCGTCGGACTTGGCCTTCGCTGCTGCCGCCTGCTGTTCGGCCAGCGTCATGGAGGTCTGGCCGACGAGGACGGCGAACGCGGCGGAGGAGTCGGTCTCCTTGTACGGGGTGCCGATGTTGATGGCGTCGTTGGCGGGTTTGATGACTTCGGCTGCCGAGTCGCGGGCCGCGGTGGCGGCTTCGCCGGCCGCGTAGGCCTGGCCCGCGGTGATGGCGGACCAGGAGGCCGTCTTGGCGGCTTCCTCCTGGGCAGCGGTTGCCTCGTTCCGCGCGGCTACGGCGGCGGCAGCGGCCTTCTTGGCCTCTACCTCGGCGGCGACGGCGTTCTTCTGGGCCGCGGTTGCGGCAGCGATCGCGGTGGCTGCCGCCGCGTGCGCGGTGACGGCGGCGGCGTGGGTGGTGAGGGCCGCAGCTGCGGCGGCGTCGGCCGCAGCCTGGGCGCGGGACGCGGCCCCGTCCGCCCGGGTCGCCGCGGCACGGGCCGCCACAGCCGCATTGCTCGCGATGTTGGCGTTGGCGCGGGCGCTGGTCGCCGCGCTTGTCGCGCTGTTGGCGGCTGTCCGGGCTTCCGTGGCCGCGGTCCTGGCCTCGTCGGCGGAAGCGGAACCGGCCGCGGCGGCCGCGGCTGCTTCGAGCGCCGAGGCGCGGGACAGTTTCGCCTGCTTGTCGACCTCGGCGTTCCGAGCGGCATCACGTGCCCGATATGCGTCGGCCTCGGCGTCTTCCGCCGTTTCCAACTTCGTGTAAGCCGTGGCACCGGCCGTTTCCGCCGCACTGCGGGCGGTGGCTGCGGCGTCCCGGTCGGCCTGGGCGCGGGATTCCGCGTCGCTTGCCTTGCCACGTTCGCGGGTGGCGTTGGCGTGTTCGGCCTTGGCGGTGTCGCGGGCCGCTTCGGCCTTGCCGCGTTCCGACCTGGCCTTCGCCGCGCCGGTCTTGGCGGTCTGTTCGGCGGTCTCGGCGGTGGTCTGCGCCGTCCTGGCCTTGGTGGCGTTGGTGGCGGCTTCGGTGGCCTGGGCCGCTGCGGCGGTCGCGGCGGCCTTGGCCTGCGCTGCCGCCTCCTGTGCGGCGGCCCGGCGGAACTCGGTGTTGAGAGCGTGCGCCTGGGTCTGCGACAGCGCGAGCTGCGCCTTGCTGTCGGCGGCCGTCGCCTTCGCCGCGTTCACCGCGGTCTGGGTGGCCTTGGCCGCTGCCTGGGCTGCGGCGTAGGACGCCTTGACGGACTGCACGGACTGCTGGGCGTACAACAGGCCCCGCCCGCGCGGGAGTTTGGCCGCGTCGGCGATGGCGTACGCGGTGGTCTGGGCGTTGGTGGCCTTGGCGGAGGCCGCACCGGCGGCGGTCACGGCGGTGTTGGCCAGGGTGAGCTGGGCGGCGGCCCGGGTACGGGCGCTGGCGAGGTTGGTGGTGGCCTGGGTGAAGACGGCCGCCTTGGGCCGCAGCGGGTCGGTTGCGGACTGACCGGCCCAGTACTTCTGCCAGAGCAGGATCTGCTCAGCCAGCCATGCCTGCGCGATGGACTCGATCATCGCGTCGGTGGCCTTGTGCAGTTGGGCGGCGGCGGTCACCTCGGCCGCCATGATGTCTCTGCGGGGTTGGGCCTGGGCCGCGTACTCCTGCTCCCACTCCGCATAGGCGGTGGCCGTCACGGAGGCCAGCACTCGGCGCGGGTCGGTGGGGTTCCAGCTGTCGCAGCTCCCCCACGCGATCTTGAGTGCCTCGACCTCCATTCGGTACTCCGCTGACCCATCCACCGGGGCCTGCTTCGGGAAACCGCCCTGGCGCAGATAACGGGCAATGTCGCTGGCGGTGGTGTTGTTGTAGGGCGCAGAGAGGCCGCTGGGGGACAGCATCAGGTCGGCGAGCCGGTCGTCGCCGGGGTTCTGGCCCTTGATGGCGGCGTTGAGGCTCTTCGCCGCGGTGATGGCGGCAGCACCCGGCATGCTGCGGCCGTCCTGGCCGAACATGTCGTACAGCTTCAGCTGCGGGCCGATGGTGAAAGTTGTTATGTCTGCGTCAAACTCGGGCGCGTTCACCGTAACGGCGTCGTCACCACCGAAGTAGGAGAGCGCGTAGGTCCGGTTGGCCGCTTCCCAGCGCGTTTCGTTGGCGTTGGACGCGTCCACGTAGTCGGAGACGCCGCTCACGTCCACGCGTACGGCGTCGTCCAGCACGCTGGGATAGATGTTGCTGGGGCGCAGCAGGTCGGCAGCCAGGTCAGCGTCAGTGCCGTTGAGGGCCTTTGCCGCGGCGGCCTTGAGCGCCGGACCGCCGATGTGCAGGCCGAAACCGGCTTCGCAGCGGTTGGCGCGGGCATCCTGTCCAAAGGAGATCCGTGAGCCACCGGTGTCCGGTAGCGGGTCCACGGCGACGGCGGCGCTCGCGGGAACCGCCTGTACCAGTCCCGTCACCACGGAGACCGCTGTCAGCAGCGCGATTCCGGCTAAGCCCGCGTGCCGTCTGGAACGGCCGCGGCGATTACCCCGCAGGCGATTACCCCGTAAAAGTAGCGATCCGCGCACTTCGATTCCTGCTCTCCTCGTCGGAACGATCGCGATGAATCGACCCGGGAGGAAGCGCGACAGTGCGTGCCCATAGTGGGACACTAAAAACTGACGGATCACCAAATACCGGCAGGGCAATACCTGCCGACAGGACATGCCGGTCACGGTCCAACAAGGCTGAGGAAACACCAGTGCGCTGGTCAGGCACACCCGTCCTCGTCCTTCCGCCCCTTCCCCCCGTTTGCAGAGCGATCTTTACATACCGAATAAATTTTCGTAAGCGATTTAGAAAGTGCCGTTCCCGACGGAAGTCCCGCAAGCTCCCTTCCGGAATCAATGGTTCCCCCGGCGGTCCCCTTGTGCTGAGGTTGAACTCGTGAGGGTGGTTCAGGCGATCAAGTGGCTCCCATGATCAGTCCGGTCTCGGTGAGGCAGCCGTCGATCAACTCCGCCCGGTACTGGATCTTCTTGAGCTTGCGCTTCATGACACGGGCCAGGCGGTCGAGGTTGGCGGCGGCGAAGTCGGCCAGGCCGCGCTTGACCAGCGACCAGATGCCTTCCTGCGGGTTGAGCTCAGGAGCTCAACTGGGTAACTGGAACACCGTCAGCCACTCCTCGTTCTCCACGAAGAACAGCGCGAGCTCCTCGGCGAGATGGACATTGAGGTTGTCCCAGACCCAGACCACGGGGGCCTTGAGCCGGTGATGCGCCACAACGATCAAGTCGCGGTAGTCCTGCCGGACGAAGCTCTTCACTCGTCCTTCCGCCCTCGGTACACGTGCAACCGGTAGAACAGACGCGATCGTTCGCCGCTCCTGTAGCAGACCACGCCCGCCACAGAGACCCGTCCCCGGTTCGCACCGCGCACCCGCACCACGGGCGTCCGCCCGCGCGGCGCCCACGTGTGTCCCCTCGGCGGCCTCAGCCCCTGCCCCGCCCCGTCCTCGAAGCAGATGTAGGCGTCCCGGGCCGCCGCGGTGGCTCTACCGTCTCCCACACCTCACTCCACCACCGCTCGACACTCGCGTCGTCCCGCTCCAGCGCCCGCCTCGCCGGCACCTGCGCAGACCAGCCGTGCCGCCGCATCAGCTTCCACATCCCCTGCACCGTGTACCCCACTCCGAACAACCGGATGATCAGCGCACGGATCCGCACCAGCGTCCAGCCCTGCTCCTCGTCCCAGCCGTGCGCCAGGGCCCCCCGCTCCAACTCCCGCACCAGACGCTCCCACTGCGCAGGACTCAACAGCTCCACGCACATCGGCCCCTTCGACCGCAGGGCTTCCACCCCGCCCTCACGCCAAGCCCGCCGCCACTTCTCCACCCGACTCACCCCGACGTCAAACGCCTCGGCGATGTCCGTGGTCTTCTCTCCCCGCTCGAACCACTCCGCCGCCTCTAACCGCACCCGCTCACGGGCCGCCTGCTGCTTCGGCGTCAGCCCACCACCTCGCGCATACCTCATACATCCGGCATACCGCGACGATCAAGACCTGTCGGCCAACCCAGCCCTACGAGTTCAACCTCAGTATTGACTCTGACGCCCAAGAGGACTTTATCTTTATCGACAATCCCTCGATGTTATTCGATATAAGGTTCAAGCGGATATCGGCTGCTTCATTGAAGCCCTCGCGTCTAGGCATATTCCAAACATCCCACGCGATCTCTTTCCCGAATCCTTTCAATCTCTCTAGTAGGTCGCGCTTGCAATCGTTCCCGCTCGACATATTGCCACCTCGTGCTCGATGCCGCATCGATCAACGTTGCCGTCTACCTCGTCGTAGCTGACGATCTCGTACGCTTTCAGGCTGTCGACGTGTGATCCATTGCGTTCATCGTATGTCGTACCGAAAGTTTGCAGGCGGAATGAGTGCGGAGTTTTTGAGCCGGGCTCACCGTATGGCCATGCTTCCCACTCGGGAGACTCTCCCCTGGAGGTTGGAGGATTCGCCGGCTCCTGCTCTGCGGTCGGTACGCCTATTGTTCAATGGCTTTTAGACCTTGGTACGCCTCTCTCAGATCAACGCTCTCGGGGAGTTGTCGGACCTCAACCGCCTTTACGACTTCCAGCGCACGCCAATGGTTCGAGGGAACTACGCGTCCCGACAGTATGGCTTTCTGCGCCGAGTCGCATGCTTCGTCAAGCCGGTTTTCCTTCAACAGAACTAGGGCTAGATCGATGTTGGCGGACGCTACTCGCCTGGGCCACTTAGTGAGATCGTTGCTTGGGCTCAGTCGTCTGATGACTTCCCGCGCATAGGGCTCTGCGGCTGGATCTCCTAGCCAAGCAAGGGTTGTCGCCGCATAGGAGAGCGACTTGCTGGGGTCGTATCGGTAGTGATGATCTGGCGTATCAGGAGTGCCTAGCGATGCCGACAACTCCTGTACCCGCTCAATAGCCGCATAGGTCTCAGTTGCGTTGCCCAACCGTGCGTGTGCACGGCCCTCTTGAGCCGACGCCTGGATCAATGCTGAACTATCTGACGGAGCTACTTCCTGAGCCGCTCTGGAAAGGTCTACTGCCTGGACGTAATCACCATCGGTGAGTACACGCCAAGCCTCGGTTTCATAACACCAGGCCTCAATGTCCGGATGTCTGGCTTCCCTCGCCAAGGTCGCAGCTGCCTCTAGTCTGGCCGTAGCTGCATCGTTCTGCATCAAGTCGATATGGACTGTTGCCGCGAGCAGGGAGAGCCAACCCCCGAGAACCAACAAGCGTCGGTGTTCGGCGAGAGTTTTCCGACCGTCTAAAAGTTTTACAACGTAACCAGAATGCTTACGGACTTGACGCAACAAGTCCTCTGGTGTCGCCCTTGGGTAAGCCATGGCCAAACGGTCAAAGGTGTGTTCAAGGCGTTCGAGGGTGGCGTTACCGACATCGCTGGCCTGTACTCGCCGGGCAAGCTCCCAAGCGTCCATTTCGTCATCCTGGGGACCGCTGGCGTCTTCTGCCTTGAGCGACAGACCGAGGTATTCGTTAACGGCCTGGATGACTTCAGAAGAAGGAGCCTGCTTCCCGTTGATGACTCGGCTCAGGTACGCAACGTCATAGTGCAACTCTCTGGCTGCACCTCTCAGGCTTTTGCCTTGCGCCTTGAGTGCCGCCCTCACTTCAGTGCCGAAGTCGATCATGGAACCGCTCCCGTTGACTGTTGACTCTCATCGTAGTCAACGCTGGTCAACTCCCGTGCGGCCTTGCTGAGCATCGATGCTGGTCAACTGATGGAGAGACCCCCGCGCCGTGCGACCGGCCGGGGGCGTGGTCCACCAACTGAACGGGAGTTGATGAACATGGCCGAGCGTAGCGCGGCTGCGTTGCACTGGCTTGTGGTGCCCCTGGCTATTTGGGGGCTCACCCGCCTGTTCCCGCCGACCGGCACGCGCCGGAAGGTGTCGACGGCAATTCGAACCGCCGTGACCTGTAAGGACATAGAGGATCATGTGCACCTGGTGGCGCGGGTGCCAGTTCAGCGCCGGTCGCCGTACAGCACAGACCGGGGAGCACTGGACGGTTCCGCGTCGCGCCTGTCGCGGCCCTACCTGCCCGCTCTCGCCGACATGGCACCCAAGGAGCCCCTGAGTCCGCGCACGGTGAGTGTCCGGCCGTACTGGACGGGATGGGAACGCGTGGCCCAATTCGGAAGGCGTACCGCCTCTGTACTGGCCGCAGATTTCGGGCTCGACGTGGACACCCGCAACATTCACGCCGTTCTGGACGGCGTGAGGTCCCGATGACCGGCGCGAGGGTCAGAGCGTCCGTGAGGCTCGCCGAGGACGCCATGCTGCGTGCCTACCGGCTGTGGCACGAGCACACCCGCAGGTGCGCCGACGGCTGCAAAGGTGCGGGCCGGGCTCTGGATGGCTGCGAGACCGGGCGTGAATTGTGGGCGACCTACCGCCGTGCACACGGGGAGTCTCGATGACGACACCGATGAACACAGACCGGTGCGGGAAGGCGCGCGCGTCGCTCTTCTACGGTGCCCCAATCCTCAGCGAGTTGGGCGCCTGTGTCCTCCCCCACGGGCACGACGGGGACCACCGCGACCCCTGGGGCCGCACGTGGGGCGTGATCCGGCTCCACCCCATGACCAACACCGACAAGGGGGCGGGTGAGCGATGAAATCCCCTTTGGAGCAGTCGAGTTGGACGCCAGAACCCCCGTACGTGTCCGGCCGCTGCACCATCGGCACACACGACCGGTGCCGTGACGCGGAACCCCGCGAGAGCGGTGTGCCGGGACTGCGCTACCTGGTCTGCACGTGCTGCTGTCACCGGATGACTCCAGTCCTGGTGAAGGGAGGGAGCGCATGAACTCCCCTGACACCAGGGCGACTTGGTACCGCGTGTGTTGGGAGATCACCCGGGACGGGCGCGCGTGGGAACAGGGCACGCTCACGGGACGGGACGTACCGAGCATGCTAGTCAGTCTCCGTGGCTGCCTTCCGGGAACCATCGCAGACCCCGAAGCCGTACGTGCCGCTGCCGACAGTCCCGAGGGGTGGTCGTACGAGGCGGACGCCGTGGCTGTCCACACTCACCAGGCCCCGCGCGAGGGTTCGTGGCTGCCCCACTTCGG
Organism: Streptomyces sp. NPDC020898; assembly: GCF_044333925.1. NCBI lineage: Bacteria > Bacillati > Actinomycetota > Actinomycetes > Kitasatosporales > Streptomycetaceae > Streptomyces > Streptomyces sp. NPDC020898. Next base: position 139,395 of record NZ_JBIRRV010000016.1, read on the forward strand.
GTGCCCGAACCGGCGGCAGGGGGAGACCCGTGATGACCAGACACCACGAAACCGAGCAGATCATCCGTGAGGCCAACGGGTCGGGATCGAACTGCACACGGAAGAGATCCGCTACTGGGAAGGCGCCTGCCCCCAGCCCCCCTTTCGCGCTGAATGCGCTCGTCCTCGAACGCCGGATGGGCTGAAGGCGCGGGCCGGCGGTGAGAAGTTCCGAGGTCGTCCGGCAATCGAGGCGAGACGGGTGGGCGGGTGGGAAACACGGCCTGGGCGGCACTGACCCAGCCTCTCAGGCACCGGACACGCTGGACCGGGCCAGGGCTGGGCTGAAGAAGCGGCTGGGGCGGGTGGGCGGGAAAGCAGGCTGAGCGGCTCGGACCTGAAATGCCGGGCGGCGTCGAGAGGTTCGAGGGCGCCCGGCTGACGGACTGGCAACGGGTGGGTGGGTGGGAAAGAGAAGCCGTCAGGCCAGTTCGCGTGGCAATGCAGCCGCGTGCGTCACGATCAGCCCCGACACCGCTCGCGTCAACGCCACGTACAGGCGCCGCAGGCCGGTGCGTTCGTCGGGTTCGGCGTCGACCACGGCCTGGGGTTCGTCCAGGACCACGTAGTCGTACTCCAGGCCCTTCGCCAGCGACGCCGGGACCAGGGTCAGCCGGGTCTCGTACGTCGTCTCCTCACCCGGGGAGAGGTAGCCGATGCCCGCCGCCGTCAGCGCCTGGGCCAGCACCGGGATTCTGGCGTCCGCCGCGATCAGGCCCGTCGAGCCCTCATTGCGCAGCAACTCCTCACAGGCGCCCACCACTTGAGCGTCCGGGGAATCCGTCCCGCCGGTCGCCCGTACGTCGAAGAACCCCGGGTTCTCGCGGACCGACGCCACCGGGGTCAGACCGGGCGCGATGTACGGCAGCAGCCGTGAGGCGTACGTGATGACGTCCGTCGGGACGCGGAAACCGGCCGTCAGTTCCTCGACCACGGCGTCCGACTTGCCCAGGTGGGCCAACGCCTCCTCCCAACTCCGGGTCGCCCAAGGGGTGGTGCCCTGCGCGAGGTCGCCGAGAACCGTCGCCGAACCGGTCGTGCAGCGCCGGCCCACCGCCCGGTACTGCATCGGCGAGAGGTCCTGCGCCTCGTCGAGGACGACATGGCCGAGGGAGTGCGTGCGCTGGACCAGGTCGGTCGTCTCGTCGATCAACACGGCGTCCGCAGCTGACCACTTGGCCGCCTTGACCGACCGTACCGGCTTCGCCCAGAGGATCTCCTTCTGCTCGTCCTCGTCGAGGATTCCGGCCGCGTGCACGGCGAGGAAGTCGGCGTCGGTGAGCAGGCGCAGGACGAGTTTCGCGGGATCGACGGGCGGCCAGACGGTCTTCACGGCCGCCTTCACCGCCGCGTTGCGGGCGACGGAGTCCTGGACGCGGTCGTCGGGGGCCTCGCCCGACCGCTCCATCTGGACGAGGACCATGTGCGCGACGCGCTGCGGCAGCGCCTCGCGGGCGGCGCCGTAACGGATGCCCCGGTCCAGCAACTCCCGGACGAGGCCTTCGAGTTCGTACGCCGGAACGCGCCAGCGCCGTGACCCCCGTACGACCATCACGGGCTCGGTGGGCATCGTCACATGGGAGTAGACGGCCTTCCTGAGAACCTCTGCCATCCTCGCGTCGCCCTTGACGATCGCCGCCGGGGCGTCGTCCGTGCCGCGTACCTCCACATGGGCGACCAGGTCGTCGACGGTGGCCTGCTTGACCTCCAACTCCCCCAGTGCGGGCAGCACTTGCTCGATGTAGTGGAGGAAGGAGCGGTTCGGACCGATGACCAGGGTGCCGGTGCGGGCCAGTCGCTCGCGGTGGGCGTAGAGCAGGTACGCGACCCGGTGCAGACCGACGGCCGTCTTTCCGGTCCCCGGACCTCCCTGCACGCACACCGAGCCGCCCAGCCCGCTGCGTACGATCTCGTCCTGCTCGGGCTGGATGGTCGCCACGATGTCGCGCATCGGGCCCACGCGCGGGCGCTCGATCTCCTGCTGGAGCAGCTTGCTGGTGGCCGCCGACTCCGTGGGGTCGGAGAGGTGCTCGTCCTCGTAGGCGGTGAGGTCTCCGCCGGTGTAACCGAACCGGCGGCGCAGCCCGACATTCATCGGGGCGTTCTTGGACGCCCGGTAGAACGGCTGGGACACCGGGGCGCGCCAGTCGATGACCATGGGGTCACCGTCGGCGTCGTGGACGTGCCGGCGCCCGATGTAGAACTGCTCGCCCTCCGCGCCCTCGGCCTGCTCGGCGCCGGGGGCGTGCAGATAGTCGAGGCGGCCGAAGAACAGTGGCGTGTGACTGAGATCGGCGAGGGCCTTGATCCGCTCCTCGATCTGGTGGGAGAGGACCGCCGCGTTGACCCAGTTCGCGGTGACGTCCTTGATGTCGAGGGCCTCCGCGTCCTCACGCATGGCACGGAGAGCCGCTCGGGAGGCGGTGAGGTGGGAGCGTTCGCGGCCGAGGGGATCGTCGGATACGGCTTCGGAAACGGCGCTGGACAAGGGGGTGCCTCCGGGTGGCCTGCTGGCATGTGACGTCGAGAGCCGACCGGTTTCCGTCCGGGCAGCGGCACTCCGTGAGAGGGAGGCGGGCAAGAGCGGAGATTTTAGGGGAGGGGAGGGGGCGGAGGCCAATCAATTTCGGCGCACCCCATGCCGTACCTCGTGCCGCACCTCATGCCGCACGCCGTGGTGTACGTCATCCGCAGTCCCCTAGGGGGCGTACTCCCCCTTCCTATGGGGGACACGTCCGCCCGGAGTCGTACAGGGGGACGACGGAGGCTCGGCCCGCAGGGCGATGGAAACGCGGGCCCCGCGATCCACCATGGACACATGAGTACAGCGACCTTCACCCCAGCGTCCGTGACCTCCGTCAGCCGCCCCGGCGCCACCCCCGCGCGGGGCGGCCACCGGCACCCCGTCGGCGACGCCCTGCGCGCCGTCAAGGTGTTCGCGGGCGCCGCCCTGAGCGTCGTACTCCTCGGCGAGTACGGGGAAGAGGCGGGCGTGCGCCGCAGGTGAGCGACCGATGCGGCGCCCCGGTCAGAGCTCGTCGACGTCGGAAGCCAGCAACTCGTCCGCGTCCACGATCCGGTACGCGTATCCCTGTTCCGCCAGGAACCGCTGGCGGTGCGCGGCGAAGTCCTGGTCGATGGTGTCCCGGGCGACCACCGAGTAGAAGTGGGCCTTGTGCCCGTCGGCCTTGGGCCGCAGCACCCGCCCCAGCCGCTGGGCCTCCTCCTGCCGTGACCCGAACGTGCCCGAGACCTGGATGGCGACCGTCGCCTCCGGCAGGTCGATCGAGAAGTTCGCGACCTTGGACACGACCAGCACGCTGATCTCGCCCTGCCGGAACGCGTCGAAGAGCTTCTCGCGCTGCGAGTTCGGGGTCTCGCCCTTGATGACGGGCGCGTTCAAGTGCTCGCCCAGTTCGTCGAGCTGGTCGATGTACTGGCCGATGACGAGGATCTGCTGCCCCGCGAAGCGCCGCACGATCGCCTCGGTCACCTTGCGCTTGGTCGCGGTGGTCGCGCAGAAGCGGTACTTCTCCTCGGTCTCGGCGGTGGCGTAGGCGAGCCGCTCCGAGTCCGTCAGGTTGACCCTGACCTCCACACAGTCCGCGGGCGCGATGTACCCCTGCGCCTCGATCTCCTTCCAGGGCGCGTCGAACCGCTTCGGCCCGATGAGCGAGAAGACGTCCGACTCGCGCCCGTCCTCCCGTACGAGGGTCGCGGTGAGGCCCAGGCGCCGGCGGGCCTGCAGGTCCGCCGTGAACTTGAAGACCGGTGCGGGCAGCAGGTGCACCTCGTCGTAGAGGATGAGCCCCCAGTCGCGGGAGTCGAACAGCTCCAGGTGCGGATAGACGCCCTTCCGCCTGGTCGTCAGCACCTGGTAGGTGGCGATGGTGACCGGCCGGATCTCCTTGCGCGTCCCGCTGTACTCGCCGATCTCCTCCTCGGTCAGCGACGTCCGCTTGATCAGCTCGCTCTTCCACTGCCGCGCGGAGACCGTGTTCGTGACGAGGATCAGCGTCGTCGCCTTCGCCTCGGCCATCGCACCGGCCCCGACCAGCGTCTTCCCCGCACCACAGGGAAGGACGACGACTCCGCTCCCGCCGTGCCAGAAGTTCTCCACGGCCTGCTTCTGGTACGGGCGCAGCGCCCACCCGTCCTCGGCCAGCTCGATCGGATGCGCCTCGCCGTCGACGTACCCGGCGAGGTCCTCGGCCGGCCAGCCCAGCTTCAGCAGCACCTGCTTGATCTGGCCGCGCTCGGAGGGGTGCACGGCCACGGTGTCCGGGTCGAGACGCGCGCCGATGAGCGGAATGATCCGCTTGGAGCGCAGGATCTCTTCGAGGATCGGACGGTCGGTGGTCGTGAGGACCAGTCCGTGCGCCGGGTGCTTGGAGAGGGTGAGGCGTCCGTAGCGGTCCATCGTCTCGGCGATGTCGACGAGCAGCGCGTGCGGCACGGGATAGCGGCTGTACTGCACGAGCGCGTCGACGACCTGCTCGGCGTCGTGGCCCGCCGCCCGCGCGTTCCAGAGCCCCAGCGGGGTCACCCGGTAGGTGTGGATGTGCTCGGGCGCCCGCTCCAGCTCGGCGAACGGCGCGATGGCCCGACGGCACTCGCCGGCCTGCTCGTGGTCGACTTCGAGGAGCAGGGTTTTGTCGGACTGGACGATGAGTGGACCATTCACGCGCGGCACCCTTTCAGCATGGCCTGTTCGTGTGGCCAAACGTCCAGTGTGCCCCATCGCGCCGGTGATCCCGGGGCCCGAGCCCGACGGGAAGGGCGTACCGGGGTGTACGGAGTGGCTTGTTGTTCTGGATCAGGCGTCCCAGTCCCTATACGCTGCGTGAGGTTTCGTGTGCCTCGGACTCGACGGCGCATGTGTATGCGTGTACGTGTGAAGGATGCCGATGGACTCCAGCGCCGCCCGGATCGACTCATGTCTGCTCGATGTCACGGACCTGAGCATGGACGCGCTGGATGACCTGCTCGAAAAGCTGCCCGACAACGTGCTGGGTGCGATGCTGCGACGCGTGGTCGACGAGGCGGTCAATCCGGTCGGGGTGCCGTACGCCGCGTTCGAATCGTCGATCTGACATCCGGCCGGCGTTCGAGATCGGGTTGGGCAGCTTGAGCCGGTACCGCTCTGGGTATGACCATGACCCGGACGTGCACCGGCGGACATGCGGCATGCCGTCAGGTCGGCCCGGGAGGTATCGGGGGGCGCTTTGGTTCAGGAGCCGTACTTCTTCCTCAGCTATGCGCGGAAGGACGATCGCGACGAGTTCGTGAAGCGGTTCTACGACGATCTCGCACTGGAGCTGCGCCGCATCGGCGCCGATCCGTCCGCACAGCCGCCGTTCCGGGACGTCGAGCGGCTCGGCCTCGGCGCGGACTGGGCGCGGGTGCTCGGCGGGGCCGTCGGGCACTGCCGTGCGTTCGTCGCGCTGTACTCCCCCTCCTATCTGAGCAGTGAGTACTGCGGCAAGGAGTGGACGGCGTTCCGGGAGCGGCTGGACAAGTACCGCCAGGAGACCGAGATCGAGGTGCCGGCCCTGGTTCCGGTGCTGTGGGTCCCCATGGAGGGTGAGCTGCCGGAGGGGATAGCCCGCTACCAGTACAACGAGGCGGGCATGGGCCAGGACTATGCCACCCACGGTCTGATGCACATCCTGCGCACCGACCCGACGGGCCCGGTGTACCGCATGGTCGTCGAGAAGGTCGCCGCCCGGGTGCGGATGGCCGCGGACCGCTTCCGGCTGCCTCTCACGCCAGGCCTGGACCTCGGCGACGTACGTGGCCTGTTCCCGGTGGCCGAGCAGCAGCGGCCCGCCGAACCGGGCACCGGGCATGTTCAGCTCTTCCTGGCCGCCGGGGTCGCCGACCCGCTGCCGGAAGGGCGGCAGAGGACGGAGTACTACGGCCGCTTACCGCGGGAGTGGACGCCGTACCACCCGCCCAAGTACCCCACGGTCGCCCACCGGGCGCAGAAGGTGATCGTGGAGGAGGGGTACACCAGCAACATCGAGGTCGTCGACGCCGGTCTGAGCGGTCGCCTCGACGAGACGATGGTGAACAACCAGACGAGCATCCTGCTGGTCGACCCGTGGGCGGTGCGTTCCGAGGCCTACCGGGACGTGCTCGCCGAGTACGACGGTCAGTACCGCCCGGCCACCGGCGTCCTGGTGCCCTGCCACGACGCCGACGAGGAGTCCGTCGGCGAGGCGATCTGGCAGGACCTGAGCCAGGTGCTGTGGCGCAACTGGCGCCGGCGCAACGACCCGCACGACCAGCTGTTCCGGGTGCGCGTGGACGCGGAGGAGTTCGACGACCGCCTCGCCGTGATGCTGACGGTGGCGCAGAACCGGCTGATGGAGATGGAGAGCACCACCCCCTACCGGCTTCCGGTGGGCCCGCCCCCGCCGCCGCTGAACGGTCTCACCATCCCGGGCCCGCCGCCCTCGGCTCCGCAGGAGCCGCCCCGGGACTTCGGCGGACACAGCGCCCACGACCCCCATGACCCCCACGAGCCCGGGGAGCCCGGCGGACCGCCCGCGCCTCGCTACTAAGGACACACGACGATGACCACTAGGACGATGACCACCAGGCCTACCGGACCGGGCAAGATCGTCACGTTCTACTCGTACAAGGGCGGCACCGGTCGCACCATGGCGCTGGCCAACGTCGGCTGGATCCTTGCCAGCGCCGGGCACCGGGTCCTGCTGGTCGACTGGGACCTGGAGGCCCCCGGCCTGCACCGCTATCTGCACCCGCTGCTGGTCGATCCCGAGCTGCGCTCCTCCAACGGTCTGATCAACATGGTGCAGTCGTACGTACGTACGGTCCTGAGTCCCCAGGAGCCTGCGGTACGCGCGACGCCCGCCGGTGGCGGCCCGCAGCAGTCACGCCCGGCCGCCTCCGCCTCCACCACGGCTACCACCACCGCCGAGACCGACGACTGGCTGCGGGCCGCGACGGACCTCGCGCCGTACACCATCGGGCTGCTGCTGGAACTGCCGTCCGGCGGCCGGCTCGACTTCGTGCCCGCAGGACGCCAGTCGGCCGCCTACTCCGCCGCGGTCACCAGCTTCAACTGGCACACCTTCTACGACCAGCGCGGCGGCGGGCACTTTCTCCAGGCCCTGCGCGAGGAGATGATCTCCTCCTACGACTATGTGCTGATCGACAGCCGGACCGGCGTGAGCGACACCTCCGGCATCTGCACCATCCTCCTGCCCGACATCCTCGTCGACTGCTTCACCATGAGCGTCCAGAGCATCCGGGGCGGGGTGGACGCGGCAGCCGCCGTACAGCGCTCCGCGCCCCGCCCCATCAGGGTGCTGCCGGTCCCCATGCGGGTCGAGGAGGCCGAGACCGAACGGCTGGAGGCCGGCCGGGACTTCAGCCGGACCGAGTTCGCGCCCTTCCTGTCCTGGCTGGGGGAGGAGGAGCACGCCCGCTACTGGGGCGAGATCGAGATCCCGTACAAGGCGTTCTACGCCTACGAGGAGATACCCGCCACGGTCGCCGACCGGCCGCGGCAGGAACGCTCGCTGCTCACCGCCTTCGAGCGGCTCACCGAATGGATCTCGGAGGGGCAGGTGCGCCGGCTCGCCCCGCTGCCCGCCGACCGGCGTGCCGAACTGCGTACCGCCTATCTGCGCGTCTCCCGCACCCTGCCCACCCAGATCTACGTCAGCTACGCACCGCTGGGCCGGATGTGGGCCGAGTGGGCGGTGGAGGCCCTGGAGTCGGTCGGCTACCAGGTCTCGCTGCACAGCACGGTCGCCCCGGCCGGCGGTGTGCTGCCTGAGGTGGCCGGCACCCTCAGCGGCCAGGGCCGGCTGCTGGCCCTGCTGTCCCCCGAGTACGCGGCCCAGCCCCGGGCCGCCGCGATCCGCTTCCAGCTGGCCGGGCACGAGACCGCCGGCGCCCCCGGCCTGATCGCCGTCCGCCTCCAGGACCTCGACCCGGCCGCCTCCGAGCCCTACCTCGACAGCACGGCCGCCGACCTCAGCCGCCACGGCCCGGCCGAGGCCTTCGACCAGCTCGTCGCCGTGCTCGGACTGCCCCCGGGCCGCCGTCTCCCGGACGGCTCGGCCCCTGCCGTGGGCACCACCCTGCCCGGTTTCCCCGGCTCGGACCCGATGGCCCAGCGCCTGCCCTCCCGCAACCTCACCTTCACCGGACGCGGACCGCTCCTGGAGCGGCTGCGCGACCACTTCACCGCCGGACCCACGACCGCCGTACCCAGCCAGGTGCTGTACGGGCTCGGCGGCATGGGCAAGACCCAGACCGCGCTGGAGTACGCCCACCGCTACAAGTCCGCCTACGACGTGGTCTGGTGGATCGACGCCGCCCAGCCCGGCTACATCCGCTCCGCCCTCGCCGACCTCGCCCCGTACCTCGACCTGGAGGAGGTCGAGGACGTGCGCGGCACCGCCGAGGCCGTGCTGCGCGCGCTCGGGCAGGGACGACCGTACAACCGCTGGCTCCTGGTGTACGACAACGCGGGCAGCCCCACCGAGCTGGAAGGCCTGCTGCCCGAGGGGCCGCCCGGCGGGCATGTGCTCGTCACCTCCCGTGACCGGGCCTGGGTCAACATCGTGGGCCGGGCCGAGGTGGAGGTGTTCACCCGTGCGGAGAGCGTGGAACTGCTGAACAGGTTCAGCCCGCGGCTCGCCCTGGAGGACGCCGAACAGGTCGCCCACGAACTCGGCGACCTGCCGCTCGCGGTGGGCCAGGCGGCGGTCTGGCTCAGCCAGAGCAGCATGCCCGTCGAGACGTACCTCGCCCGGCTGCGCGACCGGCCCACGGACATCCTCGACGACACCTCGCTGCCGCCCAAGGAGTACCCCACCTCCGCCGCCCGGACCTGGAAGATGGCGGTGGACGAACTGCGCGGGCGCAACCAGGCCGCCGTCGAGATGCTGGAGATCTGCTCCTTCTTCGGCCCCGACCCGATTCCCATGCGGCTGCTCTACAGCCGTGCCGTCACCCGCGCCCTCACCCTGGACGACGAATCCCGCGACGACATGGCCGTCGCCATGCTGCTGCGCGCCCTCAGCAGGTTCGGACTGGCCCGCAGCGACCAGGGCAGCGAGACCCTGACCGTGCACCGGCTGGTCCAGGCGGTCATCCGGGACGGCGTCGGCGCACAGCGCTGGAAGGAGCTGCGCGGGGTGGTGCACGCGGCACTGGCGGACGCCAACCCCGGCAACCCGGATGCCACCGCCGACTGGGACGCGTACGACGAACTCCTGCCGCACCTGGAGCCGTCGCGCGCGTCGGCCGACCCCAACCCCGAGGTCCGCAGGCTGATCACCGACTCGGTGCGCTACCTGTGGCGGCGCAGCCTCTACGGCACGGCCCACGACCTCGCCGTACGCACCCTGGAACGCTGGGGGCGGCCGGGCTTCCAGGGCGGCGGCCCCGACGACGTACAGACCCTGCTGCTCCGGACCCAGCTGGGCAACGTACTGCGCTCGCAGGGCAGGCTCACGGAGGCGTACGAACTCGACTCCGACGTCCTGCGGAGATTCACCGCCGCCAAGGGAGCCGAGTACCCCGCCACCCTCGCCGCGGCCGGCAACGTCGGCGCCGACCTGCGGGCCCTCGGCCGCTACCGGGAGGCCCGTGAACTGGACCGGCACACCTGCGAGGTGGCGCTCCGCGAGTTCGGCGAGGACCACCAGCGGACCCTGATGTACCTCAACAACCTCGGCATGTCCGAGTATCTGGCGGGCGACCGCCGGGCTGCCCTGCACCTGCACCGCTCGGCCTACGAACGCCAGCGGCAGAACCAGGGCAACCTGAAGCCGCGCACCCTGAACCTGGCCAACAACTACGCCCGTGACCTGCGCGAGACCGGCGAACTGGCGGAGGCCCTGCGCCTGCTGGAGATGATCACCCGCCTCTACCAGCAGATCCTCGGCGACGGGCACAGCGACACCCTCCGGGCCCGCAAGAACCTGGCCGTCGCCCTGCGCCGGGACGGCCGCTACGCGGACGCCCACGACATCGACCAGGACATCTACAACCGCCTCCTCCTGGCCCATGGCGCCGACCACTACGACACCCTCGCCGCCGCCTGCAACCTGGCCAGCGACTACGCCGCGCTCGGCGAGATCACCCAGGCGCTGGAGCTGGCCGAACGGGCCCTCGGCCGCTACAAGGACTACCTGGGGGAGGAACACCCGGTCACCCTGGTCTGCGCCAGCAACATGTCGGTGTACCTGCGGCTGCTGGGCCGCGTGGAGGAGGCGCTCGCGTTCTCGGGCCGCACCACGGAACAGCTGCGCACCGTCCTCGGGGAGTCGCACCTGTACACGTACAGCTGCATGCTCAACCACGCCAACGACCTGGTGACGGCCGGCCGGACCGAGGAGGCGGTCGCCCTGGAGACCACCGTACGGGACGGACTGCTGCCCGTCCTCGGGCCTGACCACTACGACGTCATCGGCTGCACCTCCAATCTGTCGCTGACCCTGCGCGCCCTGAACCGCACGACAGAGGCGGACGACCTGCACAACGACGCCCTGGAACGGGCCAGGCGCACCCTGGGTCCGGACCATCCGACGACCCGTGCGGTCGCGGAGGGGATACGCCTGGACTCGGACATCGAGCCGCCGACGACATGAGCCGGCGTCATGGGAGGGCGCTCGGGCGGTAACTGACAGGCTGTAGGCTGCCGCCACCTGCAACCCGCATACCCTGATCCAGCGAGGCCGGACCATGGTTCCCTTCCGGCAGTTCCTGCTGAAGATCCACAGCCGTTGCAACCTCGCGTGCGACTACTGCTACGTGTACGAGTCGGCCGACCAGAGCTGGCGCGACCGTCCCCGGACCATGGACCTGGCGACGGTCCGCCGCGCCGCCGCCCTCATCGCCGAACACGCCCGCACCCACGCCCTGGCCGAGGTCCAGGTCATCCTGCACGGCGGCGAGCCGCTGCTGGTGGGCGCGGCGAGGCTGGAAGCCTTGCTGGGGGTGCTCGTCGACGCCCTCGACGGGGTGGCGGCCCTGCGGCTCACGCTCCAGACCAACGGCCTGCGGCTCGCCGAGGACCCGGCGCTGTTACCCGTCCTGGCCCGGTACGGCGTACGGATCGGCGTCAGCCTCGACGGCACCCCGGCCAACCACGACCGGCACCGCCGCCGCCCGGACGGCCGGGGCAGCCACGCGGGTGTCGCAAGGGCGCTGCGCCTCCTCGCCGATGGTCCGTACCGCCCCCTGTACGCGGGCGTACTGTGCGCCATCGACCTGACGGCCGACCCGGTGGAGACGTACGAGGCCCTGCTGGAGTTCGCCCCGCCCCGCCTGGACCTGCTCCTGCCGCATGCCACCTGGCACACCCCGCCGCCCGGCCTGCCCGGCCGCACCCTCCCGCCCCGGACCGCGCCGGGAGCCGACCCCGAGGAGCCGGTGCCGTACGCGCGCTGGCTCTGCACGGTGTTCGACCACTGGTACGGAGCCCCGAGCCGGCGGACCGGCATCCGGCTCTTCGAGGAGATCGCGATCCTGCTGCTCGGCGGCACCGCCCGCAGCGAGTCGGTCGGCCTCGCCCCGGTGGACTTGGTGGTCGTGGAGACCGACGGCACGATCGAACAGGCCGACTCCCTCAAGGTCACCTACCCGGGCGCCCCGGCCACCGGCCTGGACGTCTTCGGCCACACCTTCGCGGACGCGGCCCGCCACGAGGCGTTCCGGGCCCGCCAGCGCGGCAGGGCCGGCCTCGCCCCGGTCTGCGCGGCCTGCCCCCGAGCGACGGTCTGCGGCGGCGGCCTGTACGCCCACCGCTACCGTCCCGGGGCCGCGCCGAACCCCTTCGCCGCCCCGTCGGTCTACTGCCCCGACCTGGCCGTTCTCGTCGACCACATCGCCGGCCGCCTGCGCCGGGACGTCACGGACCTCGTCGCGCCGGTGGGCCCGGTATCGAGATGACGGCGGCGCCCCGCACCGCCTCGACCGCGAGGAGTAATCCCGCAGTGTCCGCCCCGACCCCCCTCCCGCCCTCCGGTCCGCCCCCCGACACCCCCTCCGACGCCCTGGGGTCCTCCTCCGCCACCGGCTCCCTCGCCCCCCACGACTTCGACCCGGACCTGTTCGACGCCGTCGCTCGCGCCCGGGGTGGCGCCGCGGCCGTGGTGGTGCTGCGCCAGGGCCAGCTGAGCAAACGCATGCTGCTGACCGTGGCCGCACGCCGGGCGCTGCTCCCCGACGCCGGCCTGGAGGAGCCCTACCGGCGGCTGTCGGAGATGCACCGTGAGGATCCGGACCGCTGGCAGCGGACGATGCTCTACCCCTACCTGGACGAGGGCCTGGCCCGCGCGCTGGCCGAGTGCGCCCAGGGCGGACGCCCCGATCTCGCCTGGTTCGGCGAACTGGTCCAGGGCGGACCGGCCGCGCTGTCCGGCCCGCACGCGCTGTCCACCGAGTGTGACGGCGCCGTACTGCGTGTTCGACTGGACGACCGCGGGCCGTTCCGCGCCGTCCACGGCCACCCCCCGGCCGGCCCGCAGACCCCGGACGAGGTTCGCCACTGGCAGCGGTCGCTGGACGGCGCCTGGCGGGTTCTGGTCCGCCGTCACCCCTGGCACGCCCGGGCCGTCGCCGCCTGCCTGTCCACCCTGGTGCCGCTGCACCCCGCACCCGGCGGTACGTCGGTGAGCTCGGCGGCCCGCCGGGCCCACGGCGCGGTCGCCCTTTCCCCGCCGGACGACCCGGTGCTCCTCGCGCTCACCCTGGTCCACGAGTTCCTGCACGTCCAGCTCGGCGCCCTGCTCGACCTGGTCCCGCTCCACGGCCCGCCCTCCACGGCCCGCTACCACGCCCCCTGGCGCCCCGACCCCCGCCCGCTCGACGCACTCCTCCAGGGGACGTACGCCCACCTGGGAGTCTGTGACTTCTGGCACACCGAACGGACCGCCGCCCGGCCCGACCCCCGGGCCGAGCAGGAGCACACCACCTGGTACCGGCATACACGCAGCGCCGTCGACACGCTCCTCGCCAGCGGCGAACTCCTGCCACCCGGCCGCCGCTTCGCCGAGGGGATGCGCCGTGCCCTCGCCAATTCGCGAGAGGTCTCCGGCAACCAAGAACGCACTCCGACGGTCTGAACGGGCGGCCCGTGCGGTGCGCGCGGGCGGGGAGGAGCTCTCGGTGACATCCGTACGCGTCTGGGGAACCGGCTTCGGAGCCGTGGCGGTACTGGTGGCCACAGGGTCGTGGGTCATGGCGGCCCAGGAGGTCGACGCGGGGTTGTGGGCCGAGGTGCGGCCCGTGATCGAGACCCGGCTCGTGGCCGATTCACGGGGCACCGGTTACGGGGAGACCGTGCCCGGTCTCAGGGCGCGGTGGTTCTGCGGGGCGCGGGCGCTGGAGCTCCGCGAGGACCCCGGCGGCGTCGTACGGGCGGGCGTCAACACCCTGTGCATGGAGTACGGGGTGAGCGGGGGCGCTCTGGTGGAGTGCGGCGGCTCCGGATACCCGCAGGTGGTGCGGCTGGAGCGCGAGGCGGACGGCGACTACCGCGTCGTGTCCCGGGAGGAACCACCGGACGGCGCGGGGTACGCGGAGTGGACGCAGGACCACTTCGGCTTCCTCACCGAGTCCGAGGTCGACGACACCGTGTCACCCACCTCCCTGGAAGCCGCCGCCCGAGCCCACTTCGGTCTGCCCGGGGACGCTCGGGTGACGGCCTGCTGACGGTCTGCTGACCGCAGAGCGTCCCCGCCTATCCGTCCTCCGCCAGTTCCGCCACGCCCGTGACCCGGTGCAGCGGATACGTCCGTACCTCGTCCGCCGTGTGGTCGTAGGCCGTCACGAAGCCGCCCTCGACCCGGATCGGGGCGATGACGCGCTGGCTGGCGGCGCCCTCGGCGTTGACGTACCCGATCCATACGGCCTCGCCCGTCATGACGGCGGCCTGCATGGTGGCCAGGGTCTCGGCGGAGCTGGTGCGCGGGAGGTCGCCGTTCGCAACCGGGGTCTCGGTGGGCTTGAGGGGGGCCGTGGAGGCCAGGTCGCCCGCCCTGATGGCACGGATCGCCGCCGAGAGAAGCGTGGCGTCGGGGGTCGGCGGGCCCTCCGGAACCGGGTCGGGAGCTGTGCGGGGCGGGGTGCGGTGGGCGTGGGCGCGGGTGATCAGGACGTCGCCCTCGGCGGACTCGGCGGCCGGCGCGAAGCCCATCGCGCGCAGGCCGTCGAGAAGCGTCGCCGGGTCGGCCTGGGCCGCCAGGACCGTCGGGGCCAGGCGGCGCAGACGCAGGTTCGCGGACCGTTTGTCCGCCAGGATCTCGTTGAGCACCCCGTCGTCGTCGCAGCGCACGTACGCCGAGGCCGCGCCGATCCGCAGGTGGCCGTGGCGACGCGCCACGTCGTCGATGAGGTAGGCGAGGGGCTGCGGAACCGGCGTACGGGAGTGGGCGGTCAGGAAGTCGTGCAGGTCGGAGGCGGAGCGTCCGGCGTCCAGGGCACGGCGTACGGAGCCCGGGGTGAAGCGGTAGACCGTCGCGCCGCCCTTCGACTCCACATCCGCCAGCACATCGAGCACGTCCGCCAGGGCGCGCTTGAGCGGGCCCGGGGCCACCGCCGTCAGGTCCGCCTGGAGGAGGACGTGGTCGAGCGGCTCGGGGAGGAGCGGGGTGAGCAGACGGGCGGCGGTGGCCGACGCGGTGGCCTGCTCGGGGGCGGAGAGGGGCTCCATCGGCGGGTGGTCGCGGTGGTGGACGGGGAGTTTGTCGCCGGGGCCGGTCGGCTCGGCCGCCTTCACCGGCGCGGCGGGGAGGCCGAGCAGCGCCCGGCCCTGGGACGAGAGCGCGCCCCGGCCCGTGACGCCCAGCGACTCGGCCTCGGACAGGGTCCAGCGGGCGAGCCTGGTCCGCAGGTCCTCGTCACCGCCCCGCTCCTGCCGCGGGCCGCGCACCGGACGCTCCCAGTGCAGCCGGGCCAGCACCGAGTCGGCGGTGGGGGACGTGCCCTCCGGGAGCGCGGCCAGCAGGGTCAGCACCCGGTGCCGTACCTCCGGGGCGGCCGAGCGGTCCAGACCCGGGCCGAGCGTGGACAGCGTGCGCTCCTTGACGTCCCGGCCGCCGATCAGCCCGGCCGTCCGGGTCGCCGTCAGCCAGGCCTCCGCGAGCCGCGCCCAGCGCCGCGCGGCGGGCTGCTCCAGCCACTCGTCGTACGCAGGGGTCGCCGCGTACCGCTCCTCGGCCTCCCCGTCGGACGCCAACAGGCCCGCCGCATAGGCGAGTTCGACCCAGAAGGCGGCCACCGGCTCGGACAGGTCGAGGGCGACGGCCGTCCGCTTCA
The DNA here is from genome assembly GCF_044333925.1 of Streptomyces sp. NPDC020898. Taxonomy (NCBI): domain Bacteria; kingdom Bacillati; phylum Actinomycetota; class Actinomycetes; order Kitasatosporales; family Streptomycetaceae; genus Streptomyces; species Streptomyces sp. NPDC020898. Next base: position 154,743 of record NZ_JBIRRV010000016.1, read on the forward strand.
GATCACGGACACTCAGCCCGCCGGCCCGCAGCACCGCCGGACCGCCCTCGTCCCACTCCTTCAGCAGCTCCTCGACGGTCGCCAGCGCCGTGTACGCCTGCCCCGCCGCCGCGCTGTCCACAACCTGTGGACGATGGGTCGCGGCGGCCTCCACCCCGGGCGGCAACGGCTCGGTGACCCGATGCGCCCGGCCGCCCCGCAGATGCAGGGCCACCTCGCGCGGCAGTACGACCGTCCCGGGCGCCGTGGGCAGCAGGAGACCCCGGTCCAGCAGCCGACGCAGATGCGCGGCCGGCTCGGCGGTGACCTGGCCGTACGGCGGGCCCCAGACCAGACGGTTCAGCACGTCGAGGGAGTCCGGGGACGCCTCCGCCAGCAGCGCCGCCATCCGCTTCCGGTCGGTGAACAGGGCCGTCAGCGAGGCCACCGCGCTCACGGCGTCGTGCGTCGACGTGAGCCCCGCCGCCGCCACGATCTCCTGGATACGCCCCGGCGACATCCCCGCCGTCGCCTCCGCGACCGTCGGACCGAGCCCCGTCGGAGACGGATGCTGCGGCGAGGGCGCGAGCAGCTCACGTGCGGTACGGACGAGCCGTAGCCGATCCACGGGCCCCCATACGAGCGCCTGCTCCCGCAGCACGCCCAGGGCACGGGGGAGGGCCGCCGTGACGGCCGGATCGGCGGCATCGCCCGCGAGCAGGGCCAGCAGCTCGTCGTACGCCGCCGGGTCCTGGGCCACGGCCAGCGCCTGCGCCGTCTGGAGCGTGAACCGGTCCAGCCGCTCCAGCGCGCGCACGACCGACGCGCGGGTGCCGGCGCGGGTGGCCAGCTGGGTGAGGTCGGTGGGGACGGGGGTGATGAGGTCCGGACGGCTGCGCAGCAGCGCGGCCAGCGACGCGTCGTCCCGCGCGCGAAGCGCCTCCGCGAGAGAACGCGGCGCCGGTGTCTCCTCGGTGCTCATCCCGCCCACGGTAGCGGGTGGGTGCGGTGAGGTGTCTTTCGTCGGTGCGGGGAGTTGGTGTGGGCGTCACCGGGGGCTGCGCCCCCGGACCCCCCTTTCGCGCTGAACGCGCTCGTCCTCAAACGCCGGACGGGCTGGGGGTGCGGGCCGGTGCTGTGGAGATACAGGTCGGTGCTCTGGAGATGCGGGTCGGTGTCGCGGAATGCAGAGGTAACGTCTGACTTCGTGGGTATCGAGAGCGACCAGGTCGTCTACGAGTATCTGAGCAGGGTCGGAGACCTGGCCCAGCAGCGCCAGTTGCCGTCCGGCGCCCGGATGCGGCTCGTCTCGGAGTTGCGCGAGGAGATCGACCGGCGCCGCGCCAAGGCACCGGTCGACAGCCCCGCCGCCGTACGCCGCATCCTCGACCGCATCGGCACCCCGGACGAGATCGTGGCCGGGGCCGGCACCGCCGCCGGTGCGCCCGAGGCGCCGCGCGCCGCCGTACCCGTACAGCGTGACCGTGACGAGCCGCAGCCCAAGGGCAAGAGGCTCGGGCGTCTCGTCCCGCGCCCGCGTTCGGCGGACGCCGGTAAGGCCAGTAAGGGGACGGCACCGGGTTCGGAGGTGCCGGAAGCGTTCGCGCCCTTCCCCTCCGGCGACGGCCCCGCCCCGCCCCACCTCGCGGGCGCGGACGAGCTCGGGGACGCCCGGCTGCACCCGGACTGGTGGCGGACCAACCCCGGGGGGCCGTTCGTGGACGCGGACAGCCTGCCGCCCGGGTTCGTCGGTGGCGTGGAGATCGCCGACCTGCTCAAGCCGCCGCCCAGGCCGGACAAGGCCAAGCCCGCGGCGGACGAGGCGGTCGAGCAGGAGGCCGAGCCCGAGGCCGCCGGAGGAGACGCGGAGGCGGAGGCCGCCCCGCGTCGGCGCCGCCGGCTACGGATCCCGCTGCCTCTCCCCTCCGGCCGCTGGAGCAACCCGCTGCTCCTCATCGCCGCCGGACTCCTCGTCGCGGGGGCGGTCCTCGGAAACCTGTACGCCCTCCTCCTCGGCTGGGCCATCGCCTACGCCTCCCGCCGGCTCTCCCAGGCCGAGACGAAGTGGGCGGTCGTCTACCTGCCGGGCGCGGCGGTCGCGGCCGGCGCCGGATGGCTGTGGGGGCGTACGGAGGGCCGCTGGGGCGATCCCATCGCCGAGGGGCACATGAACGAGGCCCTCGCCGGGACCTGGCCGTGGGTCGTGCGGGGCGCGGCGATCGCCTCCGCGCTGTTCCTGGTCTGGCGCTCCCAGCGTTCGCGCTGAACACCGCCCCCGACCGCTCCCGCACAATGGTGCATATGACATCGACGACCTCCGGCGCGCTCACCGTCGGGTTCGACCTCGACATGACCCTCATCGACTCCCGCCCCGGCATCCACGCCTGCTACGTGGCCCTCGCCGAGCGCACGGGCACCTTCATCGACGCCGATCTGGCCATCACACGGCTCGGCCCGCCGCTCGCGGACGAACTCGTGCACTGGTTTCCGGCCGATCGGATCGCGGCCATGAGCGACCTCTACCGTGCGATGTATCCGGCCATCGCCATCACCGCGACCCCCGCGATGACCGGCGCCCGTGAGGCAATAGCGGCCGTACGGGAGTCCGGCGGGCGGGCGATCGTCGTCACCGCCAAGTACGAACCGAACGCGAAACTGCACCTCGCGCACCTCGGCATCGAGCCCGACGCGGTCATCGGAAACCTGTGGGCCGAGCAGAAGGCGGTGGCGCTGCGCGAGCACGGCGCGAGCGTGTACGTCGGCGACCACGTCGGAGACGTACGCGGCGCCCGGACCGCCGGTGCCCTGTCCGTGGCCGTGCCCACCGGGCCCTGCGACGCCACCGAACTGCGTACGGCGGGCGCGGACGTCGTCCTCGACGACCTCACCCACTTCCCGGCCTGGCTGGCCTCCTACCGAGGTGTGGCCGCGCGGGCCTGACGGCGGCCCTCGGCCGCCGACTGCAGCACTCCCGCGCCCGCGAGAAGGAAGCCGACGCCCATCAGCATGCTCAAGCCGAACATGTACGTCGGAAATGGCGTCGTGCCGAGGAGCAATGGGGCCACGGTGACCAAAGTGGCCACCGTACCGACGAAGAAGACGATGGCACCGACACGGATCAGCCGATCTCCGGCCGCGGCGGAATTCGTTTGGGTTTTGTCACGCACTCGACCAGGGTAGTTCCTGCCCGAAGGAACAACACGGCGACGTCTTGTCACCGGCCTGTCGCCCACTAGCCTTGGTATCGGCGGGTCCACGACCCGCCCAAGTGCTATCCAGACCCGGTTTCTTGAAGAGTTAACAGCAGCCCGAAGCAGTTTTCCGACGAGTACGAGGACGAGGAACAGACGTGCCCACCGGCAAGGTCAAGTGGTTCAACAGTGAGAAGGGCTTCGGCTTTCTCTCCCGCGACGACGGCGGTGACGTCTTCGTCCATTCCTCGGTCCTGCCCGCCGGAGTCGATTCCCTCAAGCCGGGCCAGCGGGTGGAGTTCGGAGTTGTCGCCGGGCAACGCGGTGACCAGGCACTTTCCGTCGTCATCCTGGACCCGACCCCGTCGGTCGCGGCGGCGCAGCGCAAGAAGCCGGACGAACTGGCCTCCATCGTCCAGGATTTGACGACCCTCCTGGAGAACATCACCCCGATGCTGGAGCGGGGCCGCTACCCCGAGAAGACCTCCGGCAAGCAGATCGCGGGCCTGCTGCGAGCGGTCGCGGACCAGTTGGACGTGTAAGAGGTTTCCGGGGGCTTTGAGAAGGACTGCGGAGACTTCGGCGGCTTCGGGGATTTCTAGGGGAAATCGAGCGCATTCGGGCCGAGGGGCGGCACCAGCCCCTCGGCCGCCGCGCGCGTCAACAGCCCCCTGACCGCCGCGTATCCGTCCTCGCCGAGGTCGGCGGTGAACTCGTTGACGTACAGACCGATGTGCTGGTCGGCGACCTTCGGGTCCATCTCCTGAGCGTGCTCCAGGACATACGCCCTGGAGGCCTCGGGATCGTCCCAGGCCGCCCGTACGGACGTCCGGGCGGCCTCGGCCAGCAGTTCCAGCGTCTGTGCCCCCAGCGACCGCTTGGCGATGATCGCGCCGAGCGGGATCGGCAGCCCGGTCGTCGCCTCCCAGTGCTCGCCCATGTCCGCGAGTTTGTGCAGCCCGTAGTTCTGGTACGTGAAGCGCGCCTCGTGGATGACGAGCCCCGCGTCGACCTTCCCGTCCCGCACGGCCGGCATGATCTCGTGGAACGGCATGACCACGATCCCGCCGACCCCACCGGGGATCGTGTCCGCGGCCCAGAGACGGAACAGCAGATACGCCGTCGACCTCTCGCTGGGCACGGCGACCGTACGCCCGGTCAGGTCGGCCCCCGCCTCCCGGGTGAGCACCAGCGGGCCGCAGCCCCGCCCCAGGGCGCCCCCGCAGGGCAGCAGCGCGTACTGGTCGAGGACGTACGGCAACACGGCGTACGACACCTTCAGTACGTCGAACTCGCCGCGCTCGGCCATGCCGTTGGTGATGTCGATGTCCGCGAAGGTCACGTCGAGGGCGGGCGCGCCCGGCACCCGGTCATGGGCCCAGGCGTCGAAGACGAAGGTGTCGTTCGGGCAGGGCGAGTACGCGATCCGCAGTTTCCCGGGCTTCTCAGGGTTCGTCTGGGTGCTCATGCGGGTTCCAACTCTCCAGTGCCGGTGTGAGCTTCCCGAAGGCCTCCGTCAGGGCCGTGAGCGCGTCGCCGATGCGCCAGGCGGCGCGGTCGCGGGGGCCGACGGGGTTGGACACGGCCCGGATCTCCAGCACCGGCACACCGTGCCGGGCGGCGGCCTCGGCGACCCCGAAGCCCTCCATGGCCTCGGCCAGCGCGCTCGGGTGCCGGGAGCGCAGTACGCGGGCGCGTTCGGCACTGCCGGTCACCGTGGAGACGGTCAGGACGGCACCGGCGCGGGCGCCGGTCGCGGCCGTGACCTCTCGTACGAGTGCTTCCGGCGGACGGTGGGTGACGGTGCCGAAGCCGAGTCCGGTGACCGGAACGAACCCGTCCGCGGTCTCGGCGCCCAGGTCCGCGACGGTGATCTCGTCGGCGACGACGAGCGAGCCCACGGGGGCCTCCGGCTGGAAACCGCCGGCGATGCCCGCCGAGACGACCAGGTGGTACGGGGCGCCCAGGAGGTCGGCGGCGGTGAGCGCCGAGGCGACGGAGGCCGCGGCGGCGGCGGGGCCGACGCCCACGGCGATGATGTCGATGACGTCGACGTCAGCGGGGTCGGCCGGGAACGCCTGTGCCACCGCGTCCCGTTCGGCGGGGACCGCGGTGGCTACGAGGACCCGGACTCCTGACGTTGTCAGGAGTCCTTCTTCAGCTTGAACGACCAGAGGCCGCTGACCTCGTTCTCGCCCTCCTTGACGGAGACGAGCGTCGAGTTTCCCTGCGCGCCGTACTGGGCGTTGAAGAACACGCTGCCCGGGATCGTGCGGTACGTCTTGGTGCTGGCGTCGGTCAGCGGCTGACCGTTCATCAGGATCGTCCAGCCCTTGTCGGCGATCTCCGGGTCGACGCCGAAGCGCACGGTCTCGTCCGGGTCGACCGTGATGCTCTTGATGTCCGTGTCCTTGAGGCACTCGGCCACGGCGGCCGTCTTCAGTTCCTTGCCGTCGTCGTAGCAGGAGGCCTCCGAGTTCACCGAGGAACTGCCGACGGTGATCGTGGAGATCGGCGTCGGCTTGTCGCAGGCGGACAGGACGAGCAGTCCGGCACCAACGGCGGCGACGGCGGCAACAGCGCGGCGACGGCGCGCAGTGGAAGCGGAACGCAACGAGGTCATGGCCGAAGGCTATCGGGCACGTACGGCACGGCTGTCACGTGGGTACGGCGTGCCGTGCCCCGGCGGGTCCCGCTACGCGACGCGGGGGCGTGCCGTGCCCCCGTGCCGGGCCGACCCGACCAGGCCCCGGACGGTCGTCAGCCAGCCCGTGGCGACGATCGCGGCGGCCACCCCGAGGCCCAGGGTGCCGATCAGGGGAAGCGCGATACCGATCGCGCCGCCGAGCACCCAGGCCATCTGGAGCAGCGTCTCCGAACGGGCGAACGCGGAGGAGCGGACGTGCTCGGGGACGTCCCGCTGGATCAGCGCGTCCAGGGACAGCTTGGCGAGGGCCTGGCAGAACCCGGCGACCGCGGCGAGGCAGGCCACCATGGCGGCGCCGAAGAAGACCGTGGCGACGATCGCCGCGCCGAGGACCACGGCGACGACCGTCACGATGATCAGCTCCGGCGCGCGTTGTTTCAGGGCCGCGCCGACCGCCGTACCGAGCGCGTTGCCGGTGCCCGCCGCGACGGCGACGATGCCCAGCGACCACGCGGCGCTCTCGCCGGTGAGCGGGTGCTCGCGGAGCAGGAAGGCGAGGAAGAAGATCAGGAAGCCCGAGAGGCAGCGCAGGGCGGCGTTGGCGCCGAGGGCGTGGGTGACGGCCGTACCGACCGTGCGCAGGCCCGGGCGGCGCAGGGTCTCGGCGCGGTGCGGGCCGTGCAGGTGCTCCGGGTCGGCGGCCAGCAGGGCGATGTCCTCGCCCTTGGCGGAGTCCACCTTGTGGGGGAGCGTGAAGGACAGGAACGTACCCGCGATGAAGATCACGAAGGCGCCGTAGAGCGGCCAGCGTGGACCGAGGGCCTGCAGGCCCGCGCCGATGGGGGCCGCGATGCCGGTGGCGAGCAGGCCGCTGAGGGTGACCCGTGAATTGGCCTTCACGAGGGAGAAGAGGGGTGGCAGGAGGCGGGGGACGACCGCGCTGCGGACCACGCCGTACGCCTTCGACGCGACCAGGACGCCCAGTGCGGCCGGGTACAGCTCGATGCTGCCGGTGGCGACCGCGCCGGCCAGGAGCAGGGCGAGGAGGGCGCGGGCGAGCATCGCGCAGGCCATCGCGGCGCGGCGGCCGTGCGGGAGGCGGTCGAGGAGCGGGCCGATCACGGGGGCGAGGAGGGTGAAGGGCGCCATGGTGATGCCGAGGTAGATGGCCACGCGCCCGCGTGCCTCGTCGGTGGGGACGGAGAAGAAGACGGTGGAGGCGAGGGCGACGGTGATCATCATGTCGCCGGCGCCGTTCACCGCGTGCAGTTCGATGAGTTTTCCGAGCCCGGACTCTCCGGCGCCGTGCGCGTGGGTGGCTTTGCGGATGCCGCGGGCGGTACCGGTCACGGGGAAATGCAGGGCGCGACCGACCGCGCGTACGGCCCCGTTCACCCGGTCCCGTACGCCACGCCGGCCGCTCTCGGTGCCGGTGCCGCTCCGGTTGTCGCCCTGGACCCCACCGATCCCGGTGGCGCCGTGGGGCGACCTCTCGCTTGCCACTCCGCAATAGTGCCCCGAGACGGGCGTACCTAGTGCGGTTACCGCACGTATAGGGGCCGAGTGGTGTCGGGGCGGGTGGGGCGGGGCGTGTCTCTCGGGCGGTTCGGACGGGGTGTTTTCCGGCCATCGGAGGGTGGGAAGAGTGGGTGAGGGATGGCCCGAAGGCGTGATCAGCGGGTGATCGGCGGGGTGATCTGCGGGCGATCGGAGGCGGGACGGTGATGGGACTGATACATGTCTGTCGCCGTGAACCGTCCCGTCGGTGTGGGCCCCGGGCGCTGGAGAAGGTAGCGTGCGTAGCGCGCAGTGGCGGTTGTTCTCGGCCGCGCGCCTCTCGGCCATCCCGCAGAATGGATGACGTAGGTGCGCCCGAGCGTGATCGGGTGTGAACGTTGACGCGGCCCTCTGGTCCGCTCCGTTCGCAACCGTTCGCATCCCGTCGGGACGGGCGCACTCGTGAGACGGCGTAGGAGAGAAGCGATACCTGTGAGCGCAGCGACAACGCGAAGCCGCACCCCCGACCGCCTGTGCGCCGAGGCCGTCGACCTCGCCCGTTCCGCGGCGGAGGAAGCGGCGGCACCAGGCGTGGTGGGTGAGCACTCGGGCCTGGTGTCCGAGGGCGACCGGGTCGTCACGCACTTCTTCGAGTGCAAGGAGTTCGGCTACCGGGGCTGGCGCTGGGCGGTGACGGTCGCCCGGGCGTCCCGGGCCAAGCTCGTCACCCTGGACGAGGTGGTCCTCCTCCCCGGTCCCGACGCCCTCCAGGCACCGGAATGGGTGCCGTGGAGCGAGCGCCTGCGCCCGGGGGACATGGGCCCGGGGGACCTGCTCCCCACGGACGCGGAGGACCTGCGTCTGGAGCCTGGCTACTCGGGCGAGGACGAACCCCTGCCCAACTCCGTTCTCGCACAGGCGACGGCGACGGTGGAACTGGCCGCGGATCTGGCGGACGCCGAGGACGCGGATGTCACGGCGGGCTCACCGGCGGACTTCACGGTCGTACCGGCCCGCGGGTCGATCGCGGCGGTGGCCGAGGAACTGGGCATGCGCCGGGCGCGTGTCCTGTCCCGGTACGGCCTCCACAGCGCCGCCGACCGCTGGGAGGACTCCTACGGTTCCCAGACGCCCATGGCCCAGGCCGCCCCGGCGAGCTGCGTGAGCTGCGGGTTCCTCGTGGCGATCGGGGGCTCGCTCGGGCAGGCCTTCGGCGTGTGCACGAACGAGTTCGCTCCGGCGGACGGGCGTGTGGTGTCTTTGGCGTACGGCTGCGGGGGGCACTCGGAGGCAGCGGTCATGCCGACGCCGCCGGTGCCGCCGCCGCCGGTGATCGACGAGATGAAGGTGGACCCGTTCCCGCTGCGGCCCGCGGCCGACTCGGGGTCGGTCCCGGTGAGCGGGGCGGACGAGGCTGTGGCGGAGTTGGGGCACTCGTAGGCCCGTGGGGGAGCGCACGCTCCCCGAGGGATGCTGGTCAGCGGTCTACGTGGTCCCGTCGGTCTCGTTTCAGAAAGATGATCACGGCGGAGACGGCGATGGTCGCGGCGAGGCTTCCCATCATGACCATCCCCCCGCCGATCACGTAGAGGCCGCTGCCGTCGTCCGACCAGTCGTAGAAGGCGGCAACGGTCAGGCCGATCGGGACGCCGATCACGGCGACCGGGAAGTGGCGCCGGGATGCCACCCAGCACACCGGCGCCAGCAGGGTCAGCACCAGCCCGATCACCTGCCACGCCTCGTACGGGCCGGTCTGTGAGCCGTCGGGGTGCACGTCGTACTGCTGGTCCCAGCCCAGCCAGGCGGCCCACATCGCCGATGCCACCACGGCCAGCAGAAGAGTCGCCGACAGGTGGAACGCCAGGTGCCGTTGTTGTCGCATGGCCCCAGCGTTCCGCTTCGGTCAGGGAGCGGACAGAGCCCAAGTACTCAGTGCCGGCTGAGTACTTGGCGGTCTGCTCCATGCTGGTTAGTTCTTGGTGCTGTCCACGATCACCGGGGTGCCGTTCGCGGCCGTGCCGCACGGGACCGCGTACACCGGGTTGGCCCTGGCGGCCTCCTTGTAGGCCTCCAGGCACTGGTTGTACAGCACCTTGTCGCTCAGCGACTTCGAGAGGATCGTGTTGGCGCGGGCGATGCCCTCCGCCTCGATCCGCTTGCGCTCGGCCTCCGCCGTGGCCGTACGCGAGGCCTCGACGGCCCGCTCGGTGGCCTGCTCCTGCTGGATCTTCTTGTCGATCTGGTCCTGGAGCTTGTCCGACGGCCTCACATTGCGCAGGTTGACGGTCGTGACGTCGATCCCGCGCGGCGCCAGCCGCTCCTTGATGAGGGCGGCGATCTCCGCACCGATCTGCTCACGGGCGGAGGCGTAGCCCTCCTCGCTGGTGTGCTTGGCGAAGACGTTGCGGATGATCTCGCGGCTGTCCGGCAACACCAGCCGCTCCTGGACGGCCTCCTCACTGCCCGCCAGCCGGTACAGCTCGACCGCCTTGGCCGGTACGACGGCCCACTTGATGGTGACGTCCGCGTACAGCACGCCACCCTGTGCGGAGCGGACCTCGACGACGTCCTTGTCGTAGAGGTTCAGATCGACGGGACGGGTGGAGAAGGACGTGACGTCGGTGAACGGCGACTTGAACTGGACGCCGGAGTTGAGCGGTTGGCCGACCTTGCCGAAGGTCACCGGCACCCCGACCTCGTAGGCACGCACGACATGGACGCAGGCGAAGACACCGGCCAGCACGGCGGCGACGGCACTGAGCGCCGCCCCGATCCGCCAGCCACCGGCTTCGGTTCTGCTTCGGCCGACGAGAAAGAGCACTACCGCCGCTATGAGCAGCAGAATGGACAGCACGAACACAGAGATTCCCCCTCAGGAACACGAAACGGACCAGCGCCGGCTCGGGCGCGGTCCGGAGCGCATCGTAAGGGGCGCCGCCGCTGCCGGGCGGGCCCGGTCCCCCTCCCGGGCGGGTGCGCGGGCGCGCTCGCGGCGCACGGTACCTTCATGCTCACGCCGATGAGGAGAGTCAACGTGAGCAAGTTCGTGCGGCCGGCAGCTGAGGGCGCGGACCCTTTCGGTACGGCCCGTCTGCGCCGGGGTGTTCTGGACGCCTGGGCCACCAGCCCCGCCCGGTTCCGTGAGGATGCCAACGCCGAGGAGGATCTCGTCCTCGGTGGGTACCGGGACCGGCTCGTCGTCGAGCTCGCTCAGAACGCGGCGGACGCGGCGGCGCGGGCCGGGGTGCCCGGGCGGCTGCGGCTCACCCTCCGCGAGGGTGTCCTCGTCGCCGCCAACACGGGTGCTCCGCTGGACGCCACCGGTGTCGAGTCCCTCTCCACGCTGCGCGCCTCCGCCAAGCGGGACGTCCAGGAGGACGGCAAGGAGACGGGCGCCGTCGGGCGGTTCGGCGTCGGCTTCGCCGCCGTGCTCGCCGTGACTGACGAGCCCGCCGTCGTCGGGCGGCACGGCGGTGTGCGGTGGAGCCTCACGGAGGCTCGCGAGCTGGCCGCCGACATCGCCCGGCACAGTCCCGGACTCGGTGACGAGGTCCGGCGGCGCGACGGTCATGTGCCGCTTCTCCGGCTGCCGTTCGCGGCCGAAGGGACTGCCCCGGACCCGTACGACACGGCTGTCATCCTCCCGTTGCGCGACACCGCCGCCGAGGATCTCGCCGAGCGGCTGCTCAGCGGCGTCGACGATGCGCTTCTGCTGACGCTGCCCGGTCTCGAAGAGGTCGTCATCGAGGTGGGGGAGCACGAGGCCCGTACGGTGCGTCGGCGCACCGACGGCGCGCTGACCCTCGTGGAGGACTCCCGGGACGGCGTCAGCCGCTGGCGTACCGTCTCCGCGCACGGCCCCCTGGAGGCGGCCCTGCTGGTCGGGCGGCCGGTCGAGGAGCGGCTGCGTCCGCACTGGTCGGTCACCTGGGCCGTGCCCGTCGACGCGGACGGCGCTCCCGTACCGCCCCGGACCAGCCCCGTCGTGCACGCGCCCACGCCGAGCGACGAGCCGCTGGGCGTACCGGCGCTGCTCATCGCCTCGCTCCCGCTGGACACCGCCCGCCGGCATGCCGCGCCCGGTCCGCTCACCGACTTCCTGGTGCAGCGCGCCGCCGACGCGTACACCGAACTCCTCGCCGACTGGCGCCCGGTGGGGGAGGGCATCATCGCGCTCGTGCCCGGCCCGCTGGGCAAGGGTGAGCTGGACGGGAACCTCCGCCAGGCGATTCTCGAACGGCTGCCCCGAACCGCCTTTCTTCCGCCCGCACTTGACCCCGGGGACGACGAGGAACTGCCGTCCGCGCTCCGGCCCCGTGACGCCGAGGTCGTCGAGGGCGCAGGCGCCGAGACCGTCCAGGTCCTCGCCGAGGTGCTGCCCACCCTGCTGCCCGCCGGTCTCGAACGCCGCGTGGAACTGCGGACGTTGGGGGTCGCCCGCGTCCCCCTGACGGACGCCGTCGACCGGCTCGCCGGGCTGGAGAAGGCGCCCGAGTGGTGGCACCGGCTGTACGACAGCCTGGCCGGCGTCGACCCCGACCGGCTGACCGGGCTGCCCGTGCCGCTCGCCGACGGCCGTACGACCATCGGCCCCCGGCAGGTACTGCTGCCCACGTCCGGGGATGCGGAGGCCGCGGCGCCCGAGATCCTCGCCCGCCTCGGTCTCAAGGTCGCCCACCCGGACGCCGCCCACCCCCTCCTGGAGAAGCTCGGCGCCCTCCCGGCCACCCCGCGCGCCGTCCTCACCACCCCGCAGGTACGGGCCGCCGTCGCCGCCTCCCTCGACGAGGACGCCGGTGGCATGTCGTGGGACGACGAAGACACCCCGGACGCCGAGGAGTTGGCCGACACCGTCCTCGCCCTCGTACGGGACGCGGGCCTCGAACCCGGCGACGAGCCCTGGCTCGGCGCCCTCGCCCTCCCCGACGAGGACGGCGAACTCGCTCCCGCCGGTGAACTCGTCCTCCCCGGCAGCCCGTTCGCCGAGGTCATCAGGGAAGGCGAACTGGCGTCGGTGGACGCCGAGTTGGCGGCGAGGTGGGGCGAGCAGCCGCTGGCCGCCTGTGGCGTCCTCGCCAACTTCGCCCTCGTACGCACCACCGACGTCGTCCTCGACCCGGACGAACTGGAGCCCCGCGACAGCGACTTCGCCGAACCCGACGACCCCGGCCTGCTCGACGCCGTGGACGTGTGGAGCGAGGACATCCTCGACCGCTTCCCCGACTCGCCCGTCCCTCCCGTCGCCACGGAACTGGTCGCCGTACGCGACCTCGACCTCGTCGACGACGACCGCTGGCCCCAGGCCCTCGCCCTCCTCGCCCAGCCGCCCCTGCGCGACGCCATCATCCAGCCGGTGCGCGTCCTGCTGCCCGACGGCACGCACGAGCTCGTACGCCCGTACACGGCCTGGTGGTTGCGCGGAAACCCGGTGCTGGACGGGCGGCGGCCCGCCGGTCTCCTGGCAGCGGGCGGCGACCCGCTCCTGCGGGGCCTGTACGAGGAGGCCGACGCCACCGGGTTCGACGACGAGCAGGTCCTGCGGGCCCTGGGCGTACGGACGTCGGTGGCGGCCCTCCTCGACGAGCCGGGCGGCGCGGCCGAACTGCTGGACCGCCTCGCCGACCCGGACCGCGAAGTGAGCGGCACCCAACTGCACGCCCTCTACGGCGCGTTGGCCGACCTCGACCCCGAACAGGTCACGCTGCCCGACGACCTGCGCGCCGTCGTCGACGGCCACGTGGAGGTCGTGGACGCGGCGGACGCGGTGGTCGTCGACTCACCCGACCTGCTGCCCTTCACAGCGGGCGTACCGCTGCTCCCCGTACGCCCGGCGAGGGCGGCCGAACTGGCCGAACTGTTCCAGGTACGGCGGCTGAGCGAGTCGGTCACGGGCGAGGTGACATCGGAGGGCGCGGAGCACGACGTACCGGAGTCGGTACGGGTACTGCTGGGACCGGGGACGCCGGCGACGTACGTCGAGCACGAGGAGCTCGTCGTGGACGGCGTGGAACTGGACTGGCGGAGGACGCGGGACGGGGTGCTGCACGCCTCGACCCTGGAGGGCGTCGCTGCCGGCCTCGCCTGGGCGGCGGGGCAGTGGCCGCGACGGTTCGAGGTGGCGGCGCTGCTGGAGGACCCGTCGCGGACTACGGAGTTGGCGCGGGACCGCTGGTTCGACTGAGGCGAGCGGCGAGTGGGTGGGGGTGCGGTGGGGAGGCGCGGGGGGCGTGGTGCGAACATGGAATCGCGGTGCCCTCCGCGATATTCCGTAGAACCGAGCCATGGCGACGACCGTCGTTGGCCCCTTCTCCCTGTGGGGAACACGCATGCGTATACGTGCCACTGTGGCCGCCGTCCTCGGCGCCCTGGTCCTTCCGGCCGTGGGCGTCCCGGCGGCGGTCGCTGCCGATCCTGCCGTGCCGTACACCCTCGATGCCTCCTTCTCCGGCATCAAGGTCAACAACGGTAAGGCGATCGTGGTGGGCGTCACGGGCAAGGTGACGGTGCCGCTCAGCTACACGCTGACCCACGCGGCGGACGTCGACATCGCCGCCGAGGACTTCCTCACCGACATCGAGCTGTACAGGGGCGCCACGTACGCGACCTCCGCCTACGGCCTGTACGGCGTCGACTACGCCCACTGCAAGGCCGTCTCGACGACGCGGGCCGACTGCACCCAGTCCATCGTGATCACGCCGGCCCAGGACCTGCTGAACGAGGACGCGGGCAAGTGGAGCGCCTACGTGTACGCGCACGCCCTGAACGGCCAGGACATGGGTGACGACGACTACGACGTGACCAAGGTCGGGTCCCTGGAGAAGGAGGGCATCGCCGCCCCCAGCCTCCTGCGCCACTCGAAGCTCTCGGTCAACGCCGCGCCGGAGCCCGTCGTCAAGGGCAAGGTCATCACCGTCACCGGCAAGCTGACCCGCGCCAACTGGGGCGCCACCAACTACACGGGGTACGCGACCCAGCCGGTCCAGCTCCAGTTCCGGAAGAACGGCACCAGCGCGTACACCGTCGTCAGGACCATCAAGACGACGGCCCAGGGTGACCTGAAGACGACTGTCACGGCGACCGCCGACGGGTTCTTCCGGTACGTCTTCGCGGGGACCGCCACGACCGCCGCCCTCGGTTCCGCGCCCGACTTCATCGACGTGAAGTAGGCCTCCTCTTACGGCTTACGGCTTACGCCGGGAAGCGGCGGTCCACCCATCTCCACATCACCTCCAGGGTGGCCGCCGCCACCGTCGCGATGCCCACGGCGATCCATGGCATCGTCGTGCCCACCAGCTTCAGCGCGAAGAACTCCTGGAGCGGCGGTACGACGAGGACCAGCAGGAAGCCCGCGCCCATCGCCGCGACCAGGGCGATCCGCCACCAGGTGTAGGGGCGGGCGATGATCGCCAGTACCCACATGGAGATCAGGAACAGGGTGAGCGTCGCCGCGCTCGTCTCCGCCTCCAACGCGCCCTCGCCCGTGTAGTAGTGACGGGCGAGCAGGTACGTGAGGAAGGTCGCCGTGCCCGCCAGTACGCCGCCCGGGATCGAGTAGCGCATGACCCGGCGTACGAAGTGGGGTTTCGCGCGTTCCTTGTTGGGGGCCAGGGCCAGGAAGAAGGCCGGGATGCCGATCGTCAGGGTGGAGAGCAGGGTCAAGTGGCGGGGGAGGAAGGGGTATTCGACCCGCCAGCAGACCACCAGGACGGCCAGGAGGACCGAGTAGACCGTCTTGACCAGGAACAGGGTCGCCACGCGCGTGATGTTGCCGATGACCCGGCGGCCCTCCGCCACCACCGAGGGCAGCGTCGCGAAGCTGTTGTTGAGGAGGACGATCTGGGCCACCGCCCGGGTCGCCTCCGAACCCGAGCCCATGGCCACGCCGATGTCGGCGTCCTTCAGGGCCAGTACGTCGTTCACGCCGTCGCCCGTCATCGCCACCGTGTGTCCGCGTGACTGCAACGCGCCCACCATGTCCCGCTTCTGCTGCGGGGTGACCCGGCCGAAGACCGTGCCCTCGTCGAGGGCCTTCGCCATGTCGTCGATGTCGGTGGGGAGTCGGCGGGCGTCGATCGTCGTTCCCGTCAGGCCCAGTTTGTTTGCCACCGCGCCCACCGACACCGCGTTGTCGCCCGAGATGACCTTCGCTTGGACGTCCTGTTCGGCGAAGTAGCGGAGCGTGTCCGCCGCGTCGGGGCGCAGGCGCTGCTCCAGGACGACCAGGGCGGTGGGGGTGGTGGCGGTGGCGACCTCGGGGTGGTCCAGTTCGCGGGTGGTGCGGGTGAGGAGGAGGACGCGCAGGCCGGCCTGGTTCAGGCGGTCCGTCTCGGCGAGGGCCGGGTCCTGGGCGTCGAGCAGCACGTCCGGGGCGCCCAGCAGCCACGTGCTCGTCTCCCCGTTGCCCTCGCTGAACGCGGCGCCGCTGTACTTGCGGGCCGAGGAGAAGGGGAGCGACTCGGTGCAGCGCCAGTCCTCGCTGTCGGGGTAGGCGTCGATGATGGCCTGGAGGGAGGCGTTCGGGCGGGGGTCGGACTCGCCTAGGGCGCCCAGGACCCGCCGTACGTATGTCTCGTCGCTGCCGTTGAGGGAGCGCAGCTCGGTCACGTCCATGCCGCCCTCGGTCAGGGTGCCCGTCTTGTCCAGGCACACCGTGTCGACGCGCGCGAGGCCCTCGATCGCGGGCAGCTCCTGGACGAGGCACTGCTTCCGGCCGAGGCGGATCACGCCGATCGCGAAGGCGACGGAGGTGAGGAGCACGAGGCCCTCCGGGACCATCGGGACGATGCCGCCGACGGTGCGGGCGATCGAGTCCTTCAAGTCGTTGTCCTTGACGACCAGTTGGGTGATGACCAGGCCTGTCGCGGCCGGGACCATCATCCAGGTCACGTACTTGAGGATCGTGGAGATGCCGGTACGGAGTTCCGAGTGGACGAGGGTGAAACGGGAGGCCTCTTCGGCCAGTTGGGCGGCGTAGGCCTCGCGGCCGACCTTCGTCGCGGTGAAGGCGCCGCCGCCCGCGACGACGAAGCTGCCCGACATGACCGGGTCGCCGGGCTGCTTGACGACGGGGTCGGCCTCGCCGGTGAGCAGCGACTCGTCGATCTCGAGCCCGTCGGCCTCGACGCACTCGCCGTCCACGACGATCTTGTCGCCGGGGCCGATCTCGATGAGGTCGCCGAGGACGATCCCGGAGGTGCTCACCTCGGTGGCGACGCCGTCGCGGCGGACCGTGGGTCTGGCCTCGCCGATCACCGCGAGGGAGTCGAGGGTCTTCTTCGCCCGCCACTCCTGGATGATGCCGATGCCGGTGTTGGCGAGGATGACGTACCCGAACAGGCTGTCCTGGAACGGGGCGACGAACATCATGATCACCCAGAGGACGCCGATGATCGCGTTGAACCGGGTGAAGACGTTGGCGCGGACGATCTCGGAGACGCTGCGGCTGCTGCGTACGGGGACGTCGTTGACCTCGCCGCGGGCGACGTGCTCGGCGACTTCGGCGGCGGTGAGGCCGCGGGCGCGGACCTGCGCGGCGCGGCCGGGCGCGCTGCCCGGCGTCCCGCTGGAAAGGGGTACTGGGTGCACAGGATCGAGTTCGGCGCCGGCGTCGATGTGCGTCATGCGTTCGACGGTACGTGCGGATTTACGGCTTCACCCGCCGAGTGCCCCAAAGATCCGACCAGGGGAGGAGGCGCGGGGTGGGAAATGATGCGGTGGTTGTAGTCGGGGGCGCGTAGGGGAACGTCGGGGGTGGGGCGGGGTGGGCTGGGGGTAGGTGGGTGGGTGCGGGCGGGAGAGGTTCGCCCCCGCCGCCCCTACCCGTCCCATCCCTGGGGCTGCCGCCCCAGACCCCGCTGTCGGCCCTGAACGGGCCTTGTCCTCAAACGCCGGACGGGCTGAGGGGGGCGCTACTACTCCGCCGGCGTCAGGGGTTCCCCGGTCTCGGTTGCCTGCTTGATCGCCGCTTCCCGCTTGCGTACGTACCAGATTCCGATCAGGCCCAGGCCTGTGCCGGCGAGGCAGGTCCACACCCACCAGGCGTGGCCGTGGTCGTCGTACCAGCCGTAGAAGGGGAGCTGGGCCAGGAAGAGGACGAACCAGAGGATCGTGCCGCCCGTGACGGTGGCGACGACGGGGCCCTCCAGGGGCTCCGGCGCCTCGTGCTTCGCTGTCCACTTCTCCATGCACACAGCTTACGAGGCCGCCCGTCCGGCGCTCCGCAGAGGTCACGGCACCCCGTAGAACTTCTCCGTCTCCTCGACCGCGCTCTGGAACCGCTCGTCGAAGTCGTCCCGGACGAGCGTCCGGACCACGTAGTCCTGGACGCTCATTCCCCTTTTCGCCGCATGGTCCCGGAGCCGGTCGAGCAGCTCCCCGTCTATCCGCAGGCTGAGCACGCTGGTCCCCATGGAGACGAGGGTCCGGGCCGGTGCGGGGCCGTGGGTCACTTTTTGCGGTCGGCTCACTCGAACGGGTGATGTGGAGGTTCAGTGGTGCTCGTCACGGGGCATCCTGGCGCGCTGCGGTGGTCTTTAGTCAGGGTAATGAGTTACGCTAAAGAACATGCCTGACCTAACCCATGGCGACGACGCTGCCGCCGTGAACTCACTGCGATCCGCCGTAATGCGTCTGTCGCGCCGACTCAAGCACCAGCGGGTCGACGAGTCGCTGAGCCCCACCGAGATGTCGGTGCTGGGCACCCTCGCCCGCTGCGGCTCGGCCACGCCGGGCGAGCTCGCCCGCAAGGAGCATGTGCAGCCGCCCTCGATGACTCGTATCGTCGCGTTGCTGGAGGGCAAGGGCCTGGTCAGGCTGGAGCCGCATCCCGAGGACCGGCGCCAGAAGGTCGTCACGCAGACCGAGACCGCCGAAGCGATGCTCGAGGAGAGCCGCCGCAGACGGAACGCGTGGTTGGCCGGACTGGTCGAGAACCTAGACGAGGACGAGTGGGCGAAACTGCGCGCAGCCGCCCCCGTACTGGAAAAGATCGCGCATCTGTAAGCGCTGTAAGGCCGCCGAGCGGTGTAAGTCCGTCAAGCGGTGCAAGGCCGTCGTGCCACGCCATTCGCAAGGAGGCGAACCCTTTTGAGTTCGGGACCCGGAGCAGACTCCGCACCCGCACCAGCCACCCACAACCCCCCGCCCGCCCCCACTGAAGGCTCCCGCAGGTCCGCGATGTTCAGCTCCCTGAAGATCCGGAACTACCGCCTCTTCTTCGTCGGCCAGGCCGTCTCCAACACCGGCACCTGGATGCAGCGCATCGCCCAGGACTGGCTGGTCCTCAGCCTCACGGGCTCCTCGACCGCCGTCGGCATCACGACCGCGCTCCAGTTCCTGCCGATGCTGCTCTTCGGCCTGTACGGCGGTGTCCTCGTCGACCGGCTGCCCAAGCGGCCCACGCTGCTCGTCACGCAGACGCTGATGGCCCTCACCGGCCTCGCGCTCGCCGTGCTGACCCTCTCCGGTGACGTCGAGGTCTGGCACGTCTACCTCGCCGCCTTCGCCGTCGGCCTCGCCACGGTCGTCGACAACCCGGCCCGGCAGTCCTTCGTCCCCGACATGGTCGGGCCCGAGCTGCTGCAGAACGCCGTCAGTCTCAACTCCGCGAACTTCCAGTCCGCGCGCCTCGTAGGACCCGCCGTCGCCGGTCTGATGATCACCGGGGTCGGCACGGGCTGGGCCTTCCTCGCCAACGGGCTGTCCTTCGTCGCCCCCATCGCCAGCCTGCTGCTCATGCGCGCCCGCGAACTGCACGCCGTGGAGCGGGCGCCGCGCGCCAAGGGGCAACTGCGCGAGGGTCTGCACTATGTCGCCGGACGGCCCGAGCTGGTCTGGCCGATCGTCCTCGTCGGCTTCATCGGCACCTTCGGCTTCAACTTCCCGGTCGTCCTCTCGGCGTACGCGGACGACGTCTTCCACGCCGGCGCCGGCGCGTACAGCTTCTTCAACACGCTGATCGCGGTCGGTTCCCTGGCCGGCGCCCTGCTGGCCGCCCGGCGCGGTACGGCGAGGCTGCGTGTCCTCGTCGCGGCGGCCGTCGCCTTCGGCGCACTGGAGATCGTGGCCTCGGTGGCCCCGTCCCTGTGGCTGTTCTCGCTGCTGATGATCCCGATCGGGATCGCGGGTCTCACGGTCAACGTCACGGCCAACACCGCCATCCAGATGGCCACCGATCCGGCGATGCGCGGCCGGGTCATGGCCCTGTTCATGATGGTCTTCATGGGCGGTACGCCGCTGGGCGCACCGATAGTCGGCTGGATCACGGACTCGTACGGCCCCCGGGTCGGCCTCGCCTTCGGCGGCATCGTCGCGACGGCCGCCGCCCTGACGGTCGGCCTGGTCCTGACCCGCGTGGGCGGCCTGCGCTTCTCGGTCGTCTGGAACTCCGGACACCCGCGCGTCCTTCTCCTCAAGCAGCAGGAGGAGGAGCGGCGGGAGGCGGTGACTTCGGCGGCCTGAGTACGGTGAAGGCCATGAGTGCCAGTTCCAGTGCCATGAACACCGTCAGACTGTTCGCCGCCGTGCTGCCGCCCGCCGACGTGTCCGAGCAACTCGCCGTCGCCGTGGCCGGGTTGAGGGGCCTGCCGGGCGCGGAGGGGCTGCGCTGGACCGGTGTACCCGGCTGGCACTTCACCCTCGCCTTCTACGGCGAGGTGGACGAGGACGTCGTACCGGAACTGTCGGCGCGGCTGGAGCGGGCCGCGCATCGCACCGAGTCGTTCGCGCTCGCGGTGTGCGGGGGCGGGCAGTTCGGGCACGGACGGGCGCTGTGGGCGGGCGCGGCCGGTGGGCTGAGCGTGCTGCGGCTGCTGGCCGACCGGGCGGAGGCGGCGGGCCGGAAGGCGGGCGTGGACATGGGTGAGCACCGGCACTACAAGCCCCACCTCACGGTGGCGCGCAGCCGCGAGCCTTTCGAGGTGCGGCCGTACGTCGAGGCCCTGGACGCGTTCACCAGCCGCACCTGGACGGTGGACGACCTGGCGCTCGTACGCAGCAATCTGCCGAAGTCCGGAGTGCCGGGGGAGCAGCCCCGGTACGAAGTGGTCGCCCGTTGGCCGCTCGGGCCTGTCCGGCGGGTCAGGTCGGAGAAAACTGACGATGCCGCATGAGCGCCGGTGAGCGGGGGGATGGGGGTCCACCCGCGCGAGCGCAGCCGAGCGTGGAGGAGTCGGCAGCCGACGACAACGCCGCAGATGCGCGTGCCGCACCCCGCGTCTCCGACAGGATCCGCCGGACAGGCCCGAGGTGCGGCCGGTTAGGCTCGGCGGTGTGAATCCGAAAATCCGGAACCGGGTGATGGCCGGTGTGCTCGTGCTGATGTTCGTGGTCGTGGCGGTGGCGGCGGCGGCCGGGAAGTGACCTCGGTGTGAGGTAGGCCCGGAAGGGGCCCCGGTCGCGACCGGGGCCCACCTGCTGCAGCTGCCTGCGGCGACTGCTTACGACGGCTGCCCGGTCACCAGGCGAAGGCCTCCGGTGACGGTCCCGGGCCCGGGAAGATCTCGTCGAGCGAGCCCAGCAGCTCGGCGCTCAGCTCCAGCTCGGACGCCCGTACCGCCGACTCCAACTGCTCGGCCGTACGCGGGCCGACGATCGGGCCGGTCACGCCGGGGCGGGTGAGCAGCCAGGCGAGAGCCGCCTCGCCGGGTTCGATGCCGTGCTTGTCGAGCAGGTCCTCGTACGCCTGGATCTGGGCGCGTGAGGTGGGGTCGGCGAGGGTCTCGGCAGCGCGGCCACTCGCCCGTCGGCCGCCCAGGACCTCCTTCTTGATGACCCCGCCGAGCAGTCCGCCCTGCAACGGCGACCAGGGGATGACGCCGAGCCCGTACTCCTGCGCGGCCGGGATGACCTCCATCTCGGCGCGCCGCTCGACGAGGTTGTAGAGGCACTGCTCGCTGACGAGCCCGATGGTGCCGCCGCGCCGGGCGGCGATCTCGTTGGCCTGGGCGATCTTGTACCCCGGGAAGTTGCTCGAACCCGCGTAGAGGATCTTCCCCTGCTGTACGAGCACGTCGATCGCCTGCCAGATCTCCTCGAAGGGAGTGGAGCGGTCGATGTGGTGGAACTGGTAGACGTCGATGTAGTCGGTCTGGAGGCGCTTCAGCGACGCTTCCACCGAGCGCCGGATGTTCAGCGCGGAGAGCAGGTCGTGGTTCGGCCAGGCCGCGCCCTCGGCGCCCATGTTGCCGTACATCTTGGTGGCGAGGACCACCTTGTCGCGGCGCTCACCGCCCTTGGCGAACCAGTTCCCGATGATCGATTCCGTACGGCCCTTGTTCTCGCCCCAGCCGTAGACGTTTGCCGTGTCGAAGAAGTTGATGCCCGTTTCCAGGGCCGCGTCCATGATCGCGTGACTGTCGGCTTCGTCTGTCTGAGGGCCGAAGTTCATGGTCCCGAGGACGAGTCGGCTGACCTTGAGTCCCGTGCGTCCGAGCTGCGTGTACTTCATGACTCCTCAGCCAACGTCGTGGAGTGCGCTCTAGGCAAGGGCGGGCGGGGCGGGGCTGGGAGGGAGTGGGGGAGGGAGCAGGGTGGCGGCTTCGGGGCTTGACGCTAACTTGTGGTTAGTGCTTACGTATGCACAGCGTTGATCGCTTGATGTTTCAAGATTCTGAGAGAGGGAGCATCGTGACCCCCCACATGCCCGCCCCGCGTACGTCCGCCCGCCGCATCCTCGTCGCCGCGCTCGCCGCCTCCGCCCTGCTGGGCGCCGCGGTCGTGCCCGCCGTCGCCTCGCCGTCGGCCGGTGGGCAGCACCACGCCTTCGGGTACGTCGGTGAGGGCGCCCGGCTCGACTACCAGAAGGACGTTGCCGTACGCGTCCTCAAGGGCGTGTTCGAGCGCGGGGACACCGCGATCGTGGACCGGTTCGTGCGGACCGACTACATCCAGCACAACCCCCTTGCCCCCGATGGCTCCGAGGCGCTGAAGAACCTCGGCACCGGGCTGCACCAGCAGTTCCCCGAGGCCAAGTACGACGTCAAGCGGGTCATCTCCGAGGGCGACCTCGTCCTCGTGCACTCCAACGTCGTGCTGGCGCCGGGGAGTCGGGGCTCGGCCGTCTTCGACATCTTCCGGTTCCAGGGCGGGAAGATCGCCGAGCACTGGGACACCGGGCAGAACGTTCCGGACAGCAGCGCCAACGGCAACGACATGTTCTCGACGGTCAGTTGGCCGCAGACCGGGGAGGCGGGGCCGCGCTGGCTCACCGCCTACAACAAGAAGCTGGTCACCAAGGCGTTCGACCAGCTCATCGTCCGCAAGGACCTCTCCGCGCTCGACAAGTACTGGGGGCCCGAGTACCACCAGCACAACCCCGACATCGCGGACGGGGTCGCCGGTGCGCGGGCCGGGCTCGGGGGGTACTTCCAGGCGTTCCCCGAACTGGCCGTCTCCCGTAAGCGCGTTGTGGCCGAAGGGGATCTGGTCGCCGTCCACAGCCACTACGTCAGCGCGCCCGGTGATCGCGGGCAGGCTGTGGTGGATCTGTTCCGGGTGCGGGGCGGGAAGATCGTGGAGCACTGGGACGTGCTGCAGGATGTCCCGGCTGAATCCGCCAACGACAACACGATGTTCTAACGACAACACGCTGTTCTGAGGCGGGTCGGCGACTGCCGGCTCCCGCTGGGCGACGCCGGGTGCACCTTGCCCGGCGTCGCCCAACAGGGGGTGCTGTTCTCGGAGTTATCCGAGTTATCCGAGTTATCCGAACATCCCGGGCTCGTAGTCGCCGGCGGGCTGCTGGACGATGACGTTCCCCCGGTTGAAGGCGTTGATGACAGAGATCGTGAGCACCAGGGCGACGAGCTGCTCCTCGTCGTAGTACTTGGCGGCGTTCGCCCAGGCCTCGTCCGTGACGCCGCCGGCCGCGTCCGCGATGCGGGTGCCCTGCTCGGTCAGTTCCAGGGCGGCGCGCTCGGCGTCGGTGAACACCTTGGCCTCCCGCCAGGCCGCGACCAGGTGCAGGCGCTGCACGGTCTCCCCCGCCGCGGCGGCATCCTTGGAGTGCATGTCGGTGCAGTAACCGCAGCCGTTGATCTGGCTGGCGCGGAGCTTCACCAGCTCCTGTGTGGCGACCGGCAGCGACGAGTCGGCGACCACCTTGCCGGCCGCGACGAGGTGCTTGGTGAACTTGGCCGCGGTCGGGCTGGCGAAGAGGTTCAAACGGGCCTCCATGGTGTGCTCCTCCGTCTGTCTTTGTGCTGCCTTGTAGGGCGTTACACATGGACGACGGAACGGCTCACCAAGACGTGACATGAGCGAATGTGACGTGGGTCTCACCGGTGCGCCGGGGGCGGCTCGGTTCGGAGCAGGGGGATCGGCGCGCGCAGCCGCAGGGTGCCCGGAAGGTTCAGGCTCCCCTGCCGTTCGGCCAGCACGGCCATCGGTGGGATCGAGGGCGAGTACGGCTTCCTCCACGGCCTCGACGGTGAAGGGTGCCTTGGCGTCGATGGGTAACTTGTCGGTGCATACGGCGCTCACCGTGTAGTCGTCCGGGTCGGCGTCCTCCGAGACCGTGAAGCCGGAATCGAAGGTGCCCTCGTCGTCATCGCCATCGTCGTCATCGTCGTCCTCGACGGATGCCGTGGTGGAGGGAGCTCCGTCGACCATGGAGAGTGCGACCGTGCCTGGTTGACGTTCGGAACCGCCGGATCCCGACGCATTCTTGAGATCCACGTAACAGTCCTCGAAACCCGAGCCCTCAACGGTGATGTACGTCCCCGGCAGCCCCTGCGTCTCGCTGATCTCGGTGGCCGGGCCCGGCGCTGCCATCGCGCCCGGGCCCGAGAACGCGTTCGGGCCCAGTGCGACCGCGGTGCTCAGCAACACCGTTGTCAGCAGTCGGCCGATGATTCGTGCGACGGAGGACATGAGTCACGGAGAAAGGTGGGGAGAGAAAGAGCTGACGGGGCACGAGACGGCCCGGGCGCCGGGCCCGGATCGCCGCCCTTCGCACCTCGCCTCCCATTCTCCTCCGCCTCCCCGGTCTTCGCGCGTCGGCCGGTGCCGGCTCCCGGCGCTGACGCCGTATCAGTACTCCCCGGCCCCGTACCGCTCCCCCAGGTCCCACGCCTCGTACAGGGAGTCCGCGAAGGCTCCCGCGATCTTGTGCTCGCCGCTCGCGTTCGGGTGCGTGCCGTCGTACGTGTCGTGGTTGACGTCGTACGCGGACGGGGTTGAGGTCAGGAGCAGGGGGGAGCGGGGCTCGTCGAGGTCGGCGGCCGTCTTCGCCAGGAGTTCGTTGAAGTGGGCGACCTGGGCGGCGAAGGGCGGGTCCGTGTCCGCGCGGACGTTCGGGATGACCGGGAGCAGGGCCATGGCGATGCGCGGGTTGGACAGCCTCGCCTCGGCGATGAAGGTGCGCGCCTGCTCCGCCGTCTGTTCGGCGTCCGTGTAGAAGCCCAGGTCGATCAGGCCCAGGGAGACCAGGAGGACGTCCGGCTTGTGGGCGCGTACCGCGTCCGCGATCAGCGGGGTCATGTGCTGCCAGCCCTCGCCCCAGCCGGCCAGGTGGGCGCGGGGGAAGTCCGGGTCGGCGTACTCGTACGAGTCGGAGGTGTTCGTCGCCTTGTCGTACAGCGCCTCGCGCGGGCCGACGATCCGGAACGGGCCGCCGTACGTCTCCCGCAGGTGCTGCCACAGCCGGTAGCGCCAGGTGTGTTCGCCGGCGCTGCCGATGGTCATGGAGTCGCCTACGGGCATCAACCTGAGCATCCGCTCATGATGAGGGATGGGGGGAGGGGCGTGGGGCCGGTGTGGTGTGTGAGTCCGGCCACCTGGGGTCAGCCGGGTGTCAGGCAGGAGTCAGTTGCCCGTCAGCCGTCCGCCAGTCTCATGCGCAGAGTCATTCGCAAGTCGTTCGCAAGTCATTCGCCGGGGAACTGCCGACCTGGCAGCACTCCCAAGGTCATGAGCGTCGTAACGATCGCCGGGATGGCACGCTTGGGGGCATGCGCCGATCGCTCGCCCTCCTTGCCGGGGGCCTACTCGTCGGGGCGCTCGCCGCGCCCGCCTCCGCTGCCGATGGTGACCAGGACTTCACCATCAAGGACCCGCGGATCACCGAGTCCAGCGGTCTCGCCGCCTCCCGGCTCCACCCCGGCGTCTACTGGACCCACAACGACAGTGACGACGGGGCCTACCTGTACGCGGTCGACAGCGCGACGGGCCGGACCGTCGCGACCGTCACCATGACCGGCGTCGGCACACCCCGCGACATCGAGGCCATCTCCATCGGGCCCGACAACCAGATCTACGTCGGCGACATCGGCGACAACGATGGCGTGACCTGGGATTACGTATGGATTTACCAGCTCCCCGAGCCGAAGGTGCTCAAGGACCAGACGATCCGTGCCACGCAGTACGTCGTGAAGTACTCGGACGGGTCCCGTGACGCCGAGTCGCTCGTCGTGCATCCGAAGACCGGGCGCGTCTACATCATCGACAAGCAGGAGGACGGCGGGCACCTGTACACGGGCCCGGCCGAGCTCTCCTCCTCCGGCACCAACGTCTTCCGGCCCGCCGCCGCCGTCGACATGTGGGCCACCGACGCCGCCTTCTCGCCCGACGGGCAGCAGTTGGCCGTACGCGGGTACTTCGGGGGCGTCTCCTACGCCTGGAACGGCGGCAAGCTCAAGCGGCAGGGGCAGCTCGACGTGCCCTTGCAGGGGCAGGGCGAGTCGGTCACGTACAGCCGTGACGGGTCCAAGATCATGTACGGCAGCGAGGGCGCCGAGAGCGGGGTCGAGGCGGAGGACGCTCCCTCCGAGGGTGACTCCGACTCGCCCTCCGGCAGCGGGAGTTCGGCATCGGGCAACGAGAACGGCGGGGGCTCGGACGGGAACGTCAGGAACGGCGCCATCGCCGTCGCCGTGCTCTTCGTCGCCTATCTCGGGCTCAAGGGGCTTCGACGCCGGCGGCCGTCCTAGACAACCTGTATCCAGGTAACCCGTCCTGGACAACCCGTATCTAGACGACCCGTATCTCGTAGTGCAGCGTCGGTGTGCCCATCACCTTGTGGGCCAGGGGGACCAGGACGCCGTGCATGACGGGGTACTTGCGCCGCAGCAGCTTCGCCGCGTGCTGGTCCTCCGGGCTGCCGCGGGCGAGCAGCCGGGCGCGGGCGTGGATCTCGGGGCCGGTCGGGGCGCCGCGCGCGGTGGAGGGGGCGATCTCCACCTCCGGGTTGTCGCGCAGGCGCCGGGTCTTCCAGGCGCTGCCGGGCGTACGGAAGTAGGCGTGGTCGCCCTCGACGGCGATGCTCACGGGGGTGCCGACGCCGGTGCCGTCCTTCTTGTGGCTGGTGAGCAGGACGGCCCACTGCTTGACGAAGGGGGCGAGCGCGGGGCTCGGAGTCGGAGTGCTCATGCCTCCATGGAGGCACCGGACGCCCGGTTTGTCACCCCCGGGCGCGTTGTTCGACCCATACCTCCAGGCCGTCCAGGATGCGTTGCAGGCCGAACTCGAAGTGGTCGAAGGTCTGGCTCCACGCGTCCTCGGTGAGGTTGGCGAGGAAGGGGTAGCGGCCGCTGGCCATGATCTCCGTCAGGACCGGGGTGTGGGCCTCCCAGAACTCCGCGTCGGTGAGGCCCGTACGGCGCTCGACCTCGCGCTGGTAGACCTGGGTGCGGGCGGCGCCGATGACGTATCCGTCGACCATGACGACCACCGACACCAGCTCGGGGTCGGGCAGGCCCATCTGTTTGATGCGCGACAGGATCGACTCCATGCCGTCGAGCGCGCTGGGGCCCAGGATCGGGCGGGCCTGGTTGACCTGGAGCAGCCAGGGGTGGCGCCGGTAGAGGGCGAGGGTGGCGTGGGCCATCGCCTCCAGGGTCGCGCGCCAGTGGCCGTCGCCGAGGGTGGCCGGGTTGTGGTCGGGGCGCTGGACGCGGTCGAGCATGAGGTCGAGCAGCTCGCCCTTGCCGGGGACGTAGCGGTACAGCGACATGGTGGCGGTGCCGAGGGCGGTGGCGACGCGGCGCATGGAGACCGCGTCCAGCCCCTCCTCGTCCGCGATCCGGACGGCCGCTTCCACGATCCGGTCGATGGTGAGGCCCGGTTTGGGGCCGCGGCTGGGGCGCCGGCCCGTGTCCCACAGCAGGTGGAGCGTGCGGATGACATCGCCGCTGCCACTGGTCTCCGTGCCACCGCTGCCGTTCTTCATGGGGTCAGCTTAATTCCTCGCGCGAAAACTGAGTACGGCGTACGCTTAATCGAGTACGGTGTACACAGTTGTTGTCGGCAGTTGTTGTCGGCAAGGAGGCCGGCAGCGCGTCCGGCTGGACGTTCGGTGACGGGTGGAGGGGCGATGACCGGCGAATACGCGGTACGGGCCGAGGCGTTGGAGAAGCGTTACGGCGAGAAGCGGGCCCTGGACGGGTTCGACCTGGCCGTGCGGAAGGGAACCGTGCACGGGCTGCTCGGGCCGAACGGCGCCGGCAAGACCACGGCCGTACGGATCCTGTCCACGCTTCTGCGGCTGGACGGCGGTCGGGCGACGGTGGCGGGCCTCGACGTGGTCCGGCACCCGCGCGAGGTGCGGGCGCGGATCGGTTTGACGGGCCAGTATGCCGCCGTGGACGAGGTGTTGACGGGCCGTCAGAACCTGGAGATGTTCGGCCGGCTGTTCCATCTGGGCGGCCGGCGGGCCCGGCAGCGGGCCACCGAGCTGCTGGAGCAGTTCGACCTGACGGACGCGGCGGGCAAGGGGGTCGCCAAGTACAGCGGCGGCATGCGGCGCCGTCTCGACCTCGCCGCCTCCATGATCCTGATCCCGTCCGTGCTCTTCCTCGACGAACCGACGACCGGGCTCGACCCGCGCGGCCGGGGTGAAGTCTGGGACTCCATCCGGGAGTTGGTCGCGGGCGGCACGACGGTCCTGCTCACCACGCAGTACCTGGAGGAGGCCGACAAGCTCGCCTCGCACATCACCGTCATCGACCAGGGGCGGGCCATCGCGGACGACACCCCCGACGGGCTGAAGAGCACGGTCGGCGGCGACCGTATCGAGGTGGTGGTGGCCGAGCGGGCCGACATCCCGCGCGTCGTGAAGGTGGTCGCCCGGGTCGCGGACGGCGAACCCGAGTCCGACGAGGCCGAGTTGAGGGTGCACGCGCCGGTGACCGACCGGGTGTCGGCGCTCACCGAGGTCGCCCGCACCCTCCAGGACGAGGGCGTCCAGGTCGAGGACATCGGGCTGCGCAGGCCGAGCCTCGACGACGTGTTCCTCCGGCTGACGGGACACCGTACGGAGACGGACGAGAAGACTGAGACGACGGAGAAGGGGGTGGCGGCATGAGTGCCGTGGACGCGGTGGACCCGGTCGACACGGTGGATGCGAGCGGCGCGGCGGGCGGGCACGGCCGGACGTTCTGGCTGCTCGCCGACGTCTGGAACGTGGTGCGGCGCGGGCTGACCCACTACCAGCGCCAACCCATCAACATCGCCTGGCAGTTGGGCTTCCCGATCCTGTCCGTGCTGCTGTACGGGTACGTCTTCGGCAGTGCCATGACGGTGCCGGGGGGAGGGGACTACAAGGACTTCCTGATGCCGGGCATGTTCGCGATGACGATGGCGTTCGGCTTCATCAACACGGCGACGCTCGTGGTGTACGACGCCACGAAGGGGGTCATCGACCGCTTCCGCTCGATGCCGATGGCGCCCTCGGCGGTGGTCGCCGGCCGCGGGATCACCGATCTGGCCGCCGCCTGCGCGGAGTTGGGCATCATGATGCTCACCGCGTTCGCGATGGGCTGGCGTCCGGACGGCGGGCTCGACTTCGTGGCCGCCTTCGGGCTGCTGCTGTGGCTGCGGTTCTCGCTGATCTGGATCGGCGTGTGGCTCGGCCTGATCGTGCCCAACCCGGAGGCCGCGGGCGGCCTGTTCGCGGTCGCGTTCCCCCTCACGATGATCTCCAGCATCTTCGTCGCCCCCCAACTCATGCCGGACTGGCTGGGGTTCGTGGCCGCGTGGAACCCGATCTCGTCCACGGCAGCGGCGACCCGCGAACTGTTCGGAACGCCGGTCGGCAGCGGGGACTCGTGGGTGGAGCAGCATGCGCTGCTGATGGCGGGCGTGTGGCCGGCCGTACTGACGCTGATCTTCCTGCCGTTGGCGGTGCGGCGGTTCCAGAAGCTGAGCCGCTGAACGTCGTGCACATCCCAGGGTGCCGCGAGTATTGACGTGGGCATGTTGTGTCAGTTTCCTGGGAGGTGCGCGGTGCGTGGGAGCGCTCCCATTGATTCCGGGGCCGCGCCTCCCGAGAGGAACGTGCGACATGTTCCGCTTCCGCAGCTTGCGAAGGGCGCTGTGCGCTGTTGCCGCAGCACTTCTGTTACCGCTGGGAGCCGGTGCGCAGACCGTCCACGCGGCGGAGGTCCGTGCGGCGGACGCCGGCGCCGGCTACTGGCACACCAGCGGGCGGCAGATCCTGGACGCGGCCGGGCAGCCGGTCCGGATCGCCGGCATCAACTGGTTCGGCTTCGAGACTGCCAACAACGTGGTCCACGGTCTCTGGGCCCGCGACTACAAGAGCATGATCGACCAGATGAAGTCGCTCGGCTACAACACCATCCGGCTGCCGTACAGCGACGACATCTTCAAGTCGTCGGCTGTCCCCAACAGCATCGACTTCAGCAGCGGCAAGAACGCCGACCTGCAGGGCCTGGGCTCGCTCCAGATCATGGACAAGCTGGTCGCGTACGCCGGTCAGGGCGGCCTCAAGGTCATCCTGGACCGGCACCGGCCGGACGCGGGCGGGCAGTCGGCGCTCTGGTACACGTCGGCGGTGCCCGAGTCGACGTGGATCGCCAACCTGAAGTCCCTGGCGGCGCGTTACGCCGGCCAGGACACCGTCGTCGGCATCGACCTGCACAACGAGCCCCACGATCCGGCCTGTTGGGGCTGCGGCGACACGACGAGGGACTGGCGGCTGGCGGCACAGCGGGCGGGTAACGCCGTGCTCTCCGTGAATCCGCAGCTGCTGGTGTTCGTGGAGGGCGTGCAGACGTTCAACGGGGTCTCGGGCTGGTGGGGCGGCAACCTGATGGGCGTCGCGCAGTATCCGGTCCAGCTGGATGTGGCCAACCGGGTGGTCTACTCGGCCCACGACTACGCGACGAGTGTGGCCCAGCAAAGCTGGTTCAGCGATCCGTCGTTCCCCGCGAACATGCCGGGCATCTGGGACAAGTACTGGGGCTACATCTTCAAGCAGAACATCGCGCCGGTGTGGGTGGGGGAGTTCGGTACGACCCTCCAGTCGACCGTGGACCAGCGGTGGCTGGCCGCCCTGGTCGACTATCTGCGGCCGACGGCGACCTACGGCTCGGACTCCTTCCACTGGACCTTCTGGTCCTGGAACCCCAACTCCGGTGACACGGGCGGGATCCTGAAGGACGACTGGCAGACGGTCGACACGGTGAAGGACGGTTACCTGACGAGCGTGAAGGCACCGGGCTTCCCCGGGAGCGGTGGCGGGGGAGGGGGCGGTGGCGGTGGCGGCAGTACGGCGGCTTGCGCTGCCTCCTACGCCGTCAGCAGCGACTGGGGCGGCGGCTTCAACGCCGAGGTGAAGGTGACCAACACGGGGACGGTTCCGCTCAACTCCTGGAAGGTCACCTGGACCTGGAGCGGCTCCCAGACGGTCACGAGCATGTGGAACGCCACGTACACCCAGAGCGGGGCGACGGTCACCGCTGTGAACGCGGCCCACAACGGGAGCGTGGCGGTGGGGAGTTCGGCGAGCCTTGGGCTCGGGGGAGCGCCGGGGGGTGGGGGTGTGCCGAGCGTGAGCTGTACGGCGGCGTGAGACACATGATCCCCGGATAGTGGCTAGGATCTACGGCGGCATCGCGTGTCGGTCACCGGCTGGGTGAGACATGGAGGTGTCGGGACATGCCTTCGGAGGCATTCCTTGTCAGTCGAGTTGAACCACACGATCGTCCACGCCCGGGACAACCGGGAGTCAGCGGAATTCTTCGCGAACCTGCTGGGCCTTGAGATCACCGCCGAGTGGGGCCCGTTCATCGCGGTCGACCTGAGCAACGGCGTCACGCTGGACTTCGCCACGATCCCCGCGGACAGCATCACCCCCCAGCACTACGCCTTCCTGGTCTCCGAGGAGGAGTTCGACGCGGCGTACGCGCAGATCGCGCAGCGCGGCATCGAGCACTACGCCGACCCCCAGCAGAAGCAGCCCGGCGCGATCAACCACAACGACGGTGGTCGCGGCGTGTACTTCATGGACCCGGCGGGCCACGCCATGGAACTCATCACCGTCCCGTACGGCGGCTGGACCTCGTAAGCGCATACGCCGAGGGCCGCACCCCAGCCAGGGGTGCGGCCCTCGGCCGCGGTTTGTGTGGAGACGACGTCCAACGGGACCTATCCCTGAGTGAAGTGGTCGAACTCTCCGGCCTTGGCGCCCGCGAGCATGGCTTCCATCTCGGAGCGGGTGAAGAGGAGGGCGGGGCCGTTGGGGGCCTTGCTGTGTCGGATGGCGATGGCATCTCCGTGAGCGGCGAACTCGACGCAGTTTCCATCGCCCCCTGATGCGGATGACTTCTGCCATGTTGCGTTCAACTCGGAGGCGTCCAGAACTATGTGATGTGACATTTCGGGCTATCCTTGTCGGTAATTTTTGAGGTGACCTTCGATAAGTTCCAGTGATTCGGGACCTCTGAAAGAGTCCGACATCATGAGTCGATTGAAAAGTCTACTGTAGGACCGAACCTCATCCGCCTCCTCCAGGAAGCGATTACTGGTCAGTCCCTCCAGGTAGACGATGTCTGGCTCCCATTTTTCTGGAAACGAGAAAATAACGAACGGGCCGAACAGGGCGGCATGGGATTTCGCCGCCTCCGGCAGTACATGAATATTGACCGTGCCTGGGTAATCCTTGGCCAAGGTCAGTAGGTGTTCGAGTTGAGCGGCCATCACGGCGGGCCCACCGATGGCGTGCCGAAAAACCGATTCGGAGATTACGCCCCAGAAGACCAAAGGATTTGGGCGTCCGAATACTTCTTGCCGCTTGTCCCGGATGGTGAGCCGCTCGCGTCGCTCTTCTTCCGGGATGTCCGGAAGATGTTGGTCGAGTACGGCAGCCGCATAATCATGTGTCTGCAGCAGGCCGGGAATCAGGGTTGTCTCGGCGTTGTATGTGTCCGACGCGTCTGATTCATAACCGATGTAGTCGGCGTACACGGCGCTCACGACTGAGCGGATGTCCGTTTCCCAACCACGTACGTTGCCTCGTCTGCGCAAGTCGACCACGTAGGCGCGTAGCCCCCGGTCTTTCACTTCATAGCGGTCGAGCAGTGCGCGCAGGTCTGCGTCGTTGACGCCCAGACGTCCGGACTCGATGCGGGACAACTTTGACTCGGACCAGCCGAGTTCGCGAGCCACGGAGCTGCCGCTGCCGTGGGTGCCCTCCTCGCGCAGCCCTCGGAGAATGGACCCGAGGCGCACTTGGCGCGCTGTCGGCTGCAACATCCGGCGCGTCGCCACGCGGTGCCCCCTCTTGTCGACCAGCGATAGCAGCGTGCCGGACCCCCTCCCTGGCAAGCAACCTGGCAAGCACTCGTACGAGTTAACTCTCATTGCAAGCATGCGCTTTTCAGCCTTTAAGTGCAATATTGCACTCATGTGCTCCGTGATCGAGTGCTGACCTCCGTCCTGACGCGCCTTCCGAGGGGGATGCCCGCATGCCCGAAGTGATCGCACAACTCAACTACCCCACCACCAAACGGTCCGTAGGACGCGCTCGCGCGGACTGCCGGGATTTCCTCGCCTCCTGCTGTCTCCCTGAGGCTCAGGACTTCGTGGACGACATGGTGCTCATGGTCAGCGAGTTGATGACCAATGCCGTGACCCATGGGCGCGTCCCCGGCACATCTGGTCGACAGGTCCGCATGGCCATCGAGAAGACAGGCGACGTCATCCGCGTCGAGGTGCGGGACACCCAGAACGACAGGCAGCCCCGCCTGTGTGAGGCCGGCCAGGGCACCGGCGGCAGAGGCCTCGTGCTGGTTGACGCCCTGTCGGACGCCTGGGGCGTGAGCCCGGAAGGCATCGGAAAAACCGTGTGGGTTGAGAAGAGGCTCGAACGGTGACGCTGCTTGTCGGTTCGGGGGGTGCGGTCGTGTGCGTCGTTCTGGTCCTGGGCGTTGCCCGCGTTGCACGTCCGCGTCCGCCGCAGCGGGGCAGGTGCAGCGCGCAGGTGCCTGAACTCGACGAGGCCCCACGGCAGCCGGACCCGTACGTGGGACCTCTTCCCAGTCCTGCCAGGGCACGTTGGCGTCGCTGGTGGAGGTGTTCGGAGCGCCAACGAGCAGGGAGTGGACGAGGCTTGCCGCTCCTCGCCTCCGAGTCGTGCTGGGAGCCTACGGCCCGGCCCTCGTTCCACGATGGGGTGGCAGTGCGCAGTGAACAGCTTGAGGACGTAGGTGCCTTGGTGCGGTACTACGTCACCGTGCATACGGCGGAAGAAGGGCGGCGATCACGCGCTCTGCCCACCGAGCGCGAGAGCGAATCCGCCTCGCTCAGAAAGTCGCTGGCTTCCCGTTCCCTCTTGCGGTGAGATTTCTGACGTGACGCTTCACGAGGATGAGATCCCGGTCGACGAGACGCTGGTCCGGTCACTGCTGAAGGCACAGCGCCCGGAGTGGGCTGAGCTGTCGTTGGCGCCCGCAGGCGCGGGCACGGACAACACCATGTATCGGCTGGGTGATGACCTGCTCGTGCGGCTTCCACGAACTGCTGACAAGGGGCAGTCCGTGCGGAAGGAACAGGAGTGGCTTCCTCGCCTGGCGCCCCTCCTTTCCCGTCCGATTCCCGAGCCCGTCCACGCCGGGATGCCCACCGGCGCCTTCCCACTGGTCCTGTCGGTCTACCGTTGGATCGACGGTGACGAAGCCGGCCCGGACACCGTTCGGGACTGGGCCGCGTTCGGGGCCGACCTGGCAGCGGTCGTGCGGGAACTCCACGGCATCGACCTCATGGGAGCGACTCGCGCAGACGGCCTCAGTTGGTACCGCGGAGGCGGCCTGGGGCCGTGCGACCAGTGGATCGCCAGGTGTCTCGACGACTGCCGAACCACCGTGGGTTCTGAGCTCGACGTCGACACTCTGGAACGGCTGTGGCGAGCCGCGCTCGCACTGCCCGAGCCCTCCGGACCTCACGTATGGCTCCACGGCGACCTCAAGCCGACCAACCTCCTGGTCCGGGAGGGCAAGCTCCACGCAGTCATCGACTTCGGAGGACTTTCCGTCGGCTTTCCCGACGCCGAGCACTCCACGCTCTGGGACCTGCCGGCACAAGCGAGACGGGCCTACTGGGACACCTTGAACCTCGACGATGCGACCTGGACCCGCGCCCGTGCCTGGGCGATCGCGGTGGGGGTCAGTGGAATCTCCTATTACTGGCACACCTTCCCCGCCTTCGTCGTCGAGTGCCGAGAACGACTTCGGGCAATCCTCACTGACGCCGCTGCGCGGTGAGTGGCCTCCCGGCCCGAGAGCAAGAGGGGGGCGCCCGGTGTTCGCCGGGCGCCCCCACCGGCGTATGACACGGTTCCGGTCAGGGTGGGCACGGTGGTCATAGAGTGATGCACCATGCGAAGCCTGGCCCTCCTGCCGAAGGCCCATCTCCATCTCCACTTGGAAGGCGCGATGCGTCCCGCCACGCTCGCCGAACTGGCGGGCGAACGGCCTTCGGGCTCAGGCGGCTTCACGTCGTTCGAGGACTTCATGTCCTTGTATCGCGTCGCTGCGCGGCTGGTGCGCGAGGGCCCGCGGGAGAACCTTCTGCGGCTGGTGCGCGAAGTGGTCGAGGACGCCGCAGCAGACGGAGCGGTATGGATCGAGCCGCATGTGAACCCCCTGACCTACGAGGACGATCCGGACGCCGCGCTCGACCTGCTGGACGTGTTGATCGACGAGGGCCGCCGCACCGCTGCCCGGCTGGGCGTCGGCTTCGGCGTCCTGATGTACGCCCGGCGCAACGCGGACCCTTCGGAGGCCGTCGAGACCGCCCATCTCGCGGCCCGGCGGGCAGACAACGGGGTGGTCGCTTTCGGCCTGGCCGGAGACGAGGCCAGCTATCCCCCTGAGCCGTTCGCCGAGGCATTCGCCATCGCCCGCGATGCCGGGCTGGTTTCCGCCCCGCACGCAGGGGAACTCGCCGGTCCGGCCAGCGTGCGCGCCGCCCTCGACGTGCTCGGCGCGCGACGGATCGCCCACGGCGTAAGGGCGGTTGAGGACCCGGCTCTCATCGCGTGCCTGGCTGCGGAAGGCGTGGTCCTCGACGTCTGCCCCACCTCCAACGTCGCCCTCGGCGTCGTGGGATCCCTGTCCGACCACCCCCTCCCGCTTCTGCTGCAAGCCGGCGTCCGGTGCACCCTCAACGCCGACGATCCCCTCCTGTTCGGCCCCGGCCTGCTGGAGGAGTACGAAACAGCCCGCACGGCCTTCGCCCTCACCGACCCCCAACTCGCCGCGATAGCCCGCACCTCGGTCGAATCCTCTGGCGCCCCGCACGCAATAGTGGAAGACGCGGTCACGCTCATCGGCGACTGGCTGGACACCCCCGGCCAGCCCTCGTGAAACATGCGGGCTTGAGTGCTCGAACAGGCTGCTCGTATGGATGATCTTCCGCTGATTCTCCCGTTCTGCCAGTGAGGAAGCCGCACACTCGGCCGCCAGGACTACAGGGCTAACGGCCCGAGGGGGAAATCGAATTGCAGCGTGGAAGTAATCCAGTAAAGCGCTTGTGGCTTTATGTCACCGAGTGCTTTGTTGTCTTTGGGATGCTGACCAGCACTCTGGGGTTGACGGCTCCTTCGGCTTCAGCTGCCACCGGCAACATTCTGCCGCCGTTCGACGTCGGGCAGCGGTGGAATGTCTGCCAGGGCTACGGGGGTAGCGCCTCTCATACAGGGACGGCCAGTTATGCCCTCGACCTCACCGGGGCGGGGTGTGACAATTCCGCTTCGGGCAGAAACGTCCGGGCTCCGATCGGCGGCAGCGTCCACTTTTACCAGGCTTCGACAGGGACCTTGTGCATCAACGCCGGTAACGGCAAGAGCGTGGCTCTCACTCACATCAACAGCTCCATCGCCGGTGGAAGAAGCGTGAGTGCTGGTCAACTGGTGGGCACGGTCGCCGCACCGGGGCAGCGCGCCAACCGCGGGGTAGCGCACATCCACCTCCAGATGTGGTCGTCTCACGGTTGCTGGAATTCCGGTAACGGGAGCGTCCCTTTCGACAGCGGTCACGGGGCGCGAATCTGTGGGGCACCTGATCTGACCGCGAATGGGCCGAGCACCGGTAACGGTGCGTGGAGCGGAACCTCCTTCACGGGCCAGAGCTGTGGGCCGACCAAGGTCGGCCTGATGGCACTGCTGAAGAAGAACGGCGACCTGAACGTCCAGAAGACCAACGGCGCTTGGACGACGCTCATGCACAACGTCACCAAATTCCAGGTCAACCAGGACAAGATCTTTGCGCAGAAGGGCGGTGCCCTCTGGCGGAAGACGGGAGTCACCGGTGCCTGGACGCGAATCCGCGGGAGCGGCGTCAAGTCGTTCAGTGTGGAGGGCGACCGGGTTGCCGTCATCCTGACCGACGGCACACTGCACTACAAGAGCGGCAACAGTTGGCCGCTGATGCTGCGGAACGTCACCGCTGTCGACCTGGACGGCGACAAGTTCGTCGCCAGGCAGACCGACGGCACGCTCCGCATCAAGACAGGCACCACCGGAAGCTGGCGAATGCTGCGGAGTGATGTCCGGACGTTCGACATCGAGGACGGTGTCGTCGCTGTCGTTCAGAACGACGGGACGCTGCGGTACAAGAACGGCGGCAACTGGCCGGTGCTGTTCAGGAACGCCAAGACCGTCGTCCTCGACGACGGCCGCTTCGGCGCCATCCTGACCGACGGAACCCTCCGTATCAAGATCGGCCCTGGTGGAAGGGCTGCGAAGTGGGCAGACGGAGCCCTCGGGTTCGACTTCAGGGTGAGCCGAGTCGGCATCATCAAGGGCGCCGACAACAGGCTCTGCCTGAAGAAGAGCCCTACGGGCACCTGCGGCCTGATCACCACCGGTGTGAAGGCGGTCCAGGTGCTGTAGTAGGGCCCACATGACGGTGGAAGCGAGAGGGCGCCCGGTCTTCACCGGGCGCCCTCATCTGCGTACGTGCTCAGGTACGTGCAGTACGGGAAGTGACTACAGCTTCTCGATCACGTAGTCGATGCACTTAGTGAGCGCCTCGACGTCCGTCGGGTCGATCGCCGGGAACATCGCGACGCGGAGCTGGTTGCGGCCGAGCTTGCGGTAGGGCTCGGTGTCGACGATGCCGTTGGCGCGCAGGACCTTGGCGACGGCGGCGGCGTCGACGTCGTCCGTGAAGTCGATCGTGCCGATGACCTGCGAGCGCTTGGCGGGGTCCGTCACGAACGGGTTCGCGTACTTGACGTCCTCGGCCCAGCCGTACAGCGTCCGGGCGGAGGTGGCGGTGCGGCGGACCGCCCAGTCCAGGCCGCCCTGGCCGTTGATCCACTCCAGCTGCTCGTTGAGGAGGAAGAGGGTGGCGAGGGCCGGGGTGTTGTACGTCTGGTTCTTGCGCGAGTTGTCGATCGCCGTGGGGAGGCTGAAGAACTCCGGTACGTGGCGTCCGCTCGCGTGGATGCGCTCGGCGCGCTCGATCGCCGCCGGGGAGAACGCGGCGAGCCAGAGGCCGCCGTCCGCCGCGAAGGACTTCTGCGGGGCGAAGTAGTAGACGTCGGTCTCGGCGACGTCGACGGGCAGACCGCCGGCGCCCGACGTGGCGTCCACGAGGACGAGCGAGCCCTCGTCGGCGCCCGGTACGCGCTTGATGGGAGCGGCGACACCGGTGGACGTCTCGTTGTGGGTGAAGGCGTACGCGTCGACGCCCGCCTCGGCCTGCGGGTCCGGGTGGGTGCCCGGGTCCGAGGAGATGACGGTCGGGTCGGCGAGCCAGGGGGCGAGCTTGGCGGCCTTCGCGAACTTCGAGCTGAACTCACCGAAGGTGAGGTGCTGCGACTTGTTCTCGATCAGGCCGTGCGTCGCGACGTCCCAGAACGCGGTCGAGCCGCCGTTGCCGAGGACGACCTCGTAGCCGTCGGGGAGCGAGAACAGCTCGGAGATGCCCTCGCGCACCTTGCCGACCAGGTTCTTGACCGGGGCCTGGCGGTGGGAGGTCCCGAGGAGGGAACTACCGGTGGCGGCCAGGGCGTCCAGCGCCTCCGTCCGCACCTTGGAGGGGCCCGCGCCGAAACGTCCGTCGGCGGGCTTGATGTCAGCGGGGATCTGGATGTCAGCCACGGGCGCGAGCCTATCGGCTCCGCGAAACGTGGGCGAAACGTCGTCCGTCGGGTGAGACGCGCTCCGCGGGTTCGGCGGGGGATCGGGGGGCGCCGCCGCCCTGCCCGGGGGCTGCGCCCCCGTACCCCCTACGGCCCGGAACGGGCCTGTCCTCACACGCCGGACGGGCTGAGGTGCGGCGGCCCTTTTTCGTCTATCCCCAGATGTGCGCGTACATCGCTTCGTACCGCGTGTACATCAGACCCAGCTCTCGCGGCTTGTTCCGCAACTCCAGGAACTCGAGTACGAGCGAAAACAGGTGTTCCACAGCCTGTTGCTGTTGCTCCGGGGTCAGTTCGCCAGGGTCCTTCCAGTTCTGGAAGGACACATCGGGGAACTGGTCCAGGAGAACGAGTTTGTGCCAGTAGAAGCTGTTGCACTCGCCCCGGCGGACGACCAGCCACTCGGTGAAGCCGCGCAGCAACCCGCCCGACCTGCCGACATCGATCCCCGTGAGGAACATGACCGTCGAGTGGTAGGTGCCGTTCAGACCGTAGCCCTCAGGATGTGCGCCGATCTTCTCGATGAGCTGCTTGTCGTTCACTCTTACCCTAACTGGAATGGCCCCCGGTGAAATCTGTTCACCGGGGGCCATTCCGTATCGGAGGTGTTCCGATCTCATTCTTTTCCAGAGTCGCTGACCCCGGCGTGGAGG
The DNA here is from genome assembly GCF_044333925.1 of Streptomyces sp. NPDC020898. NCBI lineage: Bacteria > Bacillati > Actinomycetota > Actinomycetes > Kitasatosporales > Streptomycetaceae > Streptomyces > Streptomyces sp. NPDC020898. The sequence continues at coordinate 194,090 of NZ_JBIRRV010000016.1, forward strand.
GAATGATATTGCGAATACATGTGAGCCAACGCCATCACGTCATCCCGTACCGCTAGAAACTCGACCAGGAGAGAGAGGAGCAGGTCTACGGCTTTTTGCTCCTGCCAAGAGTCCAATTTGTCCAGTTTGTTCCAGCCCCACGACTCGACGTCTGGTAGCGCCTCGTCAAGGACGAGGGCCTGCCAACCGAAGCTGGAGCATTCGCCCTTGCGTACGACCAGCCACTCCGTGAATCCGCGTAGTAGCCCACCCGAGCGGGCCTCATCGAATCCGACGAGGAACATGAACGTACCTTTGTATGAACCGCTGAGGCCGTAGAGCCCCGGCCTGGATCTGACCCCTTCGAAGAACTTCCTGTCGTTCACAGGTGTCCTCAGAAACCGAAATTGATGATGTCGCCGTACTCCCACCGAGCCTTGTATTCTTCGATCAACTCTCCGCCCTTCGGAGTGAACGCGTCATAGACCCGCCCATCGAGTACCACTACGGCATGGTAGCCATTGTTCCAGTTAAAGGTGTCCTGGCCACGGTACTTGCCAAAGAATGCGCCTGGCGCGGGGATCCGGACGAGTTTGCCATCGCCGAGGTTTTTAAGGATCCGCTCAGCGCAGACCTGACAGTCGCCGGGACCGTTTGAGATCATCGTCTTGTCCCGCGGCAACCCCGGAACACTGTGTTCCCCGCAAGGCACCCCGCTCGACGCGGCCATCGCGGTCGTGGTGAAGCTTGCCTGGGTCGCGGTCGTCAGGGGCGTCTTGCTGATGATGTTGCAGACGCGTTTGAGGAGCTTCAGCTCTTCGTACACGCGCTTCAGGACCTTGAGCTTGCCGCCGATGAGGACGTCCACCGCGACGCCCTTGCAGCTGTCGAAGTCCTTTTTGCGCAGGCACTTCTCGAAGCTGGTGATGCCGAGGAGCTCCTCCCCGATGTTCCAGAGCTGCTCCAGCTGCTCCGCCGCGGCGCCGAACTCCTCGCCGTGCGCCAGGATGTCGCAGTAGACCTCGCTGTGCTGGCACCAGCGGGCGAACTCCACCGGTTCGCAGGGGACGAACGACTGCTGGCAGCGGTACAGCTCGGCCGGGGTCATCCCCTCCTTCTCCGAGGCCTCCTTGGCCGCCACGGCGGCCTTGCGGCGCGCCTCCTCCTCTTCCCGGTACTTGGTGACCGCGGCGACGAAGGCCGCCGTGGACGCCTCGATCGCGGCGTCCGCGTCCTTGCCCGCCGCGATCTCCGACTTGCGGGCCTCCTCGGCGTAGTACGCGGCGGAGCTCGCGGAGGCCTGGGCGGACTCGGCGGAGATCGTGGCGTCGGCCGCGGACTTCGCGGCCCTGGAGGCGGCGGCGTCCGCGCTGTTCGCGGCGGCGCGGGCCGTCTTCGCGGAGGCGGCTGCCTGGGCCGCGGACGCCTCGGCGTCCTTGGCGTACTGCTCGGCCTGCTCCGCGTACCGCTTCGCCTCGCCCGCGGACTCGCTCGCCTTGACTGCCCAGTCGGCGGCCTGCTCGGCCGCCGAGCGAGCGGTGGCGGCGACCTTCTGCGCGGTCGCGGCGTTCGCCTGGGCGGTGAACGCGATCTTCGCCGCGTCCGCGATCAGCTTCCGCACCTGGGACACATGGGTGGCGGTCAACTGGTCCTTGCGCAGCGCCTTGTACTGCCCGGACACCACGAAGGCGTGCAGCGCCTGAGGCGAGCCGGCCAGGGCGACCCGGGCCGCCGACTTCACCTCGGGGGTGCCGCTGTCGACCAGCTGCGCCGCCCTGACCCGCTCGTCCTGGCTGCGGGCCTCGTGCTGCGTGGTGGTCAGGAACTCGCTGTACTTCTTCGGGTCACCGGAGGCGAGTGCGACCCGGCCGGCCTCGGCGAGCACCGGTCCGGCGCCGTCGACGACCTGGGCGATGGCGACGCGCAGGCCCGAGGCGCCGGCCTCGTACTGCCCGTCGGTGATGAACGCGGTGATCGCGCCGGCGTCGCCGTCGAGCGCGGCCTCGGCCGCGTCGCGCACCGCCTTGTCCGCGCTCTCCTCGGCGAGCCGCTCGACGTAGGAGCGCTCGTCCTGCTGCTCGGCGGTCCGCCAGCCGTTGCGGAGGTAGTCGACGACGACCTCGTCCGGACCGGCCAGCGCGGCCTCGGCGGCGGAACGGCCCCATGCCGTGCCGTTCTTCATCGCCAGGAGGGCGAGGTCACGGCCCTGCTCGGCGACGGCCGCGAGGTCGGCGGCCGGCTGGGCCGCCGCGGTCACCAGCCGGGCCCGTTCGGCGTCCCGGGCCTCGACGGCCTGCTCCAGCCCGGTCCGCGCGGCGCGCAGGGCGTCGTACTCGGCCTTGTCCTGCTCGGCCAGTTCGATGCCCGCGTTGGTGCGGCCGAGCAGTTCCTCGGCCTCGACCTCACGGGCGAGTTCGAAGATCTGCTGGGCCTTGGCGACGGCGTCGGTGGCCGCGTTGGCGGCCGTGGTGGCGGCGTTCGCGTGCGCTGTCGACCGCTCGGCGGCTTTCGCGGCGTCACCGGCGTGCTCGGCCGCGTCGAGGGCGGCGTCACCGGCGTTCTTCGCGTGCGTGGCGGCGGACCGCGCGGCGTCGCGTGCCTCGCGGGCCGCGGTGGCCGCCTTGCGGGCCAGGGTCTCGGCGGCGGACGCGGCGCGGTTCGCCTCGGCCGCGTGGCTCTTCGCGGCGGCAGCGGCGGCGCGCGCCTCGGCGCCGGCGGCGCTCGACTGCCCGGCGAAGTTGCCGGCCTCGATGGCCGCGTCGGCGGCCGCGTTGGCATTGGCGGTCGCGCTCTTCGCCGATCGGGCGGCGTCGCCCGCCGCGTCGGCGGCCACGGCGGCCTGATCGGCCGCCTCGGCGGCCAGGTTGGCGCCCTCGGCCGCCTTCTGGGCGTTCTGGGCGGCGACCCTCGCGGCGTCCGCGTTGTCGGCGTCCACAGCGGCGTCGGCCGCGGCACCGCGCGCCCGGGACGCCGCTTGCGAGGCACCGGCCGCGGCGGCGGCTGCCTGGGAGGCCGCGTTGGCGGCGACCCGGGCCGAGTTGTTCGCGGCGCCGGCCGCGTCGATCGCCCGCTGCGCGGCCGTGGCAGCCTGGGACGCGGCGGTGGCGGCCCGTTTGGCGGCCCGTGCCGCCCGGGCCGTGTCGTTCTTCGCGGCCTCGGCCTCGGCCGCCGCCTCCAGCGCGGCCTCCTTGGCGAGCTGTGCGGCCTGCACCGCCTTGGCGGACTCGGTCTTGGCGGCCGCGCTCTGGGCAGCCGCCTGCCGTCCGGCCTCCTTCGCCTGCTCGGCGAGCTGGGCGATGGTGGCGTGCTCCTGGTCCTTGGCACGGGCGACGAACAGGCCGACCTGCAGGAACTCCCGGATCTCCGCTGCGCCGCCGCTCAGTGCGAGGCGCCCGGCGGCCCGTACGTTGGTGCCGCCCACGCTGATGATCTGGGCGAGCTGCACCCGCTCGTCCTGCTCGCCCTGGGTGTACTGGAGCTCGGTGAGGAACTCCCGTACGTCCTCGGACGAGCCGTTCAGCGCGGCCTGTCCGGCTGCCTGGACGTTGGGTCCGGAGGTGTCGATGATCTGGGCGACCCGGACCCGGTTGTCCTGCTGCATCGGGGCTTCCCAGCCCCAGCTGACGAAGGCCTCCAGCTCTTCCTGGGTGCCGGCCAGGGCCGTGCGGGCCCCGGCCAGCAGCTCCGGCCCGCCGAGGCTCGCGATCTGGGCGGCCGTCACCCGCTCGTCCTGGAGGGTCAGTTCCTCCGCGGCCGCCAGGAACGTCTGTACGTCGGCGTCGGTGCCGGTCAGTGCCGCCTCGGCGACCGCCTTGACGCCGGGTCCGCCTTCACGCCAGTAGTCGACGACCAGGCCGCGGTCGGTGGCGGTCACCGTGTCAGCGGTCACCGTGACGGTGACTGCCGCGGCCGCGGCAGCGGGCGGAGCGCCCAGCAGGCCGACGGCGAGGGCCAGTGGCACCAGGCTCAGTGCCGTTCTGTGTATCGCGCGTGCCGTTCTTCGACTCATCGGGCCCCCGGTAATTGGTGGATTGTCTGGTTTTCCGCGTTTCTGCATTGCGGGCGACGCTGACCGTGCTTCCCCCAGAACGGCCGTCACTATACCTGCGCTTTTCTTTTGCTTTATTCCTGAATATTGTCCCTTTCGGGTGTGTTCGTGAAGAATGAAATGCGTTGACGTGGAGGGGAGTTGGGGCTAGCTTGTCGCTGATCTTTGATGAAACTTGCTCGCGGGGGGAGCGGCTTTCGGCATGGAAATGCCGCGCCCGAAAGGAGGGTGCGGTGTTTTCCCGTGCTCGCAGTCTGATATTTGCCGGACTCATTGGATCCCTGGGGGCGGCAATAGGAATTCCGATCGCCGTGGCCGATGATTCCTCGGTCGCCGCGGACGACGCGCCGCCCTTCGCGGTGGAGCAGTTCTCCTACCCCGGCGCGGCGGGCATCCTCGCGTCGGAGGGCATCCAGCTGAAGAGGGGCGACGGGCACGTCCTGCTCGCCACCTGCGACGGCTCGGCCGACCAGATCAGGGTCTACACCGTGGCGGACAGCACTGTCGGCCGTAAGGGCGACTACTGCTTCAAGGCCACGGCCACGTCCGGCTGGCTCACGCTGGAGCTGCCCCGGGTCTTCGCCCTGGAGACCGGTGACCACCCGATCAGCGCCGACCTCACCGCGAACGGTGACACGACCACCGTGAACGTCGCCGAGGGCGGCTTCGAGAGCGTCGGTGAGGGCACCGTGGGCGGCGCCCGCTCCGTCCTCGTCGAGATCCGCGTCACCGGCTGACCCGGCCGTGCCCAGCCTCAAGGAATCGAGAAACGTGATCCCCCTGCGTTCTTCGGCGGGTGCGGCGCTGGTGGCCGCGACCGTCACTGTCTCCGCCCTGATCGCCGCGCCGGCCCACGCCGTCGCGGGCGACCCCGTGTCCACCGGCTCCTACGCCTACACCGCCAAGGTGTCCCTCGGCGCGGACGACACGACCCGCGCCTGCAGCGGCGCCCTCGTGGCCCCGGACTGGATCCTCACCGCGGCGAGTTGCTTCGCCACCGACCCGGTCGCCGACCTCACCGTGCCCGCCGGGAAGCCGGCCCTGTCGGCCACCGCCACCGTCGGGGGCAAGACCAGCGCCGTGGTGCAGCTCGTCCCGCGCACCGGCCGTGACCTGGTACTGGCCCGCCTCGCCCGGCCCGTCACCGGCGTGACCCCCGTGACCGTGGCGTCCACCGCCGTCACCGCCGGGGAGCAGCTGCGGGCGGTCGGCTACGGCCGTACCGCCGCCGACTGGGTCCCGGGCACCCCGCACACCACCCTCTTCGGCGTCGACTCCGTCGGCACCGACGATCTCGCCATCACCGGCCAGGGCGGCGCCCTGTGCCAGGGAGACACCGGAGGCCCGCTGCTGCGCGAGTCGAACGGCACCGCCCAGCTGGTCGGCGTCGGCAGCCGGTCCTGGCAGGGCGGCTGCCTGGGCGGGACGGAGACCCGCACCGGTGCGGTCGCCGCCCGCTCCGACGACCTCGCCACCTGGGTGTCCACCACCGTGGGCGCCGTCCGCATCACCGACTTCAACTGCGACGGCGTCGAGGACATCGCGGTGTCCGATCCGCGTGCGACGGTCGGCGCCGACGCGGCCGCAGGTGTCGTACGGATCGTCTACGGCGGGGGCAAGGGCACCGCCGAGCTCCACCAGGACCTCGACTGGATCCCCGGCGCCGCCGAGCCCAGTGACTGGTTCGGCGAGTCCCTGGCCACCGTCGACTACGACGAGGACGGCTGCACCGACCTGGTCGTGGGCACCCCCGCCGACGACATCGGCACCGTCGCCGACGCGGGCATGGCCGACATCCTGCACGGCGCCCCCGGCGGCCTGGGCACCGGCGCCAAGAAGAACACCCACTTCGAGCAGGGCTCCGGCACCGGCGGCATCCTCGCCTCGCCCAGCGAGACCGGCGACCGCATGGGTGATGCCATCGCCGCCGGCACCGCCGCCACGGGCGAGCCGTTCGTGGTGATCGGTGTCCCCGGCGAGGCGGTCGGCACCGTCGCGAAGGCGGGCGCCGCCTTCTACGTGCGCGGTAACACCAGCGTCACCGTCAACCAGGACAGCGCGGGCGTGCCCGGGGCGGTGGAGGCCAACGACGGCTTCGGCGGCTCCGTCGCGGCCGACGCCAACTTCCTCGCCGTCGGCGCTCCCGGCGAGGCCATCGGCACCGACGCCGGCGCCGGCAACCTGGCCGTCTTCTCCCACACCCTGACCACGACGGGCCTGCCCACGCCGAAGTTCGGACTCGACCAGGACCTCGACACCGTCTCCGGCGGCGCCGAGGCGGCCGACCAGTTCGGCTACTCCCTGGCCCTGGCCCCCTACCGGCCCTCCGGCGCGGCCGCTGCCACCGAGTCGATCCTCGCGGTCGGCGCCCCCGGCGAGGACCTGACGATCGCCGAGGTCGCGAAGGCCGACACCGGCACCGTCCTGACCTTCCGGATCACCGCGGCCGGTACGTACACGCAGCTGCAGGGCCTCTCCCAGGGCGCCGGCGACGACGACGTCACCGGTACCTCCGAGGCCGGTGACCGGATGGGCGTCGCCCTGTCCGCCGTCAACACCGCACCGCGTGCCGTCAGCACCGCGGCGACGATGAAGCTGGCCGTCGGCGTTCCCAACGAGGCCGTCGGTACGGCGGCCAACGCGGGCGCCGTACACACCTTCTCGCTCCTGGGCGCCCCCGGCGCGAACGACCGCTGGCTGGAGGTGGGTGACGGCGACGGCATCCCCGGCACTGCCGGCGCCGACCAGCAACTCGGCTCCAGCATCCACTACACCGGCACCAAGCTGTACGTGGGCATGCCGCTCGGTCCCAACACCTACGGCACCCTCTACGCCCTGCCCCACTCCAACGTGACGGCGGGCGGCGCGGTGGCCGCGGTGACGACGTATCAGCCGGGCACCGGTGGACTTCCGGCGGCCGGCGACCGCTTCGGCTACTCCGCCCGGTAGTAAACGAGGAACGGCAGTACGGACGGACGGGCGGCGAGGTATCCACCTCGCCGCCCGTCCCGCGTCCCGGCCACCGCCCTACGCCGGTACGACGCCCACCGCCGGCGTAGGGGTGAACCGCACCGGAAGCTCCGTGAGCCCCCGCAGCCACGGCGACGGGCGGCGGGTCAACGACTCGGCGGGGACCGCCAGGTCGATGTCCGGGAGGCGGTCCAGGACCACCTCGATGCCCGTGCGGGCGATGACCTCGGCGACCTCCTGCGCCGGGAACGGGCACCGGTGTTCGCCGTGGCCGAAGGAGAAGTGGGCGTTGTTGCCGCCGGTGAGGGCGGAGCCGTCGGTGCGGACCTGGGGGTCCGAGTTGGCGCCCTGGAGGCCCAGGAGGAGCAGGTCGCCCGTACGGATGTGCCGGTCACCCAGACGGGTGTCGCGGGACGCCCAGCGGCCCGGCATCGTCTGCACGGGCGCGTCCTCCCACAGGACCTCGTTCATGGCTTCGGCGACACTGCTGCGGCCGCCGAAGAGGGAGGCCGCGAACCGTTCGTCCGTGAGCATCAGGCGCAGGGAGTTGCCCATCCAGTCGGAGGTCGGCTCGTTGCCCGCCGCGATCATGATCATCAGGTCGTGGGCGATCTCGGTGTCCGTGAAGCCGTACGGGTTCGCGAGCATGCGCGAGACCACGTCGTCCGCGGGGCGCACCCGGCGGGCCGTCAGCAGCCGGCCCATCGACATGACCAGGTGCCGCTGGCCCGCCGGACCGGCCTCCTGCCCGTCGACCATGTCGTTCGCCGCGGTGACCAGGCCCGGCGCCTCCTCGTCGGTGAAGCCGAAGAGCCGGGCCATGACCCGTACCGGCAGCCGTCTCGCGTAGTCCCTGACGAGGTCCGCCTCGCCGCTGGCGCAGATCGAGTCGATCAGCTCGTCCGCGAACTGCTCGGCGTACGCCCGCAGTTCGACCGGATCGGCTTCCTCCAGCGCGCTGGAGACCATCGCGGCGCGCTCGCGGTGGCGTTCGCCGACGGTGTAGAGGATCGAGGGCTGGCCGCGGCCGATCATCGGCAGGTGCGGCCAGTCCTCGGGGATCCTCTCCCACTGGTTCCACAGCTCCGAGTCCCGGCTGAACAGCACCGGATCGCCGGTCACCTGGTGCAGCTCGCGGTAGCCGAGCACCAGCCACGCGGGTACGTCTCCGTCGAGCAGCACCGGCGTCACGGCACCGTGCTCGCGCCGCATCTCCCGGTACAGCCGGTCGGGTTCCGTTCTGAACCGGGCGCCGCTGAGCGGGACATGGGCGGTCACTGGGACAACTCCTCGTGAGGGTCGGGCACGTGGCCCTCGTAACTCTGATGGCCCTGATGGCTCTGGTAGCTCTGATATCTCTCGTGACTGCCGTACGAGCGGCTGTCGTTCGCCCGCCGGTAGCGGTTCCTGGCGTGTTCCACGAGGGCGATCAGGACCCGCTTGCACGAACTCCGGGAGCGCGCGTCGCAGTGCACGAGCGGGACGTCCGGGTCGAGGTCGAGCGCGTCGCGGATGGCCTGCGGGGCGAAGTCGGGGCCGCCGAAGTCGTTGCGGGCCACGACGAACGGTGTGCCGTGCTGTTCGAGGCGGTCGATGGCGTACCAGGAGTCGTCGAGGCGCCGGGTGTCGGCGAGGACGACCGCGCCTAGCGCGCCGGCGAACAGCCGGTCCCAGAGGAACCAGAAGCGTTCCTGGCCCGGCGCGCCGAACAGGTACAGCACGTTGCGGGCGTCGAGCGTGATGCGGCCGAAGTCGAAGGCGACGGTCGTCGCGTTCTTGTCGCGCACCGCGCTGATGTCGTCGAGGGCCTCGCCGGCCCGCGTCATCGACTCCTCGGTACTGAGCGGACGTATCTCGCTGACCGAACGGACGAGCGTCGTCTTGCCGGCCCCGAAGCCCCCCACGACCACGATCTTCAGCCCGTTGTCGGCGGAGGCCTGCAGGGGCGGACGCGGATCGGGGCCGGCTTCTGCGGGTTCTGCGGGTTCAGAGGTTGCGGAGTCCAACGAGCACCTGCTCCAGGATGTCGGGGTCGTAAACGGCGGACCGGCGCGGATGGCGGGCGCTGACGCGGCCCGCGGCCAGGAGGTCGGAGAGCAGGATCTTCGTGATGCCCACCGGCAGCCGCAGCACGGCGGCGACCTCCACCACCGCCGTGGGACGCTCGGTGAGCCGCAGGATCGCCGCGTGCTCGGACTGCATCCCGGGCGCCGGATCGCACTCGGCGACGACCAGCGTCACCAGATCGAACGGGTTGTCGGGCCCGGACCGGCTGCGCCCTCCGGTGAGCGTGTAGAGGCGGTCCGGAGAATCGTCCCTCCCCGGTCGCCCCACCGGCCGTCCCGGTCGGCTCATGCCGTACGGGGCTGTGCTGTACGGGGCTGTGCGCGCAGGTGGTCCCCGAGCTGCTCGACGAGTTCGCTCATGTTGTGGCCGACGAGCCCCGGGTCCGCCTCCTCGGCGGTGACGACGGCGAGGTGGGCGCCCTCGCCCGCCTCGACGATGAACAGCACGCCGCCGTAGAACTCCGTCATCGCGGTACGCACGCCTCCGCTGCCGTCCCCGAACTCCACGGACGCGCCGTGCGACAGCGACTGGATACCGGCGGCGATCGCGGCGAGCTGGTCCGCCTGGTCGACGGACAGCTCCGGCGTACGGCACAGCTTCAGGCCGTCACGGGAGAGCACGAGCGCGTGCCTGGCCCCCGGAGTGCGCTCCAGCAGGCCCTCGATGAGCCAGGTCAGCTTCTCGTCGGCGGTCGTCGGGCCAGGGCCGAGGCCAGTGCCGGTGCCGGTCATCAGGTGGGGTCGCCTTCCGGGTGGGAGGAGGTGGAGGAGGGGGAGGGCGCGGCTTCCGCCGGGGGTGCGGACGCCGGTGGTGCCGGGGGCGGCGTGGGTGCCGGGTCCGGGTTCGTGCTGCCCTGGAGGGCGGCCTGGTCCGGTGCGGTGCCGCGCACGGCCTGCCGGAAGCTCCCGAAACGGGCCACACGCGCGCGCGTGTCGTCGGGGTCGGGCGGAGCGAGGGGGATGGTGAACGGCTCGTCGGCCCGCGCCGCCCCCCGGGCCCGCTCGGCCTCGGCGAGGGTACGGCCCCGGCGCCGCTGGGGAAGCCCGGCGGAAGGCGCCTTGGCGGTGTGGCCCTCCGTCTGCTCCGGCGCGTTGTCGGGGGACTCGTGGGTGGGTACGGGTTCCGGGTCCAGGTCGCTGACGGCGGCGCGGGCAGCGGCGTACGACCCCTCCGTGTACGACCCCTCCGCGTAGGGCGGTTTCGCGTACGGCCCGTACGCGGAGGAGCTGTCCGCGTAGGGCCCGTCCGCGTAGGGCTCCTCCGGGTACGGCCATTGCGCGAGCGCCTCTCCCGAGTGCGCCTCTTCCGCGTACGACACCTGCGGGTGCTGTTCCTCGGAACGCGCTTCCCAGGGTTCACCGGCCGTGGGCACCGGGGCCGCGGGTACCTCCGGTACCGGTTGTGCCGTCCGCGCCGGTGGCGCCGGCATGGGCAGCGGCTCCGGCGCGACCGCGCCGCCGGCCAGGATGTCCTGCGGGACGAGCACCAGGACGCCGGTGCCGCCGCGCGCGGAGGGGCGGAAGGAGATCTTGAGGCCGTACTTGCGGGCCAGCCGGCCGACCACGGCGAGACCGAGACGGGTGCCGGTGAGGCCACCGAGCCCGATGCCGTCGGTGCTCCTCCCGTCGCTCTGCCCGCTGTCCTTCCCGCCGCCCTTTCCGCCGCCATTCCCGTGCTCCCCGGTCTCCCCGGAGACGGCCCGTTCGGCGCGGCGCAGCTGGACCTCGCTCATGACCAGGCCGCTGTCCTCCACGGACACGATGACCCCGGCGGGGACCTCCTCGACGTACACGTGGACCTCGGCGGTCGGCGGCGAGAAGTTCGCGGCGTTGTCGAGGAGTTCGGCGAGCGCGTGCATGACGCCCTCGGCGGCGTGTCCGGCGACGGCGGCGGAGCTGGCGGAGTGCACGCGTACGCGCTGGTAGCCGCTGATACGGCCCATGGCGCCGCGCAGGATCGACTCCATGACGATCGGACGGGCCCAGCGGCGGCCCGAACGGGCGCCCGAGAGGACGGCGATCGAGTCGGCGAGACGGCCCGCCTGGGCGGTGCGGTGGTCGAGGTGGAGGAGGTCGGCGACGACGTCCTCGTCCGCGTGACGTTCCTCCATGGCGCGCAGGTCGGCGAGGGTGCTGGTGGCGAGCGCCTGCATCCGGCCCGCCGCGTTGGCGGTGGCCGCGAGGGCGGCCGCCCGCTCCTGGTTGGCCCGGCGGAGCTCTTCGGCCAGACGGGCGTTGTCCTCGGTGAGCAGGGTGACCTCGTGGGCCTTCTCCCGCTGGAGGCGGCCGAACTCCTGGGTGGAGGCCTCGGTGAGGCGGGCGCGGTCGCGGGCGAGATCGGCGCTCACGCGCGCGCGTTCCCGGTCCAGGTCGGCGGTCAGCCCGGCCCGTACCCGGTTCAGCTCCTCGGTGAGGCGGGCCCGGTCGTGCAGCAGGCGCCCGGCGTCGTCGGTGACGGCATCGAGGCGGTCGCGCAGCAGCCGGGAGGACCGGAAGCCGTGGGCTGCCACGGTGACCGCCGCACACAGCAGCAGGCCGGCTCCGGCCAAGCCGAGGGCGAGCGGGACGCGTGCCTCGTCCGGCGCCCTGGCGACCGCGCCGGCCACCGCGAGCGCGGCGAGCACGGCGGTGAGCAGCGGGGCGGGCAGGAGGGCGCGGTAGGCGGGGCGTTCGCCGGACTGGCGGGGCGCGGTCATGAAGCGGTCCTCGGTTGGGTCCTCGGTGCTGCTGTCTGGGCCTCGGCGGGCCCGTGGGGGGTGCCTTTGCGATTTCCGGTGCGTGCGCTCGTCGGGAGTGCCGGTGCGGTGCTTGGGCGGTGCCTGTTCGTGACGCGGTGTTGGTGGCCTTCGACATCCTTCGGTCGATTTGTGAGCGAGAAGTGACGCCCGGTACTCAACTGGGCGTCACTATAGGGGAGTTAGTGATCGAATTTGCGGTGTTCCGGTGTGGTCCCCACAAACCGTGCACGTTTCCCCGGCCGCCCGGACGGTCACTGTCAGTGGTGGCGGGCATGCTGGGGTCATGACGGATCTTCGGCCGCTGGAGGCGGAACTGCGCGGGGCCGTCCGGGGCGAGGTCGGTTTCGACACCACGTCCCGGGCGCTGACCACCATGGACGCGTCGAACTACCGGCGTGTCCCGCTGGGTGTGGTCGCCCCGCGCGACGCGGACGACGTGGCGGCGGCCCTCGCCGTCTGCCGGGCGCACGGCGTGCCGGTCGTGGCGCGCGGCGGGGGCACGTCGATCGCGGGCCAGGCGACGGGCACGGGGGTCGTCCTGGACTTCACGCGGCACATGAATCAACTCCTCTCCCTGAATCACGAGGAGCGCACGGCGGTGGTTCAGCCGGGCCTGGTCCTCGACCGCCTCCAGGACGCCGCCGCCCCGCACGGCCTGCGCTTCGGCCCCGACCCGTCGACCCACGGCCGCTGCACGCTCGGCGGCATGATCGGCAACAACTCCTGCGGCTCGCACTCCGTCGCCTGGGGCACCACCGCGGACAACGTGCGCGAGCTGTCGGTCATCCGCGCGCGTGGCGACCGCCTCCGCCCCGGCCAGGACTGGGCAGGCGCCCCGGAAGGCCTGCGGCAGCTGGCGGAGGGCGAGTTGGCCCGCCTGCGCACCGGCTTCCCGGACCTCCCCCGCCGCATCTCCGGGTACGCGCTGGACGCACTGCTCCCAGAGAAGGGCGCCGACGTCGCCCGCTCCTTCTGCGGCTCGGAGGGCACCCTGGGGATCGTCACGGAGGCGGTCGTCCGCCTGGTCGAGGCCCCGCGCGCGCGTGCGCTTGCCGTGCTGGCGTACGGGGACGAGAGCGCGGCGGCGGAAGCGGCGGCCGGCCTCCTGCCGTACGGCCCGCTGACCGTCGAGGGCATGGCCGCCGACCTGGTCCGTGCCACCGCCGGCCTCCCCCGGGGCGGCGCCTGGCTGTTCGTCGAGACGGGCGGCGCGGACGCGGCCGAGGCACGCGCGCGTGCGGACACGATCGTGCGCGCGGCGGACGTCACGGACGCCCTCGTGGTGGCCGACCCCGCCGGACAGCGCGCCCTGTGGCGCATCCGCGAGGACGCGAGCGGCACGGCGACGAGGATGCCGGACGGCACGGCGGCCTGGCCCGGCTGGGAGGACTGCGCGGTCCCGCCCCCTCGACTGGGCGCGTACCTGAGGGACTTCAGGGGCCTCCTGCGCGACCACGGCCTGCGCGGCACGCCGTACGGCCACTTCGGCGACGGCTGCATCCACGTACGCATCGACTTCGACCTGCTGACGGCGCCGGGAGTGGCCCGCTTCCGCCGCTTCTCGGAGGAGCTGGCGGACCTGGTGGTGGCCCACGGCGGCTCGCTCTCGGGCGAACACGGCGACGGCCAGGCCCGCGCGGAACTGCTCCCGAAGATGTACGCCCCCGAGGTGATCGCCCTCTTCGAACGCACGAAGGCCCTCTGGGACCCGGACGACCTCCTCAACCCCGGCATGCTGGTCCGCCCCGCCCGCCTCGACGAGAACCTCCGCTTCGCGGTCCTGCCCCGGAAACCGGTACCGGTGGCCTTCGGCTACCCGGCGGACGGCGGTGACTTCTCGGCTGCGGTGAGCAGGTGCGTGGGGGTCGCCAAGTGCCGTACGCCGGCTGTGGGTATGGGCAAGGGAGGCTCGGATGTGATGTGCCCGTCCTTCCGGGTGACGGGCGAGGAGGCGCACTCCACGCGCGGGCGGGCGCGGCTGCTGCACGAGATGCTCGCGGGCGAGGTCATCACCGACGGCTGGCGGTCGGTGGAGGTCCGGGACGCGCTGGACCTGTGCCTGTCCTGCAAGGGCTGCCGCTCGGACTGCCCGGTGGAGGTCGACATGGCCACGTACAAGGCGGAGTTCCTCCACCACCACTGGGCCGGCCGACTACGCCCGGCGGCCCACTACACGATGGGCCGGCTGCCGGTCTGGCTGCGCGCTGTCGCTCGTACGCGCACGGCGGGACTGGTCAACTCCCTTGCCTCGGTACGGGTGTTGGCGGCCGTGGCGAAACGGCTGGGCGGGATCGCGCCCGAGCGGGAGATCCCGGCGGTGGCGCGGGAGACGTTCAGCCGGTGGTGGGGGAGGCGGGCGGCAGCGCGTGACAGCGGGGAGCGTCGGCCGGCGGTCGTCCTCTGGCCCGACACCTTCACGGAGCACCTGACACCGTCGGTGGGGCAGGCGGCCGTACGCGTACTGGAGTCGGCGGGCCTGGAGGTGACGCTGCCGCCGCCCGCCCGCACCGGGGTCTGCTGCGGCCTGACGTACGTCTCGACCGGCCAACTCGACCGGGCCCGGGCGGTGTTGCGCCGCACGCTGGACCTGATGGAACCGGTCCTGGATGCGGGCACCCCGGTGGTGGTCCTGGAACCGAGCTGCGCGGCGGCCCTCCGCGCGGACCTGCCGGAACTCCTGCACGACGACCCACGCGCGCGGCGCCTCGCGGACGCGGTCCTCACCTTCGCGGAGACCCTGGAACACCACGCCCCCAACTGGACCCCGCCCCACGTGAACCGCCCGGCCACCGGCCAGACCCACTGCCACCAGCACGCGGTACTGGGCGACACGGCGGACCGCCGCCTGCGCGAGGCAGCGGGCCTGACGGGTGAACTGACGGGCGGCTGCTGCGGCTTGGCCGGCAACTTCGGCTTCGAGAAGGGCCACTACGAGGTGTCGACGGCCTGCGCGGAGGAACGGCTGCTGCCGGCGGTACGGGAAGCGGGCGAGGAGGCGGTGGTACTGGCGGACGGGTTCTCCTGCCGGACGCAGTTGCAGCAACTGGCGGGGGTACGGGGGCGGCATTTGGCGGAGGTGCTGGCGGAGGGGCTGGAGGCGGGCGGGAAATGAGCGGGACCGAACTGAACCGGGTGGCCGTCCTCTCCGACATCCACGGCGTCCTCCCCGCTCTGGAGGCGGTGTTCGCCGAGCCGGAGGTGGCCGCCGCGGAGCGCAGCGTGTGGCCGAAGTCCTGCCCGACGCGGCGAAGCCGGCGCAGCTCAGAGGTGGATCCGAGCAGCGCCGACATGACCGCGAGCGTGATCAGCTCGGCGTCAGCGAGCGTGGGCGTGATTCCGACGGCAGGCCGCCACGGTGCCAGCCACGGCGAAGCCTTCAACTCGTCGTCAATCCGGGCAAGAGTGCCGAGGTGAGGGTGTCCAGGTCGTCAGTCACACATCGACGTTGGACGCCCTGGTCTCATGTCCGCAGGTGATCCCTTGGACTCGTTCAGGGATCCGGGACGGTGCCCACTGCGGTGACTATGCGGCGCGGTCACTTCGCAGGGCCTGGGTGAGCCAGGGGTACACCGGGATCAGGTTCGGTACTACCTGCCAGCCGTTGACGATCCACACCAGCTGCCAGTACCGGTCCACCCTGGGATCGTGCGCCTCTTCGAACTGCTGGGCCATCCAGCTACGGAATTCCGTGTCCGGGGTGCGCGCGAACACCTCGGCGAAGCGGTGCACGAGGTCGTCGATGACGGGTGCGCCCCTGTCGCTGAGCGGGTCGATGCCCGACTCCATGGCCTCGGTCACCTTCTGACGGGTGAACTCCATCAGCTCCTCGCCGGCATCGCGCTCGATGTCGAGCGGGCGCCCGGCGGCCTGGCGTACGGCCGTCCGGCGCATCCGGGCACGGAAATCCTCGTCGCCGACCAGCTCGGCGAGCTCCACCCACGAGGCGACCTGCTCGCCGGTCGGATCATCGGGGAGGTCGGGAGTGGCAGCGCGAACCATGGCCACTGCGCCCGGGTCGGCATCCACTGTGCCGAAGGTGCCATCCACGAAATCGTCGATCAAACGTCGGCGTTCCTCGCCGGACAACTGCGTGAGCCTGTGCATGAGCTTGGTCTCCTCGGGACTGGACCCGCGGCTGGCCACGACTCGCAGAACGCTCCGACGCAGTTGCAGCATTCGGATCTGGACGTCCATGGCGTCGGCGTGCGCCGCGGCGACTTCCGCCACCGAGAGCTCGCGGTCAAGTACCCGTTGAATCGTGGGCAGGTCCATGCCCAGCTCGCGCAGTGTGCGGAGGAGTTCCAGACGAAGCAGTGCGTCGAGGTCGTAGAGCCGATAACCGGCGGGACTACGGGTGGTCGGCGCTACCACCCCCGAATCGGAGTAGAACCGGATGGTCCTCACAGACAAGCCGGTCCGCCGGGAAAGCTCCCCGATCGAGTAGAGGGTCGTAACGTCCATGTCCCCCACTCTGCTGTCTCCAGTCACTGGAGACTCAAGGCCATTCCCCAGCGGGGCCCCGACCGAGATGTCCTTCAAGTTTCCGACTTACTGAAGCATGAGTCGCGTGATCTCCGCTGACCGACAGGATGAAACAGCCACGCCTTGCACGCGCGGGGCGAGCGATGGCAGCGACATGCGACACCACTGGGGCGGCGGTGCTGGCGGAGCGACTGGAAGGGGACGGGACAGAGGAACTGGGAGGAGATGGGGGCGCGTCATGAGCGGGACCGAGAGGTGACGCCGACCGGCTTCGTGGGGCTTCGTAGGGCTTCGTAGGGCTTCGTGACGAGGGTGTTGGCGCCCGACGCGCGTTCAGCAGTCGAACACCGACCAGCAGATGTCGTTCCGCAATCGCTGGTCGTCAAGTACGAGCTCGCGAATCGACTCCGGGAGCTGGTCGCGCTGCCACTGGCACTCGCGTCGTCCTGCGGCCTCACTCTCGTCTCCTGGTGCGGCGGCGCGTGCGGCCTTGATCGCGTAGGCAGCGGCACCGAGTTCGTGCGCGGCGACGTGGGCGACGACCCCGGCCTGGCCGGCGGCGTAAGCGGCGTGCCGTGCCGCGCCCCGCAGGTCCCGGGCCGCGCCCATCGCATGGCCGCCCGCCGCGCGGGCCTGCATCATCTTGACCTCGCCACGCACCCAGGCGCGGGCATGCTCGATCGCCTGGCGCGGCCGTGGGTCCTCAGGCTGAGCCGACTCGAAGAGGGCGAGTACGTGCTCCGCGCAAGCTGCCGCCCAGAGGGCGAGGAGATGGTGATCCGCATCGGTGAGGGTCCCACCGCGGCGGATCGTCACGAAGCGAGGGTCCCTGACCTTCGGGAGGATCATGGTCGGCATTCCTTCCTGCTGGCATGCGCCCCCACCCGAGGGCGCGCACCCGCGACCATGCACGCCCCGACGCGAGGCCTGCAAACCCGGTGGCCGGTCCGCAGGCTCAGCCACCCCGTCGCCGGTACGCTCTGGCTCCCCACGGAAACGCCTTCCTCATCCCCCTGGCGGCCCTGACCGTGTGGGCGCAGGACCACCTCCCGGCGAGGGACTCACCGGCGCCCGGTGGGCAGTTCGCCCCTCGCTCATGACGACGGCGCTGACGACGTCGTCGCTCAGTTCAGCCGGTTCAACCGCTGCCCCCGGCTCTCGGCCACGCGAAGCGCGTCACGCAGGGCTTCCGCCAACCGCTCGGCGAGGAAGCGGAGTTCGCCGCGTGGAGTGTCCGGGAGCAGCTCGCGGACGTGGGCCAGCAGTTCCGTCGCCATGCCGAGCTGGATCGACTCCGTCGCGTCGGCCAGGCGGGACACGGGGCCACCGTGGTCTTCGGTGATCAGGTAACAGGGCTTGGTGTGTCCTGAACATGAAAGGGAGTTGGTTGTAGGGCAGCTTCTGGAAATGATGCTGTGCGGGAGATGAAGGTTTTGGCCCTTCGGAGTCGC
>NZ_JBIRRV010000017.1:0-155935 GCF_044333925.1 Streptomyces sp. NPDC020898
CCGGACGGGCTGAAGATGCCGGCCCGCGCTGAGAGGTACCGCCTGGGCTGGAGAAGCGGTGGGGGCGGGTGGGTGGGAGAGAAGCCGGGCCTGGAGTGGCCTTGTTCCCGGACGCCGGACGGGCTGAAGATGCCGGCCCGCGCTGAGAGGTACCGCCTGGGCTGGAGAAGCGGTGGGGGCGGGTGGGTGGGAGAGAAGCCGGGCCTGGAGTGGCCTTGTTCCCGGACGCCGGACGGGCTGAAGATGCCGGCCCGCGCTGAGAGGTACCGCCTGGGCTGGAGAAGCGGTGGGGGCGGGTGGGTGGGAGAGAAGCCGGGCCTGGACTGGCCTTGTTCCCGGACGGCGGTCGGGCTGGGAATGCCCTCTCACGCGCCGAACATCAGGTCCGCCACGATTGCCGTCGCCGCGCGGTAGCCGCCGCTCGCCGCGTGGATGACCTGCTCGCCGAAGCCGATCGCGTTGCCCGCCGCCCAGACGCCGGGCACGGTTGTCAGGCCCGTCGCCTCGACCTTCGGGTACGTGCCGAACGGGGTCTCCGTCAGTTCGGCGCCCAACGACTCGAACAGGGCGTTGCGGGGGACAGGCCGTGGGGCGACGAACACCGTCTCGCGGGCGTACGTCGTGCCGTTCGTCAGGCGTACCCCGGTCAGACGGTCCGCGTCCGTCGTCAGGGACTCGACCTCGCCGGGGATCACCGCGACGCCTGCCGCAGCGAGCTTGCGAAGGTCGTCGTCCGTCAGGTCGTCCTCCGTGACCGTGTGCAGGAACAGGGTCACGTCCTTCGACCACCGGGTGACCAGCAGCGCCTGGTGCACGCTCGCCGGGGTCGAGGCCAGCACGCCGAACGTCCGGTCCCGTACCTCCCAGCCGTGGCAGAACGGGCAGTGGATCACGTCCCGCCCGAAGCGCTCGGCGACGCCCGGTACGGCCGGGAGTTCGTCCCGCAGCCCCGTGGCGATGACCAGCCGCCTCGCGTGCACCGTCCGGTCGCCGTTCGCCAGTGTCACCGCGAAGTCCTCGCCCTTCGTGACATCGACCGCCCGGTCCTGGACCAGCTCCACCCCGTAGCGCGCGATCTCCTCCCGACCCGCCGCCAGGAACTCGGCCGGCGGCATGCCGTCGCGGGACAGATAGCCCTGCATGTGCGCCGCCGGTGCGTTGCGCGGCTCGCCCGCGTCGATGACGAGGGTGCTGCAGCGGGCGCGGCCGAGGATCAGTGCGGCCGACAGTCCGGCCGCGCCGCCTCCGATGACGACGACCTCGTACGTCTCGGTCCTGTGCTGTTCGGTCCTCTGTTGTTCGGTCATGGTGACCACCTCCACCATGACCGTCGCTCGTTCGCTGCCGTATTGACAAACCTCTTTGCCGAAACTGCAATGAGGTCATGGACGCCAACAATGACGACGACACCGACCACGTTCTCGCGGAGGTCGGGCCGCGCCTGCGGCGGATTCGTAAGGAGAGGGGCGCGACCCTGGCCGGGTTGTCGGCCACGACCGGGATCTCCGTCAGTACGTTGTCGCGGCTGGAGTCCGGGCTGCGGCGGCCCAGCCTGGAGCTGCTGCTGCCGATCGCCCGTGCGCATCAGGTGCCGCTCGACGAGTTGGTCGGGGCCCCGGCTGTCGGGGATCCGCGGGTACGGGCCAAGCCGATCGTCCGGCACGGGGGGCGGACGTATCTTCCGCTCACCCGGCAGCCCGGCGGGCTCCAGGCGTACAAGGTGATCCTGCCGGGGCGCAGCGAGGAGCCCGAGCCGCGGACGCACGAGGGGTACGAGTGGGTGTACGTGCTGTCGGGGCGGCTGCGGCTGGTGCTCGGGGAGCATGACGTGGTGCTCGGGTCGGGGGAGGCCGCGGAGTTCGACACGCGGGTGGCGCACTGGTTCGGGGCGGCGGGGGACGGGCCCGTGGAGTTCCTGAGTCTCTTCGGGCCGCAGGGGGAGCGGATGCATGTACGGGCGCGGCCGACTCGATCGAAAGACGCGCGGTCGTGACGTACGCGACTGTTCCGGACCTCGCCTCGACGGTTCCCTGATCTGCAAGCGACCGCTTAGTATGCGGTCGAGCCCGGTCCGGTGAACAAGACGAACGCAGTCCCGTGGAGGCCCCCGATGCAGGCATGGCAAGTGCACCAGAACGGTGAGCCGGGCGAGGTGATGGTCCTCGGTGAGGTGGAGCGGCCGGTGCCCGGCGACGGTCAGGTGCTGCTGAAGGTGCGGGCCGCGACCATCAACTTCCCGGACGTACTGATGTGCCGTGGGGAGTACCAGGTCAGGCCGCCCCTGCCGTTCACCCCCGGGGTGGAGATCTGCGGTGAGACCGAGGACGGGCGCCGGGTGATCGGGAATCCCGTGCTGCCGTACGGCGGGTTCGCCGAGTACGTGCTCGCCGACCCGCGTGGCCTGTTCCCCGCCCCCGAGTCGCTGGACGACGCCGAGGCCGCCGCCCTGCTCATCGGCTACCAGACGGGCTGGTTCGGCCTGCACCGCCGGGCCGCTCTGGAGGCCGGCGAGACGCTGCTCGTGCACGCCGCCGCGGGCGGGGTCGGCAGCGCCGCCGTACAGCTCGGGAAGGCCGCCGGGGCCACCGTCATCGGGGTGGTCGGCGGGGCCGAAAAGGTCTCCGTGGCGCGGGAGTTGGGCTGCGACGTCGTCATCGACCGGCGTACGGAGGACGTTGTCGGGGCGGTGAAGGAAGCCACCGGCGGGCGTGGGGCCGACGTCGTCTACGACCCGGTCGGCGGGGACGCCTACACCCAGTCCACCAAGGTCGTCGCCTTCGAGGGGCGGATCGTCGTGGTCGGGTTCGCGAGCGGGACCATCCCCAGCCCCGGGCTCAACCACGCCCTGGTGAAGAACTACTCGATCATGGGCCTGCACTGGGGCCTGTACAACACCAAGAACCCCAAGCTGGTCCAGCACTGCCACGAGCAGCTCACCGAGCTGGCCGCCCGGGGCGCCATCAAGCCGCTGGTGAGCGAGCGGGTGCCGCTGAGCGGGGCCTCGGCCGCCGTGCAGCGTGTCGCCGACGGGGTCACCACCGGCCGGGTCGCCGTGCTGCCCTCGGCGGAGACCTCACCGGAGAACGGAGCCGCCGCATGACCGACGCCGCTGAACTCACGCGCCTGACCCGGGAGTTGCTGGCCGCGCATCCGCCCGCCACCACCGACCGGCTCGATTTCCTCAAGGCCCGCTTCGACGCCGGACTCGCCTGGGTGCACTACCCGGAGGGGCTGGGCGGGCTCGGCGCCCCGCGCACCCTCCAGGCCGTCGTGGACGCCGAGTTGGAGGCCGCCGGGGCTCCCGGCAACGACCCGCGGCGCATCGGCATCGGGCTGGGCATGGCCGCGCCCACCATCCTCGGCTTCGGTACGGAGGAGCAGAAGCGGCGTTTCCTGCGGCCGTTGTGGGTGGGGGAGGAGGTCTGGTGCCAGCTGTTCTCCGAGCCGGGGGCCGGGTCCGACCTTGCCGCGCTGGGTACTCGGGCCGTCCGGTCCGGGGACGGCTGGGTCGTCAACGGGCAGAAGGTGTGGACGTCCAGCGCCCATCTCGCCCGGTGGGCGATCCTCATCGCGCGGACCGATCCGGATGTGCCCAAGCACAAGGGGATCACGTACTTCGTCTGCGACATGACCGACCCGGGTGTCGACGTACGGCCGCTGCGGCAGGTCACCGGTGAGGCCGAGTTCAACGAGGTGTTCCTGACCGACGTCCGTATCCCGGACGCCCATCGGCTCGGCGAGGTCGGCGACGGCTGGCGGGTCGCGCAGATGACGCTGAACAACGAGCGCGTGGCCATCGGGGGCATGCGGCTGCCCCGCGAGGGGGGCATGATCGGCCCGGTCGCGAAGACCTGGCGCGAGCGCCCGGAACTGCGCACCCACGACCTGCATCAGCGGCTGCTCAAACTGTGGGTCGAGGCCGAGGTCGCGCGGCTCGCCGGCGAGCGCCTGCGTCAGCAGCTCGTCGCCGGCCAGCCCGGCCCCGAAGGCGCGGGCATGAAGCTCTCCTTCGCCCGCCTCAACCAGGAGATCAGCGGCCTGGAGGTCGAACTCCTCGGCGAGGAAGGCCTGTTGTACGAGGACTGGACCATGCGCAGGCCCGAGCTGGTGGACTTCGTCGGGCGTGACGCCGGTTACCGCTACCTCCGCTCCAAGGGCAACAGCATCGAGGGCGGGACCAGCGAGATCCTGCTGAACATCGTCGCCGAACGCGTCCTGGGCCTGCCCAGCGAACCGCGCACCGACAAGGACGTCGCCTGGAAGGACCTCGCCCGATGACTGACCTTTTGTACTCGGAGGAGGAAGAGGCGCTGCGCGCCGCCGTCCGGGATCTGCTCACCGACCACTGCGACCCGGCCGGCGTGATCACCCGCATGGAGACGGACGCCCCGCACGACCTCTCCCTGTGGAAGTCCCTCGCCGAGGGCATGGGCCTCGCCGGTCTCCTCGTCCCCGAGGAGCAGGGCGGCCAGGGTGCCTCGCACCGCGAAGCCGCCGTCGTGCTGGAGGAGTTGGGGCGCGCCGTCGCACCCGTTCCGTACCTCACGAGTGCCGTCGTCGCCACGGAGGCACTGCTGGCCTGTACGGGTGACGCGGCGGGCGAGCTGCTCACCGCGCTGTCCTCCGGGCGGCAGATCGGTGCCCTCGCCGTCGCGCTGAACGTGGCTCCCGGTGGCGCCTACAAGGTCGTCCCGCACGAAGGGGGCCTGCTGCACGGCGAGTTGACCGGCATCGCGGACGCGACGGCTGCCGACGTGCTGCTGGTGCCGGCCGACGACGGCGGGCTGTACGCGGTGTCCGCCGACGCCGATGCCGTCACCATCACCCCGCAGGTCTCCCTCGACCTCACCCGGCCCCTCGCCACGGTCACCTTCGACGGAGCGTCGGCCCGGCTGCTCGGCGACGCCGAACCCGCCGTACGACGTGCCCTGCGGGCCGGGGCCGGGCTGCTCGCCGCTGAGCAACTCGGGCTGGCCGAATGGGCGTTGACCGAGACCGTGCGCTATCTGAAGGACCGTAAGCAGTTCAACCGGCCCGTCGGCGGCTTCCAGTCGATCAAGCACCGGCTGGCCCAGCTCTGGCTGGAGGTCGTCAGCCTGCGCGCGGCTGCCCGGGGCGCGGCGGACGCCCTCGCCACCGGCGGCGCGGACACCGACGTCGCGGTCGCCGTCGCCCAGTCCTACGCCGCCCCCGTCGCCGTCCGCGCCGCCGAGGAGGCGCTCCAGCTGCACGGCGGCATCGGTATGACCTGGGAGCACCCGGCCCACCTCTGCCTCAAGCGCGCCAAGGCCGACTCGATCGCGTACGGCACCTCCGGCGGCCACCGCTCCGCCCTCGCCGAACTGATCGACCTGCGCGCCCCCTGACGTACCCGCCCCGCGTACGGCTGCGAAAGCCCGCCCCCTGGAATTCACCGAGGGGCGGGCTTTTTCGTGTGCGCGGCGCGGACGAAATGAACGCACAGCGGCACCAATGAACACACAGCGGCAGTCCGGCCAACACCCGTGCCGGGCCCTGCTGCTGGGCCCATCCGCCCCTCATACTCGCGGTGGCTCCGTACCTCGGCCAGCTCCAGAGTCAGCCCCACGTGAACTCCAGCCAGGGAGGCAGCGCATGGCCCTCACCACCCGTCGCAGAGCCCTCACCGCCTTCGGCGCGGCCCTCGCGGGCACCGTCGCCCTGCCCGCCGCACGCGCTGTCGCGGGCGAACCGACGTACGGCCCGCGCCCGTTGTGGCGCGCTCACGCCCACAACGACTACGAACACCCCCGGCCCCTCCTCGACGCCCTCGACCACCGCTTCGGCAGCGTCGAGGCTGACATCTACCTCGTCGGCGCCCAGCTCCTCGTCGCCCACGACCCGGCGGACCTCGACCCGGCCCGGACCCTCGAATCCCTCTACCTCGACACCCTCGCCGCCCGGGTGAAGGCCAACCACGGTTCCGTGTACCGGGGTTACCGCCGCTCCTTCCAGCTTCTCGTCGACATCAAGACCGAGGGCTCGTCGACCTATCTGGAACTCGACCGCCATCTCCGCCGCTACCGGCACCTGTTCACGACGTACGCCCATGGCCGCGTCCACCCCGGCCCGGTCACCGCCGTGATCTCCGGCGACCGTGCCGCCCGGCTGCCCATGGAGGCGCAGAGCGTGCGGCGGGCCTTCTACGACGGGCGCCTCGCCGACCTCGGCAGCTCGGCCCCCGCCTCCTTCGTCCCGCTGATCTCCGACAACTGGACGCTCAACTTCACCTGGCGGGGCGTCGGCACGTTCCCGGACCCCGAGCGCGCCAAGCTGCGCGGCATCGTCTCGGCGGCCCACGCGCGTGGGCAGCAGGTGCGGTTCTGGGCCACGCCCGATGTGGCGGGGCCCGCCCGGGACGCGCTGTGGGGTGAACTCCTCGCCGCCGGCGTCGACTACCTCAACACGGACGACCTGGCAGGGCTCGAAGCGTTCCTCGACGCCCACGGGACGCCGTAGACGTCACGAGAGACCACACGTTCGGCGGACACGTAAGCCGCCCGGACGAACCCTCCACTACGCCACACTTACGGCCGAAAGCCGCGAAGCGGGCGTGGCGGAGGAGGTTGACGATGGCCATTTCCATCTCTGTGGTGGTACTGCTCCTGATCCTGGCGGTGGTCTTCCTGCGCAACGGCGCGCTGAAGCTCACCCATGCCGTGGTCTGTATCCTGCTCGGCTTCTATCTGGCGAGCACGAGCGTGGCGCCGACCATCCACAGCGGGCTCACGGCGACGGCGGACATCGTGAGCAGCCTGAAGCCCTGAGCCCGTGGTCCTGGATGCGCTACGACGTCAGGAACACTCCGATGGCGTTCGGGACGAGCCGTTCGGCGCCGCCGGTCGGATGGTTGCGTACGGTGGCGGCCCCCGACCCGGGTGCTCTGGCGACGAAGGTCGTGGAGCCGCCGCCGTCCAGGCTGAAGGCATCCACTGAGCCCAACTTCCGCATGGCGACGGCGACTTCGGCGACCGTCAGCCCGCTGCGGTACTTGGGCGCACCGTCCACGGCGAGCAGCAGCAGCTTGCGCCCGCCGTTGGCGATGCCGACGGCGGTGCGCACCGCGGAGGTGTTGGTGTCGAGGCCGGTCAGCGGCCGGCCGCCTCTGAGTACCGGGTATCCGCCGAGGGCGAAGCGGTACGGGACGCGGCTCGCGGCCGCCACCAGACGGTGCTTGACCGTGACCTTCGCGCCGACCCACAGCTTCCGCAACTGCTGGGCGCCCGCCTCCCGCCCCAGGAGGACGGTGGTGTCGGCGACGATGGCACCGGCGCCGGGGGAGTCCGACAGCCGTACGACCTTGCCGCGCCGCACCGTCACCTCGTAGGTGTCCGTACTGCACGGCGCGCCCCGGTCGGTGTCCGTGCCGCACACGGCCCGCGCCCGGGAGACGCTGCCCCAGACCGGGGTGAACGCGCCGACGGAGCCCACCGGCAGCGCGTACTGGTTGAGTCCGCCGAGCGCGAACCGCCCCGAGGGTGTGCCGACGGTGCCCGACAGGGCGAGGTTGTCCAACCGGGCCTTCCTGTCGGTGCCCACCCCGAGGACGGCCGTCGTGGTGATGCCGGCCGGCATGGCGGGACCGAAGCGCTGGCCGTTCGGCACCGCCGCCTTGAGCACCGCGCCGCTCGCGATCGCCGGGCCCACGGACGCGCCCGTGACCGCGACCCCGGGATGCTGGATCTCGCTGATGTTGAAGAAGTCGCCGTTGACGGCAGCGACGGCGCCCTTGGCGTTGGCCAGCCTGGAGACGGCGGCGCGTGCCGCCACCGCTCCCGGGTGGAGGAGGTTGACCCGGACCCGCGCGTTGCTGAGATCGACGCTCAGCAAATGCGCGTGGGTCACCCCCTTGGCCGCCCTGATGTCGAAGTGCGCATAGCGCACACCCGGTGAGATCTGTATGGCTCCGGGCGCGGCGCCGGCCGGTGCCGCCCCTGTCAGGGCCGCGCCGGCCAGCGTTCCGAGTGCCGCGACTGCCGATATCGCCGTTCTGCCCGCTCTGAACCGTCCGCTTCGCCGCATTCAGACCCCCCTGATGTCCCGTCAACTGTCCCAGGGCGCCGGGGGAGCGCACCAGATGACGATGAGCCGCAGCAGGGGGCTCACGGAAGCTAAGCGCTCCGCGGGATATGCGGTTCGTTTGCCGCGGGCCGGTGGGTGCTGGTCGCGCCCCGCGGCGGAGCCGCACATCGATACAGCCCCGCGCCCCTTTGGGGCGCGGGTTGCGCACCCGACTTCACCAGGACCGCTCAGGCGTTGACTACACGGGAACGGATGAGGAAACGCACTCCTTCGGGTGCCTCCAGGGAGAAGCCGCTGCCGCGGCCCGGTACGACGTCCACGATGAGGCGGGTGTGGCTCCAGACCTCGTGCTGGCTGCGTGAGATCCAGAAGTTCACCGGTTCGTCGACACCGTCGACCGTGAGTTCCGCGAGCAGTACGTCGGAGCCGCCGGTCCGGAACTCGCCCTCCGGGTAGCACATGGGCGCGCTGCCGTCGCAGCAGCCGCCGGACTGGTGGAACATCAGCGGGCCGTGCGCCGCGCGCAACCGCCGCAGCAGTTCGGCGGCGGCCGGGGTCAGTTCGACGCGCGCGCTCTCCTCGGGCATCTCCATCGTCTCAGTGAACTCCGGACGAGGTTGCGAGAGGGTTGCGGTCCGCCCCGGACATGCGGAAGGCCGCCTCTCCGTGACCGGGGGTCACGGAGAGGCGGCCGTCGGGAAACGACTGCCGGGTCAGCTCCGGTCGGTCACGTCCGCGACCCTCCAGCGCTGGTTCGAGCCGGAGTTGGGCGTCCACGTCGTGACGGCGGCGCCTTCGTTCGTGGCCTGGCCGCCGACCTCCAGGAGGCGGCCGGTGGCCCAGTTGACCAGGGTCCACGTCCCGTCACCGGTGGTCGACATGATCCACTCGGTGGCCGGGTCCCGCTCGCCCGTGTCGGGCTCCACCACCGGCACGTTGTCGCGGACGGCCAGGCGCTTGCCCTCGGCCGGGTTGGCGAACACGTACCGCTGGCGGGCGCCCTTGTCGCCGTGCCGCGCGTCCAGCTGCCACTCCTGCGCGACCGTGCCGTTGGCCGAACCGAGGACCAGGTTCGTGCCGTTGGCGGCGACCGTCATGGCCTTGCCGCTCTGCACACCGGTCAGCGTGTAGGAGTGCCCCTTGCTGAACAGGCCGGCGTTCTTCGCGACACCCGAGACGCCCTTGACGGCGAAGGAGGTCACGGACTGCGCGGGGACGGTGTACGTCGCCTTGCCGTCGACGACCTTGACCGGGGCCTGCTTCTGGAGCTTGCCGTCGGGGCTGGTCACGGTCGGCGTGACGGTCGCGTTGCCCTTGACGGTGCGGAACTTGGACAGGTCGATGGTGACGTCACGTGCCGCGGTGGTGGAGTTGACGTGGACGAGCGAGGCGCCCTTGCCGTCCTTGGTCACGGCGGCGGCGCTGGAGGTGTCGTCCACCTTGATCAGCTTGTCGCCCGGCTTGATGAAGTGCGTGAAGTTGCGGGCGGTGTCGAACTTGGTGTTCGTGTAGATCGGGCACGACGCCAGCGTGTCCGTGGACTTGCAGCTGAACGACAGCTGGATGCTGCCCCAGTTGCCGCCCTTGGCGGACTCGCCGCCGGGCTTCATGTTGTCGTAGTCCTCGACCGGCTGCCAGAACACCCAGGCCTGGGGCTCCAGTTCACGCAGGTCGTTGACGATCTGCTGGGCGAGTCCGAGACCCGGACGCATGTCCGTGAAGCTCTGGCCATCGCCCCAGTCGCCCTCGACCTCGCTCATCCACAGCGGCTTGTCGGCCGCCTTGGCGAGGTCGCGCGCGGTGGTGCGCTGCCCGGTGCCGTAGGTGTGGACGTTCAGCTGGTCGACGAGGTCCTTGGAGGCCTGCGAGTAGGAGTTCCAGTTCGTCGCGAAGATGGACGGGTTGGTCTCGTCCATCGCCGAGATCTCGGCCTTGACCTTGGCCTTCTTCAGCGCGGGGGCAAGTGCGGCGAGGACCTTCTCCTGGAGCGCGGGGCCGATGTGAGCGCCCTCCTGGCGGCCGCCGACGGGCTGGCCGTCCGCGCCCAGACGGGTGCCCCAGTAGCCGGTGTTGGGCTCGTTGAACGGGTCGACGGTGTCGACCTTGATGCCCTCGGCCTTCTCCAGCCGCTTCGTCGCCCCCGCCACGTACGCGGCGAAGTCGTCGACCGAATCGGCCTTCAGCTGGTCGGTGTTGGCGTTGAAGCCGCCGGAGACATAGCCGCTCTCCGTCATGAACCACGGCGGGGAGTTGCTGAACGTCTCCCAGTGGGTGATGTCCTTCTTGATGCGGTCCACCCACCAGCGCTGGGTCTGGTCCGCGTTCGGGTTCCAGTCGGCCGCTTCGTCGGCGCTCCACCAGTCGGTGTCCTCGCGGGTGGTGCCCGCTGGTGCCTTCCACCAGCCCTCGACGGCCCCGCCGGCCCGCAGGTAGTCCTTCACGTCGGGGGCGTTGCCGCCGCCGATGTTGTAGCGGGCGATGTTCAGCGCCAGCCCGTCGTTGCCGAACAGCAGCTTCGCGAGCTTCTCGCGGACCGCCGGGGGATAGTCGCCGGTCGCGTTCGCGAACCAGACGAGACTGGTGCCCCAGCCCTCGAATTTGTCCTGGCTGTACGAGGGATCGGGGGTGACGGTGACGGACGAGGCCGCTGCCTCGACCGCCGCCTGCGCGTCCGGCGAGGGCGCGGAGACCAGGGCGGCCGAAGTGGCCAGAGCGGTGATGCCGACGACTCCCAGAAGGCGTCGTGTGCGGGTACGGCGTGCCAACGTGTGCTCCCAACTCAGATGTGGTCGCTGCGGTGGACCGCCGTGCCCGCACCGTACGCGGTGCGTACGGAGACGGGGCACGACGGTGTGCCCCTTGGATCAGGGGAGTTCAGGGAAGTTCAGCGGAGGTCAGAGGGCGGGTCGGCGCAGCACGGCGACCTCCCTCGGCGCGAGGACGAGGACGCCGTCGGCATCCGAACCGCCGTACAGCCGCTCGCCGTCGAGGCCCGGCAGTGGCACCGTCTCCTCGGTCCGGTTCACCAGGAACAGGAAGCGGCTTCCGCCGCCCTGCCGTACGGTCAACTCGATGCGCCCACGGGCCGGTTCGGGCAGCTCGCTGTCGACACCGGCCGTCGCGAGCAGCGTCGGCAGCAGTGCCGCGAGGCCGTCGGTGCCCAGGCGCGTGGAGACGTACGACGCCGAACCGCCGCCCGTCGTACGGCGGGTGACCGCGGGCCGGCCCGCGTAGGCACCCGTGCGGTAGTGGGCGAGGACCTCGACCTCGGGGTCGGTCACCTCGACCCGGTCGGTCCACACCGTGCCCGTACCGCCGCCGTCGACCTCGACGGACTCGCCGTCGAGCAGCGGGCCGAACTCCTCGACGCGGATGCCGAGCAGGTCGCGCAGGGCGCCCGGGTAGCCGCCGAGCCAGATGTGGTCGTTCTCGTCGACGACTCCGGAGAAGTACGTGGTGACCAGGTGGCCGCCCGTCTCGGCGTACCGCGTCAGGTCCTTGGCGAGTGTCGCCGGGACCATGTGCAGGACCGGGGTGATCAGCACGTCGTAACGGCTGAACTCGGTGCGGGTCGTGACGACGTCGGCGCGGATGCCGAGGGAGAGGAGCGCCGAGTACCAGTTCAGCCCCTCCTGGCGGTAGTCGAGGAGGGCCGTGGGGTGCGAGTCCTGCTCGCTCGCCCACCAGGACTCCCAGTCGAACACGATGCCGACGCGGGCCGTCTCGCGCTCGCTGCCCGCGATCGGTGCCAGGTCCTTCAGGGTCTGTCCGAGGGCGGCCACCGCGCGGAAGACCTCGCTGTCGGCGCCGGCGTGCGGCACCATCGCGGAGTGGTACTTCTCGGCGCCGGCCGCCGACTGGCGCCACTGGAAGTAGCAGACGGCGTCGGCGCCGTGCGCGACGTGCAGCAGCGAGTCACGGGCCAGCTCGCCGGGCCGCTTGGCCACGTTGACGTGCTGCCAGTTGACCGCGCTGGTGGAGTGCTCCATGAGGAACCACGGGCGCCCGCCCGCGATACCGCTGGTCAGGTTGGCGGAGAAGGACAGCTCGTCACGGTCCTGCGGGCCAGGGTGGACGTAGTGGTCGTTGGAGACGAAGTCGATCTCGCCCGCCCAGTCGGGGTAGTTCATGCCCTTCGTGCCGCCCATCACCATGAAGTTGGTGGTGATGGGAACCTCGGGGGTGTACTCGCGCAGGATGTCCCGCTCCGCCACCAGGTAGTCCTTCAGCGCGTCCGAGGAGAACCGCTTGAAGTCCAGTTGCTGGGTGGGGTTCGGGTGCGAGCCGGCCAGCCGGGGCGGCAGGATCTGCGCCCAGTCGCTGTAGCGCTGGGACCAGAACGCCGTGCCCCAGGCGTGGTTGAGGGCGTCGAGCGTGGTGTACCGGGCGCGCAGCCAGTCACGGAAGGCGCGGGCCGCGTCGTCCGAGAAGTCGTAGATGTTGTGGCAGCCCAGCTCGTTGGAGATGTGCCAGGCCACGAGGGCGGGGTGGTTGGCGTATCGTTCCGCCATCTTCCGTACCAGGCCGAGCGCATGGGTACGGAAGACGGGCGAGGTGGGGCGCCAGTGCTGGCGCGCGCCCGGCCAGACCGTCTCGCCGGCGGCGGTCACCGGGAGGATCTCCGGGTGCGCGGTGGTGAGCCAGGGCGGCGGGGACGCGGTCGCGGTCGCCAGGTCGACGCTGATACCGCCCTCGTGCAGCAGGTCCATGACATCGTCGAGCCACCCGAAGTCCCACGCGTCCGCGGTCGGCTGGATGCGGGCCCAGGAGAAGATCCCCACCGAGACGACGTTGACGCCGGCCTCGCGCATCAGTCGTACGTCCTCCTCCCACACCTCCCGGGGCCACTGCTCGGGGTTGTAGTCGGCGCCGTACATGAGACGGGGCGCGGAGTCACCGTCCGGCCCGTACGGGAGACGGGACGGGGAGGCGGAGGTCATGGTGGTCCCCAAGAAAGGTCGGCGGTGTGCTGCGGGGGGTGTACGAGGAGCGGCCGGCGGTGATGCTGTCCGGCCGCTCCTCGGCTGTTACTGCCCAACTGTTACTTCGTGAGAGCTACTACTCGACGGTGAAGCCCTGCTCCGTGCCGTACTTGATGGACGCGTCCTGCCAGGTCTTCAGGGCCTCGGGGAGCTTGGTGCTCGAGACGTAGGCCTTGCCGACGGTGTCGTTGAAGATCGAGTTGGCGTACTGCTGGAAGGGCAGGTACGACCAGTCGCTCGCGACGTTGGCGGCGGACTCGGCGAAGATCTTGTTGGCCTCCTGGCCGTCGAAGTACTCGAACTTCTTGCTCAGGAACGCCGGGTCCTGGAGCTGAGCGGTGGTCGCCGGGAAGGCGCCCTCGTCGACGCGGGTCTGCACACCGTCACCGGCGTTCGCGTACTCGACGAACGCGTAGGCGAGCTCCTTGTTCTTGCCGAGCTCGGGAAGGGCCAGCGAGCTGCCGCCGTTCTCCGCGCTCGCCTTGTCGCCCTTGGTCCAGGCCGGCATCGGGGCCGCGCGCCAGTCACCGGCCGCCTGCGGGACACCGGTGACGAAGTTGGCGGGCATCCAGGCGCCGGTGGTCAGGGTGGCGATGGTGCCGTCGCCCAGACCCTTGTACCAATCGTCGGTCCAGCCGTTGATGGGCGAGACCAGCTTCTGGTCGATCAGCTTCTGCCAGGTGTCCGTGTACTTCTTGGCGCCCGCGTCGTCGAAGTTGACCGACACCTTGGTGCCGTCGACCTTGTAGGGGCGCGAACCGGCCTGCCACAGCATGCTGGTGGTGAAGCCCGCGTCGCCGGCGTCGTTGGCGATGTAGACCTTGGGGTCGGCCTTGTGCAGCTTGGCGGCCGCGTCGACGTACTCGTCCCAGGTGGTCGGGACGGCGACCTTGTGCTTGTCGAAGACCTTCTTGTTGTAGAACATCGCCATGGGGCCGGAGTCCATCGGCAGGCCGTAGACGGCGTCACCGTCGCTCACGGCGTTCCACGGGCCGGGGGTGTACTGGGCCTTGAGCTTGTCGGCACCGTAGGGGGCCAGGTCGGTCAGGCCCTTGGTGAGGGAGTACTGGCTCAGCGCGAAGTACTCGACCTGCGCGACGTCGGGGACGCCCTTCTTGGCCGAGATGGCGTTCGACAGAGCCGTGTAGTGCTTGTCGCCGGACCGTTCGGCCAACAGGTTGATCTTGACCTTGGGGTACTTCTTCTGGAAGTTGGCCGCGACCGACTTCAGCGTGGGCTCCCAGGCCCAGACATCGACCGTGCCGCCCTTCTTGAGGGCCGCCTGGATGTCCGCGGCGGAGACGGCCTTCTGGTCCGAGCTGTCGTCGTCGGAGCTGCCGCAGGCGGTCGCGCCGAGGGCGAGGACGGAGAGCAGGGTTATGCCGCGCATCAGGCGGCCGGTGGTTCTACGCATCGAGGTGCTTCCACTTCTTCGTGGGTGGGACGGGGTGAGGGTGAATGCGGTGAAGCCGAGGGGGGTGTGGGGCTTGAGGGTGGGGTTACTCCTTGACACTTCCGGCGGCGAGGCCGGACTGCCAGTACTTCTGCAGCAGCAGGAACGCGGCGATCAGCGGGATGATGGTGAGCAGCGAACCGGTGATCACCAGGTTGGTGACGACGTCGCCGCCGATCGTCTGGGCCTGGTTGTTCCAGGCGTCCAGTCCCAGGGTCAGCGGGTACCAGTTCGAGTCCTTGAGCATGATCAGCGGCAGGAAGTAGTTGTTCCAGGTCGCGACCGTGGTGAACAGCAGGACGGTCACAGTGCCGGGGGCGAGCAGGGGCATGGCGACCTGGAAGAAGGTGCGCACCTCGCCCGCTCCGTCGATGCGGGCCGCCTCCATCAGTTCGGTGGGAATGGCCTCGGTCGCGAAGACCCACATCAGATACAGACCGAAGGGCGACACGAGCGAGGGGATGATCACCGCCCACGGGGTGTCGGTGAGGCCCATCTTGCTGAACATCAGGAAGGTGGGCACCGCCAGGGCCGTGCCGGGGACGGCGACGGCACCGATGACCGCCGCGAACACGGCACGCTTGCCGGGGAAGGTGAACTTCGCCAGCGCGTAGCCGCCGAGGATCGCCAGCAGGGTGGCGCCGCCGGCACCGAGCACGACGTACAGCAGGGTGTTCAGCAGCCAGCGGACGAAGATGCCGTCGTGGTACGTGAACGTGTCGTGGATGTTCTGCCAGAGGGCGAAGTCGCTGCTGAACCACATTCCGGACGAATTGGCCAGCCCGGTCTGGGTCTTGGTGGCGCTGATGACCAGCCAGATCAGTGGCACGACCGTGTAGACCAGGATCAGGCCGGTGAGCACGGTCAGCAGGATGCTGCGCTTGGGCCGGCCGGGGGAGTGCTTACGGCGGGTACGCAGCCGGGGTGCGCCCTTCGAGCCGCCGGTGGCCTGTGCGGTTGCGTCCGGGGAGGTGGTGGTGACGGAGCTGCTCATGCTTCACGCTCCCTTGCGCATGCCGCGGAGCTGCACGACATAGGCGATGACCATGGTGATCAGCCCCATGATGATGGCGACCGCCGCGGAGTAGTTGTGCTGCTGGCCGTTGAAGGACAGCGAGTAGGTGTAGAAGTTCGGGGTGAAGTCGGTCGTGATGGCGTTGCGCGCGATCAGCCGCAGGACGGCCGGCTCGTTGAAGAGCTGGAAGCTGCCGATGATCGAGAAGATCGTCGCGATGACGAGGGCGCCGCGGATCGCCGGGAGCTTGATGGCGGTGATGACGCGGAACTGCCCGGCGCCGTCGATCTCCGCGGCCTCGTAGAGCGAGAGCGGGATGACCCGCAGCGCGGAGTAGAAGATCAGCATGTTGTAGCCGATGAACTCCCAGGTGACGATGTTGCCGATCGACGCCAGGACCAGGTCGGTGGAGAGCGGGTCGGGCAGGGTGACGCCGAACGCGCTGTTGATGTCACCCACCAGCCCGTACTTGGTGCCGTACATGAAGCCCCACATCAGGGTGGCGACCACGGAGGGCACCGCGTACGGCAGGAAGATCGCGATGCGGAAGAAGTCCTTGCCGAACAGACGGCCGCTGTCCAGGGCGAGGGCGATCAGCAGGGCGATGCCCAGCATGATCGGCACCTGGACGACCAGGAACAGCGACACCCGTATCAGGGAGTCCCAGAAGTGGTCGTCCTCCAGAGCCTGCTGGTAGTTGTCCAGCCCGACGAACTGCGTGCCGCCGATCAGCTGGTCCCTGAAGAGACTGAGGTAGATCGAGTACGCGATGGGTGCCAGGAAGACGAGGGCGAACACCGCCACGAACGGGCCTATGAACCCCCATCCCGTCCATGAGCGGCGGTCCCTCTTCGCCGCGGGCGGGGCCGGGGCGCGCTTAGCGGCCACCGGCGGTTCTAGGGTCGTCATGTGTCGTGCCTCGCTCGTCCGTCTCGGAACCGGCGCTGGTCCGCCGCCGCCCCGATGTTTACGTAAACATCCGTCCCCGCAGGAACCCCACGAGAGGTCCACCGGCTGTTATGTTTACGTAAACATCTGATGGCGGCATGTCTACACCGCTCCCCCGACGCTGGTCAAGGGTCGTCCGGAGCAACTGTGGACCGGGCAGCGAGGGTTGAACGGGTGGACACAGCGGACGGCACGTCGGCGGAGCCGGCGCGGGCGCGCCCACGCACCAGGAAGCGGGCCGCCCGCCGTACACAGAGCGCCTCCATGGCGGACGTCGCCGGGCTCGCCGGTGTCTCCTCGCAGACCGTCTCCCGGGTGTCGAACGGCTTCCCCGGTGTCAACGAGGAGACCCGGCGCCTGGTCCTGACGGCCATGAAGGAGCTGGGCTACCGGCCCAACAGCGCCGCCCGGGCCCTCAAACGCGGCGAGTTCCGCACCATCGGCGTCATCACCTTCGGTCTGTCCACCACGGGCAACGTCCGCACCCTGGAGGCGATCGCCACCTCGGCGGCGCACGAGGGGTACTCGATCACCCTGCTGCCGGTCGCCGTGCCGACGCAGGACGAGGTGCGCGGCGCCTTCTCGCGGCTCGGTGAACTCGCCGTCGACGCGGTCATCGTCATCCTCGAAGTGCACCTCCTCGATGCGTCGACCCTCTCCATGCCGCCCCACGTCCAGGTGGTCGTGGCCGACTCCGACGCGGGCGACCGCTACACCGTGGTCGACACCGACCAGGCGGGCGGCACCCGGACCGCTGTACGGCATCTCCTGGACCTCGGGCACCGCACGGTCTGGCATCTCGCCGGCCCCGAGGGCTCGTACGCGGCGCAGCGTCGCACCGACGCCTGGCGGGCCGAACTCCTCGCGGCGGGACGGATCGCGCCGCCGCTGGTGCACGGTGACTGGTCGGCGGAGTCCGGCTACCGTGCCGGGCTGCGGATCGCCGAACTGCCGGACTGCACAGCGGTGTTCGTGGCCAACGACCAGATGGCGCTGGGGCTGCTGCGGGCCCTGCACGAGAGCGGGCGCCGGGTCCCCGAGGACGTCAGCGTGATCGGCTTCGACGACATCCCGGAGGCGGGCTCCTTCCTGCCGCCGCTGACCACCGTGCACCAGGACTTCGCCGAGGTGGGGCGGCTGTGCGTGGAGGGCGTCCTGCGGCAGATGCGGCAGGACGCGACGGAACACGGGACGACGCTGGTGCCGACACGGCTGGTCGTGCGGAAGAGCACGGCTCCGCCGTCTTCCCCGTGAGCCGTCCTTTTTGTGCGCCGTCCTGACCGTCGAACCGTGCGTTCACGCGGGCTTCGGGCGCCCCGAACGGGGGTGCCCGAAGCCCGTCTGTGTCCGCCCAGGTGCTCAGTCGCCCGGAAAACGTCAAGACATTCTTAGCGACCGGGGGTACTGGGCTGCCCGGTGATCGGTGAACGGCGGCCCGGCTGACCTGGGCGGACTCTTTCGAACCACCCGAATGAGTAGCCCCGCTGCGTCGAAAACCTTGTGGGCTCTACTCGG
The DNA here is from genome assembly GCF_044333925.1 of Streptomyces sp. NPDC020898. NCBI lineage: Bacteria > Bacillati > Actinomycetota > Actinomycetes > Kitasatosporales > Streptomycetaceae > Streptomyces > Streptomyces sp. NPDC020898. Next base: position 17,954 of record NZ_JBIRRV010000017.1, read on the forward strand.
TTGGGTGGTGACGGTTCAAGCACCGGCAATGAATCTTGAAACCACAACTGAGGTGAACTCGCGGCAGTGCGAAGCCGCCGTGGTCGTGGGAGGTGCCGCGCATGTCGTCCACCGAATTCGCTGACGCCGCCCGCCTGTCGGCCGCGAGACGCACGAGCCGCCGACGCCGGCGCGCAGCCCAGTGCCACGACCCCGCCCGCCCCGGGGGCCGGCTCGTGTCCGCGCTCCCCGGGTGACGGACGCGACCGGCGGGCCCGGGCGGCCCGGCACGGCGGATGACGGTGACACGGCGCGAGGCGCACGGCACACGGCAGTCAGGAACGTGGACATGGCCAGCAGGAACCCGGAAACGGCGGGCAGCGACATGGACAGGAACGACAAGCGCACGGCACTGCTGCGCCTCCTGCGGGACGCCCGGGCCGCAGGCCCCAAGGCACCCGAAGGGATCGCCGTCATCGGACTGGCCGGCCGCTACCCGCGGTCCGCCACCCCCGACGAACTGTGGACACGTGTACGCGACGGGGAGAACTGCGTCACCGAGTTCACACCGGGGCACGGCCGCGGGGAGCCCGGCACGGAGGCGTACGGGGAGCCGGGGGCCGACGGGGGAGCGGAGCGGCGGCGCTGGTGGGCCGGGCTCATCGACGACGCCGACGCCTTCGACCCGCTGTTCTTCGGCATCGCGCCCGTCGACGCCGAGAACATGGACCCGCAGGAGCGCGTCTTCCTGGAGACCGTCTGGGCCACCCTGGAGGACGCCGGATACCCGCCCCGGCGCCTCGCCCGCCAGAACAACCCCGTCGGGGTGTTCGTCGGCGTGATGAACAGCGACTACGAGTGGATGGGCGGCCACGCGGCGGCCCTCGGCGCGGCCAACGCCGCCCGCTCCAGCCATTGGTCGATCGCCAACCGGGTCTCCTACGTGCTGGACCTGACCGGCCCCAGCCTCACCGTCAACACGGCGTGCGCCGCCTCCCTCACCGCTGTCCACCTGGCCTGCGAGAGCCTGCGCGCCGGGGAGTGCACGGTCGCCGTCGCCGGCGGGGTCAACCTGATCCTGCACACCTCCCACCTGCGCACCCTCGCCGACAACGGCATGACCTCCCCCTCGGACACCCTCCGCAGCTTCGGCAAGGGCGCCGACGGCTTCGTCGACGGCGAAGGAACCGGCGCCGTCCTGCTCAAGCCGCTCGCGCGGGCGGTGGCCGACGGCGACCGGATCTACGGGGTCATCAGGGCCTCCGCGGTCAACGCGGGCGGCAAGACCGGCGGTTACACCGTGCCCAGCCCGCACGCCCAGGCCGAGGTGATCCGGGCCTGCCTGCGCCGGGCCGGGATCGACCCCCGCACCGTCGGCTGTGTCGAGGCCCACGGCACCGGCACGCCGCTCGGGGATCCGATCGAGATGTCCGGGCTGGCCGAGGCGTTCCGCGAACGCATCGACAACGGGCTGGTGCGGGGCGTGGAACGCGTCGCGGTGGGCTCCGTGAAGTCGAACATCGGGCACCTCGAATCCGCGGCCGGCATCGCGGGCCTGACGAAGGTGCTGATGCAGTTACGGCACGGCACCATCGCGCCCTCGCTGCACTCGGCCGAGCTGAACCCGGCCATCGATCTCACCGGCACGCCCTTCCACATCCCCCAGGAGGCGCTGCCCTGGACCCGGACGATCGCCGAACACGCCGACGGCAGGCGGGTGGAGCTGCCCCGGCGGGCCGGCATCAGTTCCTTCGGCGGGGGCGGCGCCAACGCGCACCTGATCGTGGAGGAGTACCGCACCGACGGTGCCACGCCGCGTGTCTCCACCCGCCGCCCCGAACTCGTCGTCGTGTCGGCGCGCGACGAGGAACGCCTGCGGGCATCCGCCGCCCGGCTGGCCGCGTTCCTGGAGCCGTCCCCGACCCCGGCCTCGGACCAGGCCGGGACTCCGCCCGTCGGCGCCGAGGTGGACTGCCTGCGGCTCGCCGCCGAGGTCGTCCAGGCCGACGCCACGGATCTCGACGCCGTGACACCACTGGGGGAGTACGGCTTCGGCGCCGCCGAACTGGCGCTGCTCGGCAAGAGGATCGACGGGGCCTTCGGCGTACGGCCGAGTCCGGAAACCCTGGTCGGCAGCGCCACCGTAAGGGCGCTCGCCCTGGCACTGGCCGGCCCTCCGGCGGAGCGGCCGGACGCCGAGCACTCCCTCGCGCTCTCCGACGTCGCCCACACCCTGCAGACGGGGCGCGAGCCGCTGGAGGCCCGGCTGGCCTTCGTCGCCACCGACCTGACCCAGGTCCGCGACACCCTGCGCGCGTACGCCGCCGACGGCTCGGCACCCGGCGCGAGCACCGGTCGCGCGCCCGCCCGTCCGGCCGCCGAGGACCGCGACCGGCTCGCCGACGCGCTGAGGGACGGGGATCTCGAAGCGGTGGGGCGCTGCTGGACGCGCGGCGCCGACGTGGACTGGGGGCAGGCGCGGGGCGAGGACACGCCGGTGCGGCGGGTCGGGCTGCCGACGTATCCGTTCGCACGGAAGCGGTACTGGCTGCCCGAGCCTCCGGCGCGGACGGAGGGCAGCGCACAGGTGCCGCCGGCCGCCGTCGCGGAGCGGTCCGCCGGGCGAGCCGTGGTGGACGCGCGGATCGCCCCGGAGGGACCGGCCAGCGACGCCGGGACGGTTCCGGCTGCCGCGCCGGCCGGCGTGAACACCCCGTCGGTGACTGCCGGTTCGGCCTCGGACCTGCCGCCGGCCGGCGCTCCTGCCGGTCTTGCGGGCACCGTCTCCGCCCTGCTGAACAACCCCACCGCTCCGTCGCAGCAGTCCCCGTCCACCGCACCCTCGGGCATGGTCTGCCACCGGCCGACCTGGGTGCCGGAGGCGCGTCCCGTGGCCGGTACGCCGGTGGAGCGACGGCTCCGGGTGCTGGTGCTGACCACCGCCGACGCGGGCGGGCTCGCCGACGGGCTTGGCCGGTACCACCGGTACGACGACGTCCGCACTGTCGACCTGGAGCGCGACGACCTCCCGCAGGCCCTCGCCGAGGCCGGGCCGGTGGACCGGGTCTACCACCTCGGAGGCATCCGAGGCAGTCGGTCGGACGGTCCCGGTCCGCTCGACGGCAGCCTCCGTCGTGGCGTCCTCGCGTTGTTCCAGGTGGCCCGGCAGCTGCCCCGCGCCGAGCGGCCGACGCAGCTGACCGTCGTCACGGACGATGCCGTCGCCGCCTTCGGCGGGCCGGTGGCCAACCCGTTCGCCGCCGGACTGCACGGGCTGACCCGGGTGCTGCCGAAGGAGCGCGCCGACGTCAGGGCCGTGTGTGTGGACTTCGCCCGGCAGGAGCTTGCCGACGACGCCCCCGACGCCTGGGACGGACTGGCCGCCGCCGTCGCGGCCGAGACCTGCGACGCGTCCGGCCGTACCGTGCTGCTGCGCGGCGGCGGACGCTACACCCTCGCGCTCCAGCCCGTGGAGCTGCCCGTCCCCGAACGGCCGCCGTTCCGCGAGCGCGGCGTCTATGTGATCGTCGGCGGCACCGGTGGCATCGGCCGTGAACTCACCGCACTGCTCGCCGAGTCGTACCGCGCCCGCGTCGTCTGGATCAGCCGGGGCGAACTCACCGCCGAACAGCGGGAGTCGGCCGACCGTGCGGAACTGCTCGGCGGCGAGGTACTGCATCTGCGGGCCGACTGCTCCGACGTCGACGAGCTGCGGCGGGCCGCCGCCGAGGCCAAGGCCCGGTTCGGCGCCGTGCACGGTGTGATCCACGCCGGGATGACCTTCGACCCCGGCCCCTTGGCCACCCTGGACGAACGGGACTTCCGCGCCGCGCTCGCCGTCAAGGCCGACGGCAGTGTGGCCGTCGACGCGGTCTTCGGCGACGAACCCCTCGACTTCCTCGCGTTCTTCTCCTCGGTGGGCGCCTTCGTCGGTACGACGGCCAACGGCGCCTACAGCTGTGCAGCCGCCCTCCAGGACGCCTACGCCCTGCACCTGGGCCACCGGCGCCCGTACCCCGTCCGGGTCGTCAACTGGGGCTACTGGGGCGGGATCGGCTCCGGTGCCCGGCCCGGGCTGAAGGAGATCTTCCAGGGCCTGGGCATCGGTGAACTCTCCGTCGCCGAAGGGCTCGACGCCGTCCACCGGGTGCTCGGCAACCGGCTGCCGCAGGTGATCTCCATCAACGCCCGCGACTTCGCCCTCGCGGCCCTCGGGGCCCGGGTCGCAGCGCCCGCACAACTCGTCGCGGGCGGCGGCGGACCGTCCCTGCGTGACACCGCGGACGCCCTGGGCCACCTCCGCACCGACGGCGCCGACGAGGTCGACCATGTGCTGGCCGGCCACCGCCGGCTCGCCGCCCTGTGCGGACCCGCCGTACTCGGCGTCCTCCGCCGCATGGGCGTGCTCCGCGCCCCGGGCGACAGCCACGACCGGGCCACGCTGCCGGACCGGCTGGGCATCCAGCCCAAGTACCGGCGGCTGGCCGAGGCGCTCCTCAACATCCTGCGGAACGCCGGTTACGCCGAGTTCGAGGGCGATGTCGTACGGCTGCTGCCGGGCGCCCCGCCGGAGTCCGCCGGCGCGGAAGGGCTGTCGGCCGAGCAGGAGGCCGAGTTCGACCGTATCGGCGCCGACCATCCCGACCTGGCCGCCACGGTGACGCTGACCCGGCTGTTCCTGCGCTCCTACCCGGAGATCCTGCGCGGCGAGATCCGGGCCACCGAGATCATGTTCCCGGGCTCGTCGCTGACCCTGGTGGAGGGCTTCTACAAGGCGAACGCGCTGACCGACTCCTTCAACGAGCTGGTCCGCGACGCGGTCAAGGCCCATCTCGACCGCCGGATACGGGAGTTGGCCCCCGGTGAGCGGCTGCGCGTTGTCGAACTCGGCGCGGGCACCGGAGCCACGACCGAACGGGTGCTGCCCGCGCTCGCACCCCACGCCGACCGCGTCACGTACTCCTACACCGACATCTCACCGCGCTTCCTCGAACTGGCCGAGGAACGCCTCGCCCCCAGATACGGCACCCCCGGTTTCGTGGAGTACAAGGTCCTCGACCTCGAACGGTCCATCGAGGAGCAGGGGTTCGTCCCCGGCGGCCACGACCTGGTGCTCGCCACCAACGTGGTGCACGCCACCGGCGATCTGCGCGCCTCGCTCCGCAAGGCCAAGGCGCTGCTGCGACCGCACGGCTGGCTGGTGCTCAACGAACTCACCGAAGTGTGGGACCACACCACGGTCGTGGGTGGACTGCTCGACGGCTGGTGGCTGTTCGACGACGGGCAACTGCGCATGCCCGACTCGCCGTTGGCGACCCCGGCGACCTGGCGGCGGCTGCTGTGGGAAGAGGGGTTCGGCGATGTGGTGGTGGCCGGCGGCACCGGCCCCGACGGTCACACGCGCGGCCAGCATGTGATCGTGGGGGAGAGCGACGGCCTGCGGCCCGCTGCCCCCCGCCCGGCCTCGTCATCGTCCTCGTCCCCGTCTGCCGGGCAGGACCCGGCCGTCGCCGAGATTCCGGCAGGCCCCGGCGCCCCGGAACTGCTCGGTACCCTCGCGGCCATCGTGACGCGGGCCCTGAAGCTCGACGACGAGCTGGACCCCGACCGCGAACTGGCCGCCTACGGCTTCGACTCGCTCACCGGCATGAAGATCGTCTCCGTCATCGCCGAAGAGTTCGGCGTGACCGTGTCGCTCGGTGACTTCTACGACCATCCCACGCTGCGTGAACTGGCCCGCCACTACGAGGAGCAGGACATCCTCGGTCTCCGGCCGGCGGCAACTCCGGCGGCGACAGCAGTCGCGCCCGCGGCGACCGGCGGGACCTCTCCCGAGTCCCTGGCAGTGTCCGAGCCCGCGTACGCCGCCCCGCCCGCCCCCGTGGTGACACCGCGCCCCCGTCGAACCCTTCCGCTCGCCCCCGCCGTCCCGCTCCCGCCCGTCGACCACCCCCTCTCCGAGGGCCAGCGCGCCCTCTGGGTCATCGAGCGCACCGCACCGGGCACGTACGCCTACAACCTGCCGCTGGCCTTCCGGCTGGACCCGGATGTCGATGTCGCCGCCCTCCACGAGGCGTTGCAGCACATCGTCGACCGGCACGACAGCCTGCGCTCCACGATCCGCGCCACTGCCGAAGGACCGGTGCGCACCGTCGCGTCCTGGCAGGAACTGTCCTTCCAGCAGCGCTACTTGGCGGTCACCGACGAGAAGGCCGTACGGCAGCGGATCGTCGAGGAGGTCCGCCGGCCCTTCGACCTGGAGCGCGGACCGCTGCTGCGGGTCACCCTGTTCACGACGGCCGACGGCGGCCAGGTGCTCCTGCTCCTCTTCCACCACATCGTCTTCGACGGGGTGTCCATCGCCGCGTTCCTGCGTGAACTCACCGCCGGATACCGGGCGGTGCGTTCCGGCGCCGATCAGCACGCACCGACGCCCGCCGCGACCTTCGCCGAATTCACCGACTGGCAGCGGGAGTTGCTCGCCGGGACAGAGGGTGAACGGCTGCGCGCCCACTGGCTGCGACGGCTGGGCGCACCCGCCGAGCCCCTCGCGCTGCCCTACGACCGGCCGCGTCCGGACGTACCCGGCCACCGAGGGGCCGCCGTCGAGGGCCGGATCGACGCCCAACTCGCGCGCCGGATAAGGGAGTTCGCCACGGAGCGGCGCATCTCCCCGTTCACGGTACTGCTCTCCGGGTTCTTCACCCTGCTGCACCGCTACACCGGTCAGAGCGACATCCGGGTCGGCACACCGGCCGCGGGCCGGCCGGCGGCACGGTTCGAGGACACGCTCGGCTACTTCATGAACATGGTCGTCCTGCAGGCCGACATCGACCCCGACCGGGGTTTCGACGCACTGGCCGGACAGCTGCACCGCACGGTCCTGGAGGCCCTGGAGCACTCCCACTACCCGCTGCTCACGCTCGCCGAGGACCTGCGCCGGGCGGGCCGCACGGACACCGCCGAACTGTTCCGCACGGCCTTCTACTTCCAGAACTGGGTGGAACCCGGCGACCAGGACCCCGTACGGGACGTCTTCCCGGGAGTCCACCAGGAGGGCGAGTTCGATCTGACCCTGGAGGTGATCGAGGGCGAGGACGCGTGCGGCTTCACCCTCAAGTACGACCCGGACCTCTTCGACGAGGACACCGTACGGCGGTTGTGCGCCCACTATCTCCGGCTCCTGGACGCCGAGTTGGCGCAGCCAGGGTATGCCCTGGGACAGCTGCCCCTGCTCACGGACGACGAGCGGCGCGGGCTGGAAGAGAGGTGGCGGGGGGCCCGCCGTGACTACCCGCGCGAGCGCACCCTGACCGACCTGATCGAGGAACAGGCCGCGCGCACACCCGACGCCACCGCCGTGACCTGCGCCGACGAGGCGTTCACCTACGGCGAGTTGGCCGCACGAGTCGACCGACTCGCCGCGCATCTGCGGGAACGCGGGGCGGCAACCGGCAAGGCGGTGGGCGTCCTGGTGGACCGGTCGCCGGGGCTTCTCGTCGCCCTGCTGGCGGTGCTCAAATCGGGTGCCTGCTATGTGCCGTTGGACCCCACCTACCCGGCGGACCGACTCCAGTACATGGCGGAGGACGCCCGCCTGCACCTGATCGTGACCACGACCGCCGCCCAGGACGCGCTCGCCGACATCCCCGTGCCGCGCGTACACCTCGACCGGATCGACCTCGGTGAGGGCGCCCTCAGCGGTGGCTCGCACAGCGCCGCCTCCCCCGAGGACACCGCGTACGTCATCTACACCTCGGGCTCGACCGGACGCCCCAAGGGGGTCGCGGTGCCGCACCGCGCCCTCGTCAACTTCCTCACCTCGATGCGCCACGAACCCGGCTTCGGCCCCGGCGACACCCTGCTCGCCCTGACCACCGTCTGCTTCGACATCGCCGGCTTGGAGCTGTACCTGCCCCTGGTGGCAGGCGGCCGGGTGGACATCGCGCCCGAGGGGACCGCGAAGGACGGCATACGGCTGCGCCGGTATCTGGAGGAGAGCGGCGCCACCGTCGTCCAGGCGACCCCGACCACCTGGAAAATGCTGTTCGCGGCGGGCTGGGAGGGCGATCCGGCGCTGACGGTGCTGTGCGGCGGCGAAGCCGTCGACCAGGACACCGCGGACGCCCTCGCCACCCGGACCCGCGCCGCCTGGAACCTCTACGGCCCCACCGAGACGACCATCTGGTCCGCCGTCGGACGACTGCGCGCCGGTGAGTCCGTGACCCTCGGCGAGCCCGTCGCCAACACCCAGCTGCTGGTCCTCGACACGCACCGCCGGCTCCTCCCGGCCGGTGTACCCGGCGAGCTGTACATCGGCGGCGACGGCCTGGCCGAGGGCTACTTCGGCCGCCCCGAACTGACCGCCGAACGGTTCGTGCCCAACCCGTACGACACCTCCCTCTCCGCGCGGCTGTACCGCACCGGGGACCTCGTACGGGCCCTGCCGGACGGGCGCCTGGAGTACCTGGGCCGCGAGGACGCCCAGGTGAAGATCCGGGGGCACCGCGTCGAGCCCGGCGAGGCCGAGGCGGCGCTGCGGCGACTGCCCGGGGTCGCGGAGGCCGTCGTGGTGCCCGCGCGGGCGGCGGGCGGCACCGGCCTGATGCTGCGCGGCTTCTACACGGTGCCGGACGGCGACTCCGCCGCGCCGATCGACGCCGGGCCGCTGAGCGACTGGCTGCCTGAATACCTGGTCCCCGATGTCCTCGTTCCGCTGGCGGGCTTCCCCCAGACGCTCAACGGCAAGATCGACCGAGGCCGCCTCGGCACGGCGCCTCTGGAAGAGCTCCGTACGCATTTCGGTACGGCGGCGGACACGGCGGGTGGAGTGGGTACGGCGGGTGCGGCGGGTGCGGCTCCGTCGGCTTCCGGGGGTACGGCGGACCGGCTCACCGAGGAGCTCGTCCAGCTGATCGCCGAGGTCGCGGAGGTGGCGCCGGACCGGGTGCCCCGGGACCGCCCGCTGGGTGAACTCGGCCTGAACTCGGTCGGGTTCACCACGCTCAGCACCCGCCTGGGCACGATCCTCGGCGTCGAGATCTACCCGACCGCCTTCTACCAGTACCCCACCCCCATGGCCATGGCCGCACATCTGTCGCAGGCACACCCGGACGTGCTCCGGGACCGCTACGGCACGTCGGCCGAACAGACTGCCCCGCAGAGCAGGGCGGCCAACTCACGCTCTGCGGGGCTTGTTTCCCCCGTCCCCTCCACCGCCGCCCTCGTCCCCTCCACCCCCGCCTCCTCCGGTGCCGTCGGCGTGATCGGCATGGCCGGCAGGCTGCCGGGCTCGCCCGATCTGGAGACGTTCTGGGACCACCTGGCCGCCGGGCGCGACCTGGTCGAGGAGATACCGGCCGACCGGTGGGACTGGCGGGCCCTCCAGGGCGACCCGCGCGAGGGCGAGTTCTCACGTTCCCGCTGGGGCGGATTCACCCCGGACGTCGACCGCTTCGACGCGGCGTTCTTCGGGATCTCGCCGCGCGAGGCGGAGTTGATGGACCCGCAGCAGCGACTGCTGCTCGAAGTGGTGTGGACGGCCCTGGAGGACGCCGGACTGCGCCCCTCGGAGCTGGCCGGCCGCCGGGTCGGGGTCTTCGTGGGCGTCACCAACTCCGACTACGTCCAGGTCCAGCGCGCCGCAGGCCGTGGCACCGACCCGCACACGATCACCGGCGCCGCCCTGTCGGTGATCCCCAACCGGGTCTCGTACCTGCTCGACCTGCGTGGACCCAGCATCGCCGTCGACACCGCGTGTTCCAGCTCCCTCACCGCGATCCAGCAGGCCGACGCGGCGCTGCGCGACGGCAGTTGCGAGCTGGCGATCGCCGGAGCGGTGAGCCTGATCCTCGACCCGTCGCTGTATGTCGCCCTCAGCAAGAACGAGATGCTCAGCGAGGACGGCCGCTGCCGCGCCTTCGACAGCGGCGCGAGCGGATACGTACGCGGCGAGGGCGTCGGCGCGGTCGTCCTGAAGGACCTGGCCGCCGCCGAGCGTGACGGCGACCCCGTGCACGCGGTGATCCGGGGCGTGGCCGTCAGCCACAACGGCCGCACCAACTCGCTCACCGCGCCCGGCCCCGACGCCCAGGCCGACGTCATCGTCCGGGCACACCGCGCGGCGGGCACCGACCCGGCCACCGTCGGCTACGTCGAGGCACACGGCACGGGCACACCGCTGGGCGACCCCATCGAGGTCACCGGCCTCAAGTCGGCGTTCGCCCGGCTGTACGAGGAGACGGGCCGGCCGGTGCCGGACGGCCCGACGTGCGGTATCGGATCGGTGAAGAGCAACGTCGGCCACCTGGAGGCGACCGCCGGTCTGGCCGGGCTGTTCAAGGTGGTCCTCGCCCTGCGGCACAGGACACTGCCGGCCAGCCTGCACGTCGTCGAACAGAACCCCTATCTGGACCTGGACGGCAGCCCGTTCACGGTGGTGACGGAGACCGCGCCCTGGGAACGGCCGTACGACGACCGGGGTGAGCCGCTGCCGCGCCGGGCAGGGCTGAGCTCCTTCGGATTCGGCGGGGCCGGCGCCCATCTGGTCCTGGAGGAAGCCCCCGACCGGGGCTCCGCCGCCGGCACCGGAGCGGACGGCGGCCCGGTCCTGCTGGTGCTGTCGGCCCGTACCCGCACGGCACTGAACGCCTCCGCGGTCCGCCTCGCCGACCTGCTCCGGCAGGACCCCGGGGCGCCCGGTCTGGCCGACATCGCCTACACCCTCCAGACGGGCCGCGACCCCATGGAGGAACGCCTCGCGCTGGTCGCCGAGGACCGTGAGACGGCCGCCGGACTGCTGCGGGCGTTCGCCGACGGCGACGCGCAGCCGGTGCCAGGCCTTGTCCACGGCCGGATCGGCGGCGGCCGTCCGAAGGACGGGTCCTCCCGGTCCCGGGGGACGGCTTGGCAGCGGTACGTCGAGACGGTCGTCGCCGAGCGGGATCTGCATGCCCTGGCCGAACTCTGGACCGGCGGCGAGCAGTTCGACTGGCGGCTGCTGCACGAGGGCGCCGAACGACGCCGGGTGCGGATCCCCACGTACCCCTTCGCACGGGTTCGGCACTGGATCACCGCGTCCGAGGGCGAGCACGGGGGCGGTGTGGTGGCGACAGCGGGGCCGCATCCGCTGCTGGACGCCAACGTGTCCACGTTCGGCCGCCAGGAGTTCGTCAAGCGGCTCACCGGACGCGAGTTCTATCTGCGCGATCACGTGGTCGGCGGTACCCCGATGCTGCCCGGCGTGGTCCTGGTGGAGATGGCGCGCGCGGCCGGCCGTTTCTCCCGCACGGACGGCGTGCCGGTCACCCGTATCGAGGAACTGTCGTGGGCGGCGCCGATTCCCGTCGCCGGGAAGGCGGGCGTGACCCTGCGCATCCGTCTCACTCCGCAGTCGGACAGCGCCGACCGCGCCGGCTTCGAGATCCTCACCTCCGGCGACGACAGCGACACCGAACGGCTGCACGCCCGGGGAGTCCTGGTCGCCGCCCCGGTGACGCCCGGCGAGCGGCTCGACCCGGCCGCCATCCGGGCGCGCTGCCCGCAGGAGACGACCGGCGCCGAGTGCTACCGCGAATTCACGGAGCTGGGCTTCGGTTACGGGCCCTCCTTCCAGGTGGTGCAGCACATGGCGGTCGGTGCCACAGAGGCGATCGCCCTGCTTCGGCTACCGGCCCATCTGCGCGCCGACGCCGACGAGTACGGCGCCCACCCGGCGCTCTTCGACGCGGCCCTGCAGACCGCGGGCAGCATCCTCACCGGTCCGCCCGGCTCCGGACGGCCCGTCTGTCTGCCGTACTCGGTGGGCGCGGCCGAACTCACCGTCGAACACCTCCCCCAGACGTGCCACGCCTACGCCCGCCGTACGGACGACGGCGCCGCCCCCGGCATCCGGACCTTCGACGTCCGGTTGCTGACCGAGGACGGGACGGTGGTGGCCCGCATCGATCGGTTCACCCTCCGCGCCGTCCCAGCGGCTGCGGAGCGCTCCGCTGGAAGTGCCGCGAGGGGCCGTCGGTCCGCTGCGGCACCGTCGTGGCTGGTCGCGCCCCGCGGCGGAGCCGCAGATCGACACAGCCCCGCGCCCCTGCAGGACGCTGCCGAACCGCAGCCGATTTCGCCCGACCTGCTCGGCGCGGAGGCGCTGTGCTTCGAGCCGTACTGGCAGCCCGCCGAGGAAGCCGCTCCGTCAACTCACAGCACCGGGGGACACCTGGTGCTCCTCGACGGAAACGGCGACGGCAGTGGCAGCGGGCGTGACCTCGCCGCCGCGCTGGCCGAGTCGACCGGTGCCCTGGTGACCCGGGTGGATCTGGCCGCCGGGCCCGACCTCGCCCAGCTGGTGGACACGGTGGTGGAGCGTGGCCCGCAGCCCGTGCGGATCGTCCATGTCCCGGCCCGGGACGGTGAGTTGGGGCAGTTGCTCGACAGCGGCTTCCACACCGCGCTGGCGTTCTGCAGGGCCTGGATCGCCCGGCGCGCGGGCCGGGTGCGCTATCTGTACGTGCACCCCGAGGACACCGCGGCCCACGCGGCGATGAGCGGCTTCGCCCGCGCAGTGCGCGCCGAACAGCCGGGCCTGGCGCTGACCGCCCTGGCCCACCCGGCCTCGGCCGACCTGCCCCGGCTGATCGCGGCCGAGCTGGCCGCCGAGGACGCCCCCGTCGTCGTACGCGCCGACGGCGACGCACGGCACCGGTCGGTACCCGCCTGGCGGACGCTCGCCCTGCCGCCCGCGTCCACCCCCTCGCCGTTCGCCGCGCCCGGCGCACACCTGATTACCGGAGGCACCGGCGGCATCGGACTGCACCTGGCCGAGCGACTGGCGTCGTACGGCAGGGCGGCGGGGGAGGAAGCGGGCATCGTTCTCGTCTCACGCTCCGAGCCTTCACCTGAAGTGCGGGACCGCATCCGGCAGTTGACGGACAGCGGCGCCCGGATCGTGCACTTCTGCGCCGATGTGACGTCCCGTCAGGACATGGTCGAGCTGGTGCGGTTGGCCCGGGAGCGGTTCGGCCGTGTGGCCGGGGTGCTGCACGCGGCGGGCGAGTTGCGCGACGGGTTCGTCCTGCGCAAGAGCCGGGCCGACGCCGAGGCGGTCCTCGCGCCGAAGGTACGGGGCGCCGAACTGCTCGACGAGGCGACCCGGGACGAGCCGTTGGCGTACTTCGTGCTGTTCTCCTCGACCGCCGCCGTCCTCGCCAGCGCGGGCCAGAGCGACTACGCCTTCGCCAACGCGCACCTCGACCACTTCGCCGAACGACGTGAACAGCGGCTCCTGCGGGGCGAGTCGACCGGCCGTACCCTCTCCGTGAACTGGCCGCTGTGGCGCGACGGCGGTATGGCCATGGACACCGCGACCCAGGACGCCATGCGGCGCGAACTGGGCTTCCGCCCGCTCCCCGCCGACCTGGCCCTGAACGCCCTGGAACGCGCCCTCGCGACCGACGCGCCCCGCCTGCTGCTGGCCACCGGCGACGCCACCGTGATCGCCCGCGCCCTGCGGACCGGCGGCGCACCCACCGCCGTCGAACCGTCGCCCGAGACCACGGCGGCAGGGAAGCTGCCCGGAGCCGGTGACGACTTCCGACCGCGCATGGAGCGCTTCCTCGTGGAACTGCTCGCCGCGGAACTGAAGATGACCGCCGACGACATCGCCCTGGACGAGCCGTTCGACCGCTACGGCATCGACTCGCTGATGGTGATGAGCCTGACGCGGTCCCTGGAGGAATCCTTCGGCACCCTGTCCAAGACGCTGTTCTTCGAGTACTTCGACGTGGCCGAACTGGCCGGCCACTTCCTGACCGAACACGCCGACCGGCTCCCGGAGGTCCTGGGCACCGGTGAGCGGGCACCGTCCGAAGAACTTCTGCTGCCGAAGGCATCGCCGACTCCCGTACAGGAAACGGCAGTTGAGCCGCCCGCCCGGCACGACGACGACATCGTGATCGTCGGAGTCAGCGGACGCTATCCGCAGGCCGACGACCTGGCGGAGTTCTGGCAGAACCTGCGGGCGGGCCGCGACTGTGTCGAGGAGATCCCGAAGGAGCGCTGGGACCACTCCCTCTACTACGACCCGGACCAGCGGAACTCCGGTAAGGCGTACGCCAAGTGGGGCGGATTCCTGCGGGACGTCGACCGGTTCGACCCCCTGTTCTTCCGTATGAGCCAGCTGGAGGCCGAGCACATCGACCCCCAGGAGCGGATCTTCCTGGAGACCGTCTGGCACCTGCTGGAGGACGCGGGCATGCCCCGCGACCGGATGGCGGGCACCCGCACCGGTGTGTTCGTCGGCATGATGTACGGCCACTACCAGCTCTACGGCGTCGAGGAGGCGCTGCGCGGCGAGGGCGTGGCGACGTCGTCGTCCTACGCGTCCGTCGCCAACCGGGTGTCGTACTTCTTCGACTTCGACGGGCCGAGCGTCGGCCTGGACACCATGTGCTCGTCCTCGCTCACCGCCATCCACCTGGCCTGCCAGGCCATCCGGAACGGCGACTGCGACACGGCCGTGGCCGGCGGGGTCAACATCTCCAGCCACCCCCTGAAGTACCTCCAGCTCAGCCGCGGCGGATTCCTGTCCACGGACGGGCGCTGCCGCAGTTTCGGTGAGGGCGGCGACGGCTATGTGCCCGCCGAGGGTTCCGGCGCGGTGCTGCTCAAGCGGCGCTCCGCGGCCGAGGCAGACGGTGACCGCATCCTCGCCGTGGTGGCGGCCTCCGCGGTCAACCACGGCGGCGCCGGGAAGGGCTTCAGCGTCCCGAACGCCCGCGCCCAAGGCGGACTCGTCGCCGACGCCCTGGCCCGCGCGGGCTGGACACCGGGCGACCTCGACTACATCGAGGCGCACGGCACGGGCACCGGGCTCGGCGACCCGATCGAGGTCACCGGTCTGCTCCGCGCCTTCGGCGACCACGACCTGGGGGGCCGGAAGATTCCCGTCGGGTCGGTGAAGTCGAACATCGGGCATGCGGAATCGGCGGCCGGTATGGCCGCCGTCACCAAGGTCCTGCTCCAGTTCCGGCACGGCGAACTGGTGCCGTCCCTGCACGCGGACCGGCTCAACCCGAACATCGACTTCGACGCGTCGCCGCTGCGTGTCCAGCGTGAACTCGCCGTGTGGCCGGCGCGCCAGGACGCGGCGGGCCGCCCGCTGCCGAGGACGGCAGCCGTGAGCGCCTTCGGCGCCGGCGGCAGCAACGCCCACGTCCTGCTGGAGGAGTACGTGCCGTCCGCCGCCCGCCCGCAGCCCGGCCACGCACGGGCCGCCGCCCGCCCGCCGTACGTCTTCGCCCTGTCGGCGAAGGACCCCGGCCGGCTGGACGCCTACACCCGGCGGATGGCGGACTTCCTCGGAAACGGGGCGAACGGGGCGCAGACCGACCCGGCAGCCCTCGCCCACACCTCGCAGTCCGGCCGCGAGCCGATGGCCCACCGGCTGGCCGTCGTCTACTCCGACCACGCCGAACTCCTCGACCGGCTCCACGCCCACCTGGCGGGCCGCACGGACATCCCCGGCGTACGGACCGGCACCGCCCGACGCGGCACCCGCCCGCAGCCGCCCCTGCAGCCCACCCCCGAGGCACTCGCCGAGGCCTGGGCAGCGGGCGCCACCGTGGACTGGACCCAGCTGTACGACGGCCCCCCGCCCACCCGAGTGGACCTGCCCCTCTACCCGTTCGCCCAGGACAGGTGCTGGTACGGGGGTGCGACCCGGCTTGTCCCCGAGCCTGCCTCCGGACCTCTCACGGAACCGGGCGCTCCCGGGTTCGTCTCCGGGCTCCCCGCGAGCCCTGACGGTCGCGGCGGCCTCGCTCCCGGGTCGGCCTCCGGGCTCCTCGCGGAACCGGGCGCTCCCGGGTTCGTCTCCGGGCTCCCTGCGAGCCCTGACGGCCGCGGTGCCCTTGCGCCCGGGTCGGCCTCCGGGCCCTTCGCGGAACCGGGCGCGCCTAGGTTCGTCTCCGGGCTCCCCGCGAGCCCCGACGGCCCCGGCGGACTCGCGCCCGAGCCCGCCCCAGGGCTTCTCGCGGAACCGGCCACGCCCCGGCAAGCCCACGTGTACGAGGAAATCGCCCTCACCGCCACCACCCCCGTTGTCGCCGGTCATCAGGTGGACGGCGACCCGCTGCTGCCGGCCCTCGCTCACATCGACCTCGTCCACCATGCCTTCCGTAAACACGGGTACCTCTACGACGAGTTGGACCTGCGCGATCTCACGGTCCTGCGCCCGCTGACCGTCACCGCTCAGGCGCCGGTCCGGATCGCGCTGGAAGGCCGGCCCACGGAACCGGGGCGCTGGGCCGTGCGTATCGGGGACAGTGCCGCTCCGGACGCGCAGCCCTACGCCACCGCCGAGATGGTGACGGCGGGCCGGCCGGCCTTCGCGGACGCGCCCCCCGACGCTGCCCGACCGCCGCTGTCCGCCGGGGCGGTGGGCCTGGGTGACGTGTACGACCGGGACGCTCATCTCGGCCAGGTCTACAGCGGTGCGGTGCGGTGTGGCGGCCAAGTGGCGGCGGGCGAGCGGGAGTTGCTCGCCGAACTGTCCCCGCCGCCCGGCGCCGCGTCCAGCGGGCACCTTTTCCACCCAGGGCTGCTGCTCGGCGGCGCGGTGGCGGCAGGGCTATTGCTGCCCGACACCGGCGACGGGGCGACCTACCTGCCGATGTACGTGGAGTCCTTCCGTGCGACGGCACCACTGACCGGTCCCTGCACCGCCCGCGTCCGCCGGTCCTCCCTCACCCTGCGGGACGAACTCGCCCGGCTCACCCTCGAGTTCCTCGACGGGGACGGGCGTGTCGTGGCCGAACTGCGCGGTCTCTCCAGCAAGCTCATCCGCTCCGGCACGCGGCCCGACCGGACTCCGGGCCCGACTCCGGGCCGGGTTCCCGGTGAGGCTCCGGGTCTGCCGACGCTCCTGACGGGCACTCAAAACCGGCTGCGCCGCCTCATGGCGGACCGGCTCGGCCGCGCCCCGGAGACGCTGGACCCCGCCGCCGGCTACTACGACCTGGGCATCGACTCGGTCAGCGTCGTGGATCTTCTCGCCCCGATCGAGGAGGCTGTCGGGCAGAAGCTGACGCCCACCCTTCTCTTCGAGTACACGAGCATCCGCGCTCTCGCCGAGTACCTGGACGACAACCATCCCGGTGCCTTCGCCGCGTACGAAGGGGGAGCGGGCCGCCGGTCGCCCGCGGCAGCCCCGCCGCCCGGAACCCGGCT
Organism: Streptomyces sp. NPDC020898; assembly: GCF_044333925.1. Taxonomy (NCBI): domain Bacteria; kingdom Bacillati; phylum Actinomycetota; class Actinomycetes; order Kitasatosporales; family Streptomycetaceae; genus Streptomyces; species Streptomyces sp. NPDC020898. The sequence goes on from NZ_JBIRRV010000017.1 coordinate 35,153, forward strand.
GCTGGTCAAGGGCTGGGAGCCGGCCGAGCCGGTTCCCGTCGGGCCGCTGCCCGGCCCGGTCGCCGTCCTCGCCACCCCACAGACCCGCGCCCTGGCGGACCGGCTCGCCGATGCGCTGCCCGGGGCCGAGGTCCTGGAGCCGCACCAGCTGGCCGACGGTCCCGAACCGGGGCGGTTCCGGGCGTGCGTCGACCTGACCGGATGCGAGTCCGCCCGGCCCGGCGCGTCCGGCGCGCAGGACGACCCGGCCGCCTGGCTGCCCTGGGTGCAGCGGTTCGTCGCCCGGAACCGGGAGCCGGTGGTCCTGCTCGGCGTCACCCGGGGCCTGGAGACCCCGGAGCCGGGTGGTACGGCGGTCGGTCTCGCCGGGGCGGCGCGGGCAGGCCTGTACCGGATGCTGCAGAGCGAGTACACCCGGGTGCGGTCGCGTCACGTGGACCTCGACCCGCTCGGTGACGACGGCTCGGCGATCGCACAGATCGTCGCCGAGCTGACGGACACCGGCGAGGACCCCGAGGTGAGCCTGCGCGCCGGCCGCCGCTACCGGGCGGTGCTGCGCGAGTCGTCGGCGACGGCGACGGGTGACGGCGCGCCGGTGCCGTTCCCCGAGGGGCAGACGCTGTGGATCACCGGCGGCACCGGTGGACTCGGCCTGGCCTTCGCACGGCACGCGGTGGCCCACTGGGGTGTGCGCCGGCTGGTGCTCACCGGGCGGACCCGGCTGCCGGAGCGGGCCGAGTGGGAGGCCAGCCTGGACGACGGTCAACTCGGCCGCAGGCTCCGCGCGTTGATCGACCTGGAGCGCGCCGGTGCACGGGTACGCGTGCTGTCGCTCCCGCTGGACGGCTCCGCCACGGGCGAGCTCGACCGTGCCGTACGTGCGGTCGAACGCGAACTGGGGCCGGTGGGCGGGGTCATCCACTGCGCCGGGTTCGCCGACCGCGACCATCTGGCCTTCGTGAGCAAGCCGGCCGACGCGGTCCACGCAGTGACCGCACCCAAGATCGCCGGCCTGGACGCACTGGTCGAGTGCTTCGCCGGCCGTCCGCTGCGGTTCTTCGCGCTGTGCTCGTCCGCTGCGGCCGTGGTGCCGAGCGCGGCCGTGGGACAGAGCGACTACGCCGTGGCCAACGCCTACATGGACTACCTGGCGACGGCGAGGCCGCACGGCCTGCCGCTGCTGAGCGTCCAGTGGCCCGCCTGGAGCGGCGTCGGCATGGGTGAGGGGGAACAGGGTCCCGGCTATCTGCGCACCGGCCTCGGCAGTGTGACCGAGGCGGAGGGAACCGCCCTGCTCGACCATCTGCTGGCCCACGACGTCGGCCCCGTGGTGCTCCCCGCGGTCGTACGGGACCCCGCGACGTGGCGCCCCGAACTGCTCCTGCGGCGCCGCATAGAGGAGCCGGCCGTACACCCCGCCCCCGTGCGGGAGCCGGTGCCCGAGCGGGCCACGGCTTCCGGGGTACCCGCTGGGAGCGGTCTGCCTGTAGGGACACTTGAGGCCGCTGCCGCGTTCGTCCTCGGACTCCTCGCGGAGAACCTGGGCTTCGACGCAGGACGGCTCGCGGCCGACGTACCGATCGAGGACTACGGAACCGACTCGATCGTCTCCGTCCAGCTGCTGAACGCCGTCGCGAAACGGATCGGCACCGACCTCGACCCCTCCGCGTTCATCGAACACCCCACAGTGGAGGCCTTCGTGGCCTGGCTGGCGGCGGAACACCCGACGGAACTCGCAACCGCCTTCGCCGCCTCGCCGGAGGCCGAGCCGGCGGCCGGGATGACGGCTGAGTCGACGGTCGGGCCGACGACCGGGCCCGTGCTGGCTGCCGACGCCGTGGCCACGCCCGGCCGGGCATCCGCCACCGTGACTCTGCCCGCTCCCGCTCCCGCTCCCGCTCCCGCTCCCGCTCCCGTTCCCGCCCCCGCTCCTGTTCCTGGCCCCGCCGCCCAGGCGTCCGATGCCCGCACGCAGGGCGCCCGGCACACCGACCAGGACGAGGTCCGAAGCGTCGAACAGAGCGCCGACCCCGGCGACATGGCCGTGATCGGGATGTCCTGCCGGTTCCCCGGCGCGCCGGACCTGGACGCGTACGGGCGGCTGCTCAGCGAAGGGCGTTGCGCCATCGCGCCGGTCCCGGCGCACCGTTGGGGCGGCGCCGAGGGGCTGGTCGCCGGGCTCATCGACCGGGACGGGTTCGACCCGGAGGCCTTTCTGCTCTCCGAGCAGGACGCCGCCGCCATGGACCCGCAGGCACTGGTCCTCCTTGAGGAGACCCTCTTCGCCCTGAGCGACGCCGGTTACCGGCCCGCCGACCTCAAGGGCCGGGACATCGGTGTCTACATCGGCGCCCGCAGCCGGCACCTGCCCGACGAGGACACGCTCCGTACGACCAGGAACCCCATCAGGGCGGTGGGCCAGAACTACCTCGCCGCCAACGTCTCCCACTTCTTCGACCTGCGCGGGCCGAGCATGGTCGTGGACACCGCCTGCTCCTCCGCCCTGGTCGCCCTGAACGCCGCCGTCCAGGCGCTGCGCGACGGCGACGCCGAAGCGGCCGTGGTGGGCGGTGTGACCCTGCTGGCCGACGACACGGGCCACCGGCTCTTCGAACAGCGGGGCCTGCTCAGCCAGGAACCCGCCTTCCACGTCTTCGACCGGCGGGCCGGCGGTGTCGTCCTCGCCGAGGGCGTCGGTGTGGTGGTGCTCAAGCCGCTCGCCCGCGCGCTCGCCGACGGCGACCGGGTGCAGGCGGTCGTCAAGGGCATCGCGGTCAACAACGACGGCCGTACGGCGGGTCCCGCCTCCCCCAACCTGGCCGCGCAGCAGGACGTGATGGCCAAGGCCCTGGCGCGCAGCGGCAGGCGCGCCGACGACGTGACCCACATCGAGACGAACGCGGCCGGCTCACCGGTGCACGATCTGACCGAACTGAAGGCGATCCGGTCCGTGTACCGCGACTCCTCCCAGGCGCCGTGCAGTCTCGGCTCGGTCAAGCCGAACATCGGCCACCCGCAGTGCGCGGAGGGCATCGCCGCCTTCATCAAGGTCGTACTGATGCTGCGTGAACGGCAGTTGGTGCCCTTCCTCTCGGGGCAGGAGCCGCTGGACCACTTCGATCTGGCCGCGACGCCCTTCACCTTCGCCCGCGAGCTCACGCCCTGGCCCGACGCACCCCTCGTCGCGGCGGTGAGCTGCTTCGCCGACGGCGGCACCAACGCCCATGTGATCGTGGAGGGTTGGACCGGCGGCCCGGGCGCCGGAACCCGCCCGGCGCTGGACCGGCCGGCCCTGGCCCGCCGTACGCTCCCGGCCGAGCCCTCACCGGCGCTCCCCCCGGCCCCTGTCCAGGCCCCGACCCCATCCGCCCCCGCCCTCGTCCCCGCACCCGCTCCCACCCCCGTTCCGGTCGCCGTCGTCGGTATGGCCGGCCGGTATCCGGGAGCGGACGATCTGGGCGCGTTCTGGGAGGGGCTTCGCGAGGGCCGTGACACGGTCACCGAGATACCCGCCGACCGCTGGAACTGGTCGTCGATACCCGCCGGGAGTGACCGGCCGGTCTCCCGGTGGGGCGGTTTCCTCGCCGGTGTCGACCGGTTCGACTCCGAGTTCTTCCGGGTCTCCCGGCCGGAGGCGGAGATCACCGACCCGCAGGAACGGCTCTTCCTGGAGACCTGCTGGGCGGCGATCGAGGACGCGGGCTACACCCCCGCCACACTGGCCGAGCCGCGCGGCCCGGAGAAGCGCCGAGCCGTCGGTGTCTTCGCGGGTGTCATGCACAAGGACTACGCCTTGCTGGGCGCCGAGGCGCCGCCCGTGGACGGCCGGCCGCTGCCCATCACCCTCAACCAGGGGCAGATAGCCAACCGCGTCTCCTTCTTCTGCGACTTCCACGGGCCGAGCATGTCGGTGGACACCCTCTGCTCCGCCTCGCTCACCGCGGTGCACCTGGCCGTCGAGAGCCTGGCCCGCGGCGAGAGCGAGGTGGCGCTCGTCGGCGGGGTGAACCTGTCGCTGCACCCGGCCAAGTACCAGAGCTACAGCACGGTCAACATGTACTCCAGCGAAGGGCATTGCCGGTCCTTCGGTGAGGGCGGCGACGGATACGTCTCCTCGGAAGGCGTCGGCGCCGTCGTACTCAAGCCGCTCGACCGGGCGGAGCGCGACGGCGACCACATCTACGCCGTCATCAGGTCCACGGCCGTGGGCCACGTCGGCAGCGGCGGCGGCCTCACCGTGCCAAGTCCCCTCGCTCAGGCCGCAGTTGTCTCGGAGGCCCTCGACCGGGCCGGGATCGACGCGCGCACGATCGGCAGCGTCGAGGCGCACGCCACGGGCACCGCGCTCGGCGACCCCATCGAATTCCAGGGCCTGGTACGGGCGTTCCGCCGGCACACCGACGACGACGGTTTCTGCGCGATCGGGTCGGTGAAGTCCAACATCGGCCATGCCGAGGCCGCGGGCGGCGTCGCCGGGCTGACGAAGGCGGTGCTCCAGCTGCACCACCGTACGCTCGTGCCCTCGCTGCACTCCGAGACCGTCAACCCCATGATCGACCTGGAGCACACGCCGTTCCGCCTCCAGCACCGGACGGAGCCCTGGCCCGAGCCGGTGGCGGGCAGTCCCCGGCGCAGCAGCCTCAACTCCTTCGGTGCCACCGGGTCCACGGCCCATGTCGTGCTGGAGGAGTACGTCTCCCAGCGCGTCCTCGGTGAGCGTCCGGACCGAGCGGCGGACGGGCCGCACCTCGTCCCGCTCTCGGCGCGGGACACGGGCCGCCTGCGGGCCCAGGCGGAGCGGTTGCTGGCGTTCCTTGACGGGGAGACGCCGCCCGGCCTGGCCGGCCTCGCGCACACCCTCCAGACCGGGCGCACCGGGTTCGGCACCCGGGTGGCCTTCGTCGTCCCGGACGTCGGCGCACTGCGCCGGCGGCTGGCGGAGTACCTCGCCGGACCGGCCGAAGCCGACCCACCCGGCCCGTGGGACGTGGGCGCCCAGCCGGCCGCACCGGAGACCGTCGAGGCGTGGCTCGCGCAGCGCGCGTTGCCCGAACTCGCCGCGCACTGGGAAGCCGGCGGAGAGCTCGACTGGAGGCGGCTGTGGACGGGGACGGGGACGGGACCCCGGCCCTGCAGGGTGCCGCTGCCGAGCTACCCCTTCGCCGGAGACCGCCACTGGTACCCGGCTCCGGCATCGGCCCGCACCTCCACAGCATCCGAAGCCGCCGGGAAAACCCTGCCCGGCCGGCCCCCGCTGCGCGAACTGCTGGTCGCGAGCCTCGCCGACGCGCTGTGGGTCGCCCCGGACGGCATCCCGCCGGGCGCCGCCTTCGCCGACCTGGGAGTGGACGCGATCACGGGCTCGTCCTTCGCCACCTCGCTCGGCGAGGCACTGGGCCTCTCCCTGAACGCCGCCGTCGTCTACGACTACCCGACGATCGACCTCCTGGCGGAGCACCTCGCCGGCCGGGTCGCGACTGCCGCTTCCCCCCTGTCAGGAGCCCCACGGTGACCGCGCCCCTCGTCTTCATGTTCTCCGGACAGGGTTCCCAGTACCACCAGATGGGCCGCAGCCTCTACGAGACCGAGCCGGTCTTCCGCGACACCCTGCGCCGGCTGGACGCCCTCGTCGCCCCGGCGGCGGGCGGCTCCGTCGTGGAGCGGCTGTACGACCCCGTCCACTCGGCCGCCGAACCCTTCGTGGAGACGGCCGTCACCCACCCGGCGATCGTCATGGTGGAACTGGCGCTCGCCGAGACCCTCATGTCGTACGGCGTCACCCCCGACCTCCTGCTCGGCGCCAGCCTCGGCGAGTACACGGCGTCGGTGCTCGCCGGGGTCATGGAAGCGGGGGAGTGTCTGAACCGGCTGGTGGCGATGGCCCGTTCGGCGGGCGACGGCGCCCCCGGGGGCATGCTCGCCGTCCTGGCCGGGACCGGGCTGTACGACCGGGAACCGGCGCTCCACCGGGACCTGGACCTCGCCGCCCGCAACTACCACTCCCACTTCGTGGTGTCCGGCCCGCTGGACGCCGTGGCCGACGCGGAATCTTTCCTGACGGCACGCCAGATCCCGTACCAGCGGGTTCCCGTGGAGCACGGGTTCCACTCCCGGCTGATGGACCCGTCCCGGCCCGCCTTCGACGCCCTGTGGGACGGCGTCGACCTGCGCCCGCCCCGCATCCCGCTGTTCTCCAGCGCCTCGGCGGGACCGCTCCTGGAGGTCACCCCCGGGCATCTGTGGCGGGTCGCCCGCGACCCGATCGAGTTGAGCGCGACGATCGCCGCGTTGGAGGCGCGGGGACCCCACCGGTACATCGACGCGGGCCCCGCGGGGACCCTGCACAACTTCGTCCGCGCCCACATCTCCAGCGCCCCCGGCTCCTCCTCGGAGTCGACGGCCCTGCTCTCACCGTTCGCCCAGGACGCCAGGCGGGTGCTGCGGCGGGTGGTCCAGGAGACGCGGCAGCACGAACATCCGGCGACGCCCGCGCAGGACGGCGGAACCACCGACGACAGCACGAGCACAAGCGCGAGTACAAGTACGGGCACGAGTACGCGGAGGAGGAATCAGGTGAAGGTGTACGGGTTTCCGGGACAGGGTTCCCAGGCCAAGGGCATGGGAGCGGACCTGTTCGACGCGTTCCCCGAGGAGGTCGCCGAGGCCGACGCGATCTTCGGGTACTCCGTGCGGGAGTTGTGCCTGGACAACCCCGAAGGACGGCTGCGGCGCACCGAGTTCACGCAGCCCGCGCTGTACGTCGTCGAGGCCCTGTCCTACCTGCGGCGCCGGCAGGAGGATCCGGTGCCGCCGGACTTCCTGGTCGGTCACAGCCTGGGCGAGTACACGGCGCTCTTCGCCGCGGACGCCTTCGACTTCGGCACCGGCCTTCGACTGGTCGCCCGGCGCGGTGAGTTGATGGGCCGGGCCACCGGGGGCGGGATGGCCGCCGTACTGGGCATGGACGTCGACGCGGTCGAACGGCTGCTGGACGAGGCCGGGGTGACGGACCTCGACATCGCCAACCACAACACGCCGGAGCAGACCGTGCTCGCCGGCCCTGCGGCGGACCTCGACCGGGCCCGTGCGGTCTTCGAGGACCGGGGCGCCCGGCTGGTGCTCCTCAATGTGAGCGCGCCGTTCCACTCCCGGTACATGCGCGCGGCGGCCGACGAGTTCCAGGAACTGCTGGACGCGACCGAGTTCCGGCCGCCGCGGATTCCAGTGATCGCCAACCTGGACGCCCGTCCGTACCGCCCGGAACACCTGCGGCGGACCCTGACCGAGCAGATCACCGGCCGCGTGCACTGGGTGGACACCATCCGCAGCCTCATGGGCGTCGACCAGGGCGACTTCGCCTTCGAGGAACTGGGTCCGGGCAAGGCGCTGACCAAGATGGTCGCGAAGATCCGTGAGCTCGCCACCCCCCTCCCGGCGCCGGTCGTCGCGGCTCCGGAAGCTGCACCGGCGGAAGTGCCGGCCCTGGTGATCGCCGCACCAACTCCTTTGGAACGGCCCCTCCTTGACGCCGAGGATCTCGGTGCCGCCTCCTTCCGGGACCGCTACGGGCTGCGGCTGGCCTATCTCGGGGGCGGTATGTACGGCGGGATCTCGTCCCCCCAGCTGGTCGTGCGGCTGGCCAAGGCCGGCTGTATGGGGTTCTTCGGTACGGGGGGACTGACGCCTGCGGAGGTCGAGGACGGCCTGGGCGAGATCCGCAACACCCTCGGCCCCGCAGGGCCGTTCGGGGCGAACCTGCTGCACCGGCACGCCCACCCGGAACAGGAACAGGCCCTCGTCGACCAGCTGTTGCGACTGCGCGTCGGCACGGTCGAGGCGTCCGGTTTCCTGCGTATCACCCCCGCCCTGGTGAAGTACCGCCTCAAGGGCGGCCGGATCATCGCGAAGGTGTCCCGTACGGACATGGCGGAGGCGTTCCTGCGCCCCGCGCCGGAGGACGTCGTACGCGCACTCGCCGACAGCGGTGAGGTGACCGAGGCGGAGGCGGCCCGCGCACCCTCGCTGGCCATGGCGGACGACGTGTGCGTCGAGGCCGACGCCGGCTGGTGCACGGCCGACGCCGGCCCGGCCACGCTGCTGCCCGCCGTACTGCGCCTGCGGGACGAACTCGCCGGGCCCTGGCCGCGCGTCCACGTGGGCATCGCGGGTGGCATCGGCACCCCGGAGGCCGCGGCGGCCTCGTTCGTGCTCGGCGCCGAGTTCCTGGTCACCGGCTCCGTGAACCAGTGCACGGTGGAGGCGGGGACCAGCCCCGAAGTGAAGGACATGCTCCAGCGCGTCGAGATCCACGACACCGAACCGGCGCCCTGGAGCGAGATGTTCGAGCTCGGCGAACGGGCCCGGGTGGTCAAACGCGGTGTCTTCCTCGCGGCCCGGGCCGACCGGCTCTACCAACTGTGGCGCCTGTACGACTCGTTCGGCGATGTCGGGGCCGAGACGCGCCGCCAGGTCGAGGAGACGTATCTGCGGCGCCCCTTCGAGGAGGCCTGGCGCGAAGCCCTCGACCGACACGGTCCCACCCCGGTCGCCGACCGGGACGTACCCGAGAAACGCCGCATGGCCCTCGCCTTCCGCTCGTACCTGGACCGCGGATTCGACCTGGCCCGCACGGGCAGCCCGGGGCGGAAGGTGGACTACCTGGTGTACTGCGGCCCGGCCATGGGCGCCTTCAACCACTGGGTGCGGGGCACCGGTCTAGAGCCGTGGCAGGCCCGGAACGTGGATGTGGTGGCCGACCGGCTCCTCACGGAGACGGCCCGACTGCTGCGGGAGCGCGGCCAGTTGTTCCGGGCGGCCGCCTAGGACCGGTCAGGCCGTTTCGGTCGAACTGTCCGAACTGCCCCCGTGATCGCGGTCGTTCCGGGAAAGCATCCCTTGGGTGCGACCTGCGTGTTGCTGGTTTCTGACGTCGTTCACCTGCTCAACATGCCCTGGAGGAATATGATTTGGCCACCCGCTCCCCTCACAGCACACCCCCGGAGAGTCCCCCCATGTGTTCTCCTGGTCGCTCCTTGCCCGGCCGCCCCCACGGCCTACCGCCGCATCGACGGACGACTTTCCGAACGCATGACGACCGCACGTGGTGAGCGACGACGCCCGACCCCTGCGGGGCCGCACTGCTGAACTCCGCGACCTGGACGACGCGTTGTCCGCCGCGGCCGCGGGCCGCAGCGAAACCGCGCTGATCCTGGGCGACCACGGGTACGGCAAGACCCGGCTGGTGGACGAGATGCGGCGGCTGGCCCGGGAGCGTGGCTTCCTCGTGGATCCGCCCGGCGCGCGCGACACCGGCAGCGGACGGATACGGTTCGACCGCCCGGTCCTGACCGTCCTCGACGACACGCTGCTGAACGCCGAACCCGTCGAGTTCGCCCGGATGACGGCGCTGCTGGAGGCACACCGCGACGAGCCGAGGCTGAGCCTGATCACGTTGCGCAAAGGCGCCTACGGACTGGACGGGCACCGGTTCGTTTCCGCGCTGGAGGAGCGGAGGAGCACCCGCGTCGAACTCGGGGCACTCGACGCCGACGCCGTCAAGGACATCCTCACCGACGTCCTCGGCACCCCGCCGGACCCCGACCTCGTGGAACTCGCCGACACGGCCGCGGGGAACCCGCTGTACGTGGTGTCCCTGGCCCAGGGGTTGGTAGAGGACGGCCAGGTGGAGATCGGGCAGGGCGCAGCCGCCCGCCGGAGCGACGCGGTGCCCGAACGGCTGCGGACCATGGCGACGTGCCAGCTCAACGAACTCGCGCCCGAGGCCCAGCACTTGGTGCGGGCAGCCGCGGCCCTGGGGCCGGTCTGCGGCGTCGACAGCCTCATCGCCGTCTTCACCGGGCCGGCCGCCCGGCTCGTCGCGAGCATCCAGCAGATCGTCGACGCGGGCATCATGGAACGCCACGGCGACGAACTGGTGTTCCGGTACGAACTGATGCGCTGGGCGTTCGCCGAGACGACCCCGCCCGCCGTACGGCAGAAGATGGTCGAGGAAGTCACCTCGGTCCTGCTCGGCGGCCTGGGCCGGCGACCGGCCCTCCGCCCGCCGGCTTCCCCGGCACCCACCGGACTCTCCGCACGGCCGGGGGCTCCCGAACCGGCGGCGGAGCGGAGCGCCGACCTGCCCCGCCGGATCTTCGCCCGCCTGGTCGAGGGCCGGCTGGACGAGGTGCACGAGCTCGCGATCTCGCTCCTCGGTACCTGCCGGCCGTTCGGGGACACCCCGGCCCGGATCCAGGCGCTGATGGCGCTCTCGGTCTGTGCCCGGCTCGGCGGCCAGCCTTCCGCCGCCCTGCGGCGCAGCCGGGAGGCCGCCGCCCTCACCCTGGGGATGCGTGAGCGGGACGCCTTCCTCGACCTGGCTCCCCTCACCGCCCTGGAACTCACCTGGCTCGGCGAGTCCACGATCGCCCGCTGGCTGCTGGAATGGGCCGACACCCACGAGGCGTTCCGCACCGATCCCCTCCGGCACAGCGTGGCGGGGTTCACCGAGGCGAAACTGCTGCTCCGTGACGGCGAGTTGCAGCGGGCCGACCAGGTGGCCGAGGCCGTCATCGACAGGGCGATCGGCAGCAGGCACGACGTGGTCATGCCGCTGTGCTGGGCGATCCGGGCCCTGGTGGCCCTGCGCGCCGGCCAACTGCACACCGCGGAACGGATGGTGGCGCGTTACCGGGGGAGCGAGCGGAGCAGCCTGGGCGCGTGCAGCGCCCTGCCCGCCTGGGTCGCTGTGCAGACAGCGGTCGAACGGGGTGGTCCGACGTACGGGATCGACCTGCTGCTCGGGCGCTACGACTACCTCGTCGACTCACCCGCCCTGTTCGTGGAGGAACCGGGCGCGGCGGCCTGGATCGTACGCATCGCACAGGCGGTGGGCGCCTCCGAGGTGGCGAACGAGGCGGTGGCGGCCGTCCGGCGACTCGCCGACACGAACCCTGACTTCGCGCCGGTCGTCACGGCGGCGACGCATGCCGAAGGGCTCCATCGGCAGGACCCCCACCTGCTGACCGAGGCCCTGTACGCGCACAGCGATCCATGGGGGACGGCCTGGGCCGCGGAGGACCTGGCCGGGCTGCCGGAGCGCGGGGACGCACTGGACAGGCTCCCCGTTGTCCTCAACCTGGCCAGGGCCCACCTCGGATTCGAGCAGGCGGGGGACACGGCCCGGGCGGCCAGGGCGGGCCGCCTGCTGAGCGGCCTCACCACGGCACAGGTGCCGCATCCCCTCCCACGCCCCGTCGTCGGCCGGCAGCCGCTGTCCGGCTCCGAGCGGGCGGTGGTCGAACTGGTGGTACAGGGCCTGACGAACCGTCAGGCCGCCGAGCGGCTCGACCTCTCCCCGAACACCGTGAACTTCCATCTCCGCAACGTCTTCCGGAAGTTCGGCATCAGTTCCCGCGTCGAACTCGCCCGCCTGTACCAGAGCCCCCGGGCGAGCGGGACCCCCTCGGGGACGTGACCCCGTTCCCGGCGGCCCGGAACGGGGTCACGGGCGGGGTGGATCAGAGGCCCGCCGCGGCGCTGTGCAGGTTCTTCGCCGCCAAGGCCAGGCCCTCGGTCTGGGAGTAGGCGGCGTCCTCGTGCTCGATGTTCACGGCCATGTCCGGGTCGATCTCGGCGAGGGCGCGCAGGAACTCCGTCCAGAAGGCGACGTCGTTCCCGATGCCGACGGCGACGAACTTCCAGGCCGGGTTCTCGGGCCAGGAGTTGCACCAGAATCCGTAGCCGGTGGGCACCTTGCCGGGGTCGTCGGCCGGCACGCGGGTGAACGACGTGTCCAGTACGCCGCGGATGTCGGCGCCCGGGCAGAGCGTCGCGTCCTTCGCCGCGGCATGGAAGACCAGCGGGCCCAGCCACTTGATGGACGCGACGATGTCCATGCCCTGCCACATCAGGTGGGAGGGGTCCATCTCGGCACCGACATGCGTCAGGCCGCCCTCGTCGACGAGACGCCTGAGTGTGACGGGGGAGAACACCACGTTGTGCGGGTGCATCTCGATGGCGACCCGGACGTCGTTCTCGCGGGCGAGCGCGTCGATCTCCTTCCAGAACCCGACGGCCACGCCCCACTGGTAGTCCAGGACGTCCATGTAGACGCCGTCCCACGGGTTGACGACCCAGGACGGGTACTTGGCATCGGGGTCGGAGCCCGGCGTACCGGACATGGTGACGACGTGCCTGACCCCGAGCAGGCCCGCGAGGCGGATCGTGCGGCGCAGGTCGTCGGCGTGCTTCGGGCCGACGCCCGGGAGCGGGTTGAGCGGGTTGCCGTTGCAGTTGAGGCCGGTCAGTTCCATGCCCCGGTCGGCGAAGGCCGCCAGGTACTCCTCGCGCGCGGTGGCCGAGGACAGCAGCAGGTCGACCGGGCAGTGCGGGGAGGGGATGAACCCACCGGTGTTGACCTCCACCGAGGTCAGCCCGTTCTCCTTGAGGATGTCGAGGGCCTCGGGGAGGGTGCGGTCGTGCAGACAGGCGGTGTAGGCGCCGAGCTTGAGGGCCATCGGTCTCTTCCTTCTCTACGGGCTCTTTCGGGCTCTACGGGTGGTCAGGCGACGGGCGGGACCGTGACGGCCCTGCCACCGGCCTCGGAGGACTCGACGACGGCCTTGATGATCTCCATCGTCCGCAGCGCGTCGGCGAACGTCGCGCAGGCCGGCAGCGGCTCGGCGACACCCGCGACCTGGTCGAGGAAGGCGCGGGCCTGATAGGTGAAGTTGTCGGCGTTGCTGGCGCCCACCCCCGGCGCCTCCATCGGGACGCCGCCTGCGAAGTACGGCAGCTGCGGCCCGGCGATGATCTGCCGGGCGCCGCGCGTACGGGCGTCGGGCTGGGCGTCGTCGAAGAGGTACTCGGCGGGCCGGTGCTGGTCGAAAGCGGCCCGGCCGCCGAGGCCCAGCACGTCGAAGGCGAGCCCGTTGGGCAGACCGAAGCCGGTGCGCGTGACGGAGAAGGTGCCCACGAGCCCGGACTCGAAGCGGACCGTGAACGATGCGGTGTCCTCGTTCTCGACCTCCCCGAACTCGTCGGACACGGGGGCGGCGTTGTGCCCGACGACCGCGCCCAGCGGCAGCGGCCGCTTGGGGATCTGGGTCGACAGCGAGGCACCGGAGACCGAGGCGATGGGCCCGGCCACGTACTCTGCGGCGTCGATGATGTGCGAACCGACGTCCCCGAGCGCACCGGAACCCGGGCCGCCCTTGAAGCGCCAACTGAGCGGGCCGTTGGGGTCGGTGGCGTAGTCGCACCAGTAGCGGCCGCTGAACAGCGTGAGGTCACCCAGCTCGCCGCGCCGGACGTGCTCGCGGATCGCGGCGATGCCGGGGGAGCGACGGAAGGTGTAGCCGACGGAGGTCACGACCTTGGCGGTGCGCTCCAATTCAGCCATCGCGCGGGCGTCTTCGAGCGACCCGGCCAGCGGCTTCTCACACAGCACGTGCTTGCCCGCCGCGACCAGGGCTTCGGCGATCGGCCGGTGCAGGGCGTTGCCCACGACGATGCTCACGGCGTCGATCGTCGGGTCCTCGGCGACGGCCTCCCAGCCCGGCAGCGCCTTCTCGAACCCGTAGCGGCGGGCGGCGTCCTCACCGAGTGCGGTGTTGGCGTCGGCGATCGCGGCCAGCCGGACCGGCGGCAGACCGGCGCCGAAGACGGTGTTGACGTTGCGGTACCCGGCGGCGTGGCTGCGGCCGGCCATACCGGCACCGATCACCGCGACGGAGATCGGCTTGCTGGACGTGGTCATCACGTGTCCTTAAAGGGTGGGGGATCAGCTGGAGGTGGGAAAGTCGAACCCGGCGTTCACCTGCTGGGCGGGCTGCGGCCAGCGCGTGGTGACGACCTTCGGGCGGGTGTAGAAGCGGATGCCTTCGGGGCCGTGGACGGGGGAGTCGCCGATGAGGGAGTCCTTCCAGCCGCCGAAGGAGTAGTACGACATCGGCACCGGCACGGGGACGTTGATGCCGATCATGCCGACCTTGATCCGGCGCTGGAAGCGGCGTGCTGCCTCGCCGGAGGCGGTGAACAGGGCGGTGCCGTTGCCGTAGGGGTTGGCGTTGACGAGGTCGATGGCCTCGTCGAGCGAGTCGACCCGGACGACGGCGAGCACCGGCCCGAACAGCTCTTCCTTGTAGGCGTCCATGTCGGTGGTGACCCGGTCGAGGAGAGACGGTCCGGTGAAGAAGCCCTCCTCGTGACCGTCGACCTTCAGGCCGCGTCCGTCGACGACGACGGTGGCGCCCTGTGTGGCGGCGACGCCGACGGCGTTCTCGACGCGTTCCTGCGACGCCTTGGTGACGAGCGGCCCCATCTCGGTGCCGGGCACGTCACCGGGACCGACCTTCACTTCGCGGGCCTTGGTCGCCAGGGCTTCGACGAGCGCATTGGCCGCGGCGTCACCGACGGCGACGGCCACCGAGACGGCCATGCAGCGTTCGCCGGCGGAGCCGTAGGCGCCGGCGGTGATGTGGTTGGCCGTGAACTCCAGGTCGGCGTCCGGGAGGACGACGGCGTGGTTCTTGGCGCCGCCGAGGGCCTGGACGCGCTTGCCGTGGGCGGTGGCCTGTTCGTGCACGTACTTGGCGATCGGGGTCGACCCGACGAAGGAGACGGCTTCGATTCCGGGGTGGGTGAGGATCGCGTCGACGGCCGGCTTGCCGCCGTGCACGACGTTGAAGACGCCGTCGGGGAGGCCGGCCTTCTTGTACAGGGCGGCGACGAAGTTGGCGGCGGAGGGGTCGCGCTCGCTGGGCTTGAGGATGAAGGTGTTGCCGGTGGCGATGGCCATGGGGTGCATCCACAGGGGCACCATGGCGGGGAAGTTGAAGGGCGTGATGCCCGCGACGACACCGAGGGGCTGGCGGAAGTCGTGTACGTCGACGCCGCGGGAGACCTGGTCGGAGAAGTTGCCCTTGAGGACGTCGCCGAGCCCGCACGCGAACTCGACGACCTCCCGGCCGCGGGTGATCTCGCCGCGCGCGTCGTCGACCGTCTTGCCGTGCTCGGCCGAGATGATCCGGCCGAGTTCCTCCTCGTGCTCCACGAGCAACTGCCGCAAGGCGAACATCACTTGGGTGCGCTGCGAGAGCGACGACTCCGACCACGTCTCGAACGCGGCAGCGGCGGCCACCACGGCGGCATCGACCTCGGCGGCGCCGCCGAGCACGACCCGCGCCTGCTCCTGGCCGGTGGCCGGGTTGAACACCGGTGCCGTGGTGGAGGTGCTTCCGGTGACCGCGGACCCGTTGATCCAGTGCTGGATGGTTGTCACGTCAGGGGTGTCCTTACAGGTAGTGGCGCTGGTCGAGCTTGTGGGAGGCGTACGTCTCGTACGCGGCACGGGTGGAGTCCAGGGCGGAGGTCTGGGCGACGGGGACGTCCCACCAGCCGTGGCCGGGCGGGTTGGGACCGTAGAGGTCGGTCTCGACGTGAACGACCGTGGTGCGGGTGGCCGCCTTGGCCTTCTCCATCGCGGCGCGGAACTCGTCGACGGAGGTGGCGTGCAGAACGTCCGCGCCCAGGCTGGAGGCGTTCGCGGCGAGGTCGACAGGGAGGACATCGCCGTCGAGCTGGCCCGAATCGCCGTCGCGGTAGCGGTACTTGGTGCCGAACCGCTGCGAGCCGAGCGCCTCGGAAAGCGCCCCGATGGAGGCGAATCCGTGGTTCTGGACGAGGACGACGATGACCTTCAGGCCTTCGGAGATCATGGTCACGATCTCCTGGGCCATCATCAGATACGAGCCGTCGCCGACCAGTACGACGACCTCGCGCGACGGGTCGGCCATCTTCGCGCCGACGCCGGCGGCGACCTCGTAGCCCATGCAGGAGTAGGCGTACTCGACGTGGTAGGCCTTCGGATCCCGGGCCCGCCACAGTTGTTGCAGGTCGCCGGGCATGGAGCCGGCCGCGTTGATGACGACGTCGCGGTCGCTGAGTACGTCGTTGAGGGCGCCCAGGATCTGGGTCTGGGCGGGGAGGTGGCCGGTGGTGCGCTCCGGTGCGAAGCAGATCGCCTCTATCTCCCTTGTACGGGCGATGAGTTGGCGTGTCCGGTCCCGGTACTCCGGGTCGACCTCCCAGTCCGTCAGCGCGCCCGCCAACGCCTGGATGCCGAGGCGGGCGTCGGCGACCAGGGGTTCGGCGGAGTGCTTGACGGCGTCCAGGCGGGCCACATTGAGGTTGACGAACGTGACGTCCGGGTTGGCGAAGACGGTGTGGCTGGCGGTGGTGAAGTCGGAGTAGCGGGTGCCGATACCGAGGACGACATCGGCATCGCGAGCCAGTTCATTGGCCGCGTACGAGCCGGTCGAGCCGAGGCCCCCGACGGCGTACGGGTGGTCCCAGGGCACCGCGCCCTTGCCGGCATGCGTGTCGGCGACGGGGATGCCGGTGGCCTCGGCGAAGGCGCGCAGCGCGGTCTCGGCACCGGAGTAGACGGCGCCGCCGCCGGCCACGATCAGCGGCTTCCTGGCGTTGCGGAGAAGGGCGGCGGCCCGCTGCACGGACGCCGGCTCCGGCACCGGGCGACCGATGTGCCACACCCGCCGCCGGAAGAAGGCGACGGGCCAGTCGTAGGCCTCCGCCTGCACGTCCTGCGGCAGGGCGAGGGTGACGGCGCCGGTCTCGACGGGGTCGGTGAGTACCCGCATGGCGGCGAGTGCGGCCGGGATGAGCTGTTCGGGCCGGGAGATGCGGTCGAAGTACTTGGACACGGCGCGGAAGGTGTCGTTGACGGTGATGTCCCCGGCCCGGGTGTCTTCCAGTTGCTGGAGGACGGGGTCGGCGGCGCGGGTGGCGAACATGTCGGAGGGCAGCAGCAGGACCGGGATGCGGTTGGTGGTGGCCAGCGCCGCGCCGGTGATCATGTTCGTCGAGCCGGGGCCGGTCGAGGCAGAGCAGGCGAAGGTGGCGAGCCGGTCGCGCATCTTGGCGTAGGCCACCGACGCGTGGACCATGCCCTGCTCGTTGCGGGCCAGGTAGTAGGGCAGGTCGGCCTCGCCGGTGACGGCGGCCTGGAGGAGTGCCTGTCCGAAGCCGGCCACGTTGCCGTGGCCGAAGATGCCCCACACGCCGGGGATGAGGCGCTGTTGCTGGCCGTCGCGCTCGCTGTACTGGTTCGCGAGGAAGCGGACCAGGGCCTGGGCGGTGGTGAGTCGTAGGGTGTTCATCGCTCTTCGTCCCCTCCGAAGGGAAGCCGGGCGTCGACGTCCTGGGACTGCCAGGTCGCGCGCACCCACCCGTGTGCCGGGTCGTCGCAGATCAGCCAGGCGCGGTCCTGACCGGGACCCGCCATGACGTTGAGGTAGTAGAGGTCGTAGCCGGGCGCGGCGACCGAGGGTCCGTGCCAGCCGTGCGGGATCAGGACGGTGTCGCCGGAGTGGACCTCGGCGAGCACGTCGATCGGCCGGTCCTCGGTGCCGTACACCCGCTGGTAGCCGAAGGCCCGTTCTCCGCCGTCGACCTGGAAGTAGTAGATCTCCTCCAGCTCCGACTCCGCCCCCGGCCGCGCCTCGTCGTGCTTGTGGGGTGGGTAGGAGGACCAGTTGCCGCCGGGTGTGAGCACCTCGCAGACCAGCAGCTGCTCGGCCTCGAAGGTGCCCGGCAGGCAGTAGTTGTTGACCTGGCGGGAGCAGGCCCCGGCGCCACGCAGCTCGACGGGCACGTTCTCTCTGGGCCCGTACCGAGCGGAGAGTGAGCTCCGCTCGGTACGGGCGGAGGGCAGCGCGAACGTCCCACCGGACGCGCTGCTGATCAGGGCCTCCGCCTTGGGCGGCAGGTAGGCGAAGTCGGTGGCTGAGGCGAACACGCCTGTCCGCCCGGCGAGTTCGAAGGCCCTGCCGTCCGTGGTGACAGTGCAGGAGCCCGTCAGCGGCAGGACCAGGAACTCGCAGTCCCGGGTGGACAGGGCGTGCGCCTCGCCCGGCTTCAGGGTCAGGATCCTGAGGCCGGAGTATCCCCAGCCCGCCGACTCGGGCGTGACCAGGAGGTCGTAGGGTCCGTCGGCCGAACTCCCCGCAGGGAGGTGGTACTTGCTCGTGTCGCTCACAGCAGGCTCACCGCCTTGTCCACTGCCCCGGCGACATCGCCGCCTGCGGGATAGAGAAGGGAGCGGCCCACGACCAGACCCTGCGCGGTGGGCAGCTTGAGGGCCTTGCCCCAGGACGCGAACGCGGCGGCGGCGTCCTTGACCTCGCCGCCCAGCAGCAGCGCGGGCAGCGTCGAGGCGGACAGCACCCGCTCCATGTCGTCCACGACCGGCAGCTTCAGCCAGGTGTAGGCGGTGCGCCGGCCCAGCCCCGAGGCGATGGTGATCGACTTGACGACGGCATCGGCGGAGAGATCGTTACAGACCTTCCCGTCCTGCCAAGAACTGAGGAACGGCTCGACCATGGCGATGAGTTGACGGTCGTTCAGCTCGTCCACGGCCCGCGCGGTGTTCTCCAGCGCGGCCGGGGTCGCCGGGTCGTCGAGCGCGATGCGGGTGAGCATCTTGCCGCCGTCGAAGCCCATCGCCGCGATCGTCTCGGCGTCGTACCCGGTGAACCGGTCGTCGATCTCGAAGACGGAACCGGCGAGCCCGGCCCGGTTCATCGAACCGAAGACGCTCTTCCCGTCGAGTACGCCGAGCAGCAGCAAGTCTTCGAGGATGTCGGCGGTGCCCAGTACTCCGGTCACGCCGGGCCGCTCCAGCGCGGTGCACAGCCGGTCGAGGAGTTCGAAGCGATCAGCCATGGCCGTCGGGTCGCCGCCCACGCCGTTGGCGCCGCGTGCGGGATGGTCGGCCGCGATGATCATCGCCCTGCCGTGCTCACCGAGCGGCGAGGTGGCCTTCACCCGGCGCGCGGCGGCCGCCGCGATGGCACCGGGGTCGCCCACCCGGGCCGCCACGATCCGGTTCACGTTGTCGGACAACACGTCGTCACACCTTTCGTTCGGTGAGGTGGAGGGCGAGGGTCGCCTCGCGGAGTTTGGCCTCGACCTCGGTCTCGGTCGGCATGGCGTCGGAGCAGGACAGCCGGCCCGCGACGATGGCGCCGGCCGCGTTGGCGAAGGTGACCGTGCGGCGGGTGTCCCAGCCGGACAGCAGGCCGTGGCAGAGGGCGCCGCCGAAGGCGTCACCGGCACCGAGGCCGTTGACGACGTCCACCGGGACCGGCGGGATCTCGGCGGCCGAGCCGTCGCGGCCCATGGCCAGCACACCCTTCGGCCCCTGCTTCACCACCGCCAGCTCCACACCGGCGGCGAGCAGCGCCTTCGCGGCGGCATACGGCTCGCGCTCACCGGTCGCCACCTCGCACTCGTCGAGATTGCCCACGGCGACGGTGGTGTGGCGCAGGGCCTCGGCGTAGTAGGCGCTCGCCTCGGTCGGGTCCGTCCAGAACATGGGCCGCCAGTCGAGATCGAACACCGTCGCCCCCGCCTTCGCCCGGTGCGCCAGCGCGGCCAGCGTGGCCGAACGGCTCGGCTCCTCACTCAGGCCGGTCCCGGTCACCCAGAGGATCAGGGCGTCGCGTACGGCCGCGAGGTCCAGCTCGTCCGGGCGGATGTCCAGGTCGGGGGCCTTCGGCAGTCGGTAGAAGTACAGGGGGAAGTCGTCCGGCGGGAAGATCTCGCAGAACGTCACCGGGGTCGGCGCGATGTCCGACGTACCGACGAAGCCGGTGTCGACGCCGTAGCCCTCAAGGGCCGACCGCACGAAGTCGCCGAAGGGGTCCCGGCCCGTCTTGGTGATCACAGCCGCGGAGCGGCCGTAACGGGCGGCGGCCACGGCGACATTCGTCGGGCTGCCGCCCAGGTACTTGCCGAACGAGGTGACCTCCGCCAGCCCCACACCGGTCTGGAGCGGATACACATCCACCCCCACGCGGCCCATGGTCAGCACGTCGAACGGCATCGGATCGGTTTCCTTTCAACAGGATTTAAAGCGCTTTAAAAAGAGGGCAGTGACGCCCCACGCCCAAATGTCGTGCAGTGGGGCGTCGCTGTCAGACGGCCAGGTACTCGTCGATCTTCTTCCGCATGAAGACGGAGGACTCCTTGGCCCGTTCCTCCCAGGCGAAGACACACGCCGTGAGGGTGCCGTCGAAGCCGTTCGCGCGCAGCGCGCCGAAGAGCTCGTCGAAGTCGACCTCGCCCTGCCCGATGTCCAGGTGCTGGTGGACCCGGGCGGTGGTGCCGGGCGGGTTGAGGATGTAGCGGTTGCCCGACGACGCGTTGTGGTCGAAGACGTCCGCGAGGTGGACGTGGGTGAGCAGGTCCCCCGCGTACTCGATGATGCCAGGGGCGTCGTTGCCGATGTGGAAGGTGTGCGGGGCGCAGTAGAGGAAGCTGACCTGAGGATGGTTGATCCCGCGGATCAGGTTGACCGCGTCGTAGCCGTTCTCGATGAAGTCGTCGGGATGCGGCTCCAGAGCGAGCCGGATTCCCTCCTGCTCCAGCAGCGGCAGCAGGTCGTCCATCGACTTCCAGAACTGCGCCTCACTGCGGTCCGGGTCCTCGGGCCGGCCGTTGAACTCGGAGATCATGCTGTCGACACCGAGGTCCGAGGCGATCTGGATGGACCGCTTCCAGTAGCGCACGGCGGCCTGGCGGGCGTCCTCGTCCGGCCCCGACCAGCGGAACAGGGGCAGTACGGAGGAGATGCCGACGCCCGCCGCGTCCAGTGCCTTGCGGAACTTCCGTACGGTCGCGTCGTCGACGCGTGGGTGCCGGAAGAAGGGGATGAAGTCCTCCCGTGGGGAGAGCTCGATCCATTCGTATCCCAACTCGGCTACCACGGCGGGCAGTTCGAGGAGCGGGACGTTGCGGATCATGTAGGGGTCGAGGGCGATCTTCACTGGGTGTTCCTTCCGGTCACGGGGAGACGGTGGGGCGTTGCTCTCGCCGTGGTCATGCCGTCTTCCTTTCCGGGGAGGAAGCGACGGGTGCCTGGAGGTCTTCGGCTTCGGGAAGTTTCTCGACGTCGACGCCGCTGACCTGGGCCAGTTCGTGTTTGAGGGCGGCGAGTTCGGCGCCGCCGGCCATGTGGTTGGTGAGTTCTTCGAGGCTGACCTCGCTGCGGGCGGCGCTCAGTTCCATGGTGCCCAGGCGCAGGACGCTGAAGTGGTCGCCGACCATGTAGGCGTGGTGCGGGTTGTGGGTGATGAAGATGACCCCGAGGCCCTTGTCCCGCGCGGCGGCGATGTATTTCAGCACCACGCCCGACTGCTTGACACCCAGCGCGGCGGTCGGCTCGTCCAGGATCAGAACGCGGGCGCCGAAGTAGACGGCGCGGGCGATGGCGACGGACTGGCGCTGGCCGCCGGAGAGGGTGCCGATGGGCTGGTCGAGGTCGTCCAGGACGATGCCCATGTTGCGCAGTTCCGCGTCCGCGGTCTGCTTCATCTTCTCGATGTCGAGGCGGCGGACGGGCCAGGGGCCCTTGGTCATCTCGGAGCCGAGGAAGAAGTTGCGCCACACCGGCATCAGCGGGACCGTCGCCAGATCCTGGTAGACGGTGGCGATCCCGGCGTCCAGTGCTTCACGGGGGGTGGCGAAGTGGACGGGGTTGCCGTCGATGAGGAGTTCGCCCTCGGTGTGCTGGTGCAGTCCGGAGATGATTTTGATGAGGGTGGACTTGCCGGCGCCGTTGTCGCCCAGGACGCAGGTGACCTGGCCGGAGCGGACGGTGAGGTCGACGCCGTGCAGGGCACGCACGTTGCCGTACGCCTTGCCCGTGTTGCGCAGCTCGACGATCGGCGCGGCGTCCGCAGGCGAAGTCTCTTGGGTGAGCGTGCCGTTGGGGGAAGACTGGGAGGTGGTTTCGTTGGTTGTCATCAGTTCACCTCCGGGTCGCCTGGCGGCGGACCCACAGATTGACGAGGGCGGCGACCAGGAGCATCACGCCGAGGAACGCTTTGAACCAGTCGGGGTTCCAGTTGGCGTAGACGATGCCCTGGGAGACCATGCCGAAGATGAAGGCACCGATGACCGGGCCGATGGCGGAGCCGTAGCCGCCGGTGAGCAGGCAGCCGCCGATGACGGCGGCGATGATGTACAGGAATTCGTTGCCGACGCCTTCGCCGGACTGCACGGTGTTGAACGAGAACAGCAGGTGCATGCCGACGAACCAGGCGCCCGCGCCGACGCCCATGAACAGGGCGATCTTCGTGAACTTGACCGGGACGCCGACCGCGCGGGCGCTGGCCTCGCTGCCGCCGACGGCGAAGATCCAGTTGCCGAACTTGGTGCGCAGCAGCAGCCAGGTCGCGATCGCGGCGAACACCAGCCAGTACACGATCGTGATCTTGAAGTCGACGCCGCCGATGGTGAACTCGGACGCGAAGACGCTCTTGGCCTGGTCGAAGCCGTCCATGTCGGCGATCGAGTCGGAGGCGACGTTGCCGGTGAAGATTTTCGTGACGGCGAGGTTGGCGCCCTGGAGGATCAGGAACGAGCCGAGGGTGACCAGGAAGCTGGGCAGCCCGGTCTTGATGAGCAGCCAGCCGTTGAACGCACCGACGGCGAGGGAGACGATCAGGGCGACGATGACGCCGGTCCACACGTTCATCGACAGCTGGAAGCTGAGGATCGCCGCCGTGAGCGCCGAGGTGGTGACCGCGACACCGGCGGACAGGTCGAACTCGCCGCCGATCATCAGCAGAGCCACCGGCAGCGCCATGATGCCCATGACGGACGCCTGGTAGAGGACGGTGGACATCGCGCTGGTCTCGCGGAAGGCGGGAGCCGCCGCGAAGAAGAACAGGTACACGCCGATCGCCGCGATGAGCGCACCGACCTCGGGGCGGGCCAGCAGCCTGCGCCCCAGGGACCGCTGGTTGGTGCGGCCGTCCTTCTGAGCGACCGGCGGAGCCGGCGGCGAGGAACTCGCCGCCGGTGCCGTTGTCTGACTCATCGACATCACCGAGTGCCCTTCGCGGCGAACTCGGCGATCTTCTCGACGTTGGACTTGTCGACGAACGCCGGACCGGTCAGCACGGGCTGCTCACCGCCACCGCTGTAGTTGCCGTTGCTGTTGAAGAGCCACAGGGAATCCACCGAGAGGTAGCCCTGGAGGTAGGGCTGCTGGTCGACCGCGAACTGGATGTCGCCCGACTCGATGGCGGAGATCAGGTCCTTGTTGAGGTCGAACGTCGCGACCTTCGCCTTGCTCCCGGCCTCGGACACGGCCTGCACCGCGGTGAGCGCGAACGGGGCGCCGAGCGTGACGACTTCGTCGATGGACTTGTCCTGGTTGAGCTTCGCGGTGATCGTCGACTTCACGGACGGCATGTCGGTGCCGTTGACGTTGAGGATCTCCGTCTTGCCGCTGAAGTTCTTCTTCACGCCGGCGCAGCGCTCTTCGAGGTTGACGTCGCCCTGGGTCTGGATGACGCACACGACATGCTTGGCGCCGGTGGAGTTGAGCTGGCTGCCGAGTGCCTGGCCGGAGACGGACTCGTCCTGGCCGAAGAAGGACAGCAGGCCCTGCTCCTTCCACACGCCCAGACCTGCGTTGAAGCCGACGACGGGGATACCGGCCGCCACCGCCTTGGCGACGACGTCCTTCATGGCGTCCTGCTTGGCGAGGGTGACCGCGATGCCGTCGACCTTCTGGTCGATCGCGTTCTGCACCAGGTTGGCCTGGTCACCGGCGTTCTCGTCGTTCGAGTAGATGAGTTCGACGTTGTCCTTGGCCGCGGCGGCCTGGGCTCCCTTGCGGATGGTGTCCCAGAAGGTGTCGCCGGAGGGCGCGTGGGTGACCATCGCGATCTTCATACGAGGGGTACTGGCCTTGCCCGCCGAGGCCTCGGCGGCGCCCTCCTCGGACTTCTTGCCGCCGGAGCCGCTGGAACAGCCGGCGAGAACCAGGGCGGCTGCCGCGGCGGTGGCGACGACCGGAGCGATTCTGCGGGAGCGGGGAAGGAACGTGCGGTTCATGGTTCATGCACCTCGCTGTGCAATGGGAGAAAAGGGGCGGGGGAAGACGAATTGGGGGGAGGTGGGGGATGGGAGGAGAGAGCGATCCGCGGCTGCTGGATGGGGCCGGGTCACCGCGACGGCCCGGGTCAGGATCGCGGTGAGAACATCAGGACAATTTAAAGCGCTTTAAGTCCTGGTAATATCGGCTTGTTTCGCGAACGTGTCAAGGGCGTGGCGCAAGGAGATCCGACGGGAGTCGCAAGTGGACGAGGCTGGTTCCGTGCGGGGCGGGGACGGTGCGAGCAGGCGCCGCCCCCGCCTGGAGGACGTGGCCGCCCGGGTGGGTGTGTCCACCGCGTCCGTCTCCCTGGTGCTGCGCGGTGTGGCCGGCCCCAGCGAGCGCACCCGTCGGCGCGTCCTGAAGGCCGCCGCCGACCTCGGCTACCAGGTCGACCGCACCGCCAGCATGCTGGCCAGCAGGCGGACCCGGCTGCTCGGCGTCATGGTCGACATCCACAGCCCGTTCCACGCCGAGCTGGTCGAGCATCTGCACACGGCGGCCGAGGATGTGGGCTACGACCTGGTCCTCAGCACCCAGACCCGCACCCGCGACGAGCACACCGCCGTCGAGACCCTGCTCGCCTTCCGGAGCGAGGCCCTGATCCTGCTCGGTCCGACCGCCCCCGCCGACACCCTTGCCGCCCTCGACCGCAAGGCCCCCGTCATCGCCGTCGGCCGCCGGATCGCCGACGCCGACCTGGACGTCGTACGCACCGCCGACGAGGACGGAGTCGGCCAGATAGTCGACCACCTGGTGTCACTCGGCCACCGCGCCATCACGTACGTCGACGGCGGCAAGGGCGTGATCGCCACCGACCGGCGCCGCGGCTATCGCACCGCCATGCGCCGCCATGGCCTGGACGCGCACATCGCGATCCTGCGCGGCGACCACACCGAAGCGGCGGGTGAACGCGCGGCCCGTCACCTCATCGACGGCGGTGATCTGCCCACCGCCGTCGTCGCCTTCAACGACCAGGCCGCCATCGGCGTCCTGGCCGCCCTCTCCCGCGCGGGTGTCGACGTCCCGGGCGAGGTGTCGGTGGTCGGCTACGACGACGACGTCCTCTCCCGGCTGAGCTGCTTCAATCTGACCACCGTCAGCCAGAGCGCCCGAGAACAGGCCCGGCACGCGGTGACCGCGGCCGTCGAACGCCTCGACCAGGGCCGTACCGAGTCCCGCGAGGTCGTCCTGACCCCACGGCTCGTCCTGCGGGGGACCACCGCCGAACGCGGATGACATGTTCGGGACCTGGCACTTCCTGCGGGACCTCGACCGCGGGGGCGACGAAGAGGTGACGTAGTGGGTGGGGGACGGGGATCCGGCACGCCTTGCCCGCGCTCCGCGCCTGACGCACGCTGGTCCCATGGGTGCGGACGAAGGTCCCACGCTCATCACCTCCGTCCAGCGGGCCTTTCGCCTGCTGGAGGCGGTGAGCGCGCACGAGAACGGCGCGCCGGCCAAGCAGCTGGCACGGGAGACCGGGCTGCCTCTGGCCACCGCCTATCACCTGCTGCGGACCCTGGTCCACGACGGTTACCTGCGGAAACTGGACGACGGCGGGTTCATCCTCGGGGACAAGGTCCAGGCCCTGCGGACCACTGGCCGGGGGCAGGAGCTGCTCAGCCGGGTCCGGCCGACGCTCGCCGCGCTGCGGGACGAACTGGCGACCGCCGCCTACCTCACCTTCTACGAGGAGGGCGAGATCCGGGTGGCCGAGATCGTCGACGGCCCCCGGGCGCCCCGCGTCGACCTCTGGGTGGGATTCGAGGACGCGGGACACGCCACCGCGCTGGGCAAGTCCGTGCTGCGTGAACTGGACGAGGGCGCCCGCAGCGACTACCTCTCCCGCCACCACCTGAACGACCTCACGCCGAGGACGATCACCAGCCGGCTGGAACTGCTCCGGCGTATCGATTCCTCACCGGTGGCCCCGGCCGTCACGGACCTGGAGGAGTACGCCCTCGGCACGGTCTGTGTCGCCGTCCCCGTCTACCGGGGCGACACGCTCGGCTCGCTCGGCGTGTCCATGCCGGTGGACCGCCGCTCCCGACTGCCGGAGATCCGGGAACGGCTGATCCCGATCGCCGACCGCGTGACCAGGAGCCTCTCGCTCACTATCTGAAAATCTTCTTCTTGTTGCCGACCCGTCCGATCCCGTTTCCTGGATACCAGGATCAAACAGGCATTTCGGGGGCTCCCCCCCCATACACAGGTGAGGACTGCGGACAGAACATGAGTCAGGCCCGACACCATGGTGGCGACCACTCGCCGATACGGCCGTTCAGGAACCGCGTGGCCGTGCTGCCCGTCCTGCCCGTGCTGGTCGTCGCGGTCGTCGTGCTCGTCGACCTCTCCGGCGGAGCCGGGATCAGCTGGCTGCCGCTGCTCGCCGTCGGCCCCGCGCTGGCCGCCACCACCAACGGGCCGCGCGGCGTCCTCTGCGTCGGCCTCCTCGCCGTGGCGCTCGGCGCGACCCTCGGCGTCCACGACGGCGTGCCGGGCCGCGAGCTGGCAGCCGTACTGGCCGCCCTGGTGGCCGTCGCCCTGGCGGGCGGCCTGGCCAGCGCGCTGCGCGGGCGCCGGGAACGGGTCCTCGCCGCCGTCCGCTCGGTCGCGGAGACCGCTCAGCACGCGCTGCTCAAGCCCGTACCGGCGACGGTGGGCCCCTTCCAGGTGGCCGTCCGCTACAGCGCCGCGGCGGCCGAGGCCCGGATAGGAGGGGATCTGTACGCGCTGATCCCCACGCCGTACGGGGTGCGGCTGATCGTCGGCGATGTGCGCGGCAAGGGGTTGCCGGCCGTGGGGACCGCCGCGCTGGTGCTCGGGGTGTTCCGGGAGGCCGCCTACGACGAGCCCGACCTCCTCTCCGTCGTCGACCGGATCGAGCGCAGCCTGGCCCGCAACCTCGGCCCCGACGACTTCGTCACCGCCGTGGTCGCCGGGTACCCGCGGACAGGGCACCTGGAGATGGTGAACTGCGGACACGCGCCCCCGCTGCTCGTCCGCGCGGCCGGCGGTGTCGTGCCGGTGGAGCCCGCGCACCCGGCCCCGCCCCTCGGGCTGCGCACCCTCACCGGGCACACCCCCGACCTCCAGGTGCTGCCCTTCGGCGACGGGGACCAGCTCCTGCTGTACACCGACGGGGTCACCGAGGCCCGCGACCGGGGCCGCGCCTTCTACCCGCTCGACGAGGGACTCGCCCGCCATGTCTGCGACGAGCCGTCCCGCACCCTCGGGGCGCTCCACGACGAACTGCTGTCCCATGTCGGCGGCCGGCTGCACGACGACGCGGCGCTGCTCCTGATCCGCAAACCGACGGTCCGGGAAGTGGTGGTT
This sequence comes from Streptomyces sp. NPDC020898, assembly GCF_044333925.1. NCBI lineage: Bacteria > Bacillati > Actinomycetota > Actinomycetes > Kitasatosporales > Streptomycetaceae > Streptomyces > Streptomyces sp. NPDC020898. The sequence continues at coordinate 62,463 of NZ_JBIRRV010000017.1, forward strand.
CCCGAACCGGCGGTCTGCGGAGCGGCCGGTACCCGCCCGGCTACTCGCCCGACGGCGCGGTCAGTGTGACGCCGAGGGCCACCGGGGTGCCGAAGTTCGGGGTGCCGTCGGCGTTCCAGGTGAACTTCTGCGCCCTGGTGGAGCGGTTCATGTCGCAGCCGCCGGAGGCGGAGTTGTTGGCGTGGTAGACGATCCAGTCCTCCGTCCCGTCGGGCGACTTGAAGAAGCCGTTGTGGCCCGGTCCGTACACACCGTTGGCGTTGGACCGCTGGAAGACCGGGTTCGGGGACTTGACCCAGGACGCGGAGTTGAGCGGATCGCCCCCGTTGTACGTCAGCATCCCCAGCTTGTAGTCGGGCGTGGAGCAGTGGCTCGCCGAGTAGACGATGAACGTCTTCCCGCCCCGTTGCAGAACCTCGCCGCCCTCGTTGACCGCGCCGCCGACCGTCTCCCAGCTGTAGGTCGGCGTGGACAGCACCCTGCGCGTGCCGCTCGCCGTCCACGGGTTGGACAGCGGCCGGATGAACATGGGCTGCGAGCCGTTGTAGAACGTGCCCAGCAGGTACAGCTGGCCGTTCAACTGGAGGATGCCCGGGTCCAGTTCCCAGGTGTTGTCCTGGGTCGGGTCGAGCAGGTCGGCCTTGAAGCTGTAGGGGCCCATGGGGTCGAGGCCCGCGCTCTCCAGCACATGGATGCGCTGGGTGCCCAGGTCGTACGGCTCCCGTCCGGCCGTGTAGTAGAAGTACCACCGCTTCCCGCTGGGCCCGTCGAGCAGATGGAACTCCGGGGCCCACATCGTGCCCGCCCCGTTGGGCCGCGTCAGGTTGAAGATCACCTGGTCGGTGGCCGTGGCGAGCCCGGCGAGGGTGCTCGCCTTGCGCATGGTGACCGTCGAGTTCCAGGTGGTCGTGGCGAGGTAGTAGGAGCCGTCGTGGTACGTCAGCCAGGGGTCCGGGCCGCGCTGGGAGAGCGGGTTGGTGAAGGTGCGCGTGCCCGTGCCGTCGCTGACGAAGCCGGGCAGCCGCCACACCCTGCCGTTCGCGGTGGCGCACGGCAGTTGCACCAGGCCGGTGTTCGAGGCCGACGAACCGCCGCTCGGCGTCACGCACTTGCCCGAGCTGACGGAGACCAGGTTGAAGGTCTTGTCGGTTCCGGAGACCGTCGCCGGAACGAGCCGCCACTGCTGGTTCGTCCCGCTGTGGCAGGGCCACTGGATGATCGTGGCGTTGTCGGCCGTGGACGCCCCGAAGACGTCGACGCACTGCCCGGACTGCGTGGTGATCGTGTACGTGTCGGACGTCCCGGCGACCGGGGTGTAGCCGAAGTTCTGGTTGGAGCCCGAGCTGCACGTGAACGCGCGGAGCTGCGTGGCGTTGGTCGTCGAACCGCCGGGCAGGTCAAGGCAGTTGCCGCCGTTCTGGTTCACCCCCGTCGACGAGAAGGTGACGGCGGCGGACGCGGGCGGCGCCACCAGGAGGGCGACCACCATGGCGAGCACGGCGACGAGTACGGCCGTACATCTGGAGCGGGTCACTTCGGGCACATCCCTTCAGGGTCCGTACGCCTTGACTTCGAGGAGTCCGACGGAGCTGCTGCCGGTGCCGGTGAGCAGCACCCGTAGCCGGGTGGTGCTGGTGGCGGTGAAGGAGACGGGGTTGTACTGGTTCTTGGCCAGCGAGTAGGCGCCGGCGCCCGGTACGTCCACGTAGGCGCTGCCGTTCCAGTACTGGAGCTTCCACGAGGCGGGCATGTCGATGCCCTGGTCGTCGTCGAAGAAGTACACATCGGCCTTGTTGAGGGTCTTCGCGGTCGGCCAGGTCAGCTCGGCCCACTGCTGGCCCGTCTCCGGCCAGGTCCCCCAGCGCGGGTTCACCGTGTCGTTGGACGAGGGCGGGTCGACGCCGTCGTTGACCGCGGCGGCGCTCTCCCACGGGGAGGTGTAGGAGGCGGAGGCGGTCGCGGAGGACGCCTGGTTGACGGGTGGCTGCGGAGGCTGCACACCGCCCCGGTTGAAGACCTTCACCTCGGTGAGACCCGTCTTCGCGCCGGAGGTATTGGTGGCCAGGACGCGGACGCGCTGGGCGGTGATCGCCGGGAACTGCACGACGTTGTAGTTGGCCCGTGGTGCCGCCGGGTTCTTGGTCTGGCTCGGGGCGTCCACCCACGAACTGCCGTTGTGGTACTGGATGGTGTACGCCGACGGCGCCCTGTACGTCGTACTGGCCGGGCGGCTGTCCTTGAAGTGCAGGCGCACCTCGTTGAGTGTGCGGGGGGCGCCGAAGTTCAGCTCGTACCAGTCCTGGCTGTTGGCGGAGCCGCCGGCGCCCCAGAACGGTTCGTTGGTCGGGTGGCCGTCGACCGCGCCCGACACCGAGCTGCCGGCCCCCGTGTGGGAGGCCGAGACCGTCGCCCCGGAGGCGATGTTGGCCAGGTCGGCGGTGAGGTCGACGCCGGCCTTGGCGAGCATGTCGACCATACGCGGGCTGCTCTGGACCACCTGGTTCGGTGCCTGGAGTCCGGCGACCGCCACGTGGTGGGTGACCGTGCCGCTCGTCGTCACCTCACCGGTGGCCGGGTCCCAGGTGAAGGGCACCAGGGAGTTGACGGTGGCGGCCCGGTTGCCGTTGACGTAGATCGAGTAGCCCTCCGGGACACCCGGGTAACGCACCACGCCGTCGGCGGGGTCGTCCCAGACGACGCTCAGATCGGCGTTGCGGTAGCGGAGGTTGTTGACGGTGAAGTGGCTCCAGCCGATGTCGATCGGGGAGAGCTCGACCTTGGCGTCGCTGCGCGGACGCAGACCGGCGACGTCCTCGATCACCGTCCAGTTGCTGCTGCCCAGGATGTTGTGGTGGATCCAGGAACGGTAGTTGATGCTGCTGCCGTTCCAGTCGGCCCAGAACTCGTTGGCGTCCGGCCACTGGGTGTTGCCGCCGACGTACTGCGCCCAGGTGTTCCAGTAGAGGAGCTTCTTGTAGTCGGTCGCGGTCATCCAGGAGTTGGAGTAGTTGCGCAACACCGAGGAGTACAGCCGGAGCTGGACTGTCGAGTTGATCGTCGAGAAGTTGTTGGAGCCTGGCTCCCCGGCGTCGGCCGCCGCCTTCTTGTCGACCTGGTTGGCCGTGTAGAAGGGGAAGATCGGATACTGGGCCGGGTCGTCGTACAGGCGCAACGCCTGCTTGTAGGCAGTGGTGTTGGGGACGGCTCCGACGGAGAACGGGTAGTAGTTGTTGATCTCCTTCCAGGGCACCCACTCGTTCGTCGACTTCAACCGGTGTTCGAACAACTGCCGGTTGGGGTTCCACAGCACATTGACGATGGCGTCCTTGATCTGCGTCGCGAGCGTGCGCATCTCGGTCGCCTTGGCCGTGTTGCCGGTCGCCTCGTAGGCCTGCGCGGCGGCCAGCGCACCGCTGTACTGGTAGGCGGACTCGGCGCGGTCCATGGTGCCGGGCTTCCAGTGGAAGGAGACCGCGTCGGCGTCGTTGCCGGTCAGCGCGCCCCAGTCGTACTCGATGAGCTTGTTGTTGTCGTGGTCGTAGTGGGCGAGTTGACCCTTGACGTCGCCCTCCGCGTAGCGTGCCAGGCTGGCGGCGATGCCCGGCTGGCCGCCATGGAGCTGGTAGCTCTTCCAGGCCGCCTCGGCGATGTACTGGGTGTAGCTGTTGGACCAGTTCTCCGGGTCACCCGGGTTGTCGAGGAAGCGTCCGCCCTTGGAGGTCTGGCCGACGCTGAGCCAATCCCCGTACGCGTAGGCCGGGTTGCGCAGATACTTCAGGTCGTCGATGTGCATGGGCTGGGTGAGCGCGATCGCGTTGTTGTAGCCGAGGACGCCCTCGGTCGACGTCGGGAACTGGAAGGTCTGCCCGGGGATGTCGGCGTCCAGGTTGTTGAAGCGCATCAGCCACCAGCGGTAGTAGACGCTCTTCTTGATCGCCGGTTCGGGTACGTCGATGTAGGGCACGTTCTGCGCCCACCACAGGTTGTAGGCCCTGACGTGCGTCGCGAAGGCGGTCGCGTTCGAGTAGCCCGCGTAGGCGTTGTACTCGGTGAGCGACTGGGGGATCTCGTCGGTGACGAAGCCCATCACCACCTTGGCGGTCACGGTGGCCCCGGCCGCGACTGTCACCGAGCGGTTGAGGCCGCCGCCGGACACCGTGAAACCGTCGCCGGTGAGGCGGGGGCGAAGGGTCGTGAGGTTGTTGTACGCGTTCACCTGGCCGGTCAGTTCGCTGCCGGTGCCTGTGGTGGCGTACGGCGAAGTCGCCCGTAGTTGCAGGGTGGTTGAGCTGCTGCCGTTGTTCCTGATCGACAGGTTGGTCACGGCCACGTTGTTGTCGGTGATGAACTTGGTCTGGTTCACCGTGACCGCGCCGCCGGTGTGCACGCTGTTCCAGTGGCTGGGCATCTGCCGGCGCTGGGAGACCTGCTCGGTGAAGGTGCCCGGGGTGATCGCGACCGTGTAGGCGTTGTTGTTGCTGATGCTCTCCCAGTAGGCGGCCTGGCCGCCGAAACCGAGCACCGCCGGGTCGTGGGTCTTCATGAAGAGCGCACGGCCACGGCTCATCAGCCAGGGGCCGGCCGGGTCGTCGCCGGAGCGGGCGAGGAGACGGTCCATCCAGAAGTCGGTCCCCGAACTCTCCGCGTCGTAGATGCTCCGCATCATGTCGCCGGGTGTGTACGCGACGGGCGGGGCCGGGATCGCGGGGCCGCTGAAGGTGGGGAACCCGATGGTCTGCGCGGCGGCGGCCGGCGGCGCGGTGACGACGGAACAGACGCTGAGCAGCAGGGCGACGAGGAGATACCTCGTACGCAGGTGGCGTAACAGTTGGGCGTGCGGTCTTCTCATCGGTTGCTCCTTGTCCCGTTGACAACAAGCGTTCGCTCACGATGGCGCCGACGTGCATGGATCCGAAGCGCATGATCCGGCGTGCGCTGAAAACGACCTGAAAGGTTTTCGCAACGTAGAAGCGAGCTGATGAAGTGTCAAGAGAGGTGGATGAGAGCCCAGTTGACCGACCGAGTGGTTCAGGACAGCGGTTCAGGACGACGGCGCCGTCGATCCCCTGAGCACCACCCGGCAGCGCACCGTCTCGATCCCCGAGCGCCGGGCCCCGCCGATCGCGGTGAACAGGGCGTGTGCCGCCGCCCGCCCGACCTGCTCCAGATTCATGTCGACGCTCGTCAGCGGTGGGCGCGAGGAGGTGGTCAGCACCTGCCAGTTGTCGAACCCCAGCACCGCCACGTCCTCCGGCACCCGGTGGCCGCGTTCGCGCAGTCCGTCCATGACACCGCGGGCGATCTGATCGCTGCCGCACAGCACCGCGTCGACGTCCGGGTGCCGGTCGAGCAGCAGCGCGGTGGCCGCCCGCCCCCAGCCCTCCGACCAGGCCCCGAACCGCGGTTCCCCGACCGGGGCGAGACCGGCGTCGGTGAGCGCGGCCAGCGCCCCCTCGGCCCTCTCCCGCGCCGCGAGATACCCCGGGTCGCCGGTGATGTGCGCGATCCGGGTACGGCCGCACGCGATCAGGTGCTCCACGGCGATCCGGCCGGCGTCGACGCTGTCCGGGACGATGGACAGATCGGCCGGATCGTCCGACGGCGCGTACGCGTACACCACCGGGACCGGTAGCTCACGGCCCAGGGACGGACGCGGATCGGTCCGGCTGCCCACCACGATCAGACCGTCGACCCGGCGCCCGAGCAGCGCGCGGACATGGTGCTGTTCGCGGATCGCGTCACCGCGCGCGTCACACAGGAAGACCGCGACCTCGCCCGCGCCGAAGGCGTCCTCGGCGCCCATGAGTATCGGGATGCTGAACCGGCCCTCCAGGTCGCTGGTGAGCAGCCCGACGGTGCCCGTGCGCCCGGCGAGCAGGCCACGGGCCAGCTGGTTGGGCCTGAACGACAGCCGCTCGGCCGCGTCGACCACTCGCTGCCGTGTCTCGGCGCGCACCTGGCTGCGGCCGTTGAGCGCCTTGGACGCGGTGGCGATGGACACACCGGCCAGCCGGGCGACGTCGCTGAGGGTGGCGGGTCGCGAACGAGAGGGGCCGGTGGCCTGTGCCATGGGTGTACTCCTGTCTCGCCTTGCGTGCGTAAACCGTACGCGAGTTGTTTCGGTCGAGGTGGGTCCTGCGTCTTTTCACAGGTTGCGGTGAGTCTCCCATCGGCTCTCCGACTTCCCTTCTGTGCAAGGGGATTGACGGACAGTGAGCCGCGTCCTAGCTTTCAGAAAGCCTTTTCGGTTTCTTTCCGGCGCAGAACCCACACGAGGGGGATCGTTATGGGGAGCACGACCGGACCACGTGGACACCGACGCCGACTTGCCACCGGCGCCGTCGCGCTCCTGACCACCGCGAGCCTGATCACGGCCTGCGGCTCCGGGAACGACGGCTCGGGCGGCGGAGGCGGTGGGGGAGCGGTGGGCGTCACGGGCGCCGACGACGGCGCCACGCTGACGATGTGGACGCGCGCGGCGACCAGACCCCAGAGCGAGGCGCTGGTCAAGGCGTACAACGCGAGCCACAAGAACAAGATCGAGCTGACCGTCGTCCCCACCGACGACTACCAGGCCAAGGTCGGCGCGGCAGCAGGCTCCAAGGACCTGCCCGACCTCTTCGCCTCCGACGTGGTGTTCGTCCCGAACTACACCTCCAGCGGGCTGTTCGCCGACCTCACCGAACGCATCGACGCCCTGCCCTTCGCAGCGAGCCTCGCCCAGTCCCACATCAAGGCCGGCACGTACGAGGACAAGAAGTACGTCGTGCCGCACACCCTCGACCTGTCGGTGCTCTTCTACAACAAGGAGCTGTACCGGCGCGCCAAGCTCGACCCGGAGAAGCCGCCCACCACCCTCGGCGAGTGGGACCGGCAGGCACGCGCCGTGGACGCGCTGGGCGGAGGCGTCAACGGCACCTTCTTCGGCGGCAACTGCGGCGGCTGCGGTGTCTTCACCTGGTGGCCGTCCATCTGGGCGGCGGGGGAGGAGGTGCTGGACAAGGAGGGCACCGGGGCATCGCTCGACTCCGCCACCGCGAAGAAGGTCTACGACACCTACCGGGGCTGGGTCGAGGACGACATCGTCGCCCCCGGCGCCCGCGACGAGACCGGCGCAACCTGGACCGGGGTCTTCCCGAAGGGCGAGGTCGGCGTCATGCCGATGCCCTCGACGACCCTCGGGCTGATGCCCAAGGACCTGGACCTCGGTGTCGCGCCCATCCCCGGACCCGACGGCGGCAGGTCCACCTTCGTCGGCGGTGACGCCATCGGCATCGCCGCCACCAGCAAGTCGGCCGACCAGGCCTGGAACTTCCTCGCCTGGTCACTGGGCGACAAGGCACAGGTCGACGTGGTCGCCGCCCACAAGGACGTGGTGGCACGCACCGACCTCGCGTCCAACACGTACTCCCAGGCGGACCCGCGACTGGTGGCCATCAACGAACTGGTGGCGGACGGCCGTACCCCGTACGCCCTCAAGTTCGGCCAGACCTTCAACGACCCCAACGGCCCCTGGCTGAGCCTGATGCGCGACGCCGTCTTCGGCGACGGGTCGGACATCGACAAGGACAACGACGCGGTGAGCGCTTCCCTGGCCGACTGATCGCCCCTGAGAGACAGGGGCGAAGCCTCGTCTCTCAGGGGCGCGGGGAACTGCGCGACCAGCCCCCACCCACCCGCAGCGCACGGCAGAGGAGAGCCATGCAGGTGAAGGCGGCCGATCGGCCACCCGCGCGCCGGTGGACGTCCCGCAAGGCTCAGGGTCTCGCCTACGCCGCCCCCACGGCCGTGTTCGTCACCGTGTTCTTCCTGCTGCCGCTGCTGCTCGTCGGGCAGATGTCCCTCAGCGACTGGCCGCTCCTCGCCGGCGACCGGGGCGTCAACGCGCCCGAGAACTTCACCGACGCCATCGACAGCACCCTGTTCTGGCCCGCGGTCCGCTTCACCCTTCTCTACACGGTGATCGTCACGGTCGTCCTCCTCGGCCTGGCACTCCTTCTCGCGCTGCTGGTACAGGAGTTCCGGCCGGGGGCGGGGTTCTTCCGGACGGTCTACTTCCTGCCCAGCGCCCTCGGGCTGGCCTCCGCGTCCCTGCTCTTCTGGGGGCTGTACAGCCCGACCACGGGCCCGCTCAGCAGCATCCTCGAAACCCTGGGCCTCGTCGACGAACCGGTGTCCTTCCTCGGCACGCCGACCTCGGCCCTCCTCTCGACGGTCTTCCTGATCGTCTGGAAGTTCGCCGGCTTCTACATGCTGATCCTTCTCGTGGGCCTCCAGCGCATCCCCCACGAGGTGTTCGAGGCGGCCCGTATGGACGGCGCGAGCCGTGGCCAGATCTTCCGTTCCATCACCCTGCCGCTGCTGCGTCCGTCCCTCGCGCTGACCCTGCTGCTCTGCGTGACCGGATCGCTGCTCGCCTTCGACCAGTTCTTCGTCCTGACCAAGGGCGGACCGGACAACAGCACGGTCACCGTCGTCCAGTTGATCTACCGCGAGGCCTTCCAGCGGATGAACCTCGGTACGGCGGCGGCCCTTTCGGCCATCGTGCTCGGCGTGCTGCTCCTGCTCAACGCCCTCCAGTTCCGCGGCCTGCGCCGCGCCGACGAGTCATGAGAGGGACCCCGACCGTGCTGGCCCGCACCCTCGGCCGAACGCCCTACTACGTCGTCGCCGGAGGACTGGCCGTCATCTTCCTCTTCCCCCTGGTGTGGAACGCCTGGGCCTCGGTCAGCGGACAGCCCGGCACCGCACAGGAGTCCGGCTACGGCCTCGGCAACTACCGCACCCTGCTCGACTACGACGCGGGCCTGTGGCGCTACCTCCTCAACAGCACCGTCGTCTCGGCGCTCACCGTCGCCCTGACCCTCGGGGTGTCCCTGCTGGGCGGCTACGCCTTCGCCCGCTTCGACTTCCCCGGAAAGAACCTGCTGTTCCTGCTCACCCTGGCCATCCTCATGGTCCCGTACGCCACCCTGCTCATCCCCCTCTACGTCCTGCTCGGCCGGCTCCACCTCCAGAACTCGCTGATCGGGCTGAGCCTCGTCCTGGCCATGTTCCAGCTGCCGTTCGCCACCTTCATGATGCGGATCTCCTTCGAGGCGGTACCGCGCGAACTGGAGGAGTCGGCGCTCGTCGACGGCTGCGGCACGGCCGGCGCACTGCGCCGGGTGCTTCTGCCCGCCGTACGACCGGGGCTGATCACCGTCGGTCTGTTCGCGTTCCTCGCCGCCTGGAACGACTTCATCGCCCCGCTGATCCTCATCTCCGACAGCGAGAAGGCACCCCTGCCGCTGGCCGTGGCCAACCTGCGCCAGCAGAGCATGGGCGCCGTCGACTACGGCGCCACCGAGGCGGGTGTGGTGGTCCTCGCCGTGCCGTGTCTCCTCCTCTTCCTGCTGCTCCAACGGCACTACGTACGGGGTTTCATGTCGGGCGCGCTCAAGGGCTGACGAACCGGATGAAAGGCATCAATTGGTGAGCGATAACCGAGAGTTGTCGACCGTGCTGCCCGTGGCACCGACCCGGGGACGGCTGCGTCCGCTGGGTCTGGACGAGGTCAGGATCACCGGCGGCTTCTGGGCCCGGCGCCGGGAGACCAACGCCAACGCCACACTCGCCCACAGCCGCGACTGGATGGAACGCGTCGGCTGGACCGGCAACTTCCGGGCCGTCGCCGAGGGCCGCGTCCAACGGGACCGGCGGGGAAGGGAGTTCGCGGACTCCGAGCTCTACAAACTCCTCGAAGCGATGGCCTGGCAGACGGGCACGGGCACCGGTGCCGCGTTCGACCCGGACATCGCCGCGCTCACCGAGGCCGTCGCATCCGCCCAGGAACCGGACGGCTACCTGAACACCGCCTTCGGCCACCCCGGACAGCAGCCCCGCTACAGCGACCTCGAATGGGGTCACGAACTGTACTGCTACGGGTTCCTGATCCAGGCGGGCATCGCCCAGGCCAGGACCCGCGGCGAGGGCGAACTCACGAAGGTCGCCCGACGCGCCGCCGACCACATCTGCGCCACCTTCGGCCGCGGCGGCATCGAGCGCGTCTGCGGCCACCCGGAGATCGAGACCGCCCTGGTCGAACTGGCCAGGCTGACCGGCGAGCAGCGCTACCTCGACCAGGCCGCGCTGTTCATCGACCGCCGAGGCCACGGCACCCTCGCCGACAGCGAGTTCGGCCGCGTCTACTACCAGGACGACCTGCCCGTACGGGAGGCCACGGTGCTGCGCGGCCACGCCGTCCGCGCCCTCTACCTCGCCGCCGGCGCCGTCGACGTGGCCATGGAGACCGGGGACGACGAGCTCCTCGCCGCAGTCGTACGGCAGTGGGAGGCCGCGATCGCCCGGCGCACCTATCTGACCGGCGGCATGGGCTCGCACCACCGGGACGAGTCCTTCGGCGACGACTTCGTCCTCCCGCCGGACCGCGCCTACTCGGAGACCTGCGCCGGCGTCGCCTCCGTCCAGCTCGGCTGGCGGCTGCTCCTGGCCACCGGCGACCCGCGCTACGCCGACCTCGCCGAACGGACCCTCTTCAACGTGGTCGCCACCTCCCCGTCCGAGGACGGCCGGTCCTTCTTCTACGCCAACACCCTGCACCGCCGACACCGGGGCGCCGCGCCCGCCACGGACGCCGTGAGCCCGCGCGCCGAATCCGGCCTGCGCGCCCCCTGGTTCGCGGTGTCGTGCTGCCCGACCAACGTGGCGCGCACACTGGCCGCGCTGCCCGCGTATGTGGCGACGGCGGACGACCAGGGCATCCAGCTCCACCAGTACGCCGACGCGGAGATCGCCACCTCCCTCACCGGCGGCCACGGCGTCGCGCTCCGCGTCCGCACCGACTACCCGTCCGGCGGAACCGTGACGGTACGGATCGACCGCTCGTCCCCGGCCCGCCCCTGGACGCTGTCGCTGCGCGTCCCCGCCTGGACGGCGGGCGCCACGGCCTGCCTGGTCGACCCGGACGGGATCCGCCGCACGGTCGCCCCGGGCACGGCGGAGGTCACCCGGGTCTTCCTTCCCGGCGACGAGATACGGCTCGAACTGCCCGTGACGCCACGGTGGATCGCCCCGGACCCGCGCATCGACGCCGTACGCGGCACAGTCGCCGTCCAGCGCGGCCCGCTGGTGTACTGCGCCGAGTCCGTGGACCTGCCGGACGGGCGTGAGGTCGACGCCGTACGGGTGGACCCCTCCGCCGAGCCGGAGGACGGGCCGGACGACACCGTGGTCGCACCGGGCGAACTCGTCGATCAGACCGACCCGGGCGACGCCCCCTGGCCGTACCGGGCGCTGGACCGAACCCCCGCTTCCACCACTGCTCCCACCGCCGAACGCACCGGCGTCGTCCTCGTCCCGTACAACTCCTGGGCGAACCGCGGCCCTTCGACGATGCGCGTGTGGCTGCCGACGACAGAACCGTAGACCAGACCCGCCGAACCCCACGATCGGAGTCCGAGCATGTCTCAACCCCCCACCCGCCGCCGTCTGTTGAGACTCGCCGCAGGGACCGCTGCGGCCACCCCGCTGGCGTACGCCGTCCCTGCGGCACACGCGGCCCCGGCCCTCCCCGCCGCACCCGGCGAAGGCGCAGCCCTCCCCGTGCAAGCCCCGTCCACCTGGGCCGTACAGCCCTTCCCCCTGGACCAAGTCACCCTGGGCGACGGCGTGTTCCGTCGCAAGCGCGACCTGATGCTCGAATACGCCAGGGCCTACCCGGCCGACCGCATCCTCGCCGTCTTCCGGGCCAACGCCGGGCTCGACACCCGTGGCGCACAGCCGCCCGGCGGCTGGGAGACCTCCGACGGGAACCTGCGCGGCCACTTCGGCGGCCACTTCCTCACGCTCGTCGCCCAGGCGTACGCCGACACGCGTGAGGCCGCGCTGAAGACCAAGCTCGACTACCTGGTCGGCGCGCTGGGTGAGTGCCAACAGGCCCTGGCGGACCACGGATCCCCGCGACCCAGCCACCCCGGGTACCTGGCCGCGTACCCGGAGACGCAGTTCATCCTCCTGGAGAGCTACACGACCTACCCCACCATCTGGGCGCCCTACTACACCTGCCACAAGATCATGCGCGGCCTCCTCGACGCCCACACCCTCACAGGGAACCAGCAGGCCCTGACGATCGCCTCGAAGATGGGCGACTGGGTGCACAGCAGGCTCAGCCGCCTGCCCCAGGCCCAGTTGGAGCGCATGTGGTCGATCTACATCGCCGGTGAGTACGGCGGCATGAACGAGGTGCTGGCCGACCTGTATGCCTTCACCGGCCGGGCGGAACACCTCGCCGCCGCCCGCTGCTTCGACAACACCGCGCTGCTGGAGGCCTGTTCGGAGAACCGCGACATTCTGGATGGCAGGCACGCTAACCAGCACATTCCTCAATTCACCGGCTACCTGCGGTTGTTCGACCACACGGGGGAGCAGGAGTACGCCGCTGCCGCCCGCAACTTCTGGGGCATGGTCGTGGGTTCGCGGACGTACAGCCTGGGCGGTACCGGCCAGGGTGAGATGTTCCGGGCGCGGAACGCGATCGCGGCGACCCTCGCGGACAACAACGCCGAGACGTGTGCGACGTACAACATGCTGAAGCTGAGCCGGCAGTTGTTCTTCCACACCCCCGACGCCGCCTACATGGACCACTACGAGCGGGGCCTGACCAACCACATCCTCGCCTCCCGCCGGGACGTCCGGAGCACGGGCAGCCCGGAGGTCACGTACTTCGTCGGGATGGGCCCGGGGGTCGTGCGGGAGTACGGCAACACCGGTACGTGCTGCGGCGGTACCGGGATGGAGAACCACACCAAGTACCAGGACTCGGTGTACTTCCGCTCCGCCGACGGCAACGCGCTCTACGTCAACCTGTACCTCGCCTCCACCCTGCGCTGGCCGGAGCGCGGCCTCGTCGTCGATCAGACGAGCGACTACCCGGCCGAGGGCGTGCGCACCCTGACGTTCCGTGAGGGTGGGGGCAGTCTCGACCTGAAGCTGCGGGTCCCGTCCTGGGCGACGGGAGGCGTCACCGTCACCGTCAACGGGGTTCCGCAGCCGACCGGTGCCGTACCGGGCAGCTACCTCACCCTGAGCAGGAACTGGCAGCGCGGCGACCGGGTCGCCGTCTCCGCTCCCTACCGCCTGCGCGTGGAACGGGCGTTGGACGATCCCACCGTCCAGTCGGTGTTCTACGGACCGGTCCTGCTGGTCGCCCGGAGCCAGGCCACCGGGCTCCGCACGTTCTCCTTCTACAAGGACTTCACGCTACGGGGCGACCTCGCCGCCTCGGTCAGACCGGAGGGCCGCCCGCTGCACTTCACCACGCACGGTCTGACCCTGGCCCCGTTCCACATCGCCGACGACGCCCGCTACCACGCCTACTTCAGGCGCTCCGAGCCCGTCGTCGTGTTCGGCACGGCAACCTCCGGCGTACCGAACCGCGCCCGCGCGGACGGCCTGACCTTCCTCGACGTGCTCTGGGCACAGGCGCCCTTCGCCTCCCAGAGCGGCTTCCTGGACGCGGTACGCGTCCTCGCCGACGGCTGGCTGTCCCAGGGGCTGTTCACCCGCGCCGAGCGGGACGCGGTCGTCGCCGCGGCGGTGCGGGCGAACCTGCGGCGCTGAACGCCGGAGGGGAGGGGACCCGCGAACAGCGGGTCCCCTCCCCTCCGGACGGGCACTCAGCGTCGTACGAGTGTGATCCGGTACGTCGTCGTCCGGGTTCCGTCCTCACCGGTCACCGTGACGACGGCCTGCGTGCGGCCGTGCTCGCGGACCTTCTCGACCGTGACGGTCGCGTAGGGATCGCGAGCCGTCGCCGTGATCACGGCCCGGGCCGGGTCCCTCGTCGCGACCCGGTAGTCGGTCGTGCCGGCGTCGAAGCCCGCGACCGGAACACCGGCCACCTCGATCGCCGCGGCGGCCGAATCCGAGGCGACGGCAGGGGACTTGGCGTACACCTCGATCTCGCCCATGGTGACGTAACCGCCCGGACGTGCCGTCATGACCACCCGCACCCCGGTCGTCGGCCCCGCCGTCAGCGGTACGTCGACCACCGGTGTGCCCTCGGTCCCGACCGCGACGGCGCCGCTCGCGTCGACCCACGTGCCGTCGGCCGCCCGTACCTGAACCTTCAGGCTCTCGGGGAAGGACGCGCTGGACCCGTCCCGGTGGAAGTGCGCGACGATCCGGTCCAGGCCGCGGGCCTTCGGCAGCGTGAACGTGACGGTGTCGGAGGGGTTCTTGGTGTTCCCCGGCTTCCAGTTGGACCACGCCTTCTCGGCCAGGGTGCCGTTGCGCAGCCGCTCGGCGGAGTACCCGCTCTCCGTGAACGTGGCGGCGACGGCTACATCCTGGTCGGGCGCGATGTTGGCCGACACCGGTTCCGTGACCTGGACGCGTACGGTCGCGTCGGCCGTACCGCTGCCGACGATCCGGGCGACGCCGTGCAGGGTCACGACCCCGGTCGCGTCGAACGCCCCGTCGGGCGCCGGGTCCCAGGTGACCGGAAGGTCGGTCCGGCCGCCGTGCGCGCCGACGCCGACGACCGTGGCCGGCAGCTCCGGTTGCCCGCCCACGTACGTCTTGGCACGTCCGGGCACCGTCGAGGCGATCGTGTCGATGGTGACGACCGCCTTCGCGGGGATCTTCCGCCCGAGCGCGTCGGTCGCCTCACCCTTCACCCGCACCGTCCCGGGATCGCGCCAGGCCCGGTCCGACGGCAGGTCCCACACCACGGGAAGGGCGCCCCGGGCACCGTCGCGGAACACCGGTGTCACCGTTTCGGGCAGCTCGGGCCGCAGCCGGGGGACGGTGAACGCCGTGGCCGGCTCGGTCCGCAGGACCGTCTCGTCGGTCACGGCCCAGCGCTGGTTCGCCGCCGAGGTCGGGGTGTACGTCGACACCTTCGCGCCGTCCGTGGAGGACTGCCCGGTGACGTCGAGGAGGCGGCCGGTGGCGGCGTTGACGAACGTCCAGGTGCCGTCGCCGGTCGTCGACAGGATCCACTGGGCGCCGGTGTCGGGCTCCGTGCCCGCCGGGTCCTCCAGGACGGCCTGGTTGTCGCGCACGGCGAGCCGTTTGCCGGTGGTGACGCTGGTGAGGGCGTAGCGCTCGCGGTGGCTCGTCCCGTCGGTCAGCTGCTCCGCGGACCACAACTGCTGCGCGCTGCCCGCGTCGGTCGTGCGGATGACGATGCCGCTGCCGTCGTCCGACGGGGCCAGCGACTTGCCGCTCTGGGCGCCCTGGAACCGGTAGACATGCCCGGACTGTACGAGGGCGGCATCCTTCGCGACGCCGCTGACACCCTCGACCAGGAAGGTGGTCACCGACTGCGCGGGGACGGTGAGTGTGGCTGTCCGGTCGGTCACCCGCACCGGTGCGCCCTTCACGAGTGCGCCGTCGGTGCTCGTCACCACGGGCGTGACGGAGGCCTGCCGCGCGACCTTGCCGAAGCGCGCCAGGTCGAGGGTCACGGAGCGCGCGGACGTACCGCTGTTCACGTGCACGACCGTCGCCGCCCGGCCGGACTCCTTCACCGCGGCGACGCTGGAGGGATCGTCGGTCTTCACGAAGTGATCGCCGGGGCGGATGTAGTGGGTGAAGTTCCGGATGGTGTGGAACTTGGAGTTGGCCTTGATCGGGCAGGTCTCCAGGGTGTCCGTGGCCGTGCAGTTGAACGGGACATGGATGCTGCCCCAGTTCTTGCCGGCCGCGGCCTGCGGGATCGAGTCCTCGATCGGCTGCCAGAACACCCAGGCGGAGGGCTCCAGTTCACGCATGTCGTCGACCATCCGGGTGGCGATGCCGAGCCCCGGTTCCATGCTCGTGAAGTCGGTGCCCGTACCCCAGTTGCCCTCGACCTCGCTCATCCACAGCTTCTTGTCCGCGCCCTTGGCGATGTCCCGGGCGCTGGTGCGCATGCCGGTGCCGTAGGTGTGCACGTTGAGCTGCTCGACGGCGGCTCGGGCTTCGGCGCTGTAGGCGTTCCAGTTCTGGGTGAAGATGCCCGGGTTGGTCTCGTCCATCGCGGAGATCGCGGCGTCGGTCTTCGCCCCGGCGAGTGCCTTGTCGAGGGCCAGGATGACCTTCTGCTGGAGCCCCGGCCCGGCGTGCGCGCCTTCCTGACGGCCGCCGGTGGGCTGGCCGTTGGCGCCCAACTGGGTACCCCAGTAGTTGGTGTTGGGCTCGTTCAGCGGATCGATGGTGTCGAACGTGATGCCGTGCCGCTGCTCCATCTCCTCGGTCACCCGCACCAGGTACTCGGCGAACTCGTCGACACGGTCCGCGCGGATCTGGTCCGTGTTCGCGTCGAAGCCCCCGGAGACGTAACCGCTGACGGTCTGGAACCAGGGCGGCGAGTTGCTGAACGCCTCCCAGGTGGTGATCTTGTCCTTGATCTGGTCCACCCACCAGCGCTGGCCCGCGTCGGCGTCCCAGTCCCAGTGGTCCGGGTTGTTCGGATCCCACCAGTCCATGTCCTTCTGGGTGGTGCCCTCAGGGGCCTTCCAGAAGCCGTCCATGGTCGCGCCGGCCTTCATGTAGTCCTTGCGGACGTCCGGGGCGTTGCCGCCGCCGATGTTGTAGCGCGCGATGTTGAGGTCGAGCCCGTCCTCGCCGAACAGCATGTCCACGAGCTGTCTTCGGACGGGTTCCGGATAGCCGCCCGTCGCGTTGGCGAACCAGACGAGACTTGTTCCCCAGCCTTCGAACTCCTGTTGCTGGTAGGACGGGTCGACCCGCACGGTGACCGAGCTCAGCGCCGCCGCGTCCGCGCCCGCAGCGGGCTGTGGGACCAGAAGACCCGCGCCGAGAACCAGGGGGACCGTCGGGGCCAGGGCCCGGGCGATGCGTTGGCGGTGCCGAGGGGACACGGCACTCCCTTCCACAGACAAGGAGGTGAACAGAACCGAACAGAAGGAATCGCGCTGACGGCATGCTTGATGACAAAAATGAACACGTCAAGATGGTGCGCACGTTCCGTCAAGTTCCGCTGCGAGGGCTGGGCTTGGTGCAGTTCATTGACGTGCCCGAAACATCTGGCTAGCCTCCCGGCAACCTGGGAAAGCGCTTTCAGGACACCGTCGTCCCCACGCGACGGCTCATCCCCCCACAGGAGCCCCCATGAGTTCACAGCGAGCCACCTGGCGCAACAAGGCGGTCGTGGCCGCCCTGGCAGCCGCGATGCTGGCAGGTCCCGGCATCGCCCAAGCAGCCCCGCAGACCGCCCCGGCCGGGGAGCGAGCCGCGGCAGCCACCATCACCTGGTCCCTCACCCGGGCGAGCAACCCCACGGCGGACCAGCAGAGTGCGTACGACCTCATCACCACGGCCATGAACGCCGCCGTCGCCCGCTACAACAACCTCAGCGACCTCGGGAAGACCATCACCGTCCGCTACGAGCCCGGCGTGCCCACCGCCGACGGCAACCTCAACGGGACCATCCGCTTCGGCAGCAACCGCAGTTACATGAAGGAGCGGACCGCTCTGCACGAGATCGCCCACACCATAGGCGTGGGCACCAGCTCGGGCTGGTCCACCCACGGCGGCAGCGGCACCTGGACGGGTGCCCAAGCCACGGCGCTGGTACGGCAGTTCGACGGTTCGAGCGCCAAACTGTCGACCGGCGGCGGACACTTCTGGCCCTACGGCCTGAACTACGACAACGAGTTCTCCGGCACGGCGGCCGACCGCCATGTCCGGATCGTCGCCGCCATGAAGAACGACGGGCTGTAGACGGCGGGAACGGTTGGTGCCTGATGACAAAGGCGTCACCGGGGGCTGCGTTCTTGTGAGCACCGCCTGATCGCGGGCACCCCGCGGTCCTACCGTCCCGCTATGAACACGAGTCGCAGGAGAGGGACCTCCGAGAAGAGGGTGGGCAGCACCGTGCTCGCGGTGCTGCTGACCACCGGAATGCTCACCGCCGTGGCCCCGGAAGCGCACGGAGAGAGCGTGCGCACCGAGGCCCCCGTCGTGTCGTCGAGCGCGGTCGCGGTCGCCGGGGTGACCGAGTCGGTGGTCCGGGTGAAGGCACCGCTGCCGGCGTCCTTCGGGGCACGGCCGGCGGCGTGCGACTGGCTGTCGTACCTGCGCTACCGCTCCTCAGAAGGGCCGGCGGAGTCGGCCGACGCCGACCGGATCCTCGTCGCCCAGCCGGGCATCCTGGAAGGCGCCGGAGCGTTCGACAGCACCGCCCGCAACACCGTGGCGCGCGCTGCCGAACGGGGCCTGCACATCGAGTTCTGGGCCCTGGACCGGCGCTCCAACTGCCTGGAGGACCACACCGGTATCGCCTCCGGCGACCAGCACACGGCCGTCGACTACTACTACCGGGGCAAGCAGGTCGAGGGCCGTACCTTCGCCGGGTTCCTCGGCAACGACAAGCTCGGCTGGATGGCGAAGCTCGGCATCGAGCAGACCGTCCGCGATCAATACACCCTGCTCACCGCCGAGTTGCCCGATCAGGGGTTGCGTGAGCGCAAGGTGCTGTGCGGCGGGCACTCCCTGGGCGGCGTGATCACCGGGTATTTCGCGGTCGCCGACTTCGACGGCAACCCCGCCACCACCGCCGACGCCGGACACCGTCAGTGCGCCGGGTACTTCGCCCTCGACACCACCGTCTCCACCTCGCTCGCCGACCTGAGCGGCAGCATCCCGGACGACACCAACCTGCCCGACATCGGCCTCGGTTACGGCGTCGTGCAGGCCGGGCTCGACAGCGGAGTGCTGCCGCGGTCGCTGTCCGCGCCGGTGCTGCTCAACGCCGAGACGATGACCCTGCTGGCCATCGCGGGCGTCGGCGCCGTACGGGATCCGGGCGGCGAGGCCGACCTGCCGTCCTATCTGCCCGCCAACGTCAACATCGAGGCCACGAACCGCTTCCTGTTCGCCAAGGACGCCGCCGCCTTTCTCACGGGCTCACCGGCCGTGAAGGACTTCCGGCTCACCAACGAGGCGGTGCTCGGCGCGCTGCTGGACGACAACTCCGTACCGCTGGCGTTCCTCCAGAGCAGCGTGGGGTTCTTCGACGGCGGGCCGATCGTGGACAAGACCTTCCCCGTCGCCAACGGCGGTGACCAGCAGCCGGGGCTGTTCGGCACCGCCTACAAGGCCATCCCGGACCGGCCGCACGGGCCGCTCTACAGCTGGCGCAACTACGACCGCGTCGGCGACCGCGACGACCCCGGGTACCGGTCGGCCGACGGGACGCCGTTCACCGGCGCGGGCAAGGAGGTCACCGACATCCAGGAACTGGCCCGGAGCCTGGCCGAGCAGCCGCTCGACTTCACGGAGCACTACTTCCCGACCAAGCTGGTCACGGACCTCCAACTGGCCACCTCCCCGCAGGTGAAGCGCCTGATCGTGCACCCCGAGGGGCTCGCCGCCGACCCGACGCTCACCGTGCTCGCGGGCGACGGACTGCTGGCGGGCCGGGTCCCGGCGGACCTGCACCCCGTGGTCGCCGACGGCTACCAGCACCTCGACGTGCTGACCGCCGCACCCGAACAGAACAACGGCCGGCCCGAGCCGGTGTCCACAGCTCTCACGGAGTTCGCCCGAGAGCCCAAGTAGCAACGCCCACACCAGCCACGCCCCCATGGAAGAAGGGCCCGGGAGGAAAACCTCCCGGGCCCTTCGCTGTCCGTGTGAGCTGTCGGTGCGAGCCGTCCGTGTGACTACGGGCTCAGACCTTGCCCGCGGCGAACGTGGCCGCCGCGTCGGCGTTCCTCGTGTAGCCGAGGTGGGCGCCCACGTCGCCGCCGCCGTTCTCGCAGATGGGGTCGCCCTCGGCGCAGAAGTCGATGGTGCGGCTCTGGTAGACGCCGGTGACGCTCTTGCCGAGGGCCCGGATCGGGTTGCCGAACAGCAGCACGGCGGCGACCCTCGGTTCCCGCGCGGCGGGAATGGTGGCCACGATCGGACTGCCGACGACCGCGCCGGCGCTGCTGATTCCGATGGAGTTGTCGACGACGTTCGCGCCCTGCGAATAGCCGACGAGAATGAACCGCTGATTCGGACAGGAACTCGCCTGGCTGTTGACGTGGTTCACCAGATCCGAGTTGCCCCGCGCGGCCGAGGTGAGGGAGAGGTCCGCA
Organism: Streptomyces sp. NPDC020898; assembly: GCF_044333925.1. Lineage (NCBI taxonomy): Bacteria > Bacillati > Actinomycetota > Actinomycetes > Kitasatosporales > Streptomycetaceae > Streptomyces > Streptomyces sp. NPDC020898. Next base: position 82,556 of record NZ_JBIRRV010000017.1, read on the forward strand.
GGATAGTTCACCTTGTAGCTGGAAAGGCTTTTGCCCGTCAGCTTCCGCTGGAGAGCGGAATACACCGGGTCGCCGACGATCGCGCCGAGGTTGCCCGGCTCGAACGTGCCACGAGCCGAGACGACGTCGATGTCGGTGCAGGCGGCGGCCGACGCTGCAGGTGCCGAGACGGTGGCCAGACCGGTCCCGCCGGCCAGTGAGAGCACGGCGAGACACAGGCGGATACGCATTCGCTTACGCATGGGAATCCTTTGAGGGTGAGGCGCCTGTGGCGCCTGGTGAAAAGGACGTCCCGAACGTATTCGCTGTGTCGTGCCCGGTGTTATGGACGGGAATTCAGGAATTCCTCGCCTTTTTGTGCCGACGTGAGTGCCAGGATCAGGTTCAGGCGGGCATCCGGATCGTGCAGGGCCTCGCCGAAGACCTTCTCCAGCTGGCGCAGGCGATAGCGCACCGTCTGCGGGTGGATATGGAGACGGGCGGCGACGTCCGGCACGTTGCTGCCGTTGAGCAGCCACGCCAGCAGTGTCTCCGCGAGCCGGCCGCGCTGCTGCTCCGAGACCGTGTCGAGGGGCGCGAGGGCGCGTGAGCGAAGGTGGTCGAGCATGGGTTCGTCGCTGTGCAGCAGCAGGGTCGACAAGTGGTCGTCGCAGCGCACCACACCCTGCCGGGGGAGGACCCCGCGCCCCATCAGCCCCAAAGCCCGGCAGGCCCAGCGCAGCGACCTGGCGGCCTCGGTGAGCGGGACCGTCGGCCCGATCGCCGCCGGCCGCCCCCGCAGCGCGAGGGTGAACGCCCGGCCGCCGAAGCTCCCGGAGCCGTCCGTGCCGGGCACCAGCATCCGGGGCGGCCGGGACTCCATGTCCACCAGCGCCCCCGCCGCCACCAGGGGCTGTTCCTCGTCCCGCTGGTCCGGCGTGGCCGCGAGGACGACGACCGTGACATGCCGGGGCACCGACCACCGGGCGCCGTGCGCCAGGTCCCGTACTGCCTCCGGGGACACCGGCCCCTCGCCCAGCAGCAGGGCGAGCAGGCGCCCCCGGCGCCGTTCCAGCTCGTCCGTGCTGTGGAGCTGCCCCTCCGCGTAGCCCGCCGCCGCGGCCTCGGCGACCTCGTGCACGGTCCGGAACGCCAGCTCACCCAGCCCGGCCATCACCGCGGAGTCCAGCCCGAGTTCCTCCGTCGTACGGCCCAGCAGCCGCCAGGCGTGGATCCCCCCGACCCGTAACGCGGACTGCAACGTGTCGAGGCTGTGGCCCGCCAGCGCCTCGGCGCGCCCCAGCTCGTGGTAGATCGCGGTGATCGACTCCCCCTGGCTGCGCGGATCGGCGATGTGGTCGACGAACAGGGTCAGCGCCTGGACGACCCCTGATCTGAGGTGTGCGCGGTCCGTTCCGTCGGACGACCGGGCGCCGTACTCCGGGACCTCTCTGCACACCTCCTCCTCCACCTCGTCGGCGACGGACTCCAGCTGGTCGCGCAGCAGTTTGGCCAGTTCGGGCGGTACGGGGGCGGCACCGGGGCCGTCCGATACACCGTGCGGGGCGGGGGTGGCCACGGCGGGCCCTCCTTTCACCCGGAGGCGGCTCACCCGCGGGCTGGTGCCCGTGGGGCGGGGGACAAGTCCGGGGTTGGACGGACGTCCCCTCCGCTCCGTTCCGTGCCCCGACGGCACCGGCCTCACTCCGGCACCCCGAGCGCACGGGCGAGCATCGGCCACGACGCGCTGAACTCCCCCTTCCAGTAGGCCCAGCTGTGTCCTCCTCCCGAGTAGTAGTGGGTCGTGACGGGGACGCGGAGCAGGGAGAGGGTGTCGGTGAAGGCGTGCGCGGAGAGCCACAGGGCGCTTTCCAGCACCTCGGGCAGCCAGTCACCGCTGCCGCCGACGACTCCGCTGCCGCTGGAGACATAGAGGGGGGTGCCGCGTAGCCCCGCGGCGCGGGACCGCGGGTTGAAGTCGCGCCAGGTGAGGAGGTTCAGGAACGGGCTGCCCCAGAGGGAGCGGGGAGCCAGGTTCTCGCGGGCCACGATGGCGTCCACGAGCGGGGGCACACCGGGTGCCATGGTGTCGAGGATGCCGCTGTAGGAGGCCGCCGCGGCGAACGTCCCCGGATGGCGAGCCGCGTGCGCCATGGCGCCGTATCCGCCGGTGGAGACCCCGGCGACGGCCCGGACGGTGGAGGCCCGGTAGTCGCGGGCGAGCAGCGCCGGGACCTCTGTGAGCTGGAAGGTCTCGTAGTCGGGGCCGCCGCGCCAGGCGGTGGGAATACCGGTGGGCCCCGCGTCCGGCATCGCCACGATCAGGTTCCGGCCCGCGGTGAAGGCCTCGATGTCCGTCTCCCGGGTCCACGACGTGTAGTCGTCGTGGGCGCCGTGCAGCAGATACAGCACGGGGTAGGTCCGCCCCGGCTGTGAGTCGAACCCCGACGGCAGGATCAGCCGCACCGGCGCGCTGCGGCCCAGGGCGCGGGACGGCACGGACACGTCCAGGGTGCGCGGTCCGATCCGGGTCGCGGCGTGGGCGATGGCGGCTGAGGCGCCGAACAGCGCGCTCAGACCGACGGCCGTCGCCGCTCTGGTGACGGTGCGTCGGGACACTCCGGCGGTGGGGTGGAAGGGGGACATGGCGGCTCCTCGTCGTTCGGTTCAGCGGCTCTGCTCGTCGAGTGCGTGCCGCAGACGGTCGGCGATCTCGTCGACGTACGGCGGGTCGAGCAGCGACAGATGGTGCCCCGCGACCCGGACGACCGTCAGACGCGGGCACACCTCGTCCCAGCCGAGCGCCTCGTCGTCCCGTTCGTACGCGGGATCGCGCACGGTGTGCGGAGCGGGCTCGGTGGCCCGGTACAGAACCACCCGCCCCTCGTACTGCCCCGGCTCATGGGCCTCGCCGGTCCGCAGGTCCACGTAGGAGGAGCGCTGGTGCTCCAGCACGGCAGGCGGTACGGGGGCGGCCTCGCGCAGGGCCCGCAGCACGGCGTCGATGCGCTCCCCGTCGTCGGCCGTCGCCACCAACTCGTCGTACGGCAGCTCCAGTCGGACCCCGTAGGTGTCGGCGACATGACGGGCGAAGCCGGTGAGGTGGGCGCGGACGCGGTCGGCCGGGGAGAGGCCGGGCCGGGGAAGGGGGCGCACGGAGTCGATGAGCACCACCAGCTCCACGTCCCGCCCGACGGCGGCGAGTTGCCGTGCGGTCTCCTGGGCGACGAAGCCACCGAAGGACCAACCACCCAGAAGAAGCGGCCCGTTGGGGTGTGCGGCGGCGACGGCCTCGGCGTAGCGACGCGCCTTCCCGGTCACCGTACGGGCGTCCGGGAGGCGTTCCAGTCCGTACACCGGCCGTTCCTCACCGAGCCGTTCGGCGAGCGCCCGGTAGACGTCGGTCGTGCCGCCGGCGGCGTGGACGAGGAAGAGCGGGGCCCGGGAGCCGGTGGCCCGCAGGGTGCGCAGCGGGGAGGCCGTCTCCCTTGTGGGGAGCGCCTGTTGGAGGTGTGCGGCCACCGCCTCGACCGTCGTGGCGCCGAGCAGTTCGCGCAGGGGCAGCTCGATCCCGAACTCGCCTTGCAGGGCGGTGCGGATACGGACGGCCATGAGGGAGTCGAGGCCGAGGTCGTCCAGAGCGGTGGTCGGCGTGATGCGGGTCACCGGGTGGCCGGTCACGGCGGCGATGTGGTGGCGCAGCCGGCCGGAGACGGACGTGTCGGCCACGCCGGACACGTCGGCGGCCTTCTCGGAAACCGGTACCGCCGAGGCTGCCGGACGCCCGTCCGTCCACCAGTGGCGGACGTGCCGCCAGCGTGGTGCGGGCAGGTCGACGACGCGGCCCGGCGGCAACGGCAGGCGTCCGCCCGCGCAGTACAGGGCGCCCACCTGGGCGAGGAACTCGGCCGAGCCGTCGGCGTCGCGGCGCAGGGTGCCGATGGCCAGGGCGCCGGGGGCGATGTCGGTGACGGCCCGGGTGAGGACCGGGTGGGGCGAGATCTCGACGAAGGCGGTGTGACCGTCGGCGGCAGCCGCCGCGACGGCCCGGTCCAGGCGGACGGGTCGCCGCAGGTTCGCGGCCCAGTGGGCGGCGTCGAAGACACAGTCGCCGCGCGGGTCGTCCAGGACGGTGGAGTAGACGGGGACACCGGGCCGTCCGCCCCGGATGTCGGCCAGCGCCTCGGTCAACTCCGGCAGCAGCGGCTCGACCTGGGGCGAGTGCCCGGCGCCGACGACCCGCAGGGCGCGAGCGGTCCGCCCCTGCTGCTCCAGCCGCCGCACGAGCCGCGCCACCGCCAACTCCTCACCGGTGACGACCTTCTGGCCCGGCGAGGAGTGCACGGCGACCTGCACACCGGGGAAATCCCGTGCCAGGACGTCGAGTTCACTGTCGTCGAGGTCGACGACAGCCATCGCGCCACCGCGCAGCCCGCTCAGCAGCCGGGCTCGTACGGCGACCACCCGGGCAGCGTCCGACACGTCCAGCGTGCCCGCGCACACCGCGGCGGCCACCTCGCCCACGGAATGGCCGATGACGGCGACGGGTTCGACACCGTACGAGCGCCACAGCTCGGCGAGCGCCAACTGAAGCCCGAACAGCACGGGTTGGGCCACCTCAAGGCGGTCGAGGGTGCCGCCGGACGCCAGGTGGTCGTACAGGGACAGCCCGCACACCGGGGCGATCTGCGCGTCGAGTTTCTCCACGGCGGCGGCGAAGGCGGGCTCCTCGGCCAGCAGCCGCCGCCCCATGCCGGCCCACTGGCTGCCGTACCCGGAGAACACCAGCACCGGACCGCGTCCGACGAGATCACGCTCACCCGTCACGACCCGTGCGTGCGGGCGGCCTTGCCCCAACTCGGCTAACACGTCGGCCAGTTCGGCGCGGTCATGGGCGACGACCGCCGCGCGCACGGGCCCTCGTCCCGCGCGCCCGGCGAGCGTGCGTGCCACGTCGGTGGGGTGCACGGCGCTCCCCTCGGGCGTCCGGAGCCAGTCGGCGAGCCGGGCCGCGGTGTCCTGGAGGCGTGCGGTGTCGACGTCGGAGAGGAAGTGGAGACGGGCGGCCGGGTGCTCTTCCCGGGGCGGCGGCAGGGCAGCCGGCCGCCATTCCTCCAGTACCGCATGGGCGTTGGTGCCGCCGAACCCGAAGCCGGAGACCCCGGCGGTGGCCGTACCGCCGTAACGCGGCCACGGCTCGCACTCGGTGACCACCCGCAGCCGTACGTCGTCCAGGGCGCTCCCGTCCGCGCAGTGCAGGGACGGCGGGATGACGTCGTGGTGCAGCGCGAGGACCGTCTTCACCAGCCCGGCGATGCCCGCGGCGGACTCCAGATGCCCGAGGTTGCCCTTGACGGAACCGAGGAGCAGCGGCTGGTCGGGGTCGCGGCCCGCACCGAGCACCCCGCCGAGCGCGCCCGCCTCGATCGGGTCGCCCAGCGGGGTACCGGTGCCGTGTGCCTCGACGTGGTCGACAGACGCCGGGGTGAGCCCGGCCCGCGCGTAGGACGTCGTCAACAGGGCTTGCTGGGCAGCGGGGTTGGGCGCCAGGAGACCGTTCGAGCGGCCGTCGGAGTTGACGGCGGTGGCGCGGATGACGGCGAGGACGCGGTCGCCGTCCCGCTCGGCGTCGGACAGCCGCTTCAGCAGCACGGCCGCGCAGCCCTCGGCGCGTCCGATGCCGTCGGCCGCCGCCGAGAACGGCTTGCACCGCCCGTCCGGCGCGAGAGCCCCCGCCCGGCGGAACGCCACGCTGACGGTCGGCGAGAGCAGCAGGTTGACGCCGGCGGCGATCGCCGTGTCGCTCTCGCCGGTCCGCAGGCTGACACAGGCGTGGTGCACGGCGACCAGGGAGGAGGAGCAGGCGGTGTCGACGGCCATGCTCGGCCCCCGGGTGTCCAGCACGTACGACAGCCGCCCCGCCGTCACGCTCAGCGCGCCGCCGGCCGGCGCCCAGGGATCGACGGCCGCCGGGTCGGCGCCGGTGAGCGAGCCGTACTCCGGGGCGGACACTCCGACGAAGACACCGGTGGTGCTGCCGGCGAGGGCTGCGGCCGGGACGGCGGCGTGGTCGAGGGTCTCGTGGACGACTTCCAGGAGGATGCGCTGCTGCGGGTCCATCACCGCGGCCTCGCGCGGCGAGATGCGGAAGAAGTCCGCGTCGAACCCGGCGATGTCGTCGAGATAGCCGCCGTACAAGGGCGCGTCGGCGGGCGGGAAGGCGGCGAAGTCACGCCACCGGTCCTCCGGGACCCGCCGGATCCCGTCGCCGCCCTCGGTCAGCAGCCGCCAGTAGTCGCCCGGTCCGTGCACACCCCCGGGCAGCCGGCAGCCGACCCCGATGACCGCGACCGGCTCGCCGGGCGCGGCAGACAGAGGCGCCGGACCGCCTGCCGGAACGGCCTGCGTCGCCTCTGTCTCGCACAGACGCGCCACCAGGGCATGGCCGGTGGGCGCCTCCCACAGCAGCGTCGCCGGCAGGTCACGACCCGTTGCCCGGGAGAGCTCCCCGGCCAGGACGACGGCGTCCCGCGAGGACATGCCCAGGTCCGCCAGCGGCCGGTCCATCGGCACGTCCTCGGCAGCCGTGCCGTTCCAGGCGGCCACCCGCTCGGCGATCAGCCGGCGCAGCGCGCGCTCCTCGGCGCCGCTCATTCCGCCGTCTCCGCTGTCCTGGATATCTCGGATGTCTCGGATGTCCCGGACGGATAGGCGCCCTCCAGATAGCGCCGCCGGGTCAGCGCCCGCGACACCTTGCCACTGGACGTACGGGGCACGGTGCCCGGCGGCACGAGGACGACATCGGCGAGCCGCAGCCCGTGCCGCGCCGAGACGGCCGCGCGCACGGCACGCACCAGCCCCGGTACGTCGATCGCCGCGAGGCCGGTGCTCCGTACATGCTCGGCCACGACGACCACCCGCTCGCCTGTGTCACCCGGCACACCGAACGCGGCGAGCCGGTCGCGTCGCACGACGGGGTCCGCGTCCTGGGCCGTCGCCTCCACGTCCTGCGGATAGTGGTTGCGGCCGTCGACGACGATGAGGTCCTTCAGCCGCCCGGTGACGATCAGTTGCCCGTCCAGAACCGTCCCCAGGTCACCGGTGCGCAACCAACTGCCGCCGCCGGCCGTCCCGTCGGCGAACGTGGCGTCGAAGACACGCCGGGTCTGCCGCTCCTGATTCCGGTATCCGCGCCCCACGTTGGGACCCTGCACCCAGATCTCGCCGACCTCTCCCTCGGCCAGGGCGGCGCGGGACACCGGATCGGCGATACGGACCCGCTGGCCCGCCGGAGTACCGCAGCCGGCCAGCAGCACGGCATGGGGATCTCCGTCCGGCGCGGGCAGGGCCTTCCCGGCGGCGAGGGCGTCACGGTCGAGCGCGAACCGGCTGAGCGGCTCCCCGGGCCGGGCGGCACTGACGAAGACGGTCGCCTCGGCGAGCCCGTACGACGGACAGTGGGTGTCCGGCGCCAGGCCCTGGGCGGCGAACGCGGCGTGGAAGCGGTCGGCGGTGCCGGGGCGGACCGGTTCGCTGCCGTTGATCAGCGCGGTGACACCGTCCAGCCGCAGCCCTGCCTTCTGGGCGTCGGTGACGGCCGAGGAACAGTAGTCGTAGGCGAAGTTGGGCGCCGCGCTGAGCGCGTGCGGATGCGCGGCGAGCAGCCGCAGCCAGCGCACCGGTTCGTGCAGGAACGCGACCGGATCCATGAGCACCGACAGCTGCCCCCTCACGACCGGAGCGGCGACACTCAGCACCAGCCCCATGTCGTGGTAGAGCGGCAGCCACCCCACAAGGGTCACCGGACGGTCGTCGACGCCATAAGCAGCCAGCGCCTGACGGGCGTTGGCGACGACGTTGGCGTGACTGATCTCCACACCGGCCGGGGTACGGGTCGAACCGGAGGTGTACTGGAGGTAGGCGACCTCGGTGTCGTCCGGCGCAACCGGCGGCAAGTCACTGTCGGCCTCAGGGACTTGATCCACGGCGACGATCGGTACCGGCATGTCAGCACAGAAGTCCCGTACCTCACCCACGACATGACTGGTCGTCAGAACAACCGCAGGACGCGCGTCGGCCAGTACGGCCGCGAGCCGGTCGCCGTGGCCGGGCAGGCCGGGCGGATAGAGGGGCACGGCGACCAGCCCGGCCGTGAGCGCGGCCAGGAAGGCGGTGACGTACTCCGTCCCCTGGGGGCACAGCAGCGCGACCCGCGCTCCGGGCTCGGCCTCCTCGGCGAGGCGGGCGGCCACCGCCCGGACACGCAGGTCCAGACGGCGCCAGGTCAGGGTGCGGTGGACGCCGCGCGACTGCGGGGCGGGATGGTCGACGAAGGTGAACGCCCGTCGGTCGGGGGCGACTTGGGCCCAGTGCCGCACGTACTCCGGCAGACTCCGGTACGCGGGGGCGAGCGGGGGGCGTCGGCTGTCCATCGGGCATGGCTCCTCACATCGCGGGACGGCTTGCGGGTCAGAGCGGTCGGACCGGGCGGACCGGTCAGAGGGGGATGTTGCCGTGCCGGCGCGTCGGCATCGGGGCACGCTTGCCGCGCAGCGCGCGCAGGGCACGGCAGATGTGGGTGCGGGTGTCGCGCGGGGCGATGACGGCGTCGACGTATCCGCGTTCGGCGGCGAGGTAGGGCGTCCCGTGGGTGCCCTCGTACGCGGCGACGAGCTGGGCCCGCAGCGCCTCCGGGTCCTCGGCGGCGGCCAGTTCACGCCGGTGCAGGACACCCACCGCGCCCTCGGCGCCCATGACGGCGATACGGGCGGTGGGCCAGGCGAAGTTGAGGTCGGCGCCCAGGTGCTTGGAGCCCATCACCGCGTACCCGCCGCCGTACGCCTTGCGCACCACCACCGTGACCTTCGGGACGGTCGCCTCGGCGTACGCGTACAGCAGTTTGGCACCGCGCCGGATGATCCCGGCCTGCTCCTGACGGACGCCGGAGAGATAACCGGGGACGTCGGCGAAGGTCAGCAGCGGGATGCCGAACGCGTCGCAGAAGCGCACGAACCGCGCGGCCTTCTCCGAGGCGTCGATGTCGAGCACACCGGCGCTGTGCAGCGGCTGGTTGGCGACGACACCCACGGATGAGCCCTCGACGAGGGCCAGCGCACAGATGATGTTCGGCGCGAACAGCTCCTGGATCTCCAGCAGTTCACCCCCGTCGACGACCGCCCGCAGGATGTCCCGCATGTCGTAGACCTGCCCCAGCCGGTCCGGCACGACCTCGTCGAGACACACCCCCTCGGGCGCCGCCGCGGGCTCGTACTGCGGAGGCCGCTCCAGGTTGTTGGCGGGCAGGTACGACAGCAGGTCCCGTACGGTGTCCAGGGCCTCCACCTCGTCGGCGGCGAGGAAGTGGGCGTTGCCGTTGACGGAGTTGCTGGTGCGGGCGCCGCCCAGCTCCTCGGCGCTGGTGCGCTCCCCGGTGACCGCCTCGATGACGTCGGGCCCGGTGACGAACATGTGCGAGGCGCCGTCCACCATCACGGTGAAGTCGGTGATCGCCGGCGAGTACGCGGCCCCGCCGGCGCACGGCCCCAGGACCACCGACAGCTGGGGGATGACCCCGGACGCCTGCACGTTGCGGCGCACCAGCTCGGCGTAGAGGGCGAGCGAGGCGACCCCCTCCTGGATACGGGCGCCCCCGCCGTCGTTGAGCCCGATCACCGGGCAGCCGGTCTTCAGCGCGAGGTCCATCAGAGCGATCGTCTTCTCTCCGAAGGCCTCGCCCATGCTGCCGCCGAACACCGTGGAATCCTGCGCGAACACACAGACGGCCCGCCCGTCGATCGTGCCGAGCCCCGTCACCACCCCGTCTCCGTACGGGCGCCGGGCCCCGTCCCCGGTGGGCCGCGCCCGGACGAACAGGCCGGTCTCGGTGAACGAGCCCGCGTCCAGCAGCAGATCGATCCGCTCCCGGGCGCCGAACTCCCCACGTCTCCTCGGCCCGCCCTCCGCCAGCGCCCGCGCCCGCCGGCTCTCCAGAACGGTGATGCGGTCCACGGTGCGGTCGGGCAGACGCGTAGCCCAGGAAGTTGTCGCCTCTAGCGTCACAGCCACCTCCGAAGTGGCTTTCGAATATGGCAGCGAGTCAGGAAGGGACCGGATCGATTGCCGTTCTCTGTGCGCGAGGTGAGTCCCACGGGGACGGAGTTCGTCCGTGCGTGACAAGTGCCGGTGCGAGACGGACCGGGGTGGGACGGGCCGGTGTGGGAGGGGTGCGGGTCAGGCGGGCAGCGGGACGATCCTCCGGTCTCCGATCCGCCGGGTGCGGTAGGCGCCGCCGAGGCGGCAGACGGCGTAGATCGTGAACGAGATCGTCGTGACGTACGGGCTGATGGGGATGGAGCTGCCCAGCGCGAGCAGGATGCCGCCCTCGATGGACACGACGGCGAACACCACACTGAGCAGCGGCAGCAGCACCGGCGAGGCGGTGACGCGGGCGGCGGCCGCGGCGGGTGTGACGACGAGCGTGAGGACCAGCAGCGCACCGACGACCTGTACCGACAGGGCGACGGCGAGTCCCAGCACGATCATGAAGACGAAGGACAGCCCGCGCACCGGCACACCACGCGCCGCGGCGACATCGGGGTCGGCACTGGCGAACGTCAACGGCCGCCAGATGACGGCCAGGGCGACCAGCACCACGGCGGAGGTGCCGAGGAGCCACGTCATCTGCGGGGTGTCGACGGCGACGATCTGCCCGGTGAGCAGGCCGAACTTGTTGGCCGCCCGGCCCTTGTAGAGGGCGAGGAAGAGCACGCCGAGCCCGAGACCGAACGGCATGATGATGCCGATCACCGAGTTGCGGTCGCGGGCCCGTGCGCCCAGGACGCCGATCACGCCGGCCGCGAGCAGCGAGCCGACGATCGAGCCCCCCACGATGTTCACCCCCAGCAGCAGTGCCGCCGACGCGCCCGCGAAGGACAGCTCGCTGATGCCGTGCACCGCGAAGGGCAGGTCGCGCATGATGACGAAGACCCCGGCCAGCCCGCCGACGAGGCCGAGCGCGACGCCGGCGATCAGGGAGTTGCGGACCAGGGCCAGGAGTTCGCCGTAGTTCTCGAAGCTGAAGATCTGGTGCCAGACCCCGTCGGCGAATGTCATGGGCGTATGTCCTCGGTCTCACGGACGTTCCCGTGGGCGGGCTCGTGGGCGGTCTCATGGGCGTGGTGCGGGGGTGCTGCCGTCTCGTCGGGGGCGCCGACGACCACGACACGCCCCTGGACGCGGACGACGTCGACCCGCGTGCCGTACAGCTGCGACAGCGACTCGGAGGTCAGCACCTCCTCCGGCGTACCGATGCGGTGGCCGCCGCGCGCCAGGTACAGCACCCGGTCGACCAGGCCGAGCACCGGGTTGATCTCGTGGGTCACGAAGACCACGGACGTGCCGTGGGACCGGCGGCGGGCGTCCACGAGTTCGGTGACGGCCCGCTGGTGGTTGAGGTCCAGGGAGAGCAGCGGCTCGTCGCAGAGCAGGATGCTCGGATCGGTCGCCAGGGCCTGTCCGATGCGGACGCGCTGCCGTTCCCCGCCGGACAGCATGCCGAGGGGAACATCGGCGTACGCCGAGGCTCCGACCGAGGCGAGGATCTCGTCCACCCTGCGGCGGACGGCGCCCGTGCGCAGCCGGGGTCCGAAACGGTGCCCGTCGATGCCGAAGCGCACGAGATCACGGGCGCGCAGCATCGCCTGTGCGGACAGCTCCGCCTGCTGGGGGACGTACCCGAGATGCCGGCCGGCCTCGCGCGGAGGGCCGCCCAGGACGGTCAGGGTCCCGGCGGACAGGGACTGCCGGCCCAGCAGGGCCCGTACGAAACTGGTCTTGCCCGAGCCGTTCGGCCCGAGCACCGCCAGGAACTCCCCGGGCCGCACGTCCAGATCGAGGCCCTGCCACACCACCCGCGCGCCGTACGACAGAGCGGCACCGCGCAGGCTGACCACCGCGCCAAAGGCGCCGCGGCCGGCCGGGCCCCCGCCCTCGCGGGCGTGGGGCACGGCGGTGGGGTCCGGCTGCCTCACTTGGCGAGGGCGCTCGCGAGCGCGTCGACGTTGGAGGTCATCCAGCCGAGGTAGTCCTTGCCGGCCGGCAGGGTCTCGGTCACCGGCACGACGGGAATGCCGGCCGCCTCGGCCGCGGCCTTGGACTTCTCGGTCTGCGGGCCGGAGGTCTGCTCGTTGTAGACCAGCGCCGCGACCTGCTTGTCGCTGAACACCGCCAGCGTGGCCTGAAGGACCCTGGGCGAGACGTCGTCGCCCTCCTCGATGGCCTCGCTGAACGCCGCGGGCGTCTTGTTGACCAGGCCGCTCGCGGTGGTCAGGTAGAGCGGCACGGGCTCGGTGATGGCGATGCCCTCACCGGCGTGGTCCTTCTTGATCGCTGCTTCCTTCGTCTCCAGCGCCTGGAGCTTCACCTTGAAGGCGTCGGCGTTCTTGGTGAAGACGGCGGCGTCGGCGGAGTCGGCCTTGCCCAGCGAGGCGGCGATGCTGTCGGCGATCTTCGCGACGGTGGGGAAGTCGTACCAGACGTGCTCGTTGAGCTCGCCGCCCTTCGGGGCGGTCTTGCCGGACACCTTGACGGCGTTGATGACCTCGGCGGAGGAACCGCTGGTCTTCAGCATGCGGTCGACGAAGTCGTCGTAACCGCCGCCGTTCTCGACGACGACCTTCGCCTTGGACAGCGCCAGCTGGTTCTGGGTGTTGGCCTCGTAGGAGTGTGGGTCCTGGTCGGGGTCGCTGATGATCGAGGTGACGTCGACCTTCGTCCCGCCTATCTGCTCGACGATGTCGCCCCAGACGTTGGTGGAGGCGACCACGGCGATCTTGGAGGAGGCGACCGGTGCCTGCGCCGCGCTCCCGTCACCACCGGAGTCCGACGAGCTGCCGCACCCCGTCAAAAGGGCCAGCGAGGCGCCGGTGATCAGGGCGAGGCGCCGGGACTGGGACGGGGACATGGATCCTCCACGACAGGGGCTCAGAAAGGGTGTGCCCGCCACAGTAGATGGAAATGAATGTCAAAAACCTGGCCGAATCCGTTCCATATGGAAACCATTGCCAATACTTGACGCGTCGCGCCGCCCGGCGCCGCATCCGTCCACGGGCGGCGGCCACCGTCACAGGTCGAGGACCAGGCGAGGCCCGCACGAGCGGGAGACGCAGATGAGCATGGTGTCGCCGACGGCCCGTTCGTCCTCGGTGAGCAGCGAGTCGCGGTGGTCGGGCCTGCCGTCGAGCACGTCGGTCTCGCAGGTGCCGCAGGTGCCTTCCCGGCAGGAGAAGTCGACGGCGATGCCGGCCGCCTCCACCGTTTCGAGCACCGAGCGGCCCGCCGGCACGGTGAGGGTGACCCCTGAACGGGCGAGCTCCACCTCGAACGCCTCGGCCGGGGCATCGGACCCGGCCGTCCGGACCGGGGTGAACCGCTCCACGCCCAGCGTGCCCGAGGGCCAGTCCACGCACTGCTCCTGCACCGCCCGCAGCAGGGGTTCGGGACCGCAGGCATGCACCAGGGTGCCCTCCTTCGGCACGCCGAGGTGGGTCGCGAGGTCCAGCAGGCCGTATTCGTCCTGCGGACGGACGAGCACCCGGTCCCCGTGCGGGGCGAGGCGGTCCAGGAACGCCATGGAGGTCCGGGTGCGCCCGCCGTACAGCAGCCGCCAGTCGGCCCCCGCGGCCTCGGCGGCCTCGACCATGGGAAGGATGGGCGTGATCCCGACGCCCCCGGCGATGAACAGATGACGGGCGGCAGGCCGCAACGGGAAGTTGTTCCGCGGCCCGCGGACCCGCACGGTCGCGCCTTCGCGCAGTCGGTCATGGACGTACGCCGAGCCACCGCGGCCCTGCGGCTCACGCAGCACGGCGAACTGCCAGGCCTCGCGGTCGGCCGGATCGCCGCACAGGGAGTACTGCCGGATCAGCCCACCGTCATCGCCGTTCTCGCTGTTCAGCAGTACGTCGATATGGGCGCCCGGTGTCCACGCGGGCAGCGCACCGCCGTCCGGGCGGCGCAGGGTGAGGGAGACGACGCCGTCCGCGGCGAGGGCGCGGGCGGCCACCGTGAGGGTCGTCGGGGCCGGGGGCAACTGGTCGTTCATGGTGGTTCAGCTCCGGGGTTCAGGCCTGCGTCGGTACGTGCAGCAACAGCGCGTCGCCCTGGCCGCCGCCCCCGCACAGGGCAGCCGCGCCGCTGCCGCCTCCGCGCCGGCGCAGTTCGGCCGCGAGGGTCAGCACCAGCCTGGCTCCGGTCATGCCGACCGGATGCCCGAGCGCGATCGCCCCGCCGTTGACGTTCACCCTGTCCAGGGAGAGGTCCAGCTCTCGCACGGACGCCAGTGCCACTCCGGCGAACGCCTCGTTGATCTCGAACAGGTCCAGGTCGGCGGCCTTGAGCCGGCCGTCCCGGGACAGGGCGTCGCGGACCGCGCCGGCCGGCTGGACGAGCAGCGAGGGATCGGGGCCGGCGACCGTGCCGTAGGCGCCGATCTCGGCGAGCGGTGTCAGGCCCTCCCGTCGGGCGCGCTCCGCGCTCATCACGACGACGGCCGCGGCTCCGTCGGACAGCTGTGACGAGTTGCCGGCGGTGATGGTGCCCGTGCCGGAGAACGCCGGTTTCAGGCGCCCCAGGCTCTCGGCGGTGCTCCCCGGCCGTACGCCCTCGTCGGTGTCGACCACCGTCTCGCCCCGCCGCCCGGCCACGGTGACGGGGGTGATCTCCCCCGACAGCGCCCCCGACTCCTGGGCGCGGGCGGCCCGTTGATGGGACAGCGCGCTGTACTCGTCCTGCTCCTCGCGGGTCAGGGCGAACGGCTGCTGGTAGCGCTCGGTGGCCGCGCCCATGGAGACGCCGTCGAAGGCGCAGATGAGGGCGTCGCGGTCGAGGGCGTCCTCCACCGCCGCCGGACCGTACTTCCACCCGGCGCGTGAGCCACGCAGCAGGTGCGGGGCGCCCGACATGGACTCCATGCCCCCGGCGACGACCACCTCATGGCGGCCGGAGGTGATCATGAGGTCGGCCAGGGCGATGGCGTGCAGACCGGACAGGCAGAGCTTGTTGACGGTGCTCGCCGGGACGGAGAACGGAATGCCGGCCCCGATCGCGGCCTGCCGGGCCGGGTTGGGGCCGGCCCCGGCCTGCACGACATGGCCCATGACGACGGCTTCCACGGCCGCCGGGTCCAGGCGTGCGGCGGCCAGGGCGGCGCCGATGGCGTGGGCGCCGAGGTCGACCGCGGACAGGGTGCTCAAGGCGCCCATCAGTTTGCCGATGGGCGTCCTGGTGCCGGCGACGATGACGGATCCGGGCATGACCGGGACCTCCTGGGTGGGTGTGGATCGAGGATCAGGCGACCGCGTCGACCGCGTCGACGGCGCGTTCGGCGATCATGTGGGCCGTCTCGTTCACCGAGTGCAGAACGATCCGCCCGCCGGGCATGCGCCGCACCCGGCTGACCGACGTGTAGCCGGGGTGGAACCAGAACATCGTGGGCAGACCGAGCACCGTCGCCAGATAGGTGTTCGTGATGCCGCCGTGGCACACGACCGCCACCCGTCCACCGGGATGGGCGGCGAAGACGGTGTCCATGGCCCGCGCGGCACGCGCCCGGAAGGCGTCCCAGTCGAGATCGGGCACGAAGTCCTCGTAGCGGCCCTCGGAGAGCGCCGTCGCCCGGGGATCGTCCGCGCCGATCTGCTCGGGCGGCGTGTAGGGCTGGGACACGTCCGTGTCCCACTCGCGCAGGTCGTCGAGGACGGTGGCGGTCATGCCGGTGAGGCGCTCCAGGGGCGCCACCGTCTCACGGGCCCGCTGGTACGGGCTCACGTACAGGGCGTCGAGGTCCTCGTGCACGAGCCAGGCGGCGAGGCGCTCGGCCTGAGCGGTGCCTTCCGGCGACAGCCCCGGGTCGAACACGCCCGCCATGGGGAGGCCGTGCCGGATGAGCAGGAGTTCGGTCATGGACGATCCTTCGTGCACAGGAAGCGAGAGCGGGGAACAGGAGGGAGAGACGGGAAGGAGAGCCGGCTCAGCCGGCGATGGTCCGTTCCGAGCTCCAGTAGGGGCGGCGCATCGCGCGCTTGTCGAGCTTGCCCATCGCGTTGCGCAGGAGTTCGGGAACGAACTCGTACGACTTCGGGCACTTGTAGGCGGCGAGGCGCTCACGGCAGAACCGGTCCAGCTCGTCGGCCGGCGGCTCGGCCCCCGTCACCACGACCAGCGCCCGCAGGGCCTCGCCGAAGTCCGGGTCGGGCACGCCGATCACCGCGAGCTCGACGACCGCCGGGTGCTGCCGCAGGACCGCCTCGCTCTCGGCCGGGTACAGGTTCACGCCGCCGGAGACCACGACGTCCGCGGCCCGGTCGGTGATGAAGATGTAGCCGTCCGCGTCGACATAGCCGATGTCACCGAGGGTGAAGACGCCGGGGGAGAGATAGGCGGCCTTGGTCTTGTCCGGATCCGCGTGATAGCGGACACCCTGGTCGTCGGGCGCCCGGAAGGCCAGCAACCCGCGTTCCCCGGACGGCAGTTGCCCGCCCTCGTCGTCCGTGACGAGCACCTCGAACGGGGGCCGGACGCGCCCGACCGAGCCCGGGTGGGCCAGCCACTCGTCGCTGTCGATGCGGGCCACGGTGCCTGCCTCGCTGGCGCCGTACGACTCGGTCAGCACCGGACCGAACCAGTCGATCATGGCTCGCTTCACGTCCGGCGGACATGCGGAACCGGTGTGGGACACCTGCCGCAGGCTGGAGACGTCGTACCGGGCGCGGATCTCGTCCGGGAGGGCGAGCAGCCGTTGGAAGTGGGTGGGCACCATCACCGTCGAGGAGACCTGCCACCGCTGTACCCGGCTGAGGAACGTCTCCGCGTCGTATCTGCCGAGGACGATCACCGGCTGCCCGGCCGCCAGATGTCGCAGCGAGGTCAGCGACGCGTTGTGCTGCAGGGGGCCGCACACCAGGTGCGCTCCCGGGGGGAATCCGGGCCGGGCGGACATCGCGGCGAGGTAGGCCGAGCTGTCGGCGACGGGGCCGCTCACCCAGCGCACCTCGGTGCCGCGTGCCCGTCCGGTGGTGCCCGAGGTGTAGACGAGCGGAGGCCGGGCGGGCCGGTCCGTGGGGAGGGGGCGTCCGGCGGGCGCGGAGGCCAGCCACAGGTCCCAGTCGAAGGCGTGCCCGGTCTCCGGCGTTCCGTGCGTCACGACCGGCAGCCCCAGTTCCCGGGCCGCGTCGAGAGCGGCGCCCGCGCCGACGGGTCCGGCGATGATCCCGGTCACGCCCGCGTCGATGATCTGGTCGACCAGCTCGCCCGAGGTGAGGTTCCGGGACGAGGCCACGGTCCCCACGCCGGCGCGCAGGCCCGCCAGATGGGCCACCAGTGTCGGAATCGCGTTGTCACCGAGGACGGCGATCCGGTCGTCGGGGCCGGGCGCGAACTCCAGCAGCCGGACCGCCGCCCGCGCCACCTGGTCGGCGAGGACGGACCAGGACAGCACGCCCAGGTCGTCCGCCAGGGCGGGTTCGTCAGGTGTCTCCTGGGCGCGACGGTCGAGTGGCAGCAGCGACATGGCTCCTCCGGCGGCTCCGCGGACCTCTCCCGATGCGAGGGGAGAGGAGATGCCGAGACTGTAGCGTTTATCAAGAAAGTACGGAACACTCTGGTCCCAGACGGAGGCATTCCCGCATGTTTCAGCGGGATGGGCACAGTTCACCGTTCACCGTTACTGAATCTGTCGTCTGGTAAGTGACCGAGGAGGAGCCATGTCCCAGCCCGATCCGGACGCATGGCGCACACAGGTCCGGCAGTGGCTGGCCGGCGTGCTCGAACCGGCGCGAGCGCCGACGGCCGCCGCGGAGTCCGCCGACCTCGCCGTGTTCCACAACCTCCCCGAGGACGAGGAACGCCTGCTGCTGGAACGCTGCCGCGTCTATCAGCGGGCCCGGTTCGACGCGGGCTACCAGGCGCTGACCCTCCCCGTGGACAAGGGCGGCGCGGGCCTGACCGCCGCCCACGTGGCCGCCTTCGCCCAGGAGGAGTCCGCCTTCGAGGTGCCGCCGTCCACCGAACTGATCAGCGTCACCGTGCGGCTCGTCGCGATGGCCGTCTCCCTGTTCGGCACAACCGGTCAACTCCGGGACCACGCCCGCGCGTTCCTGCGCACCGACCTGCTGGCCTGCCAGCTCTTCAGCGAACCCGGTGCCGGATCCGACCTCGCGGCCGTGCGCACCCGCGCCCGGCAGGAGAAGGACGGCGACGACTGGGTGATCGACGGTCAGAAGGTGTGGACCTCGGGCGCCCAGTTCGCCGACTACGGCCTGCTGCTCGCCCGTACCGACCCGGACGTCGTCAAACAGGCCGGCATCACCGCCTTCCTGGTCCCGATGGACGCCCCCGGAGTGGAGGTGCGCCCCATCCGTCAGATGAGCGGCGGCGCCTCCTTCAACGAGGTGTTCCTCAGCGGCGTACGCGTCCCGGACAGCCTCCGGATCGGGCGCCCGGGCCAGGGCTGGGAGGTCGCCACCACCACCCTCGCCTTCGAACGGACCGCCTCCGGAAGCGGCAACCGCCGCAAGGGCGGCACCTTCACGGACGTACTGGCGCTCGCCCGCTCCCTCGGCCGCACCGCGGACCCCCTGGTCCGCCAGCGCCTCGCCGACCTCTACGTACGCGCCGCCCTGCGCACGGCCACTGTCGACCGCGTCGCCAGGACGACCGCAGCCGGCGGCAGGCCGGGTCCGGAGGCGTCGTTGACCAAGCTCATGGCCTCCGACCTGCTCACCCGTACGGGACAGGCAGCCGCCGAGCTGATGGGAGCGCGGATCAGCGCCGACACCGGGGAATCCGGCACCTTCGCCTGGACCCAGCATCTGCTCGGCGCCCCCGGCTACCGGCTGGCAGGAGGCACCGACCAGATCCAGCGCAACCTGATCGGCGAGCGGGTGCTGAAACTGCCCCCGGAGCCGCGCGTGGACCGGGCGCCCTTCTCGCAGCTTCCCGGCAACTGAGGACCGGGACCGGTTCACCTCACACCGGGACCGTTTCGGCAATCACAAAGGAGTGACATCGATGGATCTGGGACTGACAGGCGCGAAGGCGCTGGTGACCGGCGCGAGCCGGGGCATCGGCCGGGCGATCGCCGGAACACTGGCGGCCGAGGGCTGCGCACTGGCCTTGTGTGCCCGGGGCGAGGAAGGGCTGGCCAAGGCAGCCGCCGAACTGCGCGGCGAGGGGGCCACCGTCTTCGCGGAAGCGGTCGACGTCACCGACCCGGCCGCGCTCGCGGCCTTCGTGGAGCGGGCGGCCGGTGAACTCGGCGGCCTCGACCTGCTGGTGTCCAACGTGTCGGCGGGCAACGTGAAGGGCCCCGAGTCGTGGGAGGCCAGCCTGCGCGGCGACCTGATCCCGTTCGCGGGGCTCGTCGAGGCGGCCCTTCCCCACCTGGAGGCCTCGGACCGGGCCGCCGTCGTGGCCATCGGCACGACCAACGCCTCCGACACCGCGCGTCCGGCCGGCGCGAACTCGTACTCCGCGCTCAAGGCGGCCGTCGTCCAGCACGCCTCGGCCCTCGCACACTCCCTCGCGCCCAAGGGCATCCGCGTCAACACCGTCTCGCCCGGCCCGATCGACTTCCCCGGCGGCGCCTGGGAGACCATCCGCACCAGCCGCCCGGAGGTGTACGAGGAGGTGCTCGCCAAGCTGCCCATCGGCCGCTACGGCACCGCGGAGGACGTGGCCGCCGCGGTCGCGTTCCTGCTCGGGCGCACCGGCTCCTTCGTCGTCGGAGTCAACCTCGTGGTGGACGGCGGGCTGCTCACCCGCGTCCAGTACTGAGCCGTGGCGGGCCCGGCCGGCCGCCTGGACGCCGTGCTCGTCTGCGGCGGGCGCTGGCACGACTTCGACCACGCGCGGCTGCGGCTGCTGGAACTGCTCGGTGAGCATCCGCGCGTACGCACCTCGGTGTACCAGGACTACGACTGTGTGGCCGACCTCGACCGGGCCGACCTGCTGGTCACCTACACCTGTGACGTCCGGCCCGGTTCGGAACAGCGGGCCGCGCTCGCCCGGTTCGTCGAGCGGGGCGGGCGCTGGCTCGCCCTGCACGGCACCAACTCGGTGATCGAGCCGTCGACGACGGGTGAGGGGTCGCGGGTGTTCACGACTCCGCGGCTTCTGGGGGAACTGGCCCAGGTGCTCGGCAGCCAGTTCGTCGCCCACCCGCCGATCGAGCCGTACGAGGTGCTGGTGACCCGGCCCGGCCATCCGCTGGTCGCCGGGATCGGACCGTTCACGGTCACCGACGAGCTGTACGTGTGCGAGCTGCACGGGGAGCTGGAGGTGCTGCTGCACGCCGAGTACACGGGGCCGTGCAGGGGGTTCGCCGAGGGGGAGACGGCGGCTGTCGACAGTGCGGTGCGACCGGTGCTGTATCTCAAGCGGCATGGGCTTGGCGAGGTCTGCTACTTCACCCTCGGGCACTGCCGGGGGCGTTACGACGTGCAGGATCTCGGGGTGGACGACACGGGGCGCGTCGACTTGGGGCCCTGGGAGACACCGGAGTTCCTGACGGTGCTGCGGCGGTGTGTGGAGCGGGTGGTGGACGCGGGCGGGCCGGCCGGAGATCCGGCCGGCCGCTGAGCGTCACCAGGGGGCTCTGCCCCCTGGACCCCCTCTCCTCAAACGCCGGAGGGGCTGATTTTGTGCGGCAGCACCACCCCACGGCCGTTGATCTCCCCGGCGTGCAGGCGCTCGTACGCCGCCGGGGCCTCCTCGATCGAGAACGTCTCGACGTGAGACGAGAGGAGACCCTGCCGCGCGAGCCCGACGACGTCGACGAGTTCCACGCGGCTGCCCCAGTACGGGGCCGAGGCGGACACCCCGAAGGGCAGACCGCCGCCGAAGCCGACCGCCAGGGTCCCGCCACCGATGCCGACGACCGTCACATCGCCCGCCACCGCCACCGACGCGGCGGCCACCGCCAAGGTCGCCTCGGCCCCGACGAAGTCCAGCACCACCTCCGCTCCGGTGCCGCCGGTGAGTTCCCGGACGCGTGCCGCCGCCTCGCCGTCGGAGAGCAGCGTCTCGTGGGCGCCGACGGAGCGGGCCAGCTCCAGTTTCTCCTTGCTCACGTCGAGCGCGACCACTCGGGCCGAGGTCAGGGCGCGCAGCAGCTGTACGGCGAGATGGCCCAGCCCACCGACGCCGATCACCACCGCCGTGCTGCCGGGCACGAGCTTCGGCAGGGAGGCGCGGATGGCGTGATATGGCGTCAGTCCGGCGTCGGTGAGCGGTGCCGCCTGCACCGGGTCCAGGCCGTGCAGCGGCACCAGGTGGCGGGGCGAGTCCACCACCATGTACTCCGCCAGGGCACCGGGAGAGCCGAGTCCGGGCGGCATGATGCCGAGACCGGCGGCGTGCGGGCAGTAGTTCTCCCTGCCCTCGGCGCAGGTGCGGCAGCGGCCGCAGCCCCACGGGCCGTACACCGCCACCTCGTCGCCCTCCGCCACCTCGGTGACACCGCTGCCCAGAGCCGCGACGGTGCCGACACCCTCGTGGCCGAGCGTCATCGGCAGCGGATAGGGGAACTGTTCCGCCGGCCAGCTCATGACCGCCAGGTCCGAGTGGCACAGCCCCGCGGCCGTCACCTTCAGCAGCACTTGGCCCGGGCCCGGCTCCGGTACGGGCACCTCCACGACTTCCGGCGCGCTTCCCACGGTCAGGTACTGGACGGCCTTCATCCGCTGGCCTCCTTGTCGGCGTCGGGTACCGCACCAGCCTCTGCGGGAACCGCCGGGTCTGCCTCCGGACCGGGCGACTTCCGGCGGCGCATGATGGCCGGAAGGGCGATCCGTCCGCCCGTGAGGACCAGCGCGATGATCAGCACCGAGCCGGTGAACAGGCTCGTGGCCCACTGCGCGCTGGTGGCGAGCCCGAGCCCGGTGATGCCGGTGCCGAGCAGCAGGACCGCGATCACCGTGCCCCAGGCGTTGAAACGGCCGGCACGCAGCTGGGTCGCTCCGACGAAGGCCGCAGCGTAGGCGGACAGCAGATACGGCGTACCGGCGGTCGGCGACCCGGACCCGACGGAGGACGCGAAGACGACTCCGGCGAAACCGGACAGCAGCGCGGACGTGACCAGGGTCATGAAGCGCAGCCGGTCGGTGCGCACACCCTGCAGACGTGCCGCGTTCTCGTTGAACCCGGTCGCGTACAGACGGCGCCCGGTGGCAGTGTGTTCCAGCAGGAACCAGATGGCCACCGCGGCGAGGAGCAGATACAGCACCGGCAGCGTGACGCCGCCCACGTCCAGTTGGGCGATGCTCGAAAACGGCTCGGCCAACAGCTGGACCCCGGTGATGGAGCTGTCGTTGGTCACCATGGTGATGAGGGACTGGATCAGCGCGCCGGTGGCCAGCGTGGCGATGAACGAGTCGACCCGCAGCATCACCACCACGACCCCGTTGATCACCCCGACGAGCAGGGCCGCCGTCATCGCCAGCGCGATCGAGGTCGCCGGGCCGAAGCCCGAGGAGACCAGGAAGTGGGCGGTCAGCACGCTGGTGAGCGACATGGTGAAGGCGACCGACAGATCGAAGACCCGCGCGGCCAGCGGAGGCACCACACTGAGCGCCACCAGCCCTGCCACGGAGTTGCCGTTCAGGACCTGCTTGACCGTGGTGACGGTCGGGAAGGTGTCCGGCACCCATACGGAGAAGAGCACGACGATCAGCAGCCACACATAGACGGCGCCGACGTTGCGGAATGAGAGGGCGGCCGTCACGCTTCGGCCGAGCGTGCCCCATGCGCTGACGGCGGACACCGCGGGCAGGTCCGGTGAAGTGGTCCGCGGCTCGGCGGCCCGGGTCGGGGTGGATGTCATTTCACTCGGTTCCTTCCAAGGACCACTCGGTCCCTTCCATGGCATGCACCAGCGCGGACTCGGTGATGTCCCGCCCGCTGATCTCCTTCACGATCCGGCCGTCCCGCACCACCAGGACGCGGGTGCACAGCGCGAGCAGGTCCTCCGTGTCGGAGGAGGACACGATCACGCCCATGCCGTCAGCGGCCTGACGCTCGATCAGGTCATAGAGCTGGAGGCGGGTCGCGATGTCGACGCCCGCCGTGGGCTCGCACAGCACCAGTACCGGCGGCTGCTGGGCCAGGCAGCGGGCCATGACGACCTTCTGCTGGTTGCCGCCGCTCAGTGTGGTGATCCGTGCGCCGCGTCCCGCCGTGCGCACGCCCACCCGTTGGATCCATTCCTCGGCGAGCGAGGATTCGCGGCGCCGGTGCAGCCGTCCGGCCCGGGCGCGGAGCCGGTCCAGCAGGGGCAGGGTGAGGTTCTCCGCGACCGAGAAGTCGCCGATCACGCCCTCGCCGGCCCGGTCCGCGGGGACCAGCGGGATGGCCAGCCCGGCGGCGTCCTTCACGTCGGTCCAGCTCCCGGAGCGCTCCGGGAGCCGCACCGTTCCGCGCACCGGGCCCGGATACGCTCCGCACACCGCGTACGGCACGATCTCGTGGCCGGAGCCGACCAGGCCGGTGATGCCCAGCCGCTCGCCCCGCGCCAGGTCGAAACCGACCCCGCGCAGGGGTCCGGCGCACAGGTCGCGGACCTCCATCACGGCCTCGGCCGGACCGGAGGGTTCCTGCGGCCGGTGCTCGGTCTCCATCTCCTCGCCCGCCATCAGCTCCGCCAGCGACCGGGGAGTGAGCTCGGAGACGGCGCGCGTGGCGATCCGGCGTCCACCGCGGATCACGGTGACCCGATCGGCCAGGGCGAAGATCTCGTCCATGCGGTGGGAGACGTACAGGACGCTGGCACCGGCGTCCCGGATCTCCCGCACGATGTCGAAGAGGCGGGCTACCTCCCCGGGCGGCAGTACGGCGGTCGGCTCGTCGAGCACCAGGACGCCGCGGCGCCCCTCCCAGCCCTGCAGGGCGGCGGCGATGGCCACCACCGCGCGCTGGACGGGGGTGGCCGCGGCCAGCGGCCGGCGCACGTCGATGCCGAGGCCGAACCGCTCGACGAGTTCGGTGGTCCGGCGCTCCATCTCCGACCAGCGGATGTTGCCGAACGCCGTACGGGCGAAGCCCCGGTTGAGCGCGAGATTGTCCGTCGCGCTCAGCTCGTTCACGAGCCCCAGCTCCTGGTGGACGAAGCGGAGCCGGTCGTGCCGTGAGCCGGTGACCTGACCCAGGTCGAAAGGTTCGCCGTCGAGTTCGGCGACCGCTCCCGGCTCGGCGTGGTGGTATCCGGCGAGGATCTTGATGAGGGTGGATTTACCGGAACCGTTGGGCCCGATCAGCGCATGGATCTCGCCGTGGGCGAGGTCGAGATCCACATCCGTCAGCGCCTGAGTCCCGCCGAATCGTTTCGACAGCCCGGATACCCGCAGCACCGGCCGGTCCGCCTCGTTCGACGTCCCGTCCGCCCCGTGCCACGTCTCCATTGACGTATCAGCGTGCACCGCTACTCCTTCCATCCATCGAAAGGTGCCGCCGCCGGCATGGTGCCGGCGGCGGCCCGGTTCGGTCAGCTCTTGCCCCAGAGCGCCTTGAACTGCTTCTGGTAGTCGACGATGAGCGGGAAGTCCTCGTCGGCCGACGGGAGGTTCTCCTTGGTGACCAGCATGTTCGTCACCACCGCCTTCTGGGCGGTGTCCATGGGCTGGCCGGTGAAGTGGTGAGCCAGCGCGTCGACCATGATCCACGCCATTTCGTGGGAGTTCAGGGCCAGCGCTGCGTCGGTGAGGCCGCTGTCGATGTACTGGTAGTTCTGCGGGTCACCGACGTTGACGATGGTGCGTGTGGTGGTGATTCCGGCGGTCTTCAGCGCGGCGGGTACGCCCACGTTGAGCAGGCCGAGCGAGTAGACGACGTGGGTCACCTTCGGGTGCGAGCGGAGGTACGAGACCACCCGGTCCGGCATGTCCTTGCCGACCGCGGTGATGGGCACGTCGACGACATCCAGCGCGCAGCCGTCACACCATTCCTTGTACTTGCCTTCGAAGCCGTCCTGAACGGGCTTGAGGATGGTGTACGCGGGGAGGTTGAAATAGACGGTGTTCGCCTTGGCCTTGCTGTCCGACACCACCCACGACGCGAGGATCTCGCCGTTGGTCTTGACCTCCTCGGGGCCGTTCTTCAGCAGGGAGAGGCCGTCGCCCAGCACGTCGTCCGCGTTGGACTGGATGACGGGGATGTCGGCCTCCTTCAGCTTCGCGAGCTGCTTGGCGTAGACGGCGCGCGGGAATCCGGAGGAGATGACGGCGTCCGGCTTGTTGCGCAGGGACTGCTCGTAGGCGGCCTGGACGGACTCCGGGGTGCCCTGGGTGGCGATCTGGTTCACCTTCCAGCCGAGCTCCTCGGCGCCGGAGGTGAAGAAGTCGGCGAGGTCCTTGCAGGACTGGACGCCGCAGAGGATGTAGTCGATCGTCTTGCCCTTGGGGATCTGCTTGCCCACCGGATCGGTGAGGGGGATCTGTGTCGGGCGCTGGGAGTATTCTTCCGCCGCCTCTTCGGCCGCAGCCAGGCCGGGCGAGTCGGACACCGCCGCCTCGGACGAATCGGCGGCCGGTGTCGCGCCGGTGCCACAGGCTGCGAGGGCGAGCAGGGCGGTGATGGGGACGATCGCGGTGAGCGTGCGACGGACCGCGCGTCCGGGTGTGGAACTCATCGTTGAGTACTCCCAGTGGTGTGGGCCTGACTGCCGTGGTCCGCGTCGCTCACGCTTCCGCGGCGGTCGGCTCTGTGCAGGCTGATCCCGGTGCCGCCCGAGGACCGGGACGGCACGCGTAGGTGATCGAGTGGGTTGTATGGAGCGCCGTCGTGGGGGAGGGCGCGGGCCGCCGGGGTCAGCCGCGCGGCATGGTGGCGACGGGGAAAGCTACCCGTACCGAAGGAGAAACTTGTGAGGCACTACAGCCTCGGGTGCGACGGAGTGTGGCACGCCCCAGCGGGCTTGGGGAGGGGACAGTCATAACGAATTCAAGGTGGGCGGATGCGGCGCGCCGAAGCAGGGGGTGATCCAGCACCCGAACGACGTCCCGAGTCTTGCTCCTGACTGCGACTGCTAACTACACTCACTCTAAAGTTTCTGCCAGAGGAGAGATGATGGACGAAACGTCGGAGTTGGGCGCCGCACGGTGCCCCGGACCCAGCGTCCAGGACTACCTCGACCAGGACAGCCGTCCCGTTCCCGCCCCGCTCAGGTACGACAGGAACGACTACATCGGCAGCGAGGACATCGACTCCACGCGCTTCGTCTCCCGTGACTGGGCGGAACGCGAGATGCGCCAGGTATGGCGGCGCGTGTGGCAGTTCGCCTGCCTGGAGAGCGAGATTCCCGAGGTCGGCGACCACGAGGTCTACGAGATCGGCGACGACTCGCTGATCGTGGTGCGGACGGCCCCCGACGAGATCCGCGCGTACGTCAATGTGTGTCTGCACCGTGGCCGCAAACTGCGCACCGGCGGTGGGAACGTCGGCGAGTTCCGCTGCTCGTTCCACGGCTTCGCCTGGAACCTCGACGGAACCATGCAGACCCCGCCCTGCGCCTGGGACTTCCCGCATGTCACCCCGGAGAAGTTCTCACTTCCCGAGGCCCAGGTGGCCACCTGGCGCGGCTTCGTCTTCATCAACATGGACCCGTACGCGGAGTCTTTCGAGAGTTACCGCGGCACCTTCGACGAGCACTACATCTGGCCGCTGGAGAACCGCTACAAGTCGCTGCACATCGCCAAGGTGCTGCCCTGCAACTGGAAGGTCGCCCAGGACGCGTTCATCGAGTCCTTCCATGTGATCGCCACCCACCCGCAGATGCTGCCCTGGCTCGCCGACGCCAACTCCCAGTACGACGTCATGGCGGACCAGCCCAACTGGAACCGGATGATCAACATCCAGGGCGCACCCAGTCCTCACGTGGCGGACTCCGTCACGGAGGAGGACGTGCTGGAGACGTTCTACGGCTCGCGTTCCTTCTACGCCGCGGCCCAGGGCCGTGACCTGGTGATGGAGGAGGGGGACGAGATGCCCGCCATCCCGCCCGGCGGCACCGCCCGCCAGGTCCTCGCCGAGCGGATGCGCGCACAGCTGGCGGCCACCTCGGACCAGGACTTCTCCCAGGCCGCCGACACCGAACTGCTGGACGCCATCAACTACCTGCTGTTCCCCAACTTCAACCCCTGGGGCGGCGCCAAATCCAACATCATCTACCGGTTCAAGCCCAACGGACTCGACCCCGACTCCTGCACCGCCGAGATCATCTTCATGTCGGCCCCGAAGCAGCCCGGCGAGATGCCGCCCCCGGCGAAGATCCGCTGGGTGCCGGAGGACATGCTCTTCGCGGACATCCCCGAACTCGGTGTCCTCGGGCCCGTCTTCGACCAGGACTGCGAGAACCTTCCCTACGTCCAGCAGGGCCTGAAGGCGATGCGCAAGCCGGGCATCACCCTGGCCAACTACCAGGAGAGCCGCATCCGCCACTTCAACCAGACGCTCGACCGGTGGATGGACAAGTGACCCACCGGGTGGCCGTCCGGCCCTCCGGCGTCGAACTCGAGGTCCTCGACGGTGAGGACCTGTTCAGCGCCGCCCAGCGGCTCGGGTACCGCTGGCCCACCGTCTGCGGTGGCAAGGGAACCTGCCGTACCTGCTTCGTGGAGGTCGAGGAGGGCACCGAGAACTGTTCCCCTGTGGGCCCGCTGGAGCGAGAGGGCATCGAAGCCCTGCGCAAACCGGTGGACGGCCTGACCCGGCTTGCCTGCCGGCTCCGGGTCGAGGGCCCGGTGACCGTGACCAAGCGCGGCGTACGCCGCCGAGTGCAGGAGTGAGTCCCATGCCCAAGCAAGTGATCCATCCGCTGACCGGGCATGTGTACCGGCTCACCGAGGACGGGCTTGTCGAGGTGACCGACCCGAAGACCGGGGCGCGGGGCACCTTCGACTTCCAGGCCCGGTGGCAGTCGGGCGAGCTGCGCCACGCCGACCTTCAGATGGCCGGCTGGGTGGGCCGCCTCGCCCAGCGGCGCGTCACCCGGCAGACGGAGGAGTGACCCCGTGACACCCCGTACCACCCGGGTGGTCTGCCTGGTGCGCCGGCCCGACGGAGAACCGGTCCCCGGTGACTTCGCCGTCGAGGAGCGCCCGCTCCCCTCGCTCGGTGAGGGACAACTGCTCGTCCGCAACCTCTATATGAGCGTCGACCCGTCGATGCGCGGCCGGCTGGAGAGCACCGAGAAGCACTACACGCACAACTTCACGCCCGGATCGCCGCTCGACGGCCGGGCGCTCGGCGTCGTGGAGGAGAGCCGCTGCGCCGCGGTGCCGCCAGGCACGTACGTACGCCATCAGCTCGGCTGGCGGGAGCGGGCCGTGCTGGACGCGGCGGACACCGACGGCGCCGGTCGCATCGACCCGGGACTCGCCCCGCTGCCCACCTGGCTGGGGCTGCTCGGCCAGACCGGGTTCACCGCGTACGTGGGACTGACCCGCGTCGCGGAGCTGCGTGCGGGTGACACCGTCCTCGTCTCGGCGGCGGCCGGCGCCGTGGGTACGGCCGCCGGCCAGTTCGCGCGACTGCTGGGCGCGGACCGTGTCGTCGGGACCGCCGGAGGGCCGGACAAGTGCGCCCTGCTGGTGAAGGAGTTCGGCTACGACGCGGCCGCCGACTACCGCGCCGAGCCGGTGCGTGACGCACTGGCAAGGCTGGCACCCGACGGCGTCGACGTGTACTTCGACAACGTCGGCGGTGAGCAACTCGCCGCCGCCCTGCACGCGTTGCGCACCGGCGGGCGGGTCGCCCTGTGCGGCATGATGTCGCAGTTCGGCGGCGACCGACGGTCCGCCGACATCAACCAGTTGATCCAGGCGGTCCTCAAACGGCTGACCCTGCGCGGATTCATCGTCCGCGACCACGACGACCTGCGCCCGGAGTTCGAGGAGCGGGTCGCGGGCTGGCTCGCCGAGGGCCGGATCACGGCGCGCGAGACGGTCGTGGACGGCCTGGACAATGCGGCCGGGGCACTGCTGTCCCTGTTGCGCGGGGGCAACGTAGGCAAGATGCTGGTGCGGTTGGGCGACTGAAACTGACGCGGAAACGGCGCCCCCATTCGATGGGGGCGCCGTTTCCGCGTCAGTTTCAGCGCATGGGCCGGGACTCGGCGATCGTGTGGACCTCCAGCGAGACGCCCACCCGGGTCAGCCCGGCCGACGCCGCCCTGAACTCCTTGATGTGCGGGGTGCCGAAGTGCTCGTCGAGGGCCTGCTGCGAGACCCACCGCTCGTACACCCGGATGCGCCGCTCGTCGCCGGGGTCCGCCGTCATGGCGTAGTCGAGACAGCCCGGCTCCTCCTCGCGGGTCCGGTGACCCACTTCGACGAGATACCCCAGCATCGTGTCGCGGTCGCCGGGCTCGTAGTCCATCCAGCCGGCGACGATGATTTCCTCAGCCACGGGAGTCACGCGTTCCTTTTCGTTTCGTGACCAAGGGCCCGCCGCTGCTGGGGATCGCAGCGAGGGGCCCGCGGAGTGTCAGCGGAGGATCAACTGCCGAGCGGCACTGGAACACTGTCCACGGTGACCGTGCCCCGCTCGCCGTCCACCGTGATCACCATGCCGTCCCGCAGTCGCCGCGTACCGCCCTCGACGGAGATGACGGCGGGGATGCCGAGTTCGCGGCAGACCACGACTGCGTGGCTGTTGAGCGCGCCCACGTCCACGACGGCTGCCCCTGCCACGAGGAACAGCGGGGTCCAGGCCGCGTCCGTGATCGGCGCCACCAGCACCTCGCCCGGCTCCAGCGCCTCGCACGAGGCCGGGTCGGTGACCACCCGCACCCTGCCGGTGTACGTGCCGTGGCTTCCGCCGACGCCCGTCAGCACATCGCCCTCGTCGGCGGTCGCGACGCCCTCCTCGCTGCGCCGCGGCCAACCGTCGATCTCGGTCTGTGCGTCCTGTGCGACGAAGAACGGCGGTTCCAGCTCGCGCAGCCCCGCGTACTCCTGAAGCCGCTGGGCGATGACAGGCCCGAAGCTGCCCGGGTCGGCGACATAGTCGTCGAGCTCCGTCTCCAGCAGCATCATCACGTCCTCGGGCTCGGCGAAGCGTCCCGCCTCGACTCCGCGACGACCCAACTCCCTCACCGTCATGCGGATTTCGTTGATGACGGTCACACAGTTGGCCTTGGTCCGCTCACGTGCCGGGATCCACACCTGGGAAGCGTGCATGCCGGCGTCGAACATCGGCCGCGTGTCCTCGGGGAGGGTCGCTCGGATCTCCGTCGCGAGTTGTTCGCGGCGCTCGGTCAGCCTGCGGTGACGCGCGGCCGGGGAGTCGTCGTCGGAGCTGTGCCGGATCCGGTCGACCAGGGCCAGCGCCTGGACCGGCGCCGCCTCCCAGGACAGCGCGTGGATGTCCCACTCGTTGGGACCGCGGTCGCCGGACTCGGCCAGGAACTCGTCGAAGGAGTCACGGAACGCCTTGACGTCTCCGGTCGCCCCTTCGAGGGCCTGCTCCACCGCGGCCGGTCCCTGGTCGAACAGAGTCGTCAGCTCCGCCGAGGCCGCCACCTGGCGGGACAGCGTCCACAGGCCGGTCGACGGAGAGGCGGAGTCGACGCCGCCCAGCCCGCCGATGAGGTCGAGCATCGCACCGGGACGGTCGACGCTCGCGCACAGCGGGCCGAGGATCGCCGGTCCGACGGACGCGGGCAGCGAGGACTCGACATGCCGTTGGAAGGTCGTCTCCACGTCGGCCAGCAACGAGCGGGCGTAGGCCACCAACTCGACGTCGGACAGGGGCGCCAGGTCCGGTCGCTCGCGCCTGATACGGCGCAGCCGCTCATGGTCGGCATCGCCCTCCGGGTAGCCCGCCTGGCCGAGCATCCCCTGCAGCGTCGCTGTGGCCTTGGCCGTCAGTTCCGCGTCCTGGTCGTCGGGGTGCGGCAGGTACACCGGCGTGTCGGAGCGCTGGCCCACGAAGGCGGTGTCGATCTGGTCCGCCGTCTGCCCCATGCGGATGCCGAACAGTCGCAGGTGCGACAGGTTGAGGTAGAAGTAACCGCCGAAGATTCCGACGAACGGAGGGCGGGGACCGCTGATCTCGTCCCCGCGGTAGATGCCGAACTCGACGAAACCGCGACGCCAGCCCTGCAGGCCGCGCCCCCATACCAGGGTCCAGCCCAGCGGGCTGGCAGGCTCCGGCAGGGTTTCGCCCGCGTTGGCCCGGGTGTAGTGGGGCAGTCGCTCGCTGCGCTGCCAGTCGGTGATCCAGTGCTTCATGGCGAGGGGGATCCCGTCGTCCGTTCCGGCGCTCACCACTGCGACGTTCCGCCGTCGACGCTGATCAGCGTGCCCGTGATGCCCGCGCCGGCGTCACTCGCGAGCAGCGACGCGACGCCCGCGATCTGCTCCACGGTGGTGATCTTCTTGGTGGCGGCGTGCTCGGCGAACCGGCCCAGCCACTCCTCGTACGAGATGCCCTCGGCCTCGGCCGCGGCCGGCCCGGCGGCCCGCATCAGGTCGGTGTCGACGGCGCCGGGGCAGATCGCGTTGCAGGTGATGCCCATGGTGCCGTACTCGAAGGCGGTCGCCTTGGTCAGACCGTGGATGGCGTGCTTGTTGGTGATGTAGTGGCTGATCGCGGGCTTGTTGGCCTGTTTGCCCTCGACCGAGGAGATGTTGATGACCCGGCCCCAGCCACCGTCCAGCATGGGCTTCAGCGCACGGCGGGTGCCGTAGAAGTAGGCGTTGAGGTTGAGGTCGAGGGCCTTGTGCCACGCCTCGTCGCTCAGCTCGTGGACCGGGGCGAAGCCCTCGGTGCCTCCGACGTTGTTGACCATGACGTCCAGTCGACCGAAGCGCTCGACCGTCCAGTCGACCAGCGCCTCGATGTCCGACTGGCGGCTCGAGTCGCAGGGGTGGAAGACGGCCTTGTCGCCGGCCTGGAGTTCTTCCAGGGCCTGCTTGCCCTTGATCTCGGAGCGGCCGCTGAGCACGACCGTGGCTCCGTCGGCCAGGAAGGCCTCGGCGATGGCGCGGCCGATACTGCGCGTACTGCCCGTGATCACCGCGACACGTCCGTCGAGGCTGCCCGTAGCCACCATGTTGTTCTCCTGCGGTTTCTGAGGGTTCGTCATCTGGACGCTTCGTCCAGGAGGCGGTGGATGGTGCGGTGGAAGTGCTGCAGTCCGGGTTCGTTGCGTCCGAAGACGAAGTCGGTCCCGGCGAGGGCCTTCAGGCTCCGCTGCACTCCGTAGGTGGTCGCGTAGTCCTCGTCGCGGACCACCTCGTAGAACCACTCGCCGAACTGGTCGGCGGCGTGGCGCTCCTCCTCGGTGACGGCCGGTTCGCGCAGCAGGATGATCTGCTGGGTCACTGATTCCGTGGCCGTGCGGGGGATCACGATGGAGACGGCGATCTTGTTGCGCCAGGTGCCGGCGATGGCCAGGCCGGGGAAGAGCCAGTAGATGGCTCCGACGATGTCGCCGGGGTCACGCTGGTCCGCGGGCAGGTCCACCACGTCGGCGACGGGCCGCAGGGCCGCCGCGAGACGCTGGTGGGGGCCCCAGGTGTCGTGGGCCATCATGTTGGAGAAGTTCGTCTCGAAGACCGTCTTCGTGTGCAGCGAGGCGAAGTGGTACGTCTCCAGGTACCCGTCGAGGGTGACCTTCCAGTTAGGGCTGGTCAGCTCTCGGGTCGCGTAGTGGTGGCAGTCCGCGAAGCGGAGTCCCTCCAGCAGAGGCTGCAGATCTCCCAGCCAGGCGTCCAGGTCGTGCTCGGCGTTCGGATCGAGCGAGACGAAGACGATGCCGGCGCGCTCACCGACGGGGAGCTGGATCAGGCTGCGCTTCTCGCGTGGTACGTCACCGAAGGTCTTCTCGGCGTACACGCCGCGCAGTTCCCCCGACAGGTCGTAGGACCAGGAGTGGTACGGGCAGGTGATCCGCTTCGCCACGCCGCAGCCCGGCTCGACGAGCTCGGCGCCGCGGTGCCGGCAGGCGTTGATCATCGCGTGGACCGCACCCTGGCGGTCCCGGGTGATCAGGATGGGGATGCCGAGCACGTCCAGTGCCTTGTAGGTCCCGGGCTTGGGCAGCTCGGACGACATGGCGAGCGGCAGCGGGACGCTCCGGTGGACGGCGTCCATCTCGCGCAGCCAGCGGTCGACGTCGAGGTAGTTGTCGACGGGTTCCGTCCACTGCTCCTCGGCCTCATGCGTCGTGTTGTTCCGGTAGTGCTCGATGACTCGCTCGGCAAGGTCGGCCGCATCCTGCCGCATCGCCTTGCCCGCGGCATCGCTGGAGCGGTCCTGGCCGATCCATGAGTGGTATTCCGGGGCGGGGGGCGGCAAGGGGCGCTCGGCGCCTGCCGCTCGGGTCTCCGGTGAGATCTGGACCACGATGTCCTCAATCCTCCCAGCCGCGAGCTGGTGAAGGGTTCCTGTGCTACAGCTCCACTGCGACGCCACAACAACAGGAGTTAGTGTTGTGTGTCAATAGAAAGTGCTGAAGTTGGCTGTGCCGCATTCCGCAGGTCACCTTCGCTTTCTGCTGCGAGGGTAACCCCGGCTTGGCTCGATCTTTCTGGGGATCGGCTCCAGCTGAGGGACGGGTGCGGGTGACGAGTAGGCGGAAGGAAACCCAGTGGCCGACGAGATGGCCGAGCCGGCTCAGGTGTCCGGGGAAGTGGCGATGACCCAGCCCTTCGAGGTCGGTGTCGTGGTGCGCGACCTGGAGGTGTTGGAGCGCTTCTACCGCGAGGTGCTCGGCTGTGTCCCGGTGCACCGCTCGCACATTCCGCACGAGATCGGCGGCCCGGCCGGACTGGGCGGGTCCCTGTCGGTCGTCTGGCTCCAGGTGCCGTCCGGGGGCCGGATCAAGCTGATACGGCTTCTGGCGGACGCGGCTGCGGACGCGACTGCGCGGCCGCCGGTCGTACCGCTGGCCGCACGCCGCGGCTTGTCCTACGTCACCTTCCACTTCGACGACATCGTGCCGGTCGTCGCCGCACTGCCGGCCGCCGGCGCCCGGCCGCTGTCGTCCCCGGTCGTCGTGGTGGCGCGGGACCGGCGGATCAGCTTCTGGTCGGATCCGGAGGGCAATGTCCTCGAACTGGTGGACCGGCGAGGCGGTGACCAGGAGACCTGTTGAACCCGGCCCATAGTAATTAGAGAACCTCTTCAGTAAGGTGCGCCCTGCTGGTTACTGTAGACCGGCAATAGAAAGTCCGATCGGTTGGAAACCTCGCAACGGGGCGAAGGGGCGGACGATGGTTCAAAAAGCACCGCGGAAGTCGGCCGCGAAGACCACACACCAAGCATCCGCGCAGGTCATCAGGGACCTGCACGAACGCATGGTGCGCATCAGGCTCTTCGAGACCGAGGCGGGCAAACTCATGGAGGCGGGCAAACTGCCCGGCTTCCTGCACCTCTATGTCGGCCAGGAAGCCGTGGCCGCCGGAGTGATGACGGCCCTGCGCGACGACGACCAGATCACCTCCACCCACCGCGGCCACGGGCACGCCGTCGCCAAGGGCGTCGGCTTCCGCGCGATGTACTCCGAGCTGTACGGCCGGGTCACCGGCGCCTGCCTCGGCCGCGGCG
This sequence comes from Streptomyces sp. NPDC020898, assembly GCF_044333925.1. Taxonomy (NCBI): domain Bacteria; kingdom Bacillati; phylum Actinomycetota; class Actinomycetes; order Kitasatosporales; family Streptomycetaceae; genus Streptomyces; species Streptomyces sp. NPDC020898. The sequence goes on from NZ_JBIRRV010000017.1 coordinate 117,134, forward strand.
GCAGCATGCACATCAACGACCTCACGCGCGGCATGCTCGGCGCCAACGGCATCGTCGGGGCCGGCGTCCCGATCGCCGTGGGCGCCGCCTTCGCCGCCCGCTACAAGGGCGAGGACAGCGTCGCCGTGACCTTCTTCGGCGACGGCGCCACCAACATCGGCGCCTGGCACGAGGGCGCCAACATGGCCGCGATCCTGGGCCTGCCCGTGGTCTTCGTCTGCGAGAACAACGGCTACGCGGAGTTCACCCCGCAGTCCGCGCACATGCTGATCACGGATGTCGCCGACCGGGCCGCCGCCTACGGCATGCCCAGCGTGATCGTCGACGGCATGGACGCGGTCGCCGTCCACCTGGCCGCCACCGAAGCCGTCGAACGGGCCCGGCGCGGCGAGGGTCCGATGATGATCGAGGCCAAGACCTACCGCTTCTTCGACCACCAGGGCGTCAAGGGCCTGCGGCACCCCTACCGTTCGGACGAGGAGGTCGCCGAGTGGAGAACCCGCGACCCCATCGACCTGATCGAGGCCCGCGCGGTCGCCGACGGCACCGTGACCCGCGCTGAGCTGGACGACGTATGGCAGCGCACGCGCGACGAGATCGCCGAGGCCATCGCGTACGCCGAGGCGAGCCCCCTGCCCGACCCCGCCGACCTGCTGCTCAACGTCTACTCGGGATGACCGCCATGACCACGACCACCGAAGCACCGGCCGTCACTCCGGCCACCGCCGCCCGCAAACTCAGCTACGTCAAGGCCTTCAACGAGGGTCTCGCCCAGGCCATGCGCGAGGACGAGAACGTCTTCGTCGCAGGCGAGGACGTCGCCGGATACGGCGGCGTGTTCCGCATGTTCGACAACCTGCTCGACGAGTTCGGGCCCCGCCGCATGATCGACACCCCGATCTCCGAGGCGGCCCTGGTCGGCCTCGGCGTGGGAGCCGCCGCCCGGGGCCTGCGCCCTGTCGTCGACCTGATGTTCATGGACTTCATCGGGGTCTGCCTGGACCAGATCGTCAACCAGGCGGCGAAGATGAAGTACATGTTCGGCGGCGGACTGTCCGTGCCGCTCACCATCACCACGGCCTCCGGCGCGGGCCTCGGCGCCGCCGCGCAGCACAGTCAGAGCCTGGAGGCCTGGCTGGCCCATGTGCCCGGACTCAAGGTGGTGATGCCGAGCGACGCGTACACCGCCAAGGGCCTGACCGTCTCGGCCATCCGGGACAACAACCCGGTCGTCGTCATGCTCAACAAGGTCCTGCTCGGCTCCACCAGTGAGGTGCCCGAGGAGATCTACGGCATCCCGCTGGGCCAGGCGCACACCGCACGGCACGGCTCCGACGTCACCGTGATCGCCCTCGGCCGCATGGTGGGGGAGGCCCTCGCGGCGGCCGACGAACTCGCCGCCGAGGGTGTGGAGATCGAGGTGATCGACCCCCGCACCGTGCAACCCCTGGACACCGAGACGATGTTCGCCTCCGTCCGCCGCACCAACCGGGTGGTCGTGGTGCACGAGGCCGTCACCTTCGGCGGGCTCGGAGCGGAGATCGCCGCCCAGATCCAGGACGTCGTCTTCGACTACCTGGACGCGCCGGTCCTGCGCATCGGCGCCCCCTTCTCACCGGTCCCCTTCTCCCCGGTCCTGGAGAAGGCGTACGTGCCCGATCGCGCCCGTATCGCCCAGGGCTGCCGACGTCTCCTCGAAAGGTCGTGACCGACGTGGCGGTCGAGGTTCTGCTGCCGAAGATCGGCCTGACCATGCAGGAAGGCACGATCGACGAATGGCTGGTGCCCACCGGCGCGGCCGTCGCCGAGGGTGACGCCCTGCTGAGGCTGGCCACCGACAAGGTCGACGTGGACGTCGAGGCGGAGGCCGGGGGCCTGTTCCACCCGGCGGTCCCGGCGGGGGTCACCATGCCGGCCGGGGCCCTCATCGGCTGGCTGCTGGCCGAGGGCGAGCAGGTGCCGGAGGCGGCGGGGGCACCGACGCCCGCAGGGGCGGGTGCGGCTGCCGGTGCCGGTGCCGGTGCCGGTACGGCCACCGGGCCCGCCTTGGACGGCGGCCCTGCGGGTCTGGGCGCGCTGCCCGCTGCCGGCGGGGCGGGTTCGACTTCCGTGCCTGGCGTGGGCGGCGGTGGTGGCGCTGCGGGAGCGGCTGCCGTGTCGGGCCCGGGTGGCGGTGGCGGGGGTACGGCTGCTGTGCCTGGCCTGGGTAACGGCGGTGCGGGTGCGTCTGCCGTGTCTGGCCAGGACGCCGGCCCTACGGGTCTGGGCGTGCTGCCCACCGGCGGCGGTGGTGGGGGTGTGGCCGCCGCTTCTGCTCCCGGCGCCGCTGTGGGTGCGTGCGTCGCGCCGGCCCTCACCGGCACCGGCGCTGCTGCCGCGGCGCCCTACGCCAACGGCACCGGGGGTCGGCTGCTGTCCTCGCCGAACGCCAGGCGCGTCGCCGTGGCCGGCGACGTCGACCTCACCGCCGTACGCGGCACCGGGCCGGGTGGCCGGATCGTCTCGGAGGACGTGGAGGAGTTCCTCGCTGCCGTGCCCGACGACCTCCCCGGCGACTTCGTCGTGCCGCCCCCGCAGGGCGGCACCTCGCCGCTGGTCCGCAAGCTGGCGAAGGAACGGGGCATCGACCTCTCCGGCGTCAACGGCACCGGGCCGGGTGGGCGCATCCGACGCTCCGACCTCGATACCGTCACCGTCACTCCGGCGCCTGTCCGTCGCCACAACGCGGCGGCTCCTCAGCCCGGCGACGTCCTCCCGCTCACCGGGATGCGCGGCACCATCGCCCGCAGGATGCACGCCAGCCTCCAGGAGATGGCCCAGCTGACGCACGGCTACGAGGTGCGACTGGACGCCGTGGTGTCGCTGCGGGACCGGCTCAAGGAGGAGTGGGCCGACAGTGAAGAACTTCCCGTGCCGAGCCTCAACGACTTCCTGCTGAAGGCCGCCGCTCTGGCCCTGCGCGAGCACCCCCTGCTCAACGCGACGGTGCGCGAGGACGGCGTCCATCTGCTCGACGGCATCCACCTGGGCTTCGCGGTGGCCGTTCCGGGCGGCCTCATGGTCCCCGTAATAGAGGACGCGGTGGCGCTGCCGCTGCCCGAGATCGCCCGCCGGTCGAAGGCCCTGGCCCAGGCCGCGCGGGAGGGGCGGATCTCACCGGCCCAGCTGGAAGGCGCCACCTTCACCGTCACCTCGCTCGGCGGCTACGGCGTCGACTTCTTCACCCCGGTGGTCAACCCCGGCAATGTGGCGATCCTCGGGGTGGGCCGGCTCAGGGACGGCGTCGAGTGGGTGGACGACCGGCCGCTGCGGACACGGGTTCTGACGCTGAGCCTCACCTTCGACCACCGTGCCGTCGACGGGGCGCCCGCCGCCGAATACCTGCGCACCGTCGGTGAGTTGCTGAGCAAGCCCCTCCGCCTGCTGGTGTGAACCAGGCTCTACAAGTGCAAGTCCTACGAGGCCGGTGTGGCCGGGTCGGCGATCCGCTGGGCGAGATCGCCGACCTCGCGGACGAACGAGCGGTGCCCCAGCGACCGGTAGACGTCGTCGCCCCGGACCTGCGAGATCGCCGCGGTCTCCAGCAGCGCCAGCAGACCCAGCCCGACCACCGCGGCCTCCGCGTCGGAGGCGGACCCGCGGGCCTTGCGGATCAGCCGCACCAGTTCCTCCAGCAACTCGGTACGGCTCTCCTGCCGCAGTGCCTCCGCGTCCTGGCTCATGCCGGCCGACGACACGAAGAACACGGTGGCGGCGGACCGGTGCTCGCCCATCCACGACAGCAGCGTGGTGACGGACGCTCCGATGTCCGACCCGGGCTCGTGGCCCTCCGTGACCGCCTGCAACTGCTCGCGCAACGCGGCGGCGAACGCCCGCATGGCCTCCGCCAGGACCTGGTCCTTGGAGGAGAAGTGGTAGTACACCGCTGCCGAGGTCATCTCGGCACGCGCGGCGATGTCGGCCACCGTCACCTCGTCCGGCGACTGCGTGGCGAACAACTCCGTGGCCGCCTCGATCACCCACTGCTTGCGCGAGGGGCGGTGAGCGGCACGGGTTCCAGATGTCGTCATACTGTCAAGTATGCCGGGATCCCGGTGCTCCGGATGCCAGTGTGCAGCAGGAATTGTGCAGATCAACGGCCGGAGTTACTGGATACACTGGTCAGTACGCAGGGCCCACGGACACCGGGTTCACGCCAGTCGGCAGGGAGCATGATGGCCACCACGAAGAACGGCAAGCAGCCCGCCCACCGCCCCTCGCGGCGGCTGCACATCATCACCGCCGCCGTACGGGTGTTCGGCCGCAGAGGTTTCGCGGAGACCAGCATCCAGGACATCGCCGACGAGGCCCAGGTGGTCCCCACGGCCGTCTACTACCACTTCGACGGCAAGGAGGAGCTGCTCGAACTCGCCATGCGCCGGGTCTTCGACCAGCTCAACGCGGTCGTCGAGGCGGCCCGGCCCGAGTCCGAGCCGGGTGACGCGGAGGGACTGGTCCGCGTCATCGACGCCGTGTGGGAGTGGGTCGAGCAGAACCCGGACGAGGCCCGGCTCTACCAGGTCCAGGTGGCCTCCGCCAACGGCAACGTCAAGGTGCTGCGGGACGAGTTCGAGCAGCGGCACATCCAGCGTGGCTACGACTATCTGCCCGAGGGCACCACGCGCAGCCCCCGGGCGGCGAAGGCCCGGCACGCGGCGCAGGCCCTCGCGGTCCGCACCCTGATCAGTACGACCATGCTCGTCACCGCGCTGCGCGCCGAGGGAGGACCGCTGTCCCAGCTGCCCTCCCGGTCCGTCCTGGAGGCGGTCAGGGAACTGGCGCTGCGCATCGTCGCCACCGAGCAGGAGCCGACGCAGTCCACGCAGCCGAAGAAGCCGGCCACCTCACGGACCTGAGGACCTGAGGCGGTTCACCAAGGCAGTGGCCTGCGGTCGGCGAACAGCCCGCCCGTCGTCCCGTCGCCCTCGGGCAGGGTCGCCAGCCAGACCGGAGTGTCCGCCCCCTCCTCAGGGCCGCGCGGAGCGGACGGGCCGCCCATGCCGCTGCGGGTCCAGCCGGGATCGGCGGAGTTGACCAGGACGCCTGTGCCGGCCAGTTCGGCCGCGAGCATCCGGGTCAGGGCGTTGAGCGCCGTCTTGGAGATGCGGTAGGCGGGATGCCGGCCGGAGTCCATCAGCGCCAGCGAACCGTACGAGCTGGTGAGGTTCACGACCCGGCCGTAACCGGCGTCCACCATGCCCGGAACGACGGCCTCCACCACGCGCCAGGCGCCTATGAGGTTCGTGTCCAGGGTCGCGCGAAGGATGTCCTCATCGACGTACGGGGGTCGCAGCTCCCCGTCCAGGGACACTCCCGCGTTGTTCACCAGGACGTCGATCCCCCCGGTCAGCTCCCGGGCCTCCCGGACCGCGTCGCCGACGCTCGCCGCGGAGGTCACGTCCAGGGCGAGCGGCAGTGCCGCCGGGCCGATGACGCGGCACGCCTCCTCGGCGGCCTCCAGTTTTCGCGCCCCGACCAGGACCCGCAGTCCCCGGTCCGCGAGCTGCCGGCCGATCTCCAGGCCGATTCCGCGTGCCCCGCCGGTCACCAGTGCGGTTCTGTCACCGTGCCCCATGGACTGCCCACCGCCTCTCATACCGTCAGGACCGAGCACGCGCTGATCCCGGGCGCCCCGTACACATGGGTGAAGCCGACCCGGGGAGCGCCCGGAACCTGCAGACCCGGCGCCCGGCCCTGCAACTGCCGTACGACCTCGTGGAACTGACGCAGCCCGGAGGCGCCGACCGGCTCCCCGCCGGCCAGACAGCCGCCGTCGGTGTTGACCGGGATCCGGCCCGTGGGGTCGGTGGCCCCGGCGGCCAGCAGCTCCTCCTGCTCGCCGTGACCGCACAGTCCGGTCTCCGCCAGGTGGATCAGCTCAGAGCCGCTGTCGGTGTCCTGCAGCTGGGCCACCTGTACGTCGGCGGGCCGCACCCCCGCCGTGCGGAAGGCCGCCTCGGCCGCGTCGACGCTCGGGCTGTGATGCGGTCCCGGCGGCAGCCAGGGCGAGAACACCTCGAACGAACCGAACCGCCGGGTCCGGAAGGCCAACGACGCCAGTTTCACCGGCCGTTCGCACAGGTCGAAGGCACGGTCGCCGAGCGCGAGGACCAGGGCCGCCGCGCCCTGTCCGGGCGAACAGAACATGTACTGGGTGAGCGGGGGACTGACCTCGGCGGAGTCGAGGATCTCCTGCTCCGTGAGCGGCTTGCGCCGCCAGGCCAGCGGGTGGTGCGAACCGTTGCGGAAGGCCCGCGCGGCGACCATCGCCAGCGCCCGCTCCGAGATCCCGTGCTCGTACAGGTACCGCTGGGTCTTCAGCGCGAAGAACTGGGTCGTGAGCATCATGCCGGTCTCGGCGTACCAGTCGCCCAGGCCGTACCGGGCCGCGGAGACGTGGAACGCGCCCCGCTCGTGCTTGTCGAACCCCACCGCCAGTCCCACGGAGGCCTCGCCCGCGCGCAGCGCGTTGGCCACTGCGAGCACCGTCGAGGCGCCGGTCGCGCAGCCGTTCTGCACATTGACGAACGGCACACCGGTCAGGCCCAGCCGGCCCACCAGTGTGTCGGGCTTGCCGGACACGTCGGAGCCGCCGGCCGCGTAGCCGATGTCCTCCCAGGCGACGCCGGCGTCGGCCAGCGCCTCACGGATCGCCAGCTCGGCCATGTCCATGCCGGTGACGCTCTCGTCGCGGCCGAAGGCACTCCTTCCGCAGCCGACCACGTACACCTCGTCGGGCCGGCTCATCGCTCCCCGTCCCGTTCCGGGCGGAACGCGAAGGTCACCACGTCGGTCCCGTCCTCGTCCTGGTACGCGGGCACGGTGGTCAGCCGGACCGGCAGTCCGATCCGGATCTCCGTGCGGGCGACCGCCAGCAGCGACTCGACCAGCACCTCACCGAGGTCCACATAGCCCACGTGGTACGGCCGGTGGCCGTCGGCGGGTGACCGGTACGGCGGTTTCGGCGGGAACGCCTGGAGCGTCCACGACCACACGCGCCCGCTCACCGGCAGTACCTGTGGGGACATCGCCCCGTCCGAACACCTGGGGCACGAGTTCTGCCGGGGAAAGACGACGGTGCCGCACGTGGAGCAGCGGGCGCCCGACAGACGCGGTGGATCCCCGTCGTCGAACTCCAGAGTCTCCCGGTTCTCGAACAGCGACTCGTCGATCAGCCTGGTGGTCATGGTCCCTCCCATCTTCCAAGTCACCAGCCCAGCAGGCCGGCCAGCCGTTCCCGATGGTGTGCGGCGCCGCCCAGCAGCACTGCGTCGGACTGGGCGCGCCGGAAGTACAGATGCGCGTCGTGCTCCCAGGTGAAGCCCATCCCGCCGTGGAGCTGTACGCACTCGGCGGCGACGGAGACGAACGCCTCCCCGCACCACACCTGTGCCACCGTCGCCGCCTCGGCCAGCGCCTGCGGCGAGCCGTCCGTCCGGACCGCGCGCATCACGGCCGAGCGCGCAGCCTCGACCTGGAGCAGCATGTCGGCGCAGGTGTGCTTGATCGCCTGGAAGCCGCCGATCGCCCTGCCGAACTGGGTACGGTCGCGCACATGGGCCACCGTCATGTCCAACGCGGCCTGTGCGCCGCCCAGTTGCTCGGCGGCCAGCGCCACCAGGGCCACGTCCAGGGCGCGGGAGACGATGTCCGCCCCCTCGCCGCCGGCGGTCAGTGCCCGGACCCGGGCACCGGAGAAGGTGACCACCGCCTGTCCCCGGCTGAGGTCCAGGGTGGGCACCCGGCGGACCGTGATCCCCGGCTCGCGCGGGTCGGCCAGGAAGAGGTCGACGCCGTCGGTCCCGGCCGCGGCCACCACCAGCGCGTGGGCGTCGGCGCCGTCGAGGACGAACGGCGCGGTGCCGTCCAGCAACGGGACGCTGCCCTGCCAGGAGACGGCCACCGGCACGGCGCCCGCCCGCCACACCCCGTCGGGCGCGGACACCGCCAGGGCGTGCACGGTGCCCTCGGCCAGTTTGGCCAGCGCCTTGTCGGCCGTACCGCAGGCGGCCAGCACCTGCCCGGCCAGCACGGTGGAGGACAGCAGCGGTACCGGTGCCAGTGTCCGGCCCAACTCCTCGCAGACCACGGCGATCTCGGCGAGGCCGCCGATCCCTCCCGCCGCCTCGGGCAGGCCCAGGCCGGCGAGACCGACCTGCCGGCCGAGGGCGTCCCACAGGCCGGCGTCGATGCCGGGTGCCTCCTCGGACAGCCGGCGGACAGCGGCGGTGCCGCCGGCGTCCGCGCACACCGACCGAACGGTCTCGCGCAGGTCCTCCAGCTCGGTGTCCGACAGAGCCGTGCCGTCGGTGACGGTGCTTGTCATCGTGCGCTCCCGCTCTCGTCAGACCGCTCCTCGTCGTACCGCTCCCGCAGGGCACTGTGGGCGGCCGCCATCCGGGCCACCGGCACGCGGTGCGCGGAACAGGAGACGTAGTCGAGGCCGAGGCCGTCGCAGAACGCGATCGACTCCGGATCCCCGCCGTGCTCACCGCACACGCCCAGCTTGATGCCGGGCCGCACCTCCCGTGCCCGCTCGACCGCCAGGGCGATCAGCGCGCCCACCCCGTGCGGATCGAGCCGCGCGAACGGGCTGGCGGTCAGGAACCCGCGCTCCTGGTAGTTGGCGAGCACCTGGCGCTCGACGTCGTCCCGGGAGAACCCGTAGGTGAGCTGCGTGAGGTCGTTGGTGCCGAAGGAGAAGAACTCGGCGTGCTCGGCCAGTTCGCCGGCCATCAGTGCGGCCCGCGGGGTCTCGATCATCGTGCCGAGCCGGTACGGGACCTCCACTCCGGTTCGGGCGGCGACCGCGTCGGCGGCACCGCGTACGTACGCGGCCGCGGCGGCCAGTTCCTCGGGCAGGCTGACCAGCGGGATCATCACCTCCAGCGTCGGCCGGACGCCAGTGGCGGCGACCTCGGTCCAGGCGGTGAACAGGGCCTCGGCCTGCGCCGGGTAGAGCCGCTCGTGCAGCAGCGCCAGCCGTACCCCGCGCAGCCCGAGCATCGGGTTAGCCTCGCGCAGCGCGTCGGCCCGCTGCTCCTCGGCCGCGTCCAGGGCCTGCCCGGGGGCGGGCAGGAACTCGTGCAGCGGAGCGTCCAGCAGGCGCACGGTCACCGGGCGGTTCCCCACGGCGGTCAGCAGCGCGCGGAAGTCCTCGTGCTGGGCGCGCTCCAGCGCCGACAGCGCCTCGTCGCGGGCGGCCGGGTCGGCGGCCAGGAGCATCCGGCGGATCAGCGGCAGACGGTCGCCGAGGAACTGGTGCTCCGTACGGCACAGTCCGACACCCTCCGCGCCCAGGGCGAGGGCCGTCTCCACCTCGACGGCCGTGTCGGCGTTGACGCGTACGCCCAGCCGGCGCGCGTCGTCCGCCCACTCCAGCAGGGTGGACAGCTCGGGCGGCGGTCCGGCGACGCTGACGCTCAGCGTGCCCGCGTAGACGGCGCCGGTACGGCCGTCCAGCGAGACCGGGTCGCCCTCGCGGACCACCCGGTCCCCGAAGCGGACCGTCCCGGCGGCCACATCCACGCGCAGTCCCTCGGCGCCGCACACCGCGGGCTTGCCGGCGCCCCGGGCCACCACGGCGGCGTGCGAGGCGATGCCGCCGCTGCCGGTCAGTACGGCGACGGAGGCCAGCATTCCGGGGACGTCCGCCGGGTTCGTCTCGGCGGCCACGAGGACGACCCGCGTACCGTCCGCGGCCAGTTCGAGGGCACGTTCACTGGACAGCACGACTGCTCCGGTCGCCGCCCCCGGCGACGCGGGCAGCCCCTTCACCAGGAGCTCCTCCCCGCCGGTCAACCGCAGTTGGGGGTGCAGGAGTTCCTGCACCTGCGCGGGCGTGATCCGCCGGACAGCCTCCTCGCGGCTGATCGCCCCGTCCCGGGCCAGGTCCGCGGCCAGACACACCGACGCCCGAAGCGGCGGGCGGAGCTGTGCCGAGGCGGCGAGCAGGGAGATCTCGTCGTCGCGCACCTCGAAGTCGACCGACACCGGGGCGCGCAGATGCCGCTCCAGGGTGAGCAGGGAGTGCTCGAGGAGGGCGGTGCCGCCCGCGAGCCGGTCCAGCGGTTCACCACCGGTGTGCGGCGGCGGGGCGCTGCGGCGCACCCCCCGGAAGAAGGAGCCCTGGGGGGCGAGGCGCCCGGTCTCCGGATCGCGGCTGACGGCCGTGCCGTAGCCCGAGTGGTCCGCCGGGCCGATGCGCAGGGCCTGCACATGCAGGGCGACGGCCAGGTCAGCGGGGAGCCGCTGGGACCGGCGGGACCTTCGCGCCCGCGGCGAGTCCCACCGGGCCAGGAGGGCACTGGCGGCCAGGGCGAGCTGCTGCGCCGGGTCGTCGGGGAACGGCCGGGAGCCGTGCTCCGCGACCAAGGACAGCAGCACGTCCACGCGTTCCCGAGGTCCGGGCGTGTCCAGGAGGGCGTCGTCGAGCACCGCGCCGGGCACGTCGAGGGCGTACTCGGCGATCATGCGCACGGTGGCGGCCCACACGTCGTACAGCGCGTCCGCGCGCCCGATGACGGCGCACAGGTCGTCGGCACGGGCCGGGGTGAAGCCGAGGCAGGCCAGGTCGGGCGGCAGTCCGGCGATCTCGGTGGGCGCACTCGCCGACAGCCGCAGCAGGAGCGGCCGGGCCGGATCGCTGATGCGGCGCCCCGAGAGTTGTTCGACCAGTTCTACGGCGGCTTCGGCGCTGTCGGACTCGCACAGCGACGCGGCGGAGCCGGCGGGCACGGTGAGCCCCGGCACGACAGGCAGCCCGAGGGCCACCAGCCGGTCCATCGCCGCGCCATGAGCACCCAGCTCGTCGGCGTCGAGGCCCCGGATCCGGCCCTGCCCGTAGGGCACCAGGATCCGGCCAGGGGCTGCGGAGGCCGTCTCGGACTGTGCGAGCGGGCCCGCCTCGCGGTCGGTGACGCTCAACCCCGGCTCCTGTTGACCAGTTCCTCTTCGCGGGCCTCGTCATCGGCCCGGCTGATGCCCAGGACGAGCAGCAGTTCCTGATGCAGCCGCATCCACACGGTGTGGTACGAGTCGCACAGCGGGGAGGCCAGCCAGGTCGGCGCACCCTCGTCGAAGCGGTCGAGGGCTGCCTCCAGGGCCGTCAGGTACTGTCCGCTGCCCGCGAGCACCGGGTCCAGCCGGCGCAGCACGGGCTGGATGGCCTCGTGCACGTCCTCCAGCGACTCGCGCACCCCGGCGTCGTAGACGTCGTCGGAGTGGTCGTTGACAGAGCCGTCGGGGCGGCACTGCCAGGCCGTGCACACATCGCGGATCTTCCGGTTGACCGGCAGGAACGCCTCGTACGCCGCGGTGATCCGCTCCTCCTGCTCGGAACCGGCGGGCACCCGCAGGAACCGCGCGGCTGCGGCCTTGGCACGCTCCGTCGGCAGCACCACCGGCCCCTTCACCATCGCCAGCCCGGCGTCGACCAGCGGACGGTGCTCGGACTCCGGCCGGCCGCGCCACATGCCCCGCAGAACGAGGTCGACGACGGCCTCGGTGAGGGGCTCGTCGGGTGCGTCCGGAAGGTCCACGGCAGCAGATTGCATCGCCACACCTTTTGCTCGGTTCTGTGTTGCCCGGAGGTTACGCCCAGACGGGCAGGTTAGTGAAGAGGGACTCAAGAAACACTTTTTGGAGCGAGGAACGACGCCATGCGGTCCTGGGCCTCCCGGCCGTCCGCCAGAGCGGCGATCGACCGCGCCTCCTCGGCGAGGTGGCGGCGCAGATCGTCACCGTCGCCGGCGCGCAGCAGACTCTTCGCGGCGCGCAGGGCGTCAGTGGCGCCGGCGGCCAGACCGGCGGCCGTCCGGTGTGCCGTTTCGTCCAGCTCCTCGTCATCGACGCACCGGGAGACCAGGCCCCAGCCTTCGGCGTCGTCCCCGGTCAGGAGCCGATTGGTCAGGATCAGGTCGGCCGCCCGACGGGGGCCCACCAGTCGCGGCAGGAACCAGGACGCGCCGCAGTCCGGCGTGAGCCCGATCGCCGTGTACGCCAGTCGGAAGCGGGAGGACCGGGCCGCCAGGACGACGTCCCCCACGAGTGCGAGCCCGATCCCGCCGCCCGCGGCCGCGCCGCGCACCGCGGTCACCAACGGCACCGGCAGGTCGTACAGGGCCTGTATCGCGGAGTGCGCGGCGCTCGCCACGGCGTGCACATAGGCGCCGGTCTCCGCGCCACGGCCGGTGAATGCGCGCAGGTCACCGCCTACGCAGAAGCTGCCGCCCGCCGCCCGCAGCAGCACCGCCCCGCCCGGGTCCGCGGCCACCTCGGAGGCTCGGTCCCGCAGGGCCTCGGCCGTGCTCAGATCCAGCGCGTTGCCCCGCCCGGGGTCGTCCAGCCTCAGCTCGACGACTCCGTCGGGGTGGCGGACGATCCGGACCGGGGCGGTGCTCACAGGCAGGCCCATGGGTGTTTCTCCTGTCGACTTCCCGTCGCCGGGCGCTTCCCGGTGCTTCTCGGTACTTCCCGGCAAGATACTAAAGACGCTATACAGTTTCTAGAACGCGTCGGGAGCCGATACCCGTACGCCCCTCGGCGGGAGGCCCCGTGCCCATCCAGTTCGATGTCGATCCGGCTGTCGCCCAACTCACCGCAACGACGGCCGAGTTCGTGCGCGAGGTGGTCATTCCGGCCGAGCGCGAGTGCGGCGGGTCCGTGCACGACGCCCCGGAGGACCTCCGTCAGACCCTGCAGAAAGCTGCCCGCGAGGCGGGTGTGTTCGCTCCGCACGTACCGACGCGGTGGGGCGGACACGGGCTCGACCTGCGCGGACAGGCGGTGGTGTTCGAAGCGGCGGGCTACTCGCTGCTCGGACCGCTGGCCCTGAACTGCGCGGCCCCGGACGAGGGCAACATGCATCTGCTGGAGAAGGTGGCCACCGAAGAGCAGAAGCAGAGGTACCTGCGTCCGCTCGCCGCGGGCGACACACGCTCCTGCTTCGCCATGACCGAGCCCGCCCCGGGAGCGGGCGCCGACCCCCGTTCCCTGCGGACCACCGCGACCCAGGTACCCGGCGGCTGGCGCATCGACGGCCACAAGTGGTTCATCAGCGGGGCCCGCGGCGCCGGCTTCGCCATCGTCATGGCCCGCACCTCCGGCAGCCCCGGTGACCCGGGCGGCGCCACCATGTTCCTGGTCGACGCTGACACCCCCGGCATGCGCATCGTCCGGGACATCGAGACCCTGGACGAAGGGCTCTTCGCCGGGCACAGCGAGATCGTCTTCGACGAGTGCGTGGTGGGGGACGACCAGGTGCTCGGCGCGGTCGGCCAGGGCTTCGAGGGCGCGCAGGTCCGGCTCGGTCCCGCCCGGATGACCCACTGCATGCGCTGGCTGGGAGCGGCCCGCCGGGCCCAGGTGGTCGCGCTGGAGCGGGCGGGGAGCCGGATGGCGTTCGGCTCGACGCTGGGTGACCTCGGCATGGTCCAGCAGATGCTGGCCGACTCCGAGATCGACATCGAGGCGAGCCGCGCCCTGATCCTGCGTACCGCCTGGGAGCTGGACACCGGCTCCGCCGCCGCCTCGCAGCTCACGTCCGTGTCCAAGACCTTCGTGGCGGAGGCGGTCAACCGGGTGGTCGACCGGGCGGTGCAGATCTGCGGAGCCCTCGGCATCTCGACCGCCGACGCACCGCTGGCCCGTCTGTACCGGGAGGTACGGCCGTTCCGGATCTACGACGGCCCCTCGGAGACCCACCGTTTCGCCATCGCGCGCCGCGCGATACGGCCCTACCGGCAGCCGCCCACGGGTGCCGTCGACGGCTCATGACGGCGGACCCGGCGACGGCCGGCTGATCGCGGGCGCGGAGTCAGTCGGTGGGCCGGGAGTGCACGCTGACGGCGTAGCCGCCGCCTGGAGCGTAGGGATCGCCGCCCCAGGTGGCGTAGCGCCGGCGCAGGACCAGCCCGGCCCGGGTGCACCAGTGATCGAACTCCGTCAGAGTCACCGGCGGTTCCGGCAGCGGCAGGTGCGCCGCGTCCAGTCCCATGCCCGTGACCAGCAGCCCGCCGGGGCGCAGTACGGCGGCCAGTTGCCGTACGACGGCTGCTTCGGTGCCGGAGGCCAGCAGGGGGATGACGTTTCCGGCGGCAAGGACCAGGTCGAAGTCCGGTTCCAGGCCGAGGGTGTCCAGGGACGCCAGGTCGCCGTGGAGCCATTCCAGCGCGGGGGCGGCACGGCGGGCGACCGCGAGCATGGAGAGGTCGACGTCCACGCCGGTGCAGTGGTGGCCCAGCTCGGCGAGCCGGATCGCGATCCGGCCGGTGCCGCAGCCGGCGTCGAGGATCCGGGCGCCAGGCTGCAGCAGTGCGGCGCAGAAGGCGGCCTCCCCGTGGACGTCATGGCCCGATTCGGCGAGCCGCGCGAAACGCTGGGCGTACTCCTCTCCGGCTTGGCCGCCGGTCAGTTCCGCCCAGCGGTCGGGTTGCCTGTTCATGTTCTGCGGTGCCTTCCGGTCGGCCTGAGCAGCGAGGGCGAGGACGCGCCCTCGTGCTTGATCGTAGGCAAGGACTGGGAGACCCGGAGACTCGGACACGGAGATCAGGTCACTGTGAACCCGTCGAACGTGGCGATGCCCCGCGCGCCGTTCCAGCCGTTGGCCGCGGTCATGAAGACACCGACGTCCTGTGCGGCCGCCGCGCCTCCGGGCGTGGCCGTGCCCACCGTCGTCCAGGTGACGCCGTCCGTGCTGGCCTCCCCGATGTACGAGGCGCCGGACCTGGTCAGCCGCAGCCGCACCGGCGCGGTGAAGGAACCCGACAGCGCGATCGAGTCGAAACGGCCGTCACCGTCGGCGTCCCAGCTCAGCGCGCAGCCGTTGGACGGCGTGATCGCCAGGTTCACATAGCCCCCGCTGCCCTGAGTGCCCAGGTCGTTGCGGACGACGAGGCCAGCCCGCGCCCAGCCCCCGGTCGCGTCCTGGGACCTGACCACGACCTCGGCCACGGTTCCGTCGCCGTACCCGCCCGCCCGGTACACCGCCCCGAACTCGTTGGTGGCGCCCCACAGGTCGGCCCCGGCGCCCTCGACGGCGATCTCGTCGCCGGCCTGGCCGAACACAGCATCGTTGTAGGAGACCGTGCGGTACGGGTCACCGACCCCGGCCGCGGCCAGCAGCCGTACCGGCGCGACCGCCTTCCCGCCGCCCGTGTACGCCGCCGCGGCGACTACCTGGCCGACCAGTTCCGTCGGCTCACCCGCGAGGGAGATCTCGAAGCGGGCGGCGAACGTCCCGCCGGACGCCACCGACTCGGTCCGCACGGGATCGAGCGGCTTCACCGCCATGCCGTCGGGGGCGGTGGCGGAGAGGGTCACGTCGCGCGTCGCCGCGAACCCGTTCCTGTTGGTGAAGGCGACGGTCACCGTCGCGGGCGTACCCTCGGCCACCGCTCCCCGGTCGGTCCCCGCGCTGAGGGTCGCCTGATGGGGAGTCGCGGCGAGCAGGTCGCGCACGCGGCGGGCCAGGGCGTACGGGGAGCCGTGGGGCTCGGTCGGGTGCTTGTCGTGCGCGTGCGCCCAGCGGTCCTCCAGCGCGAACCAGTCGATCGTCGCCGGGTCCTTGCCGGCGGTCAGCGCGTCGAAGTACGTCTTCCAGCGGGTGAGGTACAGGCCGCCGACCAGCCCGGACCACTCACGGTTCGCGTAGTCGTGCAGGCCCTCCTCGCTGCTGGCGCGTCCGCCCCAGGTGGTGAGGAGGGAGCGCGCGTCGTACTCCAGGCGGTCCTTCTCGGTCCGGTCGGCGCCCCAGGAGCGGGCGTCGGCGAGCCACCGCCCCAGCAGGTGCGGGCCGGAGGCGGCCAGCAGGTCGTCGAGGAGGTCCATCCAGTGCAGCCAGGTCCCGGTCAACCTGCCGAACAGGGCCCTCTCCCCGGCCTCGTACGCGGCCTTGATCTGCGGCAGCAGGACACGGCTGCGGTTGGACAGGACCTGCCGGGCCACATCGACGACGTCGTAGCGATACGCCGAGCTGTTCCTCAACTCCACACGTACAGACAGGAGTTCGGTGAGGGCGGTGTCGAAGGCCGTGGTGTCGTAGCGGTCCTTCTCCGGGCCCCAGGCGGCGGCCTTGTTCGCCGTCAGGCTGGGCCGGGCGCCGAACAGGCCGTCGGGTGCCTCGCTCCAGGAGTCCGCGCGGGACATGTTGTACGCGGTGTCGCGGATCGTCTGCCAGGCCGCGGCGGCGTGCCGGTCGGGGCCGCCGTAGCGGGCGAGGGCGTACGCGGCGAACCAGTCGTCCAGGTCGATCGTGCCGGGTGTCCAGGCCAGGTCGGTGAGAAGGGCGAGAGCGGGTGCGTTGTTGTCGGCGGCCTCCGGCATCGCCGCGATCCCGGCCAACGAACTGCCCTCCCTGTCACGCCACTTGGGGTACTGCTCCACCCAGTCCGGGGCGTTGGCACCCATCGGGGTGTGGCCGCCGAAGTTCCAGATGCTGCCGAAGGCGTACGGCGTGCCGCCCCAGTCGCTCTCCCGGTCGGTGACGGTGGTGTAGCGGTCCGACAGACCGTCCACGATCAGCATCCGGCTCTTGTCGACGCCGTCGAGCAGCGCCGTGGACGGGTTGGTCTGCCAGCCGAGGATCGCCCAGACGGCTCCCGGATGGGCCTTCTGCAGCGCCCCCTCGACGGCCTGCGCGGCCTCGCCCACCGGCACGTCACCGGGGTTGCCGCCCTCGTGCAGCAGGTCCATCTTGTACATCGTGCTGTCGCCGAACCGCTCCGTCTGGGCCCGGTAGAAGGTGGCGGCCACGTCGTCGAAAGCCGTGGTGCGCGGGTCGAGCCAGTCGGGGCGTTTGAAGGCGCCCCAGCTGCCCTGCGCCACCACCGCCGCGTCGCCGCCGTGCTTGGCGGGGAAGTCGTCCGGGACGCTGCCGTAGTAGCCCGGCAGGACCGGCGTCATGCCCAGGTCCCGTATCCGGTCGACGATCTTCTCGGCGAGCGCGGCACGTCGCTCGATGAGCTGCCGGGAGACCGGTCCGCCGAAGGCCGACATGTTCTGCAGCAGCCACCAGGGCTGGTGGGCGGGGGCCGGGATCCAGGCGCGCATCTCGGCGTCGGAGTAGCCGAAGTGGCGGAAGGTGTCGTAGTACACCGCGTCGCCGCCGATGTAGACGAGGACCCGGTTGACTCCGTGCACGGCCAGCACGTCCAGCTCCTGCTGCCACGCGTCCCAGTGGCGGTAGGCGTTGGTGTAGCCCTCGTTGGTGTCGTTGAACGCGAAGCGGTGCGGCACATCGGCCGTTCCCGTGATCTCCTCGGCGGGTGCGGGGAGGGTGCGCGGCAGGTTCAGCTGCTCGCCGGTCCAGGAGACAGAGGCGTGTGCCGTCCGCCGCAGATAGGTGTGGAGGCCCGCGAGCAGCACGGCGGGGCTGGTGCCCTCCACCGTGATGTGCCCGGCCCGGCCGGTGACCCGGAAGCGGTCGGTCTCGTCGTCGGCTGCCCGCAGGGTGATCTGCCGGTGGTGGCCGGGAAGCAGGCGCTTCAGCGCGGCGGCGGCGGGAGCGACGTCGAACGGGGTGCCGTCGGCCGCGTACGCGCCGTGCGGGCGGGTCAGCAGCGCGGCGCCGCCCAGGGCGACCGTGCCCGTGAGGAGCCATCTGCGGGTGACGCCTGTGACGTCTGTGACGCCGAGGTCGCCTCGGTTGTCGAGCATGAACGTCCTTCCGGCAAGCTTCAGTTGATCGTCATGGCGAAGAGGCGCAGGGCGGGGACGCCCGACGGGAGACCGTCGCGGACAGGCTGACGGGGTTGTCGTCACTCCTCCACGCTGAAGTGGTCGAACACGGCCTGGACCGTCGTGCCGGGGTAGTTGAGGTTCACGGCGCTCGCCACCACACCGGCGTCCATGGCGCCGCTCGCGGACGGGACGTTCACGCTCGCGATCTCGCTCCAGGAAAGGCCGTTGTTGACGCTGGAGTACGCGGTGTACGTGGTGCCGTCGCGGACCAGGCGCAGCCAGGCGGGGTGGGTGGAGCCGCCGCCACCGGCCCAGGTGTCGAGGTGTCCGTCGCCGTCGCTGTCGGTCATGAACTCCAGGCCGAACGACTTCGACATGGTGAGCACGGCATAGCCGCCCTTCTCCGGGGCGGTGAGATCGTTGGCGACGGCGATCCCGTACTTGGCGCTGGGGTTGTCGCTGCCGGTGAGGCTGACTGTCTTGACCTGCACCACGCTCGACTCGGTGGCGGATCCGGGCAGGAGGATGCCGCCCTTCTCGTCGGTGCCGCCGGAGAAGTCGCGGCCGCCCGCCCAGATCACCAACTGGCTGCCGTACTGGCCGAATTCGGCGTCGTCGGTGGTGGCGAACGTCCGGTACGGGTCCCGCACCTCATTCGGCTCGTAGGGCACGGTGAACGTCTTCGCGGACCGCGCGCAGTCGCTGCTGTGCCCGTCGACGTCGAAGACCACGTGCGCGGTGAACGACACGTTCCCGGCGACGTCGGCCGGCATCGCCGTCTCCCAGCGCCGGGTCGTCCTCGCACCGCGCCGCAGGTCGCCGAGCGGGACGGTCTTCGCCGCCGTGGTGGCGCCGGGGTCGATCAGATGGAGCACGGCGTTGCGGAGGGGGAAGGGGCAGTCGTTGATGAGCACCGCGGTGGCGGTGACCGTGTCACCACCGGCCGGCTCGGCGGGTTCCGTGGTGACGGTGAGCGTGGGCCCCAGAGCGTCGAACTGCGTACCGTTGCGGATTCCCATGCTGGTCACCGGGCCCAATCGACGGTGAAGACGTTGGCGATGTCGCTCGGCAGGGAGGGCGGGACGGTGATGTTGATCTTTCCGTCACCGCGGGTCCACCGCAGAGTGCCGCTCGTGCCGAGCAGCCGGATCCGGGACGTCGCGCTGACGGGGATGTCGCCGGGCACCGAGAGGGTGCCGCTGGGTGCGCCCAGCACGATGATGTTGAACTTGCCCGGGGAGACGGTGTAGCGGATGCCGAGCGAACCGCCCTCCTCCTCCGCGCGCACCCAGGGCGTCGACCCGTAGATCGCCGGGCCGTTGACCTTCAGCCAGGCACCGATGTCCTTCAGTCGCTCCTGCATGATCTCGGGGATCGTGCCGTCCGCCCTGGGACCGATGTTGAGCAGCAGGTTGCCGTTCTTGCTGACCACGTCGGCGAGCAGCTGGATCAGGAACTCGGAGGTCTTGTAGTCCTCGTCCGGCTCGTGCTTGTTGTAGCCCCAGGAGTAGCCCATGGTCATGCAGCACTCCCACTTCTGCGGATCCATCGTGGGGTTGGTGCGCTGCTCGTACGTCGCGAAGTCGAAGTGGGTGTCGAACCGGTCGTTGATCACCACACCCTTGGGGTGCCTACGGTTCTTGGCCTGGTTGTAGTAGTGGGCCAGGGGTTCCTCGCTGCGCCACGGCGGGTTGCCGGTGGGCCGGAACCACTGCCCGTCGGCCCACAGCAGCTCCGGGTCGTAGCGGTCGACGATCTCGTGGAGCTGCTTGAGCTCGTAGTCGCCGACGTAGTCCTGGACCGGCTTGTAGCCGGTCATCGGGATTTCCTCGTCGGTGTAGAAGTTGCGCATCGGGCGGCCGATCGCCGGGTTGAAGTACTCGCCGAGCGAGTAGTACAGCCCGGGCCGCACGGTGCCGCGCTTGCGAGCCGCGGTCATCAGCTCGCCGACCAGGTCACGTTTCGGGCCGTACGCCACGGAGTGACGGTCCGTCACCTTGCTGGGGTAGAGGGCGAATCCGTCGTGGTGCTTGCTGGTCAGCGCGAAGTACTCGGCGCCCGCCTGCTCGAACAGCTTCACCCAGGCGTCGGGATCGTACTTCTCGGCGGTGAACTGCGGGATCAGGTCGTCGTAGGTGACGTTCTCGCCGTAGGTGTCGCGGTGGTACTTCCACTCGGCGGTGTCCTTGGTGCTCTGGTACCAGAGGTACCACTCGGAGGCGCTTCTCGGCGTCGCGCCGGCGATCACCGAGTAGACGCCCCAGTGGACGAAGATGCCGAATTTGGCGTCCTTGTACCAGCGCGGCACCGGGTGGGTGTCGAGTGAGGCCTTCGTGGGCTGGTAGTCGGGGATGCCCGAGGCGGCGGGCGTCGCACCTCGGGTGAGGGCCTGGGCGGTGCCGGGCGGGGCGAGCAGCACCGCGCCGCCGAGGGCGGCAGCGGTGGTGATGAGGTGTCTGCGGTTGACTGCCATCAACGGGCCTCTCACTCGTCGGTGGAGAAGGAGTCGAACAGTGCGGTCGTGATCTGGCCGGGGTGGTTGAGGTTGACCGCGCTCGCGACCAGCCCGGCGTCGCCGGTGCCGCTCGCGGACGGCACGGTGGCGGTGGCCACCTGCTGCCAGGCGGCGCCGTCGGAACTGGCGTACGCGGTGTAGGCGGTGCCGTCGCGGACGAGCTTCAGCCAGGCGGGGTGGTACGAACTGCCGCCCCCGGCCCAGGTGTCGAGCCTTCCGTCACCGTCGCTGTCGGTCAGGAACTCCAGGCCGAACTGCGCGGACATGGTGAGCACCGCGTAGCCGCCCGCCGCCGGCGCGGTGAGGTCGTTGGCGACGGCGACCCCCGCCTTGGCGGACGGGCCGCTGCCGGTCTGACCGACAACCCGGGCGGTCACGGTGCCGGACGGCGGCGCCGCGTCGGCGAGGTAGACCGCCGCCTTCTCGTCCTTCCAGCCCGACAGGTCCTGGCCGCCCGCCCAAATCGCGAACTGGCCGCCGTTCTGCGCGAATTGAGCTTCTTCGGTCGTGGTGGCGGTCGTCAGATACGGCGCCCGGACCTCGGACGGAGCGGGGGTCACCGTGGCGTCCACGCTGTCGGAGTCGCGCCGTGCCCGGCCGTCCTGGCGGAAGGAGGTGCGTACGCCGATCTCGTGGGTGCCCCAGACCGCGTCGGCCGCCGGGGTCACCGTCCAGGTGACGGTGGCGCTGGCGCCCGGGGCGAGGGAACGTATCCGCGCGCTGCCGGCCGGCTCGGCGGACCAGCCGTCGGGGAGATCGAGGCGAGTGCCGACCTGAGTGACCGCTCTGGTACCGGAGTTGGTGACGGTCGACGTGATCTCCGTGCCGTCGCCGCCGGCTTGCAGGACCGGCCGGTACGGGGTGAGCCGGACGCGGGCCGACGGGCAGTCGCGGGCCGCCCCGAGGGTGGTGAGGTCGACGGCGTCGGCGAACGCCTTCATCCCGGTGTCGTTGGGGTGCAGATGGTCACCGGAGTCGAACGCGGCGGCGTAGCGGGTGGGGTCGCCCGGGTCCCGTACCGCCTTGTCGAAGTCTGCGTAGTCGTCGAAGACGCCGCCCTCGCGTACGAACGTGTTGACCTTCTGCCGGTCGGCCTCCTTGGCCTCGGTCCACCAGTCGCCCCAGCCGCGATACGGCACGACCGTCGCGCCGATCACGCGCAGCCCGCGGGCGTGGGCGCGGCGCACGATCTCCTTCATGCCGTCGATCAGCTGGTCGCCGGTGGCGCCGCCCCAACTGAGGTCGTTGACGCCCTCGAACAGGACCACCGTCCGGGCGCCCGGCTGCGACAGCACATCGCGTTCCAGCCGGTCCAGTGCCGACGGGTTGCCGTCCACGCCGGCCGTGATCCGGTTGCCGCTGATGCCCTCGTTCAGCACTCCTGCGGCGGACGTACAGGCCGACAGACGCTCCGCCAGATAGTCGGGCCAGCGCCGGTTGGCGTTCGACGTGGAGGACGCCCCGTCGGTGATGGAGTCGCCGAGCGCCACCACGGAGCCCGCCGCGTTGCCGCCCCGGACGTCGACACCGGTCAGGAACGGAAAGGTGGAGTCGGTCCTGGTGAAGGCGTCCCCGGCGGCGTCCGAGGCGTGGTCGCCGCCGCCGTCAGGCGTCCAGTAGACGGTCTGCAGCCCCATCCAGTGCTGGCTGATGTGGGTGAGCCGGCCGGGGAAGTACAGGCTGACGACCAGGTCGCTGCGCGCGGGCACGGAGATCCTGACGGCATCGCTCACCGCCTGCTCCCCGGCGGCGATCGTCACCTCGTCCTTGCCGCCGAACCGGACCTCGTACGGCTTCACGACGGCGGAACCACCGCCCCGGCGCCCCACGGTCGCGTGTCCGATGGTCACCGGCTCGGTGGTGAAGTCGTTGGTCAGGCGGATGCGTACGCTCGACCCGCCTGCGCTCACCCGCACCGGTATCCGAACCGTCACCTCCGAGGTGCCCGGGTCGTACGAGGCGTGCTGCGCGGTCGCCCAGGTCCCGGTCCACCCCGGCCGCATGGTCTCCGCGGCGACCGGCGCCGCCGGAAGCAGGGCTGCGAGGGTGGCCGCCAACGCCGTGGCCAGGACCGCGAGTCTTCGGTGCCCACGCAGGTGTTCGAGCCGTCTGGACACGGTTCCTCCTCAGGAACAGCCGCGGCCGAGGCCGAGCGACGTCAGGTCGATGGAGTCGGCGAACGCCTTCATCCCGGCGTCGTTGGGATGGAGGTGGTCACCGGAGTCGTACGCCACGCCCAGCCGCCGCGGGTCCGCCGGATCCCGGACCGCCCGGTCGAAGTCGGCGTAGGCGTCGAAGACCCCGCCGGAGTCCCGGACGAACGCGTTGACCTGCTGCCGCCGCGCCTCCGTCTCCTCGGTCCAGCCGCCCCAGGTGAAGTCCTTGTACGGGGTGATCGTGGCGCCGACGACCCGCATCCCGCGCCGGTGCGCCCGGTCGGCGATCTCCGTCATCCCGGCGACGATCTGCTCGGCGCTCGCCCCGCCGAGATCGTTGATCCCCTCGAAGAGGATCAGGGTCCGCGCCCCGGGCTGGGAGAGCACGTCCCGGTCGAGCCGGTCCAGGGCCGAGGGATTCGTCTCCGTCCCGGCGGTGATCCGGTTGCTGGTGATGCCCGCGTTGAGCACTCCGGCGCCCGGCAGGCAGGCGTTCAGCCGGGCGGACAGCAGGTCGGGCCAGCGCTGGTTGGTGTCGGCGGTCGAGAAGGACCCGTCGGTGATCGAGTCGCCGAGCGCCACCACCGCCCCGGTCCTCGGCGCGGTCACGTCGACGCCACTGAGGAACGGCCAGCTCGTGGTGGTCCAGGTGTAGGCGTCGCCGGAGGTGTCGGAGACGTGGTCGCCCGCTCCGTAGTCCGTCCAGTACACGGTCTGCTGTGCCCACCAGTGATCGGTGATGTGCGTGACCTGACCGGGCAGATGGAGACTGACGACCAGGTCGGCCAGGGCCGGCACGGCGAGCCGGACCGGATCGCTGACCGCCTCGCCACCCGCCGGAATCGTGACCGCCCGCTTCCCGCCGAACCGCACGTCGTACGGGCGGGCCACGGCGGAACCCCCGTCGCGCAAACCCACGGTCGCGTGCCCGATCGTCACCGGGTCGGTGGCGTAGGCGTTGGTCAGCCGGATGCGCACGGATGAGCCGCCGACGCTGGTGCGCACCGGCATCCGTACCGTCACCTCGGACATCCCCGAGACCTCGTAGTGCTCACTGGCCGCCGTCGCCCACGTCGCCGTCCAGGCGCGCCGATCGCCTCGCTGACCGGCCTCGGCGGGTGCCACCGTCCCGGCCACGAGGGCCGCGACGGCCAGGAGCAGGGCCGCGAGCGTCGGACGGAAGCGGGCGGGTCGTCTCACCGGCGGCATCAGGAACCGTCCCCACAGGCCAGCTTGGCGTCGGCCCAGTCGGCGTGGTCCGTGGACACATCGCCGTCCCCGTCGACCAGCAGGTCCAGCCAGCGGGCGCCGGACACGTCCACGTCGACCGTGGCGCCGCCGTCGGAGCCGTACAGCACCGGGCTGTCGAAGAGGGAGCGGCCGTCGGCGATCACCTCGAACGAGACGCTGCCGTTGTCACCGACCTCGTCGTCCACACCGGCGGTCGCGGTGAACCGGGTGCAGCCGCCGCCGAGATAGACCCTGATCCGGCTGTCGGCGTGCACGCCGAGGCCCTTGGCGTAGGCGGCGCCGCCGATGCTCAGGGGGCGTCCGTCGCCGGCCGCCGACTCCCCGTTGGAGGTGTCCTTCTCCACCGGCCCCCAGCCGTTGACCGCCTTGACCAGGGTCAGGTCGCTCACATACGAGTCGGCGGACAGCCCTGGCGGCGGCACCTGAACGGCCCGTACACCGGTGACGGTGCCCGGACGGCCGGCTTGGGTTAGCGTGGCGGTCGCGGACAGGACAGCGTAGTGGACCGGGTCACCTGGCGGGGTGACGGTGTAGTCGGCTGTCACCGTCTCGCCGGGCCGGACCCGGGCGAAACGCGTGGTGTCGCCGGTGGTCGCGGTCCAGCCGTCCGGGACCTTCAGCGCCAGCTCGACGTTCCGGGCGAGCGGCGCGTCCTTCGGCACGCTGAGGGTGACGGGGACCCCGGCGGCGGTGCCGGTGCCCAGGAACGGCTCGGCATCGATGGTGACCTGGGCGCCCGCGGCCGGCATGGCGTAGGTCCTGGGGTCGTACGAGGGCGCGGCCACCGTCCCGACCCTGATCCCGCCCGCCGAGGCGCCGAGGTCGACGAACTTGGCGGAACCCGGGCCCGCGCCGGCCTCGGTGGACCACACGGCCAGGGCGATGGTGTTGCCGCCCTGCTCGCGCAGGATGCCCTTGGGGATGACGAAGCGTGTCTGCGGTCCGGTGTCCGGCAGATAGCGGCCGATCAGCCAGCCGTTGACGAAGATCTGGGCGCGGTAGCCGGTGCTGCCGCCCTCGGCCTGTGCGAGATCGACGGCGATCGCGTTGTCCTGGCCCTGCGGCAGGTCGAGCCGCGCGGAGGTGCGGTACCAGCGCACGCCGGGCACGGTCTTCCCGGCCTGCCCGGCAAGGGTCGTGCTCTTCCAGCTGCCGTCGGAGTAGCCCGGCAGCGACCAGCCGGCCCGCTCCCCGTACAGCCCGCCGTTGTTGTACGGGCCTCGGGCCGTGTCGACCGGGTCCTCGCCGCCCCGGGAGCCCTGGATCTTCCAGGTGAGGGTGGAGGCCCCGCCGATCACCTCGGCGCCGAGCAGACCGCGCGGCTCCTTGGAGTAGTCGTGGCCCCATTCCTCGTTGTGGCCCGCGTTCTCCACGAGCACGGACAGGACGTTGTCGCCTGCCGCCCTGAGCGTCCCGGCCGGTATGCCGAAGGTGTGCGCGCCGTCTCCGGAGCTGCCGAGGTAACTGCCGTTGAGCCAGACCGCGTACTGGCCGGTCGGACCGGTGTTGGCGTCGAGCGCGAGCGCGGTAGCGGCGCCGGTGGTGCGGAACCGGCCCCGATACCAGACGTTGCCGTGGTGGAAGCCGTACTCGTCCATCGCCAGGACCGGCAACGACCCTGCCAGATCAGGGTTGTTGGCGGTGAGGTGGTCGGCGGTGGTCCAGGCGGAGTCGTCGAAGCCCGGGGTGGCCTCCGGTGCCTCCTCCTTGTACTTCCAGGTCGTCAGCGCGGGCAGCTCGACCGGGCGCGGCGCCTCGGTCTCGGCGACCTTGCGGCCGTTCCAGGTCACCTTCCTGGCGTCCGCGATCACCTCGATCTTCGCGGCCTCGGTGGAGTCCCCGGTCAACTTCAGTGTGCCGCCTGCCAGTTCGGCGGTCCGGACCAGCGACGGGCCGCGCACGAGGACCGGGCCCGACGCGGTGTCCTGCCGCCACCAGTGGGCGGTCTCAGCGGTGTCGGCGATCAGTAGTTCCATGCCGTTCACCAGCACCCGCGCCAGGCCCTTGTGCGTGTAGTTCAGGCGCAGGTCGCCGCGTTCGGCGTCCCAGGTGGTGGTGACCTCGCCGTCGAGGACGGTGACCTCGGGCCGCTCGGCATACCGCAGCACGGTCTCACCCGCCTCGCCCGCACGCCCGTACAGCAGCGCCACGTCCCGGTCGGCGATGCGGGCGTGCGTCATGATCTCCGAGGTGGAGTAGACGAGCCGTTGGCTCCCGCCCAAGTCGTAGCCCGCCACGAGGAGTTTGGCGTCCCGGCCGTCGACGGTGATCGTGCCCTGCTGCGGTACACGCGGGTAGTCGCCGTCCGCACCGGTCAGCGACAGGGTGGTCTCGTCCTTGTCCTTCACCCGGGTGTCGGCGTGCCGGACGGTGAAGAACTGGGTGCCGTCGTCGGGGTTGACGCGCCGGTCGATGCGCAGGGCGTCGTCGGTCGGGACGGGAGCCTCGGCCTTGTCGGTGCGCGCCAGCGACGTCACGGAGTTGACCAGGTAACCGAGGCGCTTGAACTCCTGGTATTTGTCCGTCAGTTGGCGGGACTCGTTGATCGGTGCCCCGTAGTCGTACGACGTGTAGACCGCGTTGGGGTCGGCGAGCCAGCCCCAGTTGGTGCCGCCGTACGTCATGTAGAAGGACTGGCCGCTCACCCCGGCGGCGATGTTCATCTTGCTGAACACCCGGGTGAAGTCGGTGCCGGTGAGTTTCGCGCAGTCCTGGTATCCGGTACCGCCCCAGGGATCGAAGGCGCCGCCCTGTGCCTCCGGGATGATCAGCGGCGACTCGGGCTTCCACTCGTTGACGTACGAATAGTCGGGCAGGTTCCTCCAGGTGTCGGGGTCCTTGCAGTCGAAGCCCTGCGGGTAGGCGTCGAAGCCGTAGATGTCGGGGGCACCCTTGCCGCTGACCCAGTTCTTGTTGGCGCCGCCGTCGTTGACGAACGTCGGGACGTCGATGCCGTCCTGGCGTGCCCAGTCGATGAGGGTCTGCATGTAGTCGGCGTCCTGGCGACCGCCCTGGTACTCGTTCTCGACCTGATAGAGGATCACATTGCCTGTGCCACGCGTGAGTTGATGCCGCGCGATGATCGGGTTGATCCGGCTCATCCACTCCCGGGCGGCCTTCATGTACTCCGGCTCGGAGGTACGGTTCACACCGGCCTGGGTCTTCCGCCAGGCGGGCATGCCGCCGCCGGAGACCTCCGCGTTGATGTACGGGCCCGGGCGGGCGATCACATACAGGCCCGCTCGCTCGGCCTCGTCGAGCAGCCGTTCCACGTCGCGGATGCCGGTGAAGTCGTACGAGCCGGGCTCGGGGGAGTGGTAACCCCAGTCGAAGTAGAGCGAGACCGCGTTGAATCCGCCCGCCTTGATCTTCTGCAGCACATCGCGCCACGCGTCGGGGCTGGGCAGCCGGAAGTAGTGGAACTCGGCGCCCCAGAGGTACAGGGGCTTGCCGTCGACCTGCACGGAGTACTGGTCGTAGGTGACGGTGTGCGGGGCCTTCGGCTCCGCCTGGACAGGTGCCTCAGCGGCATGCGTGCTGGTCAGGGGCATGACACTCAGTGCCGCGGCGAGCAGCAGGGATTTCCACTTCACCCTCATGACGTCAGCCCCTTCACTACGGCCGCGCGCGCGGTCTCGATGTCGTTGACGTTCTTCGTCCGGCCGTCGAGGTCTCGGGTCGCGGTGGTGAGAGCCTCGGTCAGCGCGTCGCTGTCCGCGCCGCCGTCCTTCTTCCGCAGCTGGGCGATGAGTTCGTAGTCCTCGATGCCCTCCTTCAGCTGCTCCCAGCGGATGCTGGACATCGGACCGTCCTTGCCCGGGTAGACCAGGTACTCGTCGCCCTGCGTGAAGACGTGCACCGGCTGCTTGAAGGGGTCGCTGGTCCAGCTGTTGTACGACCAGCGCAGGAAGCCGTCCAGATCCCGCTGGGCGGCGATCCACGGCAGCATCCGCGACTCGACGGCGGGCGAGAAGGACAGCGTGTTGGGGTGGGCCGGCGCCCCGTACACGTAGAAGGTCGTGGTCTTGCCGGCCTCGCGCCGCTCCGCCACCTTCTCCTTCGTCATCGCGTCGATGCCGCCCCAGTCGACGGACAGATTGGAGGCGACACCCTCGGTGCTGATCGAACCCGCCACGGAGATACGGTCGTCGAAGACCGGCGCGACCTCGTGGACGAAGTCCTTGACGACCGTCATCGTGCTGATGGGCCGCTCGTCGAAGGACAGCCAGGTGTCCTCCAGCCGGCCCGTCGCCTTCAGGTGCTTCTCGAAGGCGGGGAGGAACGTTCCCCATGCCTCCCGCCAGCGGTCCCCGCCCAGATCGACGTTCTCGTAGACGGTTTTGCCCGTGGTGGTGTCGGTGTAGGTGAGGTGCTCCTGGTCCTGGAACGCCAGCATGGAGAAGGCGCCGATGTCAGGACCGAGCCCGGCGCGTCTGGCGGTCTCGACGTACTTGTCCCAGCGGGCGAAGTCGAAGGAGAACGTCTTTCCGTTCCACTTCCAGCCCACCATGCTGGTGTACGGCGTGGCGGTCTGCGACTCCCGGGTACCGAGCGACCACTGGTGGTGCCACGGGTTGTCGACGATGGTGGTGTTGACGACCTTCTGACCGCGCGAGGCGAGGTCGCGGTTGTACTTCTCGATCAGTTTCCAGTGCTGGTCGGACCAGAGCCTGACGCCATGGTTCTTGGCGATTGTCTCCGGCTGCGCCCATACGTCGAGGAAGAAGCCGTAGTCCGCCGGGTCGGGCACGCTCGCGTCCGCGACCTCGATGGTCAGCGGATAGGTGGCCTGGGTGCGGCCGTCGGCGTCGACCTTCACCGTGCCGGTGTACGTGCCGGGTCTCGCCTTGTCCGGAATCTTGAAGGTGAACCACAGCGGCTGCGCCGCGTACGCGGGCACGTCCACGGAGGGCCGCTCATCGAGCGCGTCGCCGACCACATCGGGGTTACGGTCCCCTGACACCTCCTTGCCGGAGCTGACCTGGTCGATGGTGGCGGACCAGTCGACCTCGCTCTTCGAGCGCTGCACGGGCACGTACTTGACGAACCGGACCCGGGTGTCGGCGCCGGACAGCTTCGCGCCGCCGGGCCCGGTGAGGTCGCCGACCACGGCCTTGACGTCGTCGAGGTCCTGGCCGGAGGCGATCGCCAGCTGCGCCGACACCTGCTCGTTGCGGACGGCGGAGAGCTTCAGCTCCTTGGTGTCCTTGCCCTGGATGGCGGTCATCGGATAGCGCGGGACGCGTTCCTCCGCGGAGCCCGCGAAGGAGCCGGTGGGAACCCAGGTGATGGTGTCCCTGGTGCCCATGGCGTCGGCGACCTTGACGGTCAGCCAGGTGGTGGTGGGCCGGGAACCGAGGTCGGCGCCGGTGGTGGTGCCGGTGGCGCCGGTGACGGCTATCGCGGTGGTGCTCGCGGCCACGACGACGCCCGCGACGAAGCCGGCGACGACTGAGGACGTACGTGCCATGGGGTGGGTTCCCTCTCTGGTGTCAGGAGGTGACGGAGAATCCGCTGAAGACGGCTTCGATGTTCTCGCCGGGGTAGTTGACGTTCGCCGCGCCGGCGACCATCCCGGCGTCTCCGGTACCGGCGGCCGACGGCACCTGGGCGGTGCCGATCTGCGACCAGGTCTCGCCGTCCTTGCTGGCGTACGCGGTGTAGGTGGCGCCGTCCCGGGTCAGCCTGAGATACGCCGGGTGGTAGGTGGAGCCGCCGCCCGCCCAGGTGTCGAGCTTCCCGTCGCCGTCGCTGTCGGTCATGAACTCCAGTCCGTAACTCTGGGTCATGACCAGCACCGCGTAACCGCCCTTCTCGGGCGCCGTCAGGTCGTTGGCGAGGGCGACGCCGGCTTTGCCGACCGGGGAGGCGCTGTTCTGGGAGACCAACTGGGCCTGCACAGTGGCCTGTTCGCCGGCCGCGTCGTCGCGGTAGATGACGCCTTTCTCGTCCTTCCAGCCGGACAGGTCCTCGCCGCCCGCCCAGATGGCGAACTGATCGCCGGCCTGGGCGTATTGGGGGTCCTCGGACGTGGTGTCGGTCGTCAGGTACGGTGCCTGCACACTGCCCGGGGCGGCCTTCACCTGCGCCCGCACGGTGTCGGACACCTTCTGCGCGCCGTTGGATCCGGTGTAGGTGGCGGCACTGGTGAGGTCGTGGCTGCCCCAGCGGGCGTCGGCGGCCGGAGTCACCGTCCAGGTGGTGGTGAGCGTGGCGCCGTTCCTGAGGGACTTCGCGGTGGTCGGGCCGGTCGCCTCGGCGGTCCAGCCGTCGGGCAGGTCCAGTGACGCCTTGGCGTTCCTGATGGTCCCGGGGCTCCAGTTGGTCACCTCGGTGGTCACCTCGAAGGGCGTACCGGCGTCGGTGGACGGGGCGTCCGGGGTGATCAGGACGGAGGCGGCCGGCGCGTCGTCGCGCTTGAGCGCCTTGACGGCCTTGGCGGCGCCCTTGGCCTTGAGGTTGACGAAGGCCGGCGTGACGCCGAGCGGCGCCGCGTACCCCTTGAGGGTCCTGGGGCCGCGGATCACGGTGCCCTGGTTGACGTCGTACCAAGTACCCGGCGGCAGATGGACGGAGCGGGTGGCGCCGGTGCTCAGCTTGGGCGCGGCCAGCACGGCCGGGCCGAGCATCCACTCGTCGGTGACCGTGTAACTCGCCTCGTCCTTCGGGAAGTCGAAGAACAGCGGCCGCATGATCGGATCGCCGGTCTTCAGGGTGCTCTGCACCTGGTCCCAGATGTACGGGGCGAGCTTCTCGTGGGTCTCGATCGCCTCCCGGTAGAGGTCGACCGTCTCCTGGTCGTAGTCCACCTTCTGGCCGGTGGTGGTGTCGTTGGTGTCCACCGGGGAGGTCGAGGCGTACATCAGTGGCATCAGCGAGGCGGACTGCGCCCACCGCACCAGTACGTCCTTCGTCGGTGCGGGCTGGCCGCCGGAGCCGCCGATCATGTCGGACTCGACGAACGGGTAGCCGATGGTGGAGATGGCCAGGTTCTGGGTGGCGGAGGCGCGCAGGGAGTCCCAGCCGGTGCCCTTGTCGACCTGGCGGGTGACGAAGCCCGCCTCGTGCGCGGTCTGGTTCCAGTGCACCCGGATGCCGGCGCCCTGGAGGTCGAACTCGTCGGCGAGCTGCGTACCCAACTTCTGGTAGTCCGTGGCCTGGTGGCCCTCGCGCGGTGCGCACTTCTCGTCGAAGAAGCGGGTGTCGAACTTCAGCCCGTCGATGTCGTAGGTGTCCATCAGGGCCTTGAGGTTGCCCTCGTACCAGGCCTTGGCGTCGGGGTTGGCCAGGTCGATGATCCCGGCCTGGCCGTTCCACCAGGTCACTTCACACGGCTTGGTCGTGTCCTTGGCGTCCATGAGCAGATAGCCGTTGTCGACCGCGTACTGGTAGTTGTCGGAGTCCAGGTTGATCCACAGGGTGACCCAGATGCCGAAGTCGAACCCCATGTCATGGATCTTCTTGGAGAGACCCTTGGGATCGGGGAAGGTCTTGGGATCCCAGGTCAGATTGCCGTAGTTGGACTCCCACTTGTCGTCGAGCTGGATGGTGTGCCCGTCCAGACCGTTGTCGTGGAGGTCGGTGGCGTAGTCGAGCAGCTTCTCCTGATCGATCTTGGTGTAGAACTGCGCCCACGAATTCCACAGCGGCTTGGCGTACTGCTCGTACGTGGCGTCCGACTTGGTCGGCTTGCCGACGATGCCTATGTAGTCGCGGTAGACCTCCAGCGGCGTCGACTCGACGAACACGGTGGCCTTGTAGGTGTCGGGGGACTCGACGACGAAGGTGCCGAGACCGTCCTTGCCCTTGTCGATCGCCACGTCCATGACGTCCCCGGTGTCGACGCGCAGACCGGTCGACTTCGAGGTGTACCAGAACGGGTCGATCATGTTGTACGACGCCGGGCCGAAGGTCCCGTGGTCGACCTCACCGGCGTCGAGCGGCCAGGGCTGGTTGACCCCGGGACCGCCCTGCGGGGTCTCCGCCTCGCCGTGGCCGTACCAGTGGCCGGCCGACGACAGGTCGTAGGCGAGGCCCAGTTGCTTCGCGCCGCCGCCGAGGACGTCCCAGTCGAGCTGGTAGCGGTCGGCGCCGGGGGTGATCCGGGCCTCCACCGTGGTGCCGTCGAGGGTGCTGTCGGCGGTGACGGTCAGGATGCCGTTCTGCCACGTCCAGTCGGTGACGCCGGTCGCGTGCTGCCACGTACCGTCCGCCGCCGTGAAGCGCAGAGCGCCGGTGTCGCCGGAGGCCGAGGCGAGCACGGTCTTCCCGGCGCGGCGCGTGGTCAGGGCGAGTTCGTCGGTGGCCACGTCGAGGGTGTAGCCGGGGGCTCCGGCGGAGGCCGGCACGGAGACCGTGACGGCGTGCGTGGTGCGAGCCACCTTCGGCCCGCCCGTGGTGGCGGTGGTGGTGTCGGGACGGGCGGTGGCCGTTGCCGCGGTGGAGCCGGTGACGGGCGCCATCAGCATGGCGGCGGTCAGGGCGGCAGCGAGTAACAGGCCGCCGGGACTGCTCAGTCGGACGTGCACTCGTGTCCTCCTGTCGGACAGGACGGTGACGGTGACTCAGGAGTGGTGGTGCGCGGTCCCGGTGGCGTGCGGTCCCAGTGGGGGCGGAGTGCACGGTCACGCGGAAGCGAGACGCTTGCGGGAGTTCGACTTCTGTTTGGTTCTGCGTACAGATGCAAGATTCGAAGCGATTTCGCTCATGTTCTTGCGGCAGCCTCCACCTGTCAACATGCGGGACACCCGCCTTCCCGAGGGCCCTGAGGGTCCCCGGGGAACTGTTGTTGTCCCTGGTGGCAGTCGGTCCCAGGGGCCGCTGAGAGGCCTCGACAGGCCCGGAATCCGTTCGTAACGGACGAGTAAATTCTGCGAATTCCGCCAACTGCCGCCGGTGCCGCGGGTGCCGGCGATCTCGCGGGCGGGACCCGGCGGAGGGGCCGTCGGGTCTCCGCGCCACCACGCGGGCACGACGACACCCGGGCCTATGGGCCGCGGTCGATGGTGCCGGCGTTCAACCTGCCGTTGTGCTGTTCGGGAACGGAGTGCGGGTCAGGCGCGGATGACCTCCACGCCGGCCGCGACGAACGACTGGGTCAGCTCGTCCGGGGCGGCCTTGTCGGTCACCAGGACGTCGATGTCCTCCACCGGGCAGATACGGGCGAAGGCCCGCCGGTCCAGCTTGGAGGAGTCGGCGACCGCGATCACCCGCTGCGCGCGGCGGGCCAGCGCCCGGTTGATGCTGGCCTCGCCCTCGTGGTGGGCGGTCGCCCCGTGGGCCACGTCGATGGCGTCCACCCCGATGAACACCAGGTCCAGTGCGATCTCCGCGAGCAGTTCGGTGGCCAGCGGCCCTATCAGCTCATAGGACGCCGGCCGGGCCACTCCGCCGGTCACCACGAGCTTGACGTGGCGCCGCACGACCAGTTCGTTGGCGATGTTCAGGGCGTTGGTCACTACGGTGACCGCCGTCTCCGTGCCGCCGCCGGAACTCAGATCGGCGCGGGTGGCCAGGGCCCGCGCCACCTCCGTGGTCGTGGTGCCGCCGTTCAACCCCACCACGGCGCCGGCCTTCACCAGCCCGGCCGCCGCCTGCGCGATCCGCTCCTTCTCCGGAGCGTTGCGCGCGGCCTTGTAGCGCAGCGGAAGGTCGTAGGCGATGGCGTTGAGCGCGGCTCCGCCGTGCGTGCGGGTGACCATCTGCTGGCGGGCCAACTCATCGAGGTCGCGCCTGATCGTCGCGGCGGAGACCCGCAACTCCTCGGCAGCCGCCTCGACTTCGAGCCGCCCGTCGCGCGTCAGCATCTCCAGCAGCGCGCTCCACCGGGCCTGCGGTGCCGCCATGTCTCACAACTCTCTCTCGGTGGGGTGCGCCACAAAGTGCGCACCCCAATGAAAGCACGGTGCTTGATCAGACGTTTTATAGTCGCGAAACGAGCAAGACCTTGCACCCCTCGCAAGTCCATGTTGCGACGGCCATGCTCGGCCCGGTCGGCCCGGTCGGCCCGGTCGGCCCGGTCAGGCCGGTTTCCGGCAGTACAGCGCGTCCGGAGTCCGCGCCGAACCCACCCGACTCGTGTACGCGATCCCGGCCGCGTACTCGTCGTCCGCGCACTGGCCCTTGTAGTGGCCCTGCGCGAAGTCGCCGCCCTTGGCCGCCGAGCCCCGGTTGTCGCCCCGGTCGAACCAGACGGTACGGCCGCTCGTGCCGGGCCTGCCGACCGCAGCGGCCGCGCACAAGGCGGCGGAGACGGCGGAGCCGCGGACGCTGTAGCCGGTCAGGAAGTGGCCGTCGGGGCACTGGAGTTTGGTGTATCCGGATGCCCAGTCGCGGCCCGGCTCGACATACCGCTCGTCGACGACGACCACCTGTCCGCCGGCCGGGCCCCAGGGGCCGGGGAACACGTCCGAGCACAGGCCCCGGTTGCCGGTGTGGCTGAGGCCGAGCAGCCGCTGTCCGTCGGGGCACACAGCCTTGCGAGCGCCCACGTCCCAGTCGGGGAGGGCCCGAATCCGCCGAGACTGGACGAAGTCGCCGTGATCGGGACTGAGCATCGACCAGTCCGCCACGGGCGCCACCGGACCGGTGCGCCCCTGGGCCCCGATGAGGCGGGTCCAGGCAGCGGCCCGCCAGTCGTCGCCGTCGTAGAGGCCCATGCGGCGGCCCTCGGCGTCCCAGTGCAGAAGGGCCCAGCCGTTGCCCTTGCGGTCCTCGTGCCAGCCGACGAGCGGCCAGTACGCGAAGTCGGCGTCGGTACGGATCAGGTGGTCGACGAAGTTCCCGAACCAGGCTCGCTGTTTCTGCCCGGTCTCGTCCCGGCCACCGACACCGAACTCGCTGATCCAGACGGGCGCGGTGAAATGTGTGTTGGTCTCCGCGCTCACGAAGAATGCCTGACGGTCCAGCACCCTGGTCAGTTCGGCGGGGCTCAGGTCGCGGTAGCGGGGGTCACTGGTCTCGCCCGTACCGGTGGCGCCGCTGTGGTTCGGTCCGGTGTAGTCGTAGAAGTGCGCCGAGTACACGAGCTTGCCGGAGTCGACGAGGGTGTGCGAGAGGCGGCGTACGGGCTCCAGGGTGGGGCGTTCGTGGGGGAGTCCGTCGACGGGGATGCCGGTCCAGTTGATGCCCTCGACGATGATGAGGAGATCGGGGTCGGCCTCCGTGAGGATGCGGTCACCGACGCGCTGGGAGGCGGCGAACCAGTCGTGGTTGCCGCCGAGGCCCCAGTTGGGGTCGTCAAGGACATTGCGGCGCACCTCGTTGTAGAGGTCCGCGCCGACGACACGCTGGTTGTCCCGGTAGCGGCGGGCCATGAAGAGCCAGACGTTCTCCCAGGTCGCGACGGACTGGCTCGCGTTCCAGCGTTCGTTGCCGTCCACTCCGCAGCACCAGCGGGTGGTGTTGGTGTGGTTGTTGAGGATCACCGCGAGCCCGGCGGCGGTGAGTTCCCGGACCACGACGTCGTACACCTGCAGCGGGGTCCTGCCCCGCAGGGAGGGATTGGCGGCCACGGAATCGTCGGTGACGGGACGGCTGTCGCGGATCATCTCGTTGGAGAAGGGCAGCCGGATGCTGTTGACTCCGATCTCCTGGAAACCGGCGATGATCTCGGCCATGGGGGCACGGTCCAGGCCGAGCGGCATCCTGCCGGAGTTCTCCCCCGCGTGATGGTTGGCGTCGTCGTCCGAACTCCCCGAGCCGTTCCAGGTGCCGCTGGCTCCGTGCCAGTTGCCGGACCGCAGCTTGAAGCGGTCGCCGTCCGCGTCGACGATCCAACGACCCCGCGTGCTGAGCGGAGCCGTCCAGTCCGCCGCGGTCGCGACGGTGCCGGGCTCCCGTCCGACCGCTGCCTCGGCAACCGGCGCCAGGGCCATCAGGAGGAGTACGACGGCCAGTGTGGCCCTGGACCTGATGAGGAATCCGCGCACGGTCACCATCCTGAGGCGGTCATTGTCATGGCGTCGTCATCATGAAGGATCGCGCGGCATTGGTCCAGGCCTGCATACAGAGGCCGTCCTGCGGGTCACCGCCCCGCGCTCACGTTCTGCGCTGGCTCGTTCGTCATGCCGTGGAGGGCGGCGAGCGCGGCGGTGACCGGTCGTCCTGGACGTGAGGTCGCGTCGTAGTCCCGGGCAGGGCGGCAAACACCCGTGATCCCTACGACAGAAGACCATCGGGTTCATCGCAGGGCGATGAGCCCGATGGCGAGCGCCGCACAGGACAGACCGGCTGTCTGACGGCGGTTCAGACGCTCCTTCAGGAGCAATACGGCCAGGAGGACCGGGATGGCCGGGTACAGGGCGGAGAGCACGGTGGCGATGGCCATGAGCTGTTGCCTGGTGGCCTCCAGGTACAGCACGATCGCGAGTGTGCCCAGGGCGCCGGCCGCCACCGTGGCCGCCCACGGCCGTCGCGGCAGTCTCCATCCGGCACCGTAGGTTCCCAGGACCGCGGCGATGACCGCGACGGAGACCACCCGCTCAGCACCACCGGCCACAAACCGCTGTCCTTGCCCACCTGTGCCATGGCCAGGAACTGCAAGCCGAACCCCACGCCGGCGACCAGCGCACCGGTCACCCCTGCGGACACCGTTGCCCGCTGTTTCTCGTCCGGGTCCGGAGAACTCTGCGAGACCAGCCACAGCGCCGGAAGGACAGCGGCGATCCCCACCCATGCGGGGAGTGCGGGGCGTTCCCCGAGGAAACACACCCCGACCAGAACCGGAACAGCCACGGCACCGACGTCGCTGACCGGGACGACCACACTCATCGCCCCCTGCGACATCGCCCGGTAGAGGAAGGCCACTCCCACTCCTGTCCCCACCCCGGACAAGGCCCCCCACCCATAGTCCGCGAGCGTGGCGGATCCAGATCCGAGCAACAGGGCCAGGATCGACCCCAGGACGGCGCCACCCAGTTGGGCGTGGAGCGCCACGGTCAGTCCATTGTGTCTGCGTGCGACCAAGCCGCTGACGAAGTGCGTGATGCCGAAACACAGCGCCGACAACAGCGCGAGCAGTTCACCCATGGTCACGCTCGTTGCTCACGCGGTGCTCCCGGGCAGGTGAGCCGCCCGCGCACCCACCCTCTCCAGTTGGCCTCATCGCGTACCAACCCCTGTTTTCCAGGCCCTCGGCCATGCGGGAGGCCGCGGACTCAGTCAGGCCACTCGTCTCCCCAACTCGGTCACCCTCAAGCAGGAATCCGTGGACAACACCACCAGCGCGGCAGCCCTGTAGAAGAAGCCCAGCTTCTTCGTCTGCTGGTGGTACAGGCGTCACGTGTCGCTGACCTGCGTAAAACGTGGTCACGTATGGCTTGTTGGAGCCGTTGGCCCGGGAACGGGTCGGATTCTGTCGCCAGCGAGACGGGCTTGGTCATCTGTGGACGCCGCACCCCTCGGCTCGTGGACTGCTCCCAGCGGATGTGTTGGCCCGCCCAGTGCTACGGAGAGGTGGGCAGATGCGGGGATCGGAGCACGAGCAGGGTGATCTCGCTGGGGGCGAAGACGCGGAACGGCGGGCCCCAGAAACCGGTACCGCGGCTGGTGTAGAGGAGTGTGCGGGCGCCGTGGCGGCTGAGGCCGGCGACGGCGGGCTGGTCGATGCGGACGAGGTGGTGGAAGGGCCAGATCTGGCCGCCGTGGGTGTGGCCGGAGAGTTGGAGGTCGATGCCGTCGGCTGCCGCCCGGTCGACGAACTTGGGCTGGTGGGCCAGGAGCAGGACGGGCAGGTCGGGGTCGGCGCCGTTCAGGGCTCCGGCGAGGTGGGCACCGTGGCCGGCGAGGCCGGAGGACTCGGCGGTGACGTCGTCCACGCCGGCGACCACAAGGGTGTCGCCGCCGCGTTCGAGCAGCAGATGACGGTTGCGCAGCGGCTCCCAGCCCAGCTCGTCCATCAGGTCGACCCAGCCCTGGGCCTCGGTGTAGTACTCGTGGTTGCCGGTGACGTACACCCGGGCCCGGGTGGCCCGCACGGTGGCGAGTGGGACGGCCTGGGCGCGGCGGCGTTCGGCCGTGCCGTCCGCGATGTCGCCGGTGTGGCAGACCAGGTCGGCTTCCAGCGTGTTCACCGTCTCGCAGACCCGTGCCGACCAGCGGGCGCGATCGAGCGGGCCGTAGTGGGTGTCGGTGATGAGGACGACGCGGGTGCCGTCCAATCCGGCTCCCAGGCGCGGGAGTTGTACGTCGAGCCGGCGCACCCGTGGCACCCGGCGGGCCTCGACGTACCCCCAGGCGAGCAGCACGGCGGCTGTGCCGAGGACCGCCCAGGTGACGATCCGGGCCCGGTCCTGACTGTCGCCTACGCCGGTCACGGTCAGGGCCAGGCGCAGCAGGACGCCGAGCAGGACGGACCAGGTGAACAGGACCCAGCTGGCCCCGAGGAGGGTGTCTCCGACGATCGCCGCCCAGTCCTGCTGCCGTCGGCCGTGGCCGCGCACCATCGCGAGCGGCATACCGGCGAGGCCGAAGGCGAACAGGGCGGTGCCGCCTGTCGCCACGGGCAGCGGCCAGTGCTGGCCGGTGTGCAGGAGCACCCCGCAGGGCACGGTCCACAGCAGGACGGGGGCGATCAGGGGGAGGTAGCGCATCAGGCGGTGCAATCGGCTCTGCCGCGGAGCTTGTACTTCGCTGTCGGCGGGTCGGGTGTTGCTGGTGTCGGTCACGCTTCCCCTCCCTGACCAGGCTGCTGCCGTCCTGCGCACTGTATCCGGTCGCCCTGGGGCCGACCGGACCGGCGTTCAGGGGGCGGCGGCCCCTCGGGACCCCAGAGGCCACTGTCCTCCCTGGACTTGTCCAGGCCCACCACCTGGGCACTCAAAGATCAACCAACTTTGCGATCGGCGTAGGACAAACCCGACACCCATCAGGCGCGGATTCCCTTCACCGGCCGCACCGGGCGACCCGGTGCGCCTGGACCGTTGGCAAGCGCCACCGGCGGCGGCACCGCGTTACGGGATGGCCCTCGGGCTGGCGGGCGTTGCCCGACCCCGCGCTCCGTCGCCGCATGAGCGGTGACGTGGTCGCGTGACCCGGGCGGGGGGGGGCGGGCGCCCCGCCCCCCCCCCCCGCCCCCCGCCGGGGGCGGGCCGGGGGGACGCCCGCCCCGCGGGGGGGTGAGCAGAGCCCGCCCGGGGGGGCCGGGGGCGGACGCGCCCCCCG
>NZ_JBIRRV010000017.1:155945-195997 GCF_044333925.1 Streptomyces sp. NPDC020898
CTCCCCGCGGCGGGGGGGGGGGGGGGGGCGGCCCCCCCCCCGCCCGGGGGGGGGGGGGGGGGGGGGGGGGGGGGGGCGCCCGGGGGGGGCGCGCCCCGCCCCCCCCCCCCCCCCACGCCGGCTCCGCACGGGAGCCGGACCGGTGTCACGCCGTCAGCGCTGGAGTGTCAGCAGAGCCGGCCGGTAGGGCCAGTGGCCGTACTCGCCGCCGGAGTTGGGGCTGCGTCCCTGGTAGAGGAACTGCAGGTTGCAGGGATCGACGGTGAAGGTCTGATCGGCGCCGGTGCGGATCAGTTCGCCATGGCTGATGTCGTTGGTCCAGGTGGCGCCACTGTTGGCCTTGCCGGCGAAGGGGTTGCTCTCCGTCGCGGCCTGCGGTGTCCATGAGCCGTTCAGACCGGTGGCCGTGAACGAGCGGAAGTAGCGGCCCTGTGAGCCCCTCGCCTCGACGATCATGAGGTAGCGGTCCTGGCCCTGGAGCTTGTAGACCTGCGGGGCTTCGAACAGGTTGTCCGCCGTATCGCTCATGATCGTTGTGTAGGTCGAGCCGAAACTGCTCGGGAAGTTCCCGATCGGCATGCTGGCCCGGTAGATCTTGCCGTTGTCACCGGCGAAGAACAGATACATGTTCTGGCCGTCAGCGATGAGCGTCTGGTCGATGGGGCCGGTGCCGGAGCCGGTGATGCTTCCGGAGAAGAGCACCTGCTGTGCGGACCAGCCATTGGGGTTGGAGGGGTCGCTCGACGTCCGGTAGGAGAAGGCGCTCCCACCTCCCCACTGGTAGGCGAGCACCCAGATGTTCTTCGGCGCGAAGTAGAAGAGCGTGGGCGCCACGACGGAGTTCGACATCGTGTTCTGGCTGGCCGAGGCCATCTCCGGCCAGTTGCTGAACAGGCCGAAGTTCATCGAACCCCAGCCCACTCCCGTTCCCGCGGCGCCGTGCGTCGTCGCATAGACGAGATGCCTGCCGTTGTAGGGGACGACGGTGAAGTCCTTGAGCGAGGCCCAGCCGGCCTTGGGCTGCGCCAGCGTGCCCGTAGACGTCCAGCGGTAGGTCGACGGGAGATTGCACGAGCCGGGGGGATTGCCGCCGCCGACCTTGACGAGCTGCCACTGCTGGTTGGTGCCGCCCCAGTCGTCGTACTGGACGATGTTCGCGTTGTCGGCGGTGGAGCCGCCTTGCACTTCGAGGGCCTTGTTGCTGTGGCGCGCGATGAACCTCACGTAGCCGTCCGAGCTGTCGGCCAGCCGCCACTGCTGGTTGGTGCTGTTCACGTCGGTCCGCTGGACGATCGCGCCGCCGTTGGCGGTGGACCCGTTGTTGACGTCCAGCACCTTGCCGGAGTGGCGGGATTTTATGCGGTAGTTACCGCCGCCGGAGTCGACGAACTGCCACTGCTGCTGGTTCTGGTCGTT
Organism: Streptomyces sp. NPDC020898; assembly: GCF_044333925.1. Lineage (NCBI taxonomy): Bacteria > Bacillati > Actinomycetota > Actinomycetes > Kitasatosporales > Streptomycetaceae > Streptomyces > Streptomyces sp. NPDC020898. The sequence goes on from NZ_JBIRRV010000017.1 coordinate 157,362, forward strand.
CCTGGTCCACTGGGTGATGCGGGCGCCGTCGTTGGTCGCCAGGTTGTAGACGTCCAGGGCCTTGCCGCTGTTGCGGTTGACCAGCACGTACGAGGCGTTGGGGTCGACGGTTGCCGCGTCGGCGGGCTGGGCACCGAGGAAGGTGGCCACGAGCAGCAAGGGCGCAAGGACGGCGAGCAAGCGTCTTGGGCGAACCAGGGACGGATGGCCAAACCACATCAGAAGGCCTCCTTGGGGGCGGAGTGGGGTGACGCCGATGAACCGCGGAGCGGCCGTATCGGGGGCAGAGACAGCCTCGAAACATTCGAAGACCTCTCCGAACCTTTGACGCCACAAGCTAAGAATGTGGGGCCCTCTGGTCAAGGTCTGTCGCCGATCTGTCCACAAACAGTTCCTCCCAGCACTCCGGAATTTCGCGATACGGCTCACCATTCCAAGAGCTCACGTGGGGAAGGGGAGTTCAGCAAGCGACATCGGCCGCTCGTCGAGTGTTCGAAAGATTCGGGCGACAAGCAGAAACTTTCTCTGTGGTGAGTATTGACGATTCACCGTCAATCCCTCAATCTCCCTCTCTGAGTGACCGACCGTAGTTCGAGATTCCGAACTACGTCGCCCTGAGTAGCTGCGCTGTGGCTGAGCCGCGATGGAGTACGCCCATGCCTGTGTCGAAACACTGCCGCCATCCGCCGTACGTCACCCGATGGCCGGCCGGGTGCCGTCCGTGCCGGTTGAGATCGTCCCGGTCCCATGACCGCGGTGTCCGGTGATTCCGTGCTGCCCGGGTTCCGGCGCACCCCGGTCCGTCTGCCGCGTGGGAGCGGACGACGCGTTCCCCTGCGCTTCAGTCCTTCCGTGATTTCTACCTTGGAGGCACAGCCATGGGCTCGTATGCCCTTCCCAGCCCCGTTATCCGCCGGAAGATCCGCGGCCTGCTGCTGGCGCTGGTCGTCGGCGTCCTCGGCATGGTCGCCGCACTGGTCGCGCCGCCGCCCGCACAGGCCGCCGAGGCCACACTCGGCGCCGCGGCGGCGCAGAGCGGCCGCTACTTCGGCACCGCCATCGCCTCGGGCAGGCTGGGCGACTCGGCGTACACGACGATCGCGGGCCGTGAGTTCAACTCGGTGACGGCCGAGAACGAGATGAAGATCGACGCCACCGAACCGCAGCGGGGCCAGTTCAACTTCACCGCCGCTGACCGCGTCTACAACTGGGCGGTGCAGAACGGCAAACAGGTGCGCGGCCACACCCTGGCCTGGCACTCCCAGCAGCCCGGCTGGATGCAGAGCCTCAGCGGAAGCACGCTGCGCCAGGCGATGATCGGCCACATCAACGGCGTGATGGCCCACTACAAGGGCAAGATCGCCCAGTGGGACGTCGTGAACGAGGCCTTCGACGACGGCAGTTCGGGAGCCCGGCGCGACTCCAACCTGCAACGCACGGGCAACGACTGGATCGAGGTCGCCTTCCGCACCGCGCGCGCCGCCGACCCGGCCGCCAAGCTCTGCTACAACGACTACAACGTCGAGAACTGGACCTGGGCCAAAACCCAGGCCATGTACGCCATGGTCCGGGACTTCAAGCAGCGCGGCGTGCCGATCGACTGCGTCGGCTTCCAGTCGCACTTCAACAGCGGCAGCCCCTACAACAGCAACTTCCGCACGACCCTGCAGAACTTCGCCGCCCTCGGCGTCGACGTGGCCATCACCGAACTCGACATCCAGGGCGCCTCGGCCACGACCTTCGCCAACGTGACCAACGACTGCCTGGCCGTCCCGCGCTGCCTCGGCATCACCGTCTGGGGAGTGCGCGACAGCGACTCCTGGCGACCGGGGGACACACCGCTGCTCTTCAACAACAACGGCAGCAAGAAGCCCGCCTACACCGCCGTCCTCAACGCACTCAACGGCGGCTCCACCACGCCCCCTTCGGATTCCGGACCGATCAAGGGCGTCGGGTCGGGCCGCTGCCTGGACGTGCCCAGCAGCAGTACCACCGACGGCACCCAGCTCCAACTGTGGGACTGCAACAACGGCACCAACCAGCAGTGGACGTACACCGCCGCCGGTGAGCTCAGGGTCTACGGCAACAAGTGCCTGGACGCCGGCGGCACCGGCAACGGCACCAAAGTCCAGATCTACGGCTGCTGGGGCGGCGACAACCAGAAATGGCGCCTCAACTCCGACGGATCCGTCGTCGGCGTCCAGTCCGGCCTCTGCCTCGACGCCGTCGCAAGCGGCACCGCCAACGGCACCCTGATCCAGCTCTACTCCTGCTCGAACGGCAGCAACCAACGCTGGACCCGCACCTGATGGGACCTGCCACAGAGGAAAGGGTGAATCGATGAAGACCTACGGTGCGGCTTCCCCCGCCCCGCCACGGAGACATCGCTGGTGGTCCCGGGTCGCCGCCGTGGTGGCGACGACCCTCGCGACCGGCATGCTCGCCGCGGTGAATCCGTCGCCCGCCGAGGCGGCGACGGTGGACACCAATGCCTGGTACGTCCTGGTCAATCGCAACAGCGGCAAGGCGCTGGACGTCTCTGACGCGGCCACCGCCGACGGAGCCCGGGTCAGCCAGCGGACGCGCAGCGACGGAACCAACCAGCAGTGGCAGTTCGTGGACTCCGGTGGCGGCTTCTACCGCCTCAAGGCCCGGCATTCGGACAAGGTTCTCGACGTGGCCGGCGCCTCGACCGCGGACGGTGCCGCGATCCAGCAGTGGGCCGACCACAACGGGGCCAACCAGCAGTTCCGCCTGGCCGACTCCGACGGGGGCCACGTCCGGCTGATCAACCGCACCAGCAGCAAGGCGGTGGAGGTGCAGGGCGCCTCCACCGCCGACGGCGGCAACGTCGTCCAGTACTCCGACTGGGCCGGCGCCAACCAGCAATGGCAGATGGTCAAGCTCTCGTCCGGTGGCGGTGGTGGCGGCGCATGCGGCAGCGCCCCGGCTCTGGCGAGCGGTACGCACACAATTCAGAGCGGCGGCAAGAGCCGCAGCTTCATCCTCAGGGTTCCCGCCAACTACGACAACAGCCGCCCCTACCGGCTGATCTTCGCCTTCCACTGGCGGGGCGGAACCGCCGGCGACGTCGCCTCGGGCGGCACGAGCGGGAACGCCTGGTCCTACTACGGCCAGCAGGAACAGTCGAACAACGGCGCGATCCTCGTCGCCCCCCAGGGCCTCGGTAACGGCTGGGCCAATGCGGGCGGTGAGGACATCACCTTCGTCGACGACATGATCCGGCGAATCGAGAGCGGTCTCTGTGTCAACCCGGCACAGCGCTTCGCCACGGGATTCAGCTGGGGCGGCGGCATGAGCTACGCACTCGCATGCAGCCGGGCGAACGTCTTCAGGGCCGTCGCGGCCATCTCCGGCGCTCAGATCAGCGGGTGCAGCGGCGGCACCCAGCCCATCGCCTACTTCGGAATCCACGGCGTCAGCGACTCCGTCCTCAACATCGGCCAAGGACGGTCTTTGCGCGACAGATTCGTCAGCAACAACGGCTGCACTTCACAGAGCCCGCGCGAGCCGGCCTCGGGCAGCCGAACGCACATCACCACCACCTACTCGGGCTGCCGTGCCGGATACCCGGTCCAATGGGCCGCGTTCGACGGCGGCCACATACCCGGTCCGGTCGACGGCTCCTCCGGCGAAAGCGGCGTCACCACCTGGACCAAGGCAGAGATCTGGAGGTTCTTCGCACAGTTCCAGTGACACGCCCGCACCACGGGTGGAGCCAGGATGATCCTGGCTCCACTCCGTCGATGTCTGTCCCAAACAGAAGGACGGAGGGCCTTTCCAGGAGAGCTCCCACGCCTTCGGACTGGTCATGGCTGGCGAACAGGCCGTGGGAGAAGTGGCGTTCGGCCCATCGTCTTGAGCCGACTCTAGAAGAAGCCGAGTTTCTTCGGACTGTATGAAACAAGAAGGTTCTTCGTCTGCTGGTAGTGCTCCAGCATCATCTTGTGCGTCTCACGGCCGATCCCGGACTGCTTGTACCCGCCGAACGCCGCGTGCGCCGGATACGCGTGGTAGCAGTTCGTCCACACCCGGCCCGCCTGGATCGCGCGGCCCGCCCGGTAGGCGGTGTTCATGTCCCGGGTCCACACGCCCGCGCCGAGGCCGTACAGCGTGTCGTTGGCGATCTTGATCGCGTCGTCGAAGCCGTCGAACGACGTCACCGACACCACCGGGCCGAAGATCTCCTCCTGGAAGATCCGCATCCGGTTGTCGCCCTCGAAGATGGTCGGCTGGACGTAGTAACCGCCCTTCAACTCGCCGTCGTACTCGACGCGTTCGCCACCCGTGAGGATCCTGGCCCCCTCCTGCCGGCCGATGTCCAGGTAGGAGAGGATCTTCTCCAGCTGGTCGTTGGAGGCCTGGGCGCCGATCATCGTGTCGGTGTCGAGGGGATGACCGGGCTTGATCAGCTCGGTGCGGGCCACCGCCGCCTGGAGGAAGTCGGCGTAGTTGCCGCGCTGGATCAGCGCCCGCGACGGACAGGTGCACACCTCGCCCGAGTTGAGCGCGAACATGGTGAAGCCTTCGAGTGCCTTGTCGCGGAAGTCGTCGTCCGCCGCCCACACGTCGTCGAAGAAGATGTTCGGTGACTTGCCGCCCAGCTCCAGAGTGACCGGCTTGATGTTCTCCGAGGCGTACTGCATGATCAGCCGCCCCGTCGTGGTTTCACCCGTGAACGCCACCTTCGCCACGCGCGCGCTGGACGCGAGCGGTTTGCCCGCCTCCACCCCGAAGCCGTTGACGATGTTCACGACGCCCGCCGGCAGCAGGTCCGCGATCAGGCTCATCCAGTAGTGGATGGACGCCGGCGTCTGCTCGGCGGGCTTGATCACGACCGCGTTGCCGGCCGCGAGAGCCGGCGCGAGCTTCCAGACCGCCATCAGGATGGGGAAGTTCCACGGGATGATCTGCGCGACCACACCGAGCGGCTCATGGAAGTGGTACGCCACCGTGTCGTCGTCGAGCTCGCCGAGCGAACCTTCCTGCGCCCGGATGGCGCCCGCGAAGTAGCGGAAGTGGTCAATGGCGAGTGGGATGTCGGCGGCGAGCGTCTCCCGGACCGGCTTGCCGTTCTCCCAGCTCTCGGCGACCGCCAGCGCTTCGAGGTTCGCCTCCATCCGGTCGGCGATCTTCAGCAGGATGTCGGACCGCTGGGTCACGGACGTACGGCCCCACGCGGGCGCCGCCGCGTGCGCCGCGTCGAGCGCCCGTTCCACATCCTCGGCCGTGCCCCGCGCGATCTCCGTGAACGGCTGCCCATTCACCGGACTCGGGTTCTCGAAGTACTGCCCCAGGGCCGGCGGCACGTACTCGCCGCCGATGAAGTGGTCGTAGCGCGCCTCGTAGGAGACGATCGCGCCGTCGGTACCGGGCGCCGCGTAACGGGTCATGCTGGCCTGCCTCCCTGAGCCGAGCCGCCCGCCGTTGGACAGCTCTCGCCGCGAGGCTAGAAGCGGCGAGGTTGCAGGCAGGTTGCGCGCGCGTCCTGGTGGTGCGGTGCGCCCAGGGCCCCGCACGGGCGGGTGATGCGTGATGCGTACGAGGGTGCCGCCGCGTGGGCCGACATGTGACGGACGCCCGCGTGAGCCAGGAGATCTGCACCTCCAGCACCGGGCCCCGGTATTCCGTCAGCGCCGGACGGCCTGCCGGGCCCACCCTCGTGGCGCCGCCTGCTCCGACTCCAGCTCGTTCATGCGGGCCCGCACGGCCGCCGTCGGTCGTATCGCCGCGAGCGCACGCCACACATCGAGGTCGTCCTCGCCCCACGGCGCGTGGGCCCAGTCGGCCAGCAGGTCAGGATCCCGGCGGGCGACGAGCGCGGTGCGCAGACCGTCGGCGAGCCTGCGCCGCAGCCGCGCCACCGCCGGTGCCCGCGAACCGGGCAGCAGCGGACCGGCGTACGTCCGCACCGCCGTCGTGACTGCACCGGTCTCCAGCGCGCGCTCCACGACACCGATGTCCGACTCGACCGGAACCGTCAGCCGGTACGGGCGCGACGCCAGCAGCCCGGGGGCCAGGATGCGGCGCAGCCTGGCCAGTTCGGCGCGCAGCGTCACCGGTGTCACGGACTCGTCCTCGTACAGCGCGCACAGCAGTTCGTCGCCGGTCAGCCCTTCCGGGTGCCGGGCCAGCAGGACGACGATCTCGCTGTGCCGGCGACTGAGCCGCAACTTCCGCCCTGCGGCGAGCAGTTGAGCCTCGTCGCGCCCCAGTGCGGTCAGTTCGAGCGCGTCCGCGGCCGGCCGGGCCGGGGTGAGCAGTGCCAGCTGGGACTCGGCGGCTCGCGCCACCGCCTGCACGAAGCCGAGACTGTGCGGATGCGCGAGCCCGTCCCTGCCGGTGATGTCCACGGCACCGAGCATCCGTCCCGTGCGCGGATCGTGCACCGGAGCCGCCGCACACGTCCACGGCTGTACCTGCCGGCTGAAGTGCTCGGCCGCGAAGACCTGTACCGGCCGGTCCACGGCGACCGCCGTACCCGGCGCGTTCGTACCGACCGCCGACTCCGCCCAGCGCGCACCCGGTACGAAGTTGATCCGCCCCGCCTGCCGTCTGGCCGCCGGATGGCCCTCGACCCACAGGAGCCTGCCCTGCGCGTCGCAGACCGCGAGCAGGTGCTCGCCGTCGGCGGCGAAGGTCCCCATGAGCTCGCGGAACAGGGGCATCACCCGGGCCAGCGGATGTTCCGCACGGTAGGCACCCAGGTCACCGTCCATCAGATCCACGCTTGCCGTGCCGTCCGGCCCCACCCCCGCCAGGGCGGAACGCCTCCACGAGTCCGCCACAACAGCACGGACCGGCCGCGTCACCGTGCCCGCCTCGGTGAACGTCTCGTGCGCGCGACGCAGCACCCGTACTCGCTCGACGGGGTCGGTCCCCGGTTCCAGGGCCACCCATGGATCGGTCAACTCGGCCTCCCCGGAAGGTGATGCGGCTGCGGTCGGTGCCATCGTCACTCGGTGGATGGGCGCGGACAACCGTTTCGACGGGGTCGGTCGAATGACGGCACGACGGCTTCGCTCAGGCGGCGTTGACGAGCCGTATGTAGCGCGTCCAGTCCCAGTTCGGTCCGGGGTCCGTGTGATCGGTACCGGGTATCTCGTTGTGCCCGATGATGTGCGCACGGTCCTTCGGGATGCCGTACCGCGTGCAGATCGTGGCGGTGAGTTTCGCCGACTCCTCGTACATGACGTCCGTGAAATAGCCGGGCTGGTCGACCCACCCTTCGTGTTCGATGCCGATGCTGCGCAGGTTGTGGTCCCAGTCGCCCGCGTGCCAGGCGATGTCGTGCTCACGTACGCACTGCGCCGTGTGTCCGTCGTCCGACCGCACGACGTAGTGGGCGGACACCTTCTTCCGCGGGTGCTGGAAGACGGCCAGGGTGTTGGAGTAGGAGGTCTGCGTGACGTGGATGACGACCAGGTCGGGGGTCTGGGTCACCGGGCGGTCGGACACCGTGTAGTTGGCGGAGGTCGCCGGCTCCCAGGTGGCGAGCGGGTAGTCGAGGGACCGGGGTTGGGCGCCGACCTGGGGAGCGGGGAGCAGGGCGTAGGGGCCGACGGCGAGCGCGGCGCCCTTCAACAGCCGCCGTCTACTGGGGAACGACCTGGTCCGCGCCATCCGTGAGGGGCCTTTCGACAGGGGAGTGGTTGCAGGTACTGGTTGAGGGACGCACCGGTGTGCCAAGGGGGTTGCAGGGCCTGAGAGACGGTCGGGTCAGCGCTGGAGTGCCATCGCTGTCTCGCGCAACCAGGCGTGCGGCACATCGGGACGGCTGTGCTCGCGTGGATCACGGTACGGCGATCGGTGGTTCGGCAGGACGAGCGGGCAGTTTTCGGTGGATGACCGCGTGATTGTGGATAACTCGGCCACCCGGACGGGTGACGGCGATGAGTTGCAGGGCGGTTCGAAGCCTTGGTCGGGCCGCTCAGCCTCGCTCCGCCACGGCCCCCGGATCGTCCAGCACCGCTCGCACCACCGAGTGCGCGGCGCCCAGCAGCGGCCCCTCCGGCCCCAGCCGCGACACCGACACCGCGCAGGCGGGTCCCGCCGTACGCCGGGCCAGTTCGGCCTCCAACGACGGCAGCAGCCACGGCGCGAGCCCGGACAGCGCACCGCCCAGTACGACCGTCTCGGGGTCCAGCAGATTGACCGCCCCGGTCAGCGCGATACCGAGTGCCGTGCCGGCCGCGTGCAGGGCCCGCCGTACGTCCGTGTCGCCCCGGGCGGCGCGTTCCGCGAGCAGCCCGACGCGGTCCTCGCCCGGCTCGCCGCCCGCCGCCCGCAGGACGGCCTCCGCACCCGCGTACTGCTCCAGGCACCCGCGACCGCCGCAGGCGCACCGGGGCCCCTCCGGCCACACCGGCACATGCCCCAACTCGCCCGCGAAACCCCGCGTTCCGCGCAGCAGCCGTCCGTCCACGACCACCGCCGCGCCGATGCCGATCTCGGCCGACACATGTAGGAAGTCGGACGGAGTGCCGTCTCCGAGCCAGAGTTCCGCCAGCGCACCGAGGTTGGCCTCGTTGTCCACGGTCAGCGGGAGACCGGCGGGCAGCAGGGCGCCGAGATCCGTGTCGTGCCAGTCGAGGTTGGGAGCGCGGACCACCGTGCGCGCGTCGCGGGCCACGAGACCCGGCACGGCGACCGCGAGGCCGGCCGGCCACAGCCCCTCGCGCTCCGCCGCGCTGATCACCCCGTGCACCAGCTCGGTCAGTTCCTCGATCACCGGTTCGGGGGACCGCCCGCGGTTGTCGCCGTGGCGCACGGCGCGCGCCCGCACCCCGCCCCGCAGATCGACCGCGCAGACCGCGAGATGGTCGACACCGACCTCCGCGCCGATCCCGGCCGGACCACGCCCGCTCACGGCGAGCGCCGATCCGGGCCGCCCCACCCGGCCGGGCCGCTCGGGGCCCAGCTCTTCGAGCAGCCCCGAGCGGATCAGCTCGTCCACGAGCGTCGACACCGCCGCCCGGGTCAGCCCGATACGCGAGGCGACCGCGGCACGGGAGAGCGGCCCCTCGGCGTTGACGGTGTGCATCACCCGGGCGAGGTTGCGGCGCCGCATGCCCTGCTGGGTGTCGGGCAGCCGGGCGCCCGAACCGGGCGGACGGGCCTCGTGCAGCGGTGCGGTCATGCCTCCGTCAGTCCTCTGTGGGTGTCCGGCGATCGGTGTCGGTCGGTTCGGCTCCGTCGATTCGCGTCCGTCCGGCGGGACCGTCAGCCGGCGTCCGGCCCCCGCTCCAGCAGCGGCGATGCGTCGGAGAGTACCCCGGCGATCCTGTCGAGCGTCGCCCCGTCGCGCTCCACCGCGTCCAGGACCGGCCCGCGTGCCGTGTCCCAGCGGCGGGCCACCGCGGCCGGATCCTCACCGGTCAGCAGCGCCGCCGCCTGTGCCGCCGCGCCGAGCGCGACCAGTTCCTTGGCCTCTGGCACCTGTACGGGACGCCCGGACAGCCTGCGTACGGTCTGCTGCCAGGCCGTGCCGCGTGCGCCACCGCCGATCAGCAGGAGCGGCGCCGAGCGGTCCGCGTCGGCGTCGAGCACCAGATCGAGGGCGCCGAGCAGTGAGTGCACGGCACCGTCGTACGCGGCCTGGAGGATCTGTCCGCCGGTCGTGTCGTGCCGCAGCCCGTGCAGCAGCCCCGAGGCGCCCGGCAGGTTCGGAGTGCGCTCGCCGTCCAGGTAGGGCAGGAGCGTGACGCTCGTACCGGGTTCGACGCCCTCCCGGTCCAGGCCGAGCAGGGCGGCGACGCGGTCGACGGCGAGCGTGCAGTTGAGGGTGCAGGCCAGCGGCAGCCAGTCTCCGCGTGCGTCGGCGAAGCCCGCGACGGTGCCGGTCGGGTCGGCGGGCCGGTGCGTCGAGACCGCGTACACCGTGCCCGACGTGCCGAGGCTCAGTACCGCGGTGCCGGGGCGCAGGCCGAGTCCGAGCGCGGCGGCGGCGTTGTCGCCGGTGCCCGCGGCGACCAGGGTGCCCTTGGAGAAGGGCAGGTCATGGCTGTCGCGGACGGTCCCGGCCACCTCGCCCGGCCGGACCACCCGGGGCAGCAGCGCGGGGTCGAGCCCCACGTGCGCGAGCACCTCCGCGTCGTACGCCTCCGTCCCGGACGCCCACCAGCCCGTACCGGAGACATCGCCGCGGTCGGTGGTGCCCTGGCCCGTGAGGCGCTCGGTGAGGTAGTCGTGGGGGAGCCGTACGGCCTTGGTGGCGCGAATCGCCTCCGGCTCGTGCTCCGCCAGCCAGGCCCATTTGCTGACGGTAAAGGAGGCGCCCGGCACGCTTCCGGCGCGCTCCGCCCATGCCTTCGGGCCGCCCAGTTCCTCGACCAGCCGGCGGGCCTGCGGCGCCGAGCGCACGTCGTTCCACAGCAGCGCCGGACGGACCGGCTCGCCCTGGGCGTCCAGCGTGACGAGGCCGTGCTGCTGGCCGCCGATCGATACCGCGGCGGCCTCGCGGGCCGCGTCACCGCATTGGCTCAGCGCCTCGCACAGGGCGTTCCACCACTCCCGCGGGTCGCTCTCGCGGCCCGCCCCCGTGGTGACGGTGTGCGGTGTCTGGCCGCTGGCCACGACCTGACCGGTGGCCGCGTCGACGACCAGCGCCTTGGTGGACTGGGTCGACGTGTCCACGCCGACGACGAGCGGACCCTCGGCTGCTGACATCGGGCTCTCCCTCTTCCGCGGCTTCGCGGGATCTGGCCTGGTGTTTTCCGGGCTGTGACCGGGTCGCGAGGACCCGTTCCCACCCTCAGTCTCTGTTCAGGGACACGTTGTCTCTTCCCAGAGATGCTTCCGCATACTAATTTGTAAACCGCCATGACGAAATAGTCGGAGCAGCAAGGAGCCGCGGCATGAACTACCAGCCCACCCCCGAGGACAGGTTCACCTTCGGCCTGTGGACCGTCGGCTGGCAGGGACGGGACCCGTTCGGCGACGCCACCCGCCGTGCCCTCGACCCGGTCGAGACGGTGCAGCGCCTGTCCGAGCTCGGCGCCCACGGAGTGACCTTCCACGACGACGACCTGATCCCCTTCGGGTCCTCGGACAGTGAGCGCGAGTCCCACATCAAGCGCTTCCGTGAGGCCCTCGACGCGACCGGCATGAAGGTGCCGATGGCCACCACCAACCTCTTCACGCACCCCGTCTTCAAGGACGGCGCGTTCACCGCCAACGACCGCGACGTGCGCCGCTACGCGCTGCGCAAGACGATCCGCAACATCGACCTCGCGGTCGAGCTCGGTGCGGAGACCTACGTCGCCTGGGGCGGCCGCGAGGGCGCCGAGTCCGGTGCCGCCAAGGACGTACGCGTCGCCCTCGACCGCATGAAGGAGGCCTTCGACCTTCTCGGCGAGTACGTGATCTCCCAGGGCTACGACCTGAAGTTCGCGATCGAGCCCAAGCCGAACGAGCCGCGCGGCGACATCCTGCTGCCGACCGTCGGCCACGCCCTGGCCTTCATCGAGCGCCTGGAGCGCCCGGAGATGTACGGCGTCAACCCCGAGGTCGGCCACGAGCAGATGGCCGGGCTGAACTTCCCGCACGGCATCGCCCAGGCGCTGTGGGCCGGCAAGCTCTTCCATATCGACCTCAACGGCCAGTCCGGCATCAAGTACGACCAGGACCTGCGCTTCGGCGCCGGTGACCTGCGTTCCGCCTTCTGGCTGGTCGACCTCCTGGAGACCGCCGGCTACGCGGGCCCGAAGCACTTCGACTTCAAACCCCCGCGGACCGAGGACCTCGACGGCGTGTGGGCGTCGGCCGCCGGCTGCATGCGCAACTACCTCATCCTGAAGGAGCGTGCGGCCGCCTTCCGCGCAGACCCGGAGGTCCAGGCCGCCCTGCGTGCCTCCCGTCTGGACGAGCTGGCGCAGCCGACGGCGGCGGACGGTCTGAAGGGCCTGCTCGCGGACCGTTCGGCGTTCGAGGGCTTCGACGTGGACGCGACGGCCGCGCGCGGGATGGCCTTCGAGCAGCTCGACCAGCTGGCCATGGACCATCTGCTGGGGGCGCGCGGCTGAGTCGCGCGCGGGGACACCCATCTTCGATGGGTGTCCCCGAACCACTGACGTATACAGCTGTGCTCCAGTTGATCCCCTGCGACCGGTCCTCGCACGGATTGCTCCGGAATCGTGCGGTCCATGGCATGAGCCCGTATCAACTTCCGCGTGGGGGTCGCGTGCCGACCGGTTCGCGGCGAGTCTTGACGGTATGGCCATGCCGCCCGTACCGCCTCAGCCGCCCGGGCCGCCGGGGGACACTCCGCCTGCGGGCGGTGGCTTCGGACCACCTCCCGCAGGCTTCGGCCCACCCCCTGGGGGAGGCTACGGGAACGGGGGTTACGGCCCTCCTCACGAAGGCAACGGCAGCGGAGGCTACGGACCTCCTCCGGGAGGCAGCGGACCGCCTTCGCAGGGTGGCGGCGGCTGGCAGCCGCCCGAACCGCCCGGTGGCCAGGGCGGACACCGAGGTCCTGGCAGGCGTCCGAGCCCGCTGTTCATCCTGATCGCCGCGATCGTCGCTGTCGGCGTGGTCGTCGCCGTGGTGCTGATGGTCTCCGGAGGCGATGGCACCCCGGACAAGAGCCCGCCCGAGAGCAGCAAGAGCTCGAGCGGCAGCCCCGAACCGTCGTTCAGCCTCCCGACCGAACTGCCCAGCAAGCTGCCCACGTTGCCGACCAAATTCCCCACCGAGCTTCCGACCGAGTTCCCCTCCGACCTGCCGAGCGAGTTCCCGAGCGACCTGGAGTCGCTCATTCCGCTGGCCGGCGACGAAGTGCCCTACTACATGCTGCGCACCGGCGACTGCTTCGACACCGATGACGCCCGCCCGGGGCAGGCCGCGAAGCGCTCGTGCGGCGATCCGCACGACGCCGAGGTCGTGAAAGTGGCCGAACTGGAAGGCCGTTACGCGACCGACGCCGCCCTGAAGAAGGCCGCCTCCGCCCTGTGCCGGCCGGCCCTGGAACGTGAGGCGGCCGACCAGCCCGCAGGCACCGTGAGCGGCAGCCTGGTGCAGTACCCGGACACCGCGGGCTACCGGTTGGGCATCGACAACGTCGCGTGCAGCCTGGCCGCCGGCGTCGGCTCCGACACCCGGAAACTCACCACACCCCTGGCCTGACCTTCCGGCAGATCGCGGTCCACGCGTGCGTGCCTCTCGATCGACCGGTTCGCGCGTCCCTGCGGCCACTGCGGGAGCGCCGCCCCGGACTCGCTTCCCGGCTCCTAGGGAGACTCCTCAGCGGCCGCGTGCTCCATCGCGGCCAACGCGGTCGCCGGGTCCTGAGCGGCGGGCCCGGCGGACACCCAACGGCCGCTCTGCTTCCGGTACGGCCACCAGCGACCGTCACGCCCCAGGCGCAGCTGGCTGCCCGCGTCGACCACCGTCCACCGGTTGCGCGCCGCCCGCAGCGCCGGCCGTTCGTCCTCGTCCCAGGCCGCGTCGAGCGCGGCACGCGCCCGTGCGAGCACTTCGCCCTCGACCGTCCATTCCTCCTCCAGCACCGACAGCGCCGCGCTACCGCCGTGCCGCCAGGCACGGACAGCCGACGCCAACTGCTCCCGGCTACGGCCCGACCCCTCCGCGAGCCGCTCCGAAACGGCCCCCGAAGGGCTGCCCGCGGCCAGTCGGACCGCGTCCTGCGCGACCGTCGCCTCCGCCTCGACCGGACGCTGCTCATGACCGGTCCCGAGCGCCTCGGCAAGCAGCCGGTGCGCCTCTACGGCCGTCCGCGCGGCCAGGAACTCCAGCGCGGCCGGGTCCACCCCGGGCGCGGGCAGTGCCTCGGTGTCCAGGGCCGGGGGTATCCCGGGCGCTTCGGGCAGCCGGGGCGGGGCCGGCAGCGCCGGGAGAATGTCCCCGGCCGCGTACGCCTCCGCCGCGTCCACGCCCTCGGGCTCGGCGGCGGCGCCGGCAGCGGCGTCATCGGGTATGGCGCTGCGGTTCTGCACCTCGTCCAGCAGGGCGCGTTCGCCGCGCCCCCGCATCAGCAGCAGGACGAACGGATCCTGGTCCAGCAGTCGTGCCACCTGGTAGCAGAGAGCGGCCGTATGACCGCAGTGGTCCCAGGCGCCGCAGTCGCACTCCGGCTCCAGATCGCCCAGGCCGGGCAGGAGCTCGACTCCGGCGGCCGCGGAGTCCTCCACCAGGTGAGGCGGCATGTCCCGGTCGAGCAGCGCCGCGATGTGACCTGCCCGCTCGACGGCCATGTCCAGGAAACGGTCCCACTGTTCGTCGGACAGCTCCTGCAACAGGACGTCGGAGCGGTGCGTGGTGCGGTCGCGGTCCTGGACGACCGCGGTGATGCGTCCCGGGCGCACCGACACGGCGCCCACGGCGCCCGCGCGCGCGAGCCGACGGCCCGCCCGTACCTGTTCGGTGTCCAGCGCCGCGTCCTCCAGCGACTTCAGCCAGGCCCGCCCCCACCACGTCTCCGCGAAAGCACGCCCGGGCGGGGGCGGCAGCGCCGCGAAGGTGCGCTCCAGTTCACTGCCGGACGCGTCACCCTCGTACGCATCGCCGTCGTACTCGTCACCATTGCGCTGATTCATCGCGCGCCCCCTCGCAGTCGCACCAGGTCGCCCAGCTCGGCGTCCGTCAGTTCCGTGAGCGCGGCCTCGCCGGCGCCGAGCACCGAGTCGGCCAGCGCCCGCTTGCGGTTCAGCATCTCGGCGATGCGGTCCTCGATCGTGCCCTCCGCGATCAGCCGGTGCACCTGCACGGGGCGGTTCTGGCCGATGCGGTACGCGCGGTCCGTGGCCTGGGCCTCGACCGCGGGGTTCCACCAGCGGTCGTAGTGCACGACGTGCTCCGCCCTGGTCAGGTTCAGGCCCGTTCCCGCGGCCTTCAACGACAGCAGGAAGACGGGAACTTCGCCGTCCTGGAAGCGCTCCACCATCGCCTCGCGCTGTGCGACGGGTGTGCCGCCGTGGAGGAACTGCGTGGGCACTCCGCGTGCCGCCAGATGCCGTTCCAGGAGCCGCGCCATCTGCACGTACTGGGTGAAGACCAGAACGCTCGCTCCCTCGGAGAGGATGGTGTCGAGCAGTTCGTCCAGCAGTTCCAGCTTTCCGGAGCGTCCCGCGATCTTCGGCCGGTCCTCCTTGAGGAACTGCGCGGGATGGTTGCAGATCTGCTTCAGGCCGGTCAGCAGCTTCACGATCAGCCCGCGCCGGGCCATGCTGTCGGCGCCGGAGATCTCCGCCAGCGTCTCCCGCACCACGGCCTCGTACAGCCCTGTCTGTTCCTTGGTGAGCGAGACGGCGCGGTCGGTCTCCGTCTTCGGCGGCAGCTCGGGAGCGATGCCCGGGTCGGACTTTCGCCGCCGCAGCAGGAACGGACGGACGAGCCGGGCCAGACGCTCCGCGGCGGCCGGGTCCTGGCCGCCCTCCACGGACTGCGCGTACCGCGAGCGGAAGGTGCCGAGCCGGCCCAGCAGCCCCGGCGTCGTCCAGTCGAGGATCGCCCACAGCTCCGACAGGTTGTTCTCCACGGGGGTACCGGTGAGCGCCACGCGCGCGCGTGCGCCGATGGAACGCAGTTCCCGTGCCGTCTCCGAGTAGGGGTTCTTGACGTGCTGTGCCTCGTCCGCCACGACCATGCCCCACGGCACCCCGGCCAGCCGCTGCGCGTCCAGACGCATCGTGCCGTACGTGGTGAGCACGAACTCGCCGTCCGCCAGGGCCTCCAGGCTGCGCCTCGATCCGTGGAAGCGGCGTACGGGCGTACCGGGCGCGAACCGTTCGATCTCGCGCTGCCAGTTGCCCATCAGGGATGTCGGGCAGACGACGAGCGTGGGCCCCGCCGCCGACGGGTCGGACTGCCGGTGCAGATGCAGCGCGATCAGCGTGATCGTCTTACCGAGGCCCATGTCGTCGGCCAGACAGCACCCGAGCCCCAGCGACGTCATCCGCGCGAGCCAGTTCAGGCCTCGCAGCTGGTAGTCCCGCAGCGTGGCGGCGAGAGCGGCCGGCTGACCGACCGGGTCCTGCGCCTCCGGGTCCGAGACGCGGTCCCGCAGGGCCGCCAGCCACCCGGTGGGCTGCACTTCGACCTGGCGCCCGTCGACCTCCGTGGAGCCCGTCAGGGCGGCGCTGAGGGCGTCGACGGGCGTGACCTTGCGGTCCTGCTGCGCCTGCGCGCGGCGAACCTCCTGAGGGTCGACGAGGACCCACTGGTCGCGCAGCCGCACCATGGGCCGATTCGCCTCGGCGAGCCGGTCCAGCTCCTCCCGAGTGAGCTGCTGGTCGCCCAGTGCGAACCACCAGTTGAAGGCGAGCAGCGCGTCGGCGGACAGGAACGACGGGGTGTCCGACGTGACCTTCCCGGGGCCCGTGCCGTCGTCCGGCGGGCCGTCAGTCTGCGGGCCGACGACCGCGCGGGCCGTCAGCGTGCGTGCCAGTTCCCTGGGCCAGTGGACCTCGACGCCGGCGGCCGAGAGGACGCGGGCGCCTTCCCCGAGCAGCTCGGTGACCTCTTCGTCGGCCAGTTCGAGGGCGTCCGGTACGGCCGCCGAGAGCAGGGGCATGAGCGGCGCCCAGGCGCGGCCCGCGCGGCGCAGCGCGAGCAGAGCGTCCATCCGCGCGCGCGGGGCGAAGGCGCGGCCGGTGCTGCCGGTTCCCGCCCAGACCTCGGCCGCGTCCGCGACGAGCCCGGGTTCGCTCACACTGTGCACCTGAAGCACGGCCCGGAACCGCAGGGCCGCCTCGTCCGGCCCGGCCGACGCCAGCCCCGGTACCTCGACGCGGAGCGAGATCCGTACGCCCGCGTCGTGCCCGGCGGCGACCTCGGCGGCCCACGCGCGCTGCTCCGGCACATGCTGCGGGTCCCGCGCCGCGTAGGCGGGCCCGCCCGTGGCGAGCGCGGCGGCGGGGGAGCGGGGCAGCGCGTCGGCCACCGCGTCCAGGAAGGCGCGCAGCAGCCGTTCCGGGTCGGGCAGCCGCGGCGGTTCGGTGCCCTCCAATGGCACCGCGTGCGCCTCCGGAGGCATCGCGGCGGCGAGTTCACGGACGCGCTCCACGTCCGGCTCGCTCAGCGGACCGGCTCGCCAGGCGTCGTGGTCCTTGGCGGAGAGGCCGGGCAACAGCAGCCCGCGTGCGGCGAGTTGAAGGGCGAGAACGGCCGCGGTGCCCCAGAAGGCCGTCGCCCGGTGGCACGCGGGGGCCGCACGCGCGCGCGTGAGGACCGGCAACGCCGTACGCACCGGGAGCAGGACGGCGGTCACCCGTACCGGCTCGACACCGCTCTGGCCCGGCAGAACCACGGTGAGCTCGTCGACGGTCCCGGATGTGACGGTGGGCGGCGCGTCGCCGTCCGGCTGCCAGAAGGCGACACCGCTGGTGCGGGCCGGATCGGCGGGCACGAACACGGCGCAGCAGCGGGCCAGTTCGGAGATCTCGGACGGTGTTGCCGCGGGAATCCTCTGCACAGCGATGGCCGCATTCCTCAAATTTGACTACTGGGGTCCGGGTCGCCGAGGGTACAGCATCCCGATGGCCGACCCGGCATGCCCGAGTCGTGACCCGGGTCACCTTGTCGAGGGGTGTCATCAACCCCCTTTCCGGGGCGGGGATTTCCCCCGCACGAACACGGGTGGTGGCGCCATGGTCGCCAGGGGTGACCGCTTCGTACGTTTCCTCAGGTCAGCCCGATCCCCAGAAGAGCCGGAGACAGACCATGCCCCAGACCGCCGCCGCCCTCGCCGCAGAACCTCCGGGGATCCCTGTCGCGCAGCCCGGCGGCAGCGAGTTCGCGCCTCTTCTGCGCACCATCAAGGGCCAAGGGCTTCTGGAACGGCGGTACAGCTGGTACACCCTCGGCATCGCCGGCAACATGCTCGCCCTGGCCGCCGTCGTCACCGGCATCGTGCTGATCGGCAGCTCCTGGTGGGCGCTGCTCCTCGCCCCGCCACTCGCCGTGTTCTGCGCCCGCACAGCCTTCATAGGCCACGACGCGGGCCATACCCAGATCACCGGCAACAAGGCCGTGAGCCGCGTGATCGGTCTGGTGCACGCCGATCTGCTGCTGGGGATGAGCTATTCCTGGTGGATCGACAAGCACAACCGTCACCACGCCAACCCCAACCACGTCGACAAGGACCCCGACGTCGTCGCCGACGTCCTGGTCTTCACCGGTGAGCAGGCACGCCATCGGTCCGGCTTCCGGCGTTGGCTCACCCGCAATCAGGCCTGGCTCTTCTTTCCGCTCACCCTCCTCGAAGGCATCGCCCTGAAGATCTCCGGCTTCAGGGACCTGCGCCGGCAGGCGCCCCGGGAACGAGCGGTGGAAGCCCTGCTCCTGGTGACCCACGTCGTCGCGTACGCGACGCTGCTGCTGACCTCCCTCTCGCTCGGGCAGGCACTCGCCTTCGCCGCCCTCCACCAGGCTCTGTTCGGCCTCCACCTGGGCATGGCCTTCGCGCCCAACCACAAGGGCATGGAGATGCCCGACCCCGACGGCGAACGCTGGGGTCATCTGCGTCGCCAGGTGCTCACCTCGCGCAACGTCCGTGGCAGCGCCCTGACGGACTGGTTCCTCGGCGGCCTCAACTACCAGGTCGAACACCACCTCTTCCCGAGCATGCCGCGCCCCCATCTGCGGCTGGCCCAGCCGACAGTGCGCGCCTACTGCCGTCAGATGGGTATTCCCTATACGGAGACAGGGCTCGTCGACTCGTACCGGCAGGCTCTGCGGCACATGTACGAGGTGGGAGAGCCCCTCAGGGGCGAGTAGGGGTCGCATCTCAGGGACGTCTCAGGGTCGCGGTCCGGAACCGTGGGAAGCGTGAACCCGTTTCTCAGAGCAGAGAGCGGCAGTGGCCGCGAAGGAGGCGACACTCATGTCGAGGAACGCGAAGATCGCCGCAGGGGGCGTGGCAGCCGGGATCCTCCTGTGGATCTGGTTGCCCTGGTGGGCCGCGCTGCTGATAGTGCTGGGAGTCCCGGCAGCCGCATATCTCACGCTGGACCCCGCACAGCGGCGCAGGCTGCGCCGTGTCACACGGAAGAGGGAGATCGGCCGCTGAGGAGCCACCCGGTGTCGCGCACGACGCACGCCGACTGACGTCCCGCTCGGTCGGCGGGACGGCTCTGCCCGGCTCACGCTACGGCCGACGCCCCGCACGGCCCGCGAGACGACTGGCGCGCCGAACGCAGCCCGGAGCAGCAGGGCATCCGGGCGGCGTTCGGCGGGCGGGGTTCAGCTGGGGCGCACGGCCATCCTGTCGAGCGCTTCGAGGAGGCTGGGCAGCTCCGGGCCCCGGCCCACCGGCAGCACCTCGCCGGGTTCGTCGTCGAGGAGGACGAAGGCGATGTCGTCGGTCCTGGCCACCATCGACCAGCCCGGACCGTCGGCGCGCAGCGTCCGCGCGTCGCCCGGAGCGAAGGAGGAGCGGACGCGGCCCAGAGGCGGAGGCGTCTCCACGTACGCGCGTGCCTCCGCCAGGACGCGCCGGATGCCGGTTCGGGGTCGGTTCGCGGTGCCTTCGGCCCGGTCCGCCGTGCCCTCGCCCTGGTCGGCGGTGCCCGCAGTCCCGTCCGCCTCGGCCAGGTCCGGCCCGTCCTCGGGTGCCGGGGACCCGCCGCCCGACGGGGTGAAGTCGGCGTCACTGAGCTGCTCCCGCCAGGTCGCCCACCGGAGCGCGATCTCGTCGGCGCCGAGACGCCGCTGGGCCGGGCCCCACACTGCGGTGTCCGGCGGAGTGAGCGGCGGCCGGTCCGTGAACTCGGGGCCCGGGTCGTGCGGGGCGGGCACGTCAGGTGCCGATACGGCGACCGAGAGAGGCCAGCCGGGCAGGGCGGCAACGACCGTGTGCTCCTCCGGGGACAGGTCGTACTCCATTCCGCAGTCCCACGACGCGATCGCGACGGCGACCAGGGAGACGTCGTCGATGACCACCGTCCACCGTGCGCCGTCGCCGTCCTGGCCGAGCACCAGTCCGTACCCGTCGGCGAGAGGTGCGAGGTCGAGCGCCGCGCAGGCCTCCGGATAGTCGTCGCCCAGCACGCTCGGGAACTGCGCGGGCGTCAGCAGTATCGCCGTGAGCACATAGAGCGCGTCGTCCGCGGTCGCGACGGCCTCCTCGTCCGTCTCTGCCATCCCAGCCTCCCCATCGGTTCCGTCCATCGGCGCGCACCCTAATCCGAGCGGACGGCCGTTGTCACGACTTCCCACCCCGGTCGGAGCTGCTGCTTTCCTGCTGGACCGGAGCGAATCGACCGGATGTACCCACTTCGGTCACGCCACCGGCAGTCCGAGGAGTTCCCGGGCCACGGTCCGCGGCGACTCGTCGCGCTCCCTGGCCAGTGCGATGACGGCTCGGCAGGCCAGCTCGTTCACCCCGAACGACAGCGCCTCCGGGGACACCCAGGTCACCGCCTCGTCCATCTGGTCCTGGTCGTCCTCCGCACACGCCGATACGTACACGGCGGCGGCTTCGAAGAGATTGTGGGTGCGCTTCTTCTGACTCGGGCCCGCTTCCGTGCGCCAGGAACGGAGAAACCTGGTGAACGATTTCTGGAGTCCGCCGAACATGTGGACCACCTTCCCCCTGTGTGGTGCCCTGGTTGATCGTTCATCTGTTCATACCCAACGTAGGGTCGGAATTGCGGCGGCAGAAGAGGACCGACGTCAGGCCTGCCGGACAGCCAGCGCCAGAAACCGGGCGTCCTCGTCCGCGTACGACGTCAGGTGCCACCCGGAACCGGCCAGCAGCGGACCGAGGTTGGCTTCGGCGCGCAGGTCTTGTGGGGTGATCCGCCGACCCTGCCGGGCGGCCAGCGCGGCCCTGCCGATCGGATGGAACAGTGCCAGCGTGCCGCCGGGGCGCACCACGCGCGCGAGTTCCCGCAGATTGTCGGCGGGATGCGGCAGGTGTGCGATCAGGCCCGCGGCGAACACGGCGTCGAGCGACTCCGAACGCAGCGGAAGGCCGACCACGTCGGCGACCAGCAGCTGTCCGTCGAGGCCCCGTCCGGCCCGTACCGCGGCCTCCAGCATGGCCGGGGTCAGATCCGCTCCCAGGACCAGCCCTGAGGGCCCCACGGCCGCACGCAGCGGCGTGAGGGCCCGTCCGGTGCCGCAGCCGGCATCCAGCACACGGGCCCCCTCGCGCAGTCCGAGCGCGGCGACGGCCTCGGCGTAGGCGGGTCCGTCGTCGGGGAACCGGCTGTCCCAGTCGGCCGCGCGGGCGGTGAAGAAATCCTGGACGTGTGTGTGGTCGTCGCTCATGTTCCGCATGATCCCGCACTGACGAGAAGGACCCCAGGGCGCGCATGTTCGAGCTGTGCGCGATCGTTCAGGCGCATTTCTATGTCATATTTCAACACCTTTCGAAATGCGCCCCCTTTGCGCGCTCATGCCCCCACTAGCGTCCCGTGGTCATGGGACACCTGGACCACGCCACCTTCGGCTGGCTGACCCCCGTACTGTCATACGCGATGGCCTGCATCGGCGCCGCCCTCGGGCTGCGCTGCACGGTTCGCGCGCTCGCCGCCACCGGGCGTTCGCGCCGCAACTGGCTCGTCACCGCGGCCTCCGCGATCGGCACCGGCATCTGGACCATGCACTTCGTGGCCATGCTCGGCTTCGGCGTCGCGGGCACCGAGATCCGCTACAACGTGCCGCTGACCATTCTCAGCCTCGTCGTCGCCATGGCCGTCGTCTCCGCCGGGGTCTTCGCCGTCGGTTACGGACACGACCGTGCCCGCGCGCTCTTCGTCGGTGGACTCACCACCGGGCTGGGCGTCGCGAGCATGCACTACCTCGGTATGGCGGCGGTACGGCTGCACGGCCACGTGAACTACGACCCGGCGCTCGTCGCTCTCTCCGTGGTGATCGCCGTCGTCGCGGCCACCGCCGCTCTGTGGGCGGCGCTGAACATCAAGTCGCCGATCGCGGTGACCGTCGCCTCGCTCGTCATGGGGGCGGCGGTCAGCAGCATGCACTACACGGGGATGCTCGCGGTGCACGTGGACGTGGCGCCCTCCGGCGAGGTGTTGCCCGGGGCCACGGCGATGCAGTTCATCTTCCCCCTCGCCGTCGGCCTCGGGTCGTATCTCTTCCTGACCTCGGCGTTCGTCGC
Organism: Streptomyces sp. NPDC020898; assembly: GCF_044333925.1. Classification (NCBI taxonomy): domain Bacteria; kingdom Bacillati; phylum Actinomycetota; class Actinomycetes; order Kitasatosporales; family Streptomycetaceae; genus Streptomyces; species Streptomyces sp. NPDC020898. Next base: position 179,467 of record NZ_JBIRRV010000017.1, read on the forward strand.
GCTGTCGCCGACGGCAGGGGAACGCGAGGCATCAGCGGCGGCCCAGCGCCCGGTCGAGAGCGTCGCTGCCCGTTAGCGGCGATCACCGGGCCGGCGACGGCCCGGTGCACGCCCCCGAACCACCACGAGCGAGGAGGCCATGCGTACACCCCGTAGGACCCCCAGAGCCGGCGCCGGGACGGCGCCCCCGCCCCCGGTGCGCGGACGCCGCGCGCACGCCGGTCCGCCGGCCGACGAGGGCTCCGAAGACCCCCTCGGTGCCCAGCCGGAGGAGATACCCATGCCTGCGGGACGCTGGCGTGTACGACCCGGCACCGTGCGTGCCAAGATCGTCTGCCTTCTGATGGTGCCGGTCGTCTCCCTGCTCGCCCTGTGGGCGTCCGCCACCGTCACCACCGCCCAGGACGTCGCCCGGCTGCGCCAGTTGCAGCGTGTCGACTCCCAGGTACGCGCGCCGGTCGCCGCCGCCGTCGCGGCGCTCCAGGCCGAACGCGTGGTCGCGGTAGGGCACGCCACCGATCCGGCCGCCGTCCCGGGCATCGACCTCAGGACGCTCGGGGAGCGCACCGACCGGGCTGTGGCGAAACTGCGCCTCGGCGACCGCAACACCGTCGCCGACGGCGAGGAACTGCCCGCCGGAGTCGCGGACCGGCTGGAAACCTTCGTTGCCGGCGTCGAACAACTGCGCACGCTGCGGACCTCGGTACTCGAACGCCGTACCGGATGGGCCGAGACGTACGCGAGGTACACCGGGACCATCTCGACGGCCTTCGCGGTCGGCGGCGCGCTCACCGGTATCCAGGACGCCGAACTCGGCTCCGACGCGCGCGTACTGCTCGAATTCTCCCGCGCGGCGGAGGCCTTGGCCCAGGAGGACGCCGTCGTCGCCGGGGCGCGGCTCGCCGGGGGCCTGGACGGCCGGAGGCTGAGGCTGTTCACCGGAGCCGTCGACACCCGCCGCAGCCTTGTCGAAGCCGCCGCTTCCGACCTGCGCGGCCCGGAACGAACCGCCTGGCAGGCCCTCGCGACAGGCAGCGCCTACGCCTCTCTGGGCGCCGTCGAGGACAGGGTGCTCGGCGCCCGTCCGGGCGCCAGGGCGATCGCCGCGGCGCCCGAAGCCACGTGGACCCGGGCACACGCGCGCGTGCAGGGCGGTATGCGGGCCATCGAGGCGGACGCGGGCCGCGATGTCGCGGACCGGGCCGACCCGTTCACCCGGGGCCTGCTCACCCCGGCCGGTGCCGCGGTGCTGCTCGGCCTCGCCGCCGTCGCCGCGTCCCTGGTCATCTCCGTACGCATCGGACGTGGCCTGGTCGTCGAGCTGGTGAGTCTGCGCAACAGGGCCCTGGAGATCGCCCGCCACAAACTCCCGCAGGCCATGCTGAAGTTGCGCGCCGGAGAGGAGATCGACATCCGGGCCGAGGCGCCCCCCGGCCCGCCGGCCGAGGACGAGACCGAACAGGTCGCGGAGGCACTCGGTACCGTGCACCGCGCCGCCCTGCGCGCTGCCGTGGAACGTGCGGAGCTGGCCAGCGGCATCTCCGGGGTCTTCGTCAACCTCGCGCGCCGCAGTCAGACCCTGGTCCACCGCCAACTGAGCCTCCTCGACAGCATGGAGCGCAGGTCCGACGACCCGAACGAACTCAGTGACCTGTTCCGCCTCGACCACCTCACCACCCGTATGCGGCGCCACGCGGAGAGCCTGATCATCCTCTCCGGAGCGGCACCCGGACGCGCCTGGCGCCTGCCGGTCTCCCTGACGAACGTGGTCCGCGCCGCAGTCTCCGAAGTCGAGGACTACGCGCGCGTGGAGGTACGCCAGTTCCCCGAGGCGTCCGTCGTCGGCGCCGCCGTCGCCGACCTCACGCATCTCCTGGCCGAGATCGTCGAGAACGCCGCCCAGTTCTCCCCACCCCACACCAGGGTGCGCGTCACCGGCGAACCGGTCGGCAACGGCTACGCCGTGGAGGTCGAGGACCGGGGACTCGGGATGGGCAAGGAGACTCTTGCCCAGGCGAACCGCCGGATCGAACAGTCCGAGACGCTCGACCTGTTCGACAGCGACCGGCTCGGTCTCTTCGTGGTCAGCCGGCTCGCAGCGCGGCACGGCATCAAAGTCCACTTGCGTACCTCGCCCTACGGCGGCACCACCGCGGTCGTCCTGCTGCCCACGGCACTCCTGCACGGCGGTGCGGCGGAACGTTCCCCCCGGGCAGCGGTGGACCGCGAACGAGCCGTGGAACGCGAGTACGCGCGCGTGCCCGCTGCCACCGCCCCGCACCAGGAACCGGTCCAGGCACCGGCGGACCGCCCCGCACTGGTGGCTCCCGCACAGGCCCCGGCGGCGACCGCCGCCCCCGACACCCCACCGCCAGGAGTCACCACCTTGCGGCTGCACCGTCCACCCGAGGACCCCGGCCCCGGCGACGCGGAGGAGTCCGACGACCTCCCGCGGCGCGTCCGACAGGCGAATCTCGCCCCCCAACTGCGCGAACAGCGCCCCGAAGAGCCCGCCCCGGCGTCGGCTCTCCGGAGCGAGGAGAAGCGCACCCCCGAAGCCGTACGGGACCGCATGGCCGCCTACCGCGACGGCTGGGTGCGCGGCGGCGGCAGGTCACCCGGCAGCGGTGCCACCCCAGGCCCCGGAACGGGCAGCGACAGCAGCGGAGGAGACCGCGCATGATCAAGGACCCGAGTACAAGGGCGGACCGGCGGTCCGGCGAACTCGACTGGCTGCTGGACGATCTGGTGCTGCGCGTCAGCGACGTACGGCACGCGGTGGTGCTGTCCAACGACGGACTCGCGGTGGGCGCATCCACCGACCTCAAGCGCGAGGACGCGGAGCACCTCGCCGCAGTGGCCTCCGGCTTTCACAGCCTGGCCAAGGGCGCCGGCCGGCACTTCGGCGCCGGCGGAGTGCGTCAGACCATGGTGGAGATGGACGACGGCTTCCTGTTCGTGGCCGCCGCGGGGGACGGCTCCTGCCTCGCCGTCCTCACCGCCGCGACGGCCGACATGGGCCTGGTCGCGTACGAGATGGCACGGCTGGTGAAACGCGTGGGCGAGCACCTCTACACGGCGCCGCGGACAGCGGCCCGCCCGCCCGCCGCCGGATGAGGCGAGAGGGCGGTCCGTGCAGATGACCGAGGACATGACAGGCACCCTGCAGGACCCGGGCAGCCAGTGGTACGACAACGAGGCCGGACCCCTCGTCCGTCCGTACGCCATGACGGGCGGACGCACCAAGTCGGGCCCCACAGGGGTGCGTTTCGACCTGATCGCGCTCGTCACGCTCGACACGGGCGCGCCCCACATGGACGACGACACCGCGCTCGGCCCCGAGCACCGGGCCCTCATCGACCTGTGCCGTCCGGAGACGCAGTCTGTCGCCGAACTCTCCGCGGGCGCCGACCTCCCCGTAGGGGTGGTCAGGGTGTTACTGGGAGACCTTCTGGAACTGGGCTGCGTCACCGTCAGCCTTCCGGTGCCGCCCGCGCAGCTGCCCGACGAACGGATTCTGCGCGAGGTGATCGAAGGACTGAGGGCGCTGTAGATGAGAGACGCGCAAGCACACGGACCACGCCGAGTTGTGCATCCTTCCGGGCACCGAATGGGCGCGGGCCGGTCACATCGGGCTAATAGCGGTCCAATCCCCCGGCGGGGAGCGGCAGTTGCCATGATGCTGCCTTCGCACACCCCTCACAGCAGCGACCGTTGCCGGCACTCCCGAGAGAAGTGATCGATGGTCTCCGAACACTCCGACGACACGGACGGCGATACGTCCGCCCTGGCGTTGAAGATTCTGGTCGCCGGTGGATTCGGCGTGGGCAAGACCACTCTGGTGGGCGCGGTCAGCGAGATCCGGCCGCTGCGCACCGAGGAACTGCTCAGCGAGGCGGGCCAGTTGGTGGACGACACCGGCGGCGTGGACCAGAAGGTCACGACGACCGTCGCCATGGACTTCGGCCGCATCACCATCCGCTCCGGCCTCTCCCTGTACCTGTTCGGCACACCGGGCCAGGACCGCTTCTGGTTCCTGTGGGACGAACTGTCGCAGGGCGCCCTCGGCGCCGTCGTCCTCGCGGACACCCGCCGGCTGGAGGACTGCTTCCCCGCGGTGGACTACTTCGAGCACCGGCACATCCCGTTCGTGGTGGCCGTCAACTGCTTCAAGGGCGCCCGCACCTACGGCGCCCAGGATGTGTCGCGCGCCCTCGATCTCGACCAGGGCACGCCCGTGGTGCTCTGCGACGCCCGTGACCGGGACTCGGGCAAGGAGGTGCTGATCCGGCTGGTCGAGTACGCCGGGCGGATGCACACCGCCCGGCTGCTCGACTCCGTGAGCTGATGCGAGGACCTCGGGTGAGGGTGCTGGGCCGATGCTGTCCTCAGTGGGCGACGGCGGTCTGCGCCAGCACCTTCTCGACGCGCACCCGGACGAGCAGTTCACCCGGAACCCCGTTGCGGGCACCGAACTCCTCGGCCCGCTCCTCACCCATGTACCGTGCGCCGATGCGCGCGGCCCAGTGCCGGACGTCGTCGAGATCCTCCAACAGCGTGGCCCGGCCCTGCACCACGACAAAGTCGAACGGCGGCCGGTCGTCGTCCACACACAGGGCGACCCGGCCGTCCCTGGCCAGATTGCGCCCCTTCACCGTGTTCTTCCCGGTGTTGAACACAAGGTCGTCGCCGTCGAGCAGGAACCAGATGGGAGCCACATGCGGGCTTCCATCGGCCCGGACGGTCGACAGCTTTCCGGTGCGGGTGCCGTGCGAGACGAAAGCCCGCCATTCCTCGTCGGTCATCTTCTGTGCCATGCACCCATCCTGCTTGCTCGGAGGGCGGCCGTCAGGAAGGCTGACTGACCGGATCCTCCGGCTTGGGGGACCTGCCGCACGGGGAGATCAGGAACATGGCTCAGAACCAAGGACTTGGCTGGCTGCTGGACGATCTGACCGAGCGTGTCGAACACATACGACATGCACTGGTCCTGTCGAACGACGGGCTGGTGACCGGCGCGAGCACCGGACTTCGACGTGAGGACGCAGAGCACCTCGCCGCCGTGTCGTCGGGCCTGCACAGTCTGGCGAAGGGCTCGGGACGTCACTTCGGCGCGGGCAAGGTACGTCAGACGATGATCGAGTTCGACGACGCGGTGCTGTTCGTCACGGCGGCCGGCACCGGAAGCTGTCTGTGCGTACTCAGCGGCGCGGAGGCCGACATCGGCCAGATCGCGTACGAGATGACACTGCTCGTCAATCGCGTCGGCGAACACCTCGACGTGGACGCCCGGCAGCCCGAACATATTCCGGTGTCAGACACCTGACCTGCGAATACGTCATCTCGCCAAGAGTTATCCACAGGCTCGTCGGGCGAGACGCCGAACCGGCTACGGTTTTCCCGAGGCAAGCGCACACGGCGCGGGCCAGCCACTCCACGGGGGAGACCGACCATGTCCGACACCGACACCGCACAACCCACCGAGACCGCCGCCGTACCGGTCACCGGCACACTCCGCCCCGCCGGCGCACCCTTCGCGCCGAGCCGCGCCGCACGCGAACTGGGACTGAAACGACGCGAGTTCGACCTCGCCGTCCATCTCGGGTGCGTCCGGAGCATCCCTGACGAAGGGGGTGGCGGGCGTGTCAGCCGCGACGAGATCGACCGGCTGCGCAACGACGCACGCTTCCCGGAGACGCTGCGCGAACGCGTCCGGACGGTGGGCACGGGCGACGGCGCGAAACTCATGGACGTGACGCCCGCCCGGTTCACCCGCCTCGCACGGCTGGGCCTGGTGACGCCGGTGACCTTCTACCTCAACCGCTACCGGGTCGTGGTCTGGCTGTATCTCGCCGACGAACTACGGCAGTTCGCCGCCGGCAAGGACACCGCCCCGCTGCTCACCGGCCGCACCTCCCCGGGCGCGCGGGACCGGCTCGAAGCGGGCCTCGACCTACGGCCACGCAACTGGCGGGGCCGGCAACTGGGATTCCTGCTCCGACAGGCCGACGACCCGTGGGCGCGGGCCGCGATCGTGGCATCCTTCCTCGACCCCGCCCAGGTCGCGGAAATCGTCAACGACCCGTACGAACGTGCCCACTTGAACCGCTTCCGGCCGGACCGGCCGACCCGTGGTGTACCGGGATCGCCCACGGCGCATCTCGCCGAGCGGATCATGACGGCGGACGACCCGGACGAGATCGGCTGGCTGCGTGCAGACCTGACCTGCACCCTGGCCGAAGCCCGTGACCACCGTCCGGCACCACGCCCCAGGTCGGAACAGGCCCCGCCGCCCCACACCAAGACGCCTCGGCCCGAATCGGCGCACCAGGCGTACGAAGAGTCCGGACAGGAACACGTCCGGTCCGCGCCCCCGCACATCCAGCCCGAGGAACCCGTGCGAGCACGTGGTCTGCTGGGCCGCCTGCGCGGCAGAAACCCGCGCCCCGCACGGGACCGCAAGCGCCCCGCGCGAGTCTGAACAGGACGAGGTGACGTCAGGCCAGCTTCCGGAACAGCCCCTCCTGGACGACGGAGACGAGCAGCCTGCCCTCGACGTCGTAGATCCGGCCACGGGCCAGCCCGCGCCCGCCCGTGGCGATGGGGGACTCCTGGTCGTACAGGAACCACTCGTCCGCGCGGAACGGCCGGTGGAACCACATGGCGTGGTCCAGCGAGGCCATGTCGAAGGTCCGCGGACCGAACAGGGGCTCCACCGGGAGACGGACGGCGTCCAGAAGCGTCATGTCACTGGCGTACGTCACCGCGCACTTGTGGACGAGCGGGTCGTCCCCCAGCGGACCGACCGCGCGCATCCACACCGCGCTGCGCGGCTCCAGTTCCTGGACCTCCTCGGCGGTCCAGCGCAACCGGTCCACATAACGGATGTCGAAGGGCTGACGGCGCGCCATACGCTCGAACTGCTCGGGCAGCGCGCCGAGATGCTCCTTGATCTCCTGGGTGACGTTCGGCAGGGACTCCGGATCCGGGACCTTCCGGGCCGGCGGCAGCTGATGTTCGAAGCTGCCTTCCTCTGGTTTGTGAAAGGAGGCGGTGAGATTGAAGATCGTGCGGCCCTGCTGCACGGCCGTGACCCGCCGGGTCGTGAACGACCGGCCGTCACGCACCCGTTCGACCTGGTACACGATCGGCACGCCCGGCCGGCCCGGGCGCAGGAAGTACGCGTGCAGCGAGTGCACCGGACGTTCGCCGTCCGTGGTGCGCCCCGCCGCGACCAGTGCCTGGCCCGCCACCTGGCCGCCGAAGACCCGTTGCAGGGACTCGTCGGGGCTGCGGCCACGGAAGATGTTGACCTCGATCTGCTCCAGGTCCAGCAGGTCGACGAGTCTCTCGGCTGCGTTCGTCATGGGTGCGGTTCTCCTGTCCTCACAACTGGCCGACGGCGGTGACCTTGATGACGGCGCGGCTCTCCGCGTCGGAGGCGACGAGGTCGACCTCCGCGCTGATGCCCCAGTCATGGTCGCCGTTCGGATCGGCGAAGGCCTGCCGGACGCGCCACAGCCTGTTCTGCGGCTCCTCCTCGATCATCAGCAGCCGGGGCCCACGGGCGTCGGGTCCGGTGCCGAGGTCCTCGTACTCGTCCCAGTACTTGTCCATCGCCTCGCCCCACGCGTCGGCGTCCCAGCCGGCCTCGCCGTCCAACTCGCCCAGCAGGTTCACCTGGTCGAGTGCGGCCAGCTCGACACGCCGGAACATGGCGTTGCGGACGAGGACACGGAAGGCACGCGCGTTGGCCGTGACCGGCTTGACCTGGTCGGCCTTCTCCTGGGCCTCCTCGGCGGTCATCACCTCCGGGTTGGCGAGCTGCTCCCACTCGTCCAGGAGGCTGGAGTCGACCTGGCGGACCATCTCACCCAGCCAGGCGATCAGATCCTGCAGGTCCTCGGACTTGAGGTCGTCCGGGACGGTGTGGTCGAGGGCCTTGAAGGCCCCGGCGAGGTAGCGCAGCACAATGCCCTCGGTGCGGGCCAGGTCGTAGTGCGACACCAACTCGGTGAAGGTCATGGCCCGTTCGTACATGTCACGGATGACGGACTTGGGGGAGAGCGGATGGTCGCCGACCCACGGGTGGCTCTTGCGGTAGGTGTCGTAGGCGTGGAAGAGCAGCTCCTCCAGCGGCTTCGGGTACGAGACGTCCTGGAGGCGCTCCATGCGCTCCTCGTACTCGACGCCGTCCGCCTTCATCGCCCCGATGGCCTCACCGCGCGCCTTGTTCTGCTGGGCCGCGAGAATCTGGCGCGGGTCGTCCAGCGTGGACTCGACGACCGACACCATGTCCAGCGCGTACGACGGCGACTCCGGGTCCAGGAGCTCGAACGAGGCCAGCGCGAAGGTGGACAGCGGCTGGTTGAGCGCGAAGTCCTGCTGCAGGTCCACGGTCAGACGCACGATGCGGCCGGTCGGGTCCGGCTCGTCGAGCCTCTCGACGACGCCGCCGTCCAGCAGCGAACGGTAGATGGCGATCGCGCGCCGGATGTGCCGCAGCTGCTGCTTGCGCGGCTCGTGGTTGTCCTCCAGCAGATGGCGCATCGCGTCGAACGCGTTGCCGGGCCTGGCGATCACCGACAGCAGCATCGTGTGCGTCACCCGGAAGCGGGACGTCAGCGGTTCCGGATCGGAGGTGATCAGCTTGTCGAAGGTGCTCTCCGTCCAGCCGACGAACCCCTCGGGCGCCTTCTTGCGGACCACCTTGCGGCGCTTTTTCGGGTCGTCGCCCGCCTTGGCGAGCGACTTCTCGTTCTCGATGACGTGCTCGGGCGCTTGCGCGACGACGAGGCCCGCCGTGTCGAAGCCCGCGCGGCCCGCCCGGCCGGCGATCTGGTGGAACTCACGCGCGCGCAGGTTCCGTACGCGATTGCCGTCGTACTTCGTCAGAGCCGTGAACAGCACCGTGCGGATGGGCACGTTGACGCCGACCCCGAGGGTGTCGGTGCCGCAGATGACCTTCAACAGGCCAGCCTGGGCCAGCTTTTCGACCAGGCGGCGGTACTTGGGAAGCATGCCGGCGTGGTGGACGCCGATACCGTGCCGGACGTAGCGGGACAGGTTCTGGCCGAACTTGGTGGTGAAGCGGAAGTTGCCGATCAGGTCGGCGATCCGGTCCTTCTCCTCGCGCGTGCACATGTTGATGCTCATCAGCGCCTGCGCCCGCTCCACCGCCTGCGCCTGCGTGAAGTGCACGATGTAGACGGGTGCCTGCCTGGTCTCCAGCAGCTCCGTCAGCGTCTCGGTCATCGGCGTCAGCCTGTACTCGTACGACAGCGGAACCGGGCGGATCGCCGAGCGGACCACCGAGGTCGGGCGGCCGGTGCGGCGGGTGAGGTCCTTCTCGAACATCGAGACGTCGCCCAGCGTCGCCGACATCAGGATGAACTGCGCCTGCGGCAGCTCCAGGATCGGAATCTGCCAGGCCCAGCCGCGGTCGCCCTCGGCGTAGAAGTGGAACTCGTCCATCACGACCTGGCCGACATCCGCCTGCTTGCCGTCGCGCAGGGCGATCGACGCGAGCACCTCGGCCGTGCAGCAGATGACCGGGGCGTCGGAGTTGACGGACGCGTCGCCGGTCAGCATGCCGACGTTCTCCGTGCCGAAGATCTTGCACAGCTCGAAGAACTTCTCCGAGACCAGGGCCTTGATCGGAGCCGTGTAGAAGGTGACCTCGTCCCGGGCCAGCGCGGCGAAGTGCGCACCCGCCGCGATCATGCTCTTGCCGGAGCCGGTGGGCGTCGACACGATCACGTTCGCGCCGGAGACCACCTCGATCAGCGCCTCCTCCTGGTGCGGGTAGAGCGTGAGACCGCGCTCCTGGGACCACGACTCGAAGGCTTCGTAGAGGGCGTCGGGGTCTGCGGTCTTCGGCAGCTGATCGATGAGGGTCACGCCCCCATCTTGCCTGTGATCCCAGGTGATGCGGGAATCGGATGCCCGCACGAAGATCACGACCGCTACGCTGTGTCGCCGACGGAGCGTCAGCGCACCCGGTCAACTGGACAGCGGCGTACGAGGAATAGGGCGGAAAACGGCCATGATGGGACCAGCACACTCACTGTCGGGGGCCGCTGCCTGGCTCGGAGTCGGAGCGGCCGCGGCCGCGGCCGGCAACCCGATGCCCTGGCCGGTCGTTCTGGTCGGTGCCCTGATCTGCGCCGGTGCCGCACTCGCCCCGGACCTCGACCACAAGGCGGCGACCATCTCGCGCGCCTTCGGGCCCGTCTCCAGGGGACTCTGCGAGATCGTCGACAAGCTCTCGTACGCCGTCTACAAGGCGACGAAGAAGCAGGGCGACCCGCGCCGTTCGGGCGGGCACCGGACGCTGACACACACCTGGCTCTGGGCGGTCCTGATCGGTGTGGGCGCATCCGCCGCCGCGATCACCGGGGGCCGCTGGGCGGTGCTCGCGATTCTCTTCGTGCACATCGTGCTCGCCATCGAGGGCCTGCTGTGGCGGGCGACCCGCGGCTCCAGTGCCGACATCCTGGTCTGGCTGCTGGCGGCGACCAGCGCCTGGATCCTGGCCGGTGTCCTGGACAAGCCGGGCAACGGCGCGGACTGGCTGTTCACCGACCCGGGCCAGGCGTACATGTGGCTCGGGCTGCCGGTCGTGCTCGGCGCGCTGGTGCACGACATCGGGGACTCGCTGACGGTGTCCGGCTGCCCGGTCCTGTGGCCGATCCCGATCGGCCGCAAGCGCTGGTACCCGATCGGTCCGCCGAAGGCGCTGCGGTTCCGGGCGGGCAGCTGGGTCGAGCTGAAGGTGCTCATGCCGGCGTTCATGCTGCTCGGGGGAGTGGGCTGCGCGGCGGCGCTCAACTTCATCTGACGCCCCGGTGCGGGGTCCCCGCCCGGCCGGCTCGCTCAGCCCTGGCCGGCCCCGCCGCCGTACCGCCGTTCGAAGGCGGCGACGCGGCCCTCGGTGTCCACCGTCCGGGCCTTCCCGGTGAAGAACGGGTGGCTCTCCGAGGAGATCTCCACGTCCACGACCGGGTACGTCTCGCCGTCGTCCCAGTCGATGGTCTGCTCGCTCGTCGCGGTGGACCGGGTCAGGAAGGCGTATCCGGCGGCCCGGTCGCGGAAGACGACCGGGTGGTAGGCGGGCTGCTTGTCCTGCTGCATTGCTGTTCTCCTCGCTCGGACGGTGGTCGGTGCTCCAGGGCAGCCGGTCGGTCAGCCGGACAGGGCGTCCTCGTCGACGATGTGCATCGCGGCTTCCTCGGCCGAGGCCGCCGCGCCGTCGATGCCGACGTCGGTGGCGATCAGCCCGCTCTCCTCGTCCTCGTGCGCGCCTTCGTTCGGGGCCACCAGGCGGCCGGAGCGGGCGGTGCCCACCTCGTTGTCCAGCGGCTCGCCGTCCGTGCCCGCGCAGTCGCCGATGCCGTCGCCGTCCGGGGTCGTGATGTCCGGCAGCTCCTCCGCGAGGCGCTGGTCGAGGGTCTCGCCCCGCCGGGCCTCCGCCGCCGTCACACCGGTGCGCTGCACCGCCCAGGGCCGGTCCGGCGGGGACCAGCCACGGTCGAGGGGATCACTGACCCCGTCGGTGACCAGGGTGTCCTCGGCGTCCAGCAGGCCCGCGTCGTCCTGTACCTCGGATCCGTCGGGTTGGTAGACGGCGTCTCCCCATCCCTCGTCACTGTCCACGGGTACCTCCAGGTGGGTGGGGACCTGCCTCGGCGCCGCCCTGATGGGCGGGGAGCCGCTTCCAGCGTTCCATCCCCCTTCGGGACCGCGCAACGGGACGGAGCGGACCAGCCGCCGTCCCGCTGCCCGGTCACCGGTGCGTCATCCGTGCCACGACCGCCACAGTGCCGCGTACGCTCCGCCCGCCTCGACCAGCTCGTCGTGGCTGCCCAGCTCGCTGATCCGGCCGTTCTCCACGACGGCGATGACGTCCGCGTCGTGGGCGGTGTGCAGCCGGTGGGCGATGGCGACGACCGTACGGCCGTCCAGGACCCGGGCCAGGGACCGCTCCAGATGGCGGGCCGCGCGCGGATCGAGGAGCGAGGTCGCCTCGTCCAGGACCAGCGTGTGCGGGTCGGCCAGGACCAGCCGGGCCAGCGCGATCTGCTGGGCCTGCGCCGGCGTGAGCGCGAAACCGCCCGAGCCGACCTCGGTGTCCAGACCCTCGTCCAGGGCCCGGCCCCAGCCGTCCGCGTCGACCGCGCCCAGCGCCGCCCACAGTTCGGCGTCACCGGCGTCCGTGCGGGCGAGCAGGAGGTTGTCGCGCAGGGAGCCGACGAAGACGTGGTGCTCCTGGTTGACCAGCGCGACATGCGAGCGGACCTCCTCGGCGGGCATCCTGGACAGCTCGGCGCCGCCCAGAGTGATGCGGCCGGTCCGGGGCGCGTAGATCCCGGCCAGCAGCCTGCCCAGGGTGGACTTGCCCGCGCCCGAGGGGCCCACCAGCGCCAGCCGGGTGCCCGGAGCGACCTCCAGGGTCACCTTGCGCAGCACGTCGACGCCCTCCCGGTAGCCGAAGTGCACCCGGTCCGCGTGCACGTCCCGCCCGTCCGGGGCCAGCGAGGGATCGCCGGCGTCCGGTTCGATGTCCCGGACCCCGACCAGCCGGGCCAGCGACACCTGGGCGACCTGGAGCTCGTCGTACCAGCGCAGGATGATCCCCACCGGGTCGACGAGCATCTGGGCGAGCAGCGCGCTCGTGGTCAGCTGGCCGACGTCGATCCAGCCCTGGAGCACGAACACTCCGCCGATCATCAGCACCGAGCACAGCACGGTCACATGGGTGGCGTTGATGACCGGGAAGAGCACGCACCGCAACCACAGCGTGTAGCGCTCCCAGGACGTCCATTCCCGGACCCGTCGGTCCGACAGCTCGATCCGGCGGTCGGCCAGACGGTGGGCCTCGATGGTCCGTCCGGCGTCCACGGTCTCCGCGAGCACGGCGGAGACAGCGGCGTACCCGGCGGCCTCCGAGCGGTAGGCGGACGGCGCGCGCCGGAAGTACCAGCGGCAGCCGACCACCAGCAGCGGCACCGCGAGGAGCACCGCCGGCGCCAGTGGCGGCGCCGTGACGACGAGACCGCCGAGCAGCAGCGCCGCCCACACCACGCCGATGGCGAGCTGCGGCACGGCCTCACGCATCGCGTTGGCGAGCCGGTCGATGTCGGTCGTGATGCGGGAGAGCAGGTCACCCGTGCCCGCCCGTTCCAGGACGCCCGGCGGCAGCCCGACCGCCCTTACGAGGAAGTCCTCGCGCAGATCGGCCAGCATCCGCTCGCCGAGCATCGCGCCGCGCAGCCGCACCTCCCGTACGAACACGGCCTGCACGACCAACGCGACGGCGAACAGGCCGACGGTGAGCTCCAGATGGAGCTCGCGGGCATCGTCCGAGACCCGCTCGACGAGGTCGCCCAGCAGGTACGGGCCGACCATGGAGGCCACCACGGCGGCCGTGTTGACGGTGACCAGGAGCAGGAAGGCACGGCGGTGCCTGCGGAACAGTTCGGCCACGTAGGCGCGTACGGTCGCGGAGGCACCGACCGGCAGGGTGCTTGCCGTGGTCGGGGCCGCCGGGTCGTACGCCGGTGGCGCCACGCCGATCATGCCGTCTCTCCGATTTCCTTGAGTTCTTCGAGTTCTTCGAGTTCGTCCAGCAGGGGGCCGATGGCCGCCTCGTCCTCGGTCTCCCGGGTCACCACGGCCCGGTACCGCGGTTCGTTGTGCACCAGCTCGCGGTGCACGCCGACCGCCGCGACCTCGCCGTCGTGCACCAGCACGACCCGGTCCGCGTGGTCCAGGAGCAGCGGCGAGGAAGTGAACACGACCGTCGTACGGCCCGCGCGCAACTCCCGTACCCCGTCCGCGATCCGTGCCTCGGTGTGCGAGTCGACGGCCGAGGTCGGTTCGTCGAGCACGAGCACCTCGGGGTCAGTGATCAGCGACCGCGCCAGCGCCAGCCGCTGCCGCTGCCCACCCGACAGTGACCGTCCGCGCTCGGTGATCCGCGCGTCCAACGGGTCCTCGGCGTCCAGTGACCCCTGCACGAGCGCCTCCAGCACGTCCCCGCACTGCGCGGCGGCCAGCGCCTCGGCGGCGCTCACCTCACCGGACGCGGGCACGTCGAGCAGCTCGCGCAGCGAACCGGACAGCAGCACCGGGTCCTTGTCCTGGACGAGGACGGCCGTGCGGGTGCTGGAGAGCGGCAGCTCGTCGAGCGGTACCCCTCCGAGGAGCGCAGACGTGCCCTCCTCGGAGGGGTGCCCGCCCAGTCGCTCCGCCAGCAGCCCCGCCGCGTCCGGATCGCCGCAGACCACGGCGGTCAGACACCCGGCAGGTGCCAGCAGGCCGGTCGTGGGGTCGTACAGATCCCCGGTCGGTGCGAACGCCTCGCGCGAGCCCGCCGTGTCCGTGGCGCGTTCCAGGGACAGCACTCGCGCGGCCCGTTTCGCGGAGGGCCGGGAGAAGGAGTACGCCATGGCGATCTCCTCGAAGTGCCGCAGCGGATACGTCAGCAGCATGACCGCGCTGTACACGGTGACCAGCTCGCCGACGGTGATCCGGCCCTGCCTGGCCAGGTGCACCCCGTGCCAGACGATCGCGATCATCAGCAGACCCGGCAGCAGCACCTGGATCGCCGAGATCAGCGCCCACATACGGGCGCTGCGCACGGCCGCGTGCCGCACCTCCTGCGAGGCCCGGCGGTAGCGGTCGAGGAACAGTTCCTCGCCGCCGATGCCGCGCAGCACCCGCAGTCCGGCGACGGTGTCCGAGGCCAGTTCGGTCGCGCGGCCCGCCTTCTCGCGCTGGACGTCGGCCCGCTTGGTCGCCCGCGGCAGCATCGGCAGTACGGCGAGGGCGAGGACCGGGACACCCACGGCGACGACGATGCCGAGCGCGGGCTGGTAGACGTACAGGCCGACACAGACCAGGACGACGGTCACCGCGGCGGCGGTGAACCGGGAGACGGCCTCCACGAACCAGCCGATCTTCTCCACGTCACCCGTGGACACCGCGACGACCTCACCGGCTGCCACCCGCCGCGTCAGCGCCGAGCCCAGCTGGGCGGTTTTGCGGGCCAGCAGCTGCTGGACGCGCGCGGCGGCCGTGATCCAGTTGGTGACCGCGGCCCGGTGCAGCATGCTGTCGCCGAGCGCGATGGCGATGCCGCAGAGCACCATCAGCCCGCCCGCGAGTGCCAGGCGTTCGCCCGAGCGGTCGACGACGGCCTGGACGGCGAACCCGACGCCGAACGGCAGTCCGGAGACGGCCACGAAGTGCAGCAGGCCCCAGGCGAGCGCCGTGAGCTGTCCGCCAACCTGGTTGCGGCCGAGCCACCACAGGAATCGGGGGCCCGAGCGCGCGTCCGGCACACCCGGGTCGGGAAACGGAAGGTCTTGAATCTTCATGACGTCCCAGTGGCTCGCATCTCGCATGAGGGGGTGGATGTGGGGGGTCGGAGGGGCCGGAAAGGCCGACAACGGGCCGTGAAAGGTTCGCGTCATTGCGTGGCCGGAGGCAAACGGTTTTCCGGCGAGAGGCGGGGATTCGGCCTGATTGGCGCGTGTTCGCCTCATTGCCGCGCGGGGTCGACTCCCCGTAGAACACCGGCCATGAGAAGCCGGATCTTCATGTCCATGCTCGCCGGAGCGACCCTCCTGGCGAGCACCCTCCTCGGGGCGCAACCGTCGGGAGCGAGCCCCGCCGGGTCCGCCGTGGCAGCCGCCCAGCCGGTCGACGTACCAGCCGAGTTCGGCACCGACTGGCACGACCCGGTCACCGCCGCTCCGCCCGTCACCAGACCGGTCGGCGGGAAGTCATGCGAAGTCACCGTCGCCGAGGCCCAGTTCAAGGACTTCACACCGTACACGGGCACGTACACGCCCCCGAGCGGCTGCGGCGCGAGCTGGAGCAAGGTCGTGCTGCGGATGGACGGCAAGGTCAAGGGCCGCCAGTACGACCGCCTCGGTCACCTCCACATCGGTGGCGTCGAAGTGCTCCGCACCTCCACGCCGCAGCCCTCGCCGGACGGCATCGAGTGGTTCGTCGAGAAGGACGTCACGCGCTACAGCGACACCCTGAGCGCCACTCAGCCCGTCGAGATGCTCATCGGAAACGTTGTCAACGACACCTACACCGGCATCCTCGACGTCAAGGTCACATTGACGTTCTACGCGGGGACACCCGTCCCGAAGAACACCCCCGGCACGCCTGACCGCGTACTCACCCTCCAGGACGGCACCCTCACCACCCCGCGCAACAGCGAACGCATCGTCGCCGAGGTGTACGCGACCGGTTCCGGCGGCGGCTGCGAGGAGTACTGGTACCTCACCGTCCCCGACGCCGCTCCCTACTCCTGCAAGGCGACGGACGGCCCGTACCGCGAGGTGCAGATCAAGGTCGACGGCCGACTGGCCGGAATCGCCGCCCCGTTCCCGACCGTGTGGACCGGCGGCTGGTCCAACCCCTTCCTCTGGCAGGGGTTGGGGAAGAACGTTCCGCAGGTCAAAGGCTTGCAGTATGCGCAGTCGGGCACATGGGCGCACCGGGTGCCCGCCGA
>NZ_JBIRRV010000018.1:0-177240 GCF_044333925.1 Streptomyces sp. NPDC020898
CCTGACGATCAGAACGACAAGAGCCGTGTAACGGGAGACTGTTACGCACGGTTCCGTGAGAGCCGAGGGGTGCGATTCCCCTCGGCTACTCGACCCCTCCTGGCCGGTCCAGGGCAACAGGCGGGGCCCGTACGGCAGTTCAGGCGCGTCCGTCGACTCCGGTTCCGCTCGCATCAGGCGACCTCCGTCCCGTGGATCCAGTACGGGCCGGGCATGTCCAGGCCCAGGGTGGCCATCGCCAACTCCCGGTGCCGTAGCCGTTGTTCATGGGCGGCGAGGTACGGGCGTACGGACCTGGTGGCGGCGCCGTCGAGAGGGGCGTCGGCGTCCAAGCCGTACGGGCTGCGGTGGGCGGGGAGTGTGGGTCGGGCCGGAGGAGGAGCGGTGGTTGCGAGAAGGATGAGCGGGCGGGTGCGGCGGTGCGCGCCGCGTGGGGTGAGCAGAGTGCTCACCCAGACGATGAGACGGCCGATAGGGTCCTTCACTGTCATCAGCTCCGTTCAAGTTGACTGGTGGCCATGCCCCGGAACGGCCGGAATCCGTTGCCGGGGTCTTTTCAAGCTACACCCTACTGCGGTCTACTGCTGTATGAGCGGTGGACTGTGAATCGCGCAGAATACGGCCGTCTGCGCATGGTGGTGCGGTGATGGAATTCGCTGCCGATATCCCCCGCTGGCGCCAGGTGGCTGAGGTGATCCGCCGCCGTATCGAGGACGGCACGTACCCGCCACGGACTCGCATCCCGTCCGTTGTGGAGATCACCGCGGAGTTCGGTATCGCCGCCGTGACCGCGCAGAAGGTTCACAAGGGCCTGCGCGCGGAGGGGCTCATCTACACCGAACCGGGCCTGGGCTCCTTCGTGGCCGAGCGCCCCGAGGCGTAACGCGTTGCCCTGTGGTAGGCAGGACCGGTGATCGGTCGGCTTCCCCTCGATGAACAACTCGGTGCCCTGCGCGAGGTGTTGTCCCGCAACGACGTGTTGGTGGAGGTGCTGGCCCGCACCGCGACGCTGGATCTGCCCGGGTGGTACCTGACGGCCGGGTGCCTGTTCCAGACCGTGTGGAACGTGGTCACGGACAGGCCGCCCACCGACGGCATCAAGGACTACGACGTCTTCTACTTCGACGACGGTGACCTGTCGTGGGAGGCGGAGGGCAGGGCGATCCAGGCCGGGCGGGAGGCCTTCGCCGACCTGCCCGCCGAGGTCGAGATCCGCAACGAGGCCCGGGTCCACCTCTGGTATGAGAAGAAGTTCGGCGTCCCGTGCCCGCCGTACCGGTCCACCGAGGCGGCAATCGACAGCTTCGCGGCGACGACGTGCTGTCTGGGCGTACGCCTGGAACGGGACGGCCAGTGGCGTGTGTACGCGCCGCACGGGCTCTCGGACGTGTTCAACCTCGTTGTCCGGCCGAACCCGGTCCTTGCCCCGCAGGCCGTCTACGAGGCGAAGACGGCCCGGTGGCGGGAGCAGTGGCCCGAGTTGACGGTGCTGGACTGGCCTCGGCCGAGTGCGCCACGGGGTGGCTAGGTCTGCTGCACAGGCGTTGGACCTGTACATGTCCCGGCGCTGACAGGGTCGAAGGCGCCGGAGCGCAGGCCCGGGCGCGTCGGGTGTACATGGTTTCGCATGCGCTTTCTAGTCCACTACTCTGGACGGTGAAGTGCATCGCGTTGCACGGAGATCGCGCGTAGATCCTGGGAAGGCCCTGTAAAGATGCCCAGCGCTGAGCGTCTGCCCTCGTGGGCCGCCGTGGTCGGACCGGTCGTGCCTGCCTCGGTCGGGACGGCTGTGACAGGGGCGGCGGGGATGGCAGGGGTGACAGGGGTGGTGGCCGCCCTGCCCGCTGTTGTCGAACCCGCTCCGGGTGGGTCCCGGGGGCGGCATCGGGGGGCGCGTAAGGGGTGGGGGACCCTCGGGGCCGTCGGGCTGGTGCTGGCCGGGGGGATATCCGTGCAGTTCGGCGGTGCGCTCGCCGTGACGCTGCTGCCGAGGGCCGGGGCCTTCGGGATCGTGACGCTGCGGCTCGTGGCCGCCGCCGTGATCATGCTGCTGGTGTGCCGGCCCAAGGTGCGCGGGTACTCGCGGGGCGACTGGGGCGTGATCCTCCTGTTCGGGGTGACCATGGCCGCCATGAACGGGCTGTTCTACCAGGCCATCGCACGGATTCCGCTCGGTCCCGCCGTGACGCTCGAAGTGCTCGGTCCGCTCGTCCTCTCCGTCGTCGCCTCCCGCCGCGCCCTCAACCTCGCCTGGGCCGGCCTCGCCCTCGCCGGTGTGTTCCTTCTCGGCGGGGGCGGCTTCGACACCCTCGATCCCGTAGGGGCCGCCTTCGCCCTCGGTGCCGGTGCCATGTGGGCGGCGTACATCCTGCTCAGTGCCCGTACGGGACGGCGCTTTCCGCAGGCCGACGGGCTGGCGCTCGCCATGGTGGTCGCGGCGGTGGTGTTCCTGCCGCTGGGGGTCGTCGAGTCGGGCGACCGCCTGTTCGACCCGACGACCGTGGCGCTGGGGGCGGCCGTCGGCGTGCTCTCCTCCGTCCTGCCGTACACCCTTGAGTTCCTCGCGCTGCGCCGCCTGCCCTCCTCCACCTTCGCGATCCTGATGAGCCTGGAACCGGCCACCGCCGCGGCGGCCGGATTCCTGATCCTGCACCAGGCCCTGTCCGTCCCCGAGGCCCTCGCGATCTCCCTGGTCATCGTGGCGAGCATGGGGGCGGTACGGACCCAGGTGGGCCGGCGGAAGACCCCGGCCGCCGTTGGCGAGGAGCTTGCCGGATCGGCCCAAGTGCCCAGGAAGCCGCTGGAGTTGGAAAGCTAGTAGGAGGCTTGGGAGGCTGCCGGGCAACTGCCGTCGTCCGCTTCAACTGCCCCTCGTCCGCTGTCACATGGAGAGGGGGCCGAGGTCGGCGGCGGTCTGGGCCAGTGCGCGGAGGGTGGGGTTGTCGTCGGTGGATCGCCACGTGAGGGCGTAGTGGACGGTGGGGGCGTCAGGAACGGGGACGAAGGCGATGCCGGGGGGACGGTTGTAGCGGGCGGCGAGTTCGCCCAGGGGGTGGACACACCGTCCGGAGGCCACCAGCGACAGAACCTCGTGGAAAGTCCGTGCGGCGGGCCCGCGCGGGATTCGGCGACCGAGCGGCGTACGCGTGGGGACCATGGTCGTGACCCAGTACTCGGGGGCGTCGGGGCCGAGGTCGACGACATGGTTGTCGCCGAGGTCCTCCAGTGACGCGGTGCCACGCTCGGCCAGCGGATGGTCTGCCGCCACGGCGAGCACGCGGCCTCCGGTCAGCACGGTCGGGCCGACCGTGAGGTCCGGTTCGGCCACCGGAAGCCACAGCACGTGCGCGTCGTGCTCTCCGGCGCGCAGCGCGGTGAACGGGTCGCTGCCGTTGATCTCGCCGAACTGGACATCGCTGCCGGGGTGACGGGAGCGGAAGGCCTCGACGAGGGGGCGCAGTTCGTGGCCGGCGTGGCCGAACACACCCAGGCGCAGGGTCTGCCGCGTCCCCGCGCCGGCCGCTTCGGCGCGGGCGAGCCCCTCCCGCAGGAGGTCGACAGCTTGCTGGAGGTCCTCGCGGAGGCGCCGGCCGACCGGGGTCAGGGCGACGCGCCGACTGGTGCGGTCGAACAGGACGACGCCGAGGCGCCGTTCCTGCTTGGCGATGGCCTGGCTGACGCGGGCCTGGGACACCTGGAGCCGCTCCGCGGTGCGGCCGAAGTGCAGTTCCTCGGCCAGGGTCAGGAAGATCTCGATGTCACGCAGTTCCATGAACACCCCCGTCCATGCATAACCGTCACATTATGAATAGCCCAAGAAACCTTACATTGTTCCGTCTGCCCACCCCATCGATGCTGGATCCATCACCACCGGACAGGCAGCACACGCATGACGCACACATGGACGGGGAGGGAAACCGATGGGCGACATACGGGCCATCGCCGATCGCGTCGAGATAGAGGCGCTGCGAGCCGAGCTCACGGACGCGGTGATGATGCGTGAATTCGACCGCGCCGCCTCGCTGTTCACGCCCGACGGTGCCATGCGCTGGCCGCACATCGACAAGGAGTTCGTCGGTCGCGAGGAGATCCGCGCGGGGATCGAGTGGGGTCAGTCGCTCTGGGAGTTCTTCGTACAGAACGTCCACCCGGGCGTCATCCGGCTGGACGGCGAGGGCGACACCGCGGCCGGCCGGGCGTACGTCCAGGAGTTCGGACGGCTGCGCGACGGCAGCTCGCACCTGAACCACGCCGTGTACCACGACCGTTACGAGCGCACCGCCGACGGCTGGAAGTTCGGCGAACGCATCTACGAGGTCCGGTACCTGGACTCCACCCCGCTCCGCGGCTCGGCGCCACAGCGCCTCGCCTGATCCGTCCTGCACGCCGTCACGGCGTGCCAAGTCGACATCCTGCGCACCAAGTCGACGTCTTGCGTGCCCGAATCCCTGACAGCGGAGGAGAGAAACCATGGCTGAGAACATCGAGGTCGTCGAGGTCGTTGAGGTCGTCGTGATCGGTGGCGGTTACGCCGGGGTCATGGCGGCCAACCGGCTGACGCAGCGCGACGACGTGACCGTGACGCTGATCAACGCCCGCCCGGACTTCGTCGAGCGGATCCGGCTGCACCAGCTGGCGGGCGGGACGCACGAGGCCGTCAACGACTACCGGAAGATCCTGGGCGAGCGCGTCCGGCTGGTGGTCGACACCGTGACCCGGATCGACGCGACGGGGCGCGGGGTGGAGCTGGCGAGCGGCGGCACGGTCGGCTACGACTACTTGATCTACGCGGTGGGCAGTGGCAGCGCCGACCCGGGCGTGCCCGGAGCCGCCGAGTTCGCCCACCCGATCGCCACGTTCGAGGAGGCGCAGCGGCTGCGGTCGGTCCTCGACGCCGCTCCCGCCACGGCCCCGGTGTCGGTGGTCGGAGCCGGTCCGACCGGCATCGAGACCGCTGCCGAACTGGCGGAGGCGGGCCGCACCGTGACCCTGGTCTGCGGCGGGCTGCTCGGCCCCTACCTGCACCCGAACGGCCGCCGCTCGCTCGCCAAGCGGCTGGCCGGCCTCGGGGTGACCGTGCTGCAGGGCCCCGGTACGAAGGTCACGGAGGTGACCGGCGACACCGTGCGGCTCGGCGACGGCCGTGAGCTGTCGAGCGGGGTCACCATCTGGACCGCCGGGTTCGGCGTGCCGGACCTGGCCGCCCGCAGCGGGCTCGGCACCGACACCCTGGGCCGCCTGCTCACCGACGAGACCCTGACGAGCGTCGACGACGAGCGGATCGTCGCCGCGGGGGACTCGGCGGCGCCGTCGGACATGCCGTTCCGGATGAGCTGCCAGGCCGCGGGCCCGCTGGGCGCACACGCTGCCGACACGGTGCTCAGCCGCATCGCGAGCAAGCGGCCCACACCGATCGACCTGGGGTTCGCCGGGCAGTGCCTCAGCCTGGGGCGCCGCGTGGGCATGTTCCAGTTCGCCCACAAGGACGACACCGCCAAGCGGCTCCACGTCGGCGGCCGAACAGGCGCGAAGGTGAAGGAACTCGTGTGCAAGCTCACCGTCAAGCAGCTGGTGGACGAGGCACGCAAGCCCGGCTCCCACACCTGGGCCAAGGGCGAGCAGGGCCGCCGACTGCTCCGGGCCCAGCGCCGCGAGACGGCGGCCACCGCCGAACAGTCCGCCTGAACGACGCACGCCGGCAGCCGACATGCGGCCGCATACCGAACGTACGCCACCTGGGAGCAGGACCACCGCGCCCCCTTCACCTCAGGAGGACCCCGATGAAGCTCACGATCGTCGCCGCCACCGGCGGTATCGGACGGCACCTGGTCGAGCAGGCGGTAGCCGGTGGGCATGACGTCACCGCCGTGGCCCGCCGCCCACGTGACCTGCCGGACGGCGTCCGGACGGTCGCCGTCGACCTCACCCGCCCCGACATGCCGACGCTCACCGCGGCGGTACGCGGCGCCGACGCCGTACTGTCCGCGCTCGGCCCGCGAAACCCGCGCGCGGACGCGGGCATCACCTCACTCGGCACCCGCGCGATCGTCACGGCGATGCGGGCCGAGGACGTACGGCGGATCATCATCGTCAGTGCCGCACCCGTCGGACCGGTGCCGGTGCCTGGCCGGCCGACGCCACCCAGGCACGATCCCGGCGACGGCTTCTTCATGCGCCACCTGGGAGTCCGGTTGACCCGGGCGATTTTCGGCCGGCACTACGCCGACCTCGCCGTGACCGAGCAGACCCTGCGTGACAGCGGACTGGAATGGACGGTGTCGCGCCCGCCCAAGCTCACCGACAAGCCCCTGACCGGCACGTACCGGACCGCGTGGAACCGCAACATCCGGGGCGGGTTCTCCGTGTCACGCGCCGACGTCGCCCACCACATGCTCGCCATGGTGACCCAGCCGGACACCATCGAGCAGGTCGTCGGAATCGCGAACTGACGCCCGCCCCTTCGCCGCCCGGGTCACCTGTCCCGAAGGAACGTGATCACGACGAAGTACGCCCGTTTCGCCAGCCTCGTATGCGCGGGGCTGTTAGCCGGATTCCTTACGTCGGTCCTGGTTCTGGAACTCTCGCTGCGCGGCTTCGACGGCACCGTCTACACCCAGGTCCGCCTGGTCGAACTCGACTCCCTCGACAAACTCGCCGTTGCCACACTCCTGCCGGCGCTGATCGCCACAGCGGTACTGCTCCGCCAGACCTACCGAACAGACACCCGCTGGTTGACCGTGGCCGCACTCGCCCTGCTGGTCCTCGTTCTAGGCCTCACGCTCATCGTCAACCTGCCCATCAACTCCGACCAGCTCCACTGGAACGCTCAGGCCCCGCCCGCCAACTGGACCGACGTACGGGACCGTTGGCAGATCGCCCACGCCGTCCGGACGACGGCCGCGGTCCTCGCCTTCGTGGTCCTCGCCCTTGCAACGCCGTTGCCCAGTACACAGAGCAGGGCGAGAGGGACCCGCACCCTCACGGGCGGGCAACGGATGACAGGGCGGATCATGAGGGGGTGAGAATCACCCCGGAGGGAACCTCAGAAGACGGCCAGGACGGCGAGCTCGCGCCGGAACCGGTGCGCGAGCTCGCGCTCGTGCCCATGGAAGGCCTGAACCACGCGGACATCACCCTCGTCCACCGCGAGGCCCTACGCGTGCTGCGCCCCGGCATCGACACGGCTCACCTGGACGCGTACAGCGACGACGCCTGGCCGCCGGAGGCGCTCCCGTCGTACGAGCGGTTGCTGACCCTGGACAGGGAGGCGGCACCGACGGACGGCAGCCCCTCCCGCCGCCGCGACCCCGGGATGGCGATCGACATCGACGTCCGCGACGACGAGCAGTTCGAGCTGCTGGTGACCCTGGCCCCCTACACGATCGGCGCCGAGGCAGCGCAAGGGGACCGCCCGGTCTTCAGCGCGAACGACTCGGGGACCTCGCTGTGGCTGGCGGTCACCCGGGAGCAGGAGGCGCAACTGCAACGCAGGCTACGGGAGTTGGGGATCCCAGAGGCCGCACTCACCGACGCTCCGCGTCGCCGCCCGAGCTGGTGGCACCGCCGGTGAGGAGCGGCTCCGGCAGCCGAGGTCGGCCCCGATGCAAGCCTCGCCGCCAGCCCCGATGTCAGTCCCGTCCTCTAGGTTGACGCCGTCCTCACAGTGAGGGCACGGAGAAGAGGGGGCGCGCGATGGGTGCGAGCGGCTGGGAGTACGTCACCCCGTTCGACGGCAGCGTCGAACGGGCCCTGGAGAACCTGCACGCGCAGGTGTTCCAGAAGGAGTACGGCGACGACGACACGTACGAGACGCTCGAAGAGCTGTACGCCGACGAGGAGTTCATGGAGGAGGAGGGCACTCACTCGATTCTCGACATCAGGCGAGTGGTGCACACGACCAAAGCCCCTTCCGAACGCAGGGCTGCGGACTACGGCACCCTGCGCCCCCTCGCCCCCGACCGCATCGTCCACCAATTCGGCACCGCCCGCCCGACCCCCGAGCAGTTCCAGGCACGGCTCGACGAGGCGTACGAGGCGAAGAGCGGCCGTACGGACTCCAAGGGGGACCTGATCGAGGAGTGCCAGATGCGATGGACGGGCCTGTACGTCATCCTGCACACCGGCGACGAGCCGACCCACCTGGGCATCTTCGGCTACTCCGGCGACTGACCCGGGGATCCGACGGAAGGGACCGGCCGCACCCGGTGCCTCAGCCGCCGGCCGGCTTCTCCCACACCGACACGTGCTTCGTGCTCTCGCTCGTGAACGGCTCCCGGGTCCATCCGTCCCACCGCTCGCGCAGCCGCATCCCGGCCAGCTGGGCCATCAGATCGAGCTCGGACGGCCAGACGTACCGGAACGGAATGGATCGGTAGGACCCACGCCCGTCCACCACCTCGACGTAGTTCGAGCTGGTCGCCTGCGTGGCGACGTCGTACACGTCGAAGGCCCAGTGCGTCGGGCTCGTGTGGTACGGCACGACGTGCTGGCCGGGCGGCAGCCTGCGCAACTCGGGCACCATGACCTCGACGACGAAGGTCCCGCCGGGCGCCAGCTGCGCCGCGACGTTGCGGAAGCACGCCACCTGCGCCTCCTGCGAGGTCAGGTTCATGATCGTGTTGAAGACGAGGTAGGCGACGGAGAAGTCCCCGTCCGTCGTACCGGCCCGCGTCGCCGAGAAGTCCCCGATCGTCACCCCGATCGCGTCCTCGCCCTGCTTGGCCCGCATCCGGGCCACCATCGCCCGGGACATGTCGATCCCGTGCACCTCGACCCCGCGCCGCGCCAACGGCAGCGCGATACGCCCGGTACCGATCCCGAGTTCGAGGGCTCGCCCGTCACCTGCCAACTCGGCCAGGAAATCGGCTGCCGGCTCCACGGCGGCGGGCGTGAACATGTCGGAGGAGGGGTCGTCGTACGTCGCGGCCACGGGTTCTCCGAAGTAGCCGTCATCGTCATCGTCATCGGTAACGACATCTGCGGTTCGACTTTGGTCTGTTCCGGAGCCTGAGGCTGTCACCGGGGGACCGTACTGCGGGGGAGGCGGCGATGCATCCGAATTTGACTGTGGGCATCACCCCACCGCGTCCGAGCGGGACGTGGCCGAACTGTGAGGGCTGTGCGTGGGCGCACCCCGGGCGACAGCAGAGGGAGAAGCGCTTCAGCGGACTCTCGCGACAGGATCGATCTGCAGCAACTGCGGTGCCGAACGCGGCATACCGACGTAAGGGCAGCGTACGGAGTCCTGGTCGCGAATCGCCCAACCGCGTAGCCATGGACTCAGTTGTTCGTTGTCGAGCCGGAGGGCGCCGTCCGGCAGTAGTTGTCCAATGGTATTCGCCGGATCGTTGAGCGCCACCGTGCATTTCGCAATGCTGCCGTTGGCCCGAATGACGAACGAATTCGGCCGTGCGGCATAGCAGACGTCCATGTGCCCGGGTCCCTCGGACACGGCCGGCCCGGTACGGAGCACCTTTTCGAGCTTCTCCACGATCTTGGCGCGCTCCGCCCACGGAAGAACTTCGATGGACTCGTCGTTGGGGCCGCCCATCCTCTCGACAGGCCTGAGCTTGACGGAGAATCGGTCATCGTCGAGAAACGTGTCCCGAACCTGGGCCAGGAATTCTGGCATGCATGGCAGGGTGGCGGGAGTGAGATGGATCCGGAGGAGCACCTGAACCGGCAGAGTACTGGCTCGGATCGCCAGTAGATTGTTCCAGATTCGTTGAAACGAGCCGCTGCCGTTGACTCTGACACGCGTGCTGTCGTGGACGGCTTGCGGACCGTCCAGGGAAATCTGGTAGGCGCGGATTCCGAGCTCCGCGAACCTCTCCGCCTTCGGCAGGTCCAGGAGGTAGCCGTTGGTGGTCATGTCGGCCTCGTACTGCAGCCCTGGTTCGTCCACCACTGCTTCGGCGATATGAGAAGAAATGTCTTCCACGACACCTCGACCCAGGAGGGGTTCACCGCCGAACCATGAGATGGCCAGACTCCGCAGCCCGGTCAGCCGCTTGTCGAGGAGTCGCTTGACGCCCTGAATCGTGGACGGATCCATCTGGCCGATCGTAAAGTCCTCGTAGCAATACGTGCAACGGAAATTGCATTGCTCCGTGGGGAGGATGATCAAATGGAGCATCTCATCAGTGAAAGCCTCACGGAGTTTTTCCTGAAAGGCTTCCTGTGGGCGAACGGGAGAGCCGGCGGTATCGCTCACGAGTCACGTCCTGGTGCGTTGTCGAAGAGAGATGACAATCGAGAAACCGAAGAAAGAATCGCCCGTCGGCCAGTCGGTCGGCCGACGGGCGAAACGTCCGTTGGCTCGGGGCGGAGAACTACATCTGGACCCCGCACCCGACGACCATATTGCACTGATTGTTGACCACGGTTTGGCCTCTGACCAAGGCGGAAGAGTTCGCTTCCCGCAGTTGCGCAGCGATCTCCGGAGCGTTGACGATGATGCGGCCGTCTTCGTCCACCTGGACGTCGACCGAGGGCTTGCTCGTACCGTTTTGGGAATCCACAACGGCCTCCTCTCGTAGAAGGAAGGCGGCGCCCCGCCTTCACGGTCAACCGTTGGGCAGATCTCCTCCCCTCGCTACCTGTGGCAGCCAGACGAGGGACCGGTGACAGGCTGTGGCGGTACGGAATCGACCCTGTGCGTGGTGACAGGTCCGGCCTCGCTCCTCCGTCGGCTCGCGGGCGGTGTGCGGCGCGTCCCGTCCAGGTCGACGCCGTAGGTTCCGCAGTGCCGCCACGATCTCTCTGGGCGTCGCACGAAAACCGCTCCTGTGCCGGGCTCCGGCGGCGTCACCGCTCCCTGGAACGAGGGCAACAGCCCCTCCGCCACTGGCCCGGGACATGGACCCCGCTCAATGCAAGCACGCTTGCTTGTTTCTGGTGTCGCTGCCATCCTTCGAGAACGGACCGCTCCACGCCGCATCACGCCGCACCACCCCCAACGTCCGGCACACCGTCGTGCCCGAAGGGAAGCGCCCCGTGTCCGACCCGTCGGCCGCTACAGCTGCCGTGATCGACGACCTGTGCCAGGAGAGCGCCCAACTCGACGAGCTGGTAGCCGAGTTGGATGACAGGCAGTGGGCCCTCGACACCCCCGCCCCCGCCTGGACCGTCGCCCACCAGATCGCGCACCTCGCCTGGACCGACCGTGCCGCGCTGCTCGCCCTCACGGATGCCGGGGCCTTCGCGGGCGAGGTCGAGAAGGCGGTCGCGTCGCCCGAGGGGTTCGTCGACGAGGGTGCCGAGCAGGGCGCCGTACAACCGCCCGCCAGGCTGCTCGCCGGGTGGCGTGCGGGCCGGGCCGCGCTGGAGGCGGCCCTGCGCGCGGCCCCCGCCGGGACCCGCTTCCCCTGGTACGGCCCGCCCATGTCCGTCGCGTCCATGGCCACCGGCCGCCTGATGGAGACGTGGGCCCACGGCCAGGACATCGCCGACGCGCTGGGCGCCGAGCACGCGCCCACCGACCGGATCCGGCACGTCGTACGGATCGGCGTACGCACCCGGGACTTCGCGTTCGCCGTACGGGGCCTGAACCCGCCGGCCGACGAGTTCCGCGTCGAACTCGTGAGCCCGACAGGCCAGTTGTGGAGGTACGGCCCGTCCGACGCACCCCAGCGCGTCACCGGCCCCGCCCTAGACTTCTGCCTCCTCGTCACGCAGCGCGCCCACCGCACCGACCTCGCCGTACGCGCCGAAGGCCCCGACGCCGACCAGTGGCTCGACATCGCCCAGGCCTTCGCGGGACCGCCGGGCAACGGACGCGCACCGAAGGGGACTTCGCAGTGAACGGCCCGCCGACCGAACCCCTCCGCATAGGCAACGCCTCCGGCTTCTACGGCGACCGTTTCGACGCCATGCGCGAGATGCTCACCGGCGGCGAACTCGACGTCCTCACCGGCGACTACCTCGCCGAACTGACCATGCTCATCCTGGGCCGCGACCGCATCAAGAACCCGGCGGACCCCTCGGCCGGGTACGCCCGTACCTTCCTGCGGCAACTGGAGGAGTGCCTCGGTCTCGCCCATGAGCGCGGGGTACGGATCGTCGCCAACGCGGGCGGCCTCAACCCGGCGGGCCTCGCGGCGGACGTCAGGAAGCTCGCCGACCGGCTCGGCATCCCCGTCCGCGTGGCCCACGTCGAGGGCGACGACCTCACCCCCGGCCACCCCAACAGCCTTGCCGCACACGCCTACTTGGGCGCCTTCGGCATAGCCGCCTGTCTGCGCGAGGGCGCGGACATCGTCGTCACCGGCCGCGTCACCGACGCCGCCCTCGTCGCCGGGCCCGCCGCCGCCCACTTCGGCTGGGGACCGCAGGACCACGACCGGCTCGCGGGTGCGGTCGTCGCCGGACATGTGCTGGAATGCGGCACCCAGGCCACCGGCGGCAACTACGCCTTCTTCGCCGAGCACGTACTCCACGATCGCGGCATTCTCCGTCACCCGGGCTTCCCCCTCGCCGAGATCCACTCCGACGGCACGAGCGTCATCACCAAGCACCCCGGCACCGGCGGCATCGTCGACGTCGGCACCGTCACCGCCCAACTCCTGTACGAGACAGAGGGCGCCCGGTACGCCGGCCCCGACGTCACCGCCCGCCTCGACACCGTCCGGCTCACCCAGGAGGGCCCCGACCGGGTACGTATCCACGGCGTACGAGGGGAAGCGCCCCCGCCCACACTCAAGTTGGGCCTCAACCGGCTCGGCGGCTTCCGCAACGAGGTCACGTTCGTCCTCACCGGGCTCGACATCGAACGCAAGGCCGCGCTCGTCCGGGACCAGCTGGAAACCGTCCTCTACGCGGCCAAGTCCCGTCCCGCCGACGTCAGTTGGACCCTCGCCCGCACCGACCGCCCCGACGCCCCCACCGAGGAGACCGCCAGCGCCCTGCTCCGGCTCGTCGTACGCGACCCCGACCAGGACACCGTGGGCCGCACCCTCAGCGGCGCCGCCGTCGAACTCGCCCTCGCCAGTTACCCCGGGTTCCACGTCCTGGCGCCCCCGGGAAAGGGCGCCCCCTACGGGATCTTCGAGGCGGAGTACGTCCCCCAGGACACCGTGGACCACGTGGCCGTCCTCGACGACGGCCGCCGGATCCCCGTACCCCCGCCGCACGACACCCTCGTACTGGAGAACCTGCCGGAACCCCCTGCACCCGAGCTGCTGCCGCCCGGCCCGACCCGCCGCGCCCCTCTCGGGCTCCTCGCCGGCGCCCGCAGCGGCGACAAGGGCGGTAACGCCAACGTCGGTGTGTGGGTGCGCACGGACGAGGCTTGGCGCTGGCTGGTCCACACCCTCACGACCGCCCGGTTCCGCGAACTGCTGCCGGAGACCGCCGACTTGACCGTCGTACGGCACAGCCTGCCGCACCTCCGTGCCCTCAACTTCACCGTCGAGGGCATCCTCGGCGAGGGCGTCGCCGCGCAGCACCGCTTCGATCCGCAGGCCAAGGCGCTCGGCGAATGGCTGCGCTCCCGTCACTTGGACATCCCGGAGGCCCTGCTGTGACCGTCCTGTCGTCGGCGCTGGACATCAACGGCCCCGACCACCGCACCAACCGAGAGTCCATGCTGGCCAGACTCACGGCCCTCGATGCCGAGCACGCCAAGGCACTCGCGGGCGGCGGGGACAAGTACATCGCCCGGCACCACGCCCGCGGCAAACTCCTCGCCCGCGAACGCATCGAACTGCTCCTCGACCCCGACACGCCCTTCCTGGAACTGTCGCCGCTCGCTGCCTGGGGGAGCGAGTACGCGGTCGGCGCCTCCCTCGTCACCGGTATCGGGGTCGTCGAGGGTGTGGAATGCCTCATCACGGCCAACGACCCGACCGTGCGCGGCGGCGCCAGCAATCCCTGGAGCCTGAAGAAGGCCCTGCGCGCCAACGACATCGCGCTCGCCAACCGGCTGCCCTGCATCAGCCTCGTCGAGTCGGGCGGTGCGGATCTCCCGTCGCAGAAGGAGATCTTCATCCCCGGCGGGGCCGTCTTCCGCGACCTCACCCGCCTCTCCGCCGCCGGGATTCCCACGGTGGCGGTGGTGTTCGGGAACTCGACGGCCGGAGGGGCGTACATCCCCGGGATGTCCGATCACGTGATCATGGTCAAGGAGCGCGCCAAGGTGTTCCTCGGCGGGCCGCCCCTCGTGAAGATGGCCACCGGGGAGGAGAGCGACGACGAGTCGCTGGGCGGCGCCGAGATGCACGCGCGCGTGTCGGGCCTCGCGGACTACTTCGCCCTCGACGAGCACGACGCCCTGCGCCAGGCCCGCCGGGTCGTCGCCAGACTCAACCACCGCAAGGCGTACGCCGATCCGAGCCCCGCCGACGTCCAGCCCCCCAAGTACGACGCGGAGGAGCTGCTGGGGATCGTCCCGGGCGATCTGAAGGTGCCTTTCGACCCTCGCGAGGTCGTCGCCCGCATCGTCGACGCTTCCGACTTCGACGAGTTCAAGCCCCTCTACGGGACCAGTCTCGTGACCGGCTGGGCGGCCCTCCACGGCTATCCGGTCGGCATCCTCGCCAACGCCCAGGGGGTCCTGTTCAGCGCGGAGTCCCAGAAGGCCGCCCAGTTCATCCAGCTCGCCAACCAGCGTGACATCCCGCTCCTCTTCCTCCACAACACCACCGGCTACATGGTCGGCAAGGAGTACGAGCAGGGAGGCATCATCAAGCACGGCGCGATGATGATCAACGCGGTCTCCAACTCCCGCGTCCCCCACCTCTCCGTCCTCATGGGGGCCTCGTACGGAGCCGGTCACTACGGCATGTGCGGGCGCGCCTACGACCCCCGCTTCCTCTTCGCCTGGCCCAGCGCCAAGTCGGCGGTGATGGGTCCGCAGCAACTCGCCGGTGTGCTGTCGATCGTCGCCCGCCAGTCGGCCGTCGCGAAGGGGCAGCCGTACGACGAGGACGCGGACGCCGCCCTCCGCGCGATGGTGGAGCAGCAGATCGAGTCCGAATCGCTCCCCATGTTCCTCTCCGGGCGGCTGTACGACGACGGCGTCATCGACCCGCGCGACACCCGCACCGTCCTCGGCCTGTGCCTCTCCGCGATTCACACGGCCCCTTACGAGGGCGCCCGCGGCGGCTTCGGCGTCTTCCGGATGTAAGGAATCAACACAGTGCCCGAGGAATCAACAGAGTCAACAGCGATCATCACCTCTGTACTCGTCGCCAACCGCGGGGAGATCGCCTGCCGGATCTTCCGCACGTGCCGTGAGCTGGGCATCCGAACCGTCGCCGTGCACTCGGACGCCGACGAGAACGCCCTCCACGCGCGCGTGGCCGACGCGGCGGTACGGCTGCCGGGAGCGGCTCCCGCGGACACGTATCTGCGCGGAGATCTGGTCGTGCAGGCGGCGCTGGCGGCGGGCGCGGACGCCGTGCACCCGGGGTACGGCTTCCTGTCGGAGAACGCCGGCTTCGCCCGTGCCGTACTCGACGCGGGGCTCGTGTGGATCGGCCCCCCGCCGGCCGCGATCGAGGCGATGGCGTCCAAGACGCGCGCGAAGGAACTCATGGGCCTGGCGCCTTTGGGCGAGGTCACCGAGGCCGATCTGCCAGTACTGGTGAAAGCGGCGGCGGGCGGGGGCGGGCGCGGCATGCGCGTCGTACGCGAACTCGCTGACCTGAAGGGGGAGTTGGCGGCCGCCCGCGCCGAGGCCCACAGCGCCTTCGGGGACGGCGAGGTCTTCGTCGAGCCGTACGTGGAGGGCGGCCGGCACGTCGAGGTCCAGATCCTGGCCGACACCCACGGCACGGTGTGGGCGCTCGGCACCCGCGACTGCTCCCTCCAGCGCCGCCACCAGAAGGTGATCGAGGAGTCCCCGGCGCCCGGAATCCCGGAGGCGCTCACCCGCGAACTCCACGAACAGGCCGTACGGGCCGCCCGCGCCGTCGACTACACGGGCGCCGGCACCGTCGAGTTCCTGGTGGGGGCGGACGGCAGGGCCCACTTCCTGGAGATGAACACCCGCCTCCAGGTCGAACACCCGGTCACGGAGGCGGTCTTCGGCATCGACCTGGTGGCTCTCCAGATACGCGTCGCGGAGGGCCACCCCCTCGAAAACGACCCCCCACGCGCGCGTGGCCACGCAATTGAGGCCCGCCTCTACGCCGAGAACCCGGCGGCGGACTGGACCCCCCAGACCGGCACCCTGCACCGCCTCGCCGTCCCGGAAGCGGAGAACATCCGCCTGGACACCGGCTACGGCGACGGCGACCTGATCCCCGTCCACTACGACCCGATGCTCGCCAAGGCCGTCGTACACGCCCCCACGCGCGCGGAGGCGATCCGCAGACTGGCGGGCGCCCTGGAGCGGACGACGATCCACGGCCCGATCACCAACCGTGACCTCCTGGTCCGCTCCCTGCGCCACGGGGAGTTCACGGCGGCCCGCATGGACACGGGCTTCTACGACCGTCACCTCACCGACCTCACGAAGCCGGCCCCCGACCCCCACGCTCCCCTGGCCGCCGCCCTGGCCGACGCCCACGGCCGCTCCCGCTTCGGCGGCTGGCGCAACCTGCCCGCACAACCGCAGGTCAAGCGGTACGCGACGGCGGACGGCGAGGAACACGAGGCGACCTACCACCACACCCGCGAGGGCCTGACAGCGGACGCGGACGGGGTACGGGTCGTACACGCCGACGCGCGTCTCGTCGTACTCGAAGTGGACGGCGTACGACGGAAGTTCGAGGTGACGAGGTACGACGACCGCACGTACGTCAACACCACCACCCTCACCCCCCTGCCCCGCCTCCCCGCTCCGACGACCCAACACGCCCCGGGCTCCCTCCTGGCCCCCATGCCCGGCACGGTGGTCAGGGTGGCGGAGGGCCTGACCGTAGGAACCCCTGTGCAGGCCGGAGAGCCCCTCCTGTGGCTGGAGGCGATGAAGATGGAACACAAGATCGCAGCGCCCGCGACAGGCACGCTCACAGCCCTCCACGCCACAACGGGCCAGCAGGTGGAGGTAGGCACTTTGCTAGCGGTGGTGATTTAGCGGACGCCGCCCAGGACGCGCCCCATAGGGGCGCGGGGAACTGCGCGACAAGCCACAACGAACCCGCACCCACCACACAACAGAACCCCCCTCCCCCTTAGGAGCCTCAATATGTCCCCCGTAATCGAATCCGAGGAACACCAGGCCCTACGAACCGCAGTAGCCGCCCTCGGAAACCGCTACGGCCGCGAGTACATGACCAAAGTCGTATCCGACGGCCGCCACACAGACGAGCTCTGGTCAGACGCCGCCAAACTCGGCTACCTCGGCGCCAACCTGCCGGAGGCATACGGCGGTGGAGGCGGCGGCATCGCCGAACTCTCCATCGTCCTCGAAGAGTTGGGCGCCGCAGGCTGCCCCCTCCTCATGCTCATCGTCTCCCCGGCCATATGCGGCACCGTCATAGCCCGCTTCGGCACGGACACCCAGAAACAGCAATGGCTCCCCGGAATCGCCGACGGCACCCGCACCATGGCCTTCGGCATCACCGAACCCGACGCCGGCTCCAACAGCCACCGCATCACCACCACAGCCCGCCGTGACCCGGACACCGGCGACTGGCTCCTGACCGGTCGGAAAGTCTTCATCTCGGGCGTGGACATCGCCGACGCCGTCCTGATAGTCGGCCGCACAGAAGACTCCCGTACCGGCCGCCTCAAGCCCTGCCTCTTCATCGTCCCCCGCGACGCCGAAGGCTTCTCGCGGCGCCAAATCGACATGGAACTGGAGTCCCCGGAGAAGCAGTTCGAGCTGACCCTCGACGACGTACGGCTGCCCGCCGACGCGCTCGTCGGCGACGAGGACGCAGGCCTCCTCCAGCTCTTCGCCGGCCTCAACCCGGAGCGCATCATGACGGCCGCGTTCGCCATCGGCATCGGGCGGTACGCGCTCGGCACAGCCGTCCGGTACGCCAGTGAACGCACCGTCTGGAAGGAGCCCATCGGCGCCCACCAGGCCGTCGCGCACCCCCTCGCCCAGGCGCACATCGACCTCGAACTGGCCCGCCTGATGATGCAGAAGGCCGCCGCCCTCTACGACGCCGGCGAGGACGTGCCGGCCGGCGAGGCGGCGAACATGGCCAAGTACGCGGCCGGGGAGGCCTGTGTGAAGGCCGTCGACCAGGCCGTGCACACCCTCGGCGGCAAC
The DNA here is from genome assembly GCF_044333925.1 of Streptomyces sp. NPDC020898. Lineage (NCBI taxonomy): Bacteria > Bacillati > Actinomycetota > Actinomycetes > Kitasatosporales > Streptomycetaceae > Streptomyces > Streptomyces sp. NPDC020898. Next base: position 18,167 of record NZ_JBIRRV010000018.1, read on the forward strand.
GGCCTCACCCGGGAATTCGGGCTCGCCTCGTTGATAACCGTCTCCCGCGTGGCACGTATTGCACCGGTGAGCCGGGAGATGATTCTCAACTACGTCTCCCACCAGACCCTGGGCCTGCCCAAGTCGTACTGACCCGCAAGGCCCGGCGCACACCGTTGTGCGAGGAGGAACCGACCATGTTCCGCAGCGAGTACGCAGACGTCGATCCCGTCGAACTCCCCATCCACGAGGCCGTGTTGAGCAGGGCCGCCGAGTTCGGCGACGCGCCCGCCCTCGTCGACGGCATCGACGGCACCACCCTCACGTACGGCCAACTGGACCGTTTCCACCGGCAGATGGCCGCCGGACTCGCCGAGGCGGGCCTCCGTAAGGGCGATGTCCTCGCCCTGCACAGCCCGAACACGATCGCCTACCCGACCGCGTTCTACGCCGCCACGCGCGCGGGTGCCACCGTCACGACCGTGCATCCCCTCGCCACCGCCGAGGAGTTCGCGAAACAGCTGCGCGACTCGGGCGCCGCCTGGATCGTCACCGTCTCACCGCTCCTCCCAACAGCCCGGGAGGCCGCCGAACGGGCGGGCGGGGTACGGGAGATCTTCGTCTGCGACACCGCGCCCCCAGGACACCGCTCGCTCGTCGACATGATCGGCTCGACCGCGCCCGAACCGGAGATCGACTTCGACCCGGCGCAGGACGTCGCGGTGCTCCCGTACTCCTCCGGGACGACCGGCCTCCCCAAGGGCGTGATGCTCACCCACCGGTCGATCGCCACGAACCTCGCCCAGCTCGCGCCGACCCTGCGTACCGGCCCCGGCGACCGCATCCTGGCCGTGCTGCCGTTCTTCCACATCTACGGGCTGACCGCCCTCATGAACATGCCCCTGGGGCGCGGCGCCGCCGTCGTCGTCCTGCCGCGCTTCGACCTCGACACGTTCCTGACGGCCATCGAGAGGCACCGCATCACCGGCCTGTTCGTGGCCCCGCCGATCGTCCTGGCCCTCGCCAAGCATCCGGCGGTCGCCGACCACGACCTGTCGTCCCTGGAGTACATCGTCAGCTCCGCCGCCCCCCTGGACGCGGCACTCGCCGCCGCCTGCTCGCGACGGCTCGGGCTGCCACCGGTCGGGCAGGCGTACGGCATGACGGAGCTGTCGCCGGGCACGCACATCGTCCCCCTGGACGCGATTCGCGACGCTCCGCCGGGGACGGTCGGCAAGCTCCTCGCGAACACCGAGATGCGGATCGTCTCCCTCGACGACCCCGACCGGGACGCCGACGAGGGCGAGGCCGGCGAGATCGTCGTCCGCGGCCCTCAGGTGATGAAGGGCTACCTGGGCAACCCCGGCGCGACGGCCGAGATGATCGACACCGACGGCTGGCTGCACACCGGGGACGTCGGCCATGTGGACGCCGACGGCTGGCTGTTCGTCGTCGACCGGGTGAAGGAACTCATCAAGTACAAGGGCTTCCAGGTGGCCCCCGCCGAACTCGAAGCCCTCCTCCTGACCCACCCGGGCATCGCGGACGCCGCCGTCGTCGGCGTCTATACCAAGGACAACAACGAGGTCCCGCACGCGTACGTGGTCCGCCAGCCGCACGCGAGCGACCTCTCCGAAGGAGAGGTCATGATGTACGTCGCCGAGCGCGTCGCCCCGTACAAGCGCGTCCGGCACGTCACCTTCGTCGGCGGGGTGCCGAGGGCGGCCTCGGGCAAGATCCTGCGCCGCCAACTCCGGGAGCGCACGTGAACACCCTGGTCCACGCCACGCACGAACGTGGCATCACCACCCTCACCCTGGACTCGCCGCACAACCGCAACGCCCTGTCCGCGGCACTCGTGCAGGAACTCGCGGACGCCCTGAAAGGATCCGGCAAGGACGACGACGTACGCGCCGTCGTCCTCACCCACACCGGCACCACCTTCAGCGCGGGCGCCGACCTGCGCGACCCGCCGCAGCCCAAGGCCGTCGTCTCCCTGTTCAAGCAGATCATCAAGCTGCGCAAGCCCGTCGTGGCCCGGGTCACCGGCCACGTACGGGCCGGCGGCCTCGGCCTGCTCGGCGCCTGCGACATCGCCGCTGCCTCCGCCACGGCCACGTTCGCCTTCACGGAGGTCCGCATCGGCGTGGCCCCCGCGTTGATCTCCATCCCGCTCCTGCACCGCGTCGACCCCCGTGCCCTCGCCCGCTACTACCTCACCGGCGAGACCTTCGGCGCGGCCGAGGCCGCCCGCATCGGCCTTCTTTCGGCGGCCGGCGAGCACACCGACGTCGACGAGGTCCTTGCCCCCGTCCTCGACGGACTGCGCCGGGCGGCCCCACGCGCCCTCGCCGAGACGAAACGGCTGCTCACGGCTAAGGTGCTGGAGGTCTTCGACCTGGACTGGGGCGAGATGGCCAGGCTCTCCGCCCGCATGTTCGCCTCCGACGACGCCCGCGAGGGCATGACGGCCTTCCTCGAACGACGGGATCCCCCATGGGTGCTGTGAGTGCTGTGAACGCGGTCGCTCGTGTCCCGGGCGACCGCGCCCCCAAGCAGGACCGCAGCCGCGCCACCCGCCAACGCCTCTTGGAAGCCGCCGTGGCCTGCCTCGCCGAGCACGGCTGGGCGGGCTCCACGGTCTCCGTCGTCGCCGAACGCGCCGGTGTCTCCCGGGGCGCCGCCCAGCACCACTTCCGTACCCGCGAGGACCTGTTCACGGCCGCCGTCGAGTACGTCGCCGAGGAACGCTCCACCGCCCTGCGCGCCCTCTTCCCCGAGGGCGCCGCCGACCGCCGCGCGGTGGTCGCCGCCCTGGTCGACCTCTACACCGGCCCCCTCTTCCGCGCCGCCCTCCACCTCTGGGTGGCCGCCTCGAACGAGGAGCAACTACGCCCGCGCGTAACGGAGTTGGAGGCTCGGGTGGGCCGCGAGACACACCGCATCGCGGTGGACCTGCTGGGCGCGGACGAGACGAGTCCGGGCGTACGGGAGACGGTCCAGGGCCTGCTCGACATGTCCCGCGGCCTGGGCCTGGCGAACCTGCTCACCGACGACGGGGGCCGGCGGGACCGGGTGGTGACGCAGTGGGCGGCCCTGCTGGACAAGGCGCTCGACTGACCCCTCGAATAACCCGGAGTGTTGAGGGGCTCAGGGGCTCAGGGGCTCAGGGGCTCAGGGACTGAGCCGCTCCACGCGCCAGCCCCCGTCCGGCTGCGCCACGTACCGCAGCCGGTCGTGGAGCCGGTTCTCGCGCCCCTGCCAGAACTCCACGCTCTCCGGTGCCACCCGGAACCCGCCCCAGTTCGGCGGTACCGGCACCTGCTCGCCCTCCGGGTAACGGGCGGCCAACTCGGCGTACGCGGCGTCGAGTTCGGCCCGGGTGGGGATCACCGAGGACTGCTCGCTGGCCCAGGCGCCGAGCTGGGAGCCGTGCGGCCTGGTGCGGAAGTAGGCGGCCGTCTCGTCGCGGCCGGTGCGGCGCGCGACACCCGTGACGACGACCTGGCGGGCCAGCGGCAGCCAGGGGAACAGCAGCGAGACGTACGGATTCGCGGCCAGGTCGCGCCCCTTGCGGGAGCCGTAGTTCGTGTAGAAGACGAAGCCCTGCTCGTCGTACTGCTTCAGCAGCACGGTGCGAGAGCTGGGCCGCCCGTCGGCATCGGCCGTGGAGAGGACCATGGCGTTGGGTTCGAGGAGCCCGGCGTCGGTGGCGGCCTGGAGGAACCAGCGTGCGAACTGCTCCATGGGACCGTCGGCCAGGTCGCCCTCGGCGAGGCCGTCGGCACGGTACTGCTTGCGCATGACGGCGGGATCGACGGGATCGAGGGGGATGGCGTCGCGGCGATCGGTCACACCTTCATCTTGCCGTATCAGCGACATCACTGTGAGGCACCGAGCGGCACCGAGTGGCACTGAGTGCCGCAAGGGCTCCCCAAAGGTGGCACTCGGAGATATCGTGCAGATGTCGTCCCGGTTGAACGACCGGCCGAACGGGGCATCACCCGGGTGACCGTTTCGGACCGCGAGCTGTACGGAAATGGCCGCGGAACCGAACCGGACACCTGAACCGGACACGAAACTGGACGCAAAAATCGCGCACCGAGCCACACGGGGCGGGGGGCGTACACCCGTCCGTACACCAGCCCGTACACCCGCCCGTCACCCCGACACCTGTCGTACACATCAAGAGGAGCCGCCTGATGTCCGACTTCGTACCCGGACTTGAGGGAGTCGTCGCGTTCGAGACGGAGATCGCCGAACCGGACAAGGAGGGCGGCGCACTCCGGTACCGGGGCGTCGACATCGAGGATCTGGTCGGTCACGTCTCCTTCGGAAACGTCTGGGGCCTGCTCGTCGACGGCGCCTTCAACCCCGGCCTGCCGCCCGCCGAACCGTTCCCGATCCCGGTCCACTCCGGCGACATCCGCGTGGACGTCCAGTCGGCGCTGGCGATGCTCGCCCCCGTCTGGGGCCTGCGTCCCCTCCTCGACATCGACGAGCAGACGGCCCGCGACGACCTGGCCCGCGCCGCCGTGATGGCTCTCTCCTACGTCGCCCAGTCGGCGCGCGGCCAGGGCAACGCCATGGTCCCGCAGCGCGAGATCGACAAGGCCCAGTCCGTCGTCGAGCGCTTCATGATCCGCTGGCGCGGCGAGCCGGACCCGAAACACGTCGCCGCGGTGGACGCCTACTGGACGAGCGCGGCCGAGCACGGCATGAACGCGTCCACGTTCACGGCGAGGGTGATCGCGTCGACGGGCGCGGACGTGGCGGCAGCCCTGTCGGGCGCGGTGGGGGCGATGTCCGGCCCTCTGCACGGAGGCGCCCCCTCCCGAGTCCTCGGCATGATCGAGGAGATCGAACGCACAGGCGATGCCGACGCCTACGTGAAGCAGGCCCTGGACAAGGGCGAACGCCTGATGGGCTTCGGCCACCGCGTCTACCGCGCCGAGGACCCACGCGCGCGCGTGCTCCGCCGTACGGCCCGCGAACTGGGCGCCCCGCGCTTCGAGATCGCCGAGGCCCTGGAGAAGGCGGCGCTGGCGGAACTCCACGCCCGCCGCCCGGACCGGGTCCTGGCGACGAACGTCGAGTTCTGGGCGGCGATCGTCCTGGACTTCGCCGAGGTCCCGGCCCACATGTTCACGTCCATGTTCACGTGCGCCCGCACGGCCGGCTGGTCCGCCCACATCCTGGAGCAGAAGCGCACCGGCAGGCTCGTACGCCCGTCGGCCCGCTACATCGGCCCCGGCACCCGCGACCCGCACGACATCGAGGGCTACGAGGGCATCGCCCGCTGAGGTCGTCACCCGGTCAGGACGACCCCCGGCGGGCCGCCCTGACCGGGTACGACGGCCGGTACGAGGGACCGCCGCCCGCTCCGATAATGTGACCCGCCCGAGCGAGGGAGGGGACAGCGCATGCTGGTCGGGGCGGGGAACACACGGCACAGACTGGTCCAGGCGGTGCTGCTGGTGACGGTGCTCGCGGGCTGTTCGGAGGCGACGGACGACGCCGCGAAGGTGAAGCCGGCGGAGAGCGCCCCGGCGTCGGCGGAGGGGAACGCCGCCGAGAGCGGCGGCACCATCGGCGCCGACGGCTCGGCCTGCGAACTCCCCGTCACCTTCGACATCGCCGAGAAGTGGACGGCGGAAGCCGTCGACACCGGGTCGGGCGGGGACCCGTCCGGCGGCACGGACGGTGAACCGGCCGACGAGCTCGCGGATCTCGCGGACGCCGTTCTGCGCCAGGGCCCGGTCACGCTCGCCTGCGAGGTGGACGCCAAGCCCGCCGGGCACATCGGCTACCTGCGCATCTGGACCGGCGCTCCGGGCGACGCCGACGCGCGCACCGTACTGGAGGCCTTCGTGGCCGACGACAAGGCGGCGAGCAAGCCGCAGTACAGCACCTTCAAGGCGGGCGGCCTTATGGGCGTCGAGGTGGAGTACGTCTACACGAGCGAGTTCCTGGACGAACCGAAGACGGAACGCGCCCTCGCCGTGACGACCCCACGAGGACCCGTCGTCGTACACCTCGGAGGCCTGGACACCGAGGAACACAAGGCGATGCTCCCGGCATACGAACTGGCCCAGCGCACCCTGAAGTCCTAGAGCTGGGCCTGAACGCAGGCGACCCGCGAACTCGGGTCCCTCCGTGAGGAGAGGCCGGCCGGACGTACCGGCGAGCTCGCGGGTCGGGTGACTGCGTTGGTTTGGGCCGGCTGCGTGTCACTCGCCCACGCCGGCCCGGCACCGCACAGGGTGTGGTGGCAGGCCGCTAGCCCGCAGCCACCTCACGCGTCCGGGATTCACTCATTTACCCGATCACCTCCATTCATGTGTAAGCCACACCCTAGGAAGCTGTGGACCGCCCATCAACTGATTTTTCGAGAAGTTGGCGGCACGGCCTCCGGCTGGAGGATGTAGCCGTACCCGTCGCCCCGTTGCAGGAGCCGTAGACGTCGACAGGAGACGTTGAACCGACCCGCTGGCGTCGTGAGGCTGTGCTGTCCCACAGCGCGGACGGAGACACGCTCCGGTCTTGGCCAACCCCATGACGCTGCGAGTCGCTTTGGTTTCTTCGCCGGACCAGGCGTGCACGGGTCTGTCGAGGGTGTCCAGCGCTTCCGTCAGTTGCTGGCGGATCGCGTTCATGACGGCGGCGCCCTGAAGCGGAGTTCTGGCTTGCTGGAGGATCTTCGCGAGTCGGTCGGGCCGGTGGGCGAGGAAGACCTCAACGGGTTTGCTGCTCTTGGCTTGGTTGCAGGGGGCGCAAGCGAGGACCAGGTTGGAGATGCGGCTTGAGCCTCCACGGCTGCGGGGCCTGAGGTGATCGATGTTCAAGGGAAGGCCGGTGGCGTCGCAGTAGGCGCAAGAGCTGTTCCACTTGGTGTGCAGGTAGGAGCGGGCGTTGGTCCCGGCGAGGGTTCCTTGTTCGTACTCGGCCCCGTTCAGAGGTCTGCCCGCGCTCATGGAATGGGTGTCGAACGCGGCGCGTTCCCCGTGGATCTCGGTAACTGGTGCGTATCGGCACAGGCGCTGTGTGTGGGAGCGCACGGTGTCGACACGGTGACGCACGGACGGGGCCAGCCATCCTGCCGGGCGGGTACGGTCGCTGGAGCGGGGCCCTCGACTCACGCGTCGAAGCGCCCGCGAGCCGTCTCGATGTGTCCCAGATACCGGTGGGTCCAGTCGCACATCCCGTCGACCGTGGCCCGCAGGCCCTGGCCCGCCTCGGTGAGCGTGTACTCGACCCGGGGCGGCACGGTGGGGTACACGCGTCGCTCGGCCAGGCCGTTGCGTTCCAGCATGCGCAGGTTCTGGGTGAGCATCTTGTGGCTGACGCCCTCGACCTCGTTCCGCAACTCGCTGAAGCGCAGGGTGCGTTCGCCGAGGGTCTCGATGATCAGCAGCGCCCACTTGTTGGCGACGTCGGAGAAGATCTCGCGTGCCAACGAGTCCGCGCGCATCAGGTCCGCGTCCTCGGGTGAGCCGCTGAACTGCTTGGTCACCATCTGGTTCCCCAGTCACCGAAAAGTGCGTTCTTCCATGTCAGCGCTCACTCTCCTACGGTTCCTGAGTAACCACAAGAGAGCACAGAGAGCAACGGAGGGCGGACAGACACATGGCCATCACCCTGCTGAACCCCGACGGACTGCCCAAGATCGACGTCTACCGGCAGGTGTCGGTCGCGACCGGATCGAAGCTGGTCTTCGTCTCCGGGCAGGTCTCCTGGGACGCCGACGGCGTCACGGTCGGCGCGGGCGACCTCGCCGCGCAGGTCGAGCGGTGCTACCTCAACGTCGGCACCGCCCTGGCAGAGGCCGGCGCCTCGTTCGACGACGTGGCGAAACTGAACGTCTATGTCGTCGACTGGACCCCCGACAAGATGCCCACGCTCCTGGAGGGCATCTCCCGGGCGGCCAAGGCGCTGGGCGTCACCCCGGTCCCGCCGGTCACCCTGATCGGCGTCGCGGCACTGGACGTCCCCGACCACCTGGTCGAGATCGAAGCCACCGCGGTCATCGACTGACGGGCCTTCCCGGGCGGATCGTCTTCACGGCAACCACCGGGTCGACGGGCCCGACGAGTTGCTCGACGGCGACGGCCACGAGGTGGGCCGGCGCGTCGCCGTCCAGCAAGCCGTTCACGTACTGGAGGGCCCCCGCCGGAGACAGCACCGGCAGCCTCTGCCGCAGCGCGCGTACAGCGTGCACGCGCCCGCGTTCGGCGGCGAGTTCGCGTATCTCGTCGTGCAGATCGTCCACGGCGGTACGGACGGCCAGGCCACGGATGCGCACGCGGTAGTCGGCCTCCCACTCCCCGCCCGCCGCGGAGACCGCCCCGATCACGTGCAGTCCTCCGTCGACCCGGTCGACGAGGTACGGGCCGCTGCCGATCAGCATCGAGCTGGAATCCCCCGTACGCACGAACTCCTCGGACTGGCACGAGACGAGCCACACCAGCTCGTGTTCCCTGACATGCGCCACCACCACGCGTACCGGGTCCACGCCCAGCGCCGACCACTTCTGACGCTCGCGCTCCAGCTCCTCCTCGACGACGCGCACCGCGGCCTCGCGGTCGACAACGCGAGGCCCGTCCTCGCCGCTCGTCACGTCAGCTCGCGCACCATGAAGACGTCCACCGCGTCCTCGCTCTCCACCACGAACCCGTGCCGCTCGTACAGCCGTCGCGCCGGGCTGCCCTGCAACACGTTCAACCGCACGACGCGCACACCCTCGCCGTCGCACCGCTTCAGCAGCTGACGCAGGACCCCCGACCCGATGCCGCCGCCCTGAAGTCGCCGCGCCAGATAGAAGTGCTCCAGCCACACCGCGTCCTCGGCCGGGCGTAGCGCCACGCAGCCCGCGAACTCGCCGTCCACCTCGATCACCCAGGTGTGGGCCGCGTCGAACCCGTCCCGGAAGCGTTGCCGGACGCGGTGCTCGTCGTACCGCCCGAGCCGTTCCAGATCCGGCCGCATCACCACGGCGCGCAGCTCGGCCACCGTTTCGACGTCCGACGCCGAGGCCGGTCGTATGTCCCAGTCCGCCATGATCGCTACGGTACCCGCGCCGGGCGGGCCGTCCGGAGGCCCCGATAGCGTGCGGCCCATGACGGAACGGCGGGCGATTCTCAGCGGGTCGGTGTTCGAGGAGCGGATCGGGTACGCGCGTGCCGTGGTCGACGGCGGGTGGGTGCACGTGTCCGGGACCACCGGGTTCGACTACACCACGATGACCATCTCCGACGACGTCGTCGAGCAGGCCGAGCAGTGTCTGCGGAACATCGGGGCCGCGCTCGCCGAGGCCGGGTGCGGGTTCGAGGATGTCGTACGAGTGCGGTATCTGCTGCCCGTACGGGAGGACTTCGAGCCCTGCTGGCCCGTGCTGCGGCGCTGCTTCGGGGACGTGCGGCCGGCGGCGACCATGATGGTGTGCGGGCTCGCGGACCCTCGTATGAGGATCGAGATCGAGGCGTACGCGCGCGTGCCCCAGCCGTAGTCGTAGTCGCACTGAGTCGGCCGTTGACCGGTGCCCGCGGTATGCGGTTTTCTGGCGCCGTGTCTGATCTTCGTATCGTGCCCGTGAGTGATGTCGATGAGGTTGCCCTTGAGGACTGGCGGCACGTCCACAACCTGATCGTTCCGCCCGCCGCCATGTCCCTCGATGACGTACGCGCGCGTAGTGGGCGGTTCCGGCTGGAGGTCGCGTATCTCGGCGACACCCTGGTGGGGTGTTCCACAGTCCGCCCGCCCGAGGGGGACACGGCCGCGGCCACCGTCATCGCGCGCGTGCTGCCCGGTTTTCGGCGGCGTGGGTTCGGGGCGGAGATGTACGTGCGGGGGCTGGCGCTCGCGCGGGAGCTGGGGGGCGGCCGGATCGAGACCGTCGTACTCGCCGCCAACGAGGACGGGCTCGCTTTCGCGCTGAAGCACGGGTTTGTCGAGGTCGAGCGCTATGTGCTGGACGGGGAGAGCGATGTCTGGGTCGACCTGGTGCTGGCGGGTGTAGGTCCCTGACTGGTCCCTGACTGGTCCCTGACTGGGTCTGGACATTCCGGACGGTCGGTTTGGTTGGGCGGTGGGAGGGGCAAGAGGGGCTTGTTCCCGGACTACGGCGAATTTCCGCCGTACAACGATTTCCTTCAAACTTGAGGGAACTTGATGTGTGCTGCGTCACGTTCGAGTTGAATGATGATGAGTGAGTGAATCGTCGCGCAGTACGTGCGGACGCAGCCTGCAGGGGGTCCAGGTGAGTGCTTCCAGGCGTAGTGGGACCACCGACGAGCTGGGGCCGGACGAGCCCGAGAGGGACGGTCCGGAGGGTTCGGACGGCGGTGGCTCCGACCTGCTTGCCGCGCTTCTCGACGGCATGGACGCCGCCCTGTGCGCCTTCGACGCCGACGGCGTCGTGACCCACTGGAACCGGGAGGCCGAGCGGATTCTCGGGTGGACCGCCGCCGAGGCCGTCGGGCGGCACGGGTTCGCCGGGTGGGCCGTGCGCAGGGCCGACGCCGAGGAGGTCGAGGGGCGGCTGCTGTCCGCGATGCACGCCCCGGGACGCCAGGTGCACGAGTTCGCGCTGCTGACCAAGGACGGCGGGCGCGTCCTCGTACGGACGCAGTCCGCCGCCGTACGCGGGCCCGACGGGAAGCCCGCCGGGCTGTACTGCGCCTTCAGCGAGGTGCACGCGCAGATAGATCTTGAGCGGTCCATCGCGCTGAGCGAGGCGCTGTTCGAGGACGCCAGCTGGGGTGTCGTGCTTGTCGACGCGGATCTGCGGCCCGCCGTCGTCAACGCGCATGCCGCGCGTTCCCTGGGCATCGGGCGGACCGCCGTGCTCGGGCGGCCCCTCGGAGAGTTGCTCGCGCAGGGCGTCGAGGAGCTGGAGAGCGCGCTGACGCACGTACTCGCCGAGGGCGCGCCGCCCGCGCCCGCCGAGATGTGGGTGAGCGTGCGGACGCCCGACGGTGAGAAGCGGCGCTGCTGGCGGAGCGGGTTCCTGCGGCTGGCCTCGCCGCTGACGGAAGAACCGGTTCCGCTCGGTGTGGGGTGGCTGTTCCAGGACATCACCGAGGCCAAGCAGGCCGAACAGGAGGCCGCGCAGCTGCGGTTCCGCCTCAATCAGCTGCACCGGGCGGCGCGGGCCGCCGCCGAGTGCGAGGACCCGGCGGAGGCGGCGACCGTCCATCTCGACTTCGCCCTCGCCGGCTTCGCCGATCACGCGCTCATCGACCGGATCGCCGTCATCGGCGGTGTGGCGGCGGACGGTTCGGCAGGCGGGGGCCAGGGGCCGGTACGGCTGGTCCGCGCCGCCGCCACGCCCTCCGGGGCGCCGGGGCCCAGCGTCCTCGCCGGCCACGCCGGACTGCCGGTGCGGTACGGCGACACGCACCCCGCCGTGCAGTGTGTGGAGCGGGCCGGGTCCGTCCGGGCGAGCGCCGGGTCGTACGCCGCCGAGCAGGCCCGCGCCTGGGCCGTACAGCGCCAGTGGCCGCCGGACTCGGTCCACGCCCTGTGCGCGGTGCTGCGCAGCCGGGGGCGGACCCTGGGCGTCGTGACGTTCCTGCGCGGGGCCGGGCGGAGCCAGTTCGAGCGTACGGACGCGATGTACGCGGAGGACGTGGCCGTACGGATCGCGACGGCCCTGGATCTGGCCGCCCTCGGCAAGTAGCCGCCGAGCGGTCGGTGTTGCTGCTCAGCGCCGTTCGTAGAAGATCCGGTCGCCGTACTGCTTCAGGATGCCGGCGTTCCAGTCGTGGCCGCCGTCCACGTTGCCGGAGCGCAGCAGCGGGGGCTCGATGCCCCGGTCCGCGAGGATGCCCGCCGCCGTGGCCATGACCGACTGGAGCAGGGCTGACGTGACGACGGTGGACGCGGGGGCGAAGGGCGCCGGGACGGAGTCGAGGGTGAGGACCGCGTCGCCGGGGGCGATCTTCGAGTCCAGTACGACGTCACAGTGGTCCTTGAGGAACGTGCCCGAGGCGTTGCGGGGCGTCGTCTCGGTCGCGTAGGCCACCGAGGTCACGCCGATGACCTTCACGCCGAGGGCACGCGCGTGCAGCGCCATTTCCACCGGGAGGGCGTTGCGGCCGGAGAGGGAGATGATCACGAGGACGTCCCCCGCGCGCAGCGGTGACGTGTCCAGGACGGCCGTGGCCAGGCCGTCGACGCGCTCCAGGGCGGAGCCCAGGGTGGCCGGCATGACGTCGACGCCGACGACGCCGGGCACGGCCAGGAGGTTCATCAGGGCGAGGCCGCCCGCGCGGTAGACGATGTCCTGCGCGGCGAGCGAGGAGTGCCCGGCGCCGAAGGCGAACAGGCGCCCCCCGGCCTCCACCGTGTCGGCGATGAGCGTGCCGGCGGCCGTGACGGTCGTCGCCTCCTCGTCGCGGACCCGCTGCAACAGCCCGATCGCGGCGTCGAGGAACTGCCCGGCCAACTCGCTGTCGCTCATCGGTAAGCCCTTCGGGAGGTCGGCGTATCGGTCGGTCGCCGATCACGGTGAGGTCTGGACCAGTGCCCTGTCAATTGCCCTGTCAATACGCTTACGAGCCGCTGGGGCCGCCGTCCCCGTACCCTCGGTGAAACGTGCTGTCTACCCGGCCGCGCGGATCCGTAACCGTGTGGTCTCAACGCGGCGGCACGGTTGTCAGTGGTATGCGTCAGAATTGAAGCCAGGGCCAGCGCACGCGCCGGAGCCGTCGAGCCTCCGGCACATCTCATCAAGGGGCACGTATGTCCGGACTGATCGATACGACGGAGATGTATCTCCGCACCATCCTCGAGCTGGAGGAGGAAGGTGTGGTCCCCATGCGCGCCCGGATCGCCGAGCGGCTGGACCAGAGCGGCCCGACAGTCAGCCAGACCGTGGCCCGGATGGAGCGTGACGGTCTGGTCGCGGTCGCCAGCGACCGGCACCTGGAGCTCACCGACGAGGGCCGCCGCCTCGCCATCCGCGTCATGCGCAAGCACCGCCTCGCGGAGTGTCTGCTCGTCGACGTGATCGGCCTGGAGTGGGAGCAGGTCCACGCGGAGGCGTGCCGCTGGGAGCACGTGATGAGCGAGGCCGTCGAACGCCGAGTGCTCGAACTCCTGCGCCACCCCACCGAGTCGCCGTACGGCAACCCGATCCCGGGCCTGGAGGAGCTGGGCGAGAAGGACGGCGCGGATCCCTTCCTGGACGAGGGCATGGTCTCGCTGGCCGACCTCGACCCGGGTGTGGACGGCAAGACGGTCGTCGTACGGCGGATCGGCGAGCCCATCCAGACGGACGCGCAGCTCATGTACACGCTGCGCCGGGCGGGTGTGCAGCCCGGTTCGGTGGTGAGCGTGACGGAGGCGGCCGGCGGGGTGCTCGTCGGCAGCGGCGGCGAGGCGGCCGAGCTGGAGGCGGAGGTCGCCTCGCACGTGTTCGTGGCGAAGCGCTGACCCGCCCCGTCGCGTCCCCCTCCCCGTCACGCCGTCAACTCCTGTGACCGGGGAGGAACTTGCCGCGTCCCGGGGTCCGTGCCGTTCCGGGGCGCCAATCCAAGATTCAGTGTGCGGAATCGCAGCGCTCGGCCGCTTCGCGTGCCAGGCTGTCGCGAGAGGCATATGACTTGAGGGCTCTTGGCCGGGTGGAGCAGCGGTGCCGCCCGGCGGGGGAGGGGGAGCGTGAGGATGTGCCGCGGAGACGGAGAGGGCCCCGGCGCCAACTGGCGCCGGGGCCTGTCCTCCCCTGTGCTGACCCGGAGCCCCGAGCTCCCAGGGTCATCCCCTTCGGACCGTTTTCCCCGAGCGGTCCGCCTCCCGCAGAAGGTCTCCCCCCGGCCACGCGGATCATTCCTTGGGCGTGGTCACTCGAACGAGGGGTGTTGCGGCCGGAAACCGCATTTTCGAATAGCCATTCGATAATCTGTGGGTGACAGCGGGCGCCGGACGCACGCTGTACGAACCAGTGATCCCGATCCATCGATCCAGATCCAGTGATCGGCAGAGAGAACAACGCGGACGGAACAACGCAGAGAGAACCACGCAGACAGAACAACCTGGAACTTAGGGGGGTGCCAGGACCTATGGCGCGGCGTATCGACGTGACCGGAGCAGGCGGTGTACGCCTTGCCGCCTGGGAGTTCGCCGACCCTCCCAAGACCGCAGAGCCCGACCGGGCACCCGGCGTGCTGTTACTGCACGGGCTCATGGGCCGTGCCTCGCACTGGGCGTCCGCCGCCCGCTGGCTGGGCGAGCGGCACCGGGCCGTCGCCCTCGACCAGCGCGGCCACGGCCAGAGCGACCGCCCGCCCGGCGACAACTACACCCGCGAGGTGTACGTCGAGGACGCCGAGGCGGCGATCGAGCAGCTCGACCTCGGCCCGGTCGTCCTCATCGGCCACGCCATGGGCGCCCTGACCGCCTGGCAGCTCGCCGCGAAACGCCCCGACCTGGTGCGCGGCCTGATCATCTGCGACATGCGGGCCTCGGCGCTGGGCGCGGCCTCCCAGCGCGAGTGGGAGGACTGGTTCAAGGCCTGGCCGGCCCCCTTCGCGACCCTCGCCGACGTACGCAAGTGGTTCGGCGAGGACGACCCCTGGGTGGAGCGGCCCAGCCCGTCGCGCGGCGAGTTCTACGCCGAGGTGATGCAGGAGTCCCCCGACGGCTGGCGGCCCGTCTTCGAACCGGAGCAGATGCTCAAGTCCCGCGAGACATGGGTGTTCGACGCGCACTGGGAGGAGCTGACACAGGTCCGGTGCCCCGCCCTCGTCGTGCGCGGCCTGGACGGCGAACTGGGCCGGGCGGAGGCCCAGGAGATGGTCCGCGTCCTGCCGAGGGGTGAGTACGCGGAGGTGGCCGACGCCGGCCACCTCGTGCACTACGACCAGCCGGACGCCTGGCGCGCGGCCATCGAACCGTTCCTGGACGGCGTACTGCCCCAGTAGCGCCGTACGGCCGTCCAGCGCCGTACGGACATCCGGATCCGGCCTACGAAGCCACTACGGTCTGATCCGGCACGGTGTCAGATCCCGAACTGCTCGCGCAGGCCCTTGATCGTGATGAGCGACTCCTCCACGCCGGGGCGTACCGGGTGGTCGGCCGGGAACTCCCGCAGGGCGCGCGTGTACATGTCCTCCGCCGCGCCGAGGTGTTCCGGATGGCCGGTCTGGACGAGTCCGAGGAGCACGCCGCCGAGGTTGACGAGGCGCACCGGGTGCATCGGATGGTCGTCCGGGGTGTCGCGCAGGGCGGCGCGGGCGTGTTCGGCGGCCTCGTTCAGGATGTCGCCGTCGCCGCTGCTGCGCCCTTTGCGGAGAAGGGAGTTGGCGAGGTTGGACTCCTGCCCGACGCGTTCCTCGCCCTGTTTGCCCCGCCCGGCCGGCATGAGGTCCAGGCAGCCGCGGTACAGGGCGATGGCCTCGTCGATGGACTCCTCGTCCTCGGTGCTGTCGTAGACCTCCTGGAGGGCGGTGGCCAGGGAGGACATGTGCCGGGGCAGTTCCCGGTCGTTGGGCGGGGACTTGTCGACGGCCCGGCGCCCGTAGTCGACGGCCTTGATCAGATCGGCGGAACCGCGGTCGCGTTCCCAGCTCAGCCGGTGCAGCATGCACAGCGAGGAGAGGGCGGAGGCGTGGCGGGCGTCGTCGACCGGGTAGACCTCCACGCCCAGCTCGGCGGCCTGGAGCGCGCCGCGCAGCAGCTTCAAGTCGCCGGTACGGCCGTACGCCAGCCGCAGGTCGTCGGAGACGCCGAGAGGCTCCAGGATCTCGGACTCCGCTGAAGTCCCGCTCGTGTCACCGCTCCTGGACCTGGACCTGCCGAACCATCTGGGCATTTTCGCGCTCTCCCTCACAGCTTCCGTCACCCCCTCTGTCCCCGCGATCGATGGCCCAAACCCCTTATGCCGTAGGCAAGTTCAACCGGGTTCGCGGGTTCAGCCCTTGCTGACGGCCGTCAGGATCTCCGGCAGCCGGCGTGCCGTGCGCGGGGCGGCGAGCCGCAGGCCGAGCAGGGTGGTCAGGGCGCCGTACACGGCCCCGACCGGCAGCAGCAGCCAGAGCAGGCGGTCGCCGCCCGACGTGGCGTTCAGCCAGATGGTGAGGGCGATGACGGGGGCGCACAGCAGGGCGGCCCCGATCATGCCGCCCAAGATGGCGACCGTCGCGAGTCCGGACTGCCCGGGGGCGACGTTCTTGTAGCCCTCCTGCGGTATGGAGTACGGGAACCGGGCCGACGACCAGGCCCCGGCCGCCAGCATCGCGCCGAGCAGCGCGAGCGACAGTCCGAGCGCCTCCGGCAGCGCGGCCCAGTCGTCGAGCAGCGCGGTGGTGGCGACGACCACGAGGACGGAGTACGGCAGGGTGATCAGCAGCAACGCCAGTGCCCGGCCGCGCAGTTCGACGTACGCGTCCCGGGTGGACGAGATCGTCATCGCGACCATCCAGAAGGCGGAGGTGTCCTGCCCGAACTGGTTGTACATCTGGATGCCGAGCATCCCGGCGGCGAAGCAGGCGAGGTAGACGGAACCGAGGCCCTGCAGCGCGTTGAACACCGGCACGATCACCCCGATCGCGAGCGAGGTCACCCACGCGGCCTTGGTCTTGGGGTCGCGCCACGCATAGCGCAGACTCCGCTCCATCACCGTCCCGGTACGCCCGCCGGGCAGCAGCCGCCCCAGCCCGCCGGACCGCCGCTCCCGCGCACCGGAGGGCTCGGCGGCCTGGAGCGTGGACCCGTCGGGAGAGGTCATCAACCGGGTGAGCGTCCGCGACCAGGCCCCCAGCAGGAGCACCAAGGCACCCGCACTGAGCGCGAGTTGGGCGAGAGCGATCCCGTACGACCCCTCGCTCGCCGAGTCCACCGCCCCGATCGCCGAACTCGGCGGCACCCACGCCAACACGTCCGCGACCGGGTCGAGTTGACCGAGCCCGGACGAACCGAGTTGCTGCGCACCGAAGTTGACGAGCTGCGCCCCGACGGCGATGACCAGCCCGCTGAGTACGGCGAGATCGCGCCCCTTGCGACTGCTCAGCAGCCGGATGTTGGCGGCGGCGACGGCCCGCGCGAGCGCCACACAGACGAGCAGCGCGACCGGAACGGCGACGACCGACACGACGTACGCCGCCCCGCCGTGCGCCACCGCGATCACCGACCCGACGAGCAGGGACAGCGTGAACAGCGGCCCGATACCGACGAGCGAGGTCACGAGCAGCGCCCGTACGAGCGGCCCGGGCCGCAGCGGCAGCATCACCAGCCGGGTCGGGTCGAGGGTCTCGTCGCCGGTGGGAAAGAACAGCGGCATGACGGCCCAGCCCAACGCCATGAGCGTGAGGAGCGGAACGGTGACGGACGCGGCGTGCGCGTTGCCCCGCAGGGTGACCAGCCCGAGGAACTGGAGCCCCGCGATCAGCAGCACGACGACCACCGACGCGATGTACGCGGCCCGCCGCCCGGCGGACTGCCGCAGCCCGTTGCGCAGCAACGACAGCTTCAGCCGTACGAGGACGGGTGTGATCGACCCTGTGTCGGCCGCTGTGTTCACCGGGCGCCGCCGCCCAGCCAGTCGAGGTGGGAGCCGTGGTCGCGGCCGCCCGCGCCGACGAGTTCGAGGAACGCCTGCTGGAGCGAGGGGGCGTCGCCCCGGACCTCGGCCAGCGTGCCGTGCGCCCGGATTCGCCCCGCCGCCATCACCGCGACCCAGTCGCACAGCGACTCGACCAGCTCCATGACATGGGAGGAGAAGACGACGGTGGCACCGGACGCCGTGTACCGCTCCAGCACACCCCGGATGATCTGTGCCGACACCGGGTCCACGCCCTCGAACGGCTCGTCGAGGAACAGGACTTCGGGATTGTGGAGGAGCGCGGCAGCGAGGCCGATCTTCTTGCGCATGCCGGTCGAGTAGTCGACGACGAGCTTGTGCTGGGCGCCGGCCAGATCGAGGACGTCGAGAAGCTGGGCGGCCCGCTTGTCGACCTCGACGCCGGGCAGCCCGCGCAACCGCCCCGAGTAGGCGAGGAGTTCACGCCCGGACAGCCGCTCGAAGAGCCGAAGCCCTTCGGGCAGCACCCCGATCCGCGCCTTGACCTCCACCGGGTCGCGCCACACATCGTGCCCGACGACCTCCACGGTGCCCTGGTCGGGCCGCAGCAGCCCGGTCACCATCGAGAGCGTCGTCGTCTTCCCGGCCCCATTGGGCCCGACCAGCCCGACGAACTTCCCCGCAGGCAACTCCAGATCGATCCCGGCAACAGCAACCTGCTGCCCAAACCGCTTCCAGAGCCCCTGCACGCGCACGGCAGCACCTTCAACCATGCGAGGAGCCTAAGGTCTTTAGGGGCGCGGGGAACTGCGCGATCAGCCACAACTGACCGGTAGCCGCCACTCAAACCGAACCAGACACCCCGAACGGCGAACTATCGATCCCGCCCGCACGCATAAGCAAGCGGCGAGATCAACTCCTCCGCATCCGGCAGCCATCGATTGGCCGGCGTAGGCCGGCAGGCCCACTGCACAGCCCCCCGAGACCCGTACCGGGTCGGCGGCGCAGCCACGTACGCCCCCTCGCCCATGGCGACCAGATCCAGCGAGGAAGGCGACCACCCCAACTTGCGCACCAGGTCCGGCACCTTCACCGACGCACCCGGCAGCACAAAGAACCGCATCCGACGGTCCGGCGTCAACGTCACCGGCCCGAGCGTCAGTTCCATCCGCTCCATCCGCGCCAGCGCGAGGAACCCGGCCGTCTCGGGCACATCAATCGCATCGAACGTGTGGCCGGTAGGCAGCAGGATCGACGCCGTCGGCTGCTCGGTCCACAGCCGGCGCGCGACAGTCGCGCTGCCCGTGGCTTGCGTCGCCCAGTCCGGACCGGTCGGGTGTGCGCCGGGGACGGCGCACGCGGTGTCGCCGCAGGAGCAGCGCTGCACCCCGTCGACTGCTTCCAGCCACGTACCGGGAAACACGTCCCAGTGGCGCTCTTCGGCGTAACGGACGGCGGTTTCCAAGAGGGATTCGCCGCGTTGCTTCGGGATTTGGGCAGCATTCGGGCCCGCGATGGTCTCTTCCACGATGAACTCAACTCTAGTGGGAATCATGGGTTACGCCTGTCACATGCGCGGGGGAGGTGCATCGATTCCGCATCTGGGGCGCATGGATGCATGTGTGGGGGCGCGCAGGAGGATCCGGGGCGGGGCTGGGTAGGCAGGTGAAGGGCTGGGCATCCGCCTTTACCCCGGCAATCCTCACATGCTTCGCATCTTCGGCATGTCTGCGGGGCATTGATCTTCGAGGCCGGATCTTTTCGCTGTGGCAGGACCGAGTAACTGAGTACTTGGACTGGGCAGCGGACGGATCCGGGCACGGAAGACACGTCAACTCGGTGCGTGGGCACGGCACCGCAGCCTCAGGGGGTACGCCATGGCCGCAAGGCCTCTCGTCGCGCGGCAGCCGAACGAACGGCTGCAGGCGCTCATCCAGGAAGCGGGCTGCTCGAACGCCGGGCTGGCCCGCCGGGTCAACATGTGCGGCGCAGAGCACGGCCTCGACCTGCGCTACGACAAGACGTCCGTGGCCCGTTGGCTGCGCGGACAGCAGCCGCGGGGCCGGGCGCCCGCGATCATCGCCGAAGCCCTCGGCCGCAAACTGAACCGTACGGTCACGATCGACGAGATCGGCATGGCCAACGGCAAGAACCTCGCCTCGGGCGTCGGGCTCCAGTTCTCCCCGACCGTCCTCGGCGCCATAGAGCAGGTGTGTGAGCTGTGGCGCAGTGACGTGGGCCGGCGGGACTTCCTCTCCGGTTCGTCCGTCGCCGCTTCCGCGCTCGTGGAGCCCAGCCGCGACTGGCTGATCTCGTCCCCCGACTCCCAGGTGGCGCGCCAGGCGGGCCCCCGCGTGGGGCCGTCGGACGTGGCGGCGGTGCGCGCGATGACGCAGGCGCTGACGGACCTCGACCATCAGTACGGCAGCGGGCATGTGCGTCCGGTCGTCGTGCACTACCTCAACAGTGTCGTCTCCGGGCTGCTGGCGGGCTCGTACCGGGAGGCGGTCGGGCGTGATCTCTTCGCCGCCGTCGCACGGTTGACCGAACTCGCCGGCTACATGGCCATCGACACCGGCCAGCCCGGTCTCGCCCAGCGCTACTACATCCAGGCGCTCCGGCTCGCCCAGGCGGCCGGGGACCGGGGGTACGGAGGGTACGTACTCGCCGCCTCCATGAGCCATCTCGCCGCGCAGCTCGGAAACCCGCGGGAGATCGCGCAGTTGGCGCGCGCGGCTCAGGAGGGGGCGCGCGGAAGGGTCACCCCGCGCGCGGAGTCGATGTTCTACGCCGCCGAGGCCCGCGGGCACGCGTTGATGGGCGACGCGCGGTCGGCCCAGCTGGCGTCCGGGCGCGCGGTCAACGCGCTGGAGGCGGCCGACCCCGAGTCCGGGGACGACCCGGCGTGGATCGCGCACTTCGACGGGGCGTATCTGGCCGACGAGTTGGCGCACTGCCACCGGGACCTCGGCCAGGCCGAGGCGGCGGCGCGGTGCGCGCAGGAGTCGCTGGACGGCCACCCCGAGACACGGGCGCGGCGCCGGGCCATCGGGCTGGTGCTGCTGGCGTCGGCGCAGGTCCAGCAGCGTGAAGTGGAGGAGGCCTGCCACACGGGTCTGCGCGCGGTGGAACTCCTCGGCACCCTGCGCTCCAACCGGGGCGCCGAGTACCTGGAGGACCTCCACCTGCGTCTGGAGCCGTACCGCGACGAACCGGTGGTCCGGGAGTTCGGGGCGCGACTGGACGTCCGGGTGGCGGCGTGACGGGAGACACATAAGCGGCTGAGCAGCGCGTACGGAGGCGCGGAGGCAGGTATTTCGCCCTGAGGCCGGTGGGGCAGTGGTCTGGTCCTGTGCTGCGTGGCATCGGATTCCGGGGACCCGGTAGCGTTAACCGACGATTCCGAAGGTCCCCCATCAGTAGGAGTCCCGGTGACGCAGAGTGGACAGGGCGAGGAGCCCTCGCCGCGTGTAGCGCGCGAAGGCATCGTGCTGCCCTCCGACGGTGGCGAACCGCTGCTGCCGGGAATGACGGGGGGAAGCGGCGGACAGGGTCCGGGCGGCGGCTCGTACGGCGGTCAGCAGGCCCCCGCCCCGGAGCCGGCGCCGACCCCGACGGGTGGCCAGACCTGGGGCCAGCCGTGGGGCCCGGACATGAACCAGCCGCAGGCCCAGCAGCAGGCGCAGCCGCAGCCGCAGGGGACGGCGGCCGAGGGCTGGCCGGCACAGCCCGACGCCCAGCAGCACCAGCACCAGCAGCAGTGGGGCGACCAGGGCCAGTTCCAGCCCCAGCCCCGCCGGCAGCCCGAGCCGCAGCCTCAGCAGGCGCCGCCGGCATCGGAGTGGAACAACGACCCCGGGCCGTCCGGCGGATGGAGTCAGCACGACGGCTACGGCGCCCAGCCGACCCCGGGCGCCCCCCTGCCCGTACCGCGTGCCGCGCATGGCGCCCATGCCGCCGAGTCCGCGCCGCTGCCGCCTGCGGCCACCGGAGGCGCGTCCATACCGCAGCCCCAGCACCAGCAGCAGGCCCACCAGCCGTACGGACAGCACCAGCAGCCCCAGCAGCATCAGTCCCAGCACCCTGACGCGTACGGGCAGTACGGCGCCCCGGCGGCCCCGCTGCCGCCCGAGGGCGGTGCGGCCGTGCCGTACGCCGCCGCGCCCGGTGCTCCGCTGCCGCCCGCCTACGAGGGCGCGACGCAGTACCTCCCGCCCGTTCCGAGCGGCCCCGGGCCGGTTGTCGACCAGGCCACCCAGTACCTCCCGCCGGTGCGGGCACAGGCCCCCGCGCCCGCCGCCGCTCCCGTCAACGAGGCGGCGACGCAGTACCTGCCGCCCGTGGGTCCCGGCGCGCTGCCGCCCGAGACGCCCGCCGAGTCGACCCGGTACCTGGGCCGCGTACCGCAGGCCGCTCCTGCCCCCGCTCCCGGGGGTTCCGACGCCGACGCCACCCAGTACATCCCCCCGGTGCCCGGCGGGTCGTACGGCGTACGCCCGGGCGGGCCCGACGACCGGCAGCCGCCCTCCGACTTCGACAACCTCTTCCGCAGCGGCCCCGGTGGTCCGGGCGCCGCGGCGCCGGCCGGGGCCACCCAGCAACTGCCCCGCATCCAGCCACAGCAGCCGCAGCAGCACCAGCAGCCCGGCCCCGCCCCCTACGCCCCGCAGGCCCCGTACGCCGCCCAGCAGGCCCCGTACGGCCACCAGGGGCCCCACGGCTTCCAGGCGGCGCCCCAGGACATGGACGGGTACGACGGTGGCCGGGGCGGCGGCAGACGTTCGCGGGTGCCTGTCATCGCGGCCGTCGGTATCGGGATCGCCGTGCTCGGGATCGGGGCCGGTGCCCTGCTGAGCAGCGGGGGCGGGGACAGTGACGCCGACGCGGGCAACAAGACCGTCGCGGCGACGTCGGCCGCGCCGGAGGAGTCCGGGTCGCCGGCCGCCGATCCGGCCCAGGCGCAGGCCGTCGGACTGGACAAGCTGCTGGCCGACAGCAACAACAGCCGCGACGCGGTGATCAAGGCCGTGGCGGACGTCAAGTCCTGCCAGAACCTCGGCCAGGCGGCCACCGACCTGCGCGGTGCGGCCCAGCAGCGCGGCGAGCTGGTCACCCGGCTCTCCACGCTGCCCGTCGACAAGCTCCCCGACAACGCGGAGCTGACCGCCGCCCTCACCAAGGCCTGGCAGGCGTCCCAGTCGGCCGACAACCACTACGCGGCCTGGGCCGACCAGACGGCGGGCAAGAAGGGCTGCAACAAGGGCCAGGCCCGGACGACGGGCCAGACCCGCAGCGGCAACGCGCAGAGCGGCATCGCCACCGAGCAGAAGGCCAGGGCGGCCGAGCTGTGGAACGCCATCGCGAAGACGTACGGCCTGACGGAGCGCCAGTCCACCCAGCTCTGACCGGGCGCCGGGCGCCGGGCGCCGGCCTGCTCAGTCGTCCGCGCTCTCCAGCAGCTTCCTCGTGTTGACGAAGCCCTTGCGGGCGGCGACGAGCCGGCCGTCGCGGACGACCTGGAGGGTCACCTGCGGGTTGACCAGCCGGGGGAAGCCGATGACCGCCAGCACGTCCAGGAGCCGCCAGCGAAGCGGCGGGGTGAGGCCGCCGGTGGTGACCTGAAGGCCGTCGTCGAGGGTCCGCCGGATCGTGGTCGAGGACACCTCGCCCCCGTCCAGCGACTCGACGACCGCCTTCAGGACGGTGTAGGCGATCCAGGTGGTCTGCACTCCCGCGTCCTGCGGGTCGATGCGGTTGTCGCCGAAGGCCTCTTCGTTGATGGCCTGCTTCATCTGGTCCCAGCGGGGATCACTGGCCACCGGGTACCAGCCGGTGATGTACGAGTCCTCGTACGGGCCCGACTTGCCGCCGGTCGCGTTGATCACCGTCTGGTCGACGCTGCCGAGCACGGTGGCGGTGCGCACGGCCGGGTAGTCCTCGCGGTCGCGCCGGAAGGAGTCCATGAAGGTGTTGGTGCGGTCCCCGAGGGCCGGCACGACACAGCCCTTCCGGTCCGCCTCGGTCCCCGTGCCCGTCTGCGTGTCCGGGGCCGTCGTCTGTTCCAGGGCGAGCTTCGTGTGCGTCGCGTACTCGGTGGCGTTCTCGGGGGCCAGCTGGTCGGCCGCCGGGGAATGCCCGCCCGCCTTCAGTCCGGAGTCGAGGTACGGGGGCAGCTGGTCGCCGGCGATGGAGTCGGGGCGTATCAGGGCGACGGGGCCGCAGACGGCGGCCAGTTCCTGGCCGAGGCCGGCGAGGAGGGTGGGCGAGCCGCCGTTGACGGGGTACGACATCGGGCTGGTGAACTCGTCGTTGGTGACGCCGAAACCGCCGATGTACGGGATTCCGGCGGAGCCCAGCGGGCCCAGGAAGGAGTCGCCGAACTGGCTGTAGGAGCCGACGACGGCGACGACGTCCTCCTCGGCGGCCCGCCGGGCGCACTTCGCGGCGATCACCCGGTCGTTGTGCTCGTTGCAGGTCAGGACCTTGAGCTTGCGCCCGCCCAGGCCGCCCTTGGCGTTGATCCAGCGGGCGTACGCCTGGGCCATGGCGGGCATGCCAGGCTTGTTGGTCGCGTTGGTGTCCTCCGGCGCCCAGGTCATGACGGTGATGTCACCGCTCCCCGAGCCGTCCGAGGTACCGGGGACGACCCCGCACCCGACGGCCAGTGCCGCACACACGGCGAGGGCACTGAAGCTACGGACGGTGCGGAACGTACGGGTGGTACGGGAAGTACGGGAGGTGCGAGAAGTGCTGGAGGTGCCGAGAGTATGGAGGGTGTGGGAGGTGCGGAAGGTGCTGCGGGTGCGTCGCCTGCCGGTCATGGGCATGCACGATTCCGTCACACGGCCAACCCGGGGGTGACCCTTGGTCAAGGTTCGGTGACGCGGAGGTGAATTACAGGGGGTGTGGATCTCATTTTTGAAGGGAACGTACGATCGATGACCGTGCAAGGTTCGGAAGACTCTTCCCGTCGCGGGCGTCGCTCATCCACCATGGGCGGCATGCCACTCAACGACATGCCGTGGTGGCGCTGGCGCAGCAATGTGCGCTCCGCGCTGCACATGCTCTCCGATCCGGTGTTCCAGCGAGACGTCTGGCTGGCCGGCGTCGACGGATACGGTGACGTCACCGACGCCGTGTACCGCCTGGTCGAGGACACCTGGCTGGACAGCTGGTCCGCCGAGAAATACGTCGGCACGATCTTCCGGGACTCCCAGGAGGCCGCCCTCGTCGACACCGCCGTGCTCCGCGTCCTGCGGATCATGCACCAGGTCGGCCCGGACGCGCCCGTCTCGGCCTACCTCGACCACGCAGGCTGGCCGGAGGCGGTCCGGGCGGCCCGGGACGCCCACGTACGCCTCGCGGCGAGCGACGGCGAGGAACCGGACGTACAGCCGCGCACGCTGGAGACGCTGCGGATACTGACGCGGTCGGCGTAGGAGGTGCCGGGGTTGCGCCCGGGGTTCCGGGTGGCGGACGGAATTCGGACGCTCCCGGCGGCTATGGGACCCTGTCCGGCATGAACGAGCAGTCCAGCCGAGCCGCGGCCCCCACCGGGCAGCCTGCCGAGCAGTACGTCCTCACCCTCTCCTGCCCAGACAAGCAGGGCATCGTGCACGCCGTGTCGAGCTACCTCTTCATGACCGGCTGCAACATCGAGGACAGCCAGCAGTTCGGCGACCACGACACGGGACTGTTCTTCATGCGCGTCCACTTCTCGGCGGAGGCGCCGGTGACGGTGGAGAAGCTGCGCGCGAGCTTCGCGGCGATCGGTGACGCCTTCCACATGGAGTGGCAGATCCATCGGGCCGAGGACCGCATGCGCGTCGTCCTCATGGTCAGCAAGTTCGGCCACTGCCTCAACGACCTCCTCTTCCGGGGCCGCATCGGCGCGCTGCCGGTCGACATCGCGGCGGTCGTGTCCAACCACACCGACTTCGCCGAGCTGGTCGCCTCGTACAACGTCCCCTTCGTCCACATCCCGGTGACGAAGGACACGAAGGAGGAGGCCGAGGCCCGGCTGCTGGAGCTGGTGCGCGAGGAGAACGTGGAACTGGTCGTCCTGGCCCGCTACATGCAGGTCCTCTCCGACAACCTGTGCAAGCAGCTGAGCGGCCGGATCATCAACATCCACCACTCCTTCCTCCCGAGCTTCAAGGGCGCGAAGCCCTACCACCAGGCCCATGCGCGAGGCGTGAAGCTGATCGGCGCGACGGCGCACTATGTGACGGCCGACCTCGACGAGGGTCCGATCATCGAGCAGGAGGTCGAGCGCGTCGGCCACGACGTCACGCCGGACCAGCTGGTCGCCATCGGCCGCGACGTGGAGTGCCAGGCCCTGGCCCGGGCCGTGAAGTGGCATGCGGAGCGGCGGATTCTGCTGAACGGGCGGCGGACGGTGGTGTTCGCGTAGGCGGTGACGCGGGCCGGCCTCGCTCGCGTATCTGCCGCCTCTGCTCGGGCGGTCAGTAGTTCTCCCACTCGTCCAGTACGTACTCCAGCACGGCCGGGTCCATGAGGGTGCTCGGTCGTACGTCCTGGCGGCGGCGGTCGACGGGGAACACCGCGGCGGCCTTCAGGACCGCCTCGTCCAGGTAGCGCAGTCGCGGGGCGTCCGATGCCAGCCGCAGGGGTGGGGGCGTGCCGCCGCCGGGGGTGGCCAGGACGTAGCCCCAGTTGCCGAAGCTCGGGACGTCGACCTGGAACTCGGTGGTCGCGTAGCCCGCCGTCTCGATCGTCTTCGCGATCGACCAGAACGTCTTCGGTGCGAAGAACGGCGACCCGCTCTGCACCATCACCCTGCTCTGCGGCGTCAGGACCTGGCCGAGCAGGTGGTAGAACTCCACCGAGTACAGCTTGGCCAGGGCCGCCGTGTCCGGGTCGGGGAAGTCGAGGACGACCGCGTCGTACCGCTGCCGGGCGTCGCGCAGCCAGTTGAAGGCGTCGGCGTTGACCACCTTGACCCTCGGGTCGTCCAACGCCTTGTCGTTGAGGTCGCGCAGGGGCGGGAAGTCGCGCGCGAGCCGGGTCATCGCCGGGTCCAGCTCCACGAGAGTGACGTGCTGGACGTCGTCGTAGCGCAGCACCTCGCGCAGGGCGAGTCCGTCGCCGCCGCCCATGATCAGCACGTTGGCGCGGGAGCCCGCGAGCGCGGGGTGGACGAGGGACTCGTGGTAGCGGTACTCGTCGACGGAGCTGAACTGGAGATCGCCGTTGAGGAAGAGGCGGATGTCCGGTTCGCCGGTGAAGGCGGTGGAGCGGGTGACGACGATCTCCTGGTACGGCGTCGTCTCCGAGTGGACGATCGGGTCCCGGTACATCTGCTGACGCGCGGTCACCTCCAGGTCCTCCGCGAAGGCGTACGTCGTACCGAGCACCGCCAGGACCGCCGTGACCCCGGCCAGCAGGCCGTTGCGCACCCAGCGCCGCATCTGCCGGCGGAAGATGAACACCACGACGATGACCCCGGCCACCGCGTTGACCGCGCCGACCACCAGCGTGCCCTTCAGCTGGCCGAACGTCGGCAGGAGCCACAGCGGGAAGCCCAGGCCGCCGACCAGCGCGCCGATGTAGTCGACGGCGAACATGTCGGCGACCGCGCTGCCCGCCTCCTGCTTCCGGATCCGCTGGAGCAGGGTCATCAGCAGCGGGATCTCCGCGCCGATCAGCATGCCGACGGCCACCGCGACCACGATCATCGCCGGGGTGTACAGCTGGAGCCAGGCGAACGCCGAGTACAGCACCAGCACCGACAGCCCGCCGACCAGCGCCAGCACGCCCTCCACGAGCGCGAACGCGCCCACCGCGCGGTGGCGCAGGGGTTTGGCGGCGAGGGAGCCCAGCCCCATGGCGCACACCATCACGGAGATCACCACGGAGGTCTGCAGCACCGAGTTGCCGATGAGGTAGCTGCCCAGCGCGGTCAGGGCCAGCTCGTACACGAGGCCGCAGGCCGCGCAGAGGAAGACGGCGAAGAGCAGCAGGAAGCGAGCCCCCCGGGTGTGCTTGACGGCCGGGGGGCCTGCGGGTGCCGCGGTGGTGTCGCGGCCTTGCACGGTGGTGGCGCTCATCGTGGGGCTGCGTTACGAGATCGCCGCGCCGACCATGAGCCCGGTGCCCAGGTACATGCCGGCCTGGACCCAGGCGGCGGGGTGCGGACGGCTGCCCTCGTCGTCGAGGACGACCGCGCCCATCTGGCCCGGCGTGACCACGCCGATCACGACGCCGACGACGGTCATCACCAGCACCCCGGCCAGGCCGTACAGCAGCGTGCTGGCCAGGCCGTAGCCGAGGCCCTGTTCGGACTCGCTCGCCTCGATGGCCTTCATGATGACCACGCCCACGGCGACGGACTGGCTGCCCAGCAGGACGGCCGCGCCGCGGTTCCGGTCGGTCCATACCACGTGGTACAGCTTGCCCGGCGTGACGAGGTCGAGCGCGATGAAGCCGACGGCCATCACGACGAGGCCCGCGATTCCGTAGAGCAGGGCCTGGCCGGTCGACTCGAAGATCTCGGTCACTGCGTTGCCTTTCTTGGGGGCGGGGTCGGGGCGGGATCAGGTGCTGTGCGGGAGGAGCGGGAGGAGCGTGGGATGCGGCGGGTGGCGATCCCGTTGGTGCTCCGGGTGGTGCTCCAGCGGGCGTTTTGGCTCGTCACCGGGTGTTACTTGCCCTCGCCGGGGCCGCCGCCGCGGAAGCTCGAGCTGTCCGGGTTCGGCCAGTAGCTGAGGTACCGCTGGTGGCGGTGGTAGCCGTTGCGGTAGTCCTCGATCTCGATCAGGCTGCCGCTCCGGTACGGCGAGACGGTGACCATGTCGTCGCCGTACCGCAGGAACTCCTTGCGGTCGCCGGAGGCACGGTCCAGTCCCTTCCGCTTGCTGTGGATCGCCTGGGCGACCTGGCTCGGGGTGCTGTCCGGATCGAGCCAGTCGCTTCCGGTCGCGGTGTACGTCTTCCTGATCCAGTCGCGCGGGACCGCGTCACTGTCCCCGCCGCTGGAGCAGGCGGTGAGCAGGGTCGCGGCCAGCACGGCCGCCACCGCCGCGCGGACGAGTCGGGCGCTGTTCATCGGGCCTCCAGCCGGCTGTACGTCGATACGATCTGGCCGTTCTGCGGGTACGTGTGCCAGGTGCGCCAGACGAGCCCGGCGCCGTGCGGTCCCTCGACCGTCTCGACGACCACCGCGGTGACCGCCTCCGGCGAACCGGGGAAGACTCCGCACAGGCTGTGCTCGGCGTCGGTGGCCTGGTCGAGGACCTGCGCCACCTCGGCACTGAACTCCTCCGGAGGCAGTCGGCGAGTGGTGGCGCCGAAGTCGTAGTCCCAGCCCGGCAGTTGACGGGTGCGGGTCTCGGGCAGACCCCTCACCGCGCCCTGCAGACAGGCCACGGTCTCCCTCACGGGACCGGCGAACACCTGGTGCGAGGCCCCGAGCAGCCGCAGCCGCACATCCAGCCCGCCGAGCGACACCACACGCTCCGCCAGTGCCGGACGCTCCGTCAAGTCCAGCGAGAAGCAGAGTTGATCCGCATCCGTGTCCAGGTAGGGGGCGTCCAGAGAAACGGCGTACACACGGCCCCCCGGTCGTTTCTTGCCATGATCAGCGCCCGATTATGACACATGTGTTCGCGGGGCTTGAGGGGTACGGAGAGATGGGTGGCGCCACCGGCGCCGCGCCGGCCCACGGGCTCAGGTGAGAGCGGCCGCCAGGCAGGCGAAGGCGGCGATGATGACGGCGACGCGGACGTAGTGCCAGCGGTCCCAGCGCTTCATCTGCTCCTTCCAGTCGGCCGGACGGCTGCCGGCGGTCCACGTCTTGACCCGGTTGTTGATCGGGACGAGCACCAGGATCGACATGAGCACACTGACGATCAGCAGCGCGGCGGCGGTCACGACGAGGCCGGTGCCGTCGTCGTCCCGTCCGGCGACGGCCCAGACCCCGACGAGGGCGAGCGAGCCGATGTACCAGAACGGCATCACGGCGCCGCCCAGTCGGGCCCCGTGGACGCGGGCGCGCAGGCCGTTGTCGCCGGGGAGCGCGTTGAGGATCGGGTTGCTGAAGAAGGGGACGGAGAACTCCACCCCCACCAGCACGCCGACGACCACGATGGTGACGACCTCAAGTGCATTGAGCATGATGACCCCTCCGGGATCTAGCGCTGCTAGATAATGATGCAACGCTATAACTGCTGTCGCTCGGTTGTCTAGCATTGCTAGGATCGAATCATGTCGGTACAGGAACGCAAGCAGCGCGAACGGGCCAGCCGCGAGCGCCTCATCGTGGCCACGGCCCGCGAACTCGCCGAGCAGCAGGGCTGGGACGCGGTCACCACCCGGCGGCTCGCCGAACGCATCGAATACAGCCAGCCTGTCCTCTACAGCCACTTCCGCGGCAAGCGCGAGATCATCGGCGCCGTCGCTCTGCAGGGCGCTTCCGAGATGGCTGTGGCGATGCGGGCCGCGACCGCCGCCGCCGACGGTCCCCGCGCCCGGGTCACCGCGCTGGCCCGTGCCTACCTCGTCTTCGCCGAACGCCATCCGGCGGTCTATGACGCCCTGTTCCAGCTCGACGGCGGCCTGGCGTACGCGCAGGAGGACACCCCCGAACCGTTGAAGGACGCCTTCGCCGCGCTGCTGGAGTGCCTCAGTGAGGTCGCCGGGGACGGCGTGCGCCCGGAGCTGTTCACCGAGACGTTCTGGGCGTCCCTGCACGGACTGGCCACCCTGACCCGAGCGGGACGGCTCCCGCCGGAGGACACCGAGCGCAGGACCGAGCTGCTGGTGGACCGGCTCGCCACGCTCTGACGGCCCCGTCCCGGACGGCACACGGCCGGGGTCCTCGGGCCCCGCTGCCTGCCTGCGGCCTCGCTTCCGGTCACTCGCGCCCACACGGCACAGCCGCAGATCGCCGGCCCCGTACCCCCGACGGGGCGGCTGACCCGAACTTCCCCGTCTGGGAGCTCTTCGTCGGCGGCCGGCTCATCGGCTGCACCACTGTTTTCAACGCAACGCCGGAGTGGGGCTGGACTGGCCATGTCCGCGGGGCCGTCCCCGGTCTCGGTGAGCGTGGTGGCTTCGCGGATGCCCTTACTTCTCGCCCGGGTTGTTCCCTTCGGCCTCGGCGTTTTCGGGACCGGCAGGCAGTACGTACGAGCCCTTGCCGGGGACCGTGTAGATCAGTCCGCGTTCCCGGAGCTCGCGCATCGTGCGGCGTGCGGTCATCTGGGCGATGCCGTACTCGTCGGCCAGCGATGCGGGCGTGGGGATCATGCGGTCGGGCGCGTACTCCCCGCTCGCGATCCTCGCTTCGAGGACGTCTGCGAGCTGGGCGTAGAGGGGGCGTCCGGATTCCGGATCAAGACTCATGGCTCGACATTAGGCAGTCGTACATGTGTCCACATTACTAGCTCTAGCTACATCGTGATACATCTAGGTACATCACGCACTGCGGTGGAAGCGCAACGCAAGAGAAACCCCGGCGGTGCGCTAACACCCCGGGGCATGGCCGCCAACCCTCTGGAGGTTGACGACGTGCGCAACCGTATCGCGGCCACGCTGCACCGGGCCCTGTGTCCTGTAGTGCTGCTGATCCTCTGTCTGGCACTGCCTGCCACGGGGACGCGGCGCAAGGCGACGCGTGAACCAGGTCGAACCATCGTGACCCGTGGCAACGTGACGGATCCTGGCCGCCCGGTGGCGCGTCTGGCCACCCCGCGTTCCCCGTACAGCACCGACCGGGCCATCCTCGACGGAGCGTCGTCGGCCCTGTCGCGGCCGTATCTGCCCGACCGCCTCGACGTCTCGCCTTCCGAAACGGCCGTAGCGCCTCGGACTGCACGTGTACGGCCCTACTGGACCGCACGTGAACGAGCCGTGCGCTTGCGGCGTCGCGCCGTCACGGTGCTGGCCGCCGACTTCCGCGTCAGCTTCGACATCCGTGACATTCACTCCGTACTGGACGGGGTGAGGTCCCGATGACCGGCGTCGCGATCATTGCCAGGTGCGGGACGATCCGCGCCTCCATGTTCTACCGGGCCCCGGTCTTCAGCGAGGCTGAGGCGTGCGTACGGGAGGCGGGGCACAGGGGGTACCACCGGGACACGCGGGGCGGCATGTGGGACGTACGCCCCCTCGGATTCGACTCGAACACCGAGAAGGGGGCGGCCAAATGAGTGACGACCAGGAACCCCCGTACGTATCCGGGCGCTGCACCATCGGCACCCACGACCGGTGCCGGGACGCCGAACCCCGTGAGAGTGGTGTCCCCGGGCTGCGCTATCTCGTGTGCGCCTGTCCGTGTCACCGTCCGCCACCGATTCTGGCGACGAGAGTGTGCGTATGAACGTCAATGCCTCTACAGGACAAGGGAGGCGCAGGTAGGGGCGGACCACCTTGGGACAGTCGCGCTCGCCGGCGAGTTGGATGAAGACGGAGGACCGACACACATCTCCGCCCGCTCGTGGCCTGTTCGGTCACCTTCGTTCACCAGGACTCCTACAGTCTCGGCGAGGGCGACCGGCGGCAGCTTCTAGGATCTGCGGCATGGCGACACGACTCGTGCAGATCAACATGAAGGCCCAGGACGACTCCGTGCTCGGCCGGTTCTGGGCGGAGGCACTCGGTTGGGGTGTCGACAGCGAGGGACCCGGCGTGACCAACCTCGAACCCGTGGGTTTCGCCTACCCCGACCCCGTGGCCGTCTGCATCGACATCATCACCCGCCCGGAACCCAAAACCGTGAAGAACCGGGTGCACCTTGATCTGGCCACCACCTCGACCGCCCATCAGGCGGAGTTGGTCGCGCGCTTGAAGGATCTCGGTGCGAGGCTCGCCGACGTGGGGCAGGGCGACGTCCCCTGGACGGTCATGGCCGACCCGGAGGGCAACGAGTTCTGCGTCCTGGAGCCCCGTCCGATCTATCAGGACACCGGGCCGATCGCCGCGGTGGTGGTCGACTGCACCGACCCACGAGCAATGGCCCGGTTCTGGGACCAGGCGATGGACTGGACGCTGCACGAGGTCACCGACGACCAGGCGACCATGCGATCCGCCAAAGGCGTCGGTCCCTACCTGGAGTTCGTCCGCACCCCCGACGCCAAGAGTGTGTGGAACCGCGTGCACCTCGACGTCTGCCCCTACCCCGGTGACGACCTGGCCGCAGAGGCAGCCCGGCTGCGCGCCCTGGGCGCCACCGACCCTGGTATCGACCAGTCCGCAATCTCCTGGACGGTTCTGGCCGATCCGGAGGGCAACGAGTTCTGCCTCCTCACGCCTCGCTGACCTTGAGCGGCTCCGGCTGATTTCGGGCCGGCCCCGACGAGGATCCGCTCGTCGTGAGGCGCTGGGACTACGAACCGGACGTGTGGGAGGCACTGCTCGGTCGGTACGGCTACGTGGATGTGCGGACGCAGGTACTGCCCGCGCCGCCCGGCCCGCGCACCGTCGGCACGCTCATCGTCCGGGCCCGCGCCTGATGGCGCATCTGCTTTGGGACGTGGGCGTACCTACATCCGGCTGAGCGAAGCCGCCGCGAACAGCACGTCTCTGATGGCTGCCCGGTCTCCGTCCTGGCCTGCTGCCGCGTCCTCCGGGGGGACGTGGCCCGCGGCCAGTTGGCAGAACTCGACGCCGTCCAGGGCGACGTGGGCGACCTCGTGGGCGGCTGAGGGGAGGGCGGCGGGGGAGTCCAGGGGGATCAGCCATTCGCCGCCGCCGGAGCCCTCGATCTCCAGGCGGAGGCTGCGGCCGGGCTCGCCGGCCGGGACCAGGTGGCGGGCGGTGCGGTTCGGGGAGGCCAGGCCGGCCCGGCGGCGGGCGGCGAGGGCGTCCGGGAGCATGCGGGCCGCGAGGTCGATCATGCGGTGGAGGTGGCGTGGGGCGGGCGGCTGGTAGGGGTAGTCGACCGCGTCCGCGATGTCGCCCGCGTGCACCCAGCACTCGAAGGCGCGGTCCAGCATCGCGTCGCGCAGGGGTAGTTCGAAGTCGCCGTACGGGACGGGCAGTTGCCCCGAGCCGCCGCCCGCGAAGGACGCCGTCCGTACGATGCCGTGGCTCTGCTCCCGCCAAGGGACCCGTACGGAACGGGTGTGCGGGAAGTGCGAGGCACGCCAGTACGCCTCCGTACGGCCTGCAGGGGTGGGCGCGACCGGCGTCTCCGGCTTGACGGTGAGCGGGTCGTCCAGGCCCAGGGCGACCGCGACCAGGCCGTCCACGCTGAGGAGGTGGGCGATGACACCGGCGACCGTCGTACGGCGGGTCGTCTGCTCGTCGTCCTTGAACCAGCGCAGCCGCACGGGCGCGTGCCACTCGGCGTCGCCGAAGTCCTGGAGGAGGGCGTCGAGGCGGGCGGTCTCGGCGTCGTACGCGGTCGCCCACTCCGGTACCGGGATGCGCGGTGGGCGGCGGTCGAGGCAGCCCTCCAGGACGCGGGTGCGCAGGGTCGGGTCCAGGTCGAGGGGCTCCGGGCGCTGGAGGAGCTCGACCGCCTCGCGCAGCCGCCTCGCCTCGTCGGCGCAGGCACCGCAGTCCCCGAGGTGCTCCTCGACGGCCAGCGTCTCCTCCGGCGCACAGGCGGCCAGCGCCCACGCACCGAGCAGCGACCTCAGCACGTCGTGTTCGAGGACGAGGGGGAGGGGGAGCGGTGTGGCGGGTGCGCCGGGAACTTTGCGCGCCTCCGGCAGCAGTCGGCCGGTGTCCTCGACCGAGGAACGGGGCATCGGTATGCGCGGCGGGCCGTCACCGGCGCTGGGCTCCTTGCCGTCACCGTTCTCGGGACCCTGAGGACCCTGGGAACCGGTGGCGCCTTGAGGGTCGTACCCCTTGGGCTTCTCCCAGTCCTCGTCCTTGTGGTCCTCGTGGTCCTCGTGGTCGCCGTCGTACGCGCCCGATCCGCCCGCGCCGGTCACACCGCACCGCCGTATTCGGGGGGTCCCCCGGGTGTGCCGGTGTCGTGGGCCGTGGACAGGAGTTGGAGGCCGAGGCGGAGGCGGCGGCGGGCCTCGGCTTCCGTGACGCCGAGATCTACGGCGGTCTGGCGGTAGTCGCGGCGTTGGAAGTACGCCAGTTCCAGCGCGGCGCGCAGCGGGGCGGGCATGGACGTGACGATGTAGTCGGCGCGGGCGGCGACCGAGGCGCGGCGCACCCTGCGCTCCAGTTCCTCCAGGGAGCCCGTGGAGTCCGTAGAGCCGGGGGAGCCCGTGGCGGCTGGGGAGTTGGTGTCCTCGACCGTGCCGGCGAGCGCGGCTGTCTCCGTCTGGCGCAGGCGCTGTACGGCGAGGCGGTGGGTCAGGGTGGCGACCCAGGAACGCAGCGGGCCCTGTTTGGGGTCGTACGCGTCGGGATGCTGCCAGACGTGGGCGAAGACCTCGCGGGTGACGCGGTCGGCGGCCTGCTCGTTGCCCAGGACACGGTGGGCGAGGCCGTGCACCAGCGAGGCGAACCGGTCGTACAGCTCACCGAGCGCGGCTGCCTCCCCGCGTGCGAGCCGCTGCTGCATCTTGCGGTCCCAGCGGGGCGATGTGTCCTTCTTCGCCATGCGGCCCCCTCACCCCCGTACGTCCCAGTTGTGCCCTTGCCGTGTTCCTGTCCAGGTCCGGCGGCTGTTCACCGCTTCTTCGAATGTAGTCGGCAGCTCTGACAAGCCACTCCGCTTTGCGGCAATGTGGGCCCTCCGAAGGTCCACGGATGGTAGAGAACACACTCGGGGTGAGCTGATTCCGACCCATTTTGATCGAACGGGATCGCGGGTGACCGAAACAAGCCCTCCGTAAACCGCTTGCAAACCTCTTGCGGTCGAGGCCGTGCCGATGTGCGGTGTTTCATGGCGCGACTGCTGGGCAGCCGCGTCGACAGGAAGCGTAGGACAGGCTTCCGTTTCCGTCGGACGAGAGGCGTGATGGTGGCGTTCAAGGTGACCGACGGCGAGCGCGGCGGCTGGATCGTGCTTCAGGTGTCCGGAGAGATGGACCTGGTCACCTCGCCGGAGCTGCGCCAGCGAGTGCACAACGCGGTGGCCGAGGGCCGTCACCGCATCGTTCTCGACCTCTCCGAGGTCGTCTTCTGCGACTCCAGCGGGGTGGGCGTGCTCATCGCCACCCGTCGCCTGATGCGCTCCTGCCAGGGCCGCCTGCGGCTGATCCTGCCCGCGCAGGGAGCCGCGGACAGCGCCCACGCCCACCACGTCAACCGGGTCCTCGGCGCGCTGGGCGTCCGGCGGCTCTTCGACGTCTACGCGGACCAGACCACGGCCGCCGACGAGACAGCGGCACCGCTGCCGGCGTTCACGCGCGCGTGACGCCCTTGTAGCGGGTTTTCCCCAGTCTTGGCACAGGCGTCGCTTTTTTGCCCCCGTCGCCGCCGGGGCGTCGTACGCTCCGTGCCAGAAAGACACCTCGACAGGACGTCGACGTCTACGCAGAGGCGGGACGCGAGACGCGAGACGCACAGGTAAGGCGGGCCCGACAGACATGGTCAGCTCCGAGTACGGGCGGAAGATCGCCGCCCGGTTCGCCACCTTCGACCAGGACGGCAACGGCTACATCGACCGCGTGGACTTCAACGTGGCCGCCAAGGCGCTGCTCGCCGAGTTCGGCACCCCCGCCCGGTCCGAGAAGGGCCAGGCCCTCTACGGCGGTGCCGAGGCCTTCTGGCAGGGCATGGCCGGCATAGCGGACCGGGACGGCGACCAGCGCATCACCCGCGACGAGTTCGTGCACGGCGCCGTGAAGCGGCTGCGGGACAACCCCGCCCGGTTCGCCGAGATCGCCCGCCCGTTCCTGCACGCGGCCCTGGCCGTCGCGGACCTGGACGGCGACGGCGCGGCGACGGTCGGGGACACCGAGCGCGTGCTCAAGGCACTCGGCGTGCCCGAGGACATCGCCGCCACGGCCGCCGCGACCCTCGACACGGACGAGGACGGCCGGGTCGCCGAGACGGAGATCGTCGACGCGTTCGCCCGCTACTTCACCGTCGCCGACTCCGACCTGAACGCCGACCTGGACGCCGGCTCGGAGTAGCGCTCACGCAGCTTGTACTTGAGCACCTTCCGCAGGGTCTCGTTGCGAGGAAGGGCGTCCACCACCTCCAGCCGCTCCGGCAGCTTGTGGACGGACAGCCCTTCCGAGCGCAGGTAGGCCGTGAGGGCGGCCAGGGTCAACTCCCCGGCCCCCTCCGGCTGTTGTGCCGCCTCCACCACCGCGCACACCAACTCCCCCCGCTCCGCGTCCGGCAGCCCGACCACGGCGACATCCTGGACGCCCGGATGCGTGTGCAGCAGGTCCTCGATCTCCTTCGCCGAGATGTTCTCGCCCTTGCGGATGATGACGTCCTTGAGCCGCCCGGTGAGTACCAAGTGCCCGCTCTCGGTGAGGAATCCCAGGTCACCGGTGCGCAGAAAGCCGTCCGCGTCGAAGGCCTCGGCGGTCTGCGCCGGATCCAGATATCCCTGGCACACGGCCTCCCCCCGCAAGCGCACCTCGCCGCCCACCACCCGTATCTCCATCCCCTCCGGCGGACGCCCCTCCGTCGTCGCGAGGTTCTCGACCGTGTCGTCCGGCGCCCCCATGGTGATCATCGGCACCTCGGTCATGCCGTACCCGTGGGTGAGCTGCACCTTCATCTCGCGTACGACACAGTGGTAGACGTCCGGCGGCTTCGGCGCCCCGCCGCCCGCGAGGAGCCGCAGGGACGGGATCACCGGAACGCCGGGCTGCTTGCGCTGCTCGGCGAGGAACATCGAGTAGAAGGCCGTGGACCCGCCGGCCACCGTCACCCCGTGCCTGCGGTACCCCTCCAGCGCGTCCGGCAGCGCGAACTGCTCGAACATCACCGCCGGGAAGCCGTACAGCAGCAGCATCACCGTGTAGTCGGGCCCGGCGATATGGGCGTACGGGAACGCCATCGACCCCACGTCGGACGCCGTGAGCCGCAGCGCGTGCGCGAGACACGAGCCGCCCGCGATGAGCGAACGGTCCGTGTGGAGCACGCCCTTGGGGTCGGAGGTCGTGCCCGACGTCCAGTAGATCCAGCGGACGGCGGTGCCGTCGGCGGGCGGGGGCGGCAGCAACGACGGGTCCCCGTCCGGGAGTTCATCGTCCCCGTAGGCCTGGAAGACGCCCTTCGCGCCGAGCCGCCGCGCCATCTCCAGGTAGTCGAAGCCGCGCCACACGCCCGGTACCGCGAAGAACTCCGCCTTCGACTCCCGTAGCGCGAAACCGACTTCGCGGTCCCGGTAGAAGGGGATGACCGGTGACTGCACGGCGCCCAGGCGGGCCAGCGCGAAAGAGAGCAGAGCGGTCTCGATACGGGTGGGCAGCTGCCAGGCGACGACGGTGCCGGGGCGTACGCCCATGCCGTACAGGCCCGCCGCCACCCGCTCGGAGCGGGCGCGGAGTTCGCCGAAGGTGAGGGCGCGGTCGTCCTGGAGGAGGACGGGCCGGTCGGGGGTGAGCTCGGCGCGGCGGGCGACCAGCTCCCAGAGGGTACGGGCCGAACCCAGGGCGTGCGCGGTGGCGGTGGCGGTGTCGGCGTTCACGGGTGCCCCCTGTGGCTGACGGACAGTCAGATTGTGCGGGGAGCGTAGGCCTTGATGCCTTGTCGGTCCATAGGCGCGCGACTAGCCTTCTAGGGGTCAGGAAATCTGACGGCCCGTCAGATAGGCCAGATGGATGAACGGCTGGACGGCTGGACGGATGGCTGGACCGAAGACACGTCAGCAGGCGGAGGGGACCATGACCGAACTGCCCCGCATCATCAGCGTCGACGACCACGTGATCGAACCCGCGCACCTCTTCGAGACCTGGCTGCCGGCCAAGTACCGGGACAGGGGGCCGAAGCCCTTCACCGCCGGCATCGGTGAACTCGCCTACGTGGGCGGCAAATACCGGATCACGACCGACCCCGAGGGCCAGATCACCGACTGGTGGCAGTACGAGGACCTGCAGTTCCCGTACAAGCGGATCATCGCGGCCGTCGGGTTCTCCCGGGACGAGATGACCCTCGACGGCATCACGCGCGAGGAGATGCGGCGCGGCTGCTGGGACCCGAAGGCCCGGCTCGCGGACATGGACCTCAACCATGTCGAGGGCTCGCTCTGCTTCCCCACCTTCCCGCGGTTCTGCGGGCAGACCTTCGCCGAGGCCAAGGACAAGGAGGTCGCGCTGGCGTGCGTACGCGCCTACAACGACTGGATGGTGGAGGAGTGGTGCGGCGACAGCGGCGGCCGGCTCATCCCGCTGTGCCTGATCCCCTTGTGGGACGTCGAGTTGGCGGTCGCGGAGATCCGGCGCAACGCGGCCCGCGGGGTGCGGGCGGTGACGTTCTCGGAGATCCCGACCTACCTCGGGCTGCCGTCGATCCACTCCGGCTACTGGGACCCCTTCTTCGCGGTGTGCGAGGAGACCGGGACGGTCGTCAACATGCACATCGGCAGCAGCAGTCAGATGCCCGCCGCCTCCCCGGACGCGCCGCCCGCCGTACAGGCCTCGCTGAGCTTCAACAACGCGATGGCGTCGATGATGGACTTCCTGTTCAGCGGGGTGCTGGTGAAGTTCCCGGCGCTCAAACTCGCCTACAGCGAAGGGCAGATGGGCTGGATCCCGTACGCCCTGGAACGCGCCGACGACGTGTGGGAGGAGCACCGCGCGTGGGGCGGGGTCAGGGATCTCATCCCCGAACCCCCGTCCACGTACTACTACCGGCAGATCTTCTGCTGCTTCTTCCGCGACAAGCACGGCGTCGCCTCGATCGACATCGTCGGGCGCGACAACGCCACCTTCGAGACCGACTACCCGCACGTCGACTCGACCTTCCCGCACACCAAGGAGGTCGCCCTCGACCATGTGAAGGGCCTCGACGACGAGACCGTCTACAAGCTGATGCGCGGCAACGCCATCCGCATGCTCGGCCTCGACCTGGACAAGTAGTGGACCTCGCCGACATCCCCGAAGAGGCGGAATTCCGGGCGCGGTTGAGGGAGTGGTTGGGCAAGGTTCTCCCTTCGCTTCCTGCCAAGCCCTCGCCCGATGACTGGCCCGGGCGGCGCGCGTACGACCTCGGCTGGCAGCGGACGCTGTACGACGCCGGGTACGGCGATGTCCACTGGGGCGCCGCCCCCGCCGTACGGATGATCTTCCTGGAGGAGACGGAGAGAGCCGGCGCGCCTTACGTGGGCGCCAACTTCGTCGGGCTGCTGCACGCCGGGCCGACGATCGCCGCCGAGGGGAACGAGGACCAGAAGGCGCGTTGGCTGCCGCCCGTGCTGCGCGGCGAGGAGGTCTGGTGCCAGGGGTTCAGTGAGCCGGACGCCGGTTCCGACCTCGCGGCGCTGCGCACGCGCGCGCGGCGGGACGGCGACCACTACGTGGTCAGCGGCGCCAAGATCTGGACCTCGCACGCCGAAGTCGCCGACTGGTGCGAGCTGTTGGTGCGGACCGACTCGGAGGCGCCCAAGCATCGTGGCATCACCTGGCTGGCCATGCCCATGGACGCGCCCGGCATCACCGTACGGCCGCTGCGCACGCTCGCGGGGTCGAACGAGTTCGCCGAGGTCTTCCTCGACGAGGTCCGGGTGCCCGTCGCCAACCGGGTCGGCGACGAGAACGACGGCTGGCGCGTGACCATGGTGACGCTGTCCTTCGAACGCGGCACCGCGTTCGTCGGAGAGGTGGTGGCGTGCCGCCGCGTGCTGGGTGAACTCGCCCGCACGGCACGGGAGAACGGGCGCTGGGACGACCCGGTACTGCGGCGGCGGCTCGGGCGGCTGAACGCCGAGTTCCGCGCGCTGTGGCGACTCACGCAGTGGAACGTGAGCGAGGCGGTGCCCGGGGTCGGCGGGTCCGTCTTCAAGCTGCGGTACTCGCAGGCACGGCAGGAGCTGTACGAGGCCGCCGCCGAGGTGTTGGCGGAGGGCGGGGCGGCGCTGGACCTCGATCACCCCTGGATGCTCGACCGGCTGTCCTCCCTCTCGTACACCATCGCGGCCGGCACCTCCCAGATCCAGCACAGCATCGTGGCCGAGCGCATTCTCGGGCTGCCGAAGGGGCGGTGACAGCGCACATGCGGTTCCAACTCACCGAGGATCAGCGGGCGTTGCGGGACGGCGTACGAGGGCTGCTGGCGGCGCGGTTCGGGCGCGAGCGGCTTCGGGACGCCG
The DNA here is from genome assembly GCF_044333925.1 of Streptomyces sp. NPDC020898. Lineage (NCBI taxonomy): Bacteria > Bacillati > Actinomycetota > Actinomycetes > Kitasatosporales > Streptomycetaceae > Streptomyces > Streptomyces sp. NPDC020898. The sequence continues at coordinate 58,813 of NZ_JBIRRV010000018.1, forward strand.
TGGAGACGGCCGGGGCGGCCGGGCTGGACCGGGGCCTGTGGCGGGAGTTGGGGGCCGCCGGGTTCTTCTCCCTGCGACTGCCCGAGGCGGCGGGCGGGGTCGGACTGGGCCTGCCCGAGGCGGTGTTGGCGTTCGAGGAGGCGGGACGCGTCCTGCTGCCGGGGCCGCTGATCGCCACGCATCTCGCGGCGGGCGCGGTGCCGGGCGCGGCGACGGGAGAGACGGTGGTCACCCTCGTAGACAGTGGTGGGGTGGTGGAGTGGCTGGAGGCGGCCGATGTCGTACGGGGGGATGAGACGGGGGAGGTGGCGGGGGCCGCGGTGTCGATGCGGTCGGTGGATCCGCTGACGCCGTTGCACCGAGTGGGGGACGGGGTGGGGGACGGGGTGGGCGACCGGGTGCCCTCCGATCCGGACTCCGACGACTCGGACTGTACGGACGTACTCCTGGCCTCTCTCCTCACCGCCGCCGAGCAGCTCGGCACCGCCGCCCGGGTGTGTGAGCTGGCCGTGCAACACGCCCGGACGCGCGAGCAGTTCGGGCGGCCGATCGGGGCCTTTCAGGCCGTGCAGCACCTGTGTGCCGGGATGCTCGTGCGGACCGAGGTGGCCCGGGCGGCGGTGTACGCGGCGGCCGTCACCGCGGATCCGGCGGACATCGCGGCGGCCCGGCTGCTCGCCGACGAGGCCGCCGTACGCGGCGCCCGCGACTGCGTTCAGGTGTACGGCGGTATGGGCTTCACCTGGGAGTCGGACGTCCATCTGTATCTGAAGCGGGCGTGGGTACGTGCCCGGCGCCCCGGATCGCTGACGGAGTGTGAGGAGCTGCTCGCCGCCGAGTTGCTGGCCGAGCTGAGGTGACGAGGGCCGGGGCAGGGGCCGACCGGGGTGGCCGGATCGATGTCGCGGATCGTGGCGCGATCGCGCGGGTAGCGGAATCACTGAGCGTCGATACCGGGTTGTGTCCTGGGAGTGACTCGTCACGGCCTGGAGTCGTGTGTGTGCTCCGGTACCTTCTGTGGGATGCGAGTGCTTCCGAGCCCGAGCCATCCCGGTGTTGCCTCTGAGGCGGCCCCGGATCCGGCAGTGCGCGCCGCTCGCGGGGCGGGTCGGAGGTCCGTACCCGGTTCTGCGACCGCCTGTTCGACTCCCCGTGGCGAGCGTCGCACAGTATGCCTCAGGCGTACTCCTTCGCGTTGGAATATGCCTGAAGCGCTTGTTGGCGTGACTGTACGTCAACCATGCTTTCTCGTAAGGGAATCACGTTCCGTGATCCCTGATCTGGCCGTTGGCCCGCCTGTTGTTCTGGGCATGCGGAAAATGGCTACGATCGTGGCCCTCGTGCGGCGCGGGGCGATGTGTCCGCCGGTTCGGATGGTGTGAGCGGTGCAGGTCTTTCAAGTGCAGCTGGAGATCCGGCCCGACCCTGCTGAGGTGGGGAGAGCCAGGAGGTGGGTGCGGTCGCGGCTCGCCGTGTCCGGGGTGGCCGACGACGAGCCGCTGGCCGAGACGGTGATCCTCCTCGTCTCCGAGCTGGTCACCAACGCCGTGGTGCACACCGGGTGTCCGGCGGTGCTGCGGCTGTCGTTCCAGGGTGTGTCCGGTGCGTTCGGCGGGCTCGTGCGGCTGGAGGTCGCCGATCTGAGTTCCTGTCCGCCCGCACCCCGGCATGCCGACGGTGACGAGACCAACGGGCGCGGGCTCGAGCTGGTCGACGGGCTCGCCGACCGCTGGGGGTGGAAGCCCGAAGGTACCGGCAAGAGCATCTGGTGCGAGCTGGACCGCTGCGCGGCTCCGGCGCCGGGGGCTGTCACCGCGTGCGGCGGCGGCGGTGGTGGTGGGAGTGCTGGGGGCGGTGGCGGGGGTGGAAGTGTCGCCGCCGTCACGGCCACTGCCACCGTTTCCGCGTACGGGGGGATGGCGGCGTACGAGGTGGTGTGACGCCCGGGGCGAGGTGGCGCCCGGTCGGTACGGCGCTCGGCGGGGCATGCGTGCAGAAAGCCGGGGTTTCCGGGCCGGGTGTGGTGCGGTGCGCCGGGGTGTGCCCCTGTGCGCGGTTGTCGCAAATAAGGACGTAAGTGGTAAATCCCCGAACGGCTGTTGACGTGACGTGACCGTATGAACACGCTTGTGTTCAGCGATCCGCTGCGAGGGGACGGCGAGGGCTTCGGCGACGGGGGCTCTCGGCGAGTGCGGATCGCTATTCGGCGCCGGCTCCTTCAGGGGCAGGGGGGTGGGGGCGGGAAGGCCGAAGACGGGTGGCGGCGCGCGATGCCGAACTTGGGGTGGGCCTGGCGCGCCGCCGGCCGGCAGGGCCCTTCGGGGTCTTGGGAGTTTTAGGGATTTCGGTGGCCTTCTCGTCCTTCAGAGGATGGCCACCGGGGCCACCGGGCCGCCCGTGGCTCCCGTGAACGGCTCGGGTGTCGCCGACAGCAGGAACGCGTACCGGTTTTCTTGTCCACAGGCTGTGGACAACTTTTCGAGATTCCAGTTCTGGCCCTGTGGCATCCCCATCTCCACCAGGTCGAGCGCGTGTACGGGCATCCAGAGATCCTCCGACTCCGGCGGAAAAATCTCAAAGGTGAGCGTGTCGTTCGCGACGGCCGCGACATCCCGCGCGTGGAACCACTCCGGCGTACGGATCGACAGCCCGGGCGAGGGATACGTGTATCCGTGCTTGTCGCCGGCCAGGTACGCCTGGATCTGCCCCGTCCGTACGAGCACGATGTCACCGGCACGCACGCGCGTGCCCGCCAGTTCCTCCGCCGCGTCCAGGTCCTCCGGGGTGACCGCGTGTCCGCCGTCGAGCCGGTCGACACCCCGGGCGCGGGCCACGTCCAGCAGCACCCCGCGCGAGACGACGTGCCGCACCTTGTCGATGCCTCCGAACCCGGCGCCCGCGTGTGCGGTGATCGTGTCCGCCGGGCGCCCGTTGTAGAGCTTCCCGGAGTGGGAGGCGTGGGCGAGGGCGTCCCAGTGCGTGCCGGCCTGGAGCCCCAGGGTCGCGATGTCGTCGCTGGTCGCGACGGTTCCGCCGCCCGGCGGTCCGAACAGCTCCTGGTTGATCTGGATCATGGCGTGTACGGGGTTCAGCCGGCCCGGAATCGCCCCGGTCTGGACGCCGTCCTGCTGGAGGGGCAGGGCGAGGGGGACGCGGTGACCGGTGCGGACGGTGGCGGCGGCGTCCCGTACGACCTGGTCGGTGATCAGGTTGAGGGTGCCGATCTCGTCGGACGTCCCCCAACGCCCCCAGTTGTTCACGCGTTTGGCGATGGCGTGGAACTCCGCAGGCAATGACATGGGTCCGGTCCCTCCCGGGGCTTGCGTCGGGATATCTGACGGGTCGTAAAATCTAACGGTCCGTCAGAAACCGCGGGAAGGGGCCGGCATGGGGAACTTCTTGGCAGGCAAAGTGGTCGCCGTGACCGGCGCGGGCCGGGGGATCGGGCGGGCGGTGGCACTGGCCGCGGCGGCCGAGGGCGCGCGGGTCGTCGTCAACGACTACGGGGTCTCGATGGCGGGCGACGAGCCGACGAGCTCCGTCGCCGAGGCGGTGGTCAAGGAGATCCTGGCGGCGGGCGGGGACGCGGTCGCCGTCGCCGACGACATCTCCACGATGGCGGGCGGGCAGCGGGTGGTGGACGCCGCGCTGACGTCGTACGGCCGACTGGACGGTGTGGTCTGTGTGGCGGGGATCCTGCGCGAGCGGATGCTGTTCAACATGTCCGAGGAGGAGTGGGATCCGGTGATCGCCACCCATCTGAAGGGCACGTTCACGGTGTTCCGGGCGGCGTCGGCGGTGATGCGGGCGCAGCGCTCCGGGACGCTGATCGGCTTCACGAGCGGCGCTCACCAGGGATCGGTGTCGCAGGCCAACTACAGCGCGGCGAAGGGCGGGATCATCTCGCTCGTACGGAGCGCCGCGCTGGGGCTGCACAAGTACGGGGTGACTGCGAACGCGGTGGCGCCGATCGCGCGTACGCGGATGTCGGCGAACGTGCCGACGGAGCTGACGGAGATCGGGGAGCCGGAGGATGTCGCCGCGTTGGTGGCGTACCTGCTGTCGGAGCGGGCGCGCGAGGCGCGGATCACCGGGCAGGTGTACACGATCGCGGGGCCGAAGATCGCGGTGTGGGCGCAGCCACGGGAGTTGCGGGCGGCGTATGCGGAGGGTTCCTGGACGCCGGAGCGGATTGCGGAGTTTCTGCCGGGGTCGGTGGGGGTGGATCCGATGCCGTTGCTGGAACGGGTTGTTGCGCCGAACGCCCAGTAGCTCGGGGGTGCGTGTTGTGGGGCGGGTGCGGGTGCGTTGTGGCTGGTCGCGCAGTTCCCCGCGCCCCTAGGTGGGTGTCGGCGTCCGGTGTTGAGAGGAGAGGCCCGTGGATTTTGGATTCGGCTTCGACGATGAGGTGTTCCGGACGGAGGTCAGGGAGTGGCTTGGCGCGCATGTGGTTGAGGGGGCGCACGATCGGCGTATGTGGGAGCGCACGCTCGGTAAGGCGGGCTGGGTCGGGCTGGGGTGGGGGGAGGCGGGGTACGGAAATCGCACCGCCACGCTCACCCAACAGGTCGCCTGGGCCGAGGAGTACGCCCGGTCGGGCGCCCCCACCCGGTCCGGGCACATCGGGGAGAACCTGCTCGGGCCCACTCTCCTCGCACACGGGACCCCGGCCCAGAAGGCCCGGTTCCTGCCGCCCATCGCAGCGGGCGACGAGATGTGGTGCCAGGGGTACAGCGAACCGGACGCCGGGTCCGACCTCGCGGGGATACGTACGGCCGCCGTGCGCGACGGCGACGACGGCGACGTCTATCGCGTCACCGGGCAGAAGATCTGGACCTCGCTCGCCCACGAGGCCGACTGGTGCTTTGTGCTCGCCCGTACGGGAGTTGGTTCGGTCCGGCATCACGGGCTCAGTTTTCTGCTCGTGCCCATGGACCAGCCGGGGCGTATCGAGGTGCGGCCCATCCGGCAGATGACCGGGACCAGCGACTTCAACGAGGTCTTCTTCGACGGGGCGCACGCGCGCGTGGAGCACGTCGTCGGGGGTGAGGGCGGCGGCTGGCGGGTCGCCATGAGCCTGCTCGGGTTCGAGCGCGGTGTCTCCACCCTGGCCCAACAGATCGGCTTCGCCGAGGAGTTGGGGCGGGTCCTGCGGGCGGCCGTCGACAGCGGCGCGGTGCGGGATCCCCTCGTACGGGAGCGACTGGTGCGGCAGTGGGCCGAGTTGCGGGTGATGCGCTGGAACGCGCTGCGCACCCTGGGGAGTTCAGGGGATGCGGGGGCGCCGAGCGTGGCCAAGCTGCTGTGGGGCGGGTGGCATCAGCGGCTCGGGGAACTGGCGATGCTGGTGCGGGGCGCGGAGGCGGGGGTCGGACCGTCGGACTGGACGCCCTCGTCACCGTACGAACTCGACGCCGCACAGCAGCTGTTCCTGTTCTCCCGGGCCGACACGATCTACGGCGGCTCCGACCAGATCCAGCGCACGGTCATCGCCGAGCGGGTGCTCGGCCTGCCCAGGGAACCCAGGGCCAACGAGCCCAAGGAACGACAAGGACCCGAGGGGGTCGGCTGATGCGCGGTGTGGTGTTCGACGGGGCGCGGATCGAGGTCGTGGACGATCTGGAGGTGCGGGATCCGGGGCCGGGGGAGGTGCTGGTCGCGATCTCGGCGGCGGGGCTGTGCCACAGCGATCTGTCCGTGGTGGACGGGACGATCCCCTTCCCTGTCCCTGTCGTTCTCGGGCATGAGGGTGCGGGGGTGGTGGAGGCCGTCGGGGCCGGGGTCGCGCATGTGGTGCCCGGGGATCACGTGGCTCTGTCGACGCTCGCGAACTGCGGGGCGTGCGCGGAGTGCGACCGGGGGCGGCCGACGATGTGCCGGCACGCGATCGGGCGGCCGGGGCGGCCGTTCACGCGGGGCGGGCGGCCGGTGTTCCAGTTCGCGTCCAACTCGGCGTTCGCCGAACGGACGGTGGTGAAGGCCGTGCAGGCGGTGCGGATACCGAAGGACATCCCTCTGCCCTCCGCCGCGCTCATCGGGTGCGGGGTGCTGACCGGGGTGGGCGCCGTGCTCAACCGGGCCCGGGTGGACCGCGGGGACACCGTCGTGGTGATCGGTACGGGCGGGGTCGGGCTGAACGTCCTCCAGGGCGCGCGGATCGCGGGCGCGCTGCGGATCGTCGCCGTGGACGCCAACCCGGCGAAGGAGACGGTGGCGCGGCGGTTCGGCGCGACCCACTTCCTGATGTCCACGGAGGGCGTACGGGACGTGCTGCCGACCGGCGCGGACCATGTCTTCGAGTGCGTCGGACGCGTCGAACTCGTCCGGCAGGCCATCGACCTGCTCGACCGGCACGGCCAGGCGGTCCTTCTCGGCGTACCGCCCGCGACCGCCGAGGCGTCCTTCCTCGTCTCGTCGATGTACCTGGACAAGTCGATCCTCGGCTGCCGTTACGGGTCGTCGCGGCCCCAGCGGGACATCGCCCTGTACGCCGAGCTGTACCGCGAGAGGCGGCTGCTGCTCGACGAACTGGTGACGGAGACGTACCCGGTCGAGGACTTCGAGAAGGCGGTGGCGGACGCGGAGGCGGGGCGGGTGGCTCGGGGGGTGCTGACGTTCTGACGCCGGGCGGCCGGGCGGCTATGCCCTGGGGGAGTCGCTCCCGTCCACCCCGGCACCCCCGGCACCCCCCGCCCGGAAGGTGCGGCGATACGCGGTGGGGGTGACGCCGAGGGACGACTGCAGGTGCTGCCGCATCGACTGGGCCGTGCCGAAGCCCGCGTCCCGGGCCACCTGGTCGACGGAGAGGTCGGTGGACTCCAGGAGCTGGCGGGCCCGTTCCACCCGCTGCCGGGTGAGCCAGTGGCCGGGGCTGACGCCGACCTCCTCGCGGAAACGGCGCGTGAACGTACGTACCGACATGGCCTCCTGCTCGGCCAGGTCCCGCAGCTGGATCGGCTCGTTCAGGCGGGTCAGCGCCCAGGCGCGGGCGGCGGTCGTGGTCGCCAACTGGGGTTCCGGTACCGGGCGTTGGATGTACTGCGCCTGCCCGCCGTCGCGGTGCGGCGGTACGACCGTACGGCGGGCCACCTCGTTGGCGACGGCGGCGCCGTGGTCGCGGCGCACCATGTGCAGGCACAGGTCGATCCCGGCCGCGACGCCGGCCGAGGTCAGCACGTCTCCGTCGTCGATGAACAGGACGTCCGCGTCGACCCGGATCTTCGGGAAGATCCGCTGGAAGTGCTCGGCGTCGGCCCAGTGTGTGGTGGCCGGGCGGCCGTCGAGGTGGCCGGCGGCGGCGAGCACGTACACGCCGGTGCAGATGGAGGCGAGCCGGGTGCCCGGCCGGATGTGGGTGAGGGCGGCGGCCAGCTCGTCGGTCAGCACGCCCTCCTCGAAGACCGGGCCGAGTTCGTACGACGCCGGGACGATCACCGTGTCGGCGGTGGCCAGGGCCTCCGGGCCGTGGGCGACGTGGATGGCGAAGTCGGCGTCCGTCTCGACCGGGCCCGGCGGGCGGATCGAGCAGGTCACGACTTCGTAGAGGCGCCGGCGACGGGCGTCCTTGGGGCGGCCGAAGATGCGGTGCGGGATGCCCAGCTCGAAGGGGAGCAGGCCGTCGAGGGCGAGAACGACGACGCGGTGGGGACGGAAGTCCGTGTCCGTGTCCGTGCCCGTGCTCGTGTTCTTGCTCGTGTCTGCTTCGGCTTTCGATCGCTGGTGGGGCATGGCCCGATCCTAGCGAATACTGTCCTCCCGGCCACTCGTTCAGGGAGTTCGCAGGTCGGAAGCTTGACGACGTGACGACGCCTGAGACAACCGACGCCGTAGCTGCCGCCAGCGAACTCCGGAAGCCGGGCCGGGCCCCGCGCCGGCGTGTGCACCGGGCCTGGTTCGTCGCCGCCGTCGCCTTCGTGACGATCATCGGCGCCGCGGCCTTCCGCTCCCTGCCCGGCCTGCTCATCAACCCTCTCCACGATGAATTCGACTGGTCACGCGGCACGATCAGCGCGGCCGTCTCCGTCAACCTCGCGCTGTACGGGCTGACGGCACCCTTCGCCGCCGCGCTGATGGACCGCTTCGGCATCCGGCGGGTCGTCGCGGTGGCCCTCGCGGTCATCGCACTCGGCTCCGGTCTGACCGTGTGGATGACGGCCGCCTGGCAACTGATGCTGTACTGGGGCCTGTTGGTCGGCCTCGGCACCGGTTCGATGGCACTCGCCTTCGCGGCGACGGTCACCAACCGCTGGTTCACCGAACGCCGGGGCCTGGTGACGGGCATCCTGACCGCCGCCTCGGCCTCCGGCCAGCTGATCTTCCTGCCGCTGCTGTCGTGGATCATCGAGACGTACGACTGGCGCCCGGCCGCGGTGACGGTGTCCCTGGCGGCCCTGACGGTCATCCCCTTCGTCTGGCTGCTGCTGCGCGACCACCCGGCGGACGTGGGCCTGAAGCCGTACGGGGCAAAGGAGTTCGTGCCGAAGCCGGCCCCGGTGCAGGGCGCGGCGCGCCGCACGGTGAAGGTCCTGTTCTCGGCGATGCGCACGGGCCCGTTCTGGCTCCTGGCAGGCACCTTCGCGATCTGCGGAGCCTCGACGAACGGCCTGATCCAGACCCACTTCGTGCCCGCCGCCCACGACCACAACATGCCCATCACGGCCGCCGCCTCGCTGCTCGCGGTCATCGGCGTCTTCGACGTCGTCGGCACGATCGCCTCCGGCTGGTTCACCGACCGCTACGACCCGCGCCGCCTCCTGGCGGTGTACTACGCGCTGCGCGGCGTCTCCCTCCTGTTCCTCCCCCTCCTGCTCGCCCCGACCGTCCACCCTCCGATGATCTTCTTCATCGTCTTCTACGGCCTCGACTGGGTCGCCACGGTCCCACCCACCGTCGCCCTGTGCCGCGAGCACTACGGCGACGACAGCGCGATCGTCTTCGGCTGGGTCCTCGCCTCCCACCAGGTCGGCGCGGCCCTCGTCGCCTTCCTGGGCGGCATGGCACGCGACGTCTTCGGCTCGTACGACGTGGTCTGGTACGCGTCGGGGGCGCTGTGCGCGGCTGCGGCGCTGATGGCGCTGGTGATACGGCGGCGGCCGGTGGGCGGGGTGGTTGCGGCCTGAGCCTGCCCTGCCGTGGTGAACTGGGCGCGCGTGCCGAGGGCTGCTGCCCGGCGGTATGCGCCCGCTGCGCGACAAGGACGCTGCCGACGACGAGTGACGTCGTACGGCGGCGCGTGGAGGTCGCCACCATCCTGACCTAGGCGTCCGGGCTGGCCAGAGCCCCGGAGCTGGTTCCGCGAGTCGTCACACCGGCCGGGGCCGTTACGGCTTCGCGGACCCGCTCGGCGGCCCGTCGGCGGGCCCGGTACGCCTTCTGTCGGCAGGCGAGGCGGTCGTAGAGGGCGTCCCGGCGGTGGCCGCGACGGCGGCGTACCCCCGCGGTCGGTCAGCGGGCGGTGAGCCCGGTGAGCAGGAGGGCGAGCCATCGGGCGCGGGCGGTGGGTGGCTGGTCGGCGGGGAGGGTGAAGAGCATCAGGTACAGGTCGTCGACGGTGAAGTCGGCGCGCAGACCGCCCTGGGCTTGTGCGGTGCGGATGAGCCGGCCGAGGGCCTGGGTGACGCGGGTCTCCACCTCCTGCATGGCGGGGTGGGCTGCGTGGTCGGCGCCGAGCGCGTACGCGGCTGCTTTGACGGCGCGGTTGTGGGCGACGGTGTCCATCACGCGGCTGAGGAAGCCGGTGAGCTCCGCCATGGCGGGTGAACCCTGGCTCTCGCGTTGCAGGCACTCTTCGGCGTCGTCGGCGAGTGTTTCGAACGAGGCGGCGACCACGGATGCGACCAGGTCGCTCTTGTTCGGGAAGTGCTTGTACAGGGTTCCGACCGCGACGCCCGCAGCAGCGGCGATCTGCTCCATCGACACCTCGGGCCCGTGCTCGGTGATCTGCTCATGCGCCGCGGTCATGATCCGGGCGCGGTTGCGGGCCGCGTCGGCACGCAGCGGTCGGGGTGAGGTCATGGAGCCCTCCGGGACCATTTGACGAAAGATGAATGATGCTTCACTCTACAACATGAAGCATTATTCACTTTACGGAGGTTGATCATGGCCAGCACGACCGACCGGTGGACCGAACAGGACATCCCTGCCCAGGACGGCAAGGTCGCCGTCGTCACCGGCGCCAACAGCGGCCTCGGGATGCAGACCGCGCGGGCCCTGGCCGAGCATGGCGCGCACGTCGTCCTCGCCGTGCGCAACCTCGACAAGGGCCGCGAGGCCCTCGCCCGCATCAGCGAGCGTGCCCCGGGCGCCAAGCTCAGCCTCCAGCGCCTGGACCTCGCCTCCCTCAAATCGGTACGCGCGGCCGCCGATGAGCTGCACACGGCGCATCCGAAGATCGACCTGCTCATCAACAACGCGGGCGTGATGTTCACACCCCGGCAGAAGACCGAGGACGGGTTCGACCTGCAGTTCGGGGTCAACCACCTCGGGCACTTCGCGCTCACCGGCCTGCTGCTGGACCTGATGCTGCCCGTGCCCGGCTCCCGGGTGGTCACCGTCAGCAGCTTCGGCCACCGCATCCGGGCCGACATCCACTTCGACGACCTGCAGTTCGACCGCTCCTACAACCGGGTTGTCGCCTACGGTCAGGCCAAGCTGGCCAACCTGATGTTCACCTACGAACTCCAGCGCCGCCTCGCCCCGCACCACACCACCATCGCCGCCGCCGCGCATCCCGGCGTGTCGGATACCGAACTCACTCAGAACATGAGCGGCCTGGTGCGCAAGGGGTCCGAACTGGTCCAGCCTCTGCTGACCCAGCCGGCCGCCATGGGAGCGCTGCCCACCCTGAGGGCGGCCACCGATCCCGCCGTCACCGGAGGCCAGTTCTACGGCCCCAACGGCGTGGGCGGAACCCGCGGATACCCCGAGGTGGTCGCCTCCAGCAAGAAGTCCCACGACACGGCCGTCCAGCAGCGCCTGTGGGCCGTGTCCGAGCAGCTCACCGACGTCCGGTTCTCCGTCTGAGGCCTCCACCCGCGATCCGGCCGACCAGGAGGAGAGAGTCGGCCTGCGCTGCTACTCGCGGGCCCCGGAGGGCCTTGGCCGACTATGCCCCTGGCGGCGTGGGCGCCGGGACGGCGGTAGGGCACACCGGTGACAGCAGGGTCAGCGGCGCGCGTCGCCGGGTGCGAGCAGGCTGGTGACCTCGGCGATCGCTTCCGCCGACGGGTGGAAGTAGCGCCGTACGTTCTCCGGCTTCTTGTGCCGGGACTTGGCCATCAGCATCGGCAGGCTGGCCCCGGCCTCGCCGAGGTGGGTGAGCCCGGAATGCCGGTATTCGTGCAGGTCCCAGCCCGTGCCCGGTACGCCGCCGATGGCCGTGTGCGCATCCAGCAGGGCGCGGGCCTGGCCGTAAGACAGCCGGACCAGCCCGGTGTCCGGGCACACGTCACACGGCGCGATGACCTTGCCGGGACCCGGCTTGCGGTGGGTGACGAACACCGGCCCCCGCGTACGGCCCTTGATCAGCCGGGGCAGCAGGCGGGCGGTACCGGCGTCCCAGTACACGGGCTCCAGGACGTAGTCCTCGTGCGTAACGCCGCGGCGGCGGGTGCGCGGCTTCGCGCCCTTGGCCTTCACCGGAGCCCGGCGCCCGGCGAGGTCCAGCTCCTCGATGTTGACGCCCAGGATCTCCTCCGACCGCGCGACGGTTTCGTAGAGCATCCGCCACAGCGTCTTCTCCCGGAGATGGACGTCGCGGCGGGCGATCAGCCGGTCGACCGCCATCTTCGAGCGGGCCGGAGTCTCCGAGTCCGGCGGGGGGATCCGCTTCACCCAGGCTGGCACCTTCGGGCCGTCGTACCCGCGCTCGGCACACCAGCCCAGCCAGGACAGCACCGCCGCCCGGCGGGCGTTCCACGTGTTGGCCGCCGCCTCGCCCCACAGCTGTTCGAGGGCGCCGCCGATCTCGTTGTCCGCGACGGTGGCGAGCGGGCGGGCCTCGCCGAGGTGTTCGGCGGTCTTGCCGACGCCGATTCCGTACGACCGGAGCGTGTTCGCGTTTGTCCAGCGAGTCGAGGAACACGTCGGCCGCCGCGCGGACGGTCAACGCCTTCCCGGCGGGCAGTCGTACGACAGCGGGCACCGCTTCCCCTTGCCACAGATAACGGGGCCGCTTCGCGCACGGCCCCGAGAACGTCGCCGCAGATAATAGGGCGTTATCTGCGGGAAGACTTCGGAGCCTCCCCGTTGCCGACGCACCGTCAGCCGCCCACCAGGGCCGACAGATCCTTAGCGCCGGTTTTCGTTCCGATGTTCCTCAACCCCCGACCCGTGCTGGAGGATTACCTCCATGCTGATCGCGACGAACGAGGCCGGGCGCGTGGTGAGGAAGCCGTCGAAGCCGGTGATGGGCACGATGCTGGCCAACCTCCGTCGCGGTAACGCGCATCTGGTTCTGGAGCGCGTGGAGGACGGCCTGGAGGGCAGCTGGTACGTCCAGGTACGGCTGCGTGACGACAACACGTACCAACTCGAATACCGGGACGGCGTCGCCGCCGAGCACCACCAGACGCGGACCGTCTCCCAGGAGAAGGTCCTGGACGCCATGCTCGGCTGGGCTGCCGGTAAGGCGGACTGGCGCAACGGCTTCATGTGGAACAACATCGGTGCGCAGTTCGAGGTCGGTGACGATCAACAGCAGGGCTGACATCACCTTCGGCGGGCAAGCTCAGTCTCTGGGCGGCCAAGGCGTGCGACCTGCGTTTGGACGCTGAGCCACGTAACAGATGGCTTGGATCTGCTGCCCGTCACCGTAGCGGTGCGTGGCCTGGCCGGTTCTGAGCCAGCCGAGGCGTTCGTAGAGGCGGATGGCGGCGGTGTCCTTGGCCATGACGTCCAGGACGAGGCGGCGGTTGTGGTGCCGTGCGTGGTGCATGGCGGTTCGGACGAGTCGTTCGCCGAGGGCCTGGTTCCGTGCGTCCCGGACGACGAACAGGCGGGCCAGGACCGCGATGTGCTGTACGTCGTCCCCGCTCTGTTCGGCCCACAGGGTCACGGCGTCCTCGCCGCGCGGGCGCATCACCGCTACGTGGCCGACGATCCGCCCGCCGGCCTCGGCGACCCAGGAGGCGAGTACGTCGTCCGACCGCAGCCATGCTTCCGGGTGGGCGACGCCCTCGACCGGGTATCCGTCGGTGGCGTGGACGTCCGTCAGGGCCGCTGCCGCGCCGGGGAGGTCCGTGTCGTCGTAAGGGCGGATGGTGGTGATGCTGTCCATGCCGGGCTCCTGCTGGGTTCGGCGTTCACTCGACGGGCAGTTCGTAGAGCAGGCCGGTGCGGTCCGCGCGGTGCACGTACCGGGACACCTCGAACGGCTCGCCGTCCTGGTCCAGGCTCGTGTGGAGGACCTCGATGACGGGGACGCCGGAGGGCAGGGCGAGGACGGCTGCTTCGGCCGGTGTCGGCATGCGTGCGGTGATCTCGTCCCGTACGCGGGTCATGACGTGGCCGAGTTCTTCGAGCCGGCCGTAGATCCCGTCCTTACCGGTGTTGGGCTGGGTGAGGGGTGTGCTCTGTGCTTCGTCCCAGTGGAGGTACGTCGACACGATCTGGACAGGCTCGTCGTCGGCGAAGTAGTGGTTCTCCCGGTGCAGGACGCTTTCGTCGTCGGCCGGGACGCCAAGGCGTTCGGCGATGTCCTGGGGCGGACGCTCCCGGGTGATGCCGACGACGTCGACACGGGCCTCTTTGCCCTGGCGCCTGGCTTCGAGTCGGAAAGGTGTGAGGCCCGTTTCGCGGTGGGCGCGGGAGTAGCGGTCGCTGCCGAAGCGAAGGAGCCGTTGCGGCTCGCGTACGAAGACACCGCTTCCGTGACGGGCCGTCACCAGCCCTTCTTCGGCGAGGAGTCGGATCGCCTCTCGGGCTGTGTTGCGGGCGGCTCCGTACTGCTGGGCAAGGGTGCGTTCGGACGGCAGTTTGTCGCCGGGCGCGAGGTGTCCGGCCTTAATGGCGGCTCGTAGCTCTTCCGCGATGCGCCTGCTCGGCGGTGGGTTCGGAGAGTGGCCGGGCGTCGTCATGACCGCAGCATAACAACTGGCTTGAGCCAGTCGCTTGACGCGGGCGACCGCTCGTAGCCAGACTGGCTTGAGCCAGTAACCGGCCGTGGCTGGCCGGACCGACGATGCCGGGGCGGTGCCCTACCGCCAAGCAGACACACCGCCCCGGTTCCCTCGGAAGGGACCCTCCATGATGCACGTGACGCCGACGGCTGCCCACCCCGCCCGGGTGAGCCCGTGACCTACGACCGAAACGCCTGCTCCGGGCCTCTCGTCGGACTGCGGCTGCTCCCCTGGGAGAGCGATACCGGCAAGCCTTGTTTCCTTGCCGCAGGTGGCGCCCCAGGCCCGTTGTCCCGGCTCGCAGACGAGATCGAAGCGGACCAACTCCGCGACGGAGCAAATGTTCTTGGGGGTGCGAGGGCGGTCCTGGACGACCTCAAGGCCGGCGAGGACACTCTGCGTCGCGCTCTGCGGGCCGTTACGCAGGTACTCGGTGACGTGCTCCGCGTAGCCGACAGCCGGGGTGCCCGACTGCCCGAGCCGGAGGGCGACTTCGAGGCCGGCGGTCAGGAGGACTGGGGTGGTGGGCGCCCATGAGCACAACGACCACACCTGCTCTTTCCGTCGAGTGCACGGTGGGGCGCGAGCCGGACTACGCGGACATGCACGCACGGTGTCGTCAGGTTGAGGATGTGCCGATGCCGCACGGGAGGGGCATCCTGCTGGTGCCGCGCTGCCGGTGCTGGTGTCATCCGCAGCAGCCCGGCGACCCGGGTGGCTCGGGATCAGACGAACCGGCCCCGATGGAACAGTAGCGGCGGCCCGTCCCTCTCGCTCGTCCCCAAGGCGTCCACCCGCCCCACGACGATCAAGTGGTCGCCGCCCGTGTGTACCGCCTGGATCGTGCAGTCGACCCAGGCGGGGGCGCCCGCGAGGCGTGGGGAGCCGGAGGCCGGGGCCGGGTTGTAGGTGACGCCCGCGAACTTGTTGGTGCCGCTCATCGCGAAGCCGCGGCACAACTCGGCCTGGTCGGCGGCCAGTACGTTGACGCAGAAGACGCCGGCGCGGGCGATGAGCGGCCACGTCCTCGACGTACGGCCGACCATGAAGACGACGAGGGGCGGGTCGAGGGAGAGGGCGGCGAAGGACTGGCAGGCGAAGCCGGCGGGGGTGGTCTCGCCTTCGGCGGGTGGTGCGGTGATGACGGTGACGCCGGTCGCGAAGTTGCCCAGTACGCGCCGGAACTCGGCCGGGGCGACCGGCGCCCGCTCGTCCTCGCCGACCGCCCTTAAGGACGGCGGGGGCAGCGCCTCGACGGGGCCCGCGACCGGGGGCGCCACTGTCGGCGCCCCGACCGACCTCAGATAACGGACGGCAGCCGCCGCCATTCCCGCTTGACCCAACATAGGTTCCATTGGAACTGACGGAGCGTCAGAAGTGAAGCCCCGCAAGGCAGTCAGCTCCCGTGGTGACGAGCGTTCATGGGCCCTCTCGCCGCCCTCATCGCTGTTCCCCGGCCCAGTACGCGGCCCGCACCTTCCCCTCCGCGAAGTCCCGGCGCGGCAGGCGCAGGCCGAGGGACTCCTCCAAGGCGTGGAAGTACAGCTGGAACGTGTTGGTCAGTTCGGGGTGGTCCAGCTCGGCACGGCGCACGGCCCGGTTGAGGAAGTTCAGCTCGCCGCCCCGCAGATAGGGGGCGCGACCGCGTTCGTACCAGATCAGCTCCAGCGCGCCCCAGTCGTCGTCGACGCGGCGACCGTCCCGCATGTAGTCGAAGGTGTAGATGGCCTTCGCGGCGGTGGCGGTCAGCCACACGCTCTCCTTTATCCCGAGCGCCGCGTACGCCTCCTTGTCGTCGAAGGCCCCCGGCGGTGTGTCGTGGTGCAGCAGGAACGTCCAACCGCCCGCCTGCCCGAAACAGCAGCTCTCCCACTGGCGGTCCCAGTGGGCCCGGCCGTTGTCCACCGCCTGTAGGTCCTTCAGTCGCGTACCGGCTGCGACATGCGCGGGATCGGCCCCGTACAGCAGAGCCAGCCGCTCGGCGTCGACGGTCTGCCCGGGGGCCGCGCGGAAGAAGGAAAGGACCGTGTACGGGTCCTGCTCACGCCAGGACCTGGCTATCCAGGCGAGCCCCTCCAGCGGGTCGCGCCCGCACGCCTCGACCGTCCCCGTGTCGTCCAGACCGCCACCGCGGAACCGTCTGCCCCACGTCGAATCGATCCGGTCCAGGGCGTTGGCCACCTCGTCGAGGCTGCCGCAGCGTCGTTGCACCGCGGCCTCGGTGATCAGGTACAGCGCCTGGTCGAGGTCGCGGGTGGCGAAGACCTCCCGGTAGGGACCGCGACGGCCGCGCACGGTGCCGTTCTCGTCCAGCAGCAGGAACAGGCCGTCGTCCTCCGACGCCTCGGCGCGCTGGGCCCACTCTCTCAACTCGTCGGCCGAGAGCGCCACGGGCGGCAGCCCGACCTCGTCGAGCAGGGCGTGCCGCGCGGCCGTCCGCTGCCATGCCTCCGCAAGCGTCTGCTGGGTGATCTCCATGACGTCAATGTAGAAGGAGGCACTGACAATGATGGTGGTACGCAGGTTCTGGTGGCCGTGACCTGATATCAGCTTGGTCAGAAGCCGTCAGTTCCCGTTGTAGCGCGGGCTTCGCCGCTCCACGAAGCTTGCCACCCCTTCCCTCGCGTCGGCCGTCGTCATGTTGATCTCCTGGGCGGTGGCCTCGGCGGTGAAGGCGGTGGCGCGGTCGGAGTCGAGGGAGGCGTTGACCAGTTGCTTGGTGAGGGCGAGGGCCCGGGTCGGGCCGGTGGCCAGGCGTTCCGCCCACTCGCGGGCCGTCTTGTGGAGGTCCTCGGCCGGTACGACCCGGTTGACCAGGCCCAGGCGTTCGGCGTCCGGGGCGGTCAGCGCGTCGCCGAAGAACATCAGCTCCTTCGCGCGCTGCGGGCCGATCAGCCGGGGGAGCAGATACGCGCCGCCGCCGTCGGGGACCAGGCCCCGGCGTACGAACACCTCGATGAACCGGGCCTGTTCGGCGGCCAGGACCAGGTCGCAGGCCAACGCCAGGTGGGCGCCGAGGCCGGCCGCCGTGCCGTTCACCGCCGCGATGACCGGCTTCTCGCAGTCAAGGACCGCCGAGATCAGGCGCTGGGCGCCGAGGCGGATGACCCGGGCCACGTCACCGGCGATTCGGTCGCCGCCCGCCGCGCCGCCCCGCAGGTCCGCGCCCGTGCAGAAACCGCGGCCCGTGCCGGTGAGGACGACGGCTCGTACGGCGGGGTCGGCGGAGGCGTCCGAGAAAAGTTGGATGAGGCGTTCTCGCTGGTCAGGGGTGATGGCGTTGAGGGATTCGGGGCGGTTGAGAGTGATCCACGAGACCTGATTGTCAGTGGCGTGCAGTACCAATGAATCAGCTGGCTCGGCGGATTTTTCCGGCTCTACGGGACTTTCCGGCGTGCTGGATTCTTCGGGGGAGGAAGTCATGTGGATGTTGTCGCTCCGTTTCCTGGGGTGGCTAGGGCAGTGGCTGGACGGAGGCCGGGTCCGGCCCCGGGCCGCACACCGCCAGCGCGTCCAGCGCCACCGCTCCCTGACCCCTGGGCAGCACCATCAGCGGGTTGATGTCGAGCTCCGCCAGCTCGTCCCCGAGTTCCAGCGCCATGCGCTGCACCCGCATGACGACTTCGACGAGCGCGTCCAGGTCGGCCGGGGGGCGCCCCCGGACCCCGTCGAGCAGGGCCCGGCCGCGCAGCTCGGTCAGCATGTCCCGCGCCTGCTCCTCACCGAAGGGCGGCACGCGTACGGCGGTGTCCCGCAGGACCTCCACGAGCACGCCGCCGAGCCCCACCGTCACCGTCGGCCCGAACAGGTCGTCGTGGGTGACGCCGACGACCATCTCGACGCCCCGCTCGACCATCTGGCACACGAGTACGCCGTCCAGGTCCACGCCCTCGTAGCGGGCGATGTCGGTCAGCTCGCGATAGGCGTCGCGGACCTGGCTGGCCGAGGTCAGCCCGATCTTCACCAGCCCGAGTTCCGTCTTGTGGGCGATCTCGCCGCCCGACGCCTTCATCACCACCGGGTAGCCCACCAGCCCCGCCGCCCGGACGGCCGCCGCCGCGCTGGTCACCAACTGCTCGCGCGGCACCCGGATTCCGTATGCGCGCAGCAACAGCTTGGCGGCGTGCTCGCTCAGTGCCTGGCCGGGGCGCATCAGCGCCCGCGCCTTGCGGAAACTGGGCGACGGGGTGCGCGGTGCCTCGTCGAAGGGGGAGCGGTACGAGGCGGTGAACCGGGCGTGGTCGAGGTGGGCGCGGACGGCGCTCACACAGTTCGCGAAGGTGCGGAAGGTGGCCACACGGGAGGAGCCGAGCAGGGTCTCGCGGTACGCCGCCTCCGTGCCGACCGGCGATCCCCAGATCACGCACACCAGTTTGTCCGTCTGTTCCGCCGCGTCCACGAGGTCCTGCGCGAGCTTGTCGCTCATCGGGGGGAAGGGGCCGGTGATCGGGCAGACCAGTACGCCCACCTCCGGGTCGGCGAGGATCGCATCGATGATCTTCCGGCCGCGCCAGTCGCCGACCGGGTGTCCGCCGCTGTCGACCGGGTTGGCCACGTTCAGGTAGTCGGGTATCCACTGGTGCAGCTCGGTCTGTCTGGCGGCGGACAGGGACGGCAGGCGCAGGCCGGCCTCCGTCGCCAGGTCCGCGAAGTGCGCGCCCGTGCCGCCCGAGATCGAATAGACGGCGACCCCGTCGGCGACCGGAGGGCGGGCGCGCGCCAACAGGGCTGAGGTGTCCTGGAGTTGGTCGAGTCCGTCGACGCGGATCACGCCGTACTGCCGCATCGCCGCGTCCACCACCGTGTCGGCGCCGGTCAGTTTGCCGGTGTGGGAGGCGGCGGTGCGGGCGCCGGTCTCGGTGCGGCCCACCTTGACCGCGACGACCGGGACACCGCGCCGGGCGGCCCGGTCGGCGGCGAGGAGAAAGGAACGGCCGTCCTTCAGGCCCTCGACGTAGCAGGCGATGGCGCCCACTTCGGGCCGCTCGGAGAAGTACGAGATGAAGTCGGCGGTCTCCAGATCGGCCTCGTTGCCGGTGGGGGCCCAGTGGGAGAGGCGGATGCCCAGTTCCTGGAGGGCGAAGACGGGGCGGCCCTGGTGGCCGGACTGGGTGATCAGGGCGATCGCCGGGCCGTCGAGGTCTTCGCGGAAGTTCTCGAAGGCGTTGAGATTGGTGTTGGGGCCGAGGAGGCGCAGGCCGCCGCGTCGGACGGCGGCCGTCAGCCGGGCCTGTGCCTCCGCGCCCGCCTCGCCCGTCTCCGCGAACCCGGAGGCGAAGGCGACGGCGAACTTCACCTTGGCCTCGGCGAGTTGCTCGACAACGGGAAGGGGGTCGGCGACCAGGAGTACGGCGAGATCGACCTGTTCGGGCAGGTCCGCGACGGAAGGGAAGCAGGGGATGCCGAAGACGGCCTCGCGGGTCGGGTGCACCGGGTGCAGCCGGGCGCCGACCCGCTCGGCCCACGCCAGCAACTGCCGGGTGATACCGGTGTTCGGCCGCCCCTCGGCGTCCGAGGCACCGACCACCGCCAGGGACTCGGGCCGGAAGAAGCGGTCGAGATCGGGCACGCCGGCGTACAGCGGCCGGCCGCTGACGTCGAGATCGTCGACGTCGGCCGGCCTGCCGTGCACGACCGGCGAGGGCTGCTCGCCGCAGGCGATGACCCGGGCCCGGCGGGAGTCGGTGGTGAGGGTGCCGTGGGTTGATCCAAGCATCGGTCCACCCGATCCTGTGTGACAGCCAATTAACTGACGCTCTGTCAGATTACTGAACTGACACCGTGTCAGGAACCGGCGTGCACGCAGAACCTGCGGCGGGGTCCTGGAGCGGACCCGCCCCGACTCGCCCCGACCCGCCCCCACTCCCGTGCGGCGGCCTGCCTCCTACTTCCTGCTTGCTGCTACCTACTTCCGTGCGGCGGGCTGCTGTCGTGCAACCGCCTTCGCGATGCGCACCGCGTCGATGGCCAGTTCCCGGAGCATCCCGCTGATGGGGTTGGTGTAGCCGGTGAAATAGAGCCCGGGCGCGTTCTTCGGGGTGTGGGGCCCGTGGACGACCGGTCGGCCGCGGGCGTCGAGCACGTCGAGGTGGCCGACGAGGGTGTCCAGGCCCCGGAGATAGCCGGTGGCCGCGATGACGGCGTCAGGTCCGAGGCGTTCGCCGTCGGCGAGGACGACCTTCCCGTCCTCGAACGACTCCACGGCGGCCACGATCTCGACCCGCCCCTTCCGTACGGCGTCGATGAGGCCGACGTCCTGGACGGGGATCGAGCCGTCGTTGACGCGCGAGTACAGCCCGGTGTCGGGGCGGGACAGCCCGTGGGTGGACAGGTCGGGCACGCTCAGCTTGGCCATCGGCCCCGCGAGCCGGTCGACGAGGCGCACCGGCAGCCGTCGTACGACGATGCCCGTGAACTGGGCCGCCCAGCCGGCCGTGGACCGCCGCACGATGTGCGGAGCGGTACGGACCGACAGCCGTACCCGCGAGGCCCCGCCCTCGACGAGGTCGACGGCGATCTCGGCGCCGGTGTTGCCGACGCCGACGACGAGGACGTCACGGCCGGCGTAGGGCGCGGAGTTGCGGTAGTCGGCGGCGTGCAGCAGTTCGCCGCTGTATGTGTCGCGCCCCGGCCAGTCCGGAATCCGGGGCGTGTGGTTGTGCCCGGTGGCGACGACGACCGCGCTGCCGGTCAGCTCGCGCCCACCGGTGGCGTGCAGGAGCCAGCCGGTGCCGTCGGCGGTCCGCTCGACCCGGGACACCTCGACGCCGGTGACGACCTCCAGCTCATGGTGCTCGGCGTACTTGTCGAGGTACCGCACCACGTCGTCCCGCGACACCCAGCGCCCGAAGGAGCGCGGCATCGGCAGCCCCGGCAGCGAGGACAGCCGCCGGGTGGTGTGCAGATGCAGCCGGTCGTAGTGCCGCAGCCAGGACGCCCCGACCCGGTCGGCCCGCTCCAGCACGACAGCCCGCACACCCTGGGCCCGCAACGCGTACGCGACGGCGAGACCACCGGGCCCGCCGCCGATGACGTACACGGGGGCTGGTGGTGACGCGGGCGGTGTCGGTGAGTCGGTCATGTGCCTGAGCGTATGCATTTGCCCACTTGATGGGTCTCGGTCAAGCCCGGAATTGGTTGCGGATTGATCACGGGTGTGGGAGGAGTGGGTGGGGCTGGTGACGTAGAGGGCTCGGACTGTGCCGGAACGGTGACCGGGGGGAATCCGTAAGGAGTACAGTCCTTAGGGGTGCAATCCTAAGAGTTGCACCCTCGGGTGTGAGGAGTGGGCATGCAGTCACCTACAGGGCGCGAGGGGCGCAGCAAGCCGTCGCACGTCTTCGACCGCGGTACCGAGTGGGACGGGCTCACTGCCTTCGTGGGTCGGACCCAGCCGCACGCGATGCTCGGCATCGTGAGCGGCAGGCGGCGCATGGGGAAGACCTATCTGCTGCGGGCGCTCGTCGAACGGCACGGCGGGTTCTACTTCGGGGCGACGGCGGGAACCGCGACGGAGTCCCTTCGCCAGTTCGGCGCCGCCCTGGCGGAACACGTGGGCTCGCCGGTGGGCTTCTCGTTCGCCACCTGGGACGACGCGATCTCCTACCTGTTCGTGATGGCCGTACCCGGCAAGGGGGGGCTACGAGGGGGCGGTGGGTCGGACCTGCCCTGTCTCGTCGTCATCGACGAGTTCCCGTACCTGGCGAAGACCGCGCCGGAACTTCCCTCGCTCATCCAGCGGGAGATCGACCGTTTCCAGGCGACGGAGAGCCGGATGCGGCTGCTCCTGTGCGGTTCCGCGATGTCCGTCATGGGCGGGCTGCTGGCCAGCACCGCGCCCCTGCGCGGCCGGGCGCAGCTCGAACTCGTCGTCCGGCCCTTCGGGTACCGGGCGGCGGCGGACTTCTGGGAGGTCGCCGACGATCCCGCGCTCGCCGCGCGGCTGCACGCCGTCGTGGGTGGCACGCCCGCGTACCGCCGCCAGTTCCTCGCGAACGATGTTCCGGCGAGTCTCGGTGACTTCGACGACTGGATCTGCCGCTCGGTCCTCTCGCCGCTGAGTCCCCTCTTCCGGGAGGCGAGATACTTGCTCGCCGAAGAGGCCGACATACGGGATATTGCGCTCTACCACTCGGTTCTCGCCGCCGTGGCGCAGGGCAACACGACGCGAGGCGGTATCGCCGGCTACATCGGCCGGAAGTCGGTCGACATCTCGCATCCCCTCAATGTCCTGGAGGACAGCCACCTCCTGACCCGCGAACTGGATGTCTTCCGGGCCGGGAAGTCCCAGTACCGGATCACGGAACCCCTGATCAACTTCTACGAGGCCGTCATGCGCCCCGCGTGGGCACGGCTGGAGAGCGGCCAGGCCGAGGAGGTCTGGTCCCGGTCTGCTGAGCGCTTCGCGGCCCAGGTTGCCGGGCCGCACTTCGAGGCGGTGTGCCGTGAGTACGTGCTCGGGCCCGGCCGCTCCCTGCTCGGCACGTCTCTGGGTGAGGTCGGCGGCGGTGTGGTGACCGACCCGAAGGAGCGCCGCCAGATCCAGATCGACGTGGCCGTGCTCGAACCGGGGTCCGGCGGGAATCCGCCCTCGGCCGCCCTGCTCGGTGAGGCGAAGTGGGGGACCGTCATGGGAGTCGGTCACCTGGAGCGGCTCGGCCGGGCCAGAGAACTCCTCGCCGGCCGGGGAACGGACACCACGCGCTGCGTACTGGCCTGCTTCAGTGGCGCGGGCTTCAGCGACGCCCTACGCGCCGAGGCCGCGCGCATCGGAGGCGTACTGCTGGTGGGTCTCGACGAGTTGTACGGACGGTCCATGCCGGCCGGAGCCTTCGAGTGAGATTCCGGCAAGCGTGCGCACCTTGCGTGTGCGCCGCCCGTGCGCTGAACTGACGTACCGTCAGTTCATAGCAGCCGCAAGGGAGTCCGCGCACATGAGCACAGAAACGGGCACCGGCACAGGTGGGGGCGCAGGGCGGTTCGACGTGCCCGAGATCGATGCCTTCACGCGGGTCTACTGGGATGCGGCGGCCGAGGGGCGGTTGCTCGTGCGGCGCTGTGGGGGGTGTGGACGGGCTCATCACTATCCCCGGGAGTTCTGCCCGTACTGCTGGAGCGAGGACGTGGAGTGGGAGGCCGCGAGCGGGCTGGCCACGCTCTACACCTGGTCCGTCGTCCACCGCAACGACCTGCCGCCCTTCGGGGAGCGCACGCCCTACGTCGCCGCGGTCGTCGACCTCGACGAGGGGCCGCGGATGATGACGGAGGTGGTGGAGGCTGCGGGCGACCGGCTGTGGGCCGGGATGGGGCTGGAGGTCGCCTTCCGGGAGGGTGTGCCCGTGTTCCGTCCCCGGGGTGGGAGTCGTACTCCCGTACGGGCTTCAATGGGCTGATGGCCCACATCCATGAGCGGTCCTTCGCTCACCCTCTCCCCGAGTTTCCCGAGCTGTTCGGTGACGGACTCCGGTTGCGGCAATGGCGCGCGCACTCCGACGCCGACGTCGACGCGTGGCTGCGCGGGCTGACCGATCCGGACTTCCGGCGCTGGAACACCCCGATGAAGCCGGTCACCGACCTCGACAGCGCCCGGGACTCGCTCGGCACCCGCTCGGGGACCGCCGAGGACGGCACCCGGGTCTCCTTCTGCGTCACGGACGTCGCCACCGGCGCGATACTCGGCCACCTCGGCGTCAACGACATCGACCCCTTCATGCGCAACGCCCACATCGGCTACTGGGTCCTCCCCGAGGCCCGCGGCAGACGCGTCGCCACCCGTGCCCTCGCCCTCGGCGCGCGCTGGGCCTTCGACGGCCTCGGCCTGCACCGCCTGGAACTCGGCCACGCCCTCGGCCACGACGCCTCCTGCCGCGTCGCCGAACACTGCGGATTCCGGTACGAGGGGACCCTGCGCGGCGCGATGTTCGAGGCGGGGCGGCACGACGTGTTCCGGGACGTGCATCTGCACGGCCGGATCGCGGGGGACCCGGAGGCGGCGGCCGAGGTGGACGGGGGAGCATGAGTCCATGCGTTCCGATGAGGGGAATCCCGGTGCGTGGCAACTGGTGGGCGGGCTCGACGAGTTCCTGCGCCGTGCCGGCGACTTCCTGCTGTCCCAACCCGTCCTGCACACCGTCGCGTTGAGAGTGACCGACGAGCTGCGCAAGCGCGGGCCGTATGTGTACGGGCCCCGGGAGCCCGTCTTCGGTGTGCTGGAGCGCGCGGGCGCGGTGACGGCCGCCTTCTTCCGTACGCCGCCCCACCGGCTGCAACTCACCCCGCTGACCGGCGCGGAGGCCGAGGCCCTGGCCGACTTCCTCGCCGCCCTCGACGAACCGCTGCCCGGCGTCTCCGGGGTCCACGACACGGCCGCCGCCTTCGCCGGGGCCTGGCAGCGCCGTACGGGGGTGACCACCACTCCGTACAGCCGTCAGCGTCTGTACCGTCTCGGCACCCTCACCCCGCCCGAACCCGCCCCGCCCGGCCGGGCCAGGGTCGCGGTCGCCGCCGACCGGGAGCAAGTGGCGTGCTGGTACGGGGAGTTCAGCGAGGAGGTCGGCGCACCGCCGGCCCCGGACGGCGGCCTCGGCTGGGCCGACGACCGCATCGCGTTCGGCGGCATCACCCTCTGGGAGGGCCCCGACGGCCCCGCTTCCATGGCCGCGGCCACCCCGGTACTGGCCGGCACGGTCCGGCTCGCGGACGTCTACACCCCGGCCCGTCTGCGCGGTCGCGGATACGCCGGAGCCGTGACCGCCGCGGTGAGCCGGGCCGCGTCGGCGGCGGGCGCGGCGGAGGTACTCCTCTTCACCGACCTCGCGAACCCGACCAGCAACGCCCTGTACCAGCGCCTCGGTTATCGGCCGGTACGGGATTTCACGGTGTACCGCTTCGAGGCACCCGCAACCGGCCTTACGGCCACAGCAACTCCTTGAGCCAGCCCGAACCCGCGTCCGTACGGCGGTAGTTGAGCCGTACGTGGCGGCGCTGGGCGTCTCCCTGGAAGAACTCGACCTCTGCCGGGCGCAGGCGATAGAGCGTCCAGGTCGGGGCGGGGGCGTCCGGCTCGCGCTGCGCCCGTTCCCAGGCGGCCTGCGAGGCGTCGGCCAACTCGCCCAGGGAGCCCAGTACTTCACTCTGGCGGCCGGTCAGCGCGGCGGCCAGGGCTCCCGTCGAGCGGGCGTGCAGGTCCGCCTGTGCCTCGGGGGAGGGGGCGGACTCGACGGGCCCGCGCAGCCGGATCTGCCGGCCCAGCGCCGGCCAGTAGAAATGGAGTGCCGCATACGGCCGCGCCGCCAGGTGCCGGCCCTTGCGGCTCCCGGAGTGCGAGGCGAAGGACCAGCCGTCGGCGTCGGCGCCGTGCAGCATCACGGTGCGTACGTCAGGCCGCCCCTCGGCGTCCGACGTGGCCAGGGACATGGTGTGCGGCTCGGGCTGACCGGCGGCCACCGCCTGAGCGAACCAGGTGGTGAACAGGGCGAGCGGTCCGGCGGGCGCCGCGTCCGGCTCGAAGGCGGGCAGCGCGGTGACCTCGGGGGCCCACACCCGCAGGGTCCTGAGCAGCTCGTGAAGATCCGGTTCCGGTTCCAGTTCCATGGGACGAGTATCGCCGGTACGGGTGTCCCGCCCCGGTGCTGCACGGCCCGGCGTACGTATCAGTTGGCGTACGCGTCCGCCGGGCCGTACAGAGCCGTCGGGGCGCCGGTCGTCAGGGCCCAGTAGCGGTCGCCGTACGACCAGTGCCACCACTCCGTGGGGTAGTTGGCGAAGCCTGCCGTGGTGAGCGCGGCCGACAGGGTGCGGCGGTTGGCGCGGGCGGTGGGGGAGATGCCGGGGGCGGCCGTGTAGCAGGCGCCGTCGCTCTCCTCCGGGCTCGCGTTCACCGGGGTGCCCAGGTCGAGTTCCGTACCGGAGTCGGTGCACAGGGTCAGGTCGACGGCGGCACCCGCGACATGCGGGCCGATCTCCGGCGGGGAGAGCGAACGGCTCGCCTGGGTACGCACATACGGCTCCGGCCAGTCGGGGTGCGCCGCGCGCAACTCGGCCTCGTACCTGGCGAAGTACCGCTGCTGGAGGCCGAGCGGACGGTAGCCCTCGGTGGCCAGCAGGCGCAGGCCCTCGGGCAGCAGTTGGGCGGCCCGGGTCAGACGCGCGGCGGCGCCCTCGCGGAGCAGGGCGTAGGCGCCGACCGGGTCGGCGAGTCGGGTGTCGACGCGCAGGTAGGGCAACTCCCTGAGATCCACCAGCGGTTCACCGCATTCCCGGACCGGGATGTCGGCCACACGGGAGTCGTTCATGAGGATGATCTCGGGCATGTCCGTCCTGTGGGAGCGGGAGTGGGAGTGGGAGTGGGAGTGGGATGAGAGGGGAGGGCCGGGCGAGCGGGCTCCGGGGACGGTCTGGTGACCGTCCCCGGAGATCCCCCGTCGGTTGGGCTGTCCCGCGGCTCGTTACCGCTTCTTGGGCGACACGTAGCCGACGACGCGACCGGACGCGGTGTTGG
The DNA here is from genome assembly GCF_044333925.1 of Streptomyces sp. NPDC020898. NCBI lineage: Bacteria > Bacillati > Actinomycetota > Actinomycetes > Kitasatosporales > Streptomycetaceae > Streptomyces > Streptomyces sp. NPDC020898. Next base: position 85,429 of record NZ_JBIRRV010000018.1, read on the forward strand.
TCCGCTTCTTCTTGATGTAGACGCCTTCCGAGCCGCTGGAACCGTCCTTGGTGGTGTTGCCCTCAATGGTCGTCAGCTTCTTGGTGTTCTTGTCGTAGCCGACGACGATGCCGATGTGGTCGACGTCCCAGCCGTTGTTCCCGAGGCTCGGCGAGGTGCCGTTCCAGTCGTAGAGGACCGCGTCGCCGACCTTCGGGACGTAGGAACCGCGTGCGTGCCAGGTGCCGATGGAGTTGCGGGCCCGGTAGAACGAGCCGGCCCACGCGTCGGTGTTCTTCGTCTTGGCGCCGGAGTTCTTCCAGACGTAGCGGACGAAGTCGGCGCACCAGTTGTTGGTGCGCCACTGCAACCCGCCGACCTTCTTGCAGTTGCGGATCTCGCCGCTCTTCGGGTCGGTGGCGACGGCGCTGTAGTAGTTGCAGTTGTCGGCCTTCTCGCGGTTGCGCGGTGACATCGTCACCTGCTTCTTCGCCGTCTTCGAGATGGCCGTCTGGAGCTGTGTCAGCCCCGCTGCGGCCGACGGTGCGGCCGAGGGTGCGGCCGGCGGAGTCAGCGCCTCCGCCTGCGCTGTCAGCGTCCCGCCCGCGAGGGCCGAGATCAGCAGGACGGTGGCGGCGGTGCGCCGGGCGGGCGTCTTGGTCGTGCCGGCTGTGCTGGTTGTGCTGGGCATTGGAGGTCCCTTCCCCGTTGATTCCCCGTTGGTGCCGGGGGAGTTCGGGCTGTTCTCCCGTTCCCCTCCGACACCACGAAGCTTCGCGGGGGCCGCTTCAACTTCCCTGTAAGTCCCCTTCAAGCCTCTTCAGGCACCTTCAAGTCCCTTCAGGAGCCGACCGGTTCACGCGATTCCCGCGCCTCCCGCGCCTCGTGCGCGACGAACACCCCGACCGCCTCCGCCCGCAGGGCAGCCGCCTCCCGCTCGTCGCCGAGGGCGTCCCGCAGGGCCGCGAGGGAGCGCAGGGCGCGGGCCCGGGGAAGGGGCAGGTCCAGGGCGCCCCACAGGGCGACGGACGCCGAGAGGTGGGTCTCCGCGTCGGTCAACTCGTGTGCGGCGAGGGCGCATTCGCCGAGGGTGCGGTGTACCAGTGCCTCGCCGTACCGGTCGCCGTACCGCCGGCACACGTCGAGCAGGCCGGCGAGGTCCGCCGCCGCTTCCCGGGTCCGGCCCAGCCGCAGGCGTGCCTTCGCCCGGGCCTGTGCGGCGTACGCGCTCATCAGGTCGTCGCCGAACTCCCGCAGCATCGTCAGGGATCGGCAGAGCAGCTCGTCGGCCGCCTCGTAGTCGCCGCGCGCCCGGTGCAGCATCCCGTATGTCCGCAGGGCGAGCGCCTCACCGCGCCGGCTGCCGAGGCGGCGGTAGGAGGTCAAGGCCTCGTCGAGGAGTGCGGCGACGGTGTCGAACTCGCCGAGTTCGAGGTGGGACAGCGCGGCGTGCCGGCAGGCGACGCCGAGCCCCGCCGGGTCGTCGAGCTGCCTGAAGTTCTCGATGGCGCCGGTGAGTTCCCGCACCGAGTCCCGCAGCCGGCCCTGCTCACGGTAGGCGCCGCCCAGGCCCGCGAGAGCCGTTGCGTGTCCCCGTACGTCGCCGAGCCCCGCGCAGAGTACGGCGGCCTGCCGGAAGTTGCTCACGGATGTGGTGAAGTCGTCCTGCTCGTACCGGAGATGGCCGAGACCGACGAGCAGCCGGGCCTCCCCGGCATGGTCCTCGGCCCGGCGTACGGCGGCCAGCGCCGCCTCGTGCGTACGCGACCACGCGTCGAAACGGTTGCTGACGAGGTACGCGGACGAGCACAGGGTGGCGGCGGCCTCGCAGGCGAGGGCGTGCAGGTCCATGGCGGCGGCTCGTTCGACGGCGACGGCGATCGCACCGGACTCCGCCTCGAACCACCGGGCCGGGTCGGCCAGTGCCGGTCCGGCGGCCCGCTCGCCGACCGGCCACAGCGTGCACGGGTCCTGGAGCACCACCTCGCCGGAGGGTGCCGCGGCGGTCGCCCGGCCGGTGAGCCACAGCCAGCCGCCGAGCGCCCGGCCGAGGGCGGCGGCCCGCTCGGCGTGCGAGTCCTCGGCCTCGGCGCGCTCGGCCGCGTACACCCGTACGAGGTCGTGCAGCCCGAAGCGCGGCTGCCCCGCCGGGTCGGTCCCCGCGAAGTGCAGCAACTGGGCGTCGATGAGCTGCTCCACGATGTCCTCGCCGCCCTCCGCCTCCGGTACGTCGAGCAGCGCGGCCGGTACCCAGGGGGCCACGTCGGACGCGCCGAGCAGGCCGAGCCGGCGCAGAGCGGTACGGGCGGGGGCGCCGAGGGCGTCGTAGCTCAGGCCGAGTCCGCTGCGTACCTCCAGGTCGCCGACGGCGAGTTCGTCGAGGCGGCGGCGTTCGTCGGCGAGGCGCTCGGCGAGGACGCCGGGCGTCCAGTGGCTGCGGGTCGCGAGGCGGGCCCCGGCGATGCGCAGGGCCAGGGGCAGCCCGCCGCACAGGGCGACGATGCGCCGCGCCGCGTCGGGTTCCTTGCGGATGTGCGCGTCGCCGGCGATCCGGGCGAGCAGTTCGATGCCCAACTCCTCGTCGAGAACATGGAGTTGGGTGAGGCCTCCACCGCCGAGGCCCGCCAGCCGGGCCCGGGACGTGATCAGCACGCCGCAGCTCGCGCCGCCCGGCAGCAGTGGCCGTACCTGCGCCTCGCTGCCCGCGTCGTCGAGGACGAGCAGGATGCGGCGCCGGGCGACCAGGCTGCGGAACAGGTCGCCGCGTTCGGCGAGGCCCTCGGGCGGATCGGCGCCCAGCGCGCGCAGCAGCCGGCCCAGCACCTCGGCGGGCGGCACCGGATCGCTGAAGCCGTGCAGCTCGGCGTAGAGCTGGCCGTCGGGATAGGCGGCGGCGAGCCGGTGTGCGACCTGCACGGCGAACGCGGACTTCCCGATCCCGCCGGGGCCGGACACGACCGCGACCGGCATCGCCTCGCGGGGGTGGCCGGACAACAGGGCTTCCACGTCGGCGAGTTGACGAGTCCGGCCCGTGAAGTCACCTATGGCGGGCGGGAGGAGGGAGGCGCGGGGCGGCGGTACCGCGTCAGGCGGGGTGCTGTTGCGGCCGTCCACTTCCGCCGGTTCCGCCGGTTCCGCTGCTTCCTTCGCTTCCTTCGCTACCTTCGTTTCCGTCGGCTGCTCCGAGGCGCCCCGGCCGACGGTCCCCCCGACCATGGCGACGACCGGCATCAGCTTCTCGTCCGACCGCAGGATCGCCTCGTACAACTGCCGCAGCTTCGGGCCCGGATCGATGCCGAGTTCGTCGGCGAGTACGGCACGGCCCTCTGCGTACAGCGCGAGCGCATCGGCCTGGCGGTCCAACCGGTAGAGGGCGAGCATGAGTTGGCCGCGCAACCGTTCGCGGGTGGGGTGGGTGCCGACCAGGGCGGTCAGTTCGGCGGCCAGGTTCTGCTCGTGGCCCGGCACGGCGAGGTCGGCGGAGATCCGGTCCTCCAGGGCGGCCTGGCGTGCCTCCTCCAGCCGTCCGGCCTCCGTACGCAGCGCCTCGCCGACCCCGCCGAGAGCCGGGCCGCGCCACAACTCCAGTGCATCCCGAAGGAGTTGGGAGGCGGCGTGGTGGTCGCCGGAGGCCGTGTGGTCCCGTCCGAGCGCGGTGAGCCGCTCGAAGTCCGCGAGGTCGGTCCGGGCGCCGGCTGTGTGGAGCAGATATCCGGGCGGGCGGGTCTCGATCGGATCGGCGCCCGAGCCGGGGCCTGGGGGCAGCGCGCGGCGCAGGCCGGAGATGTACGTCTGGATCAGTGCCCGTGCCGTGTCCGGTGGGTCGTCGCCCCAGACGGTGTCGATCAGTGCGCGGGTGGAGACGACCCGCCCGGGGCGCAGCAGCAGCGTGGCGAGCAGGGCGCGTGGCTTGGGGCCGCCGAGCGGGAGGCGGTGGCCGTCGTCGCGGGCCTCGACCGGGCCTAGCAATCGGTATTCCAGGTTCACCGAGCCCCCCATTTCTGCACACATCGTGCACATGTCAATTCCGGGCAGAATTGGCATCGTATGCATCGGGTTCGCGGGAGGTCACGGAGAACACGCGAGGGCGCGGCTGGTAAAGGTGACGAAAAACGTCCAGGTCGGCCCGTACGGGCCGACCTGGACGTCATCGTTCAACGAACCAGCGGATCAACGAACCAGCGGATCAGACGAGGTCGAACCGGTCCGCGTTCGACACCTTGGCCCACGCCGCGACGAAGTCCTTGACGAACTTCTCCTTGGCGTCGTCGCTCGCGTAGACCTCGGCGACCGCGCGCAGCTCGGAGTTCGAGCCGAAGACCAGGTCGGCACGGGTACCGGTCCACTTGACCTGGCCCGAGGCGTCGCGGCCCTCGAAGGTGTTCTGGTCCTCGGACGTGGCCGTCCACTCCGTACCCAGTTCGAGCAGGTTGACGAAGAAGTCGTTCGTCAGCGTGCCCGGGGTGTCGGTGAAGACGCCGTGCGAGGTGCCCTGGTGGTTCGCGCCGAGGACGCGCAGGCCGCCGACGAGGACGGTCAGCTCGGGGGCGCTCAGGTTGAGCAGGTTCGCCTTGTCGAGCAGCAGGAACTCGGCGGGGAGGCGGTTGCCCTTGCCGAGGTAGTTGCGGAACCCGTCGGCGGTCGGCTCCAGGGCGGCGAAGGACTCGACGTCCGTCTGGTCCTGCGTCGCGTCCACGCGGCCCGCGGTGAAGGGGACCTCGATGTCGAAGCCGGCGTCCTTGGCCGCCTTCTCGACGCCCGCGGCGCCCGCGAGGACGATCACGTCGGCGATCGAGACCTGCTTGCCGCCGGACTGCGCGGCGTTGAAGGACGACTGGACGCCCTCAAGGGTGCGCAGCACCGTGGCGAGCTCGTCCGGGCTGTTGACCTCCCAGGCGGCCTGCGGCTGCAGGCGGATGCGGGCACCGTTGGCGCCGCCGCGCTTGTCGCTGCCGCGGAAGGAGGACGTGGCGGCCCAGGTGGTGGAGACCAGCTGGGACACCGTGAGGCCGGAGGCGAGAATCTGCGCCTTGAGGGCGGAGACGTCGGCGGCGTCGACGAGCTCGTGCGTCACCGCGGGCAGTGGGTCCTGCCACAGCAGCGTCTCGGACGGGACCTCGGGGCCGAGGTAGCGGACGACCGGGCCCAGGTCACGGTGGGTCAGCTTGAACCAGGCGCGGGCGAAGGCGTCCGCGAACTGGTCGGGGTGCTCGTAGAAGCGACGGGAGATCTCCGCGTACGCCGGGTCGAACCGGAGCGAGAGGTCGGTCGTCAGCATCATCGGGGGCTTGGACTTCGACGCGTCGTGGGCGTCCGGGATGGTGCCCGCACCCGCGCCGTCCTTGGCGACCCACTGGTTGGCGCCGGCAGGGCTGGTGGTCAGCTCGTAGTCGTACTCGAAGAGGTTCTTGAAGAAGCCGTGGCTCCACTGGGCCGGCGTGCTCGTCCAGGTGACCTCGAGGCCACTGGTGATCGCGTCGCCGCCCTTGCCGGTGCCGTGCGTGCTCTTCCAGCCGAAGCCCTGCTGCTCGATCGGGGCGGCCTCGGGGTCGGCGCCGACAGCGTCGGCCGGGCCGGCGCCGTGGGTCTTGCCGAAGGTGTGGCCACCGGCGATGAGGGCGACGGTCTCCTCGTCGTTCATCGCCATACGGCGGAACGTCTCGCGGATGTCGCGGGCCGCGGCGAGCGGGTCCGGGTTGCCGTTGGGGCCCTCCGGGTTGACGTAGATGAGACCCATCTGGACGGCGCCGAGGGGCTCCTCCAGCTCACGGTCGCCGGTGTAGCGCTCGTCGTCGAGCCAGACCTTCTCGGGACCCCAGTACACGTCCTCGTCGGGCTCCCACACGTCCGCGCGTCCGCCGCCGAAGCCGAAGGTCTCGAAGCCCATCGACTCCAGGGCCACGTTGCCGGCGAGGATCATGAGGTCGGCCCAGGAGAGGCTCTGGCCGTACTTCTTCTTGACCGGCCACAGCAGACGGCGGGCCTTGTCGAGGTTGCCGTTGTCCGGCCAGCTGTTCAGGGGGGCGAAGCGCTGCTGACCGGCGCCGCCGCCACCGCGGCCGTCGCTGATGCGGTAGGTGCCGGCGCTGTGCCAGGCCATACGGATCATGAACGGGCCGTAGTGCCCGAAGTCGGCCGGCCACCAGTCCTTGGAGTCCGTCAGCACCGCGGCGATGTCCTGCTTGACGACAGGAAGGTCGAGGGTCTGGAACGCGGCGGCGTAGTCGAACTCCTCGCCGAGCGGGTTCGACACGGCGGGGTTCTTCGCCAGGATCTTCAGGTTCAGCTGCTCGGGCCACCACTGGCGGTTGCCGCCGCCCTGAGTCGGGTGCGGGGCGCGCGTGTGCGCGACCGGGCAGCCACCACCCGTGCCCTCGGTTTTCGCGTCGGTGACGATCGCATCATGGTTCTCAGACATGGGAATCCTTCCGGACGGGGCAGATCTCGGTGCTCAGGAACTGCGTGCTCAGGAACTGGGGGGTGAGGAGACGGTCGGGCAGGGAGCCTCGTCCACGGTTCGACGCGGCGGGGGAGCCCCGCCGCGGGGAGCGCGTGGAGGATGCCACACACGCCGTCACGTCGCTTCTGTCTCCTGCCGTACTGGAGTCTCTTCCTGTCCCTTGGCCATCGCCGTAACCGATCCTACAATGGACAAGGTCCAAGTCAAGAAGCGTGACAAATCCATATCCTATCGGAACCCAGACGTCCACTGGTAAAATCCGCGTATCCCACCGAATCTGAATAGGTGAACATATGAGCGACCTGCTGGAGCGACTGCGTGGACGCGGCTGGCGGATGACTTCCCAGCGGCGTGTCGTTGCGGAGGTCCTCGACGGCGAGCACGTCCATTACACGGCCGACGAAGTGCACGCCCGGGCGGCCCAGCGGCTGCCCGAGATCTCCCGGGCGACCGTCTACAACACCCTGGGCGAGCTGGTCTCCCTCGGGGAGGTCATAGAGGTCGCCACGGACGGGCGGGCCAAGCGCTACGACCCCAACGCGCACCACCCCCACCACCACCTGATCTGCTCCAATTGCGGCACGATCAGGGACGTCCACCCCACCGGCGACCCCCTGGCCGACCTCCCCGCCGACGAACGCTTCGGCTTCACGGTCTCCAACGTCGAGGTGACGTACCGGGGCCTGTGCGGGGCCTGCGCTTAGCAGCGGACTTTGCGGACCTCGCGGACGGGGCGAGGCGGGCGGGTCCTGGGCGCCGTACGAAGTCAGCGCCCCGCCCGCAGCCCGTCGCACAGCACAGCCAGGGCCAGTCGGGGATTCGCGCCCGCGTTCGCCCGGTGGCGCAGGGACAGGAGGATGCCCGACAGGAGGGCCATCAGGTCGGCGATGGTGATGTCGGGGCGGATCGTGCCGGCGGACTGGGCGCGGGTGAGCAGGTGGCCGAGGGTGCGGTGGAGGTCGGCGGAGGTCGCGTCGACCGTTGCCTGGATCTCGGCGCCGGCGTGGGCGATGGCGTCGATCAGGTCCGCCTTGGTCACCGCGTCCGTCACCAGTCGGTCGAGGATCGTGAACAGGGCCGCGCCGGGGTCTTCCGCGTCGTGCAGGGCCTGGGCCTCGGTGAGGAGCGGGTCGAGGCGTTCGTGGACGACGGCCTCGAACAGGCCCTCCTTCGTGGGGAAGTGGCGGTACAGCGTCCCCGGGCCCACACCTGCCCGGCGCGCGATCTCGTCCAGTGAGACCGAGAGTCCCTCGGCGGCGAACGCTTCCCTGGCCACCGCCAGCAGCCGGTCCCGGTTGCGGCGGGCGTCGGCGCGCAGGGGCCGGTTCTCTGTCGCCATCTCCGGGGCCTTCCTCGTCGTCGGGCACGTCGTCGGGCATTTAAACGGGGCGCAGTCTCCGGTACGGTGAGGTAAGTAACCGGGGCGCGCTCTCCGATTTTAGCGCCCCGCCTTGCCCCGTCTCCCGTTTCCTTTCCTGTGCCGAGGAGAACCGCCGTGGCCACGCCCACTCCCGCCCCCACCCGTACCCGCACCGCGTTTCTCGCCCTCGACCTCGTGACGTACATCGTCGACAACTTCAGCCACGACCCCTCCGTCGCCGAGCGCGCCGCACAGGCCCTCGGCGCCGCCCGTACGGCCGGACTGCCCGTCTTCCATGTCGTCCCGCAGGGCATGCAGGAGCAGATCCACCCCCTCCTGGTGCCCCTCGAAGGTGAACCGGTGCTCACCAAGACGTCCTTCAGTGCCTTCGCCACCACCGATCTCCGTGAGCTGCTGGAGACCGCCGGCGTCGGCCGGATCGTCGTCGCGGGCGTCGCCACCTCCGGGACCGTGCTGTCCACGACGCGGTGGGCGGTCGACATCGGGTACAAGGTCACCGTCGTCGCCGACGCCTGCGACGATCCCGACGCCGAGGTCAACGCCGTGCTGCTCGACGAGTCGGTCGCCCCCAAGAGCTGGATCGGACTGTGGCGTATCGCCGACGTGCTGCCGGGGGACGGGATCCCCGAGCTGCGCCCGTGACGTGAACCACGGGGGCCGCCCGCTCACCCCCGCCCCAGCACCACCGTCCCGGACGAGCAGAACCAGCCCCCCGTCCCCGAGGCCACCGCAAGCTCCGGCAGCCCTCCCGCAGCCGTACGGACCTGCCGCGCATCCCCGTCCCCGCGCAACTGCCGTACCGCCTCCACCAGCAGGAACAGCCCTCGCATCCCCGGGTGTTGGGCCGACAGGCCGCCCCCGTCGGTGTTGACCGGCAGCTCACCGCCCGCCACCTTCAAACGCCCCTTCGCGACTTCCACGAACTCCCCGCCCTCCCCCTTCCCGCAGAACCCCAGATCCTCCAGCGTCACCAGCGTCATATAGGTGAACGCGTCGTAGATCTCCGCGAAGTCGATCTCCTCCGGCCGAACTCCCGCCCGTTCGAAGGCGATCCGCCCGCTCACCGCGGCGGGGGACACCGTGAAGTCCTCCCACTCCGACATGCTCACGTGCGAGACGTGTTCGCCGGTGCCGAGGATCCATACGGGCCGGGTCCGGCAGTCCTGTACGTACTCCTCGGCCGCCAGCAGTACCGCCGCGCCGCCGTCGGAGCGCAGGCAGCAGTGGAGCTTGGTGAAGGGGTCGGCGATCATCGGGCCCGACAGCACCTCGTCGACGGTGATCGGGGTGCGGAACATCGCCTCCGGGTTCAGGGCCGCGTTCGCCCTCGTCTGGACCGCCACCGACGCCAACTGCTCGATGGTCGTGCCGTACTGGTGCATGTGGCGGCGGGCCGCCATCGCGTACTTGGCGATGAGGGTGTGGCCGTAGGGGACCTCGAACTGCATCGGGCCGCGCGCGCCGAAGGAGAGGTTCCCCGTCCGGCGGCCCGCCTTCACGTCGGCGCGGGCCGTGGAGCCGTAGACGAGGAGTACGGCGTTCGCGTGGCCGGCGGCGATCGCGTCCGCCGCGTGGGCCGCCATGACCTCCCAGGTCGCGCCGCCGACCGAGGTGGAGTCGACCCAGGTGGGGCGCAGGCCGAGGTATTCGGCCACTTCGGCGGGGGCCAGCGTGCCGAGACCGGCGGACGCGAAACCGTCCACCACCTCCCGGCCGAGCCCCGCGTCCGCCAGGGCCCGCCGGGCGGCCTGCGCGTGCAGTGCGTACGGGGTCATGTCGTCGACCCGGCCGCAGTCCGACAGGGCCACTCCGACGATCGCGACCTTGCGACCACCACTCACCATAAAACTGACGGTACATCAGCTCGGACTCTGTGCGTCAGGGGGCGGGAGGCCTAATATGACGGACCGTCAGATCTTCGACAACGAGGGGGGATCACGTCATGGACGCCCGTTTCACCCCCGAGCAGGACCACATCCGCCGCACCCTCCGCGAGCTGCTCCGCAAACGCTGCTCACCCGGTGACGTACGGGCCGCCGTAGACACCCCGGCCGGCTACGACCCCGCCCTCTGGGTCGCGCTCGCCCGCGACCTCGGCCTGCCCGGCCTCGCCCTCCCCGAGACCCACGGCGGCGTCGACGGGAGTACGGCCGCCGAACTGGCCCTAGCTGCCGAGGAGTTGGGCCGCGCCCTGGCGCCCTCCCCCCTCCTCGCGACCGCCGTACTCGCCGCCCCCCTCGTCACCGCGCTCGGCACCGACGCCCAGCGCGCCGACCTCCTCCCACGCATCGCCTCCGGCGCCCTGACCGCCGCCCTCGCCGTCCCCGGCACCGCCCTCGCCACCGTCCTCTCGCTCACCGGCGAACCCCGCCGCGACTGGGCCGGGGGAGGCCGGGCGGGCGGCGTGCAGGCGACCCGACGGGATCCCGGGTGGCGGCTGTACGGGCAGGTCGGGCAGGTCCTCGACGGACACAGCGCCCAACTCCTCCTGGTGGCCGCCCACGCCGGCGGGTACGCCCGTTCCCGCACCCTGCTCTTCCTCGTCGCCGGCGACGCCCCCGGCCTCGTCCGCGTCCGGCAGACCTCCCTGGACGCCACCCGGCCGCAGGGGCGCGTCGAACTACGGGACGTACCCGCCGAGTTGCTCGGGGACGAGGAGGCCGACGTCCTCGGACCGCTCGCCCGGGTCGGGGATGTGGTCGGCGCCGTGCTCGCCGCCGAGGCCGTCGGCGCCGCCGACCGGATCCTGGAGCTGACCGTCGAACACGCCCTGAGGCGCGAGCAGTTCGGCCGGGCGATCGGGTCCTTCCAGGCTGTCAAGCACCGGCTCGCCGATGTGTACGTCCAGGTCCAGGCGGCGGGCTCGGCCGCCTACTACGCGGCCTGGGCAACCGCCCACGAGGAGGAGCGAGTCGGAGGGCTCGCCCTCGCCCAAGGCCTCGAATCCCTTCGTACCGCGGCCTCCGAAGGCATCCAGCTGCACGGCGGTATCGGCTTCACCTGGGAGCACGAGGCCCAGTTGTACTTCAAGCGCGCCGCCGGTGACGAGCTGCTGTTCGGGCCGGTGCACCGGCTCCGGGCGTACGCGGCCGACGCCGCGCGGCTCTTCGGCACCGGAGAGGTGGCGGTCTGATGCCCGTGACAGCGGCCAGAGTCGTGAAAATGGTCCAGAAGGTGTCCTCGGCCCCGGCGTTCGCGCGGATCGCCCCGCACGTCGTCCCCGCGCTCGACCGTGCCGTCCACCGGCTGACCCGGGGAAAGGTGCTGCTCAGCGCCCAGTTGCTGCCCGGGGTCGTGCTCACCGCACGCGGGGCGAAGAGCGGGCAGGCACGGCGTACCCCGCTCGCCTGCATGCCGCAACCGGAGGGGAGCTGGCTGCTCGTCGGGTCCAACTTCGGGCGGACCGGTCACCCCGCCTGGACCGCCAACCTCCTCGCCCACCCGGACGCCGAGATCAGCTGGAAGGGGGAGGACATCCCGGTCACGGCCCACCTGCTGACGGGCGAGGAGCGGACGGCCGCCTGGAAGGCACTGCTCGCGTTCTGGCCGCCGTACGCGACCTATCAGGCGCGGATCGACCGGCAGATACGGGTGTTCCGGATCGTACGGCGGTGAACGCACGCCGCTGAAGCCGGAGATGTGCAATGCAGACATGCGGCAGGCGGTGGTCCACCTGGGTGAACCACCGCCTGCGTGACAGGACTTGGGCCTGGAGAGGCTTGCGGGACCTGGAGTAAGGGGGCGTGGGTTATTTCGTCGGCTTCTTGCCGGTCACGCCCAGGTGGACCAACAGGGCCAGGTTGGGCTTCAGTTCAGCCTGTTTCACACCCCAGCTCTGGAAGCCCTTCTGGTGTGAGGCCACCGCCGCGAGCATCGCGACGAGGGAGCCGGCCATCGCGGCGGGGTTGACGTCCTTGTCGACCCTGCCCTTGGCCTGGAGCTCGGTGACCGTGTCCGTAAGGGAGTTGTTCACGGAGTTGAGGATCTTCATACGGATCTTGTAGAACCGCTTGTCGCCCTCGGCGGCGCCCAGATCGACGACCCTGAGGATCGCGTCGTTGCGGCGCCAGAACTCCAGGAAACCGTCCACGAGTTCCTGGGCGGTCTGCCAGCCGGCCTTGCCGACCCAGGAGCGACCCGTGAGCAGCTGAGTCAAACCGGCGCCCTCGGCGGCCATTTGCTCGGCGATTTCCAGGACGGCGCCTTCGACGTCCGGGAAGTACTGGTAGAAGGTGGCGGGCGAAGTCCCCGCCTTCCGGGCGACATCGATGACTTTGACGTCCCGGTAAGGGGAGGAGCTGAGCATCTCGCTGAGGCAGTCGAGCAGCTTCTGCCGGGTCGCCTGCCCACGCCGACCGGCCACACGGCCGTCGACGGTACGCACTTGTCCTGTCATGCCGTCAGCTTACCGAGGGGTGATCGGAGCGCGATTCGGCCGACTGCAAATGGGGTGCGTGGGTGGTGGGAGGCGGCTGTGGCCGGTCCGGCGCCTGCCCGGTGGCCGGCCTCGCGCATGGTCTACGGCTGCTCTGCGGGATGCGTGAAGGACCGTTAACTTGACGGTATGGCCGAAAACAGGGCATCCGCCCGCACAGAGGGCGTCCCCTGCTGGGTGGACGCTCAGCTGCCCGACGTCGAGGCGGGCAAGCGCTTCTACGGTGAGCTTTTCGGGTGGTCCTTCGACGACTTCCTGAAGGGCGAGGGCTCCGTGCGGGCCCTGTGCGACGGCGAACCCGTCGCCTCCCTGGCCCACAAGACGGACGGCCGGATGCCCACCGTCTGGACGGTGTACTTCGCCACCCCGGACGCATACGCCCTGGTCGCCCGCATCCGCGCGGCCGGCGGCCAGGTGATCACCGCCCCGGTTCCCCTGGGCGGCCTGGGCACCGCGGCGCTGGCCACCGACCCCGAGGGGGCCGTCTTCGGCCTCTGGCAGGCGGGTACGCACTCCGGGTTCGGCCGCCGTCACGAGCCCGGCACCTTCGCCTGGGCCGAGCTGTACGCCCGGGACACGGCCGTCGCCAACGCCTTCTACGGCGCCCTCTTCCACGAGGCGCTCTTCGGTCCGGACGCGGTCCCCGACTTCGGCCGGGCCGATGTGTCGGAGGTGTTCCCGGCCGTGATGCCGCCGCATTTCCTGGTCCATTTCGCGGTCACGGACATCGAGGAGGCGCTCGGGACGGTGAACCGGCTCGGCGGTCGCGTCCAGGCGACGCCCTTCGACACTTCGTACGGGAATGTGGCGGTCGTCACGGACAATCAGGGGGCGTCGTTCGCGCTGCTCCAGAAGTGAGCGTGCGTGAGGAGGCCCACGGGAGGGGGTTTTGCCCTGGGTCGTGTGGAGACACCCCGTTCCGGACCCGAGTTCGCAACCTGTGGCCGGGCCAGGAAGAATCGGGATGCGTGCCGCCAAGGCGGTGGCGGTGGTGAGACGCTGCACGGGGTCGCGTACATATGTAGGTGACGCGGCTCGTACGGGGAGGTGGCAGGCAAGTGGTGGATCAGCTGACACAGCACGATCCGCGGCGGATCGGGCCGTTCGAGGTGCTGGGACGGCTGGGTGCCGGCGGCATGGGGCTGGTCTATCTCGCGCGCTCGGCCTCGGGCCGGCGGGTGGCGATCAAGACGGTCAGGACGGAACTCGCCGAGGACCAGCTGTTCCGGGTCCGCTTCACCCGTGAGGTGGAGGCGGCGCGGGCCGTCTCCGGCTTCTACACGGCCGCCGTCGTCGACGCCGACCCGCGTGCCGCCGTGCCGTGGCTGGCCACCGCGTATGTTCCCGCGCCCTCCCTCGAAGAGCTGGTGAACGAGTGCGGGCCGATGCCGGCCCAGGCGGTGCGCTGGCTCGCGGCGGGGGTCGCGGAGGCGCTGCAGTCCATCCACGGCGCGGGCCTCGTCCACCGGGACCTCAAGCCGTCCAACGTACTCGTGGTCGAGGACGGGCCGCGGGTCATCGACTTCGGTATCGCCTCCGGTGTATCGAACACACGTTTGACGATGACGAACGTGGCGGTCGGAACCCCCGCCTACATGTCCCCGGAGCAGGCGAAGGACTCGCGGAGCGTGACCGGCGCGAGCGACGTGTTCTCGCTCGGCTCGATGCTGGTCTTCGCGGCCACCGGCCACGCCCCCTTCCACGGTGCGAACCCGGTCGAGACGGTCTTCATGCTGCTGCGGGAGGGCCCGGACCTCGAAGGGCTCCCGGACGAACTCCGCCCCCTCATCGAGTCCTGCATGCAGATGGAGGCGACCGGCCGCCCCAACCCCGCCGACCTCCAGGCCCAGCTCGCCCCCCACCTCTTCGGCCCCGGCTCCGACGACAGCGGTACGGCGTCCGCGTGGCTGCCCGAACGTGCGGTGAGCCTCATCGAGCAGCGCCGCGGCGGGCGCCCGGCGGCGAAGCCGCAGGCGTCCGGCGGCAGAAGCGGCGGACGCCTCTCGATCCCGCCCCCGCCGTCCCACGACCCCGCCCCGGGATTCGGCGGCGGACCGAGCCTCGTACCCGGCCCGGCGCCCATGCCGTCCTCCGTACCCGTGGGGGCGCCCGACACCGGCCCCGTACGGCTCGCCGGCGCCCCCGTCCCGATCGGCCCCGGCCCGCGTGTCGCCGACGCCCGTGCCGCCGCCGTGAAAGCGCCCCCGCCGGAGGCCGGCCTGGTCGCCTCCTGGTCCCGCCCGCGCCCCGGCGTCAACGGCGCCGACCCCGCCGTACCGGCCCCGCAGCCGCTGCCCCCGGAGTCCCCGGCGGGCTGGCGCCCCTGGCGTTTCCGTATGTCGAACGACGTCTGGGGCACCCCGGCCGTCGCCGGCGACCTGGTCTACGTCACCTCCTTCGAGGTGCACGCCCTGGACGTCATGACGGGCCGCCGCCGCTTCAAGACGAGAGACGTCGCCTGGTCGATGGCGGTCGCGGACGGCCGTATCCACGCCTCCGACGGCCCGACCCTCTTCGCGCTGGACGCCCGCGAGGGCATGGACCTGTGGCGCCTGTCCACGGACGCCTGGGTGTACTCCCTCAAGGCCGACCGGGGCACGGTCGTCACCGGCACGCGCGGCGGCGGCGTCCAGGGCTGGGACGCGGCGACCGGCCGGAAGCTGTGGGAGCACACCGGCGTCCAGACGGACTTCGAGGCCCCGGAGGCCGGCCCCCACGTCCACGACGGCACGGTGTACATCTGGATGGACGGACGGCTGCGCGCCCTGGACGCCCGTACGGGTGACGAGCGCTGGTCCTACCCGATCGGCGACGCCGCCTCCTGCGGCGGAGTCCCGGTACGGCTGACCCCGGGCCCCGACGGCCAGGTGTACGTCTCCGCGGGCACCCGCGTCCTGGCGATCGACGCCATGGGCGGCCACGTCCGCTGGCACTTCGAGGCGCCGGCGGTCTTCCTCTCCCCGCCCACCTTCGCGCCGGGCCCGGCGGTCACCGGCGGCGGCGTGTACCTCGCCGACTACCTCGGCACGGTGTACGCCCTCGACGCGGCGGACGGGCGCGACCGCTGGCGCATCGCGACGGAGTCGCGCGCCTCGATCGAACCGGTACTGGTCGCCGCGGGACACGTCCACGTGGGCAGTGGCAAGGGCCTCTACACGCTCGACGCGGTCACCGGCACCCCCAAGTGGCGCTTCCAGGCGGGCGGCGACATCGTCGGCGCCCCGGCGGTGGCCGAGGGCCGCATCCACTTCGGCTCGACCGACCACCTCCTCTACACCCTGAAGGCCGACGACGGCCGCCTGCGGTGGAAGCTGGCGACCGGCGGCGAGATCACCGGCGCCCCGGTGGTCCAGGACGGCGTGGTGTACGCGTGCAGCAAGGACCGGTGCGTGTACGCACTGGACGCGGAGAAGGGGACGGGGACGGCGCGGACGAGTTGACTCCCCGGTCCGTCCGGAGCTTGAGACCGGGCCGGCCGGGCTGCTCAAGCTTCTCTCCCGCCCACCCGCCCCCGCCGCTTCCGCAGCCCAGGCCGCAACCCCGCAGGCACGTGCCGACACCTGTCAAGCACCGGCCCTCACCCTCCAAGCACCGGTCGGCATCTCCAGCCCGTCCGGCATTTGAGGACAAGACCCGTTCAGGGGCTGGCTGTGTCAGTGTCTTCGGGTGCCGTTTCAAGGTGACTCCCGGAGTCGTTTTGGCGAGTTGCGCATGATCAATGTCAGCGTCTCTTGGTGGCGCATGCGCGTGCGAGTGGCGGGTTCCGTCGGGGCAGCCTGCTCGGCATGGATCGAGCCCACCTGCTCATCGAGAGCACGCTGAGAACCCTTCTTTGAACCGGCACCCGCCGATGTCGCGGAACTCAGCACGCGGATCGCCCGTCTCGAACACGGCCTCGGGGAGCAATGGAACAGTGGTTGGCGTTAAGCATTGGCCGACGTCATGGACGCCGTTGACGGCGGGTGTTCCCGCCGGTTACCCGTGCTTGTCCGGTTCGGCGTCGGCGAAGGCGCGGTATCCGCCGAGAGAATTCGCACCCGAAGGATCTCCGCCCAATTGCCTTGCCTTAGAGCGCAGTTCAGCACCTAGCGTCTCCGTCATGACGCCACTCCAGCACAAGATCGGATCGGGCTTCGGCGCCCGCAGCACCGCTGACGACGTTCTGAGCGGGATCGACCTGTCCGGCAGCACCGCGATCGTCACCGGTGGCTACTCGGGACTCGGTCTGGAGACGACCCGCGCACTGGCCGATGCCGGAGCCCGCGTCATCGTCCCCGCGCGGCGACGGGCGGTCGCGCAGAAGGCGGTCAAGGGCATCGACGGCGTGGAGACCGACGACCTCGACCTGTCCGACCTCGAAAGCGTCCACGGCTTCGCCGACCGTTTCCTGGCCACAGGCCGCACGATCGACATAGTGATCAACAACGCTGGGGTCATGGCCTGCCCCGAGACGCGGGTCGGTCCGGGCTGGGAGGCGCAGTTCGCCACCAACCACCTAGGTCACTACGCGCTGATCAACCGTCTCTGGCCGGCGATCGCCCGCGGTGGCGCGCGTGTGGTCGCCGTGTCCTCCGGCGCCCACGGCATGGGCATGCACTGGGACGACCCGCACTTCGAGCGCGGCTACGACCGATGGGAGGCGTACGGGCAAGCGAAGGCGGCCAACGTACTGTTCGCCGTCGAGCTCGACGCGCTGGGCCGCGACGCCGGGGTCAGGGCGTTCGCGGTGCATCCGGGCAGCATCCTCACCCCGTTGCAGCGCCATCTCGCGAAGGCGGAGATGGTCGACGCGGGCTGGATCGACGAGCAGGGCAACCCGGCCGATCCCACCTTCAAGACGCCCGGCCAGGGCGCGGCCACCCAGCTGTGGGCTGCCACCTCACCTCAACTGGCGGGCATGGGCGGCGTGTACTGCGAGGACTGCGACATCGCCGAGCCGGCAGCCGAAGGAACAGAAGGCGGCGTGCACGCACATGCGACCGACCCCGAGCAGGCTGCGCGCCTGTGGGCACTGTCGGCTGAGCTCACGGGCGTCGACGCGTTCAGGGCGGCAGCCTAGAGCAGGAGGACTTCGGAACTTCGGAGATAAAAACCCGCGTCACCCCAGCTCAGGCGTCCCCGAGAGGAACTGCACCCTGCCGGGATCGATCGATCTGAGTGTCAATTCGAAGTCGGACGTGTCCGGCTGAACACAGGAGGTTTCCATGGCCAAGGGTTACTGGGTCAGTGTCTACCCCGCCATTTCCGACCCTGAGAGGCTGACTGCCTACAACGAGCTGGCCGGTCCGGCTGTCCAGGCCGGGGGCGGGCGCGTCCTGTCCCTCCTTGGCGGTCGAGTCGTCGCCCACGAGGCCGGAATCACGCAACGCGTCGTTCTGATCGAGTTCGACAGCTTTGAACAGGCCGTCGCGGCATACGAGAGCGAGGCATACCAGAAGGCGCTGGTGGCCCTCCCCGACGGCGTCGAGCGCGACTTCCGCATCATCGAAGGCATCGACTGACCGGCGGGCCCAGCCATCGCTGAGCATCCGTAAGCCGGCCGCCTAGCCACACCACAGGCACCACCCTCACCCGAAAGCTCGGGCCAGGGTGTCACACACTGCACACCGTAGGGCAGACCCACCCGGGCCTGCCCGACAGGCCGTCTCCGGAGAGATCCCGCACAACTCGTCAGCCCATAGCGAGAAGGCTGAGTTCGGGCCGCTGTCGGGAGGGTCTCCCGCGTGGCGGCCGGTCAGCTGGCTTCGGCGCGCTCGGCCGCCGCCTTCGTGTGGGCGAGAGCCGGTAGGACTCGGTGCCAGTCTGGATGATCGCGCCGTTGAAGGTCAGCCGGTCGACGATGGCCGCGCAGAGCCGCGGATCCGTGAACGTCTTCGTCCACCCGGAAAACGACTCCCGAAGTCACCGCCGTAACCAAGGGGCCGTAGGGGGTACGAGCGGTACCCCGGAGGGCCCTCCGGGGTACCGCGTTTTCGTGCTGGGCCTCGGTTACCTCGATCAGTAGATGAAGTTCAAGATCATGAGGCAGAGCATGAGCGCCATCGGTTCGGGCACCGAAGCAGGGCAGCTACGAACCCTCGGACGGGGTCTGATGAGTGTGGACAGCCATAGCGTCCGACTCGTACGACCACCCCTTGGGGTGTCGGCCGCAGTCCGTACCGCTTCGGGGTCCGTGATGGCTATCGGAAGGCAGTCACGGAGACTGACGAGCATGCTCGGTACGTCCCGCCTGGTGAGTGTGCCGAGTTCCCAGGCGCGCCCGTCCCGGGTGATCTCCCAGCACACGCGGTACCAAGTCGCCCTGGTGTCAGGGGAGTTCATGCGCTCGCTCCCTTCACTAGGGCCGGAGTCATCCGGTGACAGCAGCACGTGCACACCAGGTAGCGCACCCCGGGAGTGCCGCTGTCGCGGGGCTCCGCGTCCCGGCACCGGTCATGGGTGCCGATCGTGCAACGCCCGGACACGTACGAGCGCTCCGGCATCCAACTCGACTGATCCAAAGGGGAGTTCATCACTCGCCCGCCCCCTTTCCGGTGCTGGTCCTGGGGTGGAGCGGGTTCACGTTCCACGTGCGGCCCCAGGGGTCGCTGTGGTCCCCGTCGTGCCCGTGGGGGAGGACACAGGCGCCCAACTCGCCGAGGATCGGGGCGCCGTAGAAGAGGGACGCGCGCGCCTTCCCGCACCGGTCCGTGTTCGTCGGTGTCGTCATCGGGACCCCCCGGCGTAGGCGCGGCGGTAGGTCGCCCACAGTTCGCGCCCGGTCTCGCAGCCGTCGAGCGCCTTGCCCGCGCCCTTGCAGCCGTCGGTGCACTTGCGGGTGTGCTCGTGCCACAGCCGGTAAGCGCGCAGCATGGCGTCTTCGGCAACCCTCACGGTTGCTCTGACCCTCGCGCCGGTCATCGGGACCCCACCCCGTCCAGCACGGCGTGAATGTCGCGGATGTCCAGGTCGAGCCCGAAGTCCGCGGCCAGTACCAGGGCGGTACGCCTGCCGTACTGGGCCACGCGTTCCCGCGCGGTCCAGTACGGCCGCACACGTGCCGTACGCGGGCTCATGGGCGCCATGTCGGCGAGAGCGGGCAGGTACGGCCGCGACAGACGGGACGCGGAACCGTCCAACGCTCCCCGGTCGGCGCTGTACGGCGACCGGCGCTGAACAGGTACCCGCCCCACCAGGCACGCGTGACCCTCTACGTTCTCGCAGGTCACAACGGTCCGATTTGCCGTCGACACCTTCCGGCGGGTACCGGTCGGCGGGAACAGGCGGACCAGGACCCGAAGGACCAGGACCGACCGGAGCCAGTGCAGCGCAGCCGCGCTACGCTCAGCCATGTTCGTCACTCCCTTGAAGTGGTGGACCAAGCCCCGGGAGTCCTGACCGACTCGCCGGGGTCTTTCGTTTCCTTGCCTTGACCACGCTACTACCCCATGCGTCCCCATGCGTCCCCATGCGTAAGGACGCGTGCTCTCGATGCGACATGCGTGGGGACGCTGCACGGTGGAACAATGACGGAGTTGCCGCAGTACCTCTACATGGAGCTGGCCGACCGAATCGCCGCCGAGATCAAGAACGGCAAGCCATCGGTAGGCGGCCGTCTGGCCGGAGAACGTGAGATGACCGAGATCTACAGCGTGAGCATTGGCACCGTTCGCCGCGCCCTTGCTGAACTCCGTGATCGCGGCTTGGTGGCCACGCTGCCGATCAAGGGGACATACGTCATTCGCACTGAGCCCGACAGCACAGACCAGGGCGGGGAGTAAGGAGCGTAGGCATGGTTCACGGGCTCCGTACGGCGGGTGATCGGAGGAGACGACGGGCCGACGACTGCTGGCCCGGATCGACGGCGACGCATGGACCTGGCGGTCGGCCGCTGGCTCGCCGACCACCGCGACCGTTCCCGGGGCCTCCCGCTCGCCCTGCTCGACCTCAAGTAATCACGAAACGGACACCCGCCGACTACGCCGAAGCCCCGGGCTGGACGGGCGCTGCGGGCCCGCTCCTCGTCGCGCTCAGCCCAGCAGCTTGACCTGCGCCGCGAAGTCCACGAACGGCATCCACGACGACGGCGGGAAGGCCAGGGTTCCGCCGTCGCGGTCCTTCGTGTCGCGGACCATGACCTTCGCCGGGTCGTTGTCGGCCACTTCGACGCAGTTCTCCGTCTGCGTGTAGAAGCTTGTACGCCAGTTCGGGGTCACGGGCTGCATGGTGCTCTCCTAGTCGCTTGGCATCTGATCGAAGTGCTGGATGGCTGTGAGGATGAGGTCGCGCACGGCGGTGCCGTAGACCGCGGACTGTTTCAAGAGAGCGAAAGCCTTGGCGTACAGGTCAATCTCTCGTGGCTGCGTGACGGAGAACTCCGCCGAGTAGGTCTCCACCAGGACCAACTTGTCGTCGAACATCGAGAAGCCGTGACCGAGCCAAATCTCCGTGGAAGCGGCGCGCGGGACGATGCCCAGGCTGACGCGAGGCAGTCCCAATAGGGCTAGCAGACGGTCGAGTTGGGCCTTCATAACCTCTGGCCCGCCCACGTTGGAGTACAGAGACTGCTCGCCGAGGAGCACGTGGTAAATCCGGTTGCCCTCGTAGAGGTACCGCTGCCGTTCGAGGCGCTTGCCAACCGCGGCCTCGGTGTCGTTGGGGAACTCCAGGAAGCGGACGGCTTGTTGAAAAATCTCGGCGGCGTAGTCCGCCGTCTGGAAGGTTCCCCAGACCATGTTGGGGTGCCAGATCCGAAAGACCTTGGTCTTGGCGTAGACAGGCAGGGACTTCTTCTGCCGGGTCTCGGCCCCTGTCTGGACTTGCCGACGCCACTCCAACCACAGTTCGTCGATGTGGCGAACCGTGGCGACAAGATCAGAGATGTACTCCTCTTGCCGGGTCGCTGTACACCAGGCCCTGATGTCCTGCTCGCTCGCGTTCTGCTTGCCGTGCTCAAGGCGGGAGACCTTCGATTCTTGCCAGCCGAGGGCACGCGCCAAGGCCCGGCCGCTAGTGAATCCGGCATCCTTCCGGAAGCCGCGCAGCCGGGCGCCCAGCGCTTCGCGCGTTTCTTGTGCTTGGTTGCCCACGGATGGTTCAGGGCTTGTATTCGCGGTGCGGAGTCGCCAGGGTCCACAGCAGGTCCCGGACGCGGACACACTCGGCGACGACGTCCGGAGTCTCAACCAACTCCGAGCCGAGCACTCGGCCGTCGCCGTCGAAGTGCCCCACGGCCAGGAGCCGACCGTCGAACAACCACCAGTCGTTGCCGCCTGCGGGGAAAGCCAGCTCGGCCGGAACGAGTTGCCGAGGCACCCACCTGATCTCCTCGCCCGCCTCCTCGTTGTGCGGGGTGGCGGCGTGCTCCCACTGAATGTAGGGCGAGTGTGGTTCGGTGACGACACGCACGCGACGAACAGTCTTGCCCTCGCCAGTGACGCGCTGGATCAGCTGGGTCCACGGCTCCATGTAGGAGTAGTCGACGGCCTCTCCGCGGAGCCAGCTCTCGAACGGGCCGTCCTCATCGGGAACGGAGTAGTCGTCCCTCAGCTCCAGATGGAAGGCGTCCTCCGTGAAGGTCTCAAAGAGCCGGTTGCGCTTGGCGCTGGAGATCAACTCCACGCGGTTCCTCCAGTAGGGCGGTGATCGCGGCCTTGGGGACCTCGACCACGGTCTCGTAGTCCGGAATCTCCATCTGGGACAGGGCCTCGGGGTCGGTGACCTCCAAGCCCTGAACAACGTACGTGCCGCCAGGTGTCAGGACCATGATCGGGTCCTCGATCCGCCTGATCTCGCCGGCCGCAAGTCCGTCCTCCTTCAGGAACTCGAACAGCTCCGTCGGTACTTCTACAGCCGTCTGCCCCTCGGGAACGTCGAGCTGCATCAGCAGGTCGTTCGCGAAGATCTTCCAGCCCTGGACGAGGTACGTCTCCCGATCCGTGGCGTAGAGCGTTGGGCAGTCGCCCACGGTGGAGTTCTTACCAAGGAACCGTAGCTTCATGGCGCTCTCCTGTCTGCTGCCTTGCGCTTGTTTGCGCGACACCTCGATGGTCGAGGGCCTGTTCGGGCCCGTCAATCGACTTGCTGCAAACTCGCGCAATCTCCTTGGGAGTTGGGTGACACCTGCCCTACGGTCGTGTCACCCCGAGTGGCCAAGGGGCCTCGGAGCAACGCGCTGCGGTGCGGCACCGGAAACCCTCTTCCCAGCCCCGAACTGCGGAGGACAGCGCGATGACTCTTGCTTTGCAGAGTGCGACCGCCAGCGAAGCGCAGCGCGAGACGGTACAGAGCGTCCCCGGCTGCACAGCGAGGGCGGAGCCATCGCAGGGGAGAGCGCCGCAAGCACGCGGCCTGGGGAGAGACATGGAACGACCTCTTCGCTTCGTCGTGTCCTGCACTCGCACCCCTCAGCGAGTGAGGCAACTTCGCCGGATCGGTGCCGCCCATCTCCGGCTCTGGGGCCTCAACTGCTGTGTGGACACGGCCAACTTGTTGATCAGTGAGCTGGTCACCAACGCCGTCCGATACGGCACGGAGAACATCAGCATCTCCGTCTCGTACTGGAAGGGCGAGGTTCGTATCGAGGTCAGCGACGGGAGCCCCGACCGCCCCGAGGTGAAAAGACCAGAGGTCGACGAGGAAAGCGGCCGGGGCATGCTGATCGTCGAGGCCCTCTCCGAGGATTGGGGTACGAGCCCGGACGGCACCCGCACGTGGTGCACGATCGCCGTACCGGAGCCGGTGGTCCCCGAGTCGGGATTCTGGTGCGAATGGCGGGAGGCAGACGGCACGAGACTTGGGGTTGCCGCCATGCCTACGCCGGACCGCGCGATCCGCTGGGCCCGCATCCAGATGCGCGTCATCGCCTCGGCCATCGAAGCATCGTTGGTTGGCTACGTCTGGGACTGGCTCTCTGACGGATGGCGCGAGCCCACCGAGGCACTGAAGAACGGCGAGGAGTTCACGCTCCCCCTGACAGCCGGGCCGTACACGTTCATCTGGCACGCCCGTCCGGTGCGCTTCGTGCCCGTGGTCGGGGGAATCCCTCTGCCTCACCTCGCGGAGGTGGAGCCGGAATGGGACTGAGGCCCCACACAGACCCCCGTAGGCAGGCACCAATCCGCAGATCTCCCCGTGCCTGCCTGCGGGCCCAGTGCGCCACCCGACCCGACGAAACGAGGGACAGATGAGCGTCACCACCGCCCGGCCGGCCCGGAGCCATGGGGCCACAAGCCCGCTCCGCAGCCGTCAAGCCGTTCGCAACTTCCTTGAAGGCCAGGCGCTCACCCCGGCCGACCTGTCCATGGTGTTACTCGTCACCGAGGAGCAGGCGGACCGGCCCATGCCGACCGTCACAGTCAGAGAACTCCCTGCCGTGATGCGCGAGGCCCGCGCCCTCGGCATCCGATCCGTCAAGGTCTTCGCCGAGTCAACCGAGCGCGATGCGTCGGGCGAGTTCTCGGTCACTCCGGATGCGCTCATGGCGCGCGCCGTGCGGGCGGCGAAGGACGCGGAACCAGGGATCGCCGTCATGACGGAGACCTGCCTGTGCTCGTACACCGACACCGGGCACTGCTACGTGACGGACCGGAACGGGCGCCCGGACATCGACGCCACGATCGACGTGACCTCCCGGCAGGCCGTGACGCACGCTGCGTCCGGAGCCGACATCGTGGGCCCCGCCTCCATGGTGCTCGGCACGACGAAGGGCACCCGCAAGGCTCTCAACGACGCGGGACACGAGAGCGTCTCGATCATGCCGCACGTCATCTTCTGGAGTTGCCTCTACGACGGCTTCAGGCTCACCATGGGCGCCACCCCCAAGGCAGGCGTCGACCGCGAGTTCCAGATCAGCCCCGGCAAGCCTGAGCAGTTCATCGACACGTCGCTTCAACTCGTCGGGGACGGCGCCGACATGCTCCTTCTGGAGCCCGCGATGTTCAGCGCCGACGTGCTCGCCGAGTTGAAGAAGCGGACCTTGGCGCCCCTCTTCCCGTTCTCGGTCTCGGGCGAATACACCACCCTCTCCACCGTGGACTCCAAGACGGGCAAGCGTGACGTGCGGCGGCTGGTGGAACTCTTCACCATGCTGAAGCGGGCCGGGGCGGAAGCCAGCATCACGTACGCGGCGCTGGACATCGCCCGGTACCTCAGCGACTGACCGCAGTTCGCGCTCGAATCTCGTCGAGGATGGAGTGCGCGCCTTGGTCGATCAGCTCCTCGGCCAGGGTCGCGCCGAGCTTCTCCGGCTCATCCACCGATCCCGAGAGAGCACCCGTTACCCTCCGGGTCCCGTCGAGCGACGTGACCTGAGCGAAGAGCGACAGGGAGCCGTCCGGCTTGGTCTCCGCGAACGCACCCACGGGCACGCTGCACCCGCCGTGCAACTCGGCGAGAAGGGCGCGTTCCGCTCGCACCTGTGCGTCTACGGAGGCGTCTCCTACGCTGGAAAGAATCTCTTTGATCTCCGCATTGTCCTCGCGCACTTGAATTCCCAAAGCCCCCTGCCCAGGGGACGGCGGGAACAGTTCCAGCGGGAGTAGTTCGCCAATTGCGCCGTCCAGGCCGAGACGGCGAAGACCTGCGGCAGCGAGGACCACGGCATCGAGGCCCATGGTCTCGATCTTCTTGAGCCGCGGTGGCACATTCCCCCGAATCGGAATTATCTCAAGGTCAGGGCGGACTGCCAGGAGTTGAGCAACCCGCCGCGGGGCGCCGGTTCCGACCCGCGCCCCAGTCCGCAGACCGGACAACGTAGAGCCGCACAGGGCATCCCGTACGTCCTCCCGGCCGGGAGGCGCCAAGAGCATGAGCCCAGGCGGGTTCGACGTGGGCAGGTCCTTCAGGGAGTGAATGACAACGTCCACGTCTCCCCTGCTCAGCGCCGCTTCCTGCTCGGTACTGAAGGCACTGCCCCCACTCACCGCCGAGACATTGGAGAGCAGCGACTTCCGATCCTTGTCGCCGCCTTCCAGAATTACCCGGTGCGTAAACGTGGTTTCAGGAAACCGCTCACGGAGCGGAGCAAGATATTCCTTAACCTGGACTTTAGCGAGGTTACTTGCCCGCGAGCCGACCAAGTAAGTAGCCACGGAGATCAACTCCCGACAGGTGATGGACAGTCAAGTTATGCTACTCCTGCCCCGCATGCGCTTATCCCGACTAATTGTCGGAATAAGCGCACTCGCCCTAAGAATTGCAGCTCATCACTAACTCGCCAAGGCGAGGCTGGACTCGAATTCTTCATCACGGGCGGGCGAGGCAGGGCTGTCGATCACCTTGGGCTCAGACGGCCCAGACCCGTCGACCGGGTCGCTCCAGGGCTTCACCGGAGATGCCTCACAGCTGCGAACCGGCAACGCGCCCCGGGCGATGACTACCAGGCGCAACCTCGCGCGTAGCCCACAAAAACGGGATGGGAGGGTAGGGGCGACGGGGGTGGGCCACTCCCCTTGGCCCGCCGCCCGGTTCCAGGGCACTGAAACCGTCGTGAAACCGCGCTGAATGCGGCCTGCCGCAATCTCCTCGGCATGACAACGACGACATCGCACTCACCCGCCATCGTGGCCAAGGGGCTGCGCAAGGCCTACGGGGACAAGACGGTCCTCGACGGCATCGACCTGACGGTCCCGGCCGGCACCGTCTTCGCCCTCCTCGGCCCGAACGGCGCCGGCAAGACCACCGCCGTCAAGATCCTCTCCACGCTCATCACCGCCGACGCCGGCGACCTGCACGTCGGCGGCCACGACCTGGCCGCCGAACCGCAGGCCGTGCGGGCCGCGATCGGCGTCACCGGGCAGTTCTCGGCCGTGGACGGGCTGATCACCGGCGAGGAGAACATGCTCCTCATGGCGGACCTGCACCACCTGTCCCGCTCCGAGGGCCGCCGTACCACCGCCGAACTCCTCGAACGCTTCGACCTCACCGAGGCCGCGAAGAAGCCCGCCACCACCTACTCCGGCGGCATGAAGCGGCGCCTGGACATCGCCATGACGCTGGTCGGCAATCCGCGGATCATCTTCCTCGACGAGCCGACCACCGGCCTCGACCCGCGCAGCCGCCACAACATGTGGGGCATCATCCGCGGGCTCGTCTCCGACGGGGTGACGGTCTTCCTCACCACCCAGTACCTGGAGGAGGCCGACGAACTCGCCGACCGCATCGCGGTGTTGAACGACGGGAAGATCGCCGCCGAGGGCACCGCCGAGGAACTCAAGCGGCTCATCCCGGGCGGTCACGTCCGGCTCCGCTTCACCGACCCGGTCGCCTACCAGTCGGCCTCCGTCGCCCTGCGCGAGGCCACCCGCGACGACGAGTCGCTGTCCCTGACCATCCCCAGCGACGGCAGCCAGCGCGAACTGCGCTCGATCCTCGACTGGCTGGACTCGGCCGGCGTCGAGGCGGACGAACTGACCGTCCACACCCCCGACCTCGACGACGTCTTCTTCGCCCTGACCGGCCCCACCGCCGGCCCGGCCACCATCCTCAACCAGGCAGCCCAGACCAAGGAGACCGTCCGATGAGCACTTTCTCTCTCGCCGTCCGCGACTCGAACACCATGCTGCGTCGCAACCTGCTCCACGCCCGGCGCTACCCGTCCATGACCCTGAACCTGCTGCTCACGCCGATCATGCTCCTGCTGCTCTTCGTCTACGTCTTCGGAGGCGTGATGAGTGCGGGCATCGGTGGCGGCGGCGCGGACCGCTCCGCCTACATCGCCTATCTCGTCCCGGGTCTCCTGATGATGACCATCGGCTCCACCGTGATCGGGGCCGCGGTGTCGGTCTCCATGGACATGACCGAGGGCCTCATCGCCCGCTTCCGCACGATGGCGGTCTACCGAGGGTCCGTACTCGTCGGACACGTCGTCGGCAGCGTGCTGCAGGTGCTCGCCAGTCTGGTCCTCGTCAGCGTCATCGCCGTGGCCATCGGCTTCCGGTCCACGGACGCCACGCCCCTGGAGTGGCTGGCCGCGTTCGGACTGATCGCGCTGTTCACCCTGGCGCTCACCTGGATCGCGGTCGGAATGGGCATGGCCAGCCCGAACCCCGAGGCGGCCAGCAACATGGCGACACCGCTGATCCTGCTCCCGCTCATCTCGTCCGCCTTCGTCCCCATCGACGCGATCCCGGGCTGGTTCCAGCCGATCGCCGAGTACCAGCCCTTCACCCCCGCCATCGAGACCCTGCGCGGACTCCTCCTCGGCACCGAGATCGGCAACAACGGCTGGATCGCCATCGGTTGGTGCCTGGTGCTGATCGCCCTCGGCTACCGCTGGTCGACGTCGCTGTTCAACCGCGACCCGAGGTAACCGCCATGACAGCGCGGGCCGCGTCCCGCAGCTCGTCCCGTCCCAGGGCGGCGTACTCCGACACCGCGTCGGAATACGCCGCCCTGGCCGTGTCCCCGGCGGCCCCGACCGCCTGCCGGGCGCGGTCCGCCGACATCGTCGGCTGGAACGAGCGCAGCACCCGCAGCCGTTCGGCCAGCGCGATCATCCGTACGGCGGCCGGGGCGTCGTCGCCGGACGCGAGCCCCGCCAGGCCGAGCGCGTGCAGCACCGTCCCGAACACCGGGAGCTCCATGGGCGTGCCGGACGGACCGGAGAGCAGGGTCTCCAACCCCTGCCGCAGCCGGTCGACCGGCTCCGCGACGAGCTCGAGACGGCCGGCGTGCGCGTGCGCAGTCACCGCCACCGACAGCATCTCCAGCACCCACCGGTCGAAGAAAGGGTCGCCGCCGGAGATCGAGCCGACCGCGGGCAGCGGCTGCACGGCGCTGCGCCACAGGCCGAGCCCCACCTCCGTCAGTCCGCGGGCGAGCGCGATCTCGGCGCGCCCGAGGACGTCCATGCTGTAGTCCTCCTGCTGCGTGGCGTCGGAGCCCTCCGCCTGCCGCAGCCAGTACTCGGCCTCGTCGGGGTCGCCGCGCTGGAGGCAGGCGAGGACGAGGCCCCAGCGGATGCCGATGAGGTCGTGATCGTCGCGGAGCCGCAGCAGCGCCTGGAGCGCCGCCTTGAGATGTCCGTACGCCTCCTCGCCCCGCTCCGTCTGCAGGCACAGCTCGCTCAGCCGGGAGTGGCCCATGACCTGGAGGAACGGGTTGTCGACCGGCCCCAGCGCGGCGATGATCCGCCGGGCCGAGGCGAGCGCGCGGTCGATGTCGTGCTCCGACTCCCAGACGTAGGTGGCGACGCACTCGGCGGTGCCGGCGAGCAGTGGCTGCTCGCTGTCGCAGAGCTTCCGCAGTACCTCGTAGTCGGGCGGCAGCATCTCGGGGACCGCGCTCAGCACCAGCGCGATGGCGCGCAACAGCGTGTCCGGCGGGGCCGGGGGCAGCCGCTTGAGGGTGACGAGCTGGCGTACGGCGGCCGGGCCGTACCCCATGAACACGTTCGCGGTGCACAACACCGCGGCGGCGCGGGCGACTTCGACGTGTTCGGGTGCGGGGTAGTAGTGCGACAGCGGCGGGCCGGTGTCCGCGGCGAGGGTGGTGAGTCGGGGGTAGTTGGAGGCGATGGACCACAGGGCGGCGAGGACGGCGGTGAGTGCGGCGGTGGTGGGGTTGTCCGTACGGGCCAGGGCGTGCCGCAGGGCCAGTACGAGGTTGTCCTGCTCGGCCCTGATCTGCTCCAGGTCGGTCAGCGGTTCCGAGCGGAAGAGCCAGTCGTGGTGCGTGACCCCGAAGTCCCGCGCCCAGCCGAGGAACCGCCCGACGGCCTCCTCGTCCTCGCCCGCCTCCGCCCGCCGGGCAGCACTGAACTCCCGTACGGTCTCCAGCATCCGGAACCGCACACCGGCCGGGGTCTCGGCAACGGTGAGCAGCGACTGGTCGGCCAACTGCTCCAGCAGGAACAGCGCGTCGGCGCCCAGCACCTTCTCCGCCGCCTCGCCCGAGAAGCCACCGGGAAAGACGGACAGCAGACGCAGCGCGGCCCTGGCCTCCTCGGCGAGCAGGTTCCAGCTCCAGTCCACGACCGCGTGCAGGGTGCGGTGGCGCTCCGGGGCGTCCCGCGCCCCGCCGCGCAGCAGCGCGAACCGGTCGCCGAGGCGGCGGGCGATCTCCGGCACCGACAGCACCCGTACCCGCGCCGCCGCCAGTTCCACGGCGAGCGGCAGCCCGTCGAGGTGCCGGCACAGCCCGTCCACCGCGTCCGACGGCAGCTCCACACCGGGCCGGGCCGCCCGCGCGCGCTGCGTGAACAGCTCGACGGAGGTGGCGAGTTGCAGCTCCGGCAGCGCGTACACGGCCTCCGACGTGAGACCCAGCGGGGCCCTGCTGGTGGCGAGCACCCGCAGGTCCTTCGACGACGACACCAGAGCCTGTACGAGGTCGGCGGCGCCGGCGACGACCTGCTCGCAGTTGTCGAGGACCAGCAGGGCGGGCCCGGAGCCGAGCACGCCGAGGATGCCGGGCACCGGGTCGTGGCTGCTCATGGCGCCGGGCCGCTTCTCGCCCGCGCCGAGCGCGGAGGCCACCTCCGTGGCCACGTCCGTGTCCGCGGTGACGCCGGCCAGCGGCACGAAATACACGACGCGCTGCTCGGCCCGGCGGCTCACGGCATGCGCGAGCCGGGTCTTGCCGAGCCCACCGGGACCGACGACGGTGACGGCGCGGGAGGCGCCCAGCAGCCGCTCCACCGCCGCGATGTCCCCGTCCCGCCCGAGCAGCGGGTTCGGCTCGTGCGGCACGCCGTGCCGGACCGCCGGCGCCTCGCCG
Source organism: Streptomyces sp. NPDC020898 (assembly GCF_044333925.1). Classification (NCBI taxonomy): domain Bacteria; kingdom Bacillati; phylum Actinomycetota; class Actinomycetes; order Kitasatosporales; family Streptomycetaceae; genus Streptomyces; species Streptomyces sp. NPDC020898. Next base: position 115,381 of record NZ_JBIRRV010000018.1, read on the forward strand.
CTCAGCAACTCCCGGTGTACGGCCTTGAGTTGGGCCCCCGGGTCGGTGCCGAGCGTCTCGCGCAGTCCTCGTCGATACGCCTCGTACCGCGTCAGCGCGGCGGACGGTCCCGCTGTCGCCGCCTCGCCGCGCAGCAGCTCGGCGAGCACCTCCTCGTCGCGCGGATGCTCCGACGCGGCCTCGCCCAGCGGCCCGGCGGCCTCCGCGTGCCGCCCCAGCCGGGCGAGTGCGAGCGCCCGCGCGCGGACGAGGGTGGAGCGGGCGGGGGCACGCTCGGCGCGCAACGCGGCCACGGGGTCGTCGCTGTCGCCGTCCGGGTCGGGGGTGCCCTCCCACAGGGCGAGCCCGGCCTCGGCGGCGGCCAGCGACCCGGCGGGGTCCCCGGCCCTGGCCCGGTCCGCGCTCGTGGCGGCGTGCAGCAGCAGGGCGGAGGTGTCGACGTCGTCCTCGGAGAGGGCGAGCCGGTATCCGGTCGGCGTGCTGGCGATGACGTCGGCACCGAGTTGCGTCCGCGCCCTGGACACCAGGACCTGCAGCGCCTTCCCCGGCCGCTCCGGCAACTCCTCCGGCCACAGCCCGGCCACCAGCCGCTCGGTACTGCACCCCGTGCGCAGGTCGCCGGCGAGCAGCGCGAGGAGGCCACGGAGGCGGGGTGCGGTGACTTCCTGTCCGCGGTAGGCGACGCGCGGGAGGAGGGTCAGGTCGGTGGGCATGCGTGCAGATTAGCCAAGGGGGCGGTTCGCTGCGCGCGGCGGTGAACTCCCGCTGCGGAGACGGCTGTAGGGGCTCCCCGCCTCCGGCTACCCGCGTCCGGTGAACAGGTCGACCAGGCTGTGGGGCGCGTTGTCCCCGTAGAGCACGTCGTGGAGCCGGTCGCCGTCGACGGCGGCTTCGGCACTGCGCGGGAACATGTCCCGTTCGTACGCGGTGAGGGCGGTCTCGATGTCGTCCGGGTGGGCGGCGATGAGCCGGGCGAGTTCGGCGCCGTCGTACATCGCGAGGTTGGCGCCCTCGCCGTTCGGGGTCGCGAGGTGGGCGGCGTCGCCGATCAGGGTCACCCCCGGGACCCGGTCCCACCGGTGCCCGACGGGCAGGGTGTGGAGGGGGCGTACGACCGGCGCGGTCTCGCCGTCGGTGATCAGTGCGGTGAGTTCCGGCGCCCAGCCGTCGAACTCCTCGGCGATCCGTGCCGTGGCAGCCACCGGGTCGGTGAAGTCGACGCCCGCGAACCACTCCTGCGGCTCGGTGAGCATCACGTACGTGTGCAGGGTGCCGCCGCTCTCCCGATGGGCCCCGAGCGCCTTCCCCGGCGCGAGCGCGAACAGCGCCCCGCCGCCGACCGTCTTCGCGTGGGCAGGGTGCCGGGTGTCGCTGTCGAACAGGTAGGTCTCGACGTACGACATGCCGGTGTACGCCGGTACCGCGTCGGAGAGCAGCGGCCGGACGCGGGACCAGGCGCCGTCCGCGCCGACCAGCAGGCCCGTGGTGAGCGCGGTGCCGTCGGCGAAGGTCACCTCGTGGCGGCCGTCGCCGAGGGTACGGGTACCGCTGACCTTGCGCCCCCACCTGACGGTGCCGGCCGGGAGCGAGTCGAGCAGCAGTTGCCGCAGGTCGCCGCGCTGCACCTCGGGGCGGCCTCCCGTACCGTCGTCGGCCTCTTCGAACAGGACGGTCCCGTCCCGGTCGAGGATCCGCGTCGCCTCGCGGCCTTCCAGGACGAGGCCGCGGAACTCGTCGAACAGGCCGGCCGCTTTGAGGGCGAGCTGGCCGTCGGGCTCGTGGATGTCGAGCATCCCGCCCTGCGGACGGGCGGTCGGGGAGGCATCGGCCTCGTAGACCGTCGCAGGGATCCCGTGGACGTGGAGGACGCGGGCGAGGGTGAGGCCGCCGAGTCCGGCGCCGATGATCGTGATGTCGGTGGGCATGGGGGCTCCGTAAGTTGGTGTCGGGCACCTCTGGAACGCCGTTCCAGTGCGATCGGTTGCCAGCCTGGAACGGCGTTCCATGGATGTCAAGATGGAACGGCGTTCCAGGCGTGTGTCAGGATGGCCGCATGGCTGAGAGCAGGGCGCGTCGTCGTCCGGAGCGACGAGAGGAACCGCTCTCCCGAGAGCGCATCGTCGAGGCGGCGATCGAACTTCTCGACGCGGAGGGCGAGGGCGGGCTCACGTTCCGCGCACTGGCCCGGCGCCTTGCCACGGGCCCCGGCGCGATCTACTGGCACGTCACAGGTAAGGACGAACTCCTCGGCGCCGCCACGGACGCCGTCGTCACCGGCACGATGACCGCCGCCGCTGAGGGCACAACTCCGCAGGAAGCGGTCCGTGCCCTCGCGGTCGGCGTGTTCGACGCGATCGACGCCCACCCGTGGATCGGCACGCAACTCGCCCGCGCGCCGGCCCAGTCGCCGCTGCTACGGGTCTTCGAGCACCTCGGGCGCCAGGTCCAGGCACTCGGGGTGCCCCACGCCGCCCAGTTCACCGCCGCGTCCGCCCTGCTGAACTACATCCTCGGCGTCGGCGGCCAGAACGCGGCCAACGCCCGCGACCACCAACCGGGCACGACCCGCACGGAGTTCCTGGGCGAGGTCTCGGCGTCCTGGGCGAACCTGGACCCCGACGAGTACGCGTTCACCCGGGGCGTCGCGGAGCAGCTACGGGATCACGATGACCGGGAGGAGTTCTTGGCGGGGATCGACCTGATCCTCGCCGGGATCACGGGGACCGCCGGGATCACCGGGATCGCTGCGCGGCCGTGAACTCCCGCCAGGCGGTGGGGGTGGGGGCGGAGTGTGGGGTGCTGGGGGTTTCGGGGGCGGTCGAAGGTGAGGCGGCGGATGTTCCCGCGGGCAACGGCCGTACGTGTGGATACCGCTGCAAGATCACCCAAACGTGATTTCTCAATCCTGAGACCCTACGTGTGTTGTAGTGTCGCAGAATGCTGTTCGCCACGCCTTCCCTCACCCCGGACGACCATCGTGTCGTCGACGAGATCGAGGCGCTCCGCTCCGAGTTCCGTCACCGGCTCGCTCAGCCCCGCCGCTGGGAGGGGCAGCTCCGCCGGTCGCTCACCGCGGCCGCCGTTCGAGGCTCGACCCATATCGAGGGCTACACGATCAGCTCCGAGGACGCCGAGACCCTGATCGCCGGCGGGGACGTCTCCCCCGAGACCGACGAGGCCACTCGTAACGCCGTCATCGGCTACCGCGACGCCCTCACCTACATCCAGCACGCCGCGGACTTCCGGATCTTCTCCTGGGACCACACCCTGCTCTCGGCGCTGCACTTCATGATGGCCAGGGGCGTCGACCGTGAGGTGCGCCCCGGCGAGTACCGCACCAGTGGCGTCTGGGTCTCCGGCGGCCGGGGTCGTCCGCCGGTCTACACCGCCCCGGACCCCGAGCAGGTACCCGCTCTCATGGACGAGCTGGTCCACTGGCTTGCCGAAGGTGACCTCGATGCCCCGGCTCTCGTACGCGCCTCCATGGCCCACTTCAACCTCGTCTCCATCCACCCCTGGCGCGACGGCAACGGCCGGATGTCCCGTGCCGTGCACACCCTCGTCCTGGCGCGCGAGGGCATCCTCGCCCCCGAGTTCTCCAGCATCGAGGAGTGGCTCGGCGCGGACGACTTCAACACCCTTGAGTACTACGGCGCCCTGCGCACCGTCCAACGCGGCTCCTGGCAGCCGGAGCGTGATGCCGCCTCCTGGATCAGGTTCTGCCTCACCGCCCACCACCTCCAGGCTCAGGAGGTGCAGCGCCGTTTCGAAGCGGCGTCCCGGATCTGGTTCCGCCTGGAGCGCCTCGCCGAGCAGCACCGGCTCGGCGAACGCACCGTCTCCGCCCTGTACGCCGCCACCGAAGGGCACCTGCGGCGGACCACTTACCAGGCCGAGGAAGCCCTCACCCGCGATCAGGCCCTGGCGGACCTCCGTACCCTGCGCCGCCTGGACCTCATCGAGTCCGTCGGCCACGCCCGCACCCAGAGGTACATCGGAGGCACTGATCTCCGGAAGGTCCGCACCGAGGTGCATGCGGAGGTCCATGCCGATCTGTACCGCGAGCCTTACCGTCAGCCGTGAGGGGCGGATCTGATCGGCGCGTACCAGCCAGGGCGGTGCACGCGCGCGCCAAGCGCTCGTTGTGCTCGCCCCGCGAGGTTTCGAGTCCCGATCCGCGCCTCAGTGCTGCCCCGATTCACTGGGCGGCGGTGAACTCCCGCCAGGCGGTGGGGGAGAGGCGGAGTACGGGGGTTTCGGGGGAGCCGGAAGGCGACTTGGAGTCGCGGACGGCGACGACTCCGGGGGCGTTGCGGGCGACTTCGACGCACTCGCCGCTGCCGGTGCTGTAGCTGGACTTCACGAATCTGAAGTGGTCTATCAACGCATGTCCTCGCAGATGCTCTCGATCAGCCTGAGTGAGTCTTTGGGAGCCAGACTCAGTCTTGCCGTGCGGTCGAAGAACGAGCTGTACGTCGTACCGTCGGCCTCGTTCTCGACCCACACGGTAGCCGCGATGCTGTCGACGTGGACCACGTCCACCGCCTCGGCTTCCGTGAACGAGACGATGCTGAAGGAGCCGCCGATGCACGCGTGGCCACCGGCACGGAAGGGCAGTACCTGGACGCGTACGTTGGGGAGTTCGGCCACCTCGATGAGGTGCTGCAACTGGGCGCGCATGACGTCGGGGCCGCCGATCTGTTGATGCAGCACGCCTTCTCCGATGACCGCGTAGAACTGGAGCGGGTTGCTTTCCGACAGGCGAGCTTGGCGTTTTTGCCGAACATCGACAACACCCTCGATCTCGTCGGGGTCCTGCCACAGCCCCTCGCTTACGACAACCCCCCTGGTGTACTCGGGGGTTTGCAACAGGCCGGGGATCAGGGACTGCTGCCACGCGCGGATCTCGGAGGCGGCGTTTTCCATGGCGATGTACTCGGAGATCCCCTTGGCCTGCGGGACGTGTTGCCACCAGCCTTTTGTCTTGCGGCGCTCGCGGTCGAGCTTGGCGAGGGCAAGAAGTCGGCTGAGCGTTTTCGGGTCCTCCACGCCGTAGTACTCGGACAGCGCCCGGATGTCGATGTCACGCATCGGCACCAAGCCCTGCTCCATCTTCACGATCTTCGAGTTGGTCGCGTCAAGAACGCTGGCGGCTTGCTGCTGGGTCTTGCCGGTGGCGTCACGGAGGCGCAGCAACTCCCCACCGAGGCGGCGGCCCAGGACAGTTGACGCTCGGTTACCTGATGGTGCGGATCGGTTCACGGGATCAGTTTCGCGCCTCGGAGGGCATGCCGTCACACGATGGAGCCAATTGGCTTCAAGTTGCTTGTGCTCAAGCCTAATGGCTCGCTACGTTCGGTGCTCGACCGATCACTCATCGGCGACCCCGCGCACTCGGAGGTGCATCCCCATGTCCGACCCCCTCCTCCAAGAAGACCGCCTCGACTACACCCCCGTCGCCCGCAGCGTCCCCCTCGCCCGCACGCGCGTCGCCCGCCTCGTCGCTGAGTGGGGGCACCCGGCGCTGGCTGGGGACGCCGCTCTCGTCGTCAGCGAGTTGATGACCAACGCCCTGCTGCACGGGAGCATCCAGGGGCGACTCATCCGCGTACGTCTCACCGCCACGGTCGCCGCCCTGCGCGTCGAGGTCAGCGACCCGCGTGCCGAGCGGGTGCCGTGTCCGCGTGAGGTGACCGACGAGGACCAGTTCGGGCGGGGGCTGCTGCTGGTCGGGGCGCTGGCCGAGCAGTGGGGCGTGGGGCCACGGGACGGGGTGGGGAAAACGGTCTGGGCGGAGTGGGGGCTCGCTGCCACCCCGTGCGAGGCCGTTCCACTCATCGGAGCCAAGAAGTGACGGGAATGGCGTTAGCGTGGGCCTGTGCCGGAACGCGGCTCGACGAGTGGAAGGGGCGGCCGATGACCATGCCGTACGCGGACGGGGACGGTCCGCTCATTCCCCGGCCCGAGCTGACGCTGCCCGACCTGCGGCAGGCCGTGGCCACGGTTGTGCCGTCCCGACTGCCCGAGTTCTTCGAGGACCTGCAGAAGGCCTTCGTGCGCGCCGGGGACGAGGACAGCGTCGTACCCATCCGGATGTTCTACCGGCAGTGGGGCGTCGTCGTGGAGATCGAGAGACACCCGGAGACCGCGCGCCGGCTGCACGTCGCCGAGCAGGCGATCAGCAGCGCCGACCCCGCCGTACGAGAGCGGGCGATCCAGGAAGCCGGCGAGATCGTACAGGCGGCCCATCGTGAGGTCGCCGGTGGCTGACTGGCACTGGGAGCTGTTCCAGGACGACCTGCTGGACGGACTCCCGGAGGTGGCACGCGCCGAGACCGATCGGCTGGCCAACGAGATCGCCGTACGCGAGTCCATGGTTTTTCTGGAGGGAGCCGCCTATACCGGGCCGGGGCCCGGGACGCGGACCGAGAGCCGGGGGCTGCTCATGCTCACGTATCTGACGGACATCCGCGGTGAGCGGATCGTGGTCGTGCAGGTGGGCTGGTTCGGCTGATCTCGGCAAGGGCCGCGTCTGAAGGACAGTTGACGAGTGGCCGCAGGACAGTGACTCGATCGTGATCGTGTGGAAGTCCCGCGACGTGAGTGTTGGTACGTGGCGACGCGGGCCTGACAGGATCGCCTCGTGATCAAAGCCTCGGTGACTATGCGCGAGCTCGTGATCGGTGACTGCCACGCTGTACATGCCTTCGCCGGTCTGCCGGAGGCTTGCCGCTACCAGGCGTGGGGGCCGAACACCGAGGAGCAGACGCGAGACTTCGTCCAAGGCGCGGTGGATGCCCGGTTGCGGTCCCCGCAGGCGAGATTCGTGTATGCGGTCTGCCTCGACGGTGAACTCGTCGGTGTCGGCGAGCTGAAGGTTCGTAGTGTGGCCCACCGTCAGGGTGAGATCTCCTATCTCGTGCATCCTCGGGTGTGGGGTCGAGGCGTGGGCACGGCCATCGGCAGGGAACTTCTCGGCATCGGGTTCGAGCGGATAGGACTCCACCGGATCTATGCGACCTGCGATCCTCGCAACGTCGCGTCGGCCCGGGTGTTGGGCAAGCTCGGCATGGCCCACGAGGGCCGGCACCGGCACACCGCGCTGATCCGGGACGGCTGGCGCGACTCCGAGGTCTTCAGCATCCTCGACGAGGAATGGGCGCAGCGGCCCGGGCCTGAATGACCGTGCGGGATCTCGACGGAACCCCTGGGTGCGCTGATCACCGAGTCGGCCGTGTACGGAGTCTCACCCTCCACGATCGACGGGCGGTCGGAGAAGTGCGCCCGTCGCTGGCGACCCTCAGTTTCGCAATAAGTCCAGATATAATAACTGCACCTATACAACTTCGGGGATGACGGAGCGTCTACTTGCGCTCGGCCAGTGCCCCGAGATGGTGTTCCTTGAGCAACGGCCCATACGCGCCCCGCAACGCCCGCCGTGAAGTCGGACGGGCGTGCGGGTAGCCCCAGCGGGCGGCGAGAAAATGGAGCAGCCTCCCCATCAGTCCCGGCGGATCAGTTCCGGGTCGATACGGCGGCCCACCAGGGGCAGTGAGCCCACCGCGGCCGTCGCCACCACTCCCGCTGTGGCGAGTGCCAGCAGGGGAATGCCTGCCAGGTCCCAGCGGATGGCGCCGCCGCCGGTGATCAGGTAGCTGGACTCCGCGAGTTTGCCCGTCACCAGGGCCAGGATCAGGCCGAGGCTCAGCGGCAGCACGACCTGGGCGCACTGTACGGCCCTCAGGGTTCTCGCCCGTGCGCCGATCAGGGTGACGGCGGTGACCTGCGCACGGCGCTCGACGGCCCGGTCGGTGACGGACACGAGGAAGGCGGCCACCCCGATGACCAGGCCCATGATCATGCCCAGGGCCATGAGGGTCTCGACCACGGAGATCTGTTCGAGGCCCTGGACGTTCAGCCCGACGAGTTCGATCTCGGCGATCGGGACGACGGCGGCGATGCCGTCGAGGACACTGCGTACCTGGCCGGGGTCCGAGCTGCTGGTGAGGAGGAGCTGCGCGTCGCGAGGGCTCGCCTCGGCGGGCATTGCGGATGGTGGGACCAGCAGCACGGCGCTGCTGACGATTGCGGAGCCCGAGTACCCGCTGTAGACGATCCGATCGGAGGGAAAGGTGATGTTCAGGTTCTTGTCCCTGCCTCCGTCGAAGCGGAGACGGAAGCTGAACGATGTGCCGGGTTCCAGGTTGGATCCGAGGCTTGAGTCGGAGTCGTCCAGTCGCATCACCCTGCCGTCCACACAGCCCTCGGAGTGGCGGGTCATACGCTGCAACTGGGCGCAGGTGGCGACCAGGGCCGTGGCCGAGGAAGCGAGGGCCGCCTCGGGCTGGTCCGCGTTGAGGTCGACCCACGAGTCCATCATGACGGCGTGCGCGCGTACCCCTGACACGTCGGCGAGCTCCCGCTGTTGCTGCGTGCCGAGTCCCGACAGCGGGAGGGAGTAGTCCTGCACGGGACCGGACGGACGGGTGACCTGCTCCAGCTGGATAAGGACGCCCTGGGCGAGCGAGGCGGCGTAGACGAGGAGCACAAGGCCGGTGACCACCCGCATCGTGCTGCCCGGCTCCGCCTCGTTGCGCCGCATCGCCAGGTTGAGTGTCAGGGACTGGGTGGACCTCGCCAGTCGGCCGGCCAGAAGGTACGAGAGCAGTGGCAGGGTCAGTACGAGTCCGACGCCGGTCAGTACGACTCCGGCGACCACGAGCAGCGCGTTCGGGCCGTCACTCGAGGCGGGGCGCCCCATCAGGCCCGTTGCGCAGTAGCCGCACACGATGCCCAGGCCGGCCACCAGCAGAAGACCGCCCCACTTGGAAGGCGGTCGCGGTACCGCCGTACGCCGTACCGCCAGTGGGTTGGCGGCCGCGTCTCGCACGCTCCTGCGGCCGACGAACCAGGCGAGGGCGGGGCAGCCAATCAGGCAGACGGCGACGGTGGTCGCGGACAGGGCGCCGTCGCCCGGGTACCACCTCAGGCCGGGCAGGCCGGCTCGTGACATCACCTGGTTCAGGAGCCAGTACTCGCCGAGTCCCAGCACCGCGCCGAGCAGAGCCGCGACGACGGTCTCGGCGGCGTTCACGCGCTGGGTGCCCTTGATGCTCAGGCCCAGCAGCCGCAGTGCCGCGAGGCGGCGCATACGGCTGGCGGCGGAGAGACGGGCGCAGACCGACAGGAAGATTCCCAGGGGCAGCAGGACCAGTGTGGCCAGGGCGAACCGTACGTCGGTGAGTGTGGACGGGTCGACGGCCGGGAAAGGGGCGTAGCTGTAACCGAACCCCTTCAGGGTCCGCCCCTCGTCGGCGATCCGGGATCGATCGGTTCCGACGTAGGCGTAGAGCTCGTCGGGATGAGCGAGTCCGGCGGGGCGGATCACGCCCGCCTCGCGACCCGGCAGCAGGGCCTTGACGGCAGGTGCCTCACGCAGCAGGTCGTGCACGCGGGGCGACACGAACACCTCACCGGGGGCGGGGAGTTCACTCAGTCCGGGCGGAGCGGACTGCGGTCCCTGGGCTCCCCGGGCGACGAACACCCGGGTGAACGACTTGGCACCGTAGGCGTCGTTGCGCTGCAGGACCAGGGTGCCGTCCGCGGGCCCCTGGGCGGAGGTGATGGGCTGCCGGGCGGCGGCACGGCCGTCGTGCGCGTCGAGGATCGCCGGGACGGTGAGGACGAGGGCGAGGCAGCAGACCCCGATGGAACCGCCGACGGCCATCAAGTAGAAGCGGATGCGGTTGCCGCGCCCCGCGCCGAACAGCAGGCGCAGACCGAGCTGGAATTCCCTCACACCGCACCCCGTGAGCTCAGGACTCCGTCAGTCATCGTGTAGTGGGTGTCGGCCTGTGCGGCGACGGCGAGGTCGTGCGTCACCAGGATGACGGCCGTACTCTGCGACCGGGCCAGGTCGAGGAACTCCTTGAGCACGGCGGAGGCGTTGGCGCTGTCGAGCGACCCGGTCGGCTCGTCCGCGAAGACGATCGCGGGCCGGTGCACCAGGGAACGCGCGACCGCGACGCGCTGGCTCTGCCCGCCGGAGACCTGTCCGGGGCGGCGCTCACGCAGTTCACCGAGTCCGAGGCGTTCGAGCACCTCGCCGGCTGCCGCGAGTGCGGGACCTTTGCGCTGTCCGGCCAGCCGCAGGGGCAGGGCGGTGTTCTCCTCGACCGTGAGTTCCGGCAGCAACTCGCCGTACTGGAAGACGAATCCGAAGCGTTCCCGGCGGAGCGTGCTGATCTCGTCGTCGGTGAGGTTGCCGAGCACCCGTCCTTCGAACCGCACCTGACCGCGCGTGGCGGGCAGGACGCCCGCGAGACAGTAGAGCAGTGAGGACTTGCCGGAGCCGCTTTGTCCGGTGATCGCCACGACCTCCCCGGGGGAAACGGAGAGGTGGGCGTCACGGACGGCCTTCTGATTGCCGTAGGAGAGGTCAACTCCCGTGGCAACAAGGGTTTCTGACATGCTGTTGGCTTCCCCCAAAGAAGCGTGCGGGCCCAGGAGGACATCCTGGGCCCGCGGTCTTGCCGGAGTGGGCGACTACTTCTGGTAGTGCTTGGTCGCCGAGCAGTTGTCAGGGTTCAGTGAGCCCTTGTCACGGCAGACGCGTATGTACGCGTCGTCGGTGTACTGGGCGGCACCGTCCCAGTTCAGCTTGTCGAAGAAGACGGAGGTCTTCTGCTTGCCGTTGTAGCGGCTCCAGTCGTAGCCCTCGACCCGCACCTGCATGTAGACGTTGTGCCCGTCACCGTCGCTGGTGTCGTTGAGGTTGCCCTTCCACTCGAAGGCGCCGTGGTTCTGACCCGAGGGCCAGAACGCGTACTGACCACCCGTGAAGGATGCGCCCCCCGTGTCGAGCTTCGGAATGGTGTGCCACGAGACCGCCATCGCGCTCCCGGCGCTCAGGGCGAAGATCCCGCCGGCGAGCACGCCAACTGCCAACTTGCGCATTATTTCTCCCGTTTTTTGTCTCACCCTGGTTGGTCGTTGTGCTTCCAGGGCCGCGGATGAACGTAACAGGAGCAACGAAAGGTGAACCCGGGATTAACTCGGGAGATGTCACGGTTTGGACGGTTTTCGAAAAGGATCTTTACTTGTCCATGACACTTCTCGTTCCGGAAGGCACCCGATGCCCGGTTCGTGATCGAGCGGATCCACGGGCAACTCCACTGTCGGGACATGGCGTTGATCCGCTGTCCTCCACGGCGCGAGTTCCGGACGCTGGGATCGGTGTTGGTCGCCGAGTCTGCTTCGTCAGTGGTCGGCTGGCCCCCTCTGACCTGGCGACAAGGCCGGCAACGAGACCGCCGGCGGACGCACGGTTGCGACCGCGCGGACGACGAGACGTGGACGGACCACAGCCAGCTGTCCGGCATCACCCAGGGCGGGTACGAACTACGACCTTGGTGCATGCGGGAACCGGCAACTCCGAGCGTACGAAGCTGCGTGTCGGGGCTGGTCGGGCGTGGCTGGTGTGACGATCCGGCCATTCGTGTTGCGTGAGCGGACGGCCGTGGATCGTGGACGACGGCCTTTGGGTGCGGTCAAGCCGCTACTGCGGCTGAGCGCCGCGTGATGTGCATCGGGCAGGACGTCCGGGTGAACAAGACTTGGGCCCCCGACAACGAAATCATGAAAGAGCTGATCGGACGGCATCCGGGACCGTAACCCGCTCTGGGACCCTCTCTCCCCGCGCAGCGATCAGCGGTCCCAGCAGCTGCGTGCCCGGCCCCACTTGCCCGCCGGGACCGGGCAGTTGCGTCGTGTCGGCTACCGTGAGCGGTTTCCGGCAGGCGTCGCAGGCCACGACCGGCGTGGCCAGATGCCCGCAGGCGTCGTGGCGGATCTGGGCGGGCGGCCCCGCGGGCCCCGCGTACCACTTGTCGCCCCAGGCCATCAGCGCCAGCAGGACGGGGTAGAGCTCCCGTCCCTTCTCTGTGGCCACGTACTCCTCGCGCGGCGGGCTGCCCTGGTACCGCTCGCGCGTCAGTACGCCCTCCTCGACCAGCCGGGCCAGCCGCGCGGCGAGGACCTTGCGGGACAGGCCGAGGTCCTGCGCCAGCTCGTCGAAGCGGCGGAGGCCGAGGAGGACGTCGCGCATGATCAGGGCCGTCCAGGCGTCGCCGAACAGGTCGGTCGCGCGGGCGATCGAGCACGCGACGCCGGAGAGAGGGGTACGGGTCACGCTCCCATCGTATGACCGATGGGTTCCCTAAGGGAACTCGTCGATGTTAGGTTTCCTCAGGGAACCTGACCTGGAGCGTCGAGGGAGCCTGGCATGCCCACCGCCCCGCACATTGAACTCGACTCGGCCGGGCCCGGGGCCGTCGACGGCCGCCACATCCGGGCCCTGACCTTCCAGTCCGTACGGCTGGAGTACCTGCGGCACGTGCTGTCGGAGCTGAGCCCGGCGGCGGTCGGTGGCCGGGCGCTCGTCGTCGGAAGTGGGCGCGGCCTTCTGGCCCGCGGCCTCGCCCGACTCGGGTTCGAGGTCGTCGCCGCCGATCCGTCCCCCGCCGCGACGGCCCTCGCGCTGGACGCGGACGACGGGCTGGGCATCACCTACCTGACGACACCCGCGGAGGAACTCGACCTGCCGGACGGCTCCTTCGACCTCGTGTACTGCGCCGACACCCTCGAGATCACCGAACAGCCGGACGCGGTCCTCGCACAGGCGGCGCGCGTGCTGCGCCCCGGCGGGGCCTTCGTCTACGACACGGTGAACCGCACCCCGGTGTCCCGCCTCATCTACCTCGGCGCCTTCCAGGCCTTCCCGGGCACACGGATCATGCCCCGCGGCCGCTACGCCGCACACCGGCTGCGCCGCCCGGCGGAGCTCGCCGAGGCCCTCGACCGGGCGGGGCTGTCCGCAAGGGACGTCTCGGCGTTCAGGCCGCGCGACGTACGCAGCCTGGTGCGCGCGACGCGCGGGCGCCGGCGTGGCACGCTGACCGACGAGCAGCTGCCGGAACTGGTCGACATGGTGCTCGAACCGGAAGGCAGCCCGGTGGTGACGTATCTGGGGCACGCGGTCCACCGGACATGAGCCACGCTCCCGGGCATCCCGGGCGCACCCCAAAATGGCGTCGGCAGTTTTGTGCCCAGCCGGCCTTGCTATGAGGCCGGAACGCGGTGACGAATCGGCTTTCTTCAGGCGTCGCCAGCAGATGAGGCTGCAGGCCAACGAGGAGAAGGCGTTGTGGAGTTCGAGGCGACGCTCCCAGCGCACGGCCAGGCGCTTGAACTGGTGGAGCAGGGCGAAGGTCTGCTCGACGACATAGCGGAGTTTGCCCAGGCCCTTGATGCCGGGGACGCCCTTGCGGGATATCACCGGCAGGATCCGGCGGCGTCGCAGTTCCCGTCACACTGCCCGGGAGCTCGAAGACTCCAGCCTTCTGCCAGCGGCCCAGGCGTCGCCAGCAGGTCTGTCCGGAGCCGAACCCCAGCTCCAGGGGCAGGAGTTGCCACGCGACGTCCTGGTACAGGACGTACAGGATGCCCTGCAGGCACAGCCGGTCCGGCACCGGCTTCGGCCCCGGTGAACGTTCCGGCCAGGGCGGCAGCAATTCCCGTGGCCGCGCAGGTCGACGCGCAGCACGCGGAAGTGCTCGTGCAGGCAGACAGGGTCCCAGAAGCTTCGGTTCTCGGTGATGCCGTGGACTGCCACGAGTAGCGGGCCTGAGCCCTTGAGGTCGTGGGCCAGCTGATTGTCGGGTGCCATGGTCACTCTCGGTCGCGATGTGGGCTCGGTCTACGGCGCCGTCGTGCCGCCCACCGTCGGCGTGGTCCCGGTCGGGCTTGCCGTCGGCACGATCGCCGCCGGAGTCGGCGCTGCCGAAGCCGCAGTCGAGGGTGCCGGCGTCTGGGCGCTCTGGGCGCCGGACGTGGCGTCGGGCGCCTGGCTCGCGCCCTCGGTGTCGGACCCCTCGGTGGGTTCCGCGGCGGGGGCGGACGCTTCGCTGGGGTCGCTGGTGGCGGGGTCGGACGGGCGCGGGGTGAAGGGCGCCTGTGAGGGGGTGCCGGGGGGTGTCGTCGCCGGGCTCGTCGGGACGGGCGGGGCCATCGGGACCGTCGGGGAGCGGGGGCTCTGGGCCGACGTCAGGTTGAGGGGGAGGGCGATGAGCGCGGCGACGGCGCAGACCATGCCCACTCCGGCCGCCGTACGGACTCGGCGGCGGCGGGTCGCGGTGCGGCGGAGCTCGTCGAAGCGGCCCGGGGGTGCGCCCAGGTAGGCGGGGGAGGGCGCGAGCAGGACGAGGAGGGGGTCGTCGGGGTCGTGGTCGGGGGCTGTCGGGTCGAATGCCGGGTCTTCGGCGTCGTCAAACCGTGTGGTCAAGGCTTTTCCTCAAGTGGGCGCGGAGCAGTTCACGGGCCGTGTGGAGGTCGGCCTTGACGGTTCCTTCCTTGCGACCGGTCAGCGCCGACACGTCCCGGATGGGCATGTCGGCGTAGTAGTGGAGGAGGATCGGGACGCGCAGTCGTTCCGGCAGCGACTGGACCAGCATGCGGATGGACGGGTCCGACGGCTCGGCGTGGGGGCGTAGGGCTGCCTCCGTCGTCACGTGGCGCATGGCCTTGCGCTCGCGTTCCATCTTGCGCCAGTGGTCGCGGACTATGTTGGCCGCCGTCACGTAGAGGAAACCGCGCGGCTCCTCGACCGACGTCCAGCGGGCCCACAGGCGGGTGAACGCCTCCGAGGCGATCTCGTGGGCCGTCTCGTCGTCGTCGACAAGACGGCGGCACCAGCCGGCCAGGCGCGGGTAGAGGGCGGCGAACAGCTCGGACGCTGCCTTGTCGCGGGACCGTTTCAACGCTCTCCATGGTGCCGTTGCCACGGATGTGGCACTCGTGGGGGAGGACGACGGGCCGGCGGCGTACGTTCCGGCGGCCCGCCATCCTTTTTGTTCGAGCACGTTCACGTACGGACGTTCATGGGCTCGTCGACGAGGTCAGCGCGGCGAAGACGATCACGTTGTCGAGGTAGCCGCTCGCGTCCTTCGGGCCGCCGCACGTGATGAGCCGAAGCTCCGGGCGGCTCACGTTCCCGTAGACGTCGTCCGCCGGGAACTCGGCCTTGGCCACCGTCCGTACGGAGGTGACCGCGAACTCCGTCTCCGTGCCGTTCTCCAGGCGCGCCAGGATCTTCTCGCCCCGGCGCAGCCGCGGGAGTTCGTGGAAGACGCCGTCCCCGAACGCGCCGACCGAGACATGGCCGAGGATCACCGACGGGCCGGTCTGACCCGGCGTCGGCGACTGCTCGTACCAGCCGGCCTGGTCGTGATCGGTGATCGGCGGCACCTGCAGGGTGCGGTCGGGCTCCAGCCCGAGCCGCATGACCGGGGTGTCGACCCCGATGACCGGGATCCGGAGCCGGACGGGGGCCGAACGGCCCACCGCCCGGGCGGAGTTCGCGGACGTCTGGTCACCGGAGGTCGAGCGGGGCGCGGTGCCGCCGGGACTCGCGGTCCCTGTAACCCGTACGCCCTCGCCGCCGGAGGAACAGCCCACGAGCAGTGAGGCCGCGGCAGCCGTGGCTCCCGTACCGAACGCGCGCCTGGAGAGCACGGTCACGCGCCGGTCGTCCGCCGGCGGCGTACGACGAGCACCGTGGCGCCGGCCACGGCGAACGCGGCGGCGGCGCCCCCGCCGATCAGCGTCCCCGGAGTTCCGGAGTCCGTCGAGGTCTGCGTCACGCCGGTGTTGGGGGCGCCCTCAGGAACCTCGGCGACCTGGGACGGGGACTGGTCGGGAACGGTGGAGGCGGCGTCCTCGGGAACCGGGGTGGCTTCCTCGGCCTGGCCCGGGCTCGGGGCCAGGGTCGGCTCCTGGGGCGCCTCGCTCGGCTCCGGGGTGGCCTCGGTGGGCGCGGTGCTGGGGACCGGGGTCGGGGTGGTGCCGTCGGCGAACGCGGGCGCGGTGCCCGCGAGTACGGCGGTGGCCGCGAGTGCCACGGCGCTGAGGACGGTACGGCGCACGGTACGGCGCATGGAATCGCTCTCTTTCGTCGGTCCGCCCGGAAGTGGAGCCCGTGGTCGGGCCCTTGGTCGGGCCGGTCGGGCTGAGTGGCGGATCGAGCGGAGAGACGAGCCGGAGGCCGAGTGGGTTGTAAAGAGATGGCAAAGTCGTTGGAGGGGCCTACTCGGCCTCGGCCCGTTCCTTCCGGTCCCTCAGGTCCCTCAGGTCCCTCAGGTTCATGAGGAACGGGATCAGCGCCGCGTTGACCTCGGCCGGCCGTTCCTGCTGTGTCCAGTGGCCGCAGCCCTCCAGCACCACCGGTGCCCGCCGCAGGCTGGGCATCAACTCCGGGAGCTGCTCGATGAGTTGGGACGTGCCCGGAAACGCCGCCACCAGGTCCTTGTCGCCGTACACGTACAGCGCGGGCGGGCTGACCACCGCTCCGTGCCAGGCCGCCGTCAGTTCCCAGTTGCGGTCGATGTTGCGGTACCAGTTGAGGGCGCCGGTGAAGCTGCCCGCGAAGCTCTCGGTGAGCGAGTCGAGGTCCGCCTCCGTGAGCCAGGCCGGGAGTTGCCCGGGGTCGGGCATCGTCTCCAGCCAGCCCTGGCCGGGCTCGACCAGCGGCTGCCTGCCGGTGCCCGCCTCGGGGCCGTCGCCGGAGGCGGCGTACAGCGCCTTGCGGAGGGTGGTGCGCGGGTCGCGGGCCAGTTCGGCGTCGGCGACCCCGGGGAGGTTGAAGTAGTTCCAGTAGAAACGGCCGCCGAACATCGCCTCCATCACGCTCAGCGGGCGGCGGTCGCCCCGGAACGGCGGCGGCACGCTCAGGCCCGCCACGCCCCGTACGACATCCGGCCGCAGCAGCGCCGTGTGCCAGGCCACCGGCGCGCCCCAGTCATGGCCGACGACGTACGCGCTCTCCTCGCCGAGTGCGTGGATCAGCCCGACCACGTCTCCGACCAGGTGCAGGATGCTGTACGAGGACACGTCCTCGGGGCGGTCGCTGCCGCCGTATCCACGCTGGTCGGGGGCGACGACCCGGAAACCGGCGGCGGCCAGCGGGCCGAACTGGTGGCGCCAGGAGTGCCAGGACTCGGGGAAGCCGTGCAGCAGCACGACCAGCGGGCCCTCGCCCGCCTCCGCGATGTGCAGGCGGATGCCGTTCACGTCCACCATGCGGTGCTCGACCACTGCGCGGTTCTCCAAGCGGTTCTCAACCATGATGCAAAGGGTATGCGTTGCTATCGCAACCGGAAGTCCGGGGTCCTGGCGGCGAACAGTTCCGCCTGCCGGTCCCCCGGGAGGTTGCCGAGGCGGACCAGGTGCGGGGCGTAGGCGAGGGCGTGCGCGCGGGCCGCCTCCTTCGCCGCCCACACCGCCCGGACCGTGCCCTGCACCCCCTCCGGCGGATACGACGCGATGACCCGGGCGCACTCCACGGCGGCCGCCAACGACCCACCCGGCTCCGTCACTTCACTGACCAGGCCGATTTCGAGGGCCCGCGCCGCAGAGACCCGTTCGGCGGTCCCCATCAGCGCCATCCGCGCGATCTCGCCGTAGGGCATCCGCTGCGCCATGCCCATCGTCTCGTACGCGCTGACCATGCCGTACGTGGTGTGCGGGTCGAAGAAGGTCGCGGTCGGGTCGGCGACGAGGAACTCCGACTCCGCGAGGAGGTAGAAGGCGCCGCCGCAGGCCATACCGTTCACTGCGGCGATCACCGGCTTCCAGAGGTCGTTCGCCTTCGGGCCGATGTGGTCGAGCGGATCGTCCACCATGTAGGGGGAGTTGGGCTGGGGGACGGTCGCGGTGCGGTCGAGGCCCGTACAGAAGGCGCGCTCTCCGGCTCCGGTGAGGACCACCGCCCGTACGGTGTCGTCGAAACGCAACTCCCGCCAGGTCGCCGCCAGTTCGGATGCCGTGGCGAGGTCGATCGCGTTGAGCTTGGCGGGGCGGTCGAGGGTGACGACGGCGACCCCGGTGTCCTTGTCGGTCGACAGGTTCAGACTCACGGGCGCTCCAGGATCCACTGCGGCAACCCGGTGGAGCTGAAGACGACCTGTACGCGTGCGCCGATGCGAATCCGGTCCGGGGAAAGGGAGTTGAGGGGCGCGTCGGGGCCCGTGACCAGGTTCCCGACGAGCCGGATGCGCGGTGCCTCCGCCAGTTCGACGACGATCACGTTGTACGGGGCCAGCTCGGCGTAGTCCGGGAGGAGCGGCGGGTGCGGGACGACGTACGACCAGATGCGTCCGCGTCCGCTGACCGCGCGCCACTCGCTCTCGAAGGACTGGCAGTGCGGGCAGCAGGGGCGGGGCGGGAAGCGGGGTTCGGCGCAGTCGGCGCAGGTCTGGACGCGGAGTTCGCCCTGGGCGGCGTACTCCCAGAAGGGGGCGCCGTCGTCGTCCACGACTGGTGTCAGCATCTCTCAGCTCCTCAAGTCCGCAACAACAGGGCCGAAGTGGGGACGCCCTCGCCGGCCGTGACCAGGCAGGTGGACGCCCCCGGGACCTGGGCGGTGCTGGTACCGCGCAGTTGCCGTACGCCCTCGGTGATCAGGTTGAAGCCGTGGACGTACGCCTCGCTGAGGCCGCCCCCGCCGGTGTTGAGCGGCAGCCGGCCGCCGATCTCCAGGGCGCCCCCCTCGGTGAAGGCGCCGCCCTCGCCGCGTCCGCAGAAGCCGTAGCCCTCCAGGGAGAGCGGGATGAGCGGGGTGAACGCGTCGTAGATCTGGGCGACCTGGACGTCGTCGGGGGTGAAGTCGGCGTGTTTCCACAGGTGCCGGGCGGCTGTCCACGCCGGGCCGGTCAGGGGGTCGTCGTTCCAGTAGTTGACCATGCCGTGGTGCTGGGTGGGCAGGCCCTGGGCGGCGGAGTGGATGTAGACGGGGGCGCGGCGGCAGTCACGGGCGCGCTCGGCGGACACGATCACGCAGGCCAACGCCCCGTCCGTCTCCAGGCAGTTGTCGAAGAGGCAGAGGGGTTCGCTGATCCAGCGGGAGGTCATGTACATCTCGCGGGTGAGCGGGCGGTCGTACATGATCGCGGCCGGGTTCTGGTTCGCTCGGTTGCGGCAGGCGAGGGCCACGTTGAAGAGGTGGTCGCGGGTCGTGCCGTACTCGTGCATGTGGCGGCGCGTGAGCATCGCGATCTCGTCGGAGGGCCTCAGGAGCCCGAAGGGGCGCGTCCACTGGGCGGGGGTGGGGAGTTGGGCACCGGTGTTCTTCCAGGGGCGGGGCCCGGAGCCCCTCTTCCTCGATCTCCAGGCGACGCCGACCGTGGCCTGGCCGCCGGCTATGGCGGCGGCGAGATGGGCGACGGTGGCGCAGGAACCGCCGCCGCCGTAGCCGACCTTGGAAAAGAAGGTGAGGTCGCCGAGGCCGAGTGCCTTGGCGACCTCGACCTCGTCGGTCTCCTCCATCGTGTAGGAGGCGAGGGCGTCGACCTCGGCGGGGGCGATACCCGCGTCGTCGAGGGCGGCGAGGATCGCCCGGCAGGCCAAGGTGCGTTCGTTGTCGGGGAGTTGGCGGGCGAAGGGGGTCTGTCCGATCCCGGCTATGGCGGTGGCGTCCTTGATGCCGGCGCTGACTGCTGTACGTGCCCTACCTGCCATGACTGCACACACCTCCGTGCGACTGTCCGGCTGCTGACAGGGCGTCAGGTTACAGCTAATCTGACGGTCAGTCAGCTCCTGTGCGTGGGGTGTGTGCAAGGCAGGTAGGGCATGTAGGAGGAGGCTCGCGATGCGCGGTGACGTGGAGTGGGGCAGCATTCCGGGGCTGGTCCGGGCGGCGGTGGAGCGGTACGGCGACGCCGAGGCGGTCGTGGACGGACGTACGCGGGTCTCGTACAGGGAGTTGGGCGCGCGCGTGGAGCGGGCGGCGGCGGCGTGTGTCGCGAGCGGGGTGCGGGCCGGTGACCGGGTGGCGGTGTGGGCGCCCAACTCCCTCGACTGGATGGTGTCCGCGCTGGGCGCGGTCTCGGCGGGCGCGGTGCTCGTACCGCTGAACACGCGCTTCAAGGGGACGGAGGCGGCGTACGTCCTGGCGCGCAGCCGGGCGAGGCTGCTGTTCGTGACGGGGACGTTCCTGGGCACGTCGTATGTCGCCTCCTTGCGCAGGGCGGCGGGGGAGGGCGACGGGGAGGGCCCGTTGGCGGGGCTTCCGGAGCTGACGGACGTGGTGGTGCTGGGGGAGGACGCGGCGGCCGAGTTCCGCACGTGGAAGGACTTCCTGGCGGGCGGGGACGGGGTGGCGACGGAGACCGTCCGGGCGCGGGCGGCGGCGGTCCGGGGTTCCGATCCCTCGGACATCGTCTTCACGTCCGGCACGACGGGGCGGCCGAAGGGGGCGGTGATCACGCATGCGCAGTCCCTGCGGGCGTACGAGATCTGGAGCGAACTGGCGGGGCTGCGGCAGGGGGACTGCTATCTGGTCGTGAACCCGTTCTTCCACACGTTCGGCTACAAGGCGGGCGTGCTGGCCTGCCTGATGCGGGGCGCGACGGTGATTCCGCAGCCGGTGTTCAACGTGGACACGGTGCTGGCGAACGTGGCGGCGGAGCGGGTGACGGTCCTGCCCGGCCCGCCCACGCTGCTCCAGTCCCTGCTCGACCATCCGTCCCGGGACGCGTACGACCTGTCGACCCTGCGCCTGGCGGTGACCGGGGCCGCGGTGGTGCCGTTGCGGCTGGTGGAACGGTTGCGTACGGAGCTGGGGGTGGGGACGGTCCTGACGGCGTACGGGCTGTCCGAGGCCAGCGGGATCGTCACCATGTGCCGGCGGGGCGACGAGGCGGAGGTCATCGCCTCGACGTCCGGACGCGCGGTTCCGGGGGTCGAGGTGCGCGTGGAGGCGCCCGTGGGCGAGCCCGGGGAGGTGCTGGTGCGGGGCTTCAACGTCATGCGCGGGTACTTCGAGGACGCGGCCGCAACAGCCGAAGTCCTCACGGGGGAAGGCTGGTTGCGAACCGGGGACGTCGGAGTACTGGACGCCGACGGCAACCTGCGGATCACCGACCGCCTCAAGGACATGTTCATCGTCGGCGGCTTCAACGCCTACCCGGCGGAGATCGAGCAACTCCTCGGACTCCACCCGGATGTGGCGGACGTCGCGGTGATCGGCGTACCGGACGGGCGGTTGGGGGAGGTCGGGAAGGCGTATGTGGTGCGGCGGGCGGGGGCGTCACTGACGGGCGACGACCTGATCGCCTGGGCCCGGCGCGAGATGGCCAACTACAAGGTGCCGAGGGCGGTGGAGTTCGTGGGCGGGCTGCCTCGGAATGCGAGTGGGAAGGTGGTGAAGGGGGAGTTGCGGGCGGGGAGTTGAGGGCGGCTGCGTGGAGCGGGCGGTGAGGGTGGTACCCCGTTCGTGTCACAGGGCACGTGCGCCTGCTGTCCGGTAATACCTTGCCGGTATGGCCAAGACGCAGATCGGCATCCGGATGGACCACGACACCGCAGAGATGGCCCGCCAGGCTGCGGCGACGCGGCGGGTACCGGTCAGCCAGTACGTCGAGCAGCTCATTCGGAGCGACAACGAACTGGTGCGCGCCCGATTCGTGGCCGCCGCGCAGGAAGCGCTCGACGAGATCGACGGGCAGCCCGGCTCGTGAACCTTGCTGATGTGAGGCTTCCAGGAAGCTAGGGGTGGCTTTGGCCCGGCCACGGGGTGACTTGGAGGACGTACACGCACTCGTGGCGAACGATGGTCAGGTAGAGGAACATTCCGCCTGAGACATAGGCGGTCTGCACACCCTCGCCCGCGCCTTGATACCGGGTGCCGTCCAGGCGAAGTGCCTCGGCTGCTCGTACGATCTCGGCAACTCGCTTTCGACCTCTGCGACGAACGCGGGAGGTGCGGGCGTGGGGCCACCAATGACGTGGGTTTCGTCCGAGTCGTACTCCCAGCACCAATCACTCACCGGCGACCGACTCCCGGGCGGTGGAGTGCAGGTGCCGGATCTCGTCCATGGCGTCACGCCAGGCGGGTTCGTCACGGTCGGCGGTCTGTGCCGTGTACTCAGCGGTACGGAGCCGTGCGGCGGCAGCCGGAATCCTTGCGACCTCGATCGCCACTGTCCACGTTTCGAGGAGCTGGATGATGGGGCCGAGGCTGCCCGTGCGTGCCGCCAAGGTGATGGCCTCGTCCTTCTGCCGCTCCATGTCGGCCAGCCGGTGGGGAGCCACCTGTGCCAGCGCGACGCGCAGGGCGGCGGGCGTTCGCTCGGGCCGCGGGATAAGAGGCCCGCCGGGCTCGATGTGCTGCGCGGTCATTTTGATCCTTCCGTGGACCGTGCCATGCGCGCGATACGGCAGGGGAGGGTGACTACGCAGGGTGTTCGGAGTGGTCGGCTGGGGTGAACACCGGCTCCGGGCGGGTCAGGCCTTCAGCTCGGTGAGGAACGCCGCCCAGGCCCCGGTCCGAATGAGGAGTACGGGGCCGTTGTGGGGTGCGGTCTTGGAGTCGCGTACGGGGACCACCTCCGTGGCTTCGGGGTGGGTGAGGGCTACCTCGACGCACTCGCCGCCGGTGCCGTTGCTGTAGCTGCTCCTGCGCCAGAGCGCAGAGCTCAAGTCAGGCTCGGTGTTTGCCATTTCGATAGTCCTCTGCCGCGGTCTCGATCATGGCCAGGGACGCCTCAGGCGGCTGTGCGGCGGCCCTGAGCAGATCGTACGACTCCCGGTACTGCTTCACGAGCGCCGGGTAGTCGATGAGTTGCCCGCTGTGCAGGCTCTCGGTGTAGACGACGGGCGGGGCGTCCGGGAAGGCCATCATCCTGGTCATGCCCATCATGAACGGGTGAGCGGCGGCGCTTTCCGGAACGATCTGTGTAATGGAGTACGTCCTCTTCACCAGCGTCGCGATGTGCTCCAGGAGTTCGGCCATCCCCTCGTCGGGGAGGACTCGGCGGTGCAGCAGCGACTCGTCGAGGATGGCCCAGAACGCGGGAGGCTTCTCGGAGTCGAAGAGCACCGCACGCCCCATCCTGGCCTGCACTTTCTCCTCGACGTCCGTGTCAGAGGCTCGGGGCATGGCCGCGCGCGTGATTGCGCGGGCGTAAGCGGGCGTCTGGAGCAGGCCGGGCACCAGCATCGGCGCCCAGTCCTCGATCGACTCCGCGTGCTGCTCCATCTCCAGCACATCCGCGAAGTACTCCGCATGCCCGGACCGCTTCGCCTTGCTCACGTCTTCACAACGCCGCATGAAAAAGCCGTCCGTGCCGAGCTTCGCATCGACGTGCCGGGCCAGATCCTCCGGCATCAGGCGTTCGCCGCGCTCGATCTGGCTCAGGAGAGAGATGCCGCGCCAGCTTCCCTCCGCCAACTGCTCCAGCGTCAGGCCCGCCAGTTCCCTCAGGTAGCGCAACTCGGCGCCGTAGAAGGAAGGGACGTTCGCCGACGCGTCGGGTTCCTTACGTGCGGGCACAACTCGCCACCGTCTCTTTCCAGTTGCGCTGTGCAACCTGAATCCCTTCCACCGTACGCAAAGACACGTCACTCTGTGAGGGAATCGTCACAGAGCGCACAGGAGTGTGCCTTGAACAGGGAGGTCCACCCGATGGAGCTCACCAAGCAGAACCCCACCGTCGACGACGTAACCCTTTGCGTAGAGGAACTCCGCGACGCCCTCCGCGAGCACGGCATCACTCTGCCGTCCCTGCGGATCGATCTGCCGAGTTTCGCGGGGAGTTATCGACCCCCGATGGGGCTGGTCGAGCTGGGCGGCTGCAACACGGCCACCGCGCGGAAGCTGGCCGCCGTGCTGAGGAACGCGGCGGAGCGGTGAACGCGACGGACTTCGGTGCCGAACTGCTCGCCGTGTCCAAGGCGGTACCGGAGCTGCGGCGGGCGGTACGCCAGTGGCTCGGGGATGCCGAGGGAGCAGGGGACGTCCAGCTGTGCGTCACCGAGCTGGTCGGCAACGTCATCCGGCACGTGGGGGAGGGGGCGCCCGTCTCCGTGCGGGTGGGCCGCGTCGACGGTGCTCGTATCCGGGTCGCAGTCAGTGATCCCGACCCGCGTGCTCTTCCGGTGCTGCTCGGCGCCACGGCGGCAGACGAGTCGGGGCGCGGGTTGACGCTGCTGGGCGCCCTCGCTGTGCGGTGGGGCG
Organism: Streptomyces sp. NPDC020898; assembly: GCF_044333925.1. Lineage (NCBI taxonomy): Bacteria > Bacillati > Actinomycetota > Actinomycetes > Kitasatosporales > Streptomycetaceae > Streptomyces > Streptomyces sp. NPDC020898. The sequence goes on from NZ_JBIRRV010000018.1 coordinate 139,448, forward strand.
TGGAGGTCGAGGCCGTGGGCAAGACGGTGTGGTGCGAGGTCGCGGGCGCCGGGCCGGGCGGGGGGAAGGGCGGTATGGTGATTGGTATGGCAACGAAGAAGTACACCGTGACACTGCCGGAGGAGCTCGCTGAGGAGATCCGGAGCGAGGTCGGGCCCGGAGGGTTCAGTGCCTATGTCACGCGGGCCATAGAGCGTCAGCGGGAGCAGGACCGGCTGGGTGAGCTGGTGGCGTGGATGCAGGAGGAGGGCGGGCCGCTGACGGAGGAGGAACTGGCGGCGGCGGAGGCCGAGCTGCGAGAGGCGGGACAGCATTTCGCCGAGCCCCGGGCTGCTGCTGGCGACGATCTTCCCCTGGCGGGCTGAAATGGCGATCGACTCGCTGGTGCTGGACAGCGAAGGACTTTCGCGAGCGGCGCTGCGTGAGCGCACGATGACGGCTCTGTTGACGGCCGCCCAACGCAAGGGAATCCACGTGGTGACCAGCTCGATGACCTTGATCGAGGCGTTTCACGGGCAGGTCCGGCGCCCGGCCTGGGCTTGGGCGATGTCCCGCGTCGTTGTGGAGCCGGTGACGCGTGAGGTCGCCGATGTGGCGGTGAAGCTGCTGGAGGAGACGGGCCTCCACGGCCACAAGTACGCGATCGACGCCGCGCTGGCTGTCATCGCGCAGCGCCAGCCCGGGAACGTGGCGCTCTACACGTCCGACGTGGACGACATGGAGAAGCTGTGCGGGAGGCGCGTGTCGGTCAGGGCGGTCTGAGTGGCCCCGGACACGCGTCGGCCGCGACGGCTCCCCCTCCGTGCCGTCGCGGCCGATCCCCGTTGGACTGAGGTGTCAGCGGTCCAGGTTCAGGTCAAGGACCGGTCGGCGGTGCGGGTGTGTGGTTGTCCATCGTGGTGATGGCCGTCTCGTCCGCCCCGACGGGTTCCGAGGGCGTGTGGTTGTCGAGCGTGGTGATCGTCTCGTCCAACGGTGCCGACGGTGTGTGGTTGTCCATCGTGGTGAACTCTTCGGTGTTCTTCTTGGGCTGTGTCATTGTCCTGAACTCCCCTGATTGCGTGGGAAACCTTTAGGGCACCCCGCCCGGCAACTCCCCCGAGTACTGCCGGGCAGGGGCCCTTCGGACCCGCCTGCCCCCCGACGCGACGGATCACTGAGCCGAGCTTGTCAGCTGGGCATAAACAATCGATGAACGCCCCCTCGCCGCCCCTTACGGTGCCCGAAGGGGCAACAGCAGCGCCCGTACCTCGTCGGCCTCCGCCGCTCCGGACGCCTCGTAGAGGGAGAGCGCTTCGAGCCAGCAGGCGCGGGCGCGGTCGGCCTGGCCGAGTGCGGCCAGCGAACGGCCGAGGGTGGTCCGGATGTGGGCCCGCATCCGGTCCCCGCCGATGAACCCGATGGCGAGGGCCTGTTCCGCGTGCCGTGCGGCCGGCGCCGCCTGCCGGGCCGCGAGGTGGGCCTGTGCCACACGGAAGTGCGTGGTGCCCTCCCACAGCCGCTGCCGGTTCTGCTTGAAGCTCAGCAGCGCCTCGTCGAACTCCGCCAGCGCCTCCGTATGGCGTCCCGCCTGGGTGAGGGCCACGCCGAGGGCGTACCGCGCGTTGGCCAGGCGCAGGGTGAGGCCGGCGCGGTCGTAGATCTCCAGCCCCTCACGGGCCAGGGTGATGGCACGGGAGGTGTGTCCCATGGCCAGGTGCAGGCGGGAGAGGTTGCAGAGCGCGCTCGCCTCGCCCGGCTTGCTGCCGACCGCGCGGGAGCCCTCGATCGCCTTGAGGAGGTACTCCTCGGCGTCCGTGTGCCGGCCCTGGTTGAACGCGATGATCCCGCGGTCGTTGCTCGCCCAGTAGACGGTCACGTCGTCGCCGACGGAGGTCGCGAGCAGCACCGCCTGGCGGGCCTCCTCGTCCGCCTCGGCATAACGGCCCGCGACGAGATGGACGTTGGTGAGTGTCGTCCGTGCGCGCCCCTCCGCGTAGGTGTCGCCCACCGCCTTGGCGAAGTCGCGTGCGGCCAGGGCGGCGGACTCGTACACCTTCGAGTTGGCGCCCGACTCGCCCAGATCCTTGGCGGCCCACAGCAGGTCGACGCCCCTGCGCAGCCTGCTGTCGACGAAGGACTGCCGGGCGCACGCCAACAGGCAGTTCGCCTCGGAGTACAGCCAGTCCTGGGCCGCGTTGCCGTCCCCGAACGTCAGCCCCGGATACTCGGTCCGCTCCAGATGGTCCACCAGCCGGTCCCCGGGCCGCTCGATCAGATAGACCTCGGCGACCGTCGCCAGATAGAAGTCCAGCAGCCGGGACATCGCCAAGTCCCGCTCACCCGGCGCCTGTTCGTCGCGTTCCGCGCAGGAACGCGCGTAGAGACGAACGAGATCGTGGTACCGGTAGCGGCCCGGGGCCGCCGATTCCAGCAGCGAGGTGTCGACCAGGGACTCCAGCAGATCCTCGGTGTCGTCCACCGGGAGGTCCAGTACGGCCGCTGCCGCCGCCAGCGACATGTCCGGGCCGTCCGGCAGGCCCAGCAGGCGGAACGCGCGGGCCTGGGCCGCGTCCAGCGCCCCGTACCCGAGCTCGAAGGTCGCCTTCACCGCCAGGTCGCCCGCCTGGAGTTCGTCCAGCCGGCGCCGCTCGTCCGCCAGCTTCGCCGCCAGGACCGACACCGTCCAGGTTCTGCGCGCCGACAGCCGGGAGGCCGCGATCCGGATCGCCAGCGGCAGGAACCCGCAGGCCGCGACGGTGTCCAGGGCGGCTTTCCGCTCCGCCGCCACCCGCTCCGCGCCCACGATCTTCGTGAACAGCTGGAGGGCCTCCTCGGGGGACATGACGTCCAGGTCGACGAGGTGCGCGCCGGCCAGGTCCACCATCCGTACCCGGGAGGTGATCAGGGCCGCGCAACCCGGTGTGCCGGGCAGCAACGGGCGTACCTGCGCGGCGTCATGGGCGTTGTCCAGCAGGACGAGGACCCGGCGGCCGTCCAGCAGCGAGCGGTACAGGGCCGCGCGCTCCTCCAGGGAGTCCGGGATCGCCGAGTCGGCCGTGCCGAGGGCGCGCAGGAACGCACCCAGGACCGTCTCCGGCTCCGCCGCGCGGGCGCCGGCGCCCTGCAGATCGACGTACAACTGGCCGTCGGGGAACGCCGGTCGGGCCTGGTGGGCCACGTGCACGGCGAGGGTCGTCTTGCCGACGCCGCCGATGCCCGCCAGCGCCGACACCGCCATCACACGGCCCTCGGCCAGGGCCAGCACCTCGCTCAGCTCGGACACGAAGGCCGCGCGGCCCGTGAAGTCCGGTACCGAGGCAGGGAGTTGGGCGGGGCGTACCGGCGCCGCGGCCGGTTCGGGGGCCAGTGGGGCCGAGGGTTCGGCGAGGCCCGGGTCCGCCCGGAGGATGCGCTGCTGAAGATCCCGCAGGCCGGGGCGGGGGTCGACGCCCAGTTCCTCGGCCAGCAGACGGTGCGTGTCCGCGTACACCGCCAGCGCCTCGGCCTGGCGGCCGCTGCGGTACAGCGCCAGCATCAGCAGCTCGCGCAGGCGCTCGCGCAGCGGCTGTTCGGCCGTCAAAGCGGTCAACTCGCTGACCGCCTCCGCGTGGCAGCCCTGCTCCAGGTCCATGTCCAGGCGGGATTCCAGGAGTTGGAGGCGCCACTCCGTCAGACGAACGCGCTGCGCGTCCGCGTACGGGCCCGGTACGCCCGCCAGCGGCTCCCCGTCCCACAGGTCGAGGACCCTGTTCAGGACTTCCCGGGCATGGCACAGGTCGCCGGCGTTCCTCGCCTTCTCGGCTCCCGTGGCCAGGTCCTGCGCCACCGCCAGGTCGAGCGCGCCCTCGCTCAGCGAGCTGATGGCGTACCCGGTGGACTCGCTCACCAGGACTCCGGCGCCCAGGATCTTCCGCAGCCGAGACGCGTACGTCCGTACTGCCGCCAGCGCCTGCGACGGTGACTCCTCGCCCCACAGGGCGTCGATCAGCTCGGCCGCCGTGGCCGTGCGGCCCTCGCGCAGCAACAGGGCGGCCAGCAGCGCCCGTTGCTGCGGGGATCCGGTGGGCAACTGCGTCTCGTCGCGCCAGGCCCGTACCGGACCGAGCACGCTGAAGCGCAGCGCCGCCGGGAGACCCTCCGGGGGGTCCGCCGGGGAATCCCTGGGATCCCGCTGTGCCGGCACTCGCGGTACAGCCGGTCCATCACCCATTGCCGCTCCCTGCCGAACATCATGACCAGGACAGCAGTTTGCCTTGTCCATGGCGTATGCGTCAGCTCCAGAGACAGTGATCACAGATCGGCGCACGAGGTACTCACGAACTACCACAGGGTTCTCACACCGTCTTCGCACACGGCCCGGCGGAAGAGAGGTGTCCACCGCATAGCTGACGGTTCGTCAGATCAGCGCTACCGTGCCCAGTATGGAGACGACGGACATCTTTCCGAAGATCATCTCGGTGGACGACCACACGGTGGAGCCCCCCAACGTCTGGCAGGACCGGCTCCCGAAGAAATACCTGGACGAGGGTCCGCGCATAGTCCGCGCGCCGCTGAAGGAGATGTCCTTCCTCGGCGGCCGGTTCAAGCCCGTCATGGGCGAACCCGGCGACGACGGCCCGATCGGCGACTGGTGGATCTACGAGAACCTGCGCCGCCCTCTCACCCGCCTCGACACCGCCGTCGGTTACGACCGGGACGAGATCAAGCTCGAAGTCATCACCTACGAGCAGATGCGCCCCGGTTCCTACGACGTCCCGCAGCGGCTCGCCGACATGGACATCAACCACGTCCAGTCCGCCGTCTGCTTCCCGACCTTCCCGCGCTTCTGCGGCCAGACCTTCACCGAGGCCAAGGACCGCGAACTCGCACTGCTCGGCGTGCGCGCGTACAACGACTGGATGGTGGAGGAGTGGTGCGGCCCGGCGGCACAGGGGCGTCTCATCCCGCTCACCCTCATCCCGCTGTGGGACGCGGAGTTGGCGGCGGCCGAGGTCCGCCGCAACGCGGCCCGGGGTGTCCGCGCGGTCGCCTTCTCCGAGATCCCCCCGCACCTCGGCCTGCCCTCCGTCCACGGCGACGACTGGGACCCGTTCCTCGCCGCCTGCGCCGAGACGGGCACCGTCATCGCGATGCACATCGGGTCGTCGAGCCGCATGCCGTCCACCTCCGCCGACGCCCCGCCCGCCGTCGGCTCCACCATCACCTTCGCCAACTGCTGCTTCTCGATGGTCGACTGGCTGATGAGCGGCAAGTTCGAACGCTTCCCGCAGCTGAAGATCATGTACGCGGAGGGGCAGATCGGCTGGATCCCGTACATCCTGGAGCGCGCGGACGTGGTCTGGGAGGAGAACCGGGGCTGGGGCGGAGTCGCCGACAAGGTCCACCGGCCGCCGTCCGAGCTGTTCGCCGAGCACGTCTACGGCTGCTTCTTCGACGACGCCTTCGGGCTGAAGAACCTCGACTCGATCGGTGTCGGCAACGTCCTCTACGAGACCGACTACCCCCACTCCGACTCCACTTGGCCCGGTTCGCGGGAGGTCGGCGAGCGGCAGATGGGGCATCTGGACCCGGAGGTCGTGGAGCGGATCGTCCGGGGGAACGCGATCGAACTGCTGGGGCTCACGGCGGACGGGCTGTGGCGTCCGGGCGGTCCGGCGTAGCAGGCGAAGCGAGGGCGAAACTGGCGTAGAACCCGTAGCGCCGCTGGTCATCCGGTACCGTGAACCACCTTGGGGGGCCGAGTGTTCGTTGTGTGAAGACGCGTCGCCGATCGCTGCTGTCCCCCTGTTGTGTTGTTCGTCCGCAGAGTGACCGCAGAGTGACCGCGCAGGGAAAAACGGGGGCGTCCGTTGCCGTACACCGCAGAGATCAGCCGGACCAACCCGGGGTGCTTCATCTTCCTCGTGGACCAGTCCGCCTCGATGAGCGATCCCATGGAGAGCGGTGAGGCGACGCAGCAGCGGGCCGAGGTGGTGTCCAACGCCATCAACCGGCTGCTGACGGAACTGTCGGTGAAGTGTGCCAAGGAAGAGGGCGTACGTGACTACTTCCACGTCGCCGTGATCGGCTACGGGCACAACCAGGTCGGCTCCGCCTACCAGGGCACCCTCGCCGGCCGCGACCTCGTGCCGCTGAGCGAGGTCGCCAACAACCCGGCGCGGGTGGAGAGCCGTACCAAGAAGGTGCCGGACGGGGCCGGCGGGCTGGTCGAGACGTCCGTGCAGTTCCCGGTGTGGATGGACCCGGTGACCAACGGGGGTACGCCCATGACCCGGGCCCTCGGCTACGCGGACACCCTCGTCGCGCACTGGGTCGACACGCACCCCAGCGGCTTCCCGCCCATCGTCCTCAACCTCACCGACGGCGAGTCCACCGACGGCGACCCGACCAGCGCGGCCATCGGCCTCGCCTCGCACGCGACCGCCGACGGCCCGGTCCTCCTCTTCAACCTGCACGTCTCCGGCAGCGGCGGCGCCCCCATCACCTTCCCGGACAGTGAGGAGCAACTGCCGGACACCTACGCGAAGTTGCTCTTCCAGATGTCCAGCGTCCTGCCCAGCCACATGCGTTCGTACGCCGCCACACAGGGCCACCGCGTCAGCGAGAGCACCCGGGGCTTCGTCTACAACGCCGACATCGTCTCGATCGTGGAGTTCCTCGACATCGGCACCCGTGCGACGGAGCTGCGCTGACCATGGGGGACATGCCGGCGCTGCCGGTGGCACAGTGGTTGTGGACCCAGAAGGCCGGCAGCAGCCCGGAGGAGTGCGAGGACGACGCCTACTCCTGGCAGTCCGACGAGGCGGGCGTCGACAGCGCCGGACGGGCGGTCGCGTCGCTGTACGTCTCGGTGTCCGACGGCGCCTCGGAGAGCCTGCTCGCCCGCGACTGGGCCCGGCTGCTGGTCCGCGACACCGTCGAGTCGATGCGGCTCGCCGGTGACTGGTGGGAGGAACTCCCCACCTTCGTACGGGACTTGATGGAGCGCTCCGCACTGCACTGGGACACCTTCCTCACCCGCTACCGGGCCGAGCGCGCCGCCCAGGGCCGGCCCATCGCCTGGTACGAGCAACCCGGCCTGGAAAAGGGCGCGTTCGCGACCGTGCTGGGCGCGGAGATCCGGGCCACGGTCCTGGAGGACGGCACGACCCGCCGGTTCTGGTACGCCTTCGCCCTCGGCGACAGCTGCCTCTTCCACCTGCGCGACGGACGCCTCCTCGACTCCTTCCCGCTGCGTACGGTCGACGAGTTCGGGATCAGTCCCCAGTTGCTGAGCAGTCGCAATCACGACGTGGGGCTGGTCGCGGAACGGATGCGGCTGGCGTACGGCGAGCTGCTCCCCGGCGACGAACTCCTGCTCACCACCGACGCGTTGGCGGCGTGGCTGCTGGCGAGCGAGCCCCCGGCGCTCCCAGCTTTCTCCGCGTTCGACCAGCAGGACTTCGCCGAGTGGGTGGACGTCCAGCGGGCGCGCGCCCGGATGCGCAACGACGACGTGACCCTCGTACGAGCAAGAGTGTGACGTTCGTACGTATCTATCTCCAGTTGTATCTCCGGTTTCCGTATGAGGGCTTGCCGCTATGAGGGCTTGGCGTTCTTCCGGACGGCAGTGAGAGGGGGTGTACATGGCGGTGTCCCATGGTCCTCGTCCCGGAACGGGATCGGCCAGGAGGTTTCCGACCGGAGCGAACTACGCGGAGGCGTTGCAGCACCCTGAACTGTGCTTCAGCGACCCCGACTTGAAGACCGGCAGGGTCCAGCAGAGCCCGGTACTGGGGCCGAAGGCGATCTCCGGGAACTTCGCCAGCGTCTTCTCCGTCACGGCGAGGAACGGGCAGCGGTACGCGCTGAAGTGCTTCACCCGGGACAGCACGACGCTGGGCAAGCGCTACTCCGCCATCAGTTCGGCGCTCGGCGGTCTCGGCGCGGGTGGGCTCTCCCAGGCGTGGCCGGTGGGGTTCGACTTTCTGGAGCAGGGCGTTCTGGTCGAGCGGGAGTGGTACCCGGCCGTCAAGATGAGCTGGGTCCAGGGCACCGGCCTCATCAGCTGGATCGAACGCAACCTCCACGACCCGGCCGTCCTGCACACGGTGGCCGACCGGTTCCTGGCGATGGCCGTCGACCTGGAGAGGCACGGCATCGCCCACGGCGACCTCCAGCACGGCAACCTCCTCGTGGCCGCCGACGGCACCTTCCGGCTCGTCGACTACGACGGCATGTACGTCCCCGCCCTGCGCGGCGAGCAGGCGACCGAGAACGGCCACCGCAACTACCAGTCGCCCTCCCGTACGGCCGCCGACTTCGGCCCCGCCATGGACCGCTTCTCCGCCTGGGCCATCGAACTCGCCCTTGTCTCCGTCGCCACGGACCCCGGTCTGTGGACCCAACTGCACGACAGGCACGGCGAGTTCCTGATCCTCTCCGAGGCCGACTACAAGGAACCGGCGACCTCCCTCGCCTGGCCCGTCCTGCTCGGCCACCCGGACCAGCGGGTGCGCGACCTGGCCGGCCTGGTCAGGAGCTTCCTCGGCAAACCCGCCGCCGCCCTGCCCGCCCTGACCCCGGACGCCGTGACACTCCCGGCGCAACGGACGGGGACGGGATCGGGGGCAGGTGGTTCCGGGGGCGGTCCGGGCGGCAGCCGTCCTACGGTCACCTCCTGGACGCCGACCGCGACCGCTTCCGGGGCGGCTGCTTCCGTGTTCCCGGCCTGGATGGAGGGACGGGTGGCGGCCCCGGCTCCCGCCCCCGCTGCCGCCTCCACGGCGGCCCAGGTGCAGCCCCCGGCCGCCGGGTTCGGTGGGCGGCGCGCCGGTGACCTGGTCGCGGCCCTCGGCGCGCTGCTCAGCACGTCCGCCCCCGGCGTGCTGGTCCTCGCCGCCGCCCAGCCCGTCGACCTCCTGCCCGCCGCCCAGGGCGTCGCCCTGCTCACCTCCGCCGCGGCCGTCGGTCTCGGCCGGCGCGGGCGCCCCGAGTACCGGGCGGCCCGCGCCAGGATGCGCGACCTGAAACGGCGCTCCCGCGAGCTGGCCGACCCGGCGAGCGCGCATCAGCGCCTGGACAAGGAGATCCGCGGCCTCGACGACGTCCTTGCCAAGGACAACACGGCCTCCGACCGGCGCATCCAGGCCCTTCAGATCGAACTCCGGGACGGCCAGTCCCGTATCACCGTGGACCTGAACCGGCGTACGGACCAGGCCCAGCAACAGCTGGCGGGGCTGGCGGCGAAGGAGAAGCGCCGCATCGACAAGGCGCTGGAGCCTGTGGTCCGCGCGCACATCCAGGACAGGCTGCGCAGGACGCCGATCCAGGAGGCGCGGTCGCTCACCAACATGGGCAACAAGATGGTCCAGGCGCTCCAGGACGCGGGCATCCGTACCGCCGCGGACTTCATCGGCGTGGACTTCGCGCAGAACCAGGCCGCCGTGTACCTGGTGCGTCCCGGTGGCCAGCGGGTCCGGGTGCCCGGGATCGGCGAGGCGCGGGCCACCACCCTCGACGTCTGGCGCCAGGGCCTGGAACGCCGGGCCCGGGCCTCCGCACCCACCGCGGTGCCGGCGGCGGCGAAGGCCCAGATCAAGGCCGACATCGCCGCGCTCCGGCGGTCCCTGAAGGCGGAGGTCAAGCAGGCCGAGGCCGAGGCCCAGCAGCGGAGGTCCGCGTTGCAGCAGCGGATCACCGACGAACGGGGCCGCCTCACCACCCAGCGCCAGCGGCGCGCCGTGGACACCCAGCGCAAGCGCGCGGAACTCCTCCAGCGGCAGAAGCAGTTGGCGGGGGCGGGGGTGGAGCGGGCGAGGGTGGAGGCGGAGCTCGTGAGCGTGCGGGGGGAGACGCGGAGTGCGCTCGGCGCCGGCAGGTATGTGCGGTTCCTGCTGACCGGAAGGTGAGACGGACGGTCCGCCGGGCGGCGGCCGCGCCCGGCGGTGCGTCGATCACGCGCCGAGCAGCTCATCAGCGCCGGTTCGACGGAGCCGCCGTGCGCTACGACTAGGGGGTGCACCGCGTGTAGGTGGTGACATCCTCTTCGGTGGGCTTGTACGTCGGTTCGTAGTCCTCCTTCTCGGCTTCGACAATGTTGGGGAAGCGCTCCCTGAAGTTGGAAAGCCACTCGTCCCTCAGGAACTTCCTTAGCTGCTCGGTCAGTTGATCGCACTGCTGCTTGTGGTGCTTGGGCAGGCCGATCCCGTACCGCTGGATCTTGCCCACCTTGATCTTGTCCACGACGCGAACGTCTTCGTATTCCTGGGCGAATCCGTAAAGGATGACCCGGTCCGTCCAGACGGCGTCGACGTTGTCGTCCCGAAGCTGCAGGACGCAGGCCCTGTAGTCGTCTTCGAAGACAAGATCGGCGTCCTTGTGCAGTGGATTGACCTTCTTGGGATCCGGGGTTGAGCCGTCCGCCTCGGGATCCGATGTCGATCCGTTCACTGTGCAGATCTGCTTTCCCGCCGTGTCCTTCCGGCTCTTGATCTCCGTGTTGTCGTCACGCACCAGCAGGCCCTGCCGGGTCTCCAGGTAGGGCCCCACGAAGTCGATCTCCTTCAGCCGAGGCTTCGTGATGGTGTAGGTCGCGATCACCAGTTGGACGGAGCCGTCGACGAGTGCCTGCTCACGTTCCCTCGACAGCACATCGTCGAAGTCCGGCTTGAATCCGAGGTGTTTACCGAGGTAGCTGGCCAGCTCCTCCTCGAAACCGGAGTACTCGTGCGACGATGCGTCGAACTCGTTGAAGCCGGGCTGATCGATCTTGGCGCCGATGTCGACAACCTTGGGGAAGGCCGGACCGCCCGGGCCCGCCACGGCACTTGCCGGTGCGCTCGACGGTGCGGGAACCGGCGACGACGAATCTGTCGTGTTGTTGAGGCTGTCGTCCCCACCGAGACAGGACGTGGTCGTGAGCACGACGAGGGACGCGGCGGCGAGGCGCAGGCGCGTGGCGAGGCGCATGTAGCGGATCCTTACGGGGAGAGAGCCGGACTGAGCACGTACGGGGCGGGGCGGAACGGGCGGACGGGTGGCGTGCGTGAGCCTTGTCAGGAGTCGATGACCGCGCGACTCGGGGTGATACGGATACGGCACTCGGGATCGGCCGTCAGTCTGGCTTCGAGCCTTACGGTGCCGTGGACCTGGCTGATCCGTACCGTCACGACCTCTCCGAACCGGACGTCCTTCTCCTCCTTGGGAAGGCCGTCACCGGTGAGGACCAGGCTGCTGCCGGGCAGGCAGTCCGTGCCTGACCCCGGGTCGAGATCCTCTCCGCTGAGGGTCAGCTCCAAGTGGTCACGCTCCTCCGGCAGCGGCACGGAGAGCTCGAAGGCCTCCTTGGGGCCGACGGTGACGGTGTGTTCCTTCCCGCTGAGGAGGACCTTGTTGGTCACGTCGATCGGCAGGTGTTCCTTCCAGTGGGCGATGCCGAGTCCAGCGGCTGTGCACATGAGGGCGAGGGCGAGGACGAGGGCGGTGAGGGACCTCAGCGGCAGGTGCAGAAAGACGTTCACCAACATGCCCAGCAGTACCCCGGCGACCGTGAGGCTGACGGTGCCGTACTGCGCGCGTTCTTCTGGCGTGCCCCAGTCGGCCCAGAGATAGGACGAGGCGGCGAACAGGGTCGCTGCGGCGAAGGCCGGCACGAGCAGCCACAAGGGCGGCGAGGCCGGGCCGTCTGCGCCCGGCCCGGGCGCAGACGGCCCGGGGGTGGGGGCGTGCCGGGATGAACCTCGACGCCGTCTGATCATGGTCTTCTCCGCGAGGGCCGCACTCTGTGGGACTGCTGAGGTGGAAACGTATGCGGGACAATAGCGGTTCCTCGCCATGTAGCAGGATAACCATCCTGAATTCATGCGAAGTTGAATGAAAGGGGGATATGGTTGAGGGCGATCTGCGCGGTCGATCTTCTTTTTTGTTGATTCGTCTCGCTCGGTATCCCCGGCCGGAGAGGAATGCCACCCCCGCACTTGCCTGACGGTGCGTCAGCATCGACCATGATGCTGGCGTTCGTATGTGACGGACCGTCAGATAAGGGAAGGTGCCCTCCCTATGGCCCCCACCACCCGTCTCCGCTACGGCATGCAACTCCCCATCCAGTCCCAGTCCACCCTCTACACCGAACCCTGGGAGGCCTCGGCCACCCCCGCCGACCTCCTCGACATCGCCCGCGCCGCGGACCGCGCCGGCTTCGCCTACCTCGCGAGTTGTGACCACGTCGCCATCCCGCGCCGCCTGGCCCCCGCGATGAGCACCGTCTGGTACGACCCCGTCGCCACCCTCGCCCACCTCGCCGCCGTCACCGAGCGCGTCCAACTCCTCAGCCATGTCGCCGTCGTGGGCCTGCGCCACCCCCTCCTCACCGCCAAGCAGTACGCCACCCTCGACCACCTCTCGGGCGGGCGCCTGATCCTCGGGGTCGGAGCAGGCCACGTACAGGAGGAGTTCGAGGCGCTGGGGGTCGACTTCGAGCGGCGGGGGGCCGTGCTCGACGAGACGATCGACGCGTTGCGCGCTGCCCTCGGGGCGGACGAATTCCCGGAGTTCCACGGCAAGTTGTACGACTTCGAGGGGCTCGGCCAGCGTCCACGGCCGGCCCAGGAACGCGTACCGCTGTGGGTCGGCGGGTCGTCCCCCGCCGCCGTACGCCGGGCCGCGCTCAAGGGCGACGGCTGGCTGCCGCAGGGCGACCCGCGCGACCGGCTCCCGGACCAGATCACCCGTATCCGGCGGATGCGCGAACAGGCCGCTGTCCAGGGGCCGTTCGTCGTCGGGGCCATCACCGAGCCGCTGTACGTCGGCGCGCCCGGGTGGGAGGTCGGGCGGCGGACGGTCAGCGGGGCGCCGGACGCACTCGCCGAGTCGCTGCGGGCGTACGGCGCCATGGGGGTGGACCAGATCCAGGTGCGGTTCCGGAGCCGGAGTCTCGCCGAACTCACCGACCAGATGGGCGCGTTCGGGGCGGAGGTGGCGCCGCTGCTGTAGTTGTGGCTGGGGTGTCTGGGAGCCCGGGTGTCGGGGAGTCCGGACAGTTCTCTTTGAAGATTTGAACATGTCCACGCCGAGCCGCGTATGGATGAACGTACGGACGTCACGGCTCCGGCGGAAGGACATGCACGGTGCGCGCTCCCCGTCTCGTCGACCACTCCTCACCTGTGTCCCCGCCCGCGCCCCCGGCCGGGCTGTGCGTCGCCCTGGCCTGTGCCGACGGCGGGTGGCCGCACGAGGGGTGGCCGGAACCCGAAGACCCGTATGTGGAACGGGTGTTGCGCGTGACCCCGCCCTACCGTGAGCTCGGTGAAGTCCGCGAGGAACGCGCCGCGGACGTCGTCGTCCTGTGGTGCGAGGAACCGACGACCGCGTTTCCGGTGCTGCTGGGCGCCATGGGTGCCGTGAGCGCTCCGGTGATCGTCGTCAGTCCCCGGCGGGACACCGAGACCGTGGTGGAGGTGTTCCGGGGCGGGGGCGGCTACCTGGTCGAGGGCGACTACTGCACCTGCATGCTGTCCTCTGCGGTCATGGCGGCCACGGTCGGGCACACCTACCTCTCGCCGGCCGCGTGCGCCGCCCTCCGGGAGGGGGTCCAGCGGGTGTCGGGGGGTGGTGCGGGCGGCGGGAGCGGGTCGCTCGCCGGTGCCGCGATGGAACGGCTGCGGGGGCTGCTCTCTCCGCGCGAACGGCAGATCATGGAGCTGCTGTCGACCGGCCTGGGCGCCCAGGAGATCGGGCTGCGGTTAAGGCTGAGCGAGAAGACCGTCCGCAACAACCTCAGCAACATCTACGCCAAGCTCGACGCCCGGGGGAGTACGGACGCGGTGCTGAGATGGCTGGGGGCGACCCCGGCTGTTCGCATGTGAGAACAGCCGGCGCCGCCCTGTTCGCTGAATTCCGTTCCGGATCCCGTTACGGCGCCGGAATCTCCGTCACCGGGATTTCCACGTCCGAGACGTTTGCGCCGCCCTCGCCGAAACCGGGCTCCGCCCTGACGCTGTTCTCCGAGTTCTGGAGTCCGTTGGCCTGGGGAGTTCCGCACTCGACGTTGCGCAGCCAGAGACGGCCGTCAGGCGTGCCGTTCTTCAGGAGCTGTGGATAGAAGACGTGCACGCTCGTGGCGCCCTCGCTCGGCGAGAAGAACACCTTCTGGCCGTCCTGCGCGTCCTTGTACGTAGCCTTGAGGAATCCACTCACGTCGGTGCGCTTCTCCGACCACATGAAGAACCCGATGTGGTTGGGTTTCACGGTGTCGGTCCGGGAGAAGTCGAATCCGGTTCCCGTGTCGTCACGCTTGAGGTCGATCTCCGTGGTGTTGAACTTGGCGCCGATCTCGAAGAACGAGTTTCCCAGCTTGGAGTCGGCGGAAGCGGTGAACCCGTCCTCCAGGGTGATGGACCTCGTCACCGATGCCGACACGCTGAAGGCCTTCGAGAGGGCGCTGGTGGAACCGCAGTTGTCAGTAATGGTGGATACGCGCTTGTTGGGCCCGAGGTTGTCCCTCTTGAACTGGACGTCGACGAATTCGCAGTTCTCCAGCTTCGGGTTGTTCTGCGCGCAGTCCTTCGTCACCTCGGACGGGGTGGCGGCACCCGCCTGGTTCATCAGCGGAACGGCCACCGCGATGGCCACCACCGGCGCCATGGCGATGACGACGCGCTTCTTCTTGCTCCGGTGATGTCCCTTGCGGCTGGTGCGGGTCATGGTGCGTCTCCTTGCGGGGAAAGGGGGGAGTTGAGGGCATTCGGCCAGGTGGGACGAGGTGTGTGTGGTGTGTGTGGCGTGTGTGGGGGAAAAGCGCGGGACATGGGAGGGCGTCGTCAGCAGTCGGTCAGGATCGGCTTGACCGCCCCGTCCGCGATGCCTGCGGCTCCGGCGGCGCCCGGCAGGATGACGGGTCCCTCGACGAGTTCCGACGCGACGAAGTTCTTCTCCGGGGAGGGGTTCACGGCGAAGCTTCCGGGGAATGCGTCCTGCCTCACCCGCCATTCGCCGGTCATACGCTGCATCTTCGGCGTGAACTCCATGTGCAGGACCTTGCCGACCGGAACCTCCCGGTTCTCCGTGTCGCCGGCGGTCACCGACTTGACGGTCATGTCGGTGGTTCCCTTGTGCTTGAGCCAGGCCCCGCTCAGAAAGCCGAAGAGTCCGCCGCCGGCGCCCTGTTGGGTCGCGGTGTACTTGCCCGATCCCTGGCCCACCGTGGCCTTCCAGGTGATCGACACCTTCGCCGGTTCGGTGGCGTTCGGTTCGCAGTTCGGGAAGTCGATGGAGGCCTTCTCCGTGGGGCCGTCGAACGACTGGAAATTCGTCTCGACGTAGTCACAGTTGGAGGCTTCGAAACCATCCGCGAAGGCGCCCCCGAAATCCCGAACGGACTGCTGTTTTCCGTTGAGCACCGACGACCGTTCGCACATCCTGATGATCTGTTCGGGAGTCTTCTCCTCCTCGGCCGCGTTCGCCGACGGAAGGAGGGCGATGATCGCGCCGCCGGTCGCCAGCGCCGACCCGACCGCCACGAGTCGGACCTTCTTGTTCTTCAGACGCCTCTTGGCCATGCCGCTCCGTCCCTGGGATTCCTTGGTGTTGGCTTTACCTGTTCGTGAAGAATTATTGGTGTCGGCGGGAGGTCGGCGACAGGGTCAAATATCCCTACTCACCGGTTACTTGGTGTGTGCTCGCGCACACACCACGCGGTATCTGACGCATCGTCAGGCACGGCGGTACGATGCTGGCCTCCATCGATCCGAGCGATGTGAACGCTGCGAAGGGGTTCCGCATGGGCAAGCTCGACGGACGGGTCGTCATCGTCACCGGCGCGGCACGCGGTCAGGGGGAGCAGGAGGCGCGGCTCTTCGTGGCGGAGGGCGCGCGGGTGGTCGTAGCGGATGTGCTCGACGACCAGGGGGAGGCGCTCGCCAAGGAGTTGGGGGCGCTGTACGTCCATCTCGACGTGCGCGAGGAGGAGGGCTGGCAGGCGGCCGTCGCCGCCGCCGGGAAGGCGTACGGGCGGATCGACGGGCTGGTCAACAACGCCGGCATCCTGCGCTTCAACGCCCTCCTCGACACGCCCCTCGACGAGTTCATGCAGGTCGTACAGGTCAACCAGGTCGGCTGCTTCCTCGGCATCAAGACGGTCGCGCCGCACATCGCCGACGCGGGCGGCGGGACGATCGTCAACACCGCCTCGTACACCGGGGTGACCGGAATGGCGGCGGTCGGGGCGTACGCGGCCAGCAAGCACGCCATCGTCGGGCTCACCCGGGTCGCCGCGCTGGAACTGGCGCGCCGGAGGATACGGGTCAACGCGGTGTGCCCCGGCGCCATCGACACGGCGATGTCCAACCCGGCCGTACTGGACCCGGGTTCGGACGTCGATGGTGCCGCGCGGGGCCTGGACAGGATGTACCGCAAGCTCGTGCCGCTGGGCCGGATCGGGCGGCCGGAGGAGGTGGCGCGGCTCGCGCTGTTCCTCACCTCGGAGGACTCCTCGTACATCACCGGGCAGCCGTTCGTGATCGACGGGGGCTGGCTCGCAGGCGTGAGTGTCGTCTGACGTGTCGTGGCTTCTGACTGGGCGTCAGCTATTGACGCTCCATGGGGCCGGTGGAACAGTCGACTATGGATCTGACGGATCGTCAGAAACCCTGACTGGGACTGGGGACGGTGAACCTCCTTGGAATTCGGGCTCTTTGTACAGGGATACGTGGGCAAGCGGGCCGAGACCGATCCGCTCGCGGAGCACAAGGCGCTGATGGAGGAGACCGAGTACGTCATCGAGGCGGACAAGTCGAACTTCAAGTACGCCTGGGTGACCGAGCACCACTTCCTGGAGGAGTACTCGCACCTCTCCGCCAGCGACGTCTACCTCGGCTACCTCGCCCACGCCACCGAGCGCATCCACCTCGGCTCCGGCATCTTCAACCCGCTCGCCCCGGTCAACCACCCGGTGAAGGTGGCCGAGAAGGTCGCCATGCTCGACCATCTCACCGGCAACCGCTTCGAGTTCGGCACCGGCAGGGGCGCCGGCTCCCACGAGATCCTCGGCTTCATGCCCGGCATCACGGACATGAACCACACGAAGGAGCTGTGGGAGGAGACGATCGCCGAGTTCCCCAAGATGTGGATGCAGGACGAGTACGTCGGCTTCCAGGGCAAGCACTGGGCCCTGCCGCCGCGCAAGATCCTCCCCAAGCCGTACGGGCCCTCGCACCCCGCGATGTGGTACGCCGCCGGGTCGCCGCCCTCGTACGGCATGGCCGCCCGCAAGGGGCTGGGCGTTCTCGGCTTCAGCGTGCAGAAGGTCTCCGACATGGAGTGGGTGCTTGAGCAGTACAAGACGGCGATCGTGGACGCGGAGCCCGTCGGGGATTTCGTCAACGACAACGTGATGGTGACGTCGACGGCGGTGTGCGCGCCTACGCACGCGGAGGCGGTGCGGATCGCGGCGGGGGGTGGCCTGCACTACTTGCAGTCGCTGCTCTTCCGGTACCACGACACGTTTCCGCGTCCTGAGGGGTTCCCTGTGTGGCCGGAGACGCTGCCGGAGTTCAACGAGGAGATCATCGAACTGCTCATCGCTGAGGAGCTGTTGATCTGCGGGGATCCGGACGAGGTGCTGACGCAGTGCAAGCGGTGGGAGCAGGCCGGCGCCGACCAGTTGAGTTTTGGGATGCCTATCGGGATCTCGAAGGAGGACACGCTGCAGACGATCAGGTTGGTCGGGGAGCACGTGATTCCGAAGATCGATACGGATCCGGTGCATCGGACTTCGCGGTTCCGGGGGGTGGCTTGAGGGGTGCGTCGGCGGGTGCGGGTTCGTTGTGGTTTCTCGCGCAGTTCCCCGCGCCCCTGTCGGGGCTCGTCTGCGCGGACGTTGGGAATGAGGTGCCGTCTTGCTTGACCATCTGATCAAGGGTGCTTCCGTCGTTGACGGGACCGGCGCGCCCGCGTACGTCGCCGACGTGGGCCTCCGGGACGGGCGTATCGCCGTCATTGGTGCCGCTGTGACCGAGGAGGCCCGGACTACCGAGGACGCGTCCGGGCTGGTCCTCGCGCCCGGGTTCGTCGATCCGCATACGCATTACGACGCCCAGCTCTTCTGGGATCCGTATGCGACCCCCTCTCTCAATCACGGGGTCACGACGGTCGCCGCCGGTAACTGCGGTTTCACGCTGGCCCCGTTGAACCCTGACCGGCCCGACGACGCCGACTACACGCGCCGGATGATGTCCAAGGTCGAGGGGATGTCGCTGGTCGCGCTGGAGGAGGGGGCGCCCTGGAGCTGGAGCTCGTTCGGGGAGTATCTGGACGCGCTGGAGGGGCGGATCGCGGTCAACGCCGGTTTCATGGTGGGGCATTGCGCGCTTCGGCGGTACGTCATGGGCCCGGACGCGGTGGGCGGACAGCCGACGGAGGCTCAACTCGCCGACATGCTGCGGCTGTTCCACGAGGCGATGGACGCCGGCGCCTGGGGATTCTCCACCACGCAGTCGTCCTCGCACTCCGACGGGGACGGCAAACCGGTCGCGTCCCGGCACGCGCTGCCCGCCGAACTCATCGCCCTCTCCCGGGCGGTCGGCGAGCACGAGGGTACGCAGATCGAGGCGATCGTCGCAGGGTGCCTCGACCAGTTCAGTGACGACGAGATCGATCTGTTCGTCGAGATGAGCGCCGCGGCCGGGCGCCCCCTGAACTGGAACGTGCTGACGATCGACGCCTCCGTACCCGCCCGTGTCCCCCGGCAGTTGGAGGCAAGTGAGCGCGCCCGCAAGGCGGGTGGCCGGGTCGTGGCGCTGACGATGCCCATCCTCACGCCGATGAACATGTCCCTCGGGACCTTCTGCGCGCTGAACCTGATACCCGGCTGGGGGCCGATCCTGGGCCTCCCGGTCCCGGAGCGGATCACCCGGCTCGCCGACCCCGAGGTACGGGCGGAGATGGTCCGCGCCGGGCGGAGCGAGGAGGCGGGGGTCTTCCGGCGGCTGACGGACTTCGGGCGGTACGTCATCGGGGACACCTACAGCGCGGCGAACGAGGGCCTGACCGGGCGGGTGGTGCAGGACATCGCCGACGAGCGCGGCCAGGACCCCTTCAGCTGCCTCGTCGACATCTGCACGGCCGACGAACTGCGTACGGTCCTGTGGCCCATGCCGACGGACAACGACCCCGCGTCCTGGGCATTGCGCGCCGAGACCTGGCGGCACGAGGACGTGCTCCTCGGCGGCTCCGACGCCGGCGCGCACCTGGACCGCATGTGCGGAGCCCCGTACACGACCCGCTTCCTCGGCGACTGTCTGCGGGGGCGCCAACTGGTGTCGCTGGAGCGGGCGGTGCAGATGCTGACGGACGACCCGGCGCAGCTGTTCGGCCTGCGGGAGAGGGGACGTGTCCAGGAGGGCTTCCATGCGGACCTGGTCCTCTTCGACCCGGAGCGGATCGCCGCCGACAAGGCCACCCTGGTGCACGACCTGCCGGGCGACAGTCCGCGTCTCGACTCGAAGGCGATCGGGGTGACCGCGGTGTGGGTCAACGGAGTTGAGGCCATCAGGGAGGACACGGTGACGGGTGCGGTGCCGGGCAAGGTGCTCCGCTCGGGCCGGGACACGGCCACGGTGAGTACCAAGTGACGGACGGGCAGCGGCTGTTCGTCGGCGGTTCGTGGGTGGAACCGGCCGGCGGGCACTACGAGGTGATCGACCCGGCGACGGAGGACGTCGTCGGGTGGGCGCCGGAGGCCTCGCGGGATCAGGCGCACGCCGCCGCCGCGGCGGCCCGCGAGGCCTTCGGACCGTGGTCACGGCTGCCGGCGGCGGAACGGGCGGCGGTACTGGGAAGGGCGGCGGACATCATCCAGAGCCACCTGGTTCCGTACGCCACGCTCGCCCAGGCGGAGACCGGCGCCACGACGGGGACGGCACGCGGGATGCAGGTGGGCGTGGGCGCGGCCCGCTTCCGCCGGTACGCGAAGGTCGAAACGGCCGAGTGGGCGATCCCCCCGCAGATCAACGAGGCCGGCCCGTTCGGAAAGGCCGCGGTGATGGGCGCGTTGGCGGTACGCCAGCCGGTCGGCGTGGTCGCCTGCATCACCTCGTACAACAACCCCTGGGCCAACCCGGCCGGCAAGATCGCGCCCGCCCTCGCGATGGGCAACACGGTGGTCGTGAAGCCCGCTCCGCAGGACCCCCTGTCGGTCTACCGGATGGCGGAGGCACTGGAGGCGGCGGGCGCGCCGCCGGGGGTCGTGAACGTGGTGAGCGGGCTGGGCGCCGGGGTCGGCGAGGCGGTCGTCGACTCGCCGGACGTCGACATGGTCAGCTTCACCGGGTCCACGGCGGTCGGGCAGCGCATCGCCGAGGTGTGCGGGCGTGGCATGAAACGCCAGTTGATGGAACTGGGCGGGAAGGGCGCCGCGCTCGTCTTCGACGACGCGGATGTCCGGTCCGCCGTCTCGGGCATCGGTACGACGTTCTCGTTCTACAGCGGGCAGATCTGCACGGCGCCGACGAGGGTACTGGCGCAACGGGGCGTGTACGAGCGGGTCGTGGAGCAACTCGCCGCGTATGCCGGTCACGTGAGGGTCGGTGACCCGCGCGCGGAGGGCACGGTGGTCGGTCCCGTGATCTCGGCGGCGCACCGGGACCGGGTCGAGGCGTACGTCGAACTGGGCCGGAAGGAGGGCGCGGTGGTCGTCGCGGGCGGCGAACGGCCGTCGTACGACCGGGGGTTCTATGTCGCCCCGACTCTCCTGGCCGACTGCACGAACGACATGCGGGTGACCCGGGAGGAGATCTTCGGACCGGTGGTGACCGTCATCCCCTTCGACGACGAGGAGGAGGGGGTCGCGCTCGCGAACGACAGCGAGTACGGGCTCATCGACTACGTCTGGTCGGGGGATGTGGCCCGTGCGTTCAGGGTCGCGCGGCGGCTGCGGGCGGGCGGAGTGGGCGTGAACACCGTCGGGCGGAACATGGAGGCGCCGTTCGGCGGGTTCAAGCGGAGCGGGGTGGGGCGCGATGTGGGGTCGTACGCGCTGCATGCGTACAGCGAGGTGCAGGCGATCGTCTGGCCTGGGTGAAGGCGGTCAGGGCGGCAGGGCGGTGCGGGCGGGTACGGCCGTGGCCCGGACCGCCGCCTCGGGGTGAGGCGGGGGTCCGGGCCGGCGACCTTGTGCCAGGGCTCCGCCAGGAGGCACGCACGTACCCTCGGGCTGTCAGGAGTCGAAGCACTCCCGGCCCGTGGTGCCCGCCGGTGTGAAGCACAGCTGTAGGTCGGTCCGGTTCGGGCCGCCGATCATCGGAGTGAAGCGGTAGACGGCGGTATCCGCGGTGTTTCTGACGACGACTCGACGCGGAGTGGTGCCGGAGGCCGAGACCTCGATCATGTCCCCGACCTTCGAATGCCAGATCCGGCCCCACGCGGCGGCGCACACTCTGCTGTACCGGAGCTCCACGCTCGTACCGGTGCTGGTGCGGTGCGGCGGACCGAGCGAGTCCACCCGGCCGGGCAGTCCGCAGGCCATCGGTTTGGGATCCTTCCCGTCGCACGCCTTCCCCTGGCATCCGGGGACGGGATCCAGTGTCGGGGAGGCCAGGCTCGCCGGGCTTCCGGCGGCGGTGCCGGGGCTCCGCAGAGACAGCGCGGCCAAGATCGCCACTGCGGCCGCACCCGCTCCGGCGACGAACAGCCCCTGACGCCGAGCCCTCCTGTGGACGCCCGCGTCCGCCCTGGTCCCCACGGCACCTGCGGGGACCAGGGCGGACGCGGGCGGGGAGGCGGGCTCGGGCGGGGGTGGGGCGGTCGACGCGGCCGGGGGGCGGGTGTGCCGGGCGCGCCCGCTCCACTCGGTGTCCGCCAGTTCCCACAGCGCGAGCAGCCGCCCGGCGGACTCCCCGGCCATCGCGCACAGCGTCTCCACGGCCTGCCGGGGCACCGGCTTCTTCCCGTTGAGATAGCGCTCCCAGGACGACTTGCTGTACGGGGTGCGCTCGGCCAGCGCCGCCAGGCTCAGGCCCGTCCGCGCCCTCATCTCGCGGAGCCCTTCGGCCAGTGCCACGCACTCCGGTGCGGGGCCTGTCATCCGCGCAGCACCTGCCAGGTGTGCGGGCCCACGACGCCGTCCGCAGGCAGCCCCGCCTTCTTCTGCAGCCGCATCACGGCCGCGATGGTCTGCTGCCCGTAGACCCCGTCGACGATGCCCGGCTCCATCCGGTGATGGCCCAGCAGGCACTGGGCCTCCACCACGTCCCAGCCCGGGCCGGCAAGGACGGCGGTGCGTGTCGCGCTGAAACCGGCGAACAGCTCCCCGCCTGCCGCGCCGGTCCGGCGGACCTTGCAGGAGTACGACTTGCTGGGCTCGAAGACGTACCAACCCAGCCCCTCGGTAGAGGTGTTGTTGCTGTTGATGCCGCTACCAGTGCCAGTGCCAGTGCCAGTAGCGGCACCGGTACTGGTGGTACTGCTGCTCGGCAGTGGGCCGTCCTGCGCCGTCTGCACCTTGGTGCCTCCGCCGTCGTCATCGCCCCAGGGCGCGGCGATCAGCATTCCGGCGGCCATTCCCACGAGCGCGGCGGCCACCACGGCAGCGAGGACGACGGGTCTGCGCACCCCCGGCGGCTGCCCGGCCCCCGACACCGTGGGCCCCTTCCCCCACACCGTGGGCTCCTGCTCCGGAGCCCCGGGTCCCTCCGCCGACGCCGCAGAGTCCTCGGCCGCACCGGCAGGCCCGGCAGCCGCCTCGCCCTCTGCTCCCTGCTCGTCGCCGTCCTCGGCACCGGCCGGCGAGGACGACGCGGTCCGCTGCGGCCACGCCTCCTCGGCCACCTCGTGCAGCACCAGCAGCCGGACCGGATCCGCCCCCGCGACCCGCGCCAGCTCCTCCACCGCGTGCCGCGGCGGCAGTGCCTTCCCGTTGAGGTAGCGATCCCACGACGAGCGGCTGTAGCCGGTCTTGCTCGCGAGCACGTCCAGGCTCAGCCCGCTGCGGTCCTTCAACCTCCGCAACTGCACAACAAGTTGACGGACTCTCTGGTCGAGAGAATCCGGCAGTTCCTTCCAACGCGACACGCCCCACCCCAATACGCATCAGACCCCCCAGGGCTCCCGCCCCCTGCCCTGTTAGTACACCTCGCGCGGGCTCCAGGGCCAGGCCGACGCTCCACAACCATGCCCTCAGTGATGGCCCCGCGAGGGACGGGCGTCCCAGCGATGCCGCATCACTCCGGGCATATCGGCAGGTCAACGCGTGGGACGTCCCACGGTGTCCCAACGGGGTCGGCCTCACTGGCCCAGCTCCGGATCGACCAGCAATCTCTGTGGTGCAAGCCGGACGGCGCGGTCCACCCTGATTCGTCCCCACGGGGAAGGGACGAATCACGAACGGGCGGAAAGCGCACGGCACTCGAGAGCTCCCGGAGCCGGCGCGAATCATCACACCGTCGGCATCCAGGAGGAACGGGGTCATGACGATATGAGGGGTGTCAGGTGATCGAAACAGCGTTCCGCAGCGATGAGTTACCGGTCGGTGATCGGTTCGAATGGTGGCGGGATCTGACCTCGCGGACGCTCACGCCCACGGTGATCACCAGCGAACACGCCGATGATTTCCGGGCCAGCCTCCGCCTGCTGGATCTCGGGGTCACGCAGGCGTCGGTGCTGTCCTACCCGTCGTTGCGTTCGCGTCGCACACCGGCGTTGGTGCGTCGGTCCGACCCGGAGCTGTACCACCTGTTCCTGACGCTCAGAGGCGGACAGAGCATCTCTCAAGGCGGTCGTGACGCGTCGGTGGGGGCTGGAGACCTGCTGCTGTACGACAGTTCCCATCCGACCGATGCTCAGGTGCTCCCCGAGCACGAGGGTGTGGTCGAGGGGATCATCGTGAACGTGCCCCGTGCGGCGGTGCCTCTTCCCGCGGAGAAGGTCGACCGTCTCCTGGCGACACCGCTGCCGGGAGACGTGGGCATGGGGGCGTTGCTGTCCCAGTTCCTCACCAACCTGGCCGCCGAGTTTGCTGCCATGGGTCCGCAGGACGCCGTCCGCCTGGGCGCGGTCACCCTTGACCTGGTCATCGCGTTCCTGGCACAGCACGTGGACGCAGCCGACACCGTCCCCCCGGAATGCCGTCAGCAGGCCTTGATGGTCGCCATCCACTCCTTCATCGAACGCAACCTGGGCGATCCGCAGTTGTCGCCGACCGCGGTCGCCGCCGCCCATCACATCTCCGTCCGCTACCTCCACCGGCTCTACCAGGGCCAGGGGACCACGATCGCCAACGGCATACGCCGCAGCAGACTGCAGCGCATCCACCGCGACCTGGCCGACCCCCACCTCAACGCCCGCTCCATCAGCTCGATCGCCGCACGCTGGGGATTCCCGGAGCCGACGTCTTTCAGCCGCGCATTCAAGACGCTGTACGGAATCACCCCACGCGACCACCGTCACAAAACCCAGTAGCCGGGAATCAGGCCGTGCGCCGAGTCCCTATCGCAACGGGCCGGTTTCTGTTCGAACCGGTAATGTCGCCGCCGCGCAGAGCGAGTTGACGCACACGGGGAGAGCGGGGCACGGATGCACGTCCTGGAGCCGGGGGATCCGCGGCGGATGGGGGACTTCACGCTGATCGGCAGGCTGGGTGCCGGCGGTATGGGTCAGGTCTTCCTGGGACGTTCCGCGGGCGGGCGGGCGGCGGCGGTGAAGGTGGTCAGGGCGGAGCTGGCCGAAGACCCCGAGTTCCGGGCCAGGTTCCGCCAGGAGGTCGCCGCGCTGCACCGGGTGGGCGGTGAGTGGACGGCGCCGGTGCTGGGCGCCGACACCGAGGTCGCGGCACCCTGGGTGGCCACCGAGTACGTCCCCGGGCCTTCACTGCACCAGGTCGTCGAGTCGGGCTATGGGCCGCTGCCCGAGGCCACGCTGCATTCCCTGGCCGGGCGGCTCGCCCGTGCGCTGCGCGCCATCCACGGCGCGGGCCTGGTGCACCGCGACATCAAACCGTCGAACATCCTGCTGACCGTCGACGGCCCGCGCGTCATCGACTTCGGCATCGCCCGGGCGCTCGACACCGTGGCGGGCAGTCTGCGTACCTCCACCGGGGTCGTGCTCGGCTCGCCCGGTTTCATGTCGCCGGAGCAGGTGCGCGGAGAGCGGGTGACGCTTGCCGCGGACATGTTCAGCCTCGGTTCCGTGCTGGTGTACGCGGCGACGGGGCGGCTGCCGTTCGGCTCCGCCGAGCTGGGGCTGCACGCGTTGATGTTCCGTATCGCCGAGGAGGAGCCGGACCTCACGGGGGTGCCGCAGTCGCTGACCGGTCTGGTCACCGCCTGCCTCGCCAAGGAGCCGCAGCGGCGGCCCACAGCCGAGCAACTCTGCGTCCACACCCCCGCCGAGGCGGACGGCCCTTGGCTGCCCGCAGAGCTGCTGGCCGAACTCGGGCGGCTCGCCGCCCGGATGCTCACCGTGGAGACACCGCCGCAGGGCTCGCCGGTGCCGACGCGGTCCAAGCGGCGGTGGCGGCCGGTTTTCGCCGGAGTGGTCGCGCTTGCCGCGGCGGCCACGGGCACGGCACTGGCGCTGCGTGACGACGGTGAAAGGGACCTCGCCACGGGCGGCGCACCCTCGGCGAACGCGTCGGCCTCTCCATCGGCGTCGCCGAGCGCCGAGCCGGGCATCCCGGACGAGTTCGTCGGCGCCTGGGAAGGCGTACTCGAGGGCGATCCCGAACTGCCGAAACGGGTACTGCGGCTGGAAATCTCACAAGGCAGGCCGGGTGACAAAGTCGCCGCGTACATCGACACCGGCGGCGATCTGCAGTGCACAGGGCGCAGCAAGCTGGTCTCCGCCGACGCCGACACACTGGTCGTCGGCAAGGGCCAGGTGACCGCGGAGGTGCCGCAGGGACGCTGCACGCCGCTCTCCCCGCAGACCCTCAAGATACGGTCGCAGGACGTACTGGGGTGGAAGTCCGGCGGCCTGACGGCCGATTTCCATCGGTCGACCGGCGGACGGAACGCGGTGCCGGATCAGTACGTCGGCGTGTGGGTGCCGGCCAACGAGACCTATCGAGAGAAGGAGCTGATCCGGATCACCCAGGGCCCGGTCGGTGGCCGCCTGGTGCGGATGTCGGTCACCGCGGCCATCGAAGACGGCACGGAGCAGTACTGCGACAGCACCTACGTCATCGGCGCGGTGTCCCCGGTCCTGGCGCTCAGCCCGGCGGCATACACCGCGGCCTCG
Organism: Streptomyces sp. NPDC020898; assembly: GCF_044333925.1. Taxonomy (NCBI): domain Bacteria; kingdom Bacillati; phylum Actinomycetota; class Actinomycetes; order Kitasatosporales; family Streptomycetaceae; genus Streptomyces; species Streptomyces sp. NPDC020898. The sequence goes on from NZ_JBIRRV010000018.1 coordinate 165,635, forward strand.
GGCAAGGACTGCCGCCAGCCCGACGCGGTCTCCCTGACTGCCGCCCGCGACGGCCATCTGCTGCTGTTCAGCATGGCCGTGGACGCGGAACCGGGAGAGTACGTGCGGAAGTCCTGACCGAGGCTCCGGACACCAGTGGCATCGTCCCAGGGCCGCCTCCAACGATCCGGTCGACCCGATGACCGTGCCCGGGCGCCCGCACCCGCCGCGCCGGTCCCGGGCCCCCGGCCTGCCCCTGTCACGCGGCACAGGGCCCATCCCGTGCCCGGCCCGACAGGAGTATCAGCTCAACTCAGTGGAGAACGAGGGCAAGTGCCGACTCTCCGAGACGGGGTGAGGAGTCCGACGGAGTTCAGCGGGCGGTCGGCTCGGCCTTGTCCAGACCGAAGGCTTGAGGGCCGAGTGCCCGGAGAGCCGCCAATATCGCCCTGATCTGTGGCACTTCGTGAGTGCGGTAGACCCCTGTTCCTCCGAGATGTGCCAAAACCGTAAAGAAGCCTTCGGCGGTGCGGAACTCATCTTCGAACAGACCGAAGGCGTGAGGCAGGGCGTGGCAGATGGGAAGCCCTATTCGGCGAAGCCGGAATGTATTCAGGAGGGCCCGCCCCTGATATTGAGTTCGAATATTGGCGGCTATAGATCTTTCGTGAGAGAAGCCGATTCCAGGGTCGATGACAATGCGATCGACCCCGACGGAGCGAGCGTGATCCACGCGTTTCTCAAAGTAGTCAAGCATCCTGGGGATGGGGTCTTGGTCGATGCCCTTGGCGCTCACGTCCCGAGAGTTCTCGCCTTCGACATAGCAGAGAACGACTGTCGCCTGATGGTCGGCCAGCATCGGGAATATTTCACCGTCTGACGCCAGCCCGCCGGAGTAGTTCAGCAGGAGCGCCCCCGCTTCCAGGCACGACCGGGCAACGGCAGGCTCGTAGGTCTCGATCGAAACGGCGATCCCCTCCGAAGCAAGTCCCTTCACGACAGGCACCAAGGAGGAGATCTGCTCTTCTGCGGTGACCTGCAAGGTACGAGGGTTGCTTGATTCAGCACCGATATCGACGATATCGGCTCCTTGTGCCGCGAGAATACGCCCTTTCCGAATGGCCGAGCGGGTCGAGGTCGCGATGCTCTCTCTATAGGTGGAGTCTTGAGAAAGATTGACGCATCCCATTATGGCGGGGGTGATGTCGACATCGATTTCTCGATCCCCCACGCGAAGTGGATCGACAGGTAAGGACAGGTCGTCCTCGAATCGCCGCGCCAGATCCACCAAATCGGTAAGGGAAATCATACGACCTCACTCTCGACCAGATACAGAATATGAGCGAGGCCGAGTTTACGGCGACCGGCGACTGCGACGGCGCGGGCCCCCGCGTCCTGCACGATTACGGTGGTCTTCGCTCCGAGGACCGTCGGGACCAACTCGCACCGCCGAGAGGCTCTTCCTCAGAGCCCGTACGTCCGTGCCGGGAACGTCCGCGGCCCGCGCCCCCACCTCGGAGTGAGGCGGGAGTGCGGGCCGCGGAGCCTGTGAGGCAGTACCGGGGTCAGCAGGGTGCGGAGGCTCCGCCGTCGTCGAGGTTGGCGTCGGAGAACCAGCCCTCGGTGCTGGTGCCGGAGATCCGCGCGTACGTCCAGGTGTTGCCGTAGTCGTTGACCACGTAGCAGTGGTAGTAGAGGTAGGTCCCGTTGTACGTCTGGCCGGTGTTGCCGCAGGCGGCGTAGGGGCCGGTCTTCAGGGCGTACGTACCCGTGGAGTAACCCGCGCCGGAGTCGTTGTTGCTGTGGCCCCAGCCGCTGCAACTGATCGCCGCGGCCGCGCTGCCCGGGGTGGCCGTGGCCAGGTTGGCGCCGGCCGCGAGGCCGAGGGCGGCGAGGGTGACGCCCAGTGTCCGACGTACCTTGCGGGAAACCGTGGAACTTGCCATCAGGCGTCCTCCTGAGAACACGGGGAGCCGTTCTCCCCGTCGTCTGGCTGAGCATGCCTGACGTGGTCGTGGGGTTGTTGGCATCGCGTGTAGGGTTGTTGGCTTTCAGCGCACGGCCGACGCCCCGGGGTGCTGGGTTTGGTGGCGGTGTTCGCGTGGTGTGGTGCCGTACAGCGTCTTGAAGGCGCGGCTGAAGGATGTGGGCTCTGGGTAGCCCCAGCGTGCGGCGATGGAGCTGATGGACCGGGCGCTGAGGCGGGGGTCGGCCAGGTCGTGGCAACAGCGCTCCAGACGTTGCCGCCTGATCAACGCGCCGACTGTCGTGTCCTGTTGCTCGAAGAGCCGGTGCAACTGGCGCAGGGAGATCTGATGGGCCGCGGCGACAAGGCCGGGGCTCGGATCGGCCAGGTGATGCCGGATGAACGCCTGGATGCGCAGGACCAGTACGCGGTGATGGTCCTCCGGCAACAGGGCGCGTCCGGCGTCGAGTTCGTGCGCGAGCGTCGCGGACAGCAGGTCGACGAGAACGGTGGCCAGCCGGGGGCCGTCCGTCGGCCGGAAGTGATCGGCGTCCCGGGACAGCCGCAGCATGAACTGCGCCAGTAGCGCCGCCACACCGTGCTGTGTGACCAGCGATACGGCGGTGAGGCCGAGGGACGCGCTTCATGGGCAGGGCCAGCAGGGATCTGGGGATCTGGACGACGAGGTTCCCGGCGAGGCCCTCGCCGGGAACCTCATCGACGCCCGGAAGTCGCTTGGACGGTGGACATGGAGGTCCGACGCCGCGAGCGCACGGCTCATGTGATCGTGCCAGTGCGGAACCCGGTCCGCGGCCGGGCAGAGCACCGTTGTCGTAGGCCGTCACCATCATGGTCTCCCCCTTGATCCGAACCGGAGGGAATGCTGCGCTCGCCTGCCGTACGGCCACAACGGGTCGACGCGCCAACAATCAGGCCACTTCGGCCACTTCGGCCACTCACGCTCTCAGTCGTATCGGGCGGCTACACGTCACGCCGTGTGCGGTCCCGCCCGGCGATGGCTTCGGCGACCTCTTGGATGGCGCCACGCAGCAGGTCACCGTAAGGGCTCTCAGGAAGGCTGGGGGCGTGCGTTCTGGCCGCGTCGATGTGCTCGGTGGCGGCTTCGAAGGAGCCGAGTCGGCGGTAGTTGTCGGCAAGGTTGAGATGCAGGGAGGGATAGAAGCCGGCGATGTGGACAGCGGCGTCGTGCTCCTGGACGCGCTGCTCGGTCAGGGCGTCGGCGGCGTCGAGGGCCCGGATGTCCCAGGCGAGGGCCTGGGCGGGATCCTCGTAGAGGTCTGCGAGGTAGTGAGCGAGGGAGCAGCGGTGCAACGGGTCGCCGACGACACCGATCGTGGACCACAGCGTCAGAAGTTCCTGGCGGGCGGAAGCGACGTCACCGGCTCGGCCTTGGATGACGGCGTGGCCGATGGCTTCCATGGTCGGGTCGGGGCTGGTGGGGCCGGCGGGATCAGCGGGTGCGGCGGTCATGGAGGGTTCCTCGTCCTCGTGCTCGTCTGCGTGTTCAGGCGGAGTGGTCGGACTTAACGGGCATGGCCAGAGTGGTGAGGTCGCCGCGGTCGGCGGAGCGGATCGTGACGGGCTGGTCGTGTCCTCTCAGATCGAGCATCACGTCGGGGCCGATGGCGGTGCTCACGGCGGGATAGAGGGTGGTCAACTCGAACCGGATTCGGAGGGCCTGCCCCGTCGTGGTGGCCGGGATCAGGATGTCCGGGTGTGCGTCATCCGCTGACCGGACGTTTATTGCGTGGTCGGCGATGTGGAGCGCGATGTGATCGCCGGCCTGTTCTTGCAGGGCCCGCAGGAGCAGTTCCTTCGAGACGGTCACGCGGCTGGTGACCTCGCCCAGTGAGGCGAGCATCAGCCGATGGTCGGGGAACTCCTCGGGCAGCAACCGGCAGTGCCGGTCCTCCCGTTCGTCGACACGGAGCCAGATCCCGTGCGGCACCGCTTCGAGTCGCACCAACGCGCTGCGACGGATCTCGGCGACCACGGCCCGCAGCTCGTCACCGTCGACCGTGCCGGCCCACGTCTGTGTCGGTGGTTCACTCGGCACCAGGGTTCGTGTGGAGAGCCGGTACCGGTCGGTCGCCGTCAGGGCGACCGCCTCATGACTCGCCTCGATGCGCAGGCCGGCGAGTACCGGCATGCCGGGCTCATGTGCGGTCGCGGTGAGGACCTGCTCGATCGCATCCGCCAGTACGGGGCCCATGAGCGCCGTGATCGGAAGACCTGGCACGTTGCCGAGCGCGGACTTGATGACCGCGGCCTTCCGCTGCGCCGCGACCGCGTCCCCGACAACCTTCGCGACATGCTCGTCCAGCAGCCGGGCCGCCTCCTCGGCTCCGGCGTCGAGGACGGCCTCGGCAGCGGCGAGCGGCATGGCAATTTCACGGAGCTGACGCAGCACGGTCGCCCGCGCCACCTGGTCAGCGCCGTAGTAGCGGTAGCCCGAGGCAGGGTCGACCTCGGCGGGATCCAGCAGCCCGGAGTCGGCGTAGAACCGCAACGCGCTGGCGGTCAGCCCGCTGCGTCGGGCGAAGACCCCGATCGGCATCAGCTCAGAATCAGAATGTGGCACCTCGCCATCATTGAGCTTCAACCAACTCGAAGGTCAACACCGACGAGTGGCGCCTCCCGGACCGTGAGCGGGCCGACGATCGCGTCCAACTCCGCGTCCGTGAGGGGGCCGCCGGTGCGCAGGCCCTCCCAGCGTTCCAGTTCCCGGAGGCGTTCCACCGGGACGTGGTAGGCGCCGAAGAAGTGGACCATGATCTGGAAGACCTTGAAGTCGTCCCCCATCTCCCGCATCACCCAGCGCGCGGCCTCGGAGGCCGGGCGGCCTTCCTTGCCTAGCCGGCGCAGGCCGGCCTCGATCGCGGTCCGGTCGGTCATTTGTCCCGCCCCTTCCCGAAAGTCATTTCTTGAGCATGTGGATCAAGGCAGCGAAGGCATCACGGTCGGCCGAGATGATGGATGAGGGGTCCGGCGTTGCCGAGTCGGCGAGCAGGACCGTTTCTCTGGTGACGGATATATGGACGCAGGCTTCGCCTTCCTGGCAGTGGGACGACTTCGTCCAGTCGTGCTGGGGCATGAGGGCTCCTCTACAGGTTCTGGGCGATGGCAAGGATCAGGTCTCGGGACTTCTCCGGGGCCAGGGCGGCGGCCTCGACGGTGTCCAGAAGCTGTCGGTACTTGTCCAGGTGGGCCTCGGCGTCAAGCAGCATGGGGCCGTGGAACTGGTCGAGTTGGACGGTGTCCAGTTGCGGTACAGGGCCGCACAGGTAGTTGATGGACTGGCCCGACCCGGGGAACGCGCCGACATCGAACGGCAGCACCCGGAGGGTGATGTGGTCCCGTTCGCTCATGTCGAGCAGATGCCGGAGTTGCGCGCGTGCCACGTCACGTCCGCCGACCCTCATGTGCAGGGCGGCTTCATGGATGACGGTGCTGTACGGATTCGGGTCGGCCCGGTACACGACGTCCTGTCGCTTCACGCGGTACGAGACCCGGTGCTCGACCTCGGGCGGGGTGGGAGCCGGGATCACGTGCCGGAAGATCTCGCGGGCGTGTTCGGCGGTCTGGAGCATTCCGGGGACGTGTGAGGTGAAGGCGGTGCGCAGGGCGGTTGCGTGGTGCTCCAGTTCGGCGAGTGAGAGCAACCCTGAGGGCAGTACCTCGCGGTAGGCCTCCCACCACCAGCCGCGTGTCTTCTCGCCGGCCATGGCGGCGAGGGCATCGATGTAGGGCTGGTTCGTGCACGAGTAGAGGTGGGCCATCGCACGGACGCGGTCGGGGCTTACGCCGAACCGGGCGGACTCCACATTGCTGAGTTGACCAGAACTGGTGCCCAGCAGCTGCGCTGACTCCGTCGAGGTCATCCCTGCCCGCTCGCGGAGTTTGCGCAGCTCCGTCGCGAGCCGGACACGTCGGGCCGTCGGAGCGGGCCTGGTCGTCATGTCGTCTCCTTGTCGCGGACACCGCAGGGCCTTGTCACCCACATGAGGGATAAAGCGCCGAGATCCTTCGGAATCCAGCAAAGCACCTTTGCGGATCCCCTACCTTCATCTCAGGCGCCATACCGCCCAGAAGCACCCCGCTCGACGGAGCGACCACGGTCACTGGGCAACGCAACGCCACGCAGTACAACGTACCGAAACCACCCAACTCCCCTCCGTGATCGGAGATTTCCGATGGCCACCGTATCGCCGTCATCCTCGTCCTGGAGCTACGCCCTCCAACTCCCGCACGATCCCCGCGCACCCGGCATCGCCCGCGCCACCCTGCGCACCGTCCTGGCCGCCCACGACCTCGCCCACCTCACCCCCACGGCCGAACTCCTCGCCTCCGAACTGCTCACCAACGCCCACCTCCACACCAGGGGCCCTTACGCCCTCCGCCTCCTCTCGGCCGAGCCCGACCGGCTCCGGATCGCCGTATGGGACACGGACTCCCGAGTCCCGCCCGGGTTCCGCGGGCAGGGCGCCCCCGTCGTCGTACCCCCGGACGACGCCGAAGGTGGACGCGGGCTGCACCTCGTACGGGCGTGCGCCGATGCGTGGGGCGTGTCCGTGCTGCGGGAGCCGGGCGCGTCGGAGGGCGGCAAGCTGCTGTGGGCCGAGTGCGGGCAGACGGGGGTGAACGGGTGATCACGCCCTGTCGGCCTTCTGTGGGCGGCGCCATACTGAGAAGTGGAGCCACGTCCGTCCATCAGGAGCAGAACATGAGCGCACAGCCCGAGCACGGCTGGGGAGCGATGCCCGTCCCGGAGGTCCGGACCGTGGACGACCTGCGCAGTGCGCTCAGTCGCTACGGCTTCCCAGGGGACCGGGAGCGGTTCGAGGAGGAGTTGGCGGCTGCCATAGGAGCCGCTCCGACCAACGATTTCAAGGGTCCCGCCGCCGTGGTCAGGGCCTACCGCCACCGGGTTCGGATCAGGAACTCGCCGGAGATCATGACGGCCCTTGAGGAGGCTCGTAGCGGGGGCGGCGGTACGTGAACGAGGTTCCCTTGGAGGAGGCCGAACCCGCGAGGAAGGTGTTCGGCGACCTGACGGAGGGGGAGCGGGAAGTCGTACGGGACGCGCTCGTGGTGATCGGGCGGAACCCGGCGGCCGGCCGCGAGATTCCGGGCTGGCGCCCTCCTTCCGTGGAGTACACGTACACAACCCCACTCGCTCGCGACTCGGCGGAGGCGATCACCGTCGTGTACACGCACACGCCGGGCATGGGAGTGACGGTCGTCTTCTACTTCCGTGATCCACAGGTGGTGGACTGAGGGCTGCCCCTCTGCTGCGTGCCCTCATCGGCGGTCGCACGTTCCCGGCGCCACACATCGTGCGTGGCGCCGGGGAGTCTCGCAGCCCAGCGAAGCTGGCGGGGGTGAACCTCTACCGATCAGCTGTCCGAGGCCGCAGGCCGTCCTACGCTACTGGCGTGACCGCTGCATACGACTACGAGGACATGCACCACCTGGTGGACCGGCTCACCCCGACCCAGGTGCGACGCCTGCGCCTGCTCGTCACCCAGGACGAGGAACTGTCCCAGGTTGCCCAGTCACTGCCGGCAGGCGACGCGAACGAGGCCGAGGAGTCGGTCCCGGCCGGGCTGCTGGCCCTGATCGGCAGCGTGAACGGCCCAGAGGATCTGGCTGAACGGCACGACGACCACATCCGCGAGCGGATGCGCGAGCGCTTCGGCGACTCGGCGTGATCGCCACGGTCCTGGACACCGGCCCCCTGGCTGCGGCGTTCAACACGGCCGACCGGCGTCACCCGGAGTGCGCCTCCCTGCTGACCTCGCTGACCGGCCGCCGTCTGCTGCCCAGCCCGGTCATGACCGAGGTCTGGTGGCTGTTGGAGCGCCGGCCCCAGGTCGAAGCAGCGTTCCTCGCCGAGGTCGCACGGGTAACATTCGAGCTGGTGCACCTTACTCCCGCCGACCTGACGCGAATGGCTGAGCTGGTCCTCCAGTACGCCGACTTCCCGCTCGGCGGGGTCTGTCCTGTCCCGGTGATGTGTAGGCAGTCCCGCTCTTCTGTAGGCGAGTGAGGCAGTGTCCCGGACATGTGTAGGCAGGTTCAGAAGCCATTCGGGCTTGTGCCGGTTGGGAAGCCGCGGCTCTTCTACGGTCGAGTCTGTGGGTGGCGGCGTTCCGGAGGCCGGGATGGGTGTGCGCGAGGCGTCGGCGGAGAGCGGCCCCGGCGTACGAGAGCGCCCACGCATCCTGGAGGCCGACGCCCCTAAGGGCTCCGGCTGCGGACGGAGCGCTCCGCCAACGACTGGCCTCCCAGTGGGATGGTGAGTTCACCCCGCCTGCCCTCAGGACACAGGGGCTGCCGACCAGCTCTTTGCCCCTTCGCCCAGCAGCGCGCGCAGCATCCGTATGCTCCCGGCCATGAGATTCTTCCGGCCGCGCGGCCGAAGCGACGCCAGACGGATGACGGGAACCCCTGTGGCTCAGGCCAAGGCGCTTTACGAGGCAGGGCGTTACGCCGAGGCGGAGGCCGAAGCGCGCGCCGTGGCCCGGGCGCGGCCGCGCAACGACGAGTACGCAGCGGTGGCGCTGAGCATCGCCGCACTCGCGACGGGCGCCCAAGGCCGCCACGCCGAGGCACTCGTCACGTACGACGAAGCGCTGCCGGCCTTCAGCAGGTTATTTGGAGCCGATCACTGGCTGGCCCTGAAGCTGCGCTCGGACCGCGCCCAGCAGCTGACCTCCCTCGGTCAGTACGCCGAGTGCGAGGCAGAGTGTATGGCCGTCGCCGAGGCCGCGAGCCGCGGTACCGGCCCGGAAATGTCACTCCTGGAGGCGGCCGCCCGCAACGGACTGGTCTTCGCCCTCAATGCGCAGGGGCGCCATCAGGAGGCCGAGGCGCTCGTCCGCGAGGCCCTGGCCGCCCATCGCGCACTCGACCGGATGTCCCTGGTCCTGCGGCTCGGCCTGGCCCGCAGCCTCAACGGCCAAGCCCGCCACGAAGACGCCCTCGCCGAGGCACAGGGCGCCGACGAGCTGTACCGGGCTCTGCCCGAGCGCCAGCGCCATCCAGATAAGGGCGCCGTCGAACTGGCCTTTGCCACTGCCCTGTTGGGATTGTGCCGCGCTCCCGAAGCCCGTCTCCAAGCCGCAGCCGCTCACGATGCCTGCCTGGCCTCCTTCGGCCCGGACCACCACCGCACCGTCGAAGCCCGAACGCTGCTCGACCGCATCGACGGTACTCGACCGTAAGCGCAATGCCCCACTCTGGGCGAGCCGCAGGCGCACCTTGGGCAGCTCATCCAGCTGTCGCAACGAGCCGGGCCAAGGCCACTGGCACGCTGGAGCGATGCGCTGTGTGCATCAGAGTCCGGAAACGGAGCCGGGAGCAGTCGGCTGGCGACGCTTCGCACTGGGGGTCTGCGTGGAATGTGATACGCACGCTGAGCGACCTACATGGCGCGACCAACGTGAGGCTCGTCGTCTGGTTCTCCTGACACTGGTCCCGCCCAGGCTGCGCACGGTGGATTGCCCACACTTCTTCGAGACACCGCTCCACCTGATGTCCCACGCAACTGTGGGCGCTGCAGGTCGCAGGCCCTGGTGTGCCCACAGTTATCTGGGACAGGACAGGGTCGACGCCTCGGTCATCGCAGTGGCCGAGCGCTTCGGCGTGGACCGGGTAGCCACCCTCGACCGGCGGCACTTCAGCGTTGTCAAGCCTGCCCACGTCCCGCGCTGACCCTCCTGCCGTAGCTCGACCAGTGGCCCTATACCTCTGACAGCAGCAGTGACGGCAACAAGTACGGACGTCAGGGCACCCGTAAGGTCCGGACGGCGCGGTCATCGGCGGAGCAGACGAACAGTGGCCACGCAGCCATGTAGAACGAGTAGTACGGCGGACGAATGAGTGACAGCGCGGAGGTCCCGCTGAGGGAGCTCAACCAGCAGACATCGCGTGTCATGGCCCGGGTGGCGGCCGGGGAGACGGTGACCATCACGAAGGACGGCGTCCCGATAGGGGACATCGTGCCCCGCGGTGCGCTGACCGGCCGACCCGCGTACCCGTTCCGCACCGACCCCATGGGCGACCTGGACATCCCGGACCTGGGCGGCCCCGTGCTCGACGACGAGGAGGTCGAGGCGACGCTACGGGGGATGGGCGATGACGCGGGCGGGGGGACGGGGACCCATGCCTGACATCCCGGTCGCCATCGCCGACACGAACGCCCTGTACCGGCTGTGCACACCGAAGGACCCCCGTCACTCCGCCCACCGGGAAGCTCTCGCACGAACGGGGCACCTCGTGGTCTCACCCATGGTGCTCGCCGAACTGGACCACCTGCTGACCTCACGGGTCGGCACCAAGGCCGCAATGAACGCGCTGGACTTCATCGCCGGCCAGGCGGAGGCTCGCCGGTTCGAAGTGCCAGACACCGCACCGCATCTGAGAAGTGCCATGGCGGTGATGCGCGGGTACGTCGACGCGGACGGCGGTGCGGGAGTGGGGCTGGCGGACGCGATGAACGTCGCCCTGGCGGCGGCCTTCCACACGGCCGATGTCTTCACGACGGACGGCCAGTTCCGCATGATGCGGCCACTGACCGGGCAGCCGTCCTTCCGGCTGCTCCCCGACGACCTCTGAGAGGGCGGTTCGTGAAGTGATGTCCGTTTCCCGGTGAGGTTGGCGCAGGGCAGCTGGTCGCGGGGCCCGGTCGGCTACTGCTGCCTGGTGAAGTTGTCGGCGCCGGCCTCGGTGAGGACGTCGAGCTTGACGAGGTGTTTCATCTTGGCGCGGGTGCCTTCGAAGTTCTTCGGCAGTAGTTCGTGGTCGAGACCTTCGCAGACATCACGGGCCCGGAGGGGGTCGGCGGCCTCGTCGAAGACGGCGAGGTGGCGTGGGCCGGGAGGCGGTCAGCGAGAGCAGTGATGGTCTTCCGGGTGATCGTTCGCCCCGTTGCCCGCCGTGACGTTCACGACGGACGGCGTGCGCCGGTGCTCGACCGGTAGGCCGCCACACGATCCCACTCGCCTCGGAACTCGCTTGCGGCCTCTTGATCACCTCGATAACATTATGATCGTAAGATAACGGGGTGGTCCATCGCCGAGGCGGAGCCGCTCCGGCCATCCGCATTGGAGAAGCACGTGTCTTCCTCGAAGGTCGAACCCCAAGCGTCCACCACTGACTTGCATCAGTTTGCCGATGAGTTGATGAGGCAACTCAACCTGCGGGACGCCGACAGCGCGTTGGCCCCGTTCGCGCCGGACGCCCGCTTGTACGCCGCCGACGGCACCACCACCGGCGTCGAGGACAACCGCGCGGTGCTGGCGTCGGTCTTCGACGCGTTCCCCGACGTCACCTTCACGCCGGTCCGTGTCGTCGCCGAGGACGATTGGTTCGCGATCGGCTTCATCTGGGCCGGCACGAGCACCCGGCCCTTCAACGGCATTCCCGCCACCGGCCGATCCTTCAAGGTGCTGGAGTTCCGTATGTTCAAGGTGGTCGACGGGAAGATCACCGAGGCCTGGGGCCTCATCGACCTGGCGTCGCTCTTCGCCCAGTTGCAGTCCTGAGAGGTCGTTTTATCCCGTTGTTTCATCCCGGGATGCGAATTTGATCCGGTGATGTCGGGTCGCGCCAGGAGATGGTGTTCTCGCCGGTGAGG
>NZ_JBIRRV010000019.1:0-154657 GCF_044333925.1 Streptomyces sp. NPDC020898
AGTGATTGAATGCCATCGCGGCTGGCGAACCGTCCTGGGGACTCTGCCGAGGTGTCCCTTGGGATGACCGCTCGATAGCAAGGTGCTGGAGGATCCGTGGACCTGTCCCTGTCGACCCGTACCGTCGGCGATCGTACGGTCGTCGAGGTCGGTGGCGAAATCGACGTATATACCGCGCCCAAGCTGCGTGAGCAGCTGGTCGAGCTGGTCAACGACGGGAATTTTCACCTCGTCGTCGACATGGAGGGCGTCGACTTCCTCGACTCCACCGGGCTCGGCGTTCTGGTCGGCGGCCTGAAGCGGGTGCGTGCTCATGAGGGCTCGCTCCGCCTGGTGTGCAACCAGGAGCGCATTCTGAAGATCTTCCGCATCACCGGTCTCACCAAGGTGTTCCCGATTCACACCTCGGTCGACGAAGCGGTGGCGGCCACCGACTGACGGCCGTTCGGGACGCATGTGCGGTCAAACGTATGTGCGCCCGTGACGGAAGAAGTTAACGAGGGGGGTCCGGGTCTCGGCGGCTCGGCCCCCTGATCGCACGCCCGTATTCCGAGGGGGATGCATGGCCACCGTTGAACTCCGCTTCAGCGCGCTGCCCGAGCACGTCAGGACCGCCCGACTGGTGGCGGCAGCGGTGGCGCGCAGGGCCGGAGTGGACGAGGCCGTACTCGACGAGGTGCGACTCGCTGTCGGCGAGGCCTGCACCCGTGCCGTCGGACTGCACCAGAGCAACAGCATCCTGGCGCCGGTGTGGGTGACGCTGATCGAGGAGGAGAAGCAGTTCTCCATCGAGGTCGGCGACGAAGCACCCCGCTCGGTTCCCGGTGACAAGGCTCCGGGTGCGGACGGCGACGTGGACGTGGATGCCGAGGAGGACGAGATGGGCCTCGCGGTCATCAGCGGCCTCGTCGACGACGTCGAGGTCACCGCAGGGGAGAACGGCGGATCGATCCGCATGAGCTGGCCGACCACGCCGCCGGTCACGCTCCTTCCCTGACCCCGACCTCACCCCCGTACAGCCTCAAGGGCCCTGCTCAGGCAGGGCCCTTTGGCGTTTTTGCCGGCGGGTTCCGGAATTCGTGAAGGTATTCACGATGACTTCGTGAAGGTATTCACGATCATTCGCGCGATAATTCGATCAACAGTCAATGTGCCTGCGGCATTACATCATCCGGGCCATTGGATCTCCAGCCGATCATTTGCTGAATAGCATGGGGCGATCTATTCCGTTTCCGCGTACTGTTTTGATCAGCTTGCGGTACCTACAATCCGTCCACATCTTGAGCTCAGCCCAAGCGTCAAGGAGGACGAATGGCGGGGCTTTCTACCCCTCATCGGTTCGACCAACCCACAACCTTCGCAGCCGCAGTACTGACCGACGACAACCGTCTGATCGTGATGGTCATCGGGGTCGTCGCCCTGGCGGCGCTCGTGGTCGCCGGGGTGCTGGTGCGCCAGGTGCTCGCGGCGGGCGAGGGCACCGACAGCATGAAGGAGATCGCGGCGGCCATCCAGGAAGGCGCGAACGCCTATCTGGCACGGCAGTTGCGCACGCTCGGCGTATTCGCCGTGATCGTTTTCTTCCTGCTGATGCTGCTGCCCGCGGACGACTGGAATCAGCGCGCCGGACGGTCGGTGTTCTTCTTGATCGGCGCCGCCTTCTCGGCGGCCACCGGTTATGTCGGCATGTGGCTCGCCGTACGCAGCAATGTGCGTGTGGCGGCCGCTGCCCGGGAAGCGACTCCGGCGGAAGGCGAGCCGGAAAAGGATCTCACCGACGTCTCCCACAAAGCGATGAAGATCGCTTTCCGTACGGGCGGTGTCGTCGGCATGTTCACGGTCGGCCTCGGCCTGCTGGGCGCCTCCTGCGTGGTGCTGGTGTACGCGGCCGACGCGCCGAAGGTGCTCGAAGGCTTCGGTCTCGGCGCCGCTCTCATCGCCATGTTCATGCGGGTCGGCGGCGGCATCTTCACCAAGGCCGCCGACGTCGGCGCCGACCTGGTCGGCAAGGTCGAGAAGGGCATCCCGGAGGACGATCCGCGCAACGCCGCGACCATCGCCGACAACGTGGGCGACAACGTCGGCGACTGCGCGGGCATGGCGGCCGACCTCTTCGAGTCGTACGCCGTGACACTCGTCGCCGCGCTGATCCTCGGCAAGGTCGCCTTCGGCGACGCGGGACTGGCGTTCCCGCTGCTGGTGCCCGCGATCGGTGTGCTCACGGCGATGATCGGCATCTTCGCGGTGGCGCCCAGGCGTACCGACCGCAGTGGCATGAGCGCGATCAACCGCGGCTTCTTCATCTCCGCGGTGATCTCGCTCGTACTCGTCGCGATCGCCGTCTACGTCTACCTGCCGTCGTCGTACGCCGATCTGGACGGGGTCACCGACGCCGCCATCGCGGCCAAGGACGGCGATCCGCGGATCCTCGCGCTTCTCGCGGTGGCCATCGGCATCGTGCTGGCGGCCCTGATTCAGCAACTGACCGGCTACTTCACCGAGACCACCCGCCGGCCCGTACGGGACATCGGCAAGAGCTCACTCACCGGCGCGGCCACCGTCGTCCTCGCCGGTATCTCCATCGGGCTCGAATCGGCCGTCTACACCGCCCTGTTGATCGGCCTCGGCGTGTACGGGGCGTTCCTGCTCGGCGGTACGTCCATCATGCTGGCGCTGTTCGCGGTGGCGCTGGCCGGCACCGGGCTGCTCACCACGGTCGGTGTGATCGTGGCGATGGACACCTTCGGGCCGGTCTCCGACAACGCGCAGGGCATCGCCGAGATGTCCGGCGACGTCCAGGGCGCGGGCGCGCAGGTGCTCACCGACCTGGACGCCGTCGGCAACACCACCAAGGCCATCACCAAGGGCATCGCCATCGCCACCGCCGTCCTGGCGGCGTCGGCGCTCTTCGGGTCGTACCGCGACGCGATCACGACCGCGGCGCGCGAGGTGGGCGAAAAAGTCGGCGAGGGCGGGCCGATGAACCTGGTGATGGACATCTCGCAGCCCAACAACCTGGTCGGCCTGATCGCGGGCGCGGCGGTCGTCTTCCTGTTCTCCGGGCTGGCGATCAACGCGGTCTCGCGGTCGGCGGGGGCCGTGGTCTACGAGGTGCGGCGGCAGTTCCGCGAACATCCCGGGATCATGGACTACACCGAGAAACCGGAGTACGGGCGCGTCGTCGACATCTGTACCAAGGACGCGCTCCGGGAACTCGCCACGCCCGGACTGCTGGCCGTCATGGCACCCATCGCCATCGGGTTCACGCTCGGCGTCGGCGCGCTCGGCGCGTTTCTCGCGGGCGCGATCGGCACCGGCACGCTGATGGCGGTGTTCCTCGCCAACTCCGGTGGTGCATGGGACAACGCGAAGAAACTGGTCGAGGACGGCCATCACGGCGGCAAGGGCAGCGAGGCCCACGCCGCGACCGTCATCGGCGACACCGTGGGCGACCCGTTCAAGGACACCGCGGGCCCGGCCATCAACCCGCTGCTGAAGGTGATGAACCTCGTCGCGCTGCTCATCGCGCCCGCGGTGGTCAAGTTCAGCTACGGCGACGACGAGAACCTCGGACTGCGCATCGCCATCGCCGTACTGGCGTTCGCGGTGATCGTGGGCGCGGTGTACGTCTCCAAAAGGCGCGGGATCGCGGGCGACGACGAAGAGGAGGCGGAGCGGGCGGCCAAGTCGGCTGATCCCGCGGTGGTTTCGTAACCGGTTCCCCAGCCTGTTTCTGACCTCCGGTTTCCTACGGCTGGTCAGACCCGGCCAACGAGCGGGCGGGCGGCGCGTTTTGACGCGTCGTCCGCCCGCTCGGCGTGGGTTGCACACCATTTCCGTGAGCCTTCTCTCTCTTGGTGCAAATGGCTTCAACAGCACATCAAACGGATGTCCGTCACGCTGATGTCGCCCAGATGGCGTGTATGTTCCGGGGCCGAGAGCCATGGAAGGGACCAATCCGGTGAACAAGAAGCTCGCGGTCGCACTGTCCGGCGGTGCGGTACTGGTACTGGCGCTGTCGGGATGCAGCAGCGACGACGGCAACGAGAAGCTGGATGCCTGGGCCAAGCAGGTGTGCGACGCGGTGAAACCGCAGGCGCAGAAGATCGAGGCCGCCAACTCCGCGATCCAGAAGGAGACCTCGGACAACAGCACGCCGCAGGACGTCCAGAAG
The DNA here is from genome assembly GCF_044333925.1 of Streptomyces sp. NPDC020898. Classification (NCBI taxonomy): domain Bacteria; kingdom Bacillati; phylum Actinomycetota; class Actinomycetes; order Kitasatosporales; family Streptomycetaceae; genus Streptomyces; species Streptomyces sp. NPDC020898. Next base: position 4,175 of record NZ_JBIRRV010000019.1, read on the forward strand.
ACCGACGCGCAGGCCTTCCAGGACATGGCGGACGCCTACAAGGCGATCGGGACCGCAGTGAACACCGCCGGTGCGCCCAACGTCGACGACGGCGAGACGAAGAAGACGAACGCGGTCAAGGAACTCAACGACATCTCGGCGTCCTACGCGAGCCTGAAGAAGCAGGTGGACGCGCTCGACGTCAAGGACCAGGCGAAGTTCGCCGACGGTCTCAAGGGCGTCGCCACGCAGCTGGACAAGCTCAGCCAGAGCGGGAACGACGCGCTGAAGGCCCTGGAAGAGGGCGACGTCGGCAAGTCGATGGCCAAGCAGGAGAGCTGCAAGTCGACGACCGTCACCCCCTCGGCCTCCTCGGCGGCCAGCTGACCGTTCGGGCCGGGCTTCCGGCACTCGGGCGCGAGTTTTCCACAGGCGTACGGGATGTCTGCCCGCGTCTGTCCACAGGCGTGCGCGGCGGAGCGGTAAGGCGGACACAATGGGGGCGTGAGTAACGCCAGCCTGCACGCCCTGCCCTCCGCCGACCGCCCCGACATCGCCAAGCGCCTCCGGGACGCCCTTCTGGCCGCCGACTTCACGGCCGACGGGCTGCTCGACCTGCTCGGCGCGCCCGCGTACGCCGCGCTGGCGCGCAGCGAGGCCGTGCCCGCGCTCCGGGCGACCCGTGGGGACACCCCGCTGGAACTGCTCGTACGGCTGTTCCTGTTGCAGCAGCCCGTGCCCCACGCGCGCGTGGGGGGCGTGCTGCCCGTCGACGACTGCCTGGAGACCGGGTGGCTCGTCACCGCCGACGGTGGAGAGGTGGCCGCCGCCGTCGACGTACGGCCGTACGGCGGGCCGGACGGCGAGGACTGGTTCATCGTGTCCGACCTGGGGTGCGCGGTCGGCGGGGCCGGTGGTATCGGCAGTCGCGATGAGGGGGTCGTGCTGGGGGTGGGCGGGGCCTCCACGACCCTCGCCGGCATCACCGTGCGTACGCCGGTCGCCTCCGCCCTCGACCTCGGCACCGGCTCCGGGATCCAGGCGCTGCACGCCGCTCAGCACGCCACGCGCGTGACCGCGACCGACCTCAACCCCCGTGCCCTGCACATCACCGCGCTGACGCTCGCGCTGTCCGGCGCTCCGGCGGCCGACCTGCGCGAGGGCTCGCTCTTCGAGCCGGTCCGCGAGGACGAGACGTACGACCTGATCGTGTCCAACCCGCCGTTCGTGATCTCGCCGGGCGCGCGGCTCACCTACCGGGACGGCGGGATGGGCGGGGACGATCTGTGCCGCACGCTCGTTCAGCAGGCGGGGGAGCGGCTGCGTGAGGGCGGATTCGCACAGTTCCTCGCCAACTGGCAGCACGTGGAGGGGGAGGACTGGCACGACAGACTGCGGTCCTGGGTGCCGCGCGGGTGCGATGCGTGGATCGTGCAGCGTGAGGTGCAGGACGTCACGCAGTACGCCGAACTGTGGCTGCGGGACGCCGGCGACCACCGTTCGGACCCGGCGGAGTACCAGGAGCGGTACGGCGCGTGGCTGGACGAGTTCGAGGCGCGCAAGGTGCGGTCCGTCGGGTTTGGCTGGATCACGCTGCGGAGGACGGGGGCGGCTGAGTCTTCGATCACCGTGGAGGAGTGGCCGCATCCGGTCGAACAGCCGCTCGGAGAGACGGTCCGGGCGCACTTCGACCGCGTGGACTACCTCCGCGGGCACGACGACGCGGCCCTGCTCGCCGCGCACTTCAGACTGGCGGGCGAGGTCGTGCAGGAGCAGGTCGGGCTGCCCGGGGCCGAGGACCCGGAGCACGTGGTGCTGCGTCAGAACCGTGGGATGCGCCGGGCCACCAAGGTGGACACGGTCGGCGCGGGCTTCGCAGGCGTGTGCGACGGCACGCTGAGCGCGGGGCGGATTCTGGACGCCATCGCCCAACTGGTCGGCGAGGACCCGGTGTCGCTGCGGGACCGGACGCCCGCGCAGATCCGGTTGCTGGTGGAGCAGGGGTTCCTGGAACCGTCGGGCAGGTGAGCGCTGCCGTGCGGTTGTCGTCTACGCCGTGACGACCACGCGAGAGGGGGTCGCCGCGGCCGATTCGGGTACGGCAGGTCCCGTACGCCTCGGCCATACGGCGGCGGGAGGTGCGGGGACGGCGCGGGAGGCGCGGGGAAGCCTGCGGGCGGCGTGGGCGGGCCGTGCGCTGACCACGTGTGACGCCGTGCCGACTTGTCGTACCGGCGGGGAGTGGTCGTATCGAGTGGGTGAGCGAGTGTCCGGGCGGCGCAGTTCGAGCCGGGGCGGCATATTCGCGTCGAGTTCGGGTGGCCGGTCCGGGCGGGTCCCACGTACCGGCTGTGAGATTCGTAGGTGCTCCGCGGCGACGGACCGTGGTCGGCCGGCCTGTTCGCTCAGGTGCTCCGAGGCCGTACGGCGGGTGTGCGCCGCGGCGCGTGGCTGCCGTCCGCCCGGCGTTCACCCTGGGTTCGCGCGGGCGCTTCCCTGGCGTGGCAGCCTCCCGGGTCCGGGGACTCCCGGGCGGGAGGAAAGGGGCGCGCAGGGCTATGGAGAGCGAACCGGCGATCTTCGCGGGAATGGTGTTCGCCCTGTTCGGGGGCGGACTGCTGGTGTGGACCGCGACCCGGGTGAGGCACCGGGCGCCCGTCGCCCACGGTGTGAGCCCCGTCGCATCGGCGGCCCTCGTGGGCGTCGCCGCGCTGATCGCTCTCGGGGTCGGCGCATGGTGCTTCACCCTGGTGTGAGGTGGGTGTCATGGGCGTAGGAGGCACCTGCGGCGGGGTGCCTCCGGTATTCGGTAGGTCACCCTCCGGATAGGTCCGAAGAGGCAGGTCGACACTCCGGGCGGCAGGAATGGCGGTAGTCGGGTTACCGTTCGAGTGGCCGTTGCGGGCTTTTCCCGTTTGACACGGGGGCGGGATGTACCGTCACACTCCGCAGCGTCAGCATGACCCGACCCCGGAAGCAAGGCAGCCGGGGGAAACCCCAGTGTCGACCGGAGAGAAGAGCGAAGTTGTCCCCGACCAGCGAGACCGCACACGGCGGCCGCCGACTCGTCATCGTCGAGTCGCCTGCCAAGGCGAAGACGATCAAGGGCTATCTCGGCCCCGGATACGTCGTCGAAGCGAGTGTCGGGCACATCCGCGACCTCCCCAACGGTGCCGCCGAGGTGCCCGAGCAGTACACCGGTGAGGTGCGCCGTCTCGGCGTGGACGTCGACAACGACTTCCAGCCGATCTACGTCGTCAACGCCGACAAGAAGGCCCAGGTCAAGAAGCTCAAGGACCTGCTGAAGGACTCCGACGAACTCTTCCTCGCCACCGATGAGGACCGCGAGGGCGAGGCCATCGCGTGGCACCTCCAGGAGGTCCTGAAGCCCAAGGTCCCGGTCAAGCGGATGGTCTTCCACGAGATCACCAAGGCCGCGATCCAGGCCGCCGTCGCCAACCCGCGCGAGCTGAACCAGAAGCTGGTCGACGCCCAGGAGACCCGCCGCATCCTCGACCGTCTCTACGGCTACGAGGTCTCGCCGGTCCTCTGGAAGAAGGTCATGCCGCGCCTGTCGGCCGGCCGTGTCCAGTCGGTTGCGACCCGACTCGTGGTGGAGCGGGAACGCGAGCGCATCGCTTTCCGTTCTGCTGAGTACTGGGACCTGACGGGCACCTTCGCGACCGGCCGCGCCGGGGACTCGTCGGATCCGTCGTCGCTGGTCGCCCGCCTCGCGACCGTCGACGGCAGGCGGGTCGCGCAGGGCCGCGACTTCGACTCCGTGGGACAACTGAAGAGCGCGAACACCCTCCACCTCGACGAGGCGAACGCCCGCGCCCTGGCCGCCGCCCTGGAGAGCACCAGCTTCGCCGTCCGCTCGGTCGAGTCGAAGCCGTACCGCCGCTCGCCGTACGCCCCGTTCCGTACGACGACGCTCCAGCAGGAGGCCAGCCGCAAGCTCGGCTTCGGTGCGAAGGCGACCATGCAGGTGGCGCAGAAGCTGTACGAGAACGGCTTCATCACCTATATGCGTACGGACTCCACGACCCTGTCGGAGACGGCGATCAACGCCGCCCGTGCCCAGGTGACGCAGTTGTACGGCGCCGACTACCTGCCGTCGTCCCCGCGGACGTACGCCGGGAAGGTCAAGAACGCGCAGGAGGCGCACGAGGCGATCCGCCCATCGGGTGATCGTTTCCGCACGCCTGCCGAGACCGGCCTGACCGGCGACCAGTTCAGGCTCTACGAGCTGATCTGGAAGCGAACCGTCGCCTCCCAGATGAAGGACGCGGTCGGCAACTCGGTCACCGTCAAGATCGCGGGCGCCGCCGCCGACGGCCGCGACGTCGAGTTCAGCGCCTCCGGCAAGACGATCACCTTCCACGGCTTCCTGAAGGCATATGTCGAGGGCGCCGACGACCCGAACGCCGAGCTGGACGACCGCGAGAAGCGTCTGCCCCAGGTGAACGAGGGCGACGCCCTGTCCGCCGAGGAGATCACGGTCGACGGGCACGCCACCAAGCCCCCGGCCCGCTACACCGAGGCGTCGCTGGTCAAGGAGCTCGAAGAGCGCGAGATCGGCCGCCCGTCGACGTACGCGTCGATCATCGGGACCATCCTCGACCGCGGATACGTCTTCAAGAAGGGCACGGCCCTCGTGCCGTCCTTCCTGAGCTTCGCCGTGGTCAACCTCCTGGAGAAGCACTTCGGGCGGCTCGTCGACTACGACTTCACCGCCCGGATGGAGGACGACCTCGACCGCATCGCCCGCGGCGAGGCCCAGTCCGTGCCCTGGCTGAGGCGCTTCTACTTCGGCGAGGGCGCCAATGGTGCCCCTGCCACCGCCGTCGGTGGCGCGGCCGAGGCGGGCAACGGCGACGGGGACCACCTCGGCGGTCTCAAGGAACTGGTGACCGACCTGGGCGCGATCGACGCCCGCGAGGTGTCGTCGTTCCCGGTGGGCAACGACATCGTGCTGCGCGTCGGGCGCTACGGCCCGTACATCGAGCGCGGCGAGAAGGACTCCGAGAACCACCAGCGCGCGGACGTGCAGGAGGACCTCGCTCCCGACGAGCTGTCCGTCGAGCTGGCGGAGGAGCTGCTCGCCAAGCCGAGCGGTGACTTCGAGCTGGGCGCCGACCCCGAGTCCGGCCACCAGATCATCGCCAGGGACGGCCGCTACGGCCCGTACGTCACCGAGGTGCTCCCCGAGGGCACCCCGAAGACCGGCAAGAACGCCGTCAAGCCGCGCACGGCCTCGCTGTTCAAGTCGATGACCTTGGACACGGTGACCCTGGCGGACGCGCTCAAGCTGATGTCCCTGCCCAGGGTCGTCGGCAAGGACGCGGAGGGCGTGGAGATCACCGCGCAGAACGGGCGGTACGGGCCCTACCTGAAGAAGGGCACGGACTCGCGGTCCATCCAGACCGAGGACCAGCTCTTCACGATCACTCTCGAAGAGGCGCTGGAGATCTACTCCCAGCCCAAGCAGCGTGGCCGGGCCGCCGCCAAGCCGCCGCTGAAGGAGCTGGGCACGGACCCGGTCAGCGGCCAGCCGGTGGTCGTCAAGGACGGTCGCTTCGGGCCGTACGTGACCGACGGGGAGAGCAACGCGACCCTGCGCTCCGGCGACAGCGTCGAGGAGATCACCCCGGAGCGCGGCTACGAGCTGCTCGCCGAGAAGCGTGCCAAGTCGCCCGCCAAGAAGACCGCGAAGAAGGCTCCGGCCAAGAAGGCCCCCGCCAAGAAGGCGGCCACGACGAAGACTGCCGCCGCCAAGAAGACGACGGCCGCCAAGACGACCGCCGCGAAGAAGACGGCCGCGAAGAAGGCTCCGGCCAAGAAGGCGACCGCGGCGAGGGCCGCGACCGAGGAGTGAGCTGCTGAACTCGGCTCGCCCGGGGGCCGGTTCGGTACTTTCAGCACCTTCAGCCCATTCGGTCGATCCCGGCGAGTGATCTTCACGTCGGCTTCGCGCGGACTTCGTGAAACGACCGCCCCGTCACCATCAGGTGTCGGGGCGGTCGCACGTCCGGACGGCCACTTCGGGCTGTCGGTGGCTGCCGATAGGCTGAAAGCATGACGCCAGCAGAGCAGCCAACGGCCACCCCACAGGCCCCCGACGACGCGTTGGTCGCGGACTCCCGCGAGCGCGCCGTCCGCGCCCTGCTGCGCCGGCCCCAGCTGAAGAGGCTGTGGAGCGCGCAGCTGGTGGGCGGTGTCGGTGACGCGCTCGCGCTGCTGGTCCTGGTCCTGCTCGTCCTTCAGGCGGCCGTCGCCGAGGGCTCGTTCGGCGGTGGTTACCGGGGCCTGGCGCTCGCTGTCGCGGCTGTCTTCGGGGCACGTGTTCTGGCCACGCTGCTCTTCGGAGCCGTTCTCCTGGGCCCGCTCACGTCGCTCACCTCCCAGGAGGGCCCGCTCGACCGCCGCTGGACCATGGTCGGCGCGGACGGCCTGCGCGCCGTCCTCATGATCATCGCGCCCTTGTGGATCGACTGGACGCCGGAGAACGCGCCGGCCGTCCTCCTGGTCACCGCCTTCGTGACCGGAGTCGCCGAGCGCTTCTGGGCGGTGTGCCGGGAGAGCGCGGCGCCCGCGCTGCTGCCCCCGCCTCCCCCGGAGGGGGCGACGGTCCGACCGCTGCCGGACCACATGGACGCCCTGCGGCGTCTGTCCCTGCGGACGACCTTCGTCGCGGTGCCGCTCGCGGCCGGGGCGCTCGTCGCCGCCGCGCTGTTCAACAACCTGCTGGGTACGGGCATCGACTGGTTCGCCCGGCATCAGGCGGCCTTCGGGTCGTACGTCGCGGCCGGGCTGTTCGCCGCCTCGCTGTCTGTGCTCACCGCCTTGGAACTGCCCGACGCCCGTACCCCGCGCGCGCGGTCCCCGCTCGAAGGCCTGCGCCGCCCCAAGTCGGGCACGAGCGCCGACACGGGCCGTACGGGCGCGATCCCGCTGCTCGTCCTGGCCTGCGCGGCCGTCTCCGGCGCGGTCGCCGCGTCCGTCTCCGTGGCCGTGCTGCACGCCAAGGACCTGGGCGGTGGCCCGGTGATGTTCGGGCTGCTGGTCCTCGCCCTGACCGGCGGCACGGTCGTCGGCATCCGTACGGCACCGAAGGTGCTGGTGTCGCTGTCGCGGCGCCGGCTGCTCGCGCTGGCCGTCGCCTTCACCGGGGTCGCGCTGCTCGCCGCCGGGCTGGTCCCGGACGTGACGACGGTGCTGCTGATCGTCGCTCTCGCAGGCGTCGGAGCCGGCGTCGCCGCCAACATCGGCCACACGCTGCTCGACCAGGAGACCGAGGACCAGCGGCGGACACGGCTGACCGAACATCTGCACGCGGTCGTCCGGGTGTCCGTGGCGCTGGCCGCGCTGATCGCCCCCCTGGTGGCTGCCCTCATCGGCCCGCACCGCCTGGAGAACGGCAAGTTCGTGTTCGCGCACGGCGGCGCCGCGTTCACGCTGATGCTGGTCGGCGCGCTGCTGCTGCCGGTGGCCGCGCTGGTCCTCGCCAAGGCCGACGACCGCTCCGGCGTACCGCTGCGGCACGATCTGCGGGACGCGCTGCGCGGCGGCGACGACCCCGTACAGGCCATCGCTTCGAACGGCTTCTTCATCGCCCTGGAGGGCGGCGACGGAGCCGGCAAGTCCACGCAGGCGAAGGCGCTCGCCGAGTGGATCAGGGCCAAGGGCCACGAGGTCGTGGTCACCCGCGAGCCGGGGGCGACCCCGGTGGGCAAGCGCCTGCGGTCGATCCTGCTGGACGTGTCGAGCGCCGGTCTGTCGCACCGCGCGGAGGCGCTGCTGTACGCGGCGGACCGCGCGGAGCACGTCGACACGGTCGTACGGCCTGCCCTGGAGCGGGGCGCGGTCGTCATCTCCGACCGGTACATCGATTCGTCGGTGGCGTATCAGGGCGCGGGCCGCGATCTCTCCCCGACGGAGATCGCGCGGATCTCGCGCTGGGCGACCGACGGCCTCGTACCGCACCTGACCGTTCTGCTGGATGTCTCCCCGGAGGCGGCGCGCGAGCGGTTCACGGAGGCGCCGGACCGGCTGGAGTCGGAGCCGGCCGAGTTCCACGAGCGCGTGCGGTCCGGTTTCCTCACACTGGCCGCCGCCGACCCGGGCCGCTATCTGGTCGTGGACGGGGGGCAGGAGCCCGAGTCGGTCACGACGGTCGTCCGCCACCGGCTCGACCAGCTGCTGCCCCTCTCCGAGGCCGAGGTGAAGGCCCAGGAGGAGGCCCGCAAGGCGGCCGAGGAGGAGGCCAGGCGCAAGGCGGAGGAAGAGGCCGCGCGCAAGGCCGAGGAGGAGCGCGTCGAGCGCGAGCGCCAGGAGACGCTGGCCCGGCTGCGCGCCGAGGAGGAGGAGCGCAAGCGGCGCGAGCTGGAGGAGGCGCAGCGCCGCGAGGCCGAACGCCAGGCGGAGGAGGCCCGGCAGCGGGCCGAGGACGCGCGCCGCCGCGCCGAGGAGGAGCGGGTCCGGCTGCTCGCGGAGGAGAAGGCCCGCGCCGAGGCGGACGCCCGCCGCAAGGCCGAGGAGGACCGCCGGCGCAAGCAGGCCGAGGACGAGGCACGGCTGCGCGCGGAGGCGGAGGAACGGCGGCTGGAGAAGCAGCGGAAGGCCGAGGAGGCCCTGGTCCGCGCGGAGAAGGAACGGCGGGCCAGGGAGGCGGCGGCAGCGGCTTCGGCGGCGAGGGCGGCTGCGGCGGTTTCGGCAGCTTCGGCAGCGGTGGCTGCTGCGGGGAGTGCGGCTTCGGACGCGGGTACGGGTGCGGGTATGGCTGAGAGCGCGGATTCCGGTGGGGGAGCCGGTGGGCGGTCCGGCGGTTCCGATTCGGAGGTGACGGCCAAGTTCCAGAAGCCGCCGATACCTTCGGGTGCGGCGGACGAGACCGCGGTGCTGCCGCCGGTTCCCTCGGGCGCCGCCGACGACACGGCTGTGCTGCCTCCTGTGGTGCCGGGTGCGGCGGACGAGACCGCGGTGCTGCCGGCGGTTCCTCCGGGCGCGGCGGACGAGGCGGCTGTGCTGCCGCCCGTGGTGCCGGGTGCGGCCGATGAGACCGCGGTGCTGCCTCCCGTACGGGAGGACAGCGCGGGTCGGCGGGGCGGTGAGCCCGCGGATCGGGTGCCGCCGGAGTTCTTCCGGGACGAGCGTGCGGGCGACCGGCCCGAGACGGGCGACGACCGTACGCGCGAGCTGCCCCAGGTCGGTACCGACGGCACCCCGCGTCGGCGCCCGCGCTCCGACTGGGCGGAGGAGACTCCGCTGGACGACCTGCCGACCCTGGCCGACGAACTGCTCGGGCCGCGGGACGACGAGGACCGCGACGAGGGATGGGGCCGGGGCGGGCGGCGCCGCTGAGGCGGGCCGGGAGCGGCTGCGGGGCCCGTTGTCAGTGGGGACCCGCACAATGGACTCCGCAAGGCACCGTGTGATGCGCGGGGCTGGGTGTGACGAAAGGGCGGTGTCCCCGTGCCGGTGTGGGACGACCTGGTGGGCCAGCAGAAGGTGAGCGCGCAGCTGGAGGCCGCCGCGCGGGATGCCGACGCCCTGGTCACCGCGGTCGCCGCGAGAGCGCCCCAGCCCGAGACGTCGAAGATGACGCACGCCTGGCTCTTCACCGGCCCGCCCGGCTCGGGCCGGTCCACGGCCGCCCGCGCCTTCGCCGCCGCCCTCCAGTGCGTGAGCCCCGACCGTGCGCTCGGCGGAGTGCCCGGCTGCGGGTTCTGCGACGGCTGCCACACGAGCCTGGCGGGCACCCATGCCGACGTGCAGATCGTCCGTACCGACCTCCTTTCCATCGGCGTCAAGGAGACCCGCGACCTGATCAGACGCGCCCAGCTGTCACCGGCCGTCGGACGCTGGCAGGTCATCGTCCTGGAGGACGCCGACCGCCTCACGGAGGGCGCGGGCAACGTCCTGCTCAAGGCCATCGAGGAGCCCGCGCCGCGCACGGTGTGGCTTCTGTGCGCCCCGTCCATCGAGGACGTGCTGCCCACGATCCGTTCCCGCTGCCGTCTCCTCATCCTGCGTACCCCGCCGGTGGACGCGGTGGCCGACATCCTCATCCGCCGGGACGGCATCGAGCCGGGCGTCGCGCACAACGTGGCCAGGGCCACCCAGGGCCACATCGGCCGCGCCCGCCGGCTGGCCACGGACGCGCGAGCCCGCGAGCGTCGGGCGGCCGTACTCAAGCTGCCGCTGCGCGTCGAGGACGTCGGGGGGTGTCTGAAGGCGGCCCAGGAGCTGATCGACGCGGCGTCGGAGGACGCCAAGCAGCTCGCCGAGGAGGTCGACGTGAAGGAGACGGAGGAGCTGAAGCAGGCGATGGGCGCGTCCCAGGGCGGCCGGATGCCCCGCGGCACGGCGGGCGTGATGAAGGAACTGGAGGACCGCCAGAAGCGCCGCAGAACGCGTACGCAGCGCGACACCCTCGACCTCGCCCTCATCGACCTCACCGGCTTCTACCGCGACGTCCTCGCCCTCCAGCTCGGCACCCGTCTGGCGATCGCCAACGCGGACGCCGAGGACACCCTGGAGCGACTGGCCCGCGCCGGCTCACCCGAGTCGACGCTCCGCCGCATCGACGCGATCGCCGCGTGCCGCGAGGCCCTGGACCGCAACGTGTCACCGCTGCTGGCGGTGGAGGCGATGACGCTGTCGCTGAGAGCGGGCTGAGGCCGGCGCCCTCGTAACTCGTAACCCGTAACTCGTACGAGTCATATTGGGGACGGAGAGTATTCGTCGCATGGCTCAGGGTTACGCTCGCTGAATGCATATCAGGCGCACCCCTCGTCCGGCCGGTCGGCCTCTGCGTACCGGTGGCACGTTGTTGGCCGTCGCCGCGCTGCTCGTCTCGGCGTGCTCCGCGGGAAGTTCGACGAGTGCGGCGAGTTCGTCGGCGGGCGCGTCGCAGACCGTGCTGCCGCAGGCCACACCTGCCGGACTCGCGCCGTACTACGCGCAGAAGCTGAACTGGCGCACGTGCGGGGTCCCCGGGTTCCAGTGCGCCACGATGAAGGCGCCCCTCGACTACGCGGCCCCGGCCAAGGGTGACGTCAGGCTCGCGGTCTCCCGCAGGAAGGCCGCCGGCGCGGGCAAGTCGCTCGGCTCGCTGCTGGTGAATCCGGGCGGACCGGGCGGTTCGGCGGTCGGGTACCTCCAGGCGTACGCGGGCATCGGTTACCCGGCCGCGGTGCGTACGCGCTACGACATGGTCGCGCTCGACCCGCGCGGAGTGGCCCGCAGCGAGCCGGTCGAGTGCCTGGACGGCCGCGAGATGGACGCGTACACGCAGACGGACGCGACTCCCGACAACGAGCGGGAGACGGACGAACTGGTCGGCGCGTACAAGGAGTTCGCCGAGGGCTGCGGCCGGAGTTCGCCCGACCTGCTGCGGCATGTGTCCACGGTGGAGGCGGCCCGGGACATGGACATCATGCGGGCGGTGCTCGGCGACCAGCGGCTGACGTATGTGGGGGCGTCGTACGGAACGTTCCTCGGGGCGACGTACGCGGATCTCTTCCCGGAGCGCGTCGGCCGGCTCGTCCTGGACGGCGCGATGGACCCCTCCCTGCCCGCGCGCCGGCTGAACCTCGACCAGACGGCGGGCTTCGAGACGGCGTTCGACGCGTTCGCCAAGGACTGTGTACGGCAGACCGACTGCCCGCTGGGTACGGAGGCGGGCGAGGTCGGCACGAACCTGAAGGCGTTCTTCGACCGCCTCGACGCGTCACCGATCCCGACCGGCGACGCGGACGGCCGCCGGCTGGGCGAAGCCCTCGCCACGACCGGCGTGATCGCGGCGATGTACGACGAGAGCACCTGGCCCCAACTCCGTGACTCGCTCACCACGGCGATGCGGGAGAAGGACGGCGCGGGCCTGCTCCTCCTCGCCGACAGCTACTACGAGCGCGACGCCGACGGTCGCTACTCGAACCTGATGTTCGCCAACGCGGCCGTGAACTGCCTGGACCTCCCGGCGGCGTACAGCACCCCCGACGAGGTGCGCGTTGCGCTGCCGTCCTTCGAGAAGGCGTCCCCGGTCTTCGGCGAGGTCATGGCCTGGGCCTCGCTGACCTGCGCGTACTGGCCGGTCCGGCCGACGGGCGAACCGCATCGCATCGAAGCGAAGGGTGCGGCCCCGATCGTGGTCGTCGGCACGACCCGCGACCCGGCGACCCCCTACCGCTGGGCTCAGTCCCTGTCCCGCCAGCTCTCCTCCGCCCGCCTCCTCACCTACGAGGGCGACGGCCATACGGCGTACGGCCGGGGCAGCGACTGCATCGACGACACGATCAACGCGTATCTGCTCCGGGACACCCCTCCGGCGGAGGGGAAGCGCTGCTCGTAGGGGTGCGGGGGTGCTTCGGCGGTGCTCCGGGGGTGCGTTGAGGGCGCCTCGGGGGTGCTTCGGCGGGTGTGCGGAGCACCCCCGGAAACTGTGTAGACTTACCCGCGTTGCTGATCGCACCATGGTGTGGACAGCGCGCCGCCTTAGCTCAGATGGCCAGAGCAACGCACTCGTAATGCGTAGGTCTCGGGTTCGAATCCCGAAGGCGGCTCTGTAGAAGCCCCAGGATTCTCACTCGCCGTGACCTGGGGCTTTTGCTTTTTTTCGTGATCTTCCCGATCTTCGGGAGCTTGCGGCTGCGAGGGCTCAGAGCCTCCGGCGTGAGCGATGAGTGGCTTCCGGGGACGTACCGGGGACACGGCGCTGAACGATCACTGATCCGGCGAGTGCGTCCTCTGTCTGCTGCTGATGAACCACCGGCCTCAGTTCCCCTCAGCCTGGCCGGGTAGGGTCGCGCGAGCGCGAGTGCATGTCTGGGTGGGTAGAGGGGTGGAGGACGGTGAGCGAGGCGGTGTCAGCCGGGGGTGGTTTCCAGCAGCTGGGGGCGGAGCGTGGGGGTGAGTTGGCTGCTCGTTGGTGGAAGTGGGCCCTGTCCGCGCCTGACGACCGCAGCCCCGTTCTGGATCAGACGGGAGAGTTCGCCGCCTGGCAGCAGCCGGCTGACGTCTGGTTCCTGGCCGGAACCTACGGCGGCCGTGTCGTGCGCCGCTGCTCGATGCCTGCGGGACGGCCGGTCTTCTTTCCGGTGTTCAACACCCAGCGGGCGCTGACGCCGTTCTCACGCGGGCCCATGCTGATGGGGGTCTCGGAGGCGAACGCGTTCCTGAACGGCGTGCCTCTGCCGGTGCAGGAGTTCACCTCGAAGCCCTTCCGCGCAACGCTGCTGCCGCGTATCGCCTGGGGGTTGTGGTGCTCGTTCGATCCACTTCCCGTGGGGCACTACGTGGTCGAGATCAAGGCGAGCACCACAGGTGGCTTCTGGGTGGATACGACGTACCACCTCACGGTGGTCGACGACTGAGCGCGGACCGGGCGACTGGGCGGGCTCTCGGAGACGGTGTCCATGAGCCCGCCCAGTCTGCTGCCGGTCTGTGTCACGCGGCTGCTGAGCCGTCTTCGTCCTCCTCGCCCCTCGTGCCCTCGGTTTCCGCTTGCTCGGCGGGCTGCCCCAGCTGCTTCTTCCGGTTCTTCCGGGCCCTTGGGACGGCGGTGAGGGTGGCCTCGGCGGCTTCCCTCTCGACCTCTTCGAGGACGCTGGTGCAGATGTCGCCGGTCACCTTGATCGAGGAGTGGCCGAGCTTCTTCTGGACGACCTTGATGTGGACGCCGGCGAGAAGGGCGATGGTGGCCGCGCCGTGGCGGAGGTCGTGCAGGCGGATCGGGCGCAGGTCGCGGAGCTTGATGTGGCCGAGCTGCGGGATGAAGTACAGCCGCAGACAGTCCTCGTAGCTGTGGCGGGTGGACCGCTTGATGCGCTGCTTGCCGTCGAGCCGGCGCCGCAGGTGCTGGCTCATGGTCGCGTCGGACAGGATGTCGATGCCGACCTGCGCGAGGTCCCAGACCTCCTGTGCCTTCTCCTCGGCGTCCTTCTTGGTGGCGAAGCCATCCTTGCGAGGTCTGCGCCGAGTTCTGCCGGGGCCGGGGCATTTCGTCCCGAGCTCGTCGGTCTTCTGAGTGCTGTCCACGTTGAGGACGGGTCTTCCCTTTGTGTCTACGCGTGGGACCTCGCATGTGGTGCATCGCTTGTGGACGGACCCCTTGAGCACGTTGCTTCGAGCGCAGCTCGACGGTCACGAGAGGGACTGATCCCGGCGGCCTTCGGCGGGGACGGTCCCGGCGTGCAGGACATGCCGTTCGGGCGTGCCGACGGCCCTGTGCGGGATCAGTGGGGGGCCGTGGCCCGGTCCCCTGGCTGGAGGAAGAAGCCGTCGGCGATCTGGATCGGCTTGCCGTTGTTCGCCCACGAAGGCCTGCGGGTCTCCTCGTTGACCGCGAGGAGCCGGTACCAGTACAGGAGGCCGTCGTCGCGGGCGGCGTAGATGACTCCTTGGGGCGCGCCGGTCACGGTGGTGTACCGGTCGAAACCCTCAGCGATCGTGGTGGGAGCCCCGTTGTCGGCCAGCCGGGGCGCGCGCGTGGGGTCGTCGTCGGCGGCCAGTTGGTACCGGGCGAGCCGGCCGTCCGGGGTCACTGCCAGAACGCTGTCCGGGGTTTCGCGCGTACGGTCGCCGTCGCCCCAGAAGACCTGACTGTATGGGTGGAAGCCTTCGCCGATCTGGCGCGGCTTGCCGTTGTTCGCCCAGGTGAACGTCCCGGCGATGTCGTTGATCCGCAGCAGCCGGTACCAGTCGAGCCGGCCGTCCGGGGTCACCGCCAGGATCTGCCGGTCGCTTGCGGCGAACACGTGGCTGTACTGCCGGAAGCCTCTGTGGACCACGGTCGGGCGGCCCCAGTTCGGCCAGTCTCCTCTCCCGTCCGGCCAGGTCCGCAAGAGGCGGTACCGGTGCAGGACTCCGCTGGGAAGTACGCCGTAGAAGGCGTCGGCGCGGTCGGTGAAGACCATGGAGTACTTCTGGAATTCGCTGCCGATCTCGGTGTACGAGCGGCTGTTCTGCCAGAGTTTCGCCCATCCCGTGGCCCCGGTATCAGGGCTCTTCCTCCGGTACTGGCGCAACCCTCCCCAGCTGTCCGTCACGAAGAAGAGGTAGCCGTCGGATCCGGCGAACACCACGGGACCACGCCTTGCCACCGCAGCAGACGTGGACGCGGCGTCGTCGGGACGGTCGCCGATGGTTCCGGAGGTGAAGTACGCACCTGCCGACCCGCCGGTGAGGGCCAGCCCGAGTCCGCCGCCGAGGAGCCCGCGCCGGGTGAGGCTCCGATGGGCCGGCTGCGCCGTGAGGATCGCTGTGGCAGGGGAAGCGGGCGGCAGCGGATCTCCGGGAGCGGGTGGCTTCGGGGCTGTTGCGATGGGCCGTAGCCCAGTGACTGTGGACACAGCACCGTAGTGCGTATCTCTGTCCTCAGGCGGGTTGGCGCCCGGATGCCATGCGTTCCTGGCGAAGACGAAGCGGTCGGCGAGGTCGGTGCCCCGTTGGTTGGGGCGGGGGAGGCCGCGTTCGGAGAGCTGGTTCCGCAGTACGGGGTAGATCGCGCCGAGGGTGAGGGCCGATGGACCGTACGGAATGCCGCTGCTGATCAGATCGGTGAGTTCGGCGGTGAACGATGTGCTCGCCGCTTCCTGCTCCTCCGGTGGCGGGACGTGCGCCGTGCGGTTTCGGGTTGTCGCGGTCAGTGTGTAGATGCCCTCGACGTGGACGATGTCGGCCACGGCGTCGCCTGCGAGCGCTTCGATGGCCTGCCCGGCGAAGCAGCAGTCGAGAATCGCGATGCGCATCCTGGCGGGGCTGCCGCGCAGGGCTTCGGCGATGTCCTCCCACGGGACGCCCGTGATCGTCGGCCGGGAGCGGTTTGTGGTGGTGACGGTCAGGCAGAGTTCGCCGCGGGGCGAGAGCAGGCCGTGGCCGACGTAGTAGAGGAGGAGTACCCCACGGGTCTGTTCCGCCAACTCACTGATTGTCAGGGCCAGTTCGCTCTGTGACGTCGGGTCGGGGATCACCCTGATCTCTCCGGACCACCCACAGAGCGCCGGATCCGCCAGGATGCTCTTCATCCGGCTCAGGCTGTTCCTGGCTGCGGCGACCGGCGTGAACGCCGGGTCGTCGTACCGGGACACACCGACCAGGATCGCCAGAGAGTCGTGCCTGCCTTCGGGCTCAGGGTTCATCGATGGCCGGGGTCGCAAGGTGCTGGAGGAGCGGAGTGATGTCTTCGACGGTGTCGATGTCGAGGGTGATCCTTTTGCCCTGCACTTCCACCGTGATCTTCGCTGTGGTCCGGCGGTTCTGGATCCAGGTGATGAGGGACCTCGCCAGAACGGTGCCGGCCCCGCCGGCGCCTACGGCGACGACCAGTAGGTCGGTAGCCCCTCCGAGTTCCGTTGGACCGAGGGGAGCAGGGATGCCGCGGACACGGCCGCGCAACTCGTGCTCGTCACTGAGCCACTGACCCAGCGCGGCGGCCTCTGTGCTGCCGTCGTCAGTCACCTGGACTCGTACGTCCACTTCCTGCTCCCCCTGCGGTAACGCCGCCCACGAGCTCACGGACGGCCCCTCCAGACATCACCGTCAGCGACGGTACAAGTCGGAAGGCCCCGGGGGAGACCGCTCCAAAACGGGATCACTCTTCAGGGTGACGTGCCTGGAACGGGCTTCAGGAATCTGTGCAGTTCGGTTACAACGGTCCTCCTTCGCTGATGGTGACTTTGCTATGGGAGCCCTGGGCCTCCAGCCGACGGCGGCTGGGTTCGTCGACCGACGCACCCGGAGCGAGGCAGCGGAGGACGGCCGGTGGGTGAACCGCCTCGGAATTCCGTGATCGCGTGACACGGAATGCCTGTGTCAGTAACCGTGGGTGACGTGATCAATGAGTCGTCAGTTGCTCGATTGCGGTCGTTGCGTCAGGCCCGTGGGCTGCCGTTGGCGGAACTGGCGAAAACGACCAGTTCGAGGAGCTGCTCACCACCGGCGAGGACGAGCCGGAACGTGGACGCTTCCTGGCTCTCATGGGCGCCGCCGTACCCCTCTGCTTGATCGCGCTGGGCATCAGCGGGCCTGTACGACCGTTGCCTTGGCCCGGCCCGGCTCGTCCGGCACTTTGCCGGCGCGCACCTGCCGCCCGGCCGGCTCGGCCCGGACGCGGTGCGCGCCGCGATCGAGCGACCCGCCACTGCTACCGGGCTGAGTGTCGAGCCCGGGGCGCAGCGCGCGTCGCATGCACTCAGGTAGCCCCGTCCTGCTGAAGACCGACCGGCAATTGGAGGGCGGCGTCGCGGGGTCCGGCACGCGCTCCCCCACTGCCTTAAGGGCGTGGGGGCCCCCAGCCGCGTTGTCGTCGGTCGCGATGGCTCCGCCATCACTCCCTCCTCCGCCTTGCAGCTGCACGCTCCCCCACGCTCGGCTTCGCTCGCGCGGGGGACCCCCATCGCCCCCGCTCCTTCTCCCACCCTCCAATTGCCGGTCGGTCCAAGTCGGCAGTCAGCCGACCTCGCAGACGGCGGCCCCAGCTTTCTCGACCCGAGTCGGCCTGAAGAGGAGGTTGAACCAGTCGTACACGCATTGCGGGTCTCCGGTCTCCAGGAGCAACGAGGTCGCGGCCCTCGATGAGCATGTGTGCGGCCATGAACCTGTCGCGGAGCGGACCGTCGAGGGCGGATGGGTCCATCTCCTCGATGTGCAGAGCGTGTTGGGCGATCAGAGGCGGGTACGTCCCGTCCGGGCCCGAAGCAGCTCTGGTCCGCGTGAGCCGGGTCGGTGTCGTGCAAGCCATCACAGCAGGCGAGATGGGGTTTCTCCGAGGGCCACCACGACGGTGCGGGAACGGTGCGCCGGGCCTCCGCTGCGGAGATGGCGGAGTGTTCCGCCTTGCGCTGGGCACGCTCGCCGGCGCTGCTGATGACCCGGCGAAAGGAAACACCGGCACAACGCCATCGGCCACGTCGGCCAGGGCGTCCGCAGCACCCGCGTGGCTCGCTGAACCACCCCGCCCGGACATCGACGTCGCGCAGTTCCTGGTCACGTTCGCATGGGGGCGATGGTGTGCCCGCCGGTGTGGCATTGCGGTGCGGAGCGTCAAACTCCCATGCCTTGGCTTGACCATCAAAACCCCACCAAGGAGGGATCTTTGTGCGGTTTTTAGTAATTCCGGACCGGTTATCGGTCGCGGATCCACCTTCTGCGGGAGATCGTTTGACCGATTCGTTCTTGGTGCTCTGGGGTGGGGACATATGGGGTGGGCTGACGCATGTCGTCGCACAGGTGCGCGGAGGAGAAGCGGGCGGGTGACCGTTGCTGCCCTGGCCGCGGGGGCGTTGCTGGCGGCACTGCCGGTTATGGGTGGCACGGGTTCCGTCGCGCGTGCGGATGCGAGTGGTCCGGACTCCGGGGCGCGGGCCGCGTCGCAGCAGGCTGTTGCCGCTGGTGAGCCGGTGGAGGTAACCGGTGAGCGGACGGACTACTCAACGACCTACGCCAATCCGGACGGTACGTCGTTCACGATGGAGCAGTCGGCGGTGCCGGTGCGCGTCAAGGCCGCTGACGGCTCGTGGACCGATCCGGACGCGACGCTCGTGGCGAGGTCGGACGGCACGGTGGGGCCGCGGGCGGCCGTAATGGGCCTGTCGTTCTCGGGCGGTGGTGACGGCTCGGGGCTGGTGGACATCACCGATGCCGGCCGCTCACTGGAACTGGGCTGGGCCACAGCTCTGCCGAAGCCGGTCCTGGACGGGCCGAACGCCACCTATCCCGATGTTCTGCCCGGCGTCGACCTGCGGATGACGGCCACGACAGAGGGCTTCCGCGAGCTGCTGATCGTCAAGACCCCGCAGGCAGCGGCGAATCCGGCACTTCAGCGGGTGACGTTCTCACTGCGGTCGGAGGGCCTGACGGTCCAGGCCGTCGGCGGCGGGGGCATGACGGCAGTCGACGAGAACGCCCGTCCGGTGTTCTCCGCTCCTGCCGCGGTGATGTGGGACTCGCAGGGTGACGCCTCCGGGCAGGCTGCCCGCACGACTGACGCAGACAGGGAAGCCCGTGAGGCGGACAGTCCGGCTGTGGTGACCCCCGACGCTGCCGGGGACGATCCCACGCCCGGTCCCGGTGACGGCGACGCTTCCAGTGTGCTGCCGGTACAGGTGGGTGACGACTCGCTGTCGGTGGTGCCGGACTCGACCATCCTGTCCAACACCGATGCCGATGCCTTCCCGGTGTACATCGACCCGAGTGTCGGGCTGAGCCAGACCGCCCGCACTCAGATGCGCTCGGACGGGGTCACCGACTTCGAGTTCGACAACGGCGACAACAATGAAGGCAAGGGCGTGGGCCACTGCTCGTCGTACGACGGCTACTACTGCGGCACCGACTACACCGAGCGGATCTACTACCAGTTCTCACCGGCCACCCTGGTGGGCAAGAAGGTGCTGGACGCGACGTTCCGAGACACCGAGTCGTGGTCGTTCACGTGCGACGCGTCTTATGTGGACCTGGAGCGCACCAGCAATATCACCTCGTCCACGACGTGGGCCGGTCGGCCGACCAACCTGGGTACGGTGGCCAGCCGGGACGTGTCGGCTGGCCGCGGCTCGGCGTGCAGCCCTTCGCAGCCGGCCGCGCCGATCGAGTTCCACGACTCCCGGCTGACCACGCAGGTCGCGAACTTCGCCGCAGGCGGGTTCTCCAGGTTGACGCTGCTGGTCAAGGCACGGGACGAGACCGCGACCAGTGACTGGAAGAGGTTCCGCAATGACGCGGTGCTGTCGGTGACGTACGTCGGCGTGCCGGCGGCGCCCACGGCGGCGGGGCTGGTTTCGGGCACGGGGGTGACCTGCGAGACCAGCGCATCCGATCCGCAGGTGATCGGCGACCCGACCCCGACCCTGACCGCGAAGGTGAGCACGGCGTCGGGCGGCGGCAGCGGAGCGAGCCTGCGTGCACATTTCTACGTACAGAAGCAGAACAGCGACGGCAGTTGGGCTGTGGCGACAGAGCCGATCCGTCCGCTGAGCGGCTATATCGGCAGCGGCACGACCGAGACCGATCCGTCGCCGATCACGCTGACGGAGGGTCCGCTGTACCGGCTGGCGGTGTTCACCCAGTCCTATTACGACGGCAGCAGCTTCCTGGAGTCGCACAGCACGGTGACGACGACCGGATGGTGCTACTTCAGAGTCGATACGACCGCGCCGAAACCGCCGAAGATCACCGTCGGCACGCCCTACACACCCTGCGATGCGACGGCGTGCGTCGCCGCCGGCGGTCCGGGCGTCGGCGCGACGTTCACATTCGGCCCGGCGACCGGTGACGTGAACAGCGCGTACGAGTACAAACTGGCATCCTCCGCGGCCTGGTCGGCGGTGCACGCGGGGGCGACCTGGCAGGTGAAGATCACCCCGCAACTCGCCGGCACTCAACTCCTGTTGGCGCGGGCGCAGGACGGGGCCGGCTGGGGCCAGACGGCGAGCGTGAAGTTCAACGTCCAGGAGGGGCAGACGGCGGTCGGCCGCTGGCACTTCGACGACGCGGCACCCGGTTCGGCAGTGACATCGGCAGCTGATACCGGCACCGTGGGCACGCGCCACAACGCGACCCTGAACACCGGCGGTGCGGGCTGGTCGTCGTTGGCCCGCCGGGGCGACAGCGACCGCTCGCTGTGGCTGAACGACACCACCGTCACTGCCGACCAGCAGGGATACGCGGCCACGTCGGCGCCGGTGGTGAACACCGAGTCGTCGTTCACGGTGTCGGCCTGGGCCTACCTGTCCGACGAGTCGGATTTCCGTACTGTCCTGTCGCAGACCAGCAGCGACAACACCGGCTTTTCGCTGTACTACTCGCCGAGTGCGAACCGGTGGGTGTTCCTGTGGAGCTGGTACGAGAACGGTGTCCGCGAGTACGCCGGGGCCAATGCCGCCGCCACAGGCGTGCCGCTGAAGGTCTGGTCCCACCTGACCGGCGTGTACGACGACACGGACCGCACGATCAGCTTGTACGTCAACGGTCACATGCAGGGCACCCCCGTGGCACTGCCGAGCACGGCAAATGCCACGGCGTCCGACGGTCCACTGGAGTTCGGCCGGGCCGGAACAACGTTCGGCAGCTTCAACAACTACTTCCGGGGCAGGGTCGACGAGGTCGCCGTGTGGCAGCGAGCTCTGACCCCGGACGAGATCGCCACCGAGGACCAACTGCTGGACTCGGCGAACGCGTCGGCGACCGAGCTGATGGCGGACTGGAACCCCGATGGCGCCGCCGGCACCACGCTGACCGATTCCGTGTCCGGGTACGGGCGGACGCTGACCCTCTCCGGCGCAGCGTCGCTGGACAGCAACGCGATCACCCTCAACGGGACAAGCGGCGCGGCCACCACCCCCGGACCGGTGGTGGACGACACGGCTTCCTTCACCGCCACCACGCTGGCAGACCTCGACACGACCGCCCTGGCGGCCAAACCGGTCGGCTACACAGCCCAGGTGGTCGGGCAGCGCAGCGCAACCGGCTCGTCCTGGGGCTTCTGGTACCAGCTGACCGGCACCGAGACACAGCCGGACCCGGACGGAGGCCCCGACCTCACCGTGCCCGTGGGCAAGTGGTATTTCGGACGGCTGAAGGCCGACGGGAGCTTCGACGGAGTGGTCTCCGACGAACCCGCCGACCTGGGCAGCGCGGTGCGGCTTACCGGCACCTACGACGCCCCCTCGGATGCTGTCCACCTCTATCTCGGCTCCGACGAGAACGGCGCCGACAACGTGCACCCCTACACCGCGGACCCCGGCACCGGCCTGTTCGCCGCAGGGGAGGGCCAGGCTGCCGGTGACAGCGGCGTCGGCCACTACCTGCCCGGCCGGATCAGCGATATCCGGCTGTGGGCCGGTGCGATGAACCCGTCGCAGATCGTCGACACCGTCGGCGACTGACGGGTCTTCCGACTCAGCGGCGGAACCTCTCCGACGAGGTTCCGCCGCAACAACTCCCCGATCCCGACGTGCACGCGGGCTGCCGAACGAGGCCGTCCGCGCGTACGGCGGTGCTCTGTGCCTACCGACTGCTTGGAGGACGTGCCGTGAGTGCTCGTAGGAGAGCCGCGTGGCAGAGGGACACCCTGCTGCGCGGAATCCTTTTCCCGCGTAGGCCCGGCGCCGAGCGCGAGCGCCGTCGCAGACGGACGGCGGTCGTCGCCGCGGTCTGCCTGGCGGTGTTGGTGCCGACGGGGTTCGTCGCGTCCCCGGCTGCCGCCGGCACCGGCGGCGGGCTGGGGCGGCCCGCGCTGCCCGAGGCGCGGGCCGACAAGGTCGACCCGGTCACCGGGCTCGGAGCGGCGGCGGAGCGCAACAAGGTCGCGAAGGCCAGGGCCGTCAACGCGTCGCAGGCCAAGGCGGCGCGCGCCCAGCAGAAGGCCGTGTGGCCGGGGGCCGGGCAGGCGTCGGGCACCTTGCCGGCCAAGGGCGCGCTGAGGGTGACCGCCGGAGGGATGCCGGTCACCCTCACGCGCGGTGTGAAGGGCGCCGCCGCGGGCCGGGTCGTCGTCCGCGCCCTGGACCAGAGGCACGCGCAGGCGGCGGGAGTCGACGGTGTGCTGCTGTCGGCGACCGCGGAGAGCGCCGGTTCCGCGCGGCTGAGTGCGGACTACGCGTCCTTCGCGTCGGCCTACGGAGGCGGCTGGGGCGGCCGGCTGCGCCTGGTCGAACTCCCGGCATGTGCCCTGACCACACCGGGCAAGGCCGCCTGCCGCACGCAGACACCGCTGAAGTCGGCCAACGACGCGACCGGTCAGTCGGTCAGCGCCGATGTCACTCTGCGGGCGGCGAGTGCCGGACCGGCCACGGTCCTGGCCGTGGCCGCAAGTCAGGGTGAGGCGTCCTCGGGTTCGGGCAACTACAGCGCGTCCTCGCTGTCGTCGTCGTCCACCTGGTCCGCGGGGGCCTCCTCGGGGTCGTTCACCTGGTCCTACCCGATGGCCACGCCTCCGGACGCGGCAGGGCCGGCCCCGTCACTGTCGCTGTCCTACGACTCCGGCAGCATCGACGGCCGCACCGCCTCGACGAACAACCAGGGCAGTCAGGTCGGCGAGGGCTTCGACCTGACCGCCTCCTCCTACGTGGAGCGCTCCTACGGCTCGTGCGACGAGGACGGCGAGACCGGCACTTTCGACCTGTGCTGGAAGTACGACAACGCCACTCTCGTGCTCGACGGCGAAGCGACCGAGCTGGTCAAGGACGACACCACCGGCCAGTGGCACCTCAAGGACGACGACGCCTCCACCGTCACGCACTCCACCGGCGCGGACAACGGCGACGAGGGCGACGGAAGCGTCGACGGCGCCGGCGAGTACTGGACGGTGACCACCGGCGACGGCACCAAGTACGTCTTCGGCCTGAACAAGCTCCCCGGCGCCGACACCCAGCGCACCGACTCGGTGTGGACCGCCCCCGTCTTCGGCGACGACGACGGCGAGCCCGGCTACAGCGACGGCACCAGCTTCGCCGGCCGAGCCAAGAACCAGGCGTGGCGCTGGAACCTCGACTACGTCGTGGACCTGCACGGCAACGCCATGTCGTACTGGTACACCCCGGAGACGAACTACTACGCCAAAAACGGCGCCACCACCGGCACCGCCCTCTACACCCGCGGCGGTTACCTCGACCACATCCTGTACGGACAGCGCTCCGACACCCTCTTCAGCAGCGTCAACGCCTCCGACAAGGTGCAGTTCACCTACGACGAGCGCTGCACCGCCGCGGACTGCTCCTCGCTGACGCAGACCACAGCGCCCAACTGGCCGGACGTCCCCTTCGACTCGATCTGTGCGAAGGACGCGACCTGCCACGGCGACAGCCCGGAGTTCTTCACCCGCAAACGCCTGACGAAGGTCGAGACGTTCGCCTGGAACGCTGCCGCCGCCCCGGCCGCGTTCACCCCGGTGGACTCGTGGGCGCTCAAGCAGGAGTACCTGGACCCGGGCGACATCGGCAACAGCACCGACCAGACCCTGGTGCTCGACAGCATCACGCACACCGGTGAGAACGGCACCGCGATCACGCTGGCCCCGGTCACCTTCACCTACCAGATGCGGGCCAACCGGGTCGACGCACCCACCGACGACGTCCTCCCGCTGAACCGGCCCCGGATCCAGTCGGTCACTTCCGAGACCGGCGCGATCACCACCGTCACCCTGTCCGACCCCGAGTGCGTACGCGGCTCGAACATGCCTGCGGCCGAGGACGACGACACCACCAGCTGCTATCCGGTGTACTGGCACGTCAACGGCGCCGATGACGCCACGCTGGACTGGTTCAACAAGTACCGGGTACTGGCCGTGGTCACCTCCGACCCGACCGGCCACGGCGAGACCATGGAGACCTCGTACGCGTACTCCGGTCCCGCCTGGCATCACAGCGACGACCCGCTGACTCCGGCCAAGGAGCGCACCTGGTCCGAATGGCGCGGCTACGGGACGGTCACCGCCTACATCGGCTCCGCGGCCGGCACCCGCTCCAAGACCACCACCGTCTACCTCCAGGGCATGGACGGCGACAGCCGAAAGGACGGCACCAGACGCACGGTGTCGGTACCCGGTGTCAGCTTCGCCGGCCTCACCGTCCCGGGCCAGACCGACAGCGACCAGTACGCCGGCTTCGCCCGCGAGCAGCTCGGCTACGACGGCGCCACACCGGTCTCGGTCAGCGTGAACAACCCCTGGTCGAGCCTGACGGCAAGCCAGCAGAAGTCCTACGCCGACGTCTCCTCGTACTACGTCCGCACCGGCAGGACCGAAACCGCCACCTACCTGACGGCCACCGCCGGATGGCGCACCCGCACCGTCGGCACCTCCTACGACGACCACGGCATGGCGGTCTCACAGGACGACTCCGGCGACAACGCCAAGAGTGGCGACGAGACCTGCACGCGCACCTGGTATGCCCGCAACGCCGCCGAGGGGCTGACCTCGCTGGTCTCCCGCACCCGCGTCACCGGCAAGCCGTGCACCACCGCCGAGACCGACCTCGTCCTGCCCACGTCCTCGGCGACCCGCGGCGACGTGCTGTCCGACACCGCGACCGTCTACGACAACACCTCCGCGACCGGGTGGAGCGCCACGCAGACCCCGACGCTGGGCGAGGCCACCTGGACAGGCCGTGCTTCGGCCTACCCGGCCACCGCCACCGGTGGAGAGCGCCCGCCATCCTCCTGGCAGACCGTCAGCAAGATGACGTACGACGACACCACCGCCAAGCTCGGCCGCGCGCTCACGGTCGCCGACGCGGCAGGAAACACGACCACCACCGCGTACGTCCCGGCAGCCGCCGGCCCGGTCACCCGCGTGCAGGTCACCAACGCCAAGTCCCAGATCACCTACACCTACCAGGACTTCGCGCGCGGCAGCCCGGTCAAGGACTACGACGCCAACAGCAAGATCACCGAGACGGCCTACGACGCACTCGGCCGGGTCACCGCCGTCTGGCTGCCCAACCAGTCCCACGCGGCCGGATACGGCGCCAACTACACCTACGCCTACCACGTCAGCAACAGCGCCCCGTCGTGGACCTCGACCTCCTCGATCATCGCCGAGGGCTCGTACAACACCACGTACAGCATCTTCGACGCGCTGATGCGGCCACTCCAGACGCAGTCGCCGACCCCCAACGGCGGTCGGCTGCTGACCGACACCCGCTACGACAGCCGCGGCATGGCCTACGAGACGTACGCCGACGTCTTCGACTCCACCGCCACCCCCTCGGGCACCTACACCCGGGCGGAGTACGGGCGGGCCCCCAAGCAGACCGACTTCGTCTTCGACGGCGCAGGCCGGGTCACCAACAGCACGTTCTACGAGTCCGGCGTCCAGAAGTGGTCCACCACCACCGCCTACACCGGTGACTCCACAGCCACCAGCGCCCCGGCCGGAGGCAGTGCCACCCGCACCCTCACGGACGTCTTCGGCCGTACCACCGAACAGCGCCAATACGCCGGCACCAGCCCGGCCGACACGCAGTACGGCTCCGGAGTCGGCACCCCGTACCTGTCCACAGCCTTCACCTACAGCGGGGACGGCCAGAAGAGCACCGCCACCGGTCCGGACGGCGCCGCGTGGTCGTACGGCTACGACCTCTTCGGCCGCCAGACCTCGTCCACAGACCCCGACAAGGGGACCACCGCCACCGGCTACACGGCACTGGACCAGATCGACTCCACCACCGACGCCGGCGGCACCACCCTGCTGTACGGCTACGACGTCCTCGGCCGTAAGACCGACGACTGGAAGACCAGCCGTACCGACGCGAACAAGCTCGACCACTGGGCTTACGACAGCCTGGCCAAGGGCCGACCCGACTCCTCCACCAGCTACACCGGCGGTGTCACCGGCAGCGCCTACACCCGCAAGACCACCGCCTACGACAGCCTCTATCACCCCACCACCAGCGAACTCGACCTGCCCGCCGCCGACCCGCTGGTCACTTCGGGCGCCGTCGCCGCACAACTTGTCACCAAGACCTACTACAACACCGACGGCACCCAGCAGTACGTCTCCGACCCGGCCGCCGGCGGCCTTCCCGCGGAGACCATCACCACCTCCCACAGCACCCTCGGCCTGCCCACCAAGGTCGAAGGAGGTGCCGGCGCGTACCTGCTCGCCGCGGCCTACACCAACACCGGCCGACCCCAGCAGCTCACCCTCGGCACCTCCGACGCCGCGGGCACCCTCAAGGCGTACGTCACCGACGTGTACGACGAGGGCACCGACCAACTCACCCAGTCCACCGTCACCGACCAGACCCACGGCTACGAGCTCCAGGAACTCAACTACGGCTACGACGCCGCCGGCAACGTCACTAACATCTTCGACACCGCCACCCTGGGCGGCACCGGCGCGGCCGACAACCAGTGCTTCGCGTACGACGGTTACCGCAGACTGACCGAGGCGTGGACCCCGGCCGGTGCCGACTGCTCCGCCACCGGCCGCACCACCGCCGACCTCGGCGGCGCCAGCCCCTACTGGACCACCTACGCCTACACCGACGGCGGCCTGCGCTCCACAGAGACCGACCGCACCCCCGCCGGCGCCGCCGTCACCACGACCTACTGCTACGACGCCGCCCGACCGCACGCCCTGGCCACCCTCCTCACCACGGCCGGAGCCACCTGCACAGGCGCGGCGAAGACCTACGACTACGACACCACCGGCGACACCAAGACCCGCCCCAACAGCACCGACACCCAGTCACTGACCTGGAACCCCCAGGGCCAACTCGACACCCTCACCGAGAAGTCCGCCGCCGGCACCGTCAAGAGCACCACCAGCCACGTCTACGACGCCGACGGCAACCTGCTCATCCGCCGCGCCACCACCGGCGACATCGTCCTCTACCTCGGCGACACCGAGGTCCACCTCAAGACCGGCACCACCTCCTCCTGGGCGCAGCGCTACTACAGCGCCGGGGGCACTGTCATCGCCCTGCGCAGCAACCAGACCGGCACCAACACCCTCACCTGGCTGGCCGGCGACCCGCACGGAACCGCCACCCTCGCCGTCGACGCCACCACCCAGAAGACCACCAAGCGCTACACCACCGTCTTCGGCGCGCCCCGCACCGGCGGCACCGGAACCTGGCCCGACGACAGCGGCTTCCTGGGCAAGACCACCGACGCCACCACCGGCCTCACCTACCTCGGCGCCCGCGAATACGACGCGATCACCGGCCGCTTCCTGTCCGTCGACCCCCTCCTCGACACCGCCGACCCCCTCTCCCTCAACGGCTACACCTACGGCGACAACAACCCCCTCATCGGCTACGACCCCACTGGGACCGACAACTGGTGGGCCGACCCCACCATGAACAAGCCGGTGCACAAGGGCGACAAGCCCATAAGCCAGCACCTGGCCAACGAAGAGGGGCTCGGCAACAACTGCAACGCCCACAACTGCTCCGACTACGACCCGAAGGCCAAACCCAGCTACTTCGCCGAGGCGGCCGAAGACGCGGTAGAAGCGGAGGCCAACTATGCCGAAGACGAACACATCAAGGCCATCACCGGTAAGAACACGGTTTCCGGTGCCATCGCCGTAGAAGACGAGAAATGGCAGACACAGGAGTACCTGGACGCGTCCCGACGCGTACGCGGCGCGGTCATCGCCCGCCTGCAGCAACTCAATGCCGACGGAGAACTGAGCAACAGGGGGCTGAACAAGTTCTCCACGATCAGCGTTGCCTGGGACGAGAAGAAGAGGATGTTGTATTGGGCGGCGCACAGAGCGGCTACGAGCGGAAACTCCGGGGTCTGCTCGGAGGACAGCTGCGACGAGGAGGCGGTGAAGAACGGCTCGGCGAAGGAAGACCTCCAGTACACAGAGACTCACGGTCCGCGTAGAGACAAAGAGATCAGCATCTGCACCCGGTGTCAGGAGAGCCGCGAAATCGAGCAGTTCAAGGCGTCAGGGGCCAAGATGCGTGAAGGTGGACGTCTTTGGCTGCAGTCACAGGCCGATGCCGGCGCCGAGGCTCAGGCGGAAGCGGCGGCACAGGCTGAGGAAGAGGCGGAGGGGCTGGAGTTCGGACTCTCGCAGGCGATCGAGGACGAGTAGCGACCGTCGCCCGGCGGCTGGTTGAAAACAGGTGCCGGGCGTTCTGGAATTTCGCGGGCAGCGACCTTTCCGGGGCGCTGCCCGCGGTTTAAGGGGGGGCGTCGTCGGTCATCCCGTTCCGGGCTCGTTGCGGGCCCAGCGATGTCCGGGCGGTAGAGCCGTGCCGGGGGTAACGGAGTACCACCTTCCCGGAGGGCTCGGTGCGTGGATGACGGGGCGGCGGGCGATCTCTTCGAACCAGTCGGCGGCGATCCGCCCCAGTTCTTCCGGTGATCCGGTGGCGTGCAGTGGCTTTACGTCCCTGCTGGGCTCCGGCCAGAAGGTGTCGCCGCGTTCCATGCAGATGAGACTGTTGCCGACGAAGGTAGCGCCCAGGACTTTGAGGCGAAGGTTCTCTCCGAAGTCGATAATTTCCACGATCGCCGTGAGGACTGATTCCTTGCTGGCGAATGCCTGCTCCATTACGGTGTCATACTCCGTGTACCCGCTCGGTTTTGGTGCGATGTATTCATCGTCTTCATCTTCCGGGTCTGGATACAGGAGCACGAAAGTCATATCGGGGGGGCACTCGGGCCATGAGCGCGCGGACTCTCGAACGACGTCCAGGAAAGCCTTCTGTTGGCTGTTCACGTCGTCGTCATCGAACCAGTCGTTATGCATGGGTGCAGTATATAATCTTAATACGGCTGTGGTGTATCAGGGCGTAAGCCCAGGCAGAGGCGGAGTGACTTCTGTAAGCGTTCGAGCACGAGTAGTGGCCGGCGGTCGGACGGAAACGGGTGCCGGGCGGTCTGGGATCTCGCCGGCGGCGACCTTTCCGGGGCGCTACCCGCGGTCTATAGGGGCGTAGGGGTGTCCTCGGTCATCCCGTTCCGGGCTCGTTACGGGCCCAGCGATGATCGGCCGGCAGGGCCGTGCCGGGGGTAACGGAGTACCACCTTCCCGGAGGGCTCGGTGCGTGGATGACGGGGCGGCGGGCGATCTCTTCGAACCAGTCGGCGGCGATCCGCCCCAGTTCTTCCGGCGATCCGGTGGCAGTCAGTGTCTTCACGTCCTTGCTGGGCTCCGGCCAGAAGGTGTCGTTGCGTTCCATGCAGATGAGACTGTTGCCGACGAAGGTGGCGCCCAGAACCTTGAGGCGAAGATTCGCTCCGAAGTCGATAATGTCCACGATCGCCGTGAGCACTGATTCTTTGCTGGCGAATGCCTGCTCCAGTGCGGCGTCATACTCCATGTATCCGGTTGGTTCTGGTGCGGTGTACTCCTCATCTTCTTCCGGGTCTGGATACAAAAGCACGAAAGTCGCATTGCGGGGGCATTCCGGCCAGGAGCGTGCGGACTCCCGGACGACATCCAGGAAAGCCTTTTGTCGGCTGTTTACGTCGTCATCATCGAACCAGTCGTTATACATGAGTGCAATATATAATCTTAGTACGGCTGTGGTGTATCAGGGCCCGGCAAAGGAATTGCTTCGGCAGGCGGGGCCGATCGCGTGCGCCGATAAGGAGACCGACGTCTGCGCTCGGTGTCAGGAGTCGCGAACTCGAGCAGTTCAGGCATCAGGGCCAAGATTCGGAAGGCGGCCGGCTCTGGACGCAGGAGATGTCGGAGGTCGAGGCCGGCGCGGAGGCCCGGGGAGAAGCTCGGGCAGAAGTCCGGGCCGAGGCGGAGGCGGTGGGCTTCAGCCAGGGTCTGACACAGGCGTCGGAAGACGAGTGACAGTCGGCCTCTGAGGGCTGGGCGGGACGCGGACCGTCCGGCCGTCCCGGGCCACGCGGGCGGCATCCGACAGGGTGCCGCCCGCTCGTCTGCCTGGTCCGGGCAGTCGCACGCGACCGGCTCAGACAGCGGCGGGGCCGTTGCGGACCCAGCGGTGCCCGGCGGGCAGAGCAGCACCCGGGGTGACGAAGTACGCCGGGCCTCGACCAGGCGGGGCGATGACGGGTCGGCGGACGATCTCCTCGAACCAGGCGGCGGCAATGTGACCCAGCTCCTCCGGCGATCCAGTGGACTCCAGCGGCTCCACGTCCTCGCTCGGCTGCGGCCGGTAGGTGGTGTCGTCCCGCTCGCCACAGAACAGACGGTCACCGGCCACCGTCGCACCCAGCGTGCGCAGGAGCAGGTTCTTCACCGGGTCGGACAGATCGACGATCAGCACAAGGACGGACTTTCCGTCGGCGAATGCCCGCGCCGTAGCGACGTCGTACGACGCGTGACCATCGTTTGCGCCGCTCCCGCTGTCGTCGGCCGCCTCTTCCGGAGAGAACAAGAGGACAGCCGTCTCACTCGGTGGGCATGCGGGCCAGGAGCGCGCTGAACCCCGCACGACATCGATCAGAGCCGCGTGCTCGCCGCTCAGCTCGTCATCGTCTACGTCGAACCATTCGTCATCCACCGCGTCGATATCCACCGCGTCGATTTTAAGCTGCGGACCACGCTGCCGGTGGCCGGACGCCTTTGGGGAACGAGACGTCACGAACGCTCACGGTCTCGTGATGCGTAGGTCTCGGGTTCGAATCCCGAAGCGGCTGTGTAGAAGCCCCAGGATTCTCACTCGCGCTCCCGTTCCGCCCGGACGGATCAGGCCGCGTCGAGGTCGTCGGCGAAATGGCGGAAGCCGTGGCGGTCGCGGTGCAGGGCCCACAGGGTGTCCGCGAGGGCGCCGGGGTCCTTTCGCGGGTGTCCGGCGATGATCGCGCCGGGGACGATCAGCTGGGCGACGTGGATGCCGTCGGCGGCGAGAGTGTCGTGCAGCAGGTGGCCGTACGCGCTCTCGGCGGCGAAGGCGATGGAGGTACCGGCGCGGTCGGGGTGCGGGACGACGGCGGTGCCGCCGTTGACGAGGAGGACGGTGCCGCGGCCGAGGCGCTGCATGCCGGGGAGTACTTGGCGTACGGCGGTGACCGGGCCGTAGACCGAGAACTCGATCGGGCCGTGGAGGTCCTCAGGGCCGGTCTCCAGGACCGGCCGCATGAAGTCGGGCTGCGGGACCGGGCTGTACTGCAGGACCTCGATCGGGCCCAGGGTCGCGGTCGCCGCGTCCAGGGCCGCTTCGAGGGTCTTCGGGTCGCGTACGTCGGCGGCGAAGCCGCGTGCGGTGATGCCTTCGGCGGCCAGCTCGGCGGCGAGGGCGGTGGTGCGTTCGAGGCTGCGCGAGACGAGGGCGACGTCGAAGCCCTCGCGGCCGAACCGACGGGCGACGGCGGCGCCGAGACCCGGTCCGGCTCCGATGATGGCGATGGTGGTGGTCATGGGTCACTCCTATAGCAGAGCCGCAGGGGACGCAGGGGCCGCAGGGGCCGCGCACGATGCCTGCGGCCGACGTGGCGGCACCCCGTACGAGGGCTTCGGGGGCGCGGCTCCTCGTACGGGGTGGTCTCGTGCCGGTGCGGTCAGTTCAGCGTCGAGGTGTCGATGACGAAGCGGTAGCGCACGTCGGAGGCGAGCATCCGTTCGTACGCCTCGTTGATCTTGTCGGCCGGGATGACCTCGATCTCGGAGCCGATGCCGTGTTCGGCGCAGAAGTCGAGCATTTCCTGGGTCTCGCGGATGCCGCCGATCAGGGAGCCGGCGAAGGACCGGCCGCGCAGGATCAGGGAGAACACCTGGACCGACAGGGGCTCGGCGGGGGCGCCGACGTTGACGAGGGTGCCGTTGACGGCCAGCAGGCCGAGGTAGGCGTCGAGGTCGAGTTTCGCGCTGACGGTGTTGATGATCAGGTCGAAGGTGCCGGCGAGTTCGTCGAAGGTGGCCGGGTCGCTGGTGGCGAAGTAGTGGTCGGCGCCCAGGCGTAGGCCGTCGTCCATCTTCTTCAGGGACTGGGAGAGGACGGTGACCTCGGCGCCCATGGTGTGGGCGAGTTTGACGGCCATGTGGCCGAGACCGCCGAGGCCGATGACGGCGACCTTTTTGCCGGGGCCGGCGCCCCAGCGGCGCAGTGGGGAGTACGTGGTGATGCCCGCGCAGAGGAGCGGGGCCGCCTCGTCGAGGTCGATGCCCTCGGGGATGCGGACGACGAAGTCCTCGGTGACGACGACGTGGGTGGAGTAGCCGCCGTGGGTGAGGGTGCCGTCCTTGTCGACGGAGCCGTAGGTGAGGGTGTTGCCCGGCAGGCAGTACTGCTCCTCGCCCCGCAGACAGGGCGCGCACTCGCCGCAGGAGTTGACCACGCAGCCGACGCCGACCCGGTCGCCGACCGCATGCCGGGTGACCTCGGCGCCGACCTCGGTGACCACGCCGGCGATCTCGTGCCCGGGGACCACGGGGTAGGTCGAGGGCCCCCACTCGCTGCGGGCGTTGCTGATGTCGGAGTGGCAGATGCCGGTGTACTTGATCTCGATGAGGATGTCGCGCGGGCCCACGTCCCGGCGCTCGATGGTCGTGGGGGTGAGGGGGTCGGTGGCGGACGTGGCGGCGTAGGCGGGGACGGTGAGCATGGGCTGTTCTCCTTCTTCGGCCGGGTGGTGGCCGAGCTGGGGTGAGCGGGGTTCGTCAGGAGCAGCGGCCGCCCTCGGGGGCGGGCAGCGCGTCGGGTTCGGCCAGGTCACCGGCGCCCGCGTTGTCCGCCAGGTACTTGGGCGTCGCCTTCCCCGGTGACCGGATCAGCTGTGGTCATTCCATGTCGGTCTATGGCGATCTATATCGATCATGTCTCTCGGGTCGGCTTCCAGCCTGTTGGACGAGCTCGCGGGGTGGCAGGGCGGGCTGTGCCAGGGAGTGGTGTTCCGGGGGGTGACAGGGCCCCTCATTCTGCGAAGGAGGCTGCTGCGAAGGGGGCTGTGTCATACCCCCGCTCGTGGCTCCCCGGAACAGTGCCGCCAGGGGCGGGTCAGTGCGGGCGGCGTGCGCAAGGACGTCACCTTCCAGGACGCGGACCCCGGCGACTGGTCCGGCGTCGACGCCGCCTACCGCCGTAAGTACGGCTCGTACAAGGGCATCGTCGACCACGTCCTCACCGAGAAGTCCCGCGAGTCCACGACCCGCCTCGTCCCGCGCTGACCGCACCCGGGACACGGCCGGCCTCCTCCGGGGGACAGCCCCGCTGCTCACAGGGGGCGAGTCGCGCCGGTCGCAGTAATCTGGAGGGAGGGTCGGCCCACTCACCGTGCGGCGGCCCGGAAGGGCGACTCCGGCGGGTTCCACCGGAGTCGCTGTCACGGCCGTACCGGTGGTTTTGGCCCGTGTCGACGGGTGTCCCACACAGGAGGGGCAGCGCATGATCCAGGCAGCCGACATCCGCGAGTGGCGCACCCATGACGTCGTCGACGCGAAGGGGCGCAAGATCGGCATCCTCGAAGCGGTCTACGTGGACACCGCGACCGACGAACCGGCCGTGGTCACCGTACGGACCGGGCCGCCGACCCGTCGGCGCCTGGTCTTCGTGCCCCTCGACGACGCGCTCCTCGGGCCGGGCTACGTGCAGATCTCGTACAGCAGGAGCCTGGTCAAGAAGGCTCCCTCGATCGGCACGGACGACATCCTGCCCGCCGAGCAGGAGGAAGCGATCTTCCAGCACTACGGCATGACCTACCGGCCGGGCGCGAACGGCGAACGGCAGCTCGCTCGCCGCTGAGCGACGGCAGGGCCCACCGAGGGAGGTGTCCGAGGCGTGGCGTTGTTCCTTCTGCTCGTCCTTGTCGCCGTCGTCCTGGGAATCATCGGCGCGACAGCCGACGGCCTGGGCTATCTGCTGGCCGTCGGGATCGTGGTTCTCGTGGCCGATGTGACCCTGGGCGTCGTGTGGCTGATCCGCCGCGCCCGACGGCGCCCGCTTCGCTGAGCGCATCAAAAGCCCGGCCCTGGGCACTGGGAAGCGGTGCACGCGCATCGCACGTCCACGCCGAGGGAGGACATCGTGACGTCGTCCGACACGCAGGGTCGCGGCCGGCACGCGAAGGTCGCCGCCCGTTCCACGGAGCGCGAGACGCTGACCGCCGCGGGGCGGGCCGGCTTCGTCGCGCGCGGCATCGTCTACGTACTGGTCGGGGTGCTGGCCGTCCGGATCGCCGTCGGGAACGGCGGCCAGGCGGACCGGCAGGGCGCGCTGCGCGAGATCGCGACGCAGCCTTTCGGGAAGGCGATGCTGTGGGCGCTGGTGGTCGGTTTCGCGGCCATGGCGCTGTGGCGCGGAGCCCGCGCCGTGGGCAGGAGGGGGCCTCGGCGGAAGGTGGGTTCGCGGCTCCTCGACGGCGGGCGGGCGGTCTTCTACGCCGCCGTCTGCTGGGCCACGGCGGTGTACGCGGCCGGCGGCGGCCAGGGCTCCAGCAGCGACGAGCAGTCGCAGGACTGGACGGCGTCGGCGCTCGAACTGTCGTACGGCCAGGTGCTGGTGGGAGCCGCGGGCTGCCTGCTGATCGGCATCGGAGTGGTCCTCGCCGTCCGGGCGGCCCTGCGGCGCTTCCTGCGGCAACTGGACACCGGCACGATGAGCCACCGTACGAAGCAGGCCGTCACCGCGCTGGGCGTGGGCGGCGGGGTGGCGCGCGGTGCGGTGTTCGCCGCGGCCGGGATCTTCGTCCTGGTGGCGGCTGTCCGCTTCGACCCGGACAAGGCCAAGGGCGTGGACGCGACGCTCCGCAGCTTCGCGCAGACACCGGCGGGACCGTGGCTCCTGGTCGCCGTCGCCGTCGGGCTGATCCTCTTCGGCGTCTTCTCCTTCGCCTCGGCCCGCTGGCGCCGCCTGTGAACGGCGACCCGAGGGTCCGCCTTCTCTGATGCCTGGTCGATCGGACCGGGAGTGTGGCCGGTCGGCCGACGCGGTGGTCCGGGGAGTGCCCCTAGCGTCGTGCGTACCAGGCAGGCAGTCAGGTACGTACGTATGTACGGATCGAGGGGGCGTTCGCTATGGATCAGCGGTCGATGACGGGAACACACGCCGACGACACGGCCACGGCCGCGGGCGGTGCGACCAGGGAGTTCGAGTTCGATGTCATGGACCTCCTGGTCGCGGCGCTGCGGCACGCGGTCAAGCACGAGGCGCCGGTCGTGGGGACGGACACCCTGCTGGCGGCGCTCGTCATGGGGGACACGGACGCCGGTGCGGCGATCGCCCCCGGGATGCGGAAGGCCGGTGCGCTCAGCGGGGTGATCTCCGGGCGGGCCGGCCGGGGTTGGGCGAGCGATGACGACGAGGGGGACGGCGGGCAGGCCGGGGTCGGCGCCGACGAGGCGGAGGTCGCCGCCGCCTGGCGTGAGGCGCGGTGGCGTCTCGGGCTCGGGGCGCGCGAATCGGCCCCGGAGAGCGGGCGGGTGCTGCCCGGGATGTCCGGGGCGCTGCGTGCGTGTCTGCTCCTCGCGCTCACCTCGGCCCGTGCCGAAGGCGTGATCTCGGTGCGCTGCCGGCATGTGGCCCGGGCTCTGCTGGACCTGCCGGGCAGCCGGGCGCGGGAGGCGCTGCTCCTGCGGCGGCTGGACACGGGCGCCGCGGCGACCGCCCTCGACGGAGTGGACGCGAAGGCCGCGACGGAGACCGAGGGGCCGGAATCCCGGGGCGTCACCCTGCTCCGCCGGGCCGGCACCCTGGGCCGGAAGGGCAGCGGCAACAAGCTGTCGCGGGCGATCACTTCCTGGACGTCCGGGGCTTCTCTGGACGGCTCACCGATGCTGTTCGCGGTGACCGGCGAGGCCGTGCGGCAAGCCGTGCGGTGCGGGCGCGGCGCGGTGGAGCCGGTGGACCTGCTGCTGGGAGCCCTGGCCCTGGACCGGGCGCTGCCCGTCGCCGGGCGTTCGCTCCTCGCGAGCCTGGCCGCCGCCAACTCCGCCCCGGACCTGCTGCGGCGGCACGGAGTACGGCAGACTTCCCTGGTCCACGCGGCGACCGCCGCCGAACCGGTTCCCGAGAGTGCCTGGGAGGACGGCGGCGTGTGGCTGTCCGCCGACGCCGAGCGGGTCCTGGCCCGCGCGCGGCTCTCCGCCGCCGAGCACGGCTCGCCCACGGTCGGTACGGTCCACCTGCTGGCCGCGCTGCTCGACGAGCCCGCGACGGAAGCGGGGGCCGAGGGGGCCGAGGGGGACGGCGCCACGGTCGTACGGCTGTTGGTGGCCGACCGGGTGGACGTCGCCGCGTTGCGGGCGGAGCTGCTGCCCCGGCTGGGCGCGTGATGCGCGGGGGCGAGCACGAGTACGGTACGAGCTCGTGGTGGCCGGGGAAACAGGAGTGAGCGTGCGTCAAGTGCCCGGAGGAATACCGGAGTTGGCGCCGCGAGTGACAGGGCGGGTGCGTCGCGCCGTCGCCGGGGACTGGGGTGGGGTGCGCGCCGCTGAACGCCGTACCGTCGTCGCCGAGGCGCTGCTCTGTGCGCTGACGGCGGCCTTCGGACTCGTACCGCTGGCGCTGGTGCCCCCGGAACGGCCGGCTCTGGCGGTCCTGGAGGCGCTGTGGGCCGTGCTGCTCGTGCCCGCCCGGCGGGGCAGGCCGGTCGCCGCGGTCCTGGGCGCCTCCGTGCTGCTCGTGGGGGACAACGTATGGACGCTGGCGGTGGTGCCGTTGGTCGTCCTGTCCGCCACCCGCCGGATCGCACCGCCCCGGCGCGCCTGGCAGGTCGTCGGGGTCGCCTGCGCGGTCGTGGGGATCCTGACCGTCGTACGGGCGCTGGTCGGGTCCGGGTCCGGGTCCGAGTCGCTGCCGCTGGCGCTGGCCGGCAACGCGGTCTCCGTGGTGCTGCTGCTGGTGCTCCCCGCGCTGGCCGGGACGCTGCTGGGGCGCCGACGGCCACTGGTCAGCCTGTTGCGGGAGCGCAACGCCTACCTCGAACAGACCCGCACGCTCACCGCCGTGGCCGCCCGCATGGAGGAACGGAACCGGATCGCGGGCGAGATGCACGACCTCCTGGGACATCGGCTGAGCCTGATCTCGGTGCACGCCGGGGCGCTCGAACTCGCCGCCGCGCGCAAGGCACCGCCCCTCGTCGGACAGGCCGAGCTGCTGCGGACGACAGCCGGGACCGCCATGGAGGAACTGCGGGAGATCCTCGGGGTGTTGCGGCACGCGGACCTGACGGACGAGACCGGGGGCGGGAGCGGGGGCGGGGGCGACCGTGGGACGCGGGCGGACATCACCGACCTGGTGACGGAGTCCCGGCGGACGGGCGGCACGATCGAGCTGGACTGGTCCGTTGACGACTCGGCCGAGGTGGACGTCCGCACCCGGCAGGCGATCCACCGGGTGGTCCGCGAAGGGCTGACGAACGTGCTGAAGCATGCGTCGGGCGCGCCCACCCGGGTCGAGGTCAGGGACACGGGCAAGGGGATCGAGGTGTCCGTGACCAACGAGGCACCGCGTACGGCGGACCACTCGGGCGGGGGAAACCACAGCGGGCTGGCGGGACTTCACGAGCGGATCTCGTTGCTCGGAGGCACCTTCGAGGCGGGCGTTCCGCTGAACGGCGGTTTCCGGGTGGCGGCCTGGCTGCCGGCCCACGGGGACCGTCCCGTGCCGGTACTGCCGGTGGCCTCCGTCCAGAACCCCGGGCCCGGCGGCGCCCGCGCCCCGCTGTCCGACGAGGTCCTGACCTGGCCGCGCGTCCTGGGGTCGGGCTGTGTGGCGCTGCTCGTGGTCCTGCCGACGGTGGGCTTCCTGGTCGTACTGCTGACGCTGGCCGCGCTGAAATGACCTGCGGCGGCGCTGAGTTGACCTGCGGCAGCCCTACGATGAGCCGATGATCCGAGTTCTGGTCGCCGACGACGAGGCGCTGATGCGCGCGGGAATCCGGCTGATCCTGGAGAACGGCGAGGACATCGAGGTGGTCGCCGAGGCGGGCGACGGCCGGGAAGCGGTCGAGGCGTGCCGCGCCCAGGACATCGACGTGGCCCTGCTCGACATCCAGATGCCGGGCACCGACGGCATCGAGGCCGCCGTGGACATCGCCCGGCTCGCGCCCCGCACCTGCGTCGTCATGCTGACGGCGTTCGGCGAGGAGGCCGGCGTGACGCGCGCTCTGCGGGCCGGGGCGAGCGGATTCCTCCTCAAGGACACCGGCCCCGCCGACCTGATCCGCGCCGTGCAGCTCGCCGCGCGCGGTGAGCCGGTACTGGCGCCCCGGATCACCCGGCAACTCCTCGACCGGCAGGTACGGTCCGGCCGGGACACCGAGGCCGCGCTGCGCAGGACCGACGAGCTGACCCCGGCCGAACGGGACGTCCTGCGGTTGCTCGGCACCGGCCTCTCCAACGCGGAGATCGCCGGTCAGCTGTATCTGAGCGCCGGTACCGTCAAGGCCCACATCAGCCGCATCCTGACCCGCACCGGCTGCGCCAACCGCGTACAGGCCGCCGTCCTGGCCCACGACGCGGGACTGCTCGGCGAGCGCTGAACCGTCCTTCGACCGCCGTCCCCCGAGCGCCGATCCGCCGACCTGTCGATCCGCCGTCCCCCGAGCGCCGATCCGCCGACCTGTCGATCCGCCGTCCCCCGAGCGCCGATCCGCCGACCTGTCGATCCGCCGTCCCCCGTCCCCCGAGCGCCGATCCGCCGACCTGTCGATCCGCCGTCCCCCGAGCGCCGACCTGTCGATCCGCCGTCCCCTGCCGGCCGACCGCCCCCCGGCCCCCGTCCCCGGATCGGGTCACTCGCGCCGCATCGCCGCGACGAAACGCCGTGCCACGTCCACGAGTTCGCTGCCGGGAGCGTCGCCGAGCAGCTCCGCCGTCAGCGTGACGTCCTTGGTGAGCGTCGCGTCGGCCGGCGATCCGGAGATCCCGGCCAGGGAGCCGGCCCGCAGCCGCACTCCGGAGGCGACGCAGGCCGAGCTGCCCTTCGTCAGGATGTCCGCGAGGCCCGCCGGGTCGACGCCCAGCGACTCCCCGGCCCGCATCGCGTCGTCCGCGAGGACGATCTGCGCGGCGAACAGGGCGTTGTTGACGAGCTTCGCGTACGACCCGGCCCCGACCCCGCCCAGATGTACGACGTGCTGCGAGAGCGCCGACAGCAGCGCGGAGACGTCGGCCAGGGCCTCGCCGTCGCCGCCCACCATGATCGTCAGCTCACCGGCGAGGGCCCGGGCGCCGCCCCCGCTCACCGGCGCGTCCAGGACACGGAGGCCGTACGGCGCCGCCCGGTCGGCGATCCCGCGTATCTGCGCGGGCGACAGCGTGCTGTGCACGAGCACCACACCGCCCGGTGCGAGGGCGCCTGCCAGTCCGTCCGGCCCGAACACGACCTCCTCCACGCCTGCCGCGTCGAAGACACAGACGCCGACCGCGTCGACCGCCGCGCCCAGCTCGGCCGGAGTCGCCGCGAGGCGTACGTCCGTACCGGCGAAGGGTTCGAGCGAGGCCGTCCGGCGGGCGTAGACGGTGAGTTCGTGGCCCTCGGCCCGGATGCGCTGCGCCATCGGCAGCCCTATGTTGCCGAGCCCGATGAACCCTGCCCTCACGATGCCCTCCGCTCCCGCATCGGGTTCTCCTGTCGGAGAAGCCCGTTCTCGTTTCTGTCCCATGGGACTGTAGCGAGGCGGCGCGAGTGGGAGAAGATCAAACGGTCAGACGGGTCGCTCGACGGTCCGGGCGAGGATGCCGAGCGTGGCGCGCAGCGCGGACTCCTGGAGGATCGGGAACACCCCGGCGGCCCGGTACCGCTCGTGGATGCGGCTCCAGTCGTAGTACGAGGTCACCTCGGTGCCGTTCGCCGTGGGCCGGAGACGGTAGCCGAAGTGGTGGTTGACGGAGGGCTGGAAGTGCGGGGACGTCGGGGTCCACTCGATGAGCGTGTCCTGCTCGAACCGGGTGATCTCCACGGTGACGTCGTACCGGCCCATCGGACGGTCGCCCAGCGCCTCGCGGTCCATGTGCACGACGAACGAGTCCCCGGCCGCGCGCACGGCGTCGCCGTCGGCCGACTGGAGCATCCCCGAACTGTCGATGTCCACATGCCCGTCGGGGTCGCAGAGCAGGCCGAATATCCGGGTCGCGGGCGCCGCTATGGAGCGGGTCACCTCGAACCGTTCCACGAGCTCTGTTCCGCCCGTTCCGCCCGTTCCGCCTGATCCGTCAGTTTGCTCTGCTCGCTCTGTTGGCTCCACGCGCGGAATCCTAATCTCCGGTTCTCATCCTCGATTCGAATCGGGTTCGATTCCGGTCTGCGGGCGGCCACCAGGGCGATGTCGTCCTCCGGATCGTCGGGGGCGACCTGGTCGAGAACGAGGTCGAGGAGTTCCTCGGGGGCCTGGCAACCCCGTACGCGGGTGAGGCGGCGCAGGGAGGTGTCGATGTCCTCGTGACGGCGTTCGATCAGGCCGTCGGTGTAGAGGAGCAGGGTGTGGCCGGGTTCGCAGGGGGCCGTGTACGACACGTACCGGCTGTCGCCCGTGCCCAGGGGCGGGCCGGGCGGGACGGGGAGGAGCGTGGCCCGGCCGTCGGGGCGGAAGACGACGGGTGGCAGGTGTCCGGCGCTGGCGTAGGTGCAGGTGCCCCGGCGGGGGTCGGCGACGGCGATCAGACAGGTCGCCGGGCGGTCGGCGGCGGTGGTGTGGAGCAGGTGGTCGAGTTCGAGCAGGATGCGGTCGGGGGCGGGTTCACGGGCGGCGACGACGCGCAGCATGGCCTGGTAGCGGCT
Organism: Streptomyces sp. NPDC020898; assembly: GCF_044333925.1. NCBI lineage: Bacteria > Bacillati > Actinomycetota > Actinomycetes > Kitasatosporales > Streptomycetaceae > Streptomyces > Streptomyces sp. NPDC020898. The sequence continues at coordinate 45,253 of NZ_JBIRRV010000019.1, forward strand.
CATCGCGACGGCGGCCTCCAGCCCGTGGCCCATCACGTCGCCCAGGGCGAGCAGGGTACGTCCGTCGTCGAGGGCGACCGTCTCGTACCAGTCCCCGCCGACGAGGACACCCCGCCCGGCGGGCCGGTAACGGTAGGCGACGTCGATGTCGGGGTGCGGTCGGCCCGGCTCGGCGAGCAGCGCGCGCTGCAACTGGACGACGGCGTTGTGCTCGGCGGTGTAGCGGCGGGCGTTGTCGAGGTTGATGGCGGCCCGGCCGGCCAGGTCCTGGGCGATCACGGCGTCGGTCTCGTCGAACAGGGGTGAGTCGCCCGCCCGGACCATGGTGACGGTGCCCACGTCGTGGCCGCGTGCCGTCAGCGGCACGATCAGGGCGGAGTGGATGCCGGCGGCCACGTAGGCGCCGACGTTTCCCGTGTGGGCGGCGGCGCGGCCCAACTGCTGCTCGTCCATCAGGTTGTCGATCACCGGACGTCCGCTCTCCAGGCAGCGGACGACGGACGAGCCGGGCTGGTGGTCGACGTACTCGCCGGGCCGGCCCAGCGGCCGCATCACCGTCTCCAGCTCGGGCACCGCCGCCAGCGCCGCCCGCCGCAGCCGCAGCGAGCCGTCCCGGGGCGCCCGGCTGGTGCCGTGCTCGGGGAGGACCTTCACGGTGGCCGCGTCGGCGAGCTTCGCCACCAGGAACTCGGCCAGCTCCTGGCAGGTGGTCTCCATGTCCAGGGTGGTGCCGACACGGGTGGCGGCCTCGTCGAGGAGCGTCAGCCGGGCCCGTACGCGCTCCAGTTCCCGCTGCTCCTGACGGGCGGCCGAGATCTCCAGCAGGATGCCGACGATCCCCACCGCGCGCCCGTCCCGCTCCAGCCGGTGGTAGGCGCCGTGCCAGTAGCGGCGTTCCAACGGGGAGTCGGCCTGGGTGTGGCCGCTGGAGACGGTCTCGCGGGGGATGCCGTCCGCGACGACGGCCCGCAGCACGTCCTCGCGGGCCTCGACACCGGGGACGACCTCGCTGATCGTACGGCCGAGGTGTTCGCCGGCCGGTACGCCGTTCATCCGGGCCAGGGTGGCGTTGACGTACCGGTAACGCAGCTCGGTGTCGAGGACGCCGATCGCCGCGGGCGTCCCGTCGAGGATCTGCCCGAGCAGCTCGCGCACCCGCGCCGGCCAGGCGAGCCAGAAGCCCGGACCGCCCTCCGGCGCATCCACGCCCACGTCCTCGCTCTCACCCGCGCCCGCGCCCTCGTCGCCGGCCCGCTGCCGGTCCACTCCAGCATCCGATCACGGCTGAGGGGCGAGCGCACGCGGAGCTGGGAGATTCCTCCGGGCGCCCTTCCCTTCGAGGGCATGATCTTCGGTCAGGTGACCGGAGCGACGGGAGTGACCGAGGCGACGGGAGTGTCGGGACCTCGCTTGTACGTGTGCGTGATGATCTCCGTGCTGTAGTCGAGGATGTGCGCGAAACCGCCGAGCTGTTCGACGGTGAACCGGTACAGGGCGCTCTCGTGCTCCAGGCACACATCGGCCAGCAGGTTGTGCCGTCCCGCGACGGCCGCGCAGTAGCGCACGGCGGGGGAGTCGGCGAGTGCGGTGCCGACCTCTTCGAGTGCCGTCGGATGCACTTTCAGCCGGATCCGCGCCTCGACGGGACGGCCGAGCAGGGCCGGTTCGACCACCGTGTACAGGTGGAGCAGCCGGCGTTCCAGCAGGGAGGCCACCCGACGCCCGGACGTGGCCGTCGAGAAGCCCAGTTCCTTCGCGAGGTCGGTCAGGCTGATGCGCGCGTTGTGCGTCAGGGCCGCCACGACGAGTTCGTCGGTGGGGGAGAGCGTGTAGCGGTCGGCGAGGCCGGACAGTGGCTGGACCATGCTGGCCCGCAAGCGCTTCTCCTCCTCCTCGGTGAGGACCGGGGCATGCCACTGCGGCCCCGTGGTGAACGGGCGCAGCGTGACATAGGTGTTGAGCACATCGGCGTTGTCGAGGCCGGGAACACCCTCGGCCGTCCACGAGTGCAGGAGCGGACGGGACCGCACGACGACCTCGCACCACAGGAGGCCACCGCCGCCGCTCACCGCCGAGACACCAAGCACTTCGTCGCGCTGTGCCAATGCCCCGGCGATCTCTTCCAGACACCCTCGCGGCGCTCTCAGCCGTACCTGGACCGAACTGCCCAGCCCGCACCGGACGTGGTCGGGCACCGCCGTGCTCCGGATCAGACCTGCGGCGGTGAGGCGTTGGACCCGCCGGGCGACCGTCCGTTCGTGCTCGCCGAGAATGCGGCCCATCTCTCCCGCACCGGCCCGTGGATGGACCTGGAGGGCCGCCACGATCCGCTGATCATCCCGCTCAAAGATGTCTGAATCTTTCACCATGACGGCATGATGGCAGGATTTTTGTCGGCCAAAACCGGGTTGTTGTCGTGATCGATCACGTAGGGCATAGTGGTCTAGTCATCACCGGCAGCGAAGAACAACGAAGAACAGCGAAGAAGAGCGAAAGAACAGCGAAGCGCGATGGGCTTGTTGTAGCCGACTGGCCGTTACCGGCCGAGAGGACAGAGCTTGTTAGGCGAGGGCACTTCCGGAGCATTCTCCGCAGCAGTCGCAGCAGTCCAGGATCACGTCACCTCGAACATCACGCCGAGTGTGTTCCGCTCGGTCATGGGCCACTTCTGTACCGGGGTCACGGTCGTCACCGGCCGGGGGCCGGACACGCCCAGGGGACCGGGCACGCCGATGGGCTTCACCTGTCAGTCGTTCTCCTCCCTCTCCCTCCAGCCGCCGCGCGTCGTGTTGTGCGTGAGCCGCACCTCGTCGAGCTGGCCCGTCATCAGGAGCAGCGGGACGTTCTGTATCAACGTGCTGGCACAGCACCAGCACGGGCTCAGCGAACGTTTCGCGCATTCCGGCGGCGACAAGTTCGCGGGCGTCGAATGGTCGGCCGCGCCGAGCGGTTCCCCTCGGCTGGCGGGCGCGTCCGCGTGGATCGACTGCTCGCTGCACGCCGAACTCGACGGCGGTGACCACCTCATCGTGGTCGGTGACGTGCACCGGCTGGGCGCGTCGCCCGATGCGCCGGCGCCGCTTCTCTACCACCGCGGCCGCTACACGCGAACAGCGGACGTCGGCTGACCCTGCCCCGGCAGCCCTCCCCCCTTCCCTTTCCCCCCTCCCGTTCTCTCCCCGTCTTTCCCTTTCTCCTCTTCCTCCCTCGTTCCCTTTGTCGTTCCCTTTTCTTCTCAGCGACCCCAGAAACCGGAGTGGTGTCACCATGTCGGAAAACTCCCCGCGTACGACCGGACTGCTCGCGGGACTCGACGTTTTCGTCGGCGGCCCGATCCAGCACGCCATCCTCGACAACGGCAACGGCTTCGTGAGTCACCTGCAGGACGCGATCACCACCGCGATCGACCTGGTGAAGGAGAACGGCGCGAACGTCTTCTCCGCGCACGTGGTCGAGAAGTTCGGCGCCGAGACCGCGGCCTTCACTCCCGAGCAGGTCTCCGTGCGCGACTTCCGCTGGATGAAGAAGTGCGACGTCTTCGTCCCCGTACTGCCCGTTCTCGACGACGAGACCTTACGTCGGACCGACGGCACCCACGTGGAGCTCGGCTGGGCCACGGCCCTCGGGCGGCCCATCGTCATCATCACGAAGCAGCCGTTCGTCGACTCGGCGAGCCACCTGCTCAAGGGACTGCACCGGGTCGGCGCCGTACAGGTCATCGACTTCGACGAGTTCACCGAGAAGCCGAGTCTGCTCGTCGACGCGGTCCTCGCCGCCACCGACAACCAGCGAGAGGCGATCGGCGCGAGCCTCGTCGCGTAGCGGCACCCCATCCCCGTTCATCACCGCATCCGCCGGACGGAGAGACCAGTGCCCGACGTTTCCATCCTGGACCTTCAACTCGACAACCCCGTGATCGTGGGATCGGGTCTGCTGACGGACCAGGAGCGCAACATCCGCAGGCTCATCGAAAGAGGAGCCGGAGCGGTCGTCACGAAGACCATCCACCCCAACCCGCCGCAGGGACTGGACGAGCGCATCGTGCGGCTCCCCGTCGGCATGCTGAACAGCACCACGTACTCCAAACGGTCCGTCAACCACTGGCTGGACGTGCTGCGTTCGTTCGCCGCCGACCGGCTGCCCGTCATCGCCTCCCTGCACGCCGACTCGCCGGCCGAACTCGCCGCGCTGGCCAAGGACGTCGAGGCGAGCGGCTGCCGGGCGCTGGAGCTGGGCATCTCGTGCCTCAACGAGGAGGACGGCCTGGAGGACGACAACCCCGACCGGGTCTACGCCTACACCTCCGAGACCCGCGGCCGGACCTCCCTCCCCATCTCCGTCAAACTGGCCATCGGCGAGGGCCTGCACGACCGGGTCCGCGCCGCCATCGCCGGCGGCGCGAACGCCGTCACCGTCAGCGACACCATCTCCGGCGTCGCCGTGTCCCCGACGACCGGCGGGCTCGAACTCGACGGCGCGTACGGCTACTCGGGCCCCGGCATCAAGCCGCTGGTCCTCGCCGCGGTCTGGCAACTGCGCCGACGGGGCTTCGACGTGCCCGTCCTGGGCTGCGGAGGCGTGAGCAGCGGCCGGGACGTCGCCGACTACCTGCACGTCGGCGCGAACGCGGCCCAGGTCTACACGGCCCTGCACACCGAGATGTACGACACCCTCGACCGCATCCTGGCCGAGACCCGGGAGATCCTCGACGACCGGCACGAGGCGCGGCCCGAGGTACAGGGAGTCGCGACATGACGGACCGGCACCAGCACTCCGGACGACGGCGACAGCTCACCGATCTGACCAGCGCCCAGGTCGTCGAGGCCCTGAGCGGACGTACCGTCGTCTGGCCCATCGGGGCGATCGAGCAGCACGGGCCCCATCTGCCGCTCTCCGTCGACCTGTTGCTGGCGGAGGCGTTCGCCGGCGAGATCGCGGCCGAACTCGACGCGTTCACGCTCCCCGCACAGCCCATCGGCGCGCGGTCGCTGCCACAGAGCGGCGGCGGGCTGCACTTCCCCGGCACGGTGTACGTCGGCGGTGACACCCTCGTCCGCTTCCTGCGCGAGACGCTCGCCTCCCTGGCGGCACTTCCGTCGGCCCGCCTGATCGTGGTCAACGGGCACTACGAGAACGAGCCCTTCCTCTTCGAGGCGCTGGACCAGGTACGTCAGCAGGGGCTGCTGGACGGCAAGGAGGTGTTCGCGTTCAGCTGGTGGAGTCTCGTACGGGACACCTGGACCGACGCGGAGGTCCCCGACTTCCCCGGCTGGCACGCCGAACACGCGGGCGTCACCGAGACGAGCCTGATGCTCCACCTCCACCCGGACCTCGTCACCGAGCTGCGCCCGGACCACGACAGGCCGCCCCGGGCGGGCGTCTACCTACATCCCGTCGACGTCGGGCAGACCACCAACCAGGGTGTCCTGTCCTCGACTTCGGGAGCGAGCGCGGCCCTGGGCGAGAAACTCCTGCGCCATGTCGTCGACGAGGCGACGGCGATGGTGCGCGAGGGCGAGGGGCTGCTGTTCGCCCGTACGAGCCCGGATCGCCGTACAGCCAAAGACGCAAAAGACGGGAAAGAATCGTGACGCGGAAGTTCCATCTCGCCTTCATCTTCAACTTCACGCCCGACGACTGGCAGGGCCCGTTCGGCAGCGGAGGGCTGCCCTGGGACGGCAAGTTCCACACGGAGGTGGCCCAGGCGCTGGAACGTGCCTGCTTCGACTACGTCATCGTCGAGGACAAGCTGATGGTCCCGGAGAGCTACGGCGGCTCCTCGGAGGCGGCGCTCAAGCAGGCGATGGTCGTCCCCAAGCACGACCCGGTCCCGCTCGCCGTCGCCATGGGGCTGGCCACCTCCCGGATCGGGATCGTGGCGACGCTGTCCACCATGGCCTATCCGCCGTTCATGACCGCCCGGCTCTCCTCGACGATGGACAGCATGCTCGGCGGCCGGTTCGGCTGGAACATCGTCACCAGTGCCGAGGACCTGGCCGCACAGAACTTCGGCCTGGACGAACTGCCCCCGAGGGACGTCCGCTACGAGATGGCCGACGAGTACGTCGACGTCGTCCGTCAGCTCTTCGACTCCTGGGACGCGGACGCCGTCGTACTCGACCGGGACAAGGGCGTGTACGTCGATCACACCAAGGTGCGGCCCGTCCACTTCAGGGGCAAGTACTTCAGTGTGCGCGGGCCGCTGAACACCGTGCCCTCGCCGCAGCACCGGCCCGCGTTCGTGCAGGCCGGCGCCTCGCCCAGGGGCAGGGCCTTCGCCGCGCGCAACGCGGACTCCATCATCGCCATCGCCAGCGGGGTGGAGAACATGAAGGCGTTCCGCGAGGACGTGCGCGAGCACGCGCGGGCGCTCGGCCGCGATCCGGACGAGATCAAGGTGCTGTTCTGCGTCACGCCGGTGCTGGGTGAGACGGAGCAGGACGCGCGTGACAAGCAGGCCCGCATGGTGTCCTCCCCGCAGTTCATCCAGGACATCCTGGCCCAGGTCTCCGCCCTCACGGAGATCGACTTCGCCCAGTTCTCCCTCGACGAGCCGCTGCCGCACCGGCTGACGACCAACGGCGAGCAGGGCACCCTCGACAAGTTCCAGCAGTGGGGCAGCGGCAAGTCCCTGCGGGAACTGGTGATCGACGGGGCGGGCGGGCTGGTGTCGTCCGTCGATCTGGTCGGCACACCGGACCAGGTGGCCGAGCGGATGGGCGAGATCATGGAGGAGGTCGGCGGCGACGGCTTCATGCTCACGACCCCGCTGCTGCGGCTGAACCGCCACTACATCGCCGACGTCACCGACGGCCTCGTACCGGCACTGCAACGCCGCGGCCTGACCCGGACCGCGTACACCCCCGGCCAGACGCTCCGCCAGAACCTGGCGGAATTCTGAGCCGGAGGACGGCCCGAGCTCACGCGGCCGGGGGCATACCCCCCGGCCGCGTGCCGTCGTCGCGCACGCTCCAGGAGACATCAATGACCGTACTTGTGACACCTGTCTGTACGTCCGGAGACTGAGCCCATGACAACAGGGTTGGAGAAGGAGGAGACGCCGGTCTCCTCACCACAACGATGGGCAGTCCTGGCGGTGGTCTCCGGCAGCCTGCTGCTCTGCGGCATCGACCTGACCGTGCTGCACGTCGCCGTACCGAGCATGAGCCGGGATCTGCGGCCCAGTGCCGCGGAGCTGCTGTGGATCGTCGACGTGTACTCGCTGACCCTGGCCGCCCTGCTGGTGACCTGCGGCACGCTGGGCGACCGGATCGGCCGCCGGCGCATGGTGCTGAGCGGCTTCCTCGCCTTCGGCCTCGCCTCGGCGGCGGCGGCCTTCGCGACGTCGACGCCCCAACTCATCGCCGCCCGCGCGGCATTGGGCATCGGCGCCGCCATGATCATGGCTTCCACGGTGGCGATCATCCGGGTCGTCTTCCCGGACGACCGCGAGCGGGCACTCGCGCTGGGTGTCTGGACGGCGGCCCACAGCGTCGGCGCGACGATCGGCCCGCTGGTGGGCGGCCTGGTCACGCAGCGATGGGGCTGGGGCGCGGTCTTCCTGGTGAACGTCCCGGTCATCGTCGTCCTCCTGGCCGTCGGCGCCCGGGTGATCCCCGAGTCCAGGAACCCCGTCCCGCGCCGATGGGACCTGGCGAGCGTGGTGCTGTCGGTCACCGGCCTGGCCGCCGTGGTCTACGCGCTCAAGCAGATCGGCGAGCACGCCGGCGTGAACACGGTCATCCTCATCACGGCCACCGCCGGAAGCGCCCTGCTGTACGTCTTCGTCCACCGCCAACGCCGCCTCGCGGAACCGCTCCTGGACTTCTCCCTGTTCCGCGAACGCCGTTTCAGCACCGCCACCCTGTGCGTGATCGTCTGCTTCGGCAGCTACGTCGCCCTCCTCTTCTTCCTCACCCAGTGGCTCCAACAGGTCGGCGGATACTCCCCGTTGATGGCAGGCCTGGCCCTCATGCCGCTGGCCGGCGCCAACGCGGTCGGCGCGGTGACGGCCCCCTGGGCAGCGAACCGCTGGGGTAATCGCGGCTCCCTGACCGGAGCGCTGGCCCTCTTCTCGGCCGCCCTAGCCGTCGTCGCCCTCGTCGGCGACGCCTCCCACTACACCGTGCTCCTCGCCCCCCTCCTGGCCGCGGGCTACGGTGCCGGCATCGTCATGACCTTGGGTGCCGACTCGATCATGGGCGCCGCCGAGCCCGAGCGCTCCGGAGAGGCCGCAGCCATCCAGGAGACGTCCTTCGAACTGGGCGCCGGCCTGGGCGTCGCCTTCCTCGGCACGGTCCTGACAGCCGCCTACCGCACAGGCCTGCCCTCGGTACCGGGCCTCGACGCCGACGACCACCGGGCGGCCGAGGACTCCTTCGCGGCAACGGAGGACGTGATGACCCACGTCCCCCCCGACACGGCCGCCGACCTCCTCCGGGCAGCGCAACAGGCGTACGACGGCGGCTTCACGGCGGTGGCGGGGATCGCGGCGGCGGGGCTGGCGGTTACGGCGGTGATGGCGGCGGTGCTGTTGCGGGCGGGGGCGGATTCCCAGGCCGGCGCCTGACTCACCTGGGAAAGGCGCTGGAACGTTGGGCGTATCCCGCCCTACGGTGACGTCATGAGCGATCACTCGGAAGCGCCTGTCGCACCAGTCGAGGCCCATGAACCCCCGTACTACGTGGCTGTTTTCACCACCGTGCGAACCCAGGAGCAGCACGGCTATAGCGAGACCAACGCACGCATGGAAGACCTGGTGCAGAACCTCCCCGGGTACCTGGGGATGGACCACGCCCAGACGCCTGGCGGGCTGGGCATCACCGTCAGCTACTTCCGCGACGCCGAGGCCCTCACGGAGTGGCGGACCAACGCCGAGCACCGAGCGGCGCAGAAGCGCGGGCAGGCCGAGTGGTATCAGAGCTACACGCTGCACGTGGCGAAGGTGGAACGGAGCAGCGGCTTCATCCGAGCGGAGGACCCGCAGAGCCCGACAGCAGACTGACCGGCCCAGTCAGCGCCACTCAGCCGGAATGTGGGTCACCTGGTCGAGGAGGTCCCAGCCCTTCGGGCGGCAACTCGGTGAGCGCCACGGGGCGCCCTGGCCGAGCCAGTAGCCGCGGTAGTCGCGGATCCCCATGACGCTGACATCGCCCATGCTGGGCTCGTTGCCGCAGCACGGGCAGATGGCACCCTCGTTGGGCCAGCCCTGCTCCCAGAAGGGCTCCACACCGTCGTCGTACCCGCAGACACGGCAGACGGTCTCCCACTCGGGGCCTGGTGGACTCCCAGCACTAGCCACGCGTGGAGCGGCCGAACTCCTCGGTCCGGGCGCACACGAGGAAGGCCTGCCAGCCGCCGGGGGCGAAGGTGAGGATCGGGCCGGCGCCGGTGGCGTTCTTGCTGTCGCGCACGGCACGGCCGCCCACGGTTGTGGGGGCCACTTCTATGCAGTTGCCTTGCTGGCCGGAGTACGACGACTTCCGGAAGGGGCCTACAACCTCGGTCACGATGCGTCCTCGCTGCTCCGCAGTGCGCGCCGGACGAGTGTCGCACTGGCGTCCGGTGTCAGTGCTGCCGAGCGTAGTAGGTCGTACGCATTGGCGTAAGCCGCGAGGTCTTCGGAACTCTCAAGAACCGACGTGCCCCTCAGGTTTTCCAGCGTCACGGCTTCGACGGTTGGCTCCGAGTCGAAACTGAAGGAGGAGAAAGCCGAGGCTGAGCCTGCCAACGCCCCTGCGGCGAACGGCAGTACCTGCACGGTCACGTTCTTCCGCTTCCCGGTCTCAAGGATTGCGGCCAGCTGGCTTCGGTGGATTTCGGCGTCCACCAACGGGTGGGTGACGACGGCTTCCCAGATGATCGCGGTGTAACTGGCCCCGCCTTCACTGATCTTCGCCTGCCGTTCCTCGCGCACCTTCACCAACTGGGCGACCAGCTCAGGCGCGATGTAGTCGGGCCCTGAGGTGATGCTCGCTTCCGCATAGGCAGCGGTTTGCAGAAGGCCGGGGAAAAGGACGGGCTCCCAATCCCTGATGTAGGTCGCGTCGTCCTCCAGCGTGATGTGGTCGAGGTAGTCCGGCCGCAGGTGCGCGGCGTGTTCGAGCCACCAGCCGCGACGGTTGGCGTTCTTCGACAACGCCTCAAGTTTTGTACGGACTTCCGGGTTCCCGATGCCGTACGCGTCCAGCAGCGTACGGATCTCCAGCACGCGCGCGGTGACGTGGCCGCTCTCGATGCGGCTGACCCTGGTCTGATGCACGCCGAGCAACTCGGCCGCCTGCGGCTGATCGACTTTCGCGGCGCGCCGGTACTCCTTGAGCGCTGCGCCAAGTCGCCTGCTGCGCACGGTCGGACGTCCCCCTGTGGGCATCGGATCCTCCCCTTCTCCTCCGGTAACCCCGTGTCATGCGATCACCACTCTAGGGCTATGAACCAGCACCACAGGGTTCAGCATATATGCGTAACCGTTCGATTGCTGTTCAGGTTACTTGTGTCCTAGCCTTCTGGAGGACGCGCCGCTCAGGGGCGCCGACTTGACGACATGTCAGAGGGACACCGCCATGCCCGAACCCACCTCACCCCAGCCCCACCAAGCCACCATCTTCCGCATCCCCAAGCACCCCAGAAACGTCCCCGACGCCCGCACCCAGGTCCGCAAAGCCCTCGCCGACTGGGGCCTGCCCACCGACCTCACCGCCGACATCACCCTCGTCGCCACCGAGTTCGTCACCAACTCCGTACGCCACTGCGAAGTGACCTACTCCCTCGTCGAGATCTCCCTGACCCTCCACGGCGACCACCTGCTCCTGGAGGTCTCCGACCCCGACAAGGACAAACTCCCCACACCCCGCACCGCCGGCCAACACGACGAAGACGGACGCGGGCTGGCCGTCATCGCGGCACTGACCAGCCACTGGGGATACGACCTGCGCCGCTACACCAAGCGCTCCTGGGCCACCTTCCCGCTGCCGGAGATCGCCCCCGCATGTTCCGGCTGACCGCCCGACTGGCCGCCGCACTCCGCCCCCGCCGGCCAACCCCACCAGCCCCCGTCGACCAACCACCCCGCACGCCGGACCCGTACGTCTGGACCCTCCCCAACCCCCACACCGCCCGCTGGCGACGCTGGCACCGACGCAAAGACCGCACCACCCCACCCCTCCCCGAAGAAGCCTGCTGGCAGCCACCCGCACTTCCACCACCCCGCCCCTGGCACCAGACACCGCACGACGACCCCGTACGCCTCTACGTCCACCAGGCCATGCACGAGGAGCGGTGATCCGTCCCGCTGATGTCAGTGGCGGGATCTAGGGTGTGCCCACGACATGGGGAGGCAGGTCGACGTGGGTTTCGAGGGTGAGGTCTGGCGGCTGGAGCGCGACGACGCGCTGGTCGGCGAGATCGTGATCGAGGATGCCGACTTCCCCTGGCTGAGCGGCCGGTTCGTGCCGGAACCGGCGTTCGTGGAGGTCGAACCATGGTTCGCCGAGTCGCTCGCGCTTGTCGAGGCGGAGGAGTACGAGCGGTTCGAGGACGCGTACGACCGGATCGCCCACGGCCTCAATCTAGTGTCCCCGGAAGGCCCCGTCGCCGAGTTCCTGCTGCACATCCGGGACGGCCACGCATGGTTCCGCTGGAGTGACGAGCCCTTCGAGAACCCGTAGGTGAAAGCGGTGCTGTATGGCGGGAATCCGCTGTTCACCGCGCAAAGGCGCGTCCCGCAGTAGAGGCGAAATCGTAAGAAGGGTTCATGGGCACGACGCCCTGCCCGACATCGCATCGCGGCGGCGGGACTGGCGGTCACGGCGGTGCTATTGCGGCCGACGCGCTGATCGTCAGCAGTACGACGAAGGCGGGCCCGCGTGTTGTCACGCGGGCCCGCCTTCATTCGAGTGGACGGTCAGCGCCACTCGGGCGGGATGTGGGACAACTGCTCCAGCACGTCCCACTTGTTCGGCTTGCGTTTCGGGTCGTGCCACGGGGCACCGACGGCGACCCAGTAGCCCCGGTTCTCACGCACCTGCGGCAGGTTGGTGTCGCCGAGGCCCGACTCGATCCTGCAGCAGTCGCAGATTACGTACTGCGGAGCGCCGTGCCGGTCCCAGAGGAGCTCTCCGTCGTCCAGGCCACAGATGCGGCAGACAGTCTCCTCCAGGTTCTTGTCGGAGGTTTCCGCGTTTCGAGAGGCTGCCGGGTCTGCTGGGTTCTGGTCTGCCGGTGGCATCTACCCGAGCTCCGTTCCACGTCCGGGGTCCCGGAGCCAGTCTTCCAGCGTGCCCTCGCATCCGTTCGGGTTGGTCGCCGCGTCGTACGGCTTGGGCTTGTACATCGTCTGCGGAACCCCGTCCGGGGCGTATGCAGACCAGGTCTTGCTGATCTCGTCGAAGACCGCCACGGATCCGCCGTTCTGCTGGTAGATGCGGTAGCCGGGAACCGGCTGGCCGTTCCTCACGGCGTCGCGGCCCAGCGCCGGTGGGCGAGTGCGACGTACTCCGACACGGAGGAGAGCTCCCCGCCAAGAGGATCCGCAGCTTCCACATCCCGTCGAATCTCACACCGCAGCTCGTTGAAAATCACACCGCGCGGCCTACAACCCTTGATATGACTCAGAAGTCTCTGTGCGTGAGCCATGGGGCTCTACGGTGTTCGAGGGTTTGGCGTGACTGTCGCCGGGCAAGCGTCCGCCGGTCCGCCGCAGGTCGCTGCCGTTCCCTGGGCGGGTGGTCACTGCGGGTGGGCTTCTCTGATGGGGGTTGAACAGGTGTCGATGCAGGGCGCGGACAGTGGGCCGCCGGTACGGGGACGGGTCATGGGAGGGCTGCAGAAGGTGATCCCCTCTCCGCGGCAGCCTCTCCCGCCTGTCGCCGCCGAGCAGCCGCCGGAGGCCCCCGGGACGACGAAGAAGTCCACCCGGACGCCGGCGAAGCGCGCCGCCATCCAGGGCCGCGGCGACCGTCGGCTGTACGCCATCGACGGGCTCCGTCTGCTCGCGGCCCTCGTGGTGGCCTTCCACCACTACGCCGGAACCTGGCGGGCCAACCAGCCGAACAACCTGATCTGGGACCGGCCGGTGTCCGACATCATGCCGACCTGGTTCCGGTTCTCCGCATACGGCTGGATCGGCGTCGAGATCTTCTTCGTGATCAGCGGCTTCGTGATCTGTATGTCGTGCTGGGGCCGCACCCCGAAGCAGTTCTTCACCTCACGCGTGATCCGGCTCTACCCCGCGTACTGGTTCGCCATCATCTTCACCACCGCCGCCCTGATAGCCCTGCCCGGCGTGTGGGAGCGGCATCCGACGCGCGAGGTCCTGCTCAACTTCACGATGCTCCAGTCCGGCTCGGGCGTGTCGAACGTCGACGGCGTGTACTGGACCCTCTGGTCGGAGCTGCGCTTCTACCTGCTCTTCATGGCCGTCGTCGTGACCGGGCTGACGTACCGCAAGGTCGTGGTGTTCTGCTGCCTCTGGGGAGCCGCCGCGATGATCGCGCCGGCCGCCGGATTCCGCCCGGCGACGCTGATCATCAACCCGGAGGGCGCCTGGTACTTCATCGCCGGTCTCGCCCTCTACCTCATGCACCGCTTCGGCCAGGACCTGCTGCTCTGGGGCATCCTCGCCATGTCGTGGCTGATGGGGCAAATGGAACTCGGGCATCGCATCGACACGGTCGAACGGGTCTCCAGCTGGCGCGGAAGCGTGCTGATCTTCACCGTGTTCCTGCTGGTCATGGTCGCCATCGCGCTCGGCTACACCGACCGCATCCGCTGGAAGTGGCTGGTCACGGCGGGTGCGCTGACGTACCCGTTCTATCTGACGCACTACCTCGTCGGTACGACGATCATCAACCGCCTGCGCGACACCATGGACGCCCGGCTGCTGGTCATCTCCGTCATCGCCGGCTTCCTCGTACTGAGCTGGCTGATCCACAAGTTCGTCGAGGCGCCCCTGGCGCGGCTGCTGAAGAGGGGACTGGACACGTCGTTCGCGCGGCTGCGCAACGCCTCGGCCAACACCACCTGAACCGGCAGACCGCCCCCTCCGCCGAAACCCCGGGTCACCCTTCTGGCCCGGGGTTTCCCGGCGTCCGGAGCCGGTTCAGGCAAGGGGCAACCCACGTACGTGTCATGGGCGTTGACCCACCCCGGGCGTACCAGCAGAATGAGCGCGCGCGTTCATGAGAGCGCTCTCAAACCTTTGAAGGAGTCCCATGAACGGCAGGCCCGGTACGTCAGGTCCCAGCCGCCGTGCGCTCATCGGGGCCGCCGGTCTCGGCGCCGCGGCGCTCACGGCAGCGGCTTCCGGAGTGGCCCACGCCGCCGACTCCCGTACCGCTTCCGGGAGTTCGGCCCGGCGCCGGGGTCATACCTTCCTCGCCGCCGCCATGGACGCGTACCCCGACCACGGCACCCTCAGCCTCACCCAGAGCTACGCCGACCAGGCCAACCTGTTCAGCACCGCGTTCACCTACGACAACGCCCTCGCGATACTCGCCCACCTCGCGGTCCGCACCGAGGACGGCGAGACCCGGGCCGTCGCCCTCGGGGACGCGCTGCTGTACGCGCAGGCCAACGACCCTGCGTACGACGACGGCAGGCTCCGGCAGGCCTACAACGTCGGGCCGTACGTCTTCTTCGACGGCGTCGCGCAGCCCGACGGGTTCGTGCGAGCCGACGGGACAGCCAACGTCGGCACCCAGTTCGGTTTCACCGGTACCGCCGTGGGCGACATGGCCTGGGCCGGGATCGCGCTCAGCGCGCTGGCCCGCCGGACCGGGAAGCGCCGTTTCCTCGACGGGGCCGTGCGGATCGGCACCTGGATCGAGGTGAACGGCGGCACCGACCAGCCCCTCGGCGGCTACAAGTTCGGGGTCGACGGGGCGAACGTGAAACTGCCGTTCAGCTCGACCGAGCACAACACCGACCTGGTCTGCCTCTTCGGACGGCTCGCCAAGCTCACCGGGGACCCGGTGTGGCGGGAGCGGCGGGCGAGGGCACGGGCGTTCGTCGAGAAGATGTGGGAACCCGCCGCCGGGACAGGAGCAGGAGCAGGAACTGGGTCAGGGGGCTTCTTCTATACGGGCACCAACGACGGCGTGACCGTCAACAAGTTCCCGATCCCCGAGGACACCCAGACCTGGACCCACCTCGCCCTCGACTCCCGCCGGTACTCCGGATCCCTCGACTGGGCGGGCGCCGAACTGGCCGTCCTGGACCGGTCCGACCGCACCAACAGCACGGTGCCCGCGGGACAGTCGTACGAGGGCGCCACCTTCAGCTCCGCGAGCCTGGTGGCGAACGAGGACGCGCCGATCGCCGAGTTCCAGCCCCGGCCCAACCGCAACGGCGTGTGGTTCGAGGGGACCGCGCACCTCGCGCTCGCCCTGCGGGACCGGGCCGGACGCGGCGACGAGGCACGCGCCCACCGGCTGATCGCCTCCATCGAGCGGGCCCAGGAACTCCTCGGCACCGGACAGACCGTCGGCGGCCGGGCCCTGCCCGAACGCGCCGGGGTCGTCTCGGCGACCAGCCCCCTCGACACGGGCTTCGGCTTCGGCTACTACCCGTACCGGCACGCGGGCGCGACCGCCTGGTACCTGCTGGCGGCAACCCGCACGAACCCCCTGCGCGCGTGAGTATGTGAGCGGCGGCGGCCCTGTCGGCCAACGCGCGGGAGGCGCGTCGGAACCCCGACGCGCCTCGCACCCAAAGGAGTTGAGCCTGAGCCCCGGCCGGTCAGGCCGTCGCCGCTGCCGCCGCCCTGCCTGCCTGTCGGCCCGAGAACAGGCAGCCGCCGAGGAACGTCCCCTCCAGTGAGCGGTACCCGTGGACCCCGCCGCCGCCGAAGCCCGCGACCTCACCGGCCGCGTACAGCCCGGGAACCGGGGTGCCGGTGGCGTCGAGGACGCGGCCCGACAGGTCGGTCTGGAGGCCGCCGAGTGTCTTGCGGGTGAGGACGTTGAGGCGTACGGCGATCAGCGGTCCGGCGGAGGAGTCCAGGATCTTGTGGGCGGACGCCGTACGGCTGAGGACGTCACCGGGGTAGGCGAGGGCGTTGCGGATGCCCATGACCTGGAGGTCCTTGCTGTACGCGTTGTCGATCTCGCGGTCCCGTGCCTCGATCTGGCGCTGGAGCGTGGCCAGGTCGATCAGGCTCGTGCCGGTCAGCTTGTTCATGCCCCGGACCAGCTCGGACAGCGTCGTGGACACGACGAAGTCCTCGCCGTACTTCTTGAACCGTTCGAGCGGCTCCGGGGTCTGCCAGGCGCGCGAGAGCAGCTTCCAGATGTCCTTGTTGGTGAGGTCGGGGTTCTGTTCGGATCCGGAGAGCGCGAACTCCTTCGCGAGGATCTTCTGGGTCGTCACGAACCACGAGTAGTCGTAGCCGGTGTCGACGATCGTCTTGAGGGTGTGGAGGGTGTCGTAGCCCGGCATGTCGGGTGCGGAGAACCTCTTGCCCTTCGCGTCGAACCACATCGACGACGGGCCGGGCAGGATGCGGATGCCGTGGTTGGCCCAGATCGGGTCGTAGTTCTTGATGCCCTCGGTGTAGTGCCACATCCGGTCCGGGTTGACGATCCGGCCGCCCGCCTTCTCGGTGATCCCGAGCATCCGCCCGTCCACGTGCGCGGGCACGCCCGCGATCATCGACTTGGGCGCGGTGCCCATCCGGGCCGGCCAGTTCCGCCGTACGAGATCGTGGTTGGCGCCGATCCCGCCGGACGTCACGATCACCACGGGCGCGCTCAGCTCGAAGTCCCCGACCACCGTGCGCGAACTGGCCTTGCCCCGCGCGGCGGTGCTCGGTTCGAGGACCGCGCCGCGCACGCCGGTGACGGCGCCGTTCGTGCGCACCAGCTCGTCCACGCGGTGCCGGAACCTGAACGTCACCAGACCGGACGCCACCGCCGCCCGTACCTTCTTCTCGAACGGTTCCACTACGGCGGGACCCGTGCCCCAGGTGACGTGGAAGCGCGGTACGGAGTTGCCGTGGCCGTCCGCGAGACCGCCGCCGCGCTCCGCCCAGCCGACCATCGGGAACCACTGCATGCCCAGCCCGATCAGCCAGGACTGCTTCTCGCCGGATGCGAAGTCGACGTACGACTCGGCCCACTTGTAGGCCCAGTGGTCCTGGCCCAGCGGGTCGTCGATGCCCCGGTCGAAGCCGGCCGTGCCCAGCCAGTCCTGCCAGGCCAGTTCCTTCGAGTCCTTGACGCCCATCAGGCGCTGTTCGCCGGAGTTGACGAAGAACAGTCCGCCGAACGACCAGAACGCCTGGCCGCCGAGGTTGGACTCCGGTTCCTGGTCGAGCAGCAGCACCTTGCGGCCCGCCGCCGCGAGTTCGGCCGTGGCGACCAGTCCGGCCAGCCCGCCGCCCACGACGATCGCGTCGGCCGACGTGGCCGCCGCCGAGGCCGCGAAGGCGGTGCCCGTCTGGGTGAGAGCGGTCGCGGCGACCGCGCCGCCGGCCAGTGTCAACGCCCGGCGGCGGCTCACGGGGTCAGTCAAGTGCTCCATGTGGGTGCCTTCCGGGGGTGCGGCTGGTGCGGGTGCGGGTGCAGAATCGGGTGCGCGTGCACGTGCGCGAGGGCGCCTGTGCCGAGGGCGTACTTCTGGCGGGCCTGAGGTTACCGCCGGTAGCGCCCAGGGAATCAGGTCCGTACGACAGCGCGGTAGTAGCCGGGAGCCAACGCATCCGACTCTCCGTTGTGTCCCGGCGACACCGCACCGACGCGGAAGGGGAGGCCCATGACGACCCTCACCGGGCGGTCCGGACGCTCCGAGCGGTCCGAACACGCGACCGTCACCGAGGTGCTGCGGGCCATGGCCACGGACGCGGACGTCCAGGGCGAACTCGTGCACGCGGCCCGGATGCACTCCCCGGAGGTGGCCCGCCTCGCGGAGGCGGAGACCCACTGGCACGTCACCGCCATGATCAACGCGGCCGGCGCCTGGCTGGGAGACCCCGGCGAGCGTGACTCCCGTACCGGTGACCCTCGTTCGGGCGACTCCAGTACGTCGGAGGACCCCAGGACAACGGACGACGAGCAACAGGGCGACGAGCAACAGGGCGTCGAGGAACAGGACTTCGCCGCCGCCCTGCTGCTCGGTGCCGACCGGGCCGGTCAGGGCGTGCCGATGACCGCCGTACTGCGCGGAGTTCAGGCCGCCCACACCCGCGCCGTCGAGATCACCGTCGACCGTTGCCGCTCGGCCGGGGTACCCGACGCGGCGCTGCTCGCCACCGTCATGCGGCTCAAGGAGTACGGCGACGCCCTGCAACGGCACGTGGTCAGCGGGTACCGCGCCGCCGAGTGGGGCACCCCGCGCGGGCTGGGCGAGACCCGGGCGCGACTGCTCCGCCGGCTGCTCGTCGAGGGTGAACAGCCGCCTGCCGCCGAGGAGTTGGCGCGAGCAGGGCTGCGCCAGGACGCCGTACGCCACTGCCTGGTCGCCGACCCGCGCCGCGACCCCGCCCGCACCCGCCGCCTGGCCCACCGCCTCGCCGCCCTGCGCGGCTGCCTCTTCGGCATGCTCGACGGACGGCTGGTGGGCCTGTATCCACGGCTGCCGGCAGGCGACGAGATCCAGGCGGAGGAGGGGGAGCCGGCGGGGGAGGGAGCAGCGGGCGGTGCGGAGAGCGGCGGGGCGCTCGTCGTGGTCTCACCGGCCGTGCCCCTGGACGACCTCCGGGCGGCGTACGGCCTCTGCGTCCGCGCCCTGGACCTCGACGGGACCGGTGGAGCCGACGGGACCGACGGGCGCCACGGGGTGTACGAACTCACCGAGTTGGCCGCAGAGATCGCCCTCGCCGGCCAGCCGCTCCTCGGCGCCTGGCTCAGCGCCCGGCTCCTCGCGGACCTCGACCCGCGGGACGACTTCCACCGCCAGATCGCGGTCACCGCGCTGACGTTTCTCGACCACGGTCGCCGCCTCGACCGGACGGCGGCTACCCTGTTCACCCACCCCAACACCATCCGCTATCGCCTCGCCCGACTTCAGCAACTCACGGGAGAGTCCTTGGCGGACGACGTGCCGGGCAGCGCTTCGGGGCCGCTGGGCACACTGCACTGGTGGTGGGCGCTGCGGACGTGGCTGGGGTCGGGCTCCAGCTGAAAGCCGTAGGGTGTTATGGAGAAGAGACGTACTTAATGCGTACTTAATACATCCTTACTGTAAACAGATAGCATCCGACCGCGATGGTGTACGTCGGCGGCCGGAACGAGGTGGGTCTGGTGGGTGGCATGACGGTGGAGCCGCGTATCGCGGTGGCCGTGGTGACCATGGGAAACCGGCCCGTCGCGCTGAACGCGCTGCTGGAGTCGATCGCCAAGCAGGACCTCGCCCCCGCCCGCATCGTGCTGGTCGGCAACGGCTGTGCACTGCCCGAACTCCCCGGTCTCTCCGGCGAGGTCACCACCATCGAGGTCGACGAGAACCTCGGCTGCCCGGGCGGCCGCAACGTGGCCCTGGCCCGGCTGCGCGCGTTCGGTGACATCGACGTCGTGGTCGACCTCGACGACGACGGCCTGCTCGTCGACGTCGATGTGCTCAGCCGCGTACGGGACTTGTACGCCGCCGATCCCCGGCTCGGCATCGTCGGCTTCCGCATAGCCGACGAGAACGGTGTGACCCAGCGCCGGCACGTCCCCCGGCCCGGCGCGGGCGACCCGATGCTCGGCGGATACGTCACCCAGTTCCTCGGCGGCGGCCACGCCCTGCGCATGACGATGCTCGACGAGACCGGCGACTGGCCCGCCGCCTTCTTCTTCGCCCACGAGGAGACCGACCTCGCCTGGCGGGCCGTCGACGGCGGCTGGAAGATCCTCTACGAACCGCGTCTCCTGCTGCGCCACCCCAGCACCTCGCCCGCCCGGCACGCCATCTACCACCGGGTCACCGCCCGCAACCGGGTCTGGCTGGTCCGGCGCCGGCTGCCGCTGCCGCTGATCCCGGTGCACCTGGGCGTATGGATCGCGATCACCGTCCTGCGCGCCCGCTCCAAAGGGGCGCTGCGGGCCTGGTTCGGCGGCTTCGCGGAGGGCCTGCGCGAACCGGCGGGCGAGCGCCGCCCGATGCGCTGGCGCACGGTGTGGCGACTGACCCGGCTGGGCCGACCGCCGATCCTGTGACGCCGCGGCCTCGATCCGGTCCCTGACCATCACCTCTGGCGGTCCGGGCCCTTTCGCGCAACCGGATCCGGCCGCGTTGCCCACCTCGCCCGCACCCTGCGACTGCCGGCCAGAGCTGACGCGCGCCGGCCACACCGAACGCGCCGACCAAACCGAACACGCCGCCAACACCCCCACCACCGCCACCAGCCACACCACGTGAGCCCCGCCGATCACTTGGCGTCCCCGTAACACTCCACCACCGCCGTACTGAACGGAAACCGCACCGGCGTCTCCCCGAACGTCAGCCGCCCCGCCAGTTCCGCGGCCTCCCGGATCGCCGCCACGACCGTCTCCGCCTCCTCCTCGGGACAGTGCACGATCACCTCGTCGTGCTGGAAGAAGACCAGCTCGGCCGCCATCCCCGCACAGGCCCGGCGCAGCGCGGCGAGCAGCAGCAGGGTCCAGTCGGCGGCGCTGCCCTGGACGACGAAGTTGCGCGCGAAGCGGCCACGGGCACGGGAGTTGGAGGAGGCGTACCCGGGCACCCACTCCTGCGCCCCCGAACCTCCCGCGCCCTCCGTCGCGTCGGCGACCTGGTCCTCCGAGTCCGGGATGCCCGCCTCCTCCAGCGAGTCGCCGTTCGCCCCCGCGGCCGGCGGGCAGGTCCGCCCCAGCCAGGTCCGCACGAGCCGCCCCTCCTCTCCCGCACGCGCCGCGTCGTCCACGTACGCCACCGCCTTCGGGAACCGGCGTCTGAGCGCGGCGAGGTTCTTGAGGCCGTCCCCGGAGGTCTGCCCGTACACCGCGCCCAGCACGGCGAGCTTGGCCTGCTCCCGGTCGCCCGAGAACGCGCGCTCGGAGACGGACTGGTAGAGGTCGCTCTCCCGCCCGGCGACCTCCATCAGCCCGGGGTCGCGCGAGATGGCGGCGAGCACCCGCGGTTCCATCTGGTCGGCGTCGGCGACGACCAGCCGCCAGCCCGGGTCGGCGACCACGGCCCGCCGGATCACCTTGGGGATCTGGAGCCCGCCCCCGCCGTTGGTGACCCAGCGTCCGGTGACCGTGCCGCCCGCGAGGAACTCGGGCCTGAACCGCCCGTCGCGCACCCAGTCCTGGAG
Organism: Streptomyces sp. NPDC020898; assembly: GCF_044333925.1. NCBI lineage: Bacteria > Bacillati > Actinomycetota > Actinomycetes > Kitasatosporales > Streptomycetaceae > Streptomyces > Streptomyces sp. NPDC020898. The sequence goes on from NZ_JBIRRV010000019.1 coordinate 66,485, forward strand.
CCACGACCACCCGTGCGCGACCCAGATCCGGTACAGCTTCTTGTACTCGACCAGCGGCTTCACGGCCGGATGGTCGAGGCTCTCGATCTCCCATCGCCGCGTGGACCGCACCTTGATGCCGGCCTGCGCGAAGGCCTTGATGACATCGGCGGGCAGATCGGGCCGCACCCGCCGCCCGAACGCCGCCGACACCTCGTCCGCCAGTTCGGCGAGCCGCCGGGGCTCACCACCGCCCGCGTACCGCTCGCCCAGCATGTCGTGGAGCAGGTCGCGGTGGACGTCCGCGCGCCACGGCAGTCCCGACGCGTTCATCTCGGCGGCGACCAGCATCCCCGCCGACTCGGCGGCCGTCAGCAGCCGCATCCGGTCGGGGTGCGCGGTCGCGTCGTGCCGCCGCTGCTGGCCGGCGTACACCTCCAGCAGATCAGCCAGCGGTACGTGCACAGGACCCGGTTCGAAGAGCGGCGACTGCGCGCCGGGTTCGGCGGACCGCTGCGGCGGATCCGGCGGTACGGGACCGCCGCGCAGCCGGCCGAGGGCCGCCGCCGCGTTCCGGGGTTCGCCGAGCCGTCCCTCGTGGCCGAGCAGCAGCGTCTCGGCGTCCTCGATGTCGTAGCACCGCTCGACTCGCACCCCCGTGGCGAGCAGTCGCGGATAGATCTCGGGGGTGGACCGCCACACCCACCGGGTGACGTCCGGCCGGCCTCGGACGGCCGCGACGAGGTCCCCCTCCCGCCGCACCGGCGCGGCGGGCAGCCCGTCCGGACCGAGGGGGGCGATCTCTACGCCACCGTCCTCGGCCGGAGCGAGAGCCCACCGCTCGGCCGTCTCCGCTACTCCTGCCATGTCCGCGAGTGTGGCAGGAGGGTCTGACAATGCCCCCGACCAGCGCTTTCATCGCTTCCAGAACATTCAGCCATTCAGCACATTCAGCTCTGTTCGCCGAACTCCACCTTGATCTTGGCGAGGGCGGCGACGACGTACTCCTCCGTCGCCGGCTTGGTGAGGCCGAGGCCGGACAGGACCCCCTCGCCGTTCTCGAACTCCAGCAGGGCGAGCAGGATGTGCTCGGTGCCGACGTAGTTGTGGCCCAGGCGCAGGGCCTCGCGGAAGGTGAGTTCGAGGGACTTCTTCGCGTTGGCGTCGAAGGGGATGAGGGCGGGGTCGTTCTCGCCACGCGGCGGGAGGCCGGCGGTCGCGGCCTCGCGCACGCTGTCCAGGGAGACGCCCTGCGCGGTGATCGCCTTCGCCCCGAGGCCCTCCGGGTCGGCGAGGAGGCCGAGGATCAGGTGCGCCGGGCCGATCTGGTCGTTGCCGGCGGCCTTGGCCCCTTCCTGGGAGAGGACCACCACGTTCCTGGCCCGTGGCGTGAAGCGGCTGAAGCCCTGGCTCGGGTCGAGGTCCGACTCGCTCTTCGGCACGAACCGCTTCTGTGCGGCCTGCCGGGTGACGCCCATGCTCCTGCCGATGTCGGTCCAGGAGGCACCGGAACGCCGTGCCTGGTCCACGAAGTGCCCGATCAGATGGTCGGCCACCTCGCCGAGGTGATCAGCGGCGATCACCGCGTCCTGGAGCTGTTCGAGGGCGTCGGTGTGCACTTTCTTGATCGCCTCGATGAGGTCGTCGAGACGTACGGAGGCCCGGGCGGGCTGATTGGTCGTCATGTGTCAACCGTAGGTTGTCAGTACGAGGACTGTCAACCCGAAGTTGACAGTCGACGTCGGCGGCATGAAACGATCGACCGGTGACCAGCAGCAAGCCCCTTCCGCCCAGCATCGTCGAACGCGCCTTCGAGGCCGCTCTGTACGCCGACACGGACGCAACCCTCGACACGGGCGCGTCCCTCCTCGCCGCCGACCCGTCCGCGGACCCCGAACTCGCCCGCCGGGGCGAGGAGTTCGTGGCGTCGGCCTGGCGCCGCGGCTGGCAGCCGGCCGACGTCGTACGCCTCGTACGGCGCGAGCTGGACGACGTACACGTACGCCTGCTGTCGGCGCTGATCACCGCCCAGGCGCCGAACGACCGCCCCCGCGGCCCCCGCTGGACGGACCAGCTCGCCGACCTCGCCGCCACCCCCGCTCCGCCGCGCACGGACCGCTTCACGCACGCGACGACGGTTCTGGAGCTGTACCGCCTGCTGCTGACCCTGCCGACGCTGGAGTCACTGGACGAGCAGTCGGCGAGGTCGGGGGAGAGTGCTCGCCGGGACCACCCGGAGTCCCGCATGCTGCCCCGTATCCGCGCGCTGCTGGCGAAGGCGGAGGCGACCGGGTTCCCGGAGGAGGCGGAGGCGCTGAGCGCGAAGGCCCAGGAACTGATGGCCAGGCACAGCATCGACGAGGCCCTGCTCGCGGCCGGCGCCCCCGCAGCCGACGCCCCGCGCGCGTGCCGTCTGGGTGTGGACGCGCCCTACGAGGAGGCCAAGGCCGTCCTCCTCCACGCGGTGGCCGACGCGAACCGCTGCCGAGCGGTGTGGAACGAGGCACTGGGTTTCTCCACAGTGGTGGGCTTCGAACCGGACCTGGAGGCGGTGGAGCTCCTCTACACGTCCCTGCTGGTCCAGGCCACGGCGGCGATGACGAAGGCGGAGGCGGCGCAGCGCGCGCGGGGCCGCAAGCGGACGAAGACCTTCCGCCAGTCCTTCCTGGCGGCCTACGCCCACAAGACGGGCACCCGCCTGGCGGCAGCGGTGGCAGCGGAAACGGCGGCGACGCAGTCCACCACAGCCCTCCTCCCGGTCCTGGCCACCCGGGACCTGGCGGTCACCGCCCACGTGGACCAGATGTTCCCCACGACCACGACAACCCGCCTACGCGGCGTGACAGACGAAGCAGGCTGGACAGAGGGCACAGCAGCAGCGAACCGAGCCGCCCTCCACACCCACCCCCGCCTGCCGAACGCGTAGGGCTTCTGCAGCCCAGGCTCAGGCATCTCAGCCCGTCCGGCCCTTGACGACAGGGCCCGTCCGGCCCCAGCTTCTCTCCCACCCACCCACCCACCCACCCACCCACCTGCCCCCGCCGTGTCTTCAGCCCACGCCCAGGCCTCTCAGCCCGTCCGGCGTTTGAGGACGAGGCCCGTTCAGGGCCGTAGGGGGTCTGGGGGCGCAGCCCCCAGGAAGGGATGGGACGGGTAGGGGCGGCGGGGGCGAAGAACCCCTCAGGACCCCAACCCCACCGTAGGCAACCCCGACGGCAGCTGCCCGCCCTGCGACTTCGTGTACGTCTCCGTGCCGAGGCCGCTCTCCCACGTGACCTTCATCGACGTCTTGTCGACGGAGTCGACCATCCCCTCGGCCCGTTCGTCGCTCCCGTCGGAGCACTTGAGGCGGATCATCTCCATCCCCGCCTCCTTGCCGGCCGTACCGCTGCACACGGTCCCCCCGGTCGCGAACAGCCCGGCCTTCGTCCCGTCGATCACCAGCGCCACGGCACTGCCCCTGCTGGTGGTCAGCCAGCTCCCCACCAGCTGACTGTCCGCAGCCGTCGTACCGCTGCCGCCACCACCGTCCCCCGAGCCCGAGCCCGAGCCCGAGGGCGAGGGCGACGGGTCCGCAGAGGACGACGAGCCCGAGCCACCCGCCCCCTCGTCGGACCCGCCGTCCCCACTGCACCCGGTCAGCACGAGCGCGGCGGCCAACCCGACCGCCGAGGCCACACCGGCCCTGCGCGTCACGGCCCTGCGCACCACAGCCCTGCGCGTCACGCGCGCGTACGTCACCGAAGTCACCGGAAGCTCCCAAGCCCTAGCTGTTGGCGGCAGCCGGTACGGCCGCACGACCGCAGCAAGCTACCAGGAGGACTTGCGAACCCCCGGAAGGAACCCTGCGTGAGCCTGCGACCGCAGGCTCACCCGGGACAGTCCGAACGTCCGGAAGTACCCGCGGGGCCGCCCGTCCACCTGGTCCCGGTTGCGCACGCGCGTGGCGCTCGCGTCCCGGGGCTGCCGCTCCAGCTCCCGCCGGGCAGCCGCCCGCTCCTCGTCCGTCGACGACGGCCGCCGGGCGATCTCCTTCAGCTCGGCCCGCCGCTCCGCGTACCGCGCGACGATCTCCTGCCGCTTCTCGTTCTTAGCGATCTTGCTCTTCTTCGCCATGTTCCGTACTCCTCCCTCAGACCTTGACCCCGCGGGCCCGGATCCGGGCCACCGCCGCCTCGACGCCGATCGTGTCGACCGTCTTGATGCCCTTCGTGCTCAGCCGCAGCCGAACGTTCCTGCCCTCGCTCGGCAGCCAGTAGCGCTTGGACTGGATGTTGGGGTCGAACCGGCGGGGCGTACGCCGGTGGGAGTGGGAGATGTTGTTGCCGAAGCCCGGCTGGCGGCCGGTCAGCATGCAGTGGGCGGACAAGGTGACGCACCTCTCTCGGTCGGATCGCACTCGGGTTGTGCAAATGGAAGTCGTTTTCAGTAAGGTACCAGCATGGCTCGCAATGAACTCCGGCCGGTCATCAAGCTCCGGTCCACGGCCGGGACCGGCTTCACCTACGTCACCCGCAAGAACCGCCGCAACGACCCGGACCGTATGACCCTGCGCAAGTACGACCCGGTCGTCCGCCGCCACGTCGACTTCCGAGAGGAGCGCTGATCAGCCGCCATGCGTGAAGGAATCCACCCCGCGTACGGACCCGTCGTCTTCCGCGACCGGGCCGCGAACCACGCCTTCCTGACCCAGTCCACGATGACCAGCGAGAAGACGATCGACTGGGAGGACGGCAACACCTACCCCGTCGTCGACGTCGAGATCTCGAACGTCAGCCACCCCTTCTACACCGGCACGGCCCGCGTCATGGACACGGCCGGCCGTGTGGAGCGCTTCGAGCGCCGGTACGGCAAGAAGGACTGAGGAGTTCACACGTGCAGGTGCATGAGCATGAGCTCTCCGTGGCGATCGTCGGCGGACTTCACTCCGACGCCCGCAAGGCAGCCGTCGCGCGGCTGCTCGCCGACGTCCCCGGCAGCGTCGTACTCCACCACGACCTCGCCACGGCCGCCGCAGGCACGGTCGTCCGGACCGTCAGCGACACCACCGGCATCCTCTCCGCGGGTGAGGCGCCCCTGGTCAACGACTGTGCGTGCTGTGCCCTGCGCGAGGACCTCGTCCCGGAGCTGCGGCGGCTCGCGGACGCCGGGCAGACCAGGCTGGCGATAGTCGAGCTGTGGGACTCCGTCGAGCCCAAGGCGATGGCCGAGGTGGTGACCGAGGGCGGCCTCACGGTCACCGGCGTCATCACCGCCGTCGACCCGGCCCTGCTGCTGCCGTACCTCGGCAACGGCGACGACCTGGCCGACGGCGGCCTCGCCGCCGCGGCCACCGACCAGCGCACGGTCGCGGACACCTTCGCCCGCCAGCTGGAGTACGCCACCGTCCTCGCCCTCGTCGACTCCCCGGACGCCGACGACGAGGACCGCGAGCTGCTCGCGCAGCTCCACCCGACAGCCCGCCAAGTCCCCGTCTCGGGCGGCCACCCAGGGGACTTGGCGGGCATGGAAGCCCCTGCGGATGCACCTGCGGAAGCATCCGCGGCGGCTGGCGCCGGGGAGGAGACGGGCCGCCCCCTCTCGCCCCTCGCCGCCGCCGCTCTCGCCGGCTTCGACGTCGAGGCCGCCGCCGCTGCCCAGCACCCGGCGTGCGCGCTGCTGCCGGCCGAGGCCGACGCGCACGGCGTCGCCACCTTCGTCTGGCGCCGGCACCGCCCCTTCCACCCCGGGCGGCTGTACGAGGCGCTGGAGGACCTGACCTGCGCCGCCGCGCGCAGCCGGGGCCGGTTCTGGCTCGCCGACCACCCCGACACGCTGCTCCACTGGGACGCGGCGGGCGGCGCGCTGTGCGTGGAGAGCGCGGGCCCCTGGCTCGCCTCGCTCCCGGACGCGGCCTGGGACATGGTCCCGCCCGTGCGCCGGGCCGCCGCCGCGCTCGACTGGCACCCCGAGCACGGCGACTGCTGCCAGCACCTGGTGTTCACGTCTCCCGGCCTCGACCGCGACGGGCTCGAAGAGCTCCTGGAGTCCTGCCTGCTCACCGACGCCGAGTACGCCGGCGGGCGCACCGCCTGGAAGCGCCTGCCGCCCGCCTTCGACACCCTCCTGGAGGTCTGACCCGCCATGGCCCGCAAGATCGAACGCAAGCCCCTCAAGGCCCGCCCCAACCCGCTGGACGCGGCCAAGATCACGTACATCGACTACAAGGACACGGACCTGCTGCGGAAGTTCATCTCCGACCGCGGCAAGATCCGCAGCCGCCGGGTCACCCGCGTCTCGGCCCAGCAGCAGCGGATGCTCGCCCGCGCGATCAAGAACGCCCGCGAGATGGCGCTGCTGCCGTACGTGTCCCGGTAGCCGCGAACGCCCTGCTCGCGGGCCCGGGACCGGGCAATCGCACCACCCCGCACCCCCGTCTCCGTATGTCCCAGGAGGCGGGGGTGCGGGCGTGCGGGGGAACGAGACGGGGCGCGGATGCGTCAAGGTGTGTAGCGGAACGAACACCCGGCGTGCACGTGCATCTGCTCGTGCGCATGCCTGTGCATAGGCCCGTGCATACGTCCATGCGTCTGCACGTGAACAGAGTTATGATCCGGGTCAGTTGACCACTGCATCAATGGCCTCACCAGCCAGTGCACCACCAGGGAGCGACCTGTGGACCACGACGTGTACGGCGTTGGCGTAGACGATGAGTCCGGCGTGTACAACGGCATGGCCGCCGCGCGGCTGGAGGGGGTCGCCGCCTGGCAGAAGAGCCGGCACAGCAACTCGCAGGGCTCCTGCGTCGAGTTCGCGCGGCTGCCCGGCGGCGAGGTGGCGGTACGCAACTCGCGCTTCCCCGACGGTCCGGCGCTCGTCTACACGCGCGCCGAGATCGAGGCGATGCTCCTGGGCATCAAGGACGGCGAGTTCGACCACCTGGTAGCGAGCTGACCGCCCCGCAGCCAGGCGAAACGGGGCGTAGTCGGCACTCCACGCGCCGTGACGCGCGTAGAACCGCGACCCGAAGGTGCGCCGCGGCCCCTCAGTCGGCGGGGTGCAGCCGGAACAGGGCCCAGACGACCTTGCCGCCGAGCGAGCCCGACAGCGGATGCCAGCCCCAGCTGTCGCTGAACGAGTCGACGAGGAACAGTCCGCGCCCCGACTCGGCCGCGAAGTCCTCCGAGAACTCCTCGGCGTCGTACGCCACCGGACTGTCCCGGCTCGGGTCGCGCACCGCGCACACCAGCCGCCCCGTCCAGCGCATCAGATGCAGCCGTACGGGCGGCTCCTGGGCCGACGGGAGCGGGGTGTCCGTGGGCAGCGCGTGCCGCAGGGCGTTGGTGACCAGCTCGGAGACGACCAGGCAGACGTCGTCGAAGCGGTCGCCGATGTCCCATTGGGAGAGTGTTCTGCGGCTGAACTGCCGTGCCTCGCGCACCGCTTCGTAGCGGGCGGGCAGCGAACAGGACGCCGCGTCGGACACGGTCGAGGGATCCAGTGGCGGAAGCCCCTGCCTTAACGGCTCGAGCATGGTCGATCCATTCATCCCCATGCGAGGCACTCCCGGGAGATTGCGGTCGTTGCGATGCAGTCATTGCGTTGCAGCGGTGGCGCGAGACCATGGTTTCCGATGCGTACGGCGGATGCAAGGGCAGATGCACGTGCACGTGCCTGAATTGGACCCTCCCGTACCGCTTCTTGGTCATTTTTTCCGCCAAGTTTTCACCTCTGGCCGGTCTTCCCCTTGCCTCTGCCTGTGCGTACTCTCTGACGTCTTCCCATTTGAGTAACCGGACGAGTACTGCTCGGAGTGTTTTAGTGGCAGACTGCGGCCCCTGGAGAGGTTGGGGAGGGTGACGAACGTGAGCGCGGGAGAGCCGGGATCGGTGGTGCGGCGGATGCTGCTCGGATCACACCTGAGGCGACTGCGTGAGGCGCGGGGGATCACGCGAGAGGCCGCGGGCTACTCGATCCGCGCCTCCGAATCGAAAATCAGTCGCATGGAGCTGGGCCGGGTGAGCTTCAAGACGAGGGACGTCGAGGACCTGCTGACGCTGTACGGCGTCACCGACGACACCGAGCGCAACGCGCTGCTCTCCCTCGCCAGGGAGGCCAACGTCGCGGGCTGGTGGCACAGTTACTCGGACGTCCTGCCGAACTGGTTCCCCACGTACGTGGGTCTGGAGGGCGCGGCCTCGCTGATCCGCGCCTACGAAGTGCAGTTCGTGCACGGCCTGTTGCAGACCGAGGCGTATGCACGTGCGGTCGTCGGACGCGGAATGAAGGGCGCGAGCCCCGCCGACATCGAACGCCGTGTCGCGCTGCGCATGGAGCGGCAGAAGTACCTCCTCTCCGAGGGGGGCCCGGAGTTCCACGTCGTCCTCGACGAGGCCGCGTTGCGCCGCCCGTACGGCGACCGCGAGGTGATGCGCGGTCAGCTCCAGCACCTGATCGAGATCTCCGCGCGGCCCAACGTGCGGTTGCAGGTCATGCCGTTCGGCTTCGGCGGGCACGCGGGCGAGAGCGGCGCGTTCACCATTCTGAGCTTCCCGGAGTCGGACCTGTCCGACGTGATCTTCCTGGAGCAGCTCACGAGCGCGCTGTACCTGGACAAGGCGGAGGACGTCACCCAGTACGAGAAGGCGATGAAGGAACTCCAGCAGGACAGCCCCGGGCCGGACGAGAGCCGGGACCTGCTGAGGGGCCTGCTTCAACTGTCGTAACTGATCCCCCAACTCCCTCTGGACACACGTACGATGACGTGCGATCAGACCGTGATACGGGATTGAGGGATTGAGGGATCGCATGCCATCGCCTGAGTACTACTTCACCGACCTGGCCCAGCAGTACATCGGTGGTGAGTGGCGCCCGGGAACCGGATCCTGGGACATCATCGACTTCAACCCGTACGACGGTGAGAAGCTCGCCTCGATCACGATCGCCACGGTGGACGAGGTCGACGAGGCGTACCGCGCCGCCGCCGCGGCCCAGAAGGAATGGGCCGCGACCAGCCCGTACGCCCGCCGCGGGGTCTTCGAGAAGGCCCTGCGCATCGTCGAGGACCGTGAGCCGGAGATCGCCGAGGCGATCATCGCCGAGCTCGGCGGCACGCACCTCAAGGCCGGCTTCGAACTGCACCTCGCCAAGGAGTTCCTGCGCGAGTCGATCCGGCTGGCGCTGAGCCCCGAGGGGCAGATCATCCCGTCGCCGGCCGAGGGCAAGGAGAACCGCGTCTACCGCGTCCCGGTGGGTGTGGTGGGCGTGATCAGCCCCTTCAACTTCCCCTTCCTGCTCTCCCTGAAGTCGGTCGCGCCGGCCCTCGCGCTGGGCAACGCGGTCGTCCTGAAGCCGCACCAGGACACCCCGATCACCGGTGGCTCGCTGGTCGCGAAGATCTTCGAGGACGCGGGCCTGCCGCCCGGCCTCCTGAACGTCGTCATCACGGACATCGCCGAGATCGGCGACGCGTTCATCGAGCACCCGATCCCGAAGGTCATCTCCTTCACCGGCTCCGACAAGGTCGGCCGCCACGTCGGCACCGTCTGCGCCTCCCTCTTCAAGCGCGCGGTCCTCGAACTGGGCGGCAACAGCGCCCTGGTGGTCCTGGAGGACGCGGACATCGACTACGCGGTCGACGCGGCGGTCTTCAGCCGGTACGTCCATCAGGGCCAGGTCTGCATGGCCGCGAACCGTGTCCTGGTGGACCGGCGCATCGCCGACGAGTTCACCGAGAAGTTCGTGACCAAGGTCAGGTCCCTGAAGGTCGGCGACCCGCGCGACCCCGGGACGGTCATCGGCCCGGTCATCAACTCCTCGCAGGCGCAGTCGTTGTCGGGCACGGTGGAGCAGGCGATCGCGGAGGGCGCGACGGCCCTGGTGCACGGCACGACGACGGACAACCTGGTGTCGCCCTCGGTCCTGACGGACGTACCCGCCGACTCGGCGCTCCTGCGGCAGGAGATCTTCGGCCCGGTGGCGTTCCTCATCCCCTTCGACGGCGAGGAGGACGCGGTCCGCCTCGTCAACGACACCCCGTACGGCCTCAGCGGCGCCGTCCACACGGCCGACGTCGAACGCGGCGTCGCCTTCGCCAAGCGGATCGACACGGGCATGTTCCACGTCAACGACGGCACCGTCCACGACGAGCCCCTGGTCGCCTTCGGCGGCGAGAAGTCCTCGGGCATCGGCCGCCTGAACGGCGACGCGACGGTGGAGGCGTTCACCACCCAGAAGTGGATCTCGATCCAGCACGGCCGGAGCGGCTTCCCGTTCTGAGGTTTCTGGTATTTCCGGGTATCGCGGGCCGTTTAGGACAGTTGCTGTCCTAAACGGTCCGTAACTTCATCGGTGTCAGGCAGCACGCGAACCCGACCCGATGAAAGGCGGCCGACCATGGTCACTCACGTCCCCTCCGAAGCACCCGGCGACGAGCGCGGCGCCCTGCTCGCGTTCCTGGAGGAGCAGCGCGGCGGTATCCGCCGGGCGCTGCTGGGGCTGACCGAGGAGCAGGCGGCCTCGCGGCCCAGTGCCAGCGAACTGTCCCTCTCCGGGCTGCTCAAGCACGTCGCCGAGGTCGAGCAGGGGTGGATCGCGCGGGCCAAGGGCGAGGCGTCGGCCATCAAGCGGGACGAGTCGAACTGGCACGAGTGTTTCGTCCTCGTCGGGGGCGAGACCGTCGCGTCGCAGCTCGCGTACTGGGAGAAGGTCGCCGCCGAGACCGAGGCGTTCCTGCGGTCCGTGCCGAGCCTCGACGACACCTTCGCGCTGCCGCCGGAGCCCTGGTTCCCGCCGGAGGGCCGGGTCTCGGTGCGCTGGGTGGCGCTGCACCTGATCCGCGAGACCGCCCGGCACGCCGGTCACGCCGACATCGTCCGCGAGTCCCTCGACGGTGCCACCGCCTTCGAGCTGGTGGCCCGGGAGCAGGCGGCTTGACGCCGGGGCCCTAATGTGGCCTGCATGTCAGCGATCCGTCTCCTCGTGCTCGGTGCGGTCCGTCAGCACGGGCGGGCCCACGGCTACCAGGTGCGCAACGACCTGGAGTACTGGGGCGCCCACGAGTGGTCCAACGCGAAGCCCGGCTCGATCTACCACGCCCTGAAGCAGATGGCCAAGCAGGGCCTGCTGATCGCGCACGAGATCGCCCCCTCGACGGCCGGCGGCCCGCCGCGCACGGAGTACGAGATCACCGAGGCCGGCACCGAGGAGTGCTTCCGGCTGGTGCGCGAGGCGCTGACCTCGTACGACCAGAAGATGGACGTCAAGTCGGCGGCGATCGGCTTCATGGTCGAACTGCCGCGCGCCGAGGCCGTGGCGCTCCTCAAGGAGCGGATCCGCGGGATCGAGGCGTGGCGCTCCTCGGTCACCGAGCACTACGTGCCCGAGGAGGGCCCCGAACAGCTGGGCCACATCGGCGAGATCATGAACCTCTGGATCCACACGGCCGACGCCGAGGCCGAGTGGACCCTGGGCCTGATCGCCCGGATCGAGGGCGGGGCGTACACGTTCGCGGGCGAGGGGGAACCGTTCGTCGGCATCCTGGCCGAGGGCGAGGAGAACCCGTACGCGACGGGGGAGCGGCATCCAGGAGACGCTGGCTAATCAAGTTTGACCAACCCTTCCGGGTGGGTTACTTTGGAGGGGTAATCAAGTTTGATTAGTACAGATGAGTGGAGGAGTGATCCGTGGCCGACGCGGCGATCACCGTCGAAGGCGCACACAAGAAGTACGGCGACACACAGGCACTGTCCGGACTCGATCTCACGGTCGCCCGCGGCACGGTGCACGGCGTGCTCGGGCCGAACGGCGCGGGCAAGACGACCCTGGTCCGCATCCTGTCCACCCTGCTGCGGCCCGACGGCGGCCGGGTCGAGGTGGCCGGCCACGACGTGCTGACCGAGGCCCGGGAGGTCCGTTTCCGCATCGGTCTGCTCGGCCAGCACGCGGCGCTCGACGAGGAGTTGAGCGGCCGGCAGAACCTGGAGATGTTCGGCCGCCTCTACCACCTGGGCGCCAGCCGCGCGCGCGTGCGGGCCGACGAACTCCTCGTCCGCTTCGGGCTCGCGGACACCGGTCGCAAGGCGGTCAAGCAGTACAGCGGCGGAATGCGCCGCCGCCTCGACCTCGCCGCCTCCCTCATCACCGACCCGGAGGTGCTCTTCCTCGACGAGCCGACGACCGGCCTCGACCCGCGCGGCCGCAACGAGGTGTGGACCGCGGTCCGCTCCCTGGTCGGCGGCGGTACGACGGTCCTGCTCACCACCCAGTACCTGGAGGAGGCCGACCAGCTCGCCGACCGCGTCTCGGTCGTCGACCGGGGCAGGGTCGTCGCCGACGGCACACCGGACGAGCTGAAGGCTGCCACCGGCGGCGACCGCATCGACGTCGTCCTGCGCGACGCGGGTCAACTGGGCGCGGCGGTCGCCCTGTTGCCCGTACCCGCCGAGGGAGTCTCCGTGGACCCCGACCGGCGCCTGCTGAGCGCCCAGGTCACCGACCGCATGGCGGCGCTCTCCGGGGTTGTACGGGCCCTGGAGGAGGCCGGGATCGAGGCCGAGGACGTCGCCCTGCGGCGCCCGACGCTGGACGAGGTGTTCCTGGAGCTCACCGGGGGCGACGAACGGGCGAAGGAGGCCGTGTGACGACGACGTACGGGACGAAGACGGGCGGTGGCCGGGCCCTGGCACCGGCGCCGGGCACGCACGCGTGGGCCGACTGCTGGACCATGACCCGCCGCGAACTCGCCCACTGGGCACGGCAGCCGGTCCAGGTGCTGGTCGGGCTGGTCTTCCCGGTGATGCTGCTGTTGATGTTCGGCTATCTGGTGGGCGGCGGCCGGGGAGTGAGCGGCGAGTACGTCGACTACCTGGTCCCCGGCATGCTCGCGCTCACCATGGCCTTCGGCCTGGAGGGCACGATGCTCGCCGTCACCCAGGACCTCAACAAGGGCGTGATCGACCGCTTCAGGTCGATGCCCATGGCCAACGGAGCGGTCCTGGTGGGCCGTTCGGCCGCCGACATGCTCCAGTCGGCCCTGGGGCTCGCCGTGATGCTCGTGGTGGGGTACGCGATCGGCTGGCGCGCGAACGGCGGCGTGGCGGCCTTCCTGGGGGCCGTGGGCCTCCTCCTGCTCTTCCGCTTCGCCATGCTGTGGATCGGCATCCAGCTGGCCATGGTGGCCGGAAAGCCGGAGCTGGTGCAGGCGGTCCAGATCCTGGTCTGGCCGGTCGGCTTCCTCTCCAACGCCTTTGCGACCCCCGAATCCATGCCGGGCTGGCTCGGTACGGCCGTCCAATGGAACCCGATGTCCCAGACGGCCACCGCGGTACGCGATCTGTTCGGCAACCCCGGCGGCGAACCGGGCCACATCTGGGCCGCCGTCGCCTGGCCGCTGGCCCTGCTGGCGGTCTTCTTCCCCCTGGCGGTACGCAGGTTCGGGCGCCTGAGCAGCTGAGCGTTCCGCTGGAAGCGCGGTGATGTACCTGCGGGCCGGTGGGGGCTGGTCGCGCAGTTCCCCGCGCCCCTTTCGGGGCGCGGTCGCGCACCCGCCGTGGGCCACACCCGCCGTGGGCCACACCCGCCGTGGGCCGCACCCGCCGTGCGGCGGGACCGCCGCACGGCGGAGCGCAGATCGACACCGCCCGCGCCCCGGTCTCACCAGGGCCGCTCAGGCCGGTACCCATGACCCATGGACCTCGTTCAGTGATGGAATCCGGTGGCCGCGTCCTTGTCGTGCGTCCAGGGGTGCGGCTGCCGGCGCAGTTCGGGCAGCAGCCCTTCCAGGTCCTCCACGAACAGCTCGGCAAGGTCCACGGAGAACCCGTTGCGGCACACGACCCGCAGGACGGACAGATCCTGCCGGTTCTCCGGGAAGGTGTACGCGGGCACCAGCCAGCCGCGCTCCCGCAGCCGTCGTGAGACGTCGAAGACGTCGTACGCGGTCACGTCCGCCCCGGTCGTGAAGGCGAACACGGGCAGCTCATCGCCCCGGGTGAGCAGCCGGAAGTCGCCCAGCTCCTCGATCCGCCCGGCGAGGGAGAGCGCCACGTCCCGCGTGGACTGCTGCACGGCCCGGTAGCCGTCGCGGCCCAGCCGCAGGAACGTGTAGTACTGCGCGACCACCTGGGCCCCGGGGCGCGAGAAGTTGAGCGCGAACGTCGGCATGTCGCCGCCCAGGTAGTTGACGCGGAAGACGAGTTCCTCGGGCAGCGCCTCCTTGTCGCGCCACAGCGCCCAGCCGACGCCCGGGTAGACCAGCCCGTACTTGTGCCCCGAGGTGTTGATCGAGGCCACGCGCGGCAGCCGGAAGTCCCACACCAGGTCCTCGTCGAGGAAGGGCGCCACCATGGCTCCTGAGGCCCCGTCGACGTGCACGGGGACGTCGAGCCCGGTGCGCTCCTGGAGGGCGTCCAGAGCCGCACAGAGGTCCGCGATCGGCTCGTACGACCCGTCGAAGGTCGACCCGAGGATCCCGACGACCCCGATGGTGTTCTCGTCGCACAGCTCGGCCGCCGCCTGCGGATCGAGATGGAATCGCTCACCCTCCATGGGCACCAGGCGCGCCTCCACCTCCCAGAAGTTGCAGAACTTCTCCCAGCAGACCTGCACGTTGACGCCCATGACGAGGTTCGGCCGGACGTCCCGCCCCGGATACCGGTCGGCGTTGCGCGCCGCCCACCGACGCTTCAGCGCCATCCCGGCGAGCATGCACGCCTCACTCGAACCGGTGGTCGAACAGCCCACGGCCGCGGCCGGATCGGGCGCGTTCCACAGGTCGGCGAGCATCGCCACACAGCGCCGCTCCAGCTCGGCCGTGCGCGGGTACTCGTCCTTGTCGATCATGTTCTTGTCCTGGCACTCGCCCATCAGAACCCCGGCCTGCGGTTCCATCCAGGTGGTGACGAAGGTGGCCAGGTTGAGCCGCGAGTTGCCGTCGAGCATCAGTTCGTCGTGCACGAGCTGGTACGCCGTCGTCGGCGGCAGCGGGGCGTCCGCCAGCCGGTGCGTGGGCGGGGCCTCGGCCATACCGCCGACCGGATCGGCCTCCCCGTAGAACGGGTTGACGGAGAGCCTGCGCCCGTCGCCCTTGCCGTCAGATGTTTCGCTGTCTCCGCGGTGCAGTGGCATGCGTTCGACGGTAGGTCCGGGCGGCGGGGCTTGCACCTCACGCCGGGTGAGGAAGCAGTGTGGAGTGCGTACCGAGAAGGGAGCGGAAGTGAGCTACTCCGTAGGACAGGTCGCCGGCTTCGCCGGCATCACGGTGCGCACCCTGCACCACTACGACGAGATCGGCCTCCTTGTGCCGGGCGGACGCAGCCACGCGGGCCACCGGCGCTACAGCGACGCCGACCTCGACCGGCTGCAGCAGATCCTGTTCTACCGGGAGCTCGGTTTCCCCCTCGACGAGGTCGCCACCCTGCTGGACGATCCGAACGCGGACCCGCGCGCGCAGCTGCGCCGTCAGCACGAGCTGCTGACCGCCCGGATCGAACAGCTCCAGAAGATGGCGGCGGCCGTGGAGCACGCCATGGAGGCACGCAGAATGGGCATCAACCTCACGCCCGAGGAGAAGTTCGAGGTCTTCGGCGACAAGGACCCGGAGGCACACGCGGAGGAGGCCGAGCGCCGCTGGGGCGGCACGGAGGCCTACGAGGAGTCGCAGCGCCGCGCGGCCACGTACACGAAGGACGACTGGAAGCGCATGCAGGCCGAGGTGGCCTCCTGGGGCGAGCGCTACGACGTCCTGATGGCCGCCGGCGAGCCCCCGACCGGCGAGAACGCCCTCGCCATGGCCGAGGAACACCGCCGGCACATCACCAAGTGGTTCTACGAATGCACGTACGACACTCACCGGGGCCTCGCCGACATGTACATCTCCGACGAGCGCTTCAAGGAGTTCTACGACTCCGTGCGACCGGGCCTCGCCGAGCACCTCTGGGAGGCGATCACGGCGAACGCGGCCCGCAACGGTTCGTAGTGCTCAGCCCCGGGTGGGTCACTCCCGGACCAGGACCACCGCGGTCCCGTACGCGCACACCTCCGTGCCCACGTCCTGCGCGTCCGCCACGTCGAAGCGGAACGCCAGCACCCCGTTGGCGCCGCGCGCGCGTGCCTGCTCGACGAGACGTTCCATGGCCTGGTTGCGGGTCTCGACGAGCGTCTTCGTCAGCCCCTTCAGCTCACCGCCGATCATCGACTTCAGCCCGGCCCCGATCTGGCTGCCGAGGTGCCGCGACCGCACGGTCAGCCCGAAGACCTCACCGATGACCTTCTCGACCCGGTAGCCGGGGATGTCGTTCGTCGTCACGACCAGGACGTCGGACTCAGGTCCCTGGCCGCCGCCGTACTCTTCGATACCCATAACCTCACAGGGTGGCCCCAGTTGCCGCACAGCGCACCCCGGAGTGACTCATGGAAGCTGTGGAACCCGAAGGGGACGCATTGCGTTGATAGCTTTGTGCGGACCCATCTGGTTGCCGTATCTCCCTAGGTAAAACAGGAGCACGAAACAGTGCACGGAACAGTGACGACGCTTGCCCTCGGACCAAGCTGGCTGGATCCGGACTACCTGTTGGACCAGTTCGGCATCTGGGGCCTGCTCCTGATCGTGTTCGCCGAGTCCGGCCTGCTCATCGGCTTCTTCCTGCCGGGTGACTCGCTGCTGTTCACGGCGGGTCTGCTGATCACCGCGGGCACGCTGGACTTCCCCCTCTGGGGCGCGGTCGCCCTGATCTGCGTCGCCGCGATCCTCGGCGACCAGGCGGGCTACATGTTCGGCAAGAAGGTCGGCCCCGCGCTCTTCACGCGCCCGGACTCCCGGCTCTTCAAGCAGGAGAACGTCGCCAAGGCCCACGAGTTCTTCGAGAAGTACGGCCCGAAGTCCCTCGTGCTGGCCCGTTTCGTGCCCATCGTGCGCACGTTCACGCCGATCATCGCCGGCGTCTGCGGCATGAAGTACCGCACGTTCGTCACGTACAACGTCATCGGCGGCGTGCTCTGGGGCGCCGGCGTCACCCTGCTCGGCTCCTGGCTCGGCAACATCGACTTCGTCAAGAAGAACATCGAGCCCATCCTGCTGCTGATCGTCCTCATCTCCGTCGTCCCGATCATCATCGAGTTCGCCCGAGCCCGCAGCAAGGCCAAGAAGAACCCGCCCCAGCAGCAGCCCCCGGCCCAGCCGATGATGGACGACGCGACAACCCAGCTCCGCCGCATCCCCCCGGCGGACCAGCAGGACGAGTACCCGCAGCAGTACGGCCAGAACCCGGGCTACGACCAGTACTACGACCAGCAGCCCTACGCCCAGCAATACCCCCAGCAGTACCCCCAGGGCTATCAGCAGGACCAGCAGCAGTACCCATACGGCAACCAGAACAACGGCTACCCCCCGAACTGACGGCTGGGCAGCGCACCTAGGGGCGCGGGGAACTGCGCGACAAGCCACAACGAGCCCGCACCCGCCACACAACAGAACCCCCCGAGCTCCTAGGCACCCCGTGCTAAAACCCCCGCGTCCGCTTCGCGGCCCGCCTGGCCCCGGCGGAGCCGCTGGGCATCCTCAGGAACAACCGCGAGATCTCCGACCCGAGGTTCACCCCGATCGCGATGGCCATCGCGAGCGCCGCCGCCTTGGACAGCGACAGCAACCCCGCGTCCATGTCGTTCTGCGCGATCGACAACAGCCCGAAATAGGTCGCAGACCCCGGCAGCAGGGGCCCGATGGCGGCCGTCGTGTACGGCAGCGCGGACGCGTACCGGTAGCGGGACAGCAGTTGCCCGAACAGCCCGACCAGCCCCGCCGCGACGGCGGTCGAGGCCACCGGGGAGAAGTCGCCGGTGTCGTGCATCGCGCCGTACACGGTCCAGGCGACACCCCCGTTGAGCGTCACGATGAGCACGGTGGAACGTTCCTGCTGGAGCATGATCGCGAAGGTCAGCGACAGCAGCATGGAGGCGCCGATCTGCAACAGCGGCTCCGCGGTGCCCAGGGCGGCGTCAGGGTTGAGCTCGGCGCCGAGTTCCACGCCGAAGTACAGGATCAGCAGCACCCCGACGACGATGCCCACGAAGAAGTACATGACCTCCAGCAGACGTGCGGACGCGGTGATGTAGAACCCGGTCAGCCCGTCCTGCACCCCGGCCACCAGCGCCCGCCCGGGCAGCAGCGCGAACAGCCCGCCGGTGACCACGGCGGACGCCTTCACGTCCACCTCCGCGAGCGTCAGTGCGACCCCTATGGCCGCCGGCGGCATCGCGGCCACCGTGAACTGGTAGAACTCCGGCAGCCCACGCCCCGCGCACAGCCACGCCAGCCGGTCGCCCAGTATCGCGCCGAGCGCCGCCGCCACGAACACCACCAGGTCGCCGCCGACCAGCACGGAGGCGGCGCCCGCGAGCAGCCCGGCGGCCACGGTGAGCCCCCAGCCGGGATACGGGTGCCGGTTGCGCCGCATCTCAGCGAGGCGCCCGTAGGCCTCTTCCAGGGAGGTGGCGGTCTCCGAGTCGCTCAGGTCGTCCACGAGCCGGTAGACGGCCGCCAGACGCGTGTAGTCGGTGCCCCGGCGCCGGACCGTCCGTGACGCCGTCACCGGATCGTCGACGAGCGAGGGCTGGTACGAGATCGACAGCAGGGTGAACGTGACGTTCGGCTCGCAGCGGTCGAGGCCGTAGGAGTGGCAGACGGCGAACATGGCCGCCTCCACGTCCTCGGCGCCCTCGCCGCCCGCGAGCAGCAGTTCGCCGATGCGCAGGGTCAGGTCGAGCACGCGCGGGACGGCGGGCCCGTCCTCCTCGGCGGCCTTCGGGATCCGCTCCGGCGCGGGCCGCTCGGCCACCGGCATACGCAGCATCGTGCGCATCCGGTCCTGCCAGGGCACGTCCTTGGTGAGACTCACCACAGGGATACCGGTGGGCGGCGTGAACGCGGGCGCCCGATAGGTGCGCGGGGTGCTGAAGGCCGACCCCGACCCCGCGGCATCACCGGGCGGCTGCGGAACGTCGAGCCCGTCCGGCAGGGCGAACTCGGAGGTGGTCTCGGCCTCCCCGACGACGTGCTTCGGCGGGGCCAGCCCCTTGGGAAGCGCGAACTCGGAGGTGGTGGACGACTCCCCGTCACCACCGCCCGTCGCCCCGCCCCCGACGGGAACCGTGAAGACGGCTCCGGCCTCGTCCGACGGCGGCTTGCGGTCCTCGTCCGTCACTCCGTATCGCTCCCTGCGCACGCCCTTTCAGTACGCCTCAGTATGCGCACAGAGACACGAACGGGCCGCACGCGTACGCGTGCGGCCCGTTTCGGGAACCACCGTCCGGGAAGCTCAGTGGCCGCCCTGCTCCTTGAGGCGCTTGTACGACCGCTCGATCTCGGCCTCGGCCTCCGTGCGGCCCACCCAGTTGGCGCCCTCGACGGACTTGCCGGGCTCCAGGTCCTTGTAGACCTCGAAGAAGTGCTGGATCTCCAGCCGGTCGAACTCCGACACGTGGTGGATGTCGCGCAGGTGCTCCACGCGCGGGTCGTGCGCGGGCACGCACAGCAGCTTGTCGTCGCCGCCGGCCTCGTCCGTCATCCGGAACATGCCGATCGTGCGGCACTGGATGAGGCAGCCGGGGAAGGTCGGCTCGTCCAGGATGACCAGCGCGTCCAGCGGGTCGCCGTCCTCGCCGAGGGTGTTCTCGACGAAGCCGTAGTCGGCCGGGTAACTGGTCGAGGTGAAGAGGCGACGGTCCAGACGGATCCGACCGGTCTCGTGGTCCACCTCGTACTTGTTCCGCGAACCCTTCGGAATCTCGATCGTGACGTCGAACTCCACCGGTGGCTCCTCCATGATCAGTACATAGTTCTGGTGGTTAAGTGTCCCTCACGCAGGTGTGTGATCGCGAAAGGGGCTGGTGGTCGTGCCAGAGCTGAGGCCGTGGCGGGCCGCGAGGCCGCGTGTGGCGCGGCTCGCGCGAACCGTACGGCCGCGTCTGACCCGGGCCGCGGCAACGGTGAAACCGCAGCTCGGACGGGCCGGAGCAGCCGTAAGACCGCAACTCGAACGAGCGACGGCGACCGTGAAACCGCAACTCGCGCGGGCCTCGGACGCGGTGAAACCGCGGGTGGCACGGATCACACAGGCCGTGGCACCGAAGCTCGCCGGTCTCCCGAGGCCGACGTCGTTCAAGACCCTGCCGATGTCGCTGCCGAAGACCGTGCGGACCTGGCAGTACACCGCGGGCGCCGCCACCGCCGGACTGGCCCTGACCGCCGGCGTGGTGACCGCCACCGGCCCCTGGGACTCCACCGGTCAGCGTACGGCCGAGCGGGACTGGGCCGCCGCGCAGGAACGGTCCGGTGGCACAGATCACGGGCGTAAATCCGGTACGTCGGACACCTCCGGTACCTCTGGTACGTCGGCCGGGGCGCCCGCCCCCGCACCGAGCGCCCCCTCCGTGCTGGCCGGCCTCGGCGGCGCCACCGGCACCCTGAAGGCGCCACCGGCCGGAAAGGCCCTGGAGGCCGTTCTGGAGCCGCTCCTGAGGAACCCGGCCCTCGGCACCCACCGGACGGCCGCCGTCGTCGACGTGGCCACCGGGAAGCGCCTGTACGGCCTGGGGGCCGGCGAGGCGCTCGTCCCGGCCTCCACCACGAAGATCGCCACGGCCGTCGCCGCGCTCTCCGCGATGGGCGCCGACCACCGCCTCACCACCCGGGCCGCCCTGGAGTCCGACACGAACGAACTCGTCCTGGTCGGCGGCGGCGACCCCACCCTGACGGCCCGTACGGACCCGGCGGGCTGGGCGAGCCTGCGCACCCTGGCCGACTCGACGGCCGCCGCCCTGAAGAAGCGCGGCGTGCGCCAGGTGACGCTCTCGTACGACACCACGCTCTACGCCGGCAAGGAACTCCACCCGATCGGGGTCAACGACAACCTCGCCCCGGTCAGCGCCCTGATGGCCGACGAGGCCCGCACGGACGGCTCGTCGAGCGGACCGGCCCCGCGCGTCACCGACCCGGCGGCGGACGCGACCCGCACGTTCGCCGTCCTGCTGGCGAAGCACGGCATCAAGACGACCTCCCCCGGCCCGTCCAAGGCCACGGGCCGCGCGACCACCCTGGCGAAGGTCTCCTCGCCGCCGCTCTCGGACCTGGTCGAGCGCATGCTGACCAACAGCGACAACGACCTCGCGGAGGCCCTGGCCCGCCAGACCGCGCTCGCGACGGACATCCGGCCCGACTTCGCGGGCGGTGCCAAAGCGATCCACGCGCAGCTCAAGAAGCTCGAACTGCCCATGTCCGGCGCCCGGTTCGCGGACGGCAGCGGCCTGAACCGCGCCGACCGGCTCACCCCGGCCCTCCTCACGTCCCTCCTGGCCAAGGCCGGCGACCCGTCCCGCCCCGAACTCCGCCCGGCCCTCACAGGCCTCCCGGTGGCAGGCTTCACGGGCACCCTGAGCACCCGCTACACGGACGGCGCGGCAGGCGTCGTACGGGCCAAGACGGGCACCCTGACCGGCGTGAACGCCCTCGCGGGCACGGTCGTCGACCGCGACGGCCGTCTCCTGGCCTTCGCCTTCCTGGCAGCGAACACGACCAGCCCGACCCAGGCCCAGGCGGCCCTGGACCGCACGGCAACGGCACTGGCGGCCTGCGGCTGCTGAGCGCTCCGCGGGAGACGCGGTTCTTTGTCTGCGGGCCGGTGGGGGCTGGTCGCGCCCGCGCGGCGGAGCCGCAAATCGACACAGCCCCGCGCCCCAATGGGGCGCGTTTCCGCACCCGCTGTGGGCAGGGACCGGTCAGCACCGCTGTGGGGTGCCGGCCCAACAAGCCTCGGCCCCTGCCGACCTCGTCGCCCTGCCCCCGGAGGGCCCCCTCACGTACGGTTGACGCATGACGAGCATCGGTGGTGCTGCATCTGCTGGGATGGTCGACTGGAATCTCGCGGTGGCGACCGCGACCCGGCTTGTTCGGCCGGGTCCCGAGGTGAGCCGCGACGAGGCCCGGGCCATCGTCGCGGAGCTGCGCCGACATGCGAAGGCCTCTGAAGAACACGTCCGGGGCTTCACCCGGATGGGAACCGACGCCGTCCACGACACCCCCGTACTCGTCGTCGACCGCCCAGGCTGGGTGCGGGCGAACGTCGCGGGGTTCCGGGAGGTGCTCAGGCCGCTGCTCGACAAGATGCAGGAGCGGCGGGGGAGTACACCGGGCGGGGCCGTACTGGGCGCGGTCGGCGGCAAGGTGACCGGCGTCGAGCTGGGGATGCTCCTGTCGTTCCTGTCGTCCCGGGTGCTCGGCCAGTACGAGACCTTCGCCCCGGCCACCCGCGAACTGCCGGCGGGCGCGAACGGCGGCGGCAGGCTGCTTCTCGTCGCGCCGAACATCGTGCACGTGGAGCGCGAACTCGACGTACAGCCCCACGACTTCAGGCTCTGGGTGTGTCTGCACGAGGAGACGCACCGCACCCAGTTCACGGGTGTGCCGTGGCTGCGTGACCACCTGGAGGGCGAAATCCAGTCGTTCTTGGGGGAGACCGACGTCGACCCCATGACGTTCCTGGAGCGCATCAGGGAGGCAGCGCAGTCCCTCGCGGGCGGCAGGCCGGAGGGCGAGGAGGACGACGGCGGGCGGTCTCTGGTGGAGCTGGTGCAGACGCCGGCCCAGCGGGAGATCCTCGGCCGGCTCACCGCGGTCATGTCCCTCCTTGAGGGACATGCCGACTTCGTGATGGACGGAGTGGGCCCCGCGGTGGTGCCCTCCGTGGCCGAGATCCGGGAGAAATTCCAGCAGCGGCGGGCCAAGGGGGCCTCCCGGCTGGACCTCGCCCTGCGCAAGCTCCTCGGTCTGGATGCCAAACTCAGGCAGTACCGGGACGGCGAACGGTTCGTCAGCGCCGTCGTCGGCCAGGTGGGCATGGACGGCTTCAACCGCGTGTGGACCTCTCCGAACACCCTCCCGACGAAGGCGGAGATCGCCACACCGGCGGACTGGGTCGCGAGGGTGCACCGCAAGCCGGAATCGTGAGCCCTTGGGGTTTGTGGTGAAGCGAAACCGGCCGACGGCAGGCAAACGCCCCTTCAATCACCCGTCCGAGGGACCGTGGGGCATGGGTAGGCGTGCAATGCTCGGGGAACGGCCTGTTTCTGTCACCATCTACACACTCTGAGTGACCGGACTCGGGTTCACACCCCCCGAAAACTTCATGAAGGGAACCGGACATGGGTCCCCATCCTGCGGTCGCGGCGATACGCCTGGCGGTTCGCCGCGCCCTCCACGACATCCTCAGCGGGCACACCTCGCCTGCCGCCCTCCTCCCCGGCCCCGCCACGCCGGGCGGGTCGTCCCCGCTCGTCCTCGTCGCGTGCTCGGGCGGCGCCGACTCCATGGCGCTCGCCTCCGCCCTCGCCTTCGAAGCGCCCAAGCTCGGTCTGCGCGCCGGCGGCGTCACCATCGACCACGGTCTCCAGCCCGGCTCCGACCTCCGCGCCGACGAGGTCGTCCTGCGCCTGACCGAACTCGGCCTCGCCCCGGTCGAGTCGGTCGCCGTCACCGTCGGCCGTGAGGGCGGCCCCGAGGCCGCCGCCCGCGACGCGCGGTACTCCGCCCTGGACGCCGTCGCCGAGCGCCACGGCGCCACCGCGGTCCTCCTCGGCCACACCCGCGACGACCAGGCCGAGACCGTACTGCTGGGCCTCGCCCGTGGCTCCGGCATCCGCTCCCTGTCGGGCATGGCCGCTGTTTCCGGGGGTCCGGGGGCCCCCGGCCGTTACCGCCGGCCCTTCCTCCAGCTCGACCGCCAGACCGCCCGCAAGGCGTGCATGGTCCAGTCCCTCCCGGTCTGGGACGACCCGCACAACGCCGACCCGGCGTACACCCGGTCCCGGCTGCGCCACGAGGGGCTGCCCGCCCTGGAGAAGGCCCTCGGCAAGGGCGTGGTGGAGGCCCTGGCCCGCACGGCTCAGCTCTCCCGCGACGACGCCGACGCCCTCGACACCTGGGCCCGCCAGGCCGAGGCGTCCGTACGGGATGCCGCGGGCCTTCTGGAGTGCGCCAAGCTGTACGCCCTGCCGCCCGCCGTACGCCGCCGCATCCTGCGCCGCGCCGCCATCGAGGCGGGCGCTCCGGCCGGTTCGCTGTTCGCCCGCCACATCGAGGAGGTCGACCGGCTGATCACCGGCTGGCGGGGTCAGGGGGCCATCAATCTCCCCGGTCGGGTCGTCGCCCAGCGGCAGGGTGGCAGACTGGTGATTCGGCAAGGCTGAATCCGGACCCACCGGCGAAACCGCGTACGCGGCCTTCGCAGGACCGCTCACGTGGTCGAGGGCGGTCCGAGCGACCGGTGGGACGACCGAAAGTGATGCGGGTGGACGCGAAAGACATGGGTGCCGACCTCAAGTCGGTGCTCATCACCAAGGAAGAGATCGACGCGAAGCTGGTCGAACTGGCCGCGAAGATCGACGCGGAGTACGCGGGCAAGGACCTGCTGATCGTCGGTGTCCTCAAGGGCGCGGTGATGGTCATGGCCGACCTGGCCCGGGCGCTGTCCACCCCCCTCACCATGGACTGGATGGCCGTGTCGTCGTACGGCGCGGGCACCCAGTCCTCCGGTGTGGTGCGGATCCTCAAGGACCTCGACACCGACATCAAGGGCAAGCACGTCCTCATCGTCGAGGACATCATCGACTCCGGCCTGACCCTGTCGTGGCTGATCTCCAACCTCGGCTCCCGTGAGCCCGAGTCGCTGAAGATCTGCACCCTGCTGCGCAAGCCGGAGGCCGCGAAGGTCGCCATCGACGTGGAGTGGGTCGGCTTCGACATCCCGAACGAGTTCGTGATCGGGTACGGCCTCGACTACGCGGAGAAGTACCGCAACCTTCCGTTCGTCGGTACGCTCGCGCCGCACGTCTACGGCGGCTGACACGGCACTGGGTCCCGAGGCTGCTGAGCCAAAGGGCCAGTCCTGTGGGACGTTCGGGAACCCTGGAGGGTTCCGCGCCGTTGGAGCATTCGTGGACGGGATTGCCGACCCACCCGTGCGGCTTCGGGTGACAATGCTGGGGTACCGTCCGAAGCACAGTCTTTAGAACAGTCTTTATCAAACTCACTATGGCAGGAGGGACGGGGCGACACCGCTCCGTATGGATGGACGTGAAGCGATACTTCCGTGGGCCGGTCATGTGGATCGTGCTGGCCGTCCTTGCCGTGGTCGTGTTGATGCAGGTCGTCGGCTCGTCCGGCGGCTACAAGACAGTGGACACAGGCCAGGTCGTCCAGGCGATCAATGACAACAAGGTCGAGCAAGTCAAGATCACCACCGGCGACGAGCAGGTGATCAAGGCTCAGCTCAAGGACGGCCAAAAGGTCGAGGGCAGCTCGAAGATCCAGGCGAGCTACATCGGCGACCAGGGCGTCAACCTGGCGAACACTCTCCAGGACAAATACCAGAACAAGCAGATTCCGGACGGCTACACGGTCTCTCCGACCAAGCAGAACGCATTCGTGAGCATTCTGCTGTCGCTGCTCCCCTTCGTCCTCATCGTCGTCGTGTTCCTGTTCCTGATGAACCAGATGCAGGGCGGCGGCTCCCGAGTCATGCAATTCGGGAAGTCCAAGGCCAAGCTCATCACCAAGGACACCCCGAAGACGACGTTCGCGGACGTCGCGGGCTCGGACGAGGCCGTCGAGGAGCTCCACGAGATCAAGGAGTTCCTCCAGGAACCGGCCAAGTTCCAGGCCGTCGGCGCCAAGATCCCCAAGGGTGTGCTCCTCTACGGGCCTCCCGGTACGGGTAAGACGCTGCTCGCGCGTGCTGTCGCGGGTGAGGCGGGCGTTCCCTTCTACTCGATCTCGGGTTCCGACTTCGTCGAGATGTTCGTCGGTGTCGGTGCCTCCCGGGTCCGTGACCTCTTCGAGCAGGCCAAGGCGAACGCCCCGGCGATCGTCTTCGTCGACGAGATCGACGCGGTCGGCCGGCACCGTGGTGCCGGTATGGGCGGCGGTCACGACGAGCGCGAGCAGACGCTGAACCAGTTGCTCGTCGAGATGGACGGCTTCGACGTGAAGGGCGGCGTCATTCTGATCGCTGCCACGAACCGGCCCGACATCCTCGACCCGGCCCTTCTGCGTCCCGGCCGCTTCGACCGCCAGATCGCGGTCGACCGCCCGGACATGATCGGCCGCCTGGAGATCCTCAAGGTTCACCAGAAGGGCAAGCCGGTCGCTCCGGACGTCGACCTGTCCGCGGTTGCGCGTCGTACGCCGGGCTTCACCGGCGCCGACCTGTCGAACGTGCTGAACGAAGCCGCGCTGCTCACCGCGCGCGGCAACCTGAAGCTGATCGACAACAACATGCTGGACGAGGCGATCGACCGTGTGGTCGCGGGCCCGCAGAAGCGGACCCGGATCATGTCGGACAAGGAGAAGAAGATCACCGCGTACCACGAGGGCGGTCACGCCCTGGTTGCGGCGGCATCTCCGAACTCCGACCCCGTCCACAAGATCACGATCCTTTCGAGGGGCCGTGCTCTGGGCTACACGATGGTCCTGCCGGACGAGGACAGGTACTCCACGACCCGCAACGAGATGCTCGACCAGCTTGCGTACATGCTGGGCGGGCGCGCGGCCGAGGAGCTCGTCTTCCACGACCCGACCACGGGCGCTGCGAACGACATCGAGAAGGCCACCGCAACGGCCCGCGCGATGGTCACGCAGTACGGCATGACCGAGCGGCTCGGCGCGATCAAGTTCGGTGGCGACAACACCGAACCGTTCCTCGGCCGTGAGATGGGTCACCCGCGCGACTACTCGGAAGAGGTCGCCGCGCTGGTCGACGAAGAGGTCAAGAAGCTCATCGAGAACGCGCACAACGAGGCCTGGGAGATCCTGGTCGAGAACCGCGACGTCCTCGACGCCCTGGTGCTCGAGCTGCTGGAGAAGGAGACGCTGAGCAAGGAGCAGATCGCCGAGGTCTTCGCTCCCATCATCAAGCGCCCGGCCCGCCCCGCGTGGACCGGATCCTCCCGCCGTACGCCGTCCACCCGCCCGCCGGTGCTCTCCCCCAAGGAGCTGTCGCTGACGAACGGTGCGAACGGTTCGGCGCCGGCGATCACCACCAAGGCCGGTGCCACCGAGTCCGTCCCCGCGACGGAGCCGGTGACGGAGGACCGCACCGAGAGCTGATCCCGGCTCTCCTGCCTCCTCCCGCTCAGTGGGCCCGGAATGGATGCCGCGCCCCCCAGGTTCTAGCCTGGGGGGCGCGGCATTTCGGTATGTCCGCACGCGCGACGCGTGTCCACACGCGTGACAGGGACAGGAACGAGGCACCAGATGACCGACCCCGTGACGCTGGACGGCGAGGGCACGATCGGTGTCTTTGACGAGAAACGAGCTGAGAACGCCGTACGGGAGCTGCTGATCGCGGTCGGCGAGGACCCGGACCGGGAGGGCCTGCGGGAGACACCGGGGCGGGTGGCGCGGGCGTACCGGGAGATATTCGCGGGGCTGTGGCAGAAGCCCGAGGACGTGCTGACGACCACGTTCGACCTGGGGCACGACGAGATGGTGCTGGTGAAGGACATCGAGGTGCTCAGTTCCTGTGAGCACCATCTGGTGCCGTTCGTCGGGGTCGCCCACGTCGGCTACATCCCGTCTGTCGACGGCAAGATCACCGGGTTGTCGAAGCTGGCCCGGCTGGTGGACGTCTACGCCCGCCGTCCGCAGGTGCAGGAACGGCTCACCACGCAGATCGCCGACTCCCTGATGGAGATCCTGGAGCCGCGCGGGGTGATCGTCGTCATCCAGTGCGAGCACATGTGCATGTCGATGCGGGGTGTGCGGAAGCCGGGTGCGAAGACGATCACGTCGGCGGTGCGGGGGCAGTTGCGGGATCCGGCCACTCGTAACGAGGCGATGAGTTTGATCATGGCGCGGTGATGTAGTCGGTTCTTCGTCTGCGGGTCCGTTGTGGCTGGTCGCGCAGTTCCCCGCGCCCCTTTGGGGCGGGCGCGCTTTACGAGGCCGGTGCTGTTCCGGCGTTGTTGTCGTCGTCCTCCGGGAGTTTGCAGACGCGTTCCAGGAAGAAGGCCGCGGCGATGACGGCGATGCCTGCGAGGACCGAGAAGCCGGCGTAGATGGCCTGGTCGCGGCGGGCGGGGATGTCCAGGGACTCCAGGAGGAAGACGCCCGTGCCGCCGTACATCCCGGCGACGAGGGCGGCCACCAGGGCGCTGGCCTGGCCGAAGACGACCGCGCGGGCGGCCATCAGGGGATCGACGCCCTTGGCACCGGGGCGCCGGTCGCGCTGGGCGTTGAGGCGGGCGCGCAGGGAGAGCGCCGTGGCCAGCAGGACCGCGGCGATCAGGGCGAGGACAACGGGGGCGGCCAGCGGGACGCTGGGGAGTGTCCCCACCGAGTTCCACAGCCGGGCGCCCGCCCAGGAGAGCACTCCGGCCACACCGAACATGCCGGCCAGCAACTTGACGCGCAGCTCTCTCACAATGCCCCTTCAGCTCCCCGGACCGGCCGATCGACCTGTGGTCGTCATGACCTTAACGGCTATTCCGGCAGCCGGAGTTCCAGGTCGGCGCGGGGTTCGACACCGTCCAGGGCGACGGTCTCCAGGAGCGCGGTCACCGGGCCGCGGCCGGGCAGCTGGGCCTCGGGGTCCACGTCGTGCCAGGGGGCGAGGACGAAGGCCCGCTCGTGGGCGCGCGGGTGGGGGAGGGTGAGGACCGGGTCGTCGGAGATCTCGTCGGCGTACGCGACGATGTCGACGTCGATCGTGCGCGGGGCCCAGCGTTCCTCCCGGACGCGGTGGAAGGCCTCCTCGACCGCGTGGGCCCGCTCCAGGAGCGAGGACGGCGGAAGCGTCGTCTTCAGGACGACCACCGCGTTGAAGTACGACGGCTGGCTGCCCGCGGGCACGCCCCACGGCTCCGTCTCGTACACCGGGGAGACCGCTTTGACGCGGACGCCCGGGGTGTCCTCCAGGGCGTCGATGGCCCCCTGGAGGGTCTCCAGGCGGTTGCCGAGGTTCGAGCCGAGGGAGATGACGGCCCGCTTCGGGTTGTGCAGGGTCGTGTCGGCCGCGTCGACCTGCTGGACGACGGAGGCCGGCACCGGCTGGACGGTCGGGTCGCTGTGACTCTCGGTGAACGAGGCGGTCATACTCGGCTCCGGGTGATGGTGATGGTCACGTCGTCGAAGGGCACCGTGATCGGCGCGCCCGGTTTGTGGACGCACACCTCGACCTCCTGGACCCCCTGGTGCTTGAGGCAGACCTGGGCGATGCGCTCGGCGAGCGTCTCGATGAGGTCCACGGGCTCGCCCTCGACGACGGCCACGACCTCCTCCGCCACGATGCCGTAGTGCACGGTCTTCGCCAGGTCGTCGTCGGCCGCGGCCGGACGGGTGTCCAGGCCCAGCGACAGGTCCACGACGAAGGTCTGGCCCTCTTCCCGCTCCTGCGGGAACACACCGTGGTGACCACGGGCCCTGAGGCCGCGCAGCGCGACACGATCCACGCGAATCACTCCTGCAATCGTCGTTGACGGCCGCTTCGGACCGGGTGCGGTCGACCGGGCAGCCACTCTCGAATCTACCTGCGGGCACTGACAGTGCCCGCTCCGCGAAGGCCCCGTCCAGGTGGTGGTCAGAAGGGTTCACCGAGAGTTTCCCCGTGGGAACACCGCTGATCACGGGCTGGGTAGCCGCGCCTACCCAGCGTCCATGATTCCAACCACGTACGGCTCAGGAGGGTGTGTCGTCGGCCTCGGGCTCGTCGTCTTCGGTCTCGGCCAGGACCGGGGACGCGTGGTGCGACCAGAGCTTCCAGCCGGCGGACGTGCGGCGGAACACATTGGTGGCGACGACCAGCTGGCCGACCAGCGGCCCCAGCTCGTCGCTGTCCTCGGGGGCCGGGCCGCCGCTGAGGATGTTCTCGGTGCAGGTCACCAGGGCGGTGTCGCCGGTGACGGAGACATGCACGTCGGTGAGGAAGAACTGGATGTACTCGGTGTTCGCCATGATAAGCGCGTACGAGCGGAGCACCTCGCCGCGTCCTGTCAGCACCGGCCAGCCCGGGTGCACGCAGGAGACCACGCCGGAGTCCGCCGGGTCGTGGTACTCCTCGTCGACGCCCAGGTCGGCGGGGGTGAGCCAGAGTGCGGACACTCCGTCGAAGTCGCCCTGTTCCAGCGCCTCGTAGAAGGCGGTGTTGGCGAGTTCGACCTGCTCGACGTCGGTGTGGGGCGCGCTCACCGGGCTCCCTCTGCGTTGCGGACGGCTTCGGCGCCGCGGGCTTCCTCGACCGCGCGGGCGACCCGTACGGCGTCGGCGGTGGCGCGGACCTCGTGGACGCGGACCGCCCAGGCGCCCTGGTGGGCGGCGAGCGCGGAGACGGCGGCGGTGGCTGCGTCGCGCTCCCGCGCGGGTGGTGGGGCCCCCTCGGGACCGGCCAGTACGCGGCCCAGGAACCGTTTACGGGACGCGGCGACCAGCAGGGGGTGGCCCAGGCCGTGCAGGCGGTCGAGGTGGGCCAGGAGGGTCAGGTCGTGACCGGCCTCCTTGGAGAAGCCGAGGCCCGGGTCGACGACGATCCGGTCGGGGGCGATGCCGCCGGCCAGAACGGCGTCCACGCGCGCGTGCAGTTCGTCGACGACCTCGGAGACGACGTCCGTGTACACGCCCTTGATGTTGCCGCCCTCCAGGAAGCCGCGCCAGTGCATGACGACGAAGGGGGCGCCGGCGTCCGCGACGACCGGGATCATCGCGGGGTCGGCGAGGCCGCCGCTGACGTCGTTGACGAGGACGGCGCCGGCTGCCAGTGCTTGCTCGGCGACCGAGGCGCGCATGGTGTCGACGGAGACGGTGACGCCCTCGGAGGCGAGGCCGCGGACCACGGGGACGACGCGCTTGAGTTCCTCGGCCTCGTCGACGCGGGCGGCGCCGGGGCGGGTGGACTCGCCGCCGACGTCGACCAGGTCGGCGCCCTCGGTGACCAGGTCGAGGCCGTGCTTGACGGCGATGGTCGTGTCGAACCAGCGGCCACCGTCGGAGAAGGAGTCCGGGGTCACGTTCACGACGCCCATGACCGCGCAGCGGTCCCAGGCCGGGAGGCCGGCGACGCGGCCGCGTCCGCTGTGGTTGTTCATGCGTTCAGCGTAGGCCCCCGGCGGTTGGGCGGGTTCTTTGGTGCGGGTGCGGTGTGGCTTGGGCCTTTGTTTCCCACCCACCCGCCCGTCTCGGTCCGTTGATCGGCTCGGTCGAAAAGCATTCTCGGCTCGGTCCAATACAGCCTCGGTTCGGTCGACATGTGACCTCGGTTCGGTCGGAAGGCGACCTTGGCTCGGTCGGGATGTGGCCTCGGCCCGGGTGGAAGGCGACCCTGGCTCAGGCGCAAGACGACCTTGGCCCGGGTGGGAAGTGGCCCCGGCCCGGGTGGAGGCATTCGTCGGCCCGTGGCCCGAGCGGCTGCCCCTGGGCTGGGAGGGGGCGGGGCGCCGCTCGGGCCTGTCTCTGGTGCGGGGTCACGCCGCGCGTACCGTGCCTCTGTCTGCCGTTCCGTGGGCGCAGGGGCGGCGGGTCGATGTGCGGCGGCGTAGGAGGCGGGGGAGGGCCAGGGTGACGAAGCCCTCGGCCTGCATCGCGGCGAGGCCGATGCGGGGGAGGTCGCTGGAGGTGCGGTAGACGACGAAGCGGGGCTCCCAGCGGGGGCGGAACTTGGCGTTGAACTTGTACAGGGACTCGATCTGGAACCAGCGGGACAGGAACACCAGCAGGCCCCGCCAGGCCCGCAGTACCGGCCCCGCGCCGATCTTCTCGCCGCGGGCCAGTGCCGAGCGGAACATGGCGAAGTTGAGCGAGACACGGGCGACGCCGAGGCGGGGAGCGGCCTCCAGGGCGGCCACGATGAGCAGTTCGTTCATGCCGGGGTCGGCCGAGCGGTCGCGCCGCATCAGGTCGAGGGAGACGCCGTCCGGGCCCCACGGCACGAAGTGCAGGATCGCCTTCAGGTCGCCGTACGGGCCGGGCCGGTCGTCGGCCTTGTGGGCGGTGGCGATCAGGCAGTCGCCGTCGTCGGGGTCGCCGATGCGGCCCAGCGCCATGGAGAAGCCGCGCTCGGTGTCGGTCCCGCGCCAGTCCTCCGCGGCGAGCCTGATCCGCTCCAGCTCGTTCTCCCCGAGGTCACGGACGCGTCGTACCCGGGTTTCGTAGCCCGCGCGTTCGATGCGCTTGACCATCTGGCGCACGTTGCGCATCGCGCGCCCGGAGAGGGAGAAATCCGCGACGTCCACCACCGCCTCGTCTCCCAGTTCGAGGGCGTCGAGGCCGGTCTCGCGAGTCCAGACCTCGCCGCCCGTCTCCGAGCAGCCCATGACCGCGGGGGTCCAGGAATGGGCCTTGGCCTCGTCCATGAAGCGTTCGATGGCGCCCGGCCAGGCCTCCACGTCGCCGATCGGGTCGCCGCTCGCGAGCATCACGCCGGAGACGACGCGGTAGGTGACGGCGGCTTTCCCGCTGGGGGAGAAGACGACCGCCTTGTCGCGGCGCAACGCGAAGTGGCCGAGGGAGTCGCGGCGGCCGTGCTTGTCGAGGAGGACGCGCAGCCGGTCCTCGTCCTCCTGGGTGAGGTGTGCGGCCGGGTGTTCGGGGCGGAAGGCGAAGTAGATGGTGGTGAGGGCGGTGAGCAGGCCCAGGGCGCCGAGCGAGAAGCCGACCGTCCAGGAGGTGGGCCCGTCGTAGTCGACGGGGCCCTCGAAGCCGAACAGGCCGTACAGCACGTGGGTGATGCGGTCGGCGAGGCTCGGGTCGCCGTACATGCGGTCGCCGTGGGCGCTCACGATGACCAGCCCGAGCGCGAGTGAACCGGCGCTCATCAGCACGAAGTTGGTGAGTGCGCGCCAGCGGCTGCGCGGGTCGGGCAGGGCCTCGAACTCGGTGCGATGACGCAGCAGCACCACCAGCAGGAGTACGGAGATGACGAGCCCGACGAGGGAGTGCCGGTAGGCGAACTGGGCCACGGCGCCGGCCGGCAGCAGGGCCACGGCGGCGCGCCAGGCCCGGCGCTTGCGGCGCCTGAGGCCGTGCGCGAGGAGCAGCAGGAGGACGCCGGTGCTGAGCGAGAGCGCGGCGGCGAACGGGCCGAGCGCGCCCGGCAGCACCTCCGCGATCGCGTGCATACGGCTGTGCCGGAAGCGTGGGAAGACGCCCGCGGCGATGTCGACCAGGCCCACGAGCGCACAGGCCCGGGCGACCACCGCGGGGACGGCCTCGGGGCGCGGACCGCGCAGTACGCGCCGCACTCGGTGTGATCGTCCCGGAACCTCGACCGACATTTCCGCATCTAGCCTGACAGACATCGCATCCCGTAGTTCCGCGAGAGACCTGGAATCCGGAGCCAATCCGGCATCCGGCGACATTGCGCCCTCTAGGACGGTGTCTCGGGGGAGGAGGTTCACTCGCCCACGGAAAGCTGTACCAAAGGGCACCCAAAGCCCGGGGCAAGCCGCAGTGAAGGAACGTGCAGGAAGCGGCCGCCGCCGGCGGAGAGAGTGGGCAACAGCAGTCATGGGTCTCACGAGCAAGACAGTGCTGGCGCTGGCGATCCTGGCCGCCACCCTGCTGTTCATCGGCACGATCGTGTTCTGGCCCCGGCTGGCGCACCGCACCTGGCGGGCCGTCAGCGGCCGGGCGGTGCTGCTCCTGGCCACCCAGGTCATGGTGTTCGCCTCGGTCGGTCTCGTCGCCAACCAGAGCTTCGGCTTCTACGCGTCCTGGGCCGACCTCCTGGGCAAGGAGACCGACCAGGGCGTGGTCGTCGACCAGACCGCCGGCGCACGGGGCGGCGTCCGGACGATCTCCACCCAGTCGGTGGACGTGCCGGGCGGACACCTGCCCAGGGTCGGCGGCCAGATCCAGAAGATCGGCGTCGTCGGCAAGAAGACAGGCATCACCTCTCCCGCGTACGTCTATCTGCCGCCGGAGTACTTCCAGCAGCAGTACGCCGAGCGCACCTTCCCGGTGGTCGTCGTACTCACCGGCTATCCGGGGACCGCGAAGGCCCTCGTCACCAAGCTCGACTTCCCGGACACCGCACATGAGCTGGTCAGGGACGGCAGGTCGCAGCCGATGATCCTGGTGATGCTGCGGCCGACCGTGGCACCGCCCCGGGACACCGAGTGCGTGGACGTGCCCGGCGGGCCGCAGACGGAGACGTTCTTCGCCCAGGATCTGCCCGCGGCCCTCGCCGCCCACTACCGGGTGGGTTCGAGGCCCGGCAGCTGGGGCATCATCGGCGACTCGACGGGCGGCTACTGCGCGCTGAAGCTCGCGATGCACCATCCGCGCGCGTACACGGCGGCGGTGGGCCTGTCGCCGTACTACAGGGCACCGGTCGACGCCACCACGGGAGACCTTTTCCAGGGCGACGGGAAGCTGAAGCGCCACGCCGACCTGGAGTGGTACATCGAGCACATGCCGCCGCCGGACGTCTCCCTCCTGGTCACCACCAGCAGGCACGGGGAGACCAACTACGGGCCGACGATGCGGTTCGTGGACCTCGTCAAGAAGAGGGCCCCGACCAGGATCTCGACGATCGTCCTGGAGAGCGGCGGCCACAACTTCAACACCTGGCGGCGCGAGATCCCGGCATCGCTGGAGTGGCTGAGCGGGCGGCTGACGGATCGTTGACGGGCCGTCGACGGGCCAGCTGTGTGCGGCAGGGGCGTCATGAGGCCCTTGGCCTTGGGCCGTAAGCCCTGTGAAGGGTTGGGGACCGCTGTGTTTTTACCGGGCGGGGCACCAAGATTCGCCTACGCGCGGTAAGTTTCTGGCCATGCCACGTGGACGTCATCGCCATTCCCCCCCTCTGCACAGGCTGCTGCCTCCTGCGGCGATCGCGGGCGTCTCGCTCGTCTGCTCCCTGGGTCCATGGGTGTTCACGGATACCGGCGTCCTCCGGATGCTCGCCGCGTTCGCCGCGGCGATCGCGGTCGTGGGTGCGGCCGTCATGCGCCGCTGGGACACGGAGGCGGGCAAGCAGGTCGCCGACCTCACGCGCGCGCGTGCGAGCGACGACTGGCGGTACGAGGAGCGCGTCGCCGAACTGGAGACCGACCTGGAGGAGTCCCGCGAACTGCGCGGCAAGCTGGAACAGAAGCTGCGCGCGAAGCGGACCGAGCTCCAGGGGCTGCGCAACGAACACGCGGCGCTGTTGCGGCGGTACGCCACGGCGGAGACCGAGCGGGCCAGCGCGCTGGAGGGCCGACGGCTGCTGGAGCTGGAGGCCGCGGTGCCGGCCCAGGGCGCGGACTCGGACTCGGACTCGGACTCGGGCGTGAAAGCGAAAACGGGAGCGGGGGCGAAGTCGGCTGCGGCCACGGGCTCGGCGCGGGCGCTTCCCGCCGGGGCCGGCGAGTCCGCCGCCGCAACGGACGCAACGGACACGGCGGACACGGCGGATTCCGACGCGGCCGCGCTGGACGCGGCGGCGGCCGGAGTGTCGGCGGCGCTGGGCGCGGTCGGGGCGGAGACCCCGGACACCGCCGAGCCGGCGGAGTCTGCCGAGGCCGCGGAGTCCACGGAGACCGAAGAGA
Source organism: Streptomyces sp. NPDC020898 (assembly GCF_044333925.1). Lineage (NCBI taxonomy): Bacteria > Bacillati > Actinomycetota > Actinomycetes > Kitasatosporales > Streptomycetaceae > Streptomyces > Streptomyces sp. NPDC020898. The sequence goes on from NZ_JBIRRV010000019.1 coordinate 102,011, forward strand.
CCCCGGTGACGTCGGCGATCTTCTCTCCGGCGGGTTCCTCACTCTTCCTGCGGGCGCGGGCGGCGCTGGCCAAGTTCGACGGCGAGGCTTTGGCGAAGGCCGAACCGGCCCTGGTCGCCGCGGAGATAGCCGGCACCACTGATGCCGCCGACGTCTCCGACGGCCCCGGTGCAGGCGACGCGGAGGCCGCACAGGAGGACGAGGCGAAGGGGAAGTCCGAGGCGGCCCGTGGGCACACACGCGCCGCCGCAACTCCCCCCGAGGCCAAGCCGGCCAAGCCCGTGCGCGGTTTTGGGCACTACACCGTGCCGACCGCGGTGGCCGTCGTACCGACCACCGCGCCGGTGCGCAGGCCCACCGCCGAGGGCGGGTTCGACTTCTTCGGTACGCAGAAGGAGTCGGCGTCCGCCGCGCTGGAGGCCGTGCAGAACGAGGACCTCGCCGACGTCGTCGGGCAGGAGGCGCTCGCGCTCCACAAGGCGGAGGCCGAGTCGCAGTTCAAGCCCGCCGACGAGGAGTCCCGGGGGATCGGGGTCGGTCAGGTGATCGACCTGACGGCCCACGACGAGACCGAGCAGATCGACTTGCAGGGGCTGCGGAGCGCGGTTTCCTGACGGCCGGTCACACCCTGCCGCGTCCGTTATGCCATCCACCGGTCCGGGCGCGCGTCCCGTCGTCCCGTCCGGGACCGCTCCGCCTGCCCCCGCAGCAGCTCCGCGGCCTCCTGGGCGTCCCGTAGGCCCGCTGTGACGGTCTTGTTGGCCCCCGTGTCCACGTGGACGTCCGCGAGGCCCTTGAAGCGCGCCCAGGGCCCCTGCTCCAGCCGTACGCTCTGCACCTTCGCGTGCGGGACCAGGGCCAGGCTGCGGCGCAGCAGCCCGTGCCGGGAGACGAAGACGCTGTCGGTGACGGCGATGCCGTAGCCGCGCCACCAGAACGGCAGGCACCAGCCCGCCCGGCGCGGCGGACGTGACAGCGACGCGGGCACGGTCACCCCGGGCAGTACCCGGCCTATCACCGCCTCCGCTATCTCGCGCGGAGCCACCGGCACCAGCACCGAGTTCGACGAGCCCGCCACGTCCAGCTCCACCCGGACCCACCCGCGCCGCCGCCACAGCAGCGGCTCCACGATCCGTACGGTCTGCACGCGCCCCGGCGGCACCGTCTCGTGCGTACGGTCCAGGAGCCCGTGGTCGATGCGCAGCCCGTCCGGGGACTCGCCGACCGTCCAGTCGTACTCGCTGATGAACCGCCCCACGCTGCTCGCGCCCGCCGCGCCGAGCAGGGGGACGCCGGTCGCGAGCACTGTCCACAGGCTGTGGGTGGCGAACCAGAGGAACGGCGGTACGACGAGGGCGGCGGCCAGTGATCCCCAGGTCGCGCCGGTCAGCACCAGGGAAACGGCGAGCACGCGCGCGGGGATGTGCAGCAGCTGCCGGGCCGGTGCCTCACCCACCTCGTGCGCGGTCTCGGGCGCGAAACCGGCCGCGCGGGCGAGGAGTTCGGCCCGCAGGGCACGCGCGTGCCCCTCGCCCAGGTAGGCCAGCTCGTCCTTCTTGTCCGTCCCCACGACGTCGAGCTTGAGCTTGGCGACGCCCACGACCCGGGCCAGCAGCGGCTGGGTGATGTCGACCGCCTGGATGCGTTCGAGCCGGATGTGCGCGGTGCGCCGGAACAACAGGCCGGTACGGATGCGCAGTTCGCTGTCGGTCACCGCGAAGTGGGTGAACCACCAGGTCAGAAAGCCGTACAGGGCGCCGCCCACGAGGCACAGCACGAGGCCGAGCAGCAGGGTCGTGGTCGTCAGCCGGGTCAGTTGCCGCTGCGCCTGGTTGGGGTCGTGCACGGCCCACCCGATGAGCACGGCGATCGGCGCCCACGCGCGCCTGAGCGGGGTGACGGGATGCAGCCGCTGCTCGAAGACCGGCTTCTTGCCGCCCTCCGTGGGTACGTCCGTCTCGGTACCGGGGGTCGTCACAGCCCCGCCGATCGGGCCTGGCCGAGCTCGGTCAGTCGGTCCCGCAGCCGTTCCGCCTCGGCCGGTTCGAGGCCCGGGATGAGCGCGTCGGTCGCGGCGGCGGCCGTGTGCAGCTGCACGCTCGCCAGCCCGAAGTGCCGGGCGACGGGCCCCGACGTCACCTCGACCAGCTGCATCCGCCCGTACGGCACGATCGTCTCCTCGCGCCACAGCACACCCCTGCTGATCAGCAGGTCGTCGGCCCGCTCGGCGTACCGCCAGGAGGCCCAGTTGCGGCCCAGCATCGGCCAGCCCCACAGCAGCAGCCCGAGCGGCAGCAGCGCGAAGGCCGCCCAGGCGGGCCCCGCGAGCAGGTTGAGCAGCAGCCCCGTACCGAGCGTCAGCGGCACCAGCCAGACGACCAGCAGCAGCCGGCGCATCCGCAGCAGGTCCCGCGGCAGCCCGGTCCACACCGGTTCGCCGTGCGGTTCGCCTCGCGTTTCGCCCGCGGACTCCGGGCTCCCCGTCTCCATGCCGCAAGCGTACGTACGACAGACTGTGTCCATGAGTCTCACGACGGGTCCCACGGAGACCGTGATCGGGGTCGGCGGCGCCGCGGAGAGCACCGACATGGTGCTCAACATCGGGCCCCAGCACCCGTCCACGCACGGTGTGCTGCGGCTGCGGCTGGTGCTCGACGGCGAGCGGATCCAGCACGCGGAGCCGGTGATCGGCTATATGCACCGCGGCGCGGAGAAGCTCTTCGAGGCGCGTGACTACCGTCAGATCATCATGCTGGCCAACCGGCACGACTGGCTGTCGGCGTTCTCGAACGAGCTGGGCGTGGTCCTCGCCGTGGAGCGGATGCTCGGCATGGAGGTCCCCACGCGCGCGGTGTGGACGCGCACCCTGCTCGCGGAGCTGAACCGGGTGCTCAACCACCTGATGTTCCTGGGCTCGTACCCGCTGGAGCTGGGCGGGATCACCCCGATCTTCTACGCCTTCACCGAGCGCGAGGAACTCCAGCACGTCATGGAGGAGGTCTCCGGCGGGCGCATGCACTACATGTTCAACCGCGTCGGCGGCCTGAAGGAGGACCTGCCGGCGGGCTGGACCACGCGCGCGCGTGCCTCCGTCGCGTCCCTGCGCTCGCGCATGGACCGCTTCGACGACCTGGTGCTCGGCAACGAGATCTTCCGGGGGCGCACGCGCGGTGTGGGCGAGCTCTCGGCGGAGGCGGTGCACGCGTACGGCGTGAGCGGGCCGATCGCGCGCGCCTCGGGCGTGGACTTCGACCTGCGCCGCGACGAGCCGTATCTGGCGTACGGCGAGCTCCAGGACACCCTGAAGGTGGTGACCCGGCAGGAGGGCGACTGTCTCGCCCGCTTCGAGTGCCTCCTGGAGCAGACGCACAACGCCCTCGACCTGGCCGACGCCTGCCTCGACCGCCTCGCCGAACTGCCGCCGGGTCCGATCAACCAGCGGCTGCCGAAGGTCCTGAAGGCACCCGAGGGGCACACGTACGCGTGGACCGAGAACCCCCTCGGCATCAACGGCTACTACCTCGTCAGCAAGGGCGAGAAGACCCCGTACCGGCTGAAGCTGCGCTCGGCGTCGTTCAACAACATCCAGGCGCTGGCGGTACTGCTGCCCGGGACGCTGGTCTCGGACATGGTGGCGATCCTGGGGTCGCTGTTCTTCGTGGTCGGGGACATCGACAAGTAGGGCAGAGGCAACATAGGGCACAGGCACATAGGGCACAGGCCCGAAAGGCAGGTCCTCAGAGGAGCGGGTCGGTGATTCCCGCCGGTTCCATCAGCCACCCGAAGTCCCCGAGTCCGCCCCTCGCCGTCAGCTCGGCGGCCTCTCCCGCGCCCGCCAGGGCCCGTACGTAGGCGACCGGGTCCGTCGACGCCAGGGCGACCTCAGGACGCCCCCCGGCCACCCCGAGGGCGTGCAGGGCCTCCCGCTGGGTCAGCAGGCGGGCTCCCGGCCCCGCGCAGGCGTCCAGTGCCACATGGGCGGTCAGGTCGCACGAGCCGTCCGGCACGGGCGCCGTCTCCCGGCCGGCCCGGAAGCCGGTGAGCGTCCCGAAGAGCGGCCGGGTGCCGGCGGTGTGCGCGTAGTCGACGGCGACGGCGAGACCCCGGTCGAGGGTGCCCCGCGCGGCGGCCCAGGCGGTGTCCCTGGGGAGCCCGATCTCGGCCCGCAGCCCCGGCTCCGGCGGCAGCGGCCACCACCGCGCCAGCCACCGGGCCTCCGCACCGGCGACGGGCTCCCCGAGCCGCTCGGTCCCGTCCCGTCGTACGAGAACCAGGCGCGGTACGCCGGCGGGGTCGACCTCCGCCACCTCCACGGGCACGTTGTCCAGCCACTCGTTGGCGAACAGCAGGCCGGTGACGCCGCCGGGCGGTTCGGCCAGCCACTCGACGCGGTGATCGAGGTCCGCGGGGCGGCCGGCGAGCTCGACGGCGTACCCGCGCGCGCGGGCGGCCACTTCCGGGGGCAGGGCCGCCAGGACGCCGGTGACCAGTTCGCCCCGGCCCGCGCCCATGTCGACGAAGCCGAGCGACGCGGGGCGGCCCAGCGCCTCGTCGACCCGGCACAGCAGCCGCGCCACGGCACCGGCGAAGAGCGGCGACGCGTGGACGGACGTACGGAAGTGCCCGGCAGGGCCCTCGGGCCGGCGATAGAACCCCTGGTCCCCGTACAGCGACTCCTGTGCCGCGGCCCGCCAGCCACGCCACTCGCGCGCTGTCCCGCCCGCCGTCTCTGCTGCCACGGGATCAGGCTAACCAGTCGGATGAGCGATCCGTAGCGGTCCCGTGGCAGAATGTTACGCACACGCCCGGCGCCCAGGCGACGTCGGGCACCCTCCGCGGTGAGGTCGCGAGACCTCACCGACCAGCGTCCGGAGGGGCGTGCCACGAGGGCTGACGGCTCCCGCCGTTCGGCACCAGGGCACGAATGCGATTGGCTCACATCCCTGAGCAACACTGGGGATCACTAAGTCAATCAGAGACGCTAGGCGCCGGGACCCCGCCACTGAGGGGACGGGGTCTCCACCTTGGGGAGTACGCGGGGCCGTTGCGGATCGATCCTCCGGTTGACCCCTGCACGCATCACGCATCCCTACTCTGGGTTACGTGCAACGCGTCTATGACTTCCTCCGCAGACACCCGGCATGGGTCGACGGCTTCTGGGCCGTCTTCCTGTTCGGGATCTCCGTGCTGGGCGGAGCCGCCCGGGAGGAGGCCCGGGGCGCCGACGAGCCGGCGGCGACCGTCCTGGTGATGCTCCTGCTGTGCCTGGTGATCGCCCTGCGCCGGCGCATGCCCGAACGGATGCTGGTGCTGGCCGCCGTGGTCGGGCTGGCGCAGCTGGCGCTGGACGTCGAGCCGTTGCCCGCCAACTTCGCCATGCTGGTGATCGTCTACACGGTGGCCGTGAGCGGGCCTCGCTGGGCCTCGCGGTTCGCGCTGATCGGCGGCATGGTCGCGGCCCCGCTGGCCCAGCTGCGCTGGCCGGAGAGGGAGTCGAGCACCGCGGGCAATCTCGCCCTGATGGTCTTCCTGACGGTGCCGTTCGCCCTGGCCTGGGTGCTCGGCGACTCGCTGCGCACCCGCCGCGCCTACTTCGCCCAGCTGGAGGAGCGCGCCGCCCGTCTGGAGCGGGAGCGCGAGGCGCAGGCCAAGGTGGCGGTCGCCGCCGAGCGCGCCCGGATCGCCCGTGAGCTGCACGACGTCGTCGCGCACAACGTCTCCGTGATGGTGGTCCAGGCCGACGGCGCCGCCTACGTCCTCGACTCCGCCCCCGACCAGGCGAAGAAGGCATTGGAGACCATCTCCGGCACCGGCCGCCAGGCCCTCGCCGAGATGCGCCGGCTGCTCGGCGTCCTGCGCACCGGCGAGCACCAGGAGAGCGGCGAGTACGTTCCGCAGCCCGACGTGGAGCAGCTCGACGAGCTGATCGAGCAGTGCCGTACGGCGGGCCTGCCCGTCGACTTCAAGGTCGAGGGCACCCCGCGCCCGCTGCCCAGCGGCGTGGAGCTGACGGCGTACCGCATCGTGCAGGAGGCGCTCACCAACACCCGCAAGCACGGTGGCCCGAACACCGGAGCGAGCGTGCGCCTGGTCTACTTCGACGACGGTCTCGGCCTGCTGGTCGAGGACGACGGCAAGGGCGCCCCGCACGAGCTGTACGAAGAGGGCGGCCCCGACGGGCAGGGACACGGCCTGATCGGCATGCGCGAGCGCGTCGGCATGGTGGGCGGCACCCTGGACGCGGGCCCGCGCCCGGGCGGCGGCTTCCGCATCAGCGCTCTGCTGCCGCTGAAACCCGCTCACTGACACGTGCACGTTCGATATAAGAGTGCACGTTCGATCTATCGGAGGACCCCGCCATGCCGATCCGCGTGATGCTCGTCGACGACCAGGTGCTGCTGCGCACCGGGTTCCGGATGGTGCTCGACGCCCAGCCGGACATGGAGGTCGTGGCGGAGGCGGGTGACGGCGTCGAGGCCCTCCAGGTACTGCGGGAGGCCGAGGTCGACGTGGTGCTGATGGACGTACGCATGCCGAAGCTCGACGGGGTGGAGACCACCCGGCGCATCTGCCAGGGCGAGGACCCGCCGAAGGTGCTGATCCTGACCACCTTCGACCTCGACGAGTACGCCTTCTCCGGGCTCAAGGCCGGCGCGTCCGGCTTCATGCTCAAGGACGTGCCGCCCGGTGAGCTCCTCACCGCGATCCGCTCCGTGCACAGCGGAGACGCCGTCGTGGCGCCCTCGACGACCCGGCGGCTCCTCGACCGCTTCGCGCCCATGCTGCCGAGCACCGGAAAGCAGCCCAAGCAGAAGGAACTGGAGCGGCTCACCGACCGAGAGCGCGAGGTCATGATCCTGGTCGCCCAGGGCCTGTCGAACGGTGAGATCGCGGCCCGGCTGGTGCTGTCGGAGGCGACCGTGAAGACGCACGTGGGCCGCATCCTGACCAAGCTGGGGCTGCGGGACCGCGTGCAGGTGGTCGTCCTCGCGTACGAGACGGGGCTGGTGCGGGCGGGCGGGGGCGGCTGACCCCGTCGGGTTTCCGGAACCGGCCGGCTACCTGAGGAGGCCCTCCAGGAAGTCGCTGCCCAGTCGCGCCACCATCGTCACGTCCAGCTGGTGCAGGACGTACCGGCCGCGGCGGCGGGTGGTGGTCAGGCCCGCCTTCCGCAGGACGGTGAGGTGCCGGGATATCTCGGGTGCCGTCATGCCGTGCGTCCGCGCCAGCTCGCTGGTCGTGAACGAGCTGCGGGCCAGCTGGCGGCACAGCCGCATCCGCACCGGGTGGGACAGCGCGGTCATCCGCAGGCCGAGCTGCTCGACCGAGGGCGGGGCGGCGAGTTCGGGGGAGCCCGCCGGGTAGTGCAGGACCGGCTGCCAGCCGTACCGGTGCAGGACCATCAGGTGCGGCCAGCCCAGGCTCGTCGGGACGAGCAGGAGGCTGCCCGCGGCCGTGGTGTGGCCGCTGCCCAGCTTGTCGACGGTGATCCGGCCGGCGGCCTCGTCGAGCGTGACCGCGGACGACACCGAGGCCAGCGCGTCCGGCAGGCCCTTGTGCCGCAGGAGGTCCGTCTTGTGGCGGGCGTCCGCCGCGAGCTGGGGGTGCAGCCGGGACCAGGTCTCGGCGAAGAAGGCCTCGTCGCAGTCCGCGAGCAGCTGCCGCAGCCAGGTGCGGATCCGGGGCGGGTCGTCCAGCAGCCGCTTGGTGAACCGCACCTGCCGGGGTCCGCGGGAGGCGGCCAGGGCGAGGGCCCGCCCGCGCGCGTCGGCGTCGGCGAGCGCGCCGACGCCCTGCTCGTCGTACGGCAGCGCGCAGGTGAACTCCAGGCCCGCGTCCACGAACTGTTCGTCCGTCAGCCGGTCCAGCTGGTCGAGTTCCGCGGTGAGGGTGCCGCCGGGGACCGTGCCCGCGCCCAGTCCCGCGTACGGCAGGAAGAGGTCCGAGAACGTGGAGCGCCACAGGAAGTCCGCATCGCACATCCGGTCGGCCAGATGCGGGTCGAGCCGGGCGGTCACCCCCGTCGCCCAGCCCTGAAGCCGGGGGTGGTGCCCCGGCTCGGTCAGCGCGTGCAGCGCCATGCCGAGCTCGGCCAGCGGCGACGGCACGACGGCGACCTGCTCCCGCCCCAGCCCGCACACGTCGATGCTCACGCTCATGCACTCATCGTGCACCCCACCACTGACAACGCCTCCGTGCCCGCCACCACGGCCTCCTACAGCCGCGCCACGAACTCCGTCACCGCCGCCTTCACGTCGTCCGCCGTCCACTCCAGACCGGCGGCGCGGACGAACATCTCCGTGACCGCGAGCCCCGGGCCGCCGCGGGCCCATTCGTTGGCGAACAGGAGGGTCTTCGTCTCCTCGCCCTGCCGGACCGCGGCCTCCGCGGTGACCTCGTGGTCGTACGGCAGCCAGACCTGGAACTCGTTCGTGTGCGGCACCTCCGGGTGGACGCGCGCCCACGGCACCCCGGCCGCCGCGAAGCCCTCGCGCAGCGCGGCGGCGACCACGCGCGCGTGGGCCACGTACTCCGGGAGGCGGGGCAGCTCGCGGTCCAGGCCGACGAGGGCCGACAGGACCGTCGGGAACTGCTGGAAGATCGCGCCGCCGTACCGGTGCCGCCAGGCCTTCGCCTCCTCGACGAGGGTCCTGGGACCGGCCAGTACGGCGCCGCCGAAGCCGTCGAGGGACTTGTAGAGCGACACATAGACGCTGTCCGCGAGGCCCGCTATCTCGTCCAGGGGGCGGCCGAAGTGGGTGGTCGACTCCCACAGGCGGGCCCCGTCGAAGTGCACCACCGCGTCGCGTTCCCGCGCCGCCGCCACGACCGCGGACAGCTCCTCCCACGTGGGCAGCACGAAACCGGCGTCCCGGAGGGGCAGTTCGAGCATCAGCGTCCCGAAGGGCTCGTCGAAGTCGCGCACCTCGTCGGCCGTCGGCAGCCGGGGCTCGCTCGTCACCCGGAGCGGGCGCAGTCCGCTGACCATGCCGAACGCGTTCCGCTCGTGCACCTCGGGGTGGCCCAGTGCGTGCAGGGCCACGCTGGGACTGCCGGTGCGGCCCGCCCAGCAGCGCAGGGCGACCTGCTGGGCCATCGTGCCGGTGGGGAAGAAGGCCGCGGCCTCCTTGCCGAGCAGCCAGGCGACCCGCTCCTCCAGGGTCTCGACGATCCCGCCGCCGTAGATGTCGGACGGCTCGTCCAGGTCGTACGACTCCCGCGCCTCGTCGAGCAGCGCCAGCCGCTGCCCGATCGACCCCAGGAACCCCGGGCGGGCCAGGACCCGTTCGGCGCCCCGGAGCGCGGCCCGGCGCCGCAGCCGCCGTTCGTCCTTGCCGTGTCCGCCGACGTGTTCGCCACCGGGTTCCTCGTCCGGTCGCCCGGCCTGCCCCGCCCTATCGCTCATGCTCCGGATCATGCCGCGCGCAGGTCGGGGCGGTCACGCGGATTTCCGTACGCCCGGCGGGGTCTGTACACCGACGGCTCGCGCGTGCCCACAGCCTGTGGACAACCGGACGCCTCCCGGACCGATCGCGTTAACATGACGAGAAATCGTCCGGTACATCGTCCGGTACCCCGAGCGGACTGGAACGGGAAGGCCGTCGTCGAGTGAGTACATTCCAACAGCCAGACCCCAAGGACCGCCCCGCGCGGCTCACTGTCGGCGTGGTCGGCGCCGGACGCGTGGGCCCTGCGCTGGCCGCGTCCCTGCAACTCGCCGGACACCGTCCGGTGGCCGTCTCCGCGGTCTCCGACGCCTCCGTCCGGCGGGCCGGGCTGCTGCTCCCGGACGTGCCCGTCGTGTCGACGGCCCAGGTCATGGAGCGCGCCGACCTCGTCCTGCTGACCGTTCCGGACGACGCCCTGCCGGGGCTCGTCGAGGGGCTCGCCGAGACCGGCGCCGTACGGCCCGGACAGCTGCTCGTGCACACCTCCGGGCGGTACGGCGTGCAGGTCCTGGACCCCGCCCTGCGGGCCGGCGCGCTGCCGCTGGCCCTGCACCCCGCCATGACGTTCACCGGCACTCCCGTGGACGTCCAGCGGCTCGCCGGGTGCTCCTTCGGGGTCACCGCGCGCGCGGAGCTGCGGATGGCCGCCGAGGCCCTCGTCATCGAGATGGGCGGCGAACCCGAATGGATCGCCGAGGAGAGCCGCCCGCTCTACCACGCGGCCCTCGCCCTGGGCGCCAACCACCTGGTGACCCTGGTCGCCGAGTCCATGGACCTGCTGCGCGCGGCCGGCGTCGAATCCCCCAACCGGATGCTCGGCCCGCTGCTGGGCGCCGCCCTGGACAACGCGCTGCGCTCCGGGGACGCGGCGCTCACCGGACCCGTTGCGCGCGGGGACGCGGGCACCGTCGCCGCGCACGTCGCCGAATTGCGCAAGCACTCCCCGCAGAGTGTCGCCGCCTATCTGGCGATGGCCCGCGCGACCGCCGACCGCGCCCTCGCACACGGCCTCCTCAAGCCGGAGCTGGCCGAGGACCTCCTCGGGGTACTGGCGGGCGGCACGAACCCGCCCGCGGGCCCGGAGAGTCCGGAGAGCCCCAAGAACGACGGGGGAGACCGATGAGCAGCCGTTTCTGGGGACTCCTGTCCGACATCGACGGCCTGGAGGACGCGCGCGCACACATCGGCGTGCCCGGACACAACGCCGTGGTCATGACCATGGGCGCCCTCCACGAAGGCCACGCCACCCTGGTCCGGACCGCCCGGGAACACGTCGGCCCCAAGGGCTTCGTGGTCGTCACCGTCTTCGTGAACCCCCTCCAGTTCGGCCAGGGCGAGGACCTCGACCGCTACCCGCGCACCCTCGACGCCGACGTCGAACTCGCCGAACAGGCGGGCGCGGACGCCGTGTTCGCCCCCTCCGTGGACGAGGTCTACCCGGGCGGCCAACCCCAGGTGCGGATCAGTTCGGGCCCCATGGGAGAGCGACTGGAAGGCGCCACGCGCCCCGGGCACTTCGACGGCGTGCTCACCGTCGTGGGCAAGCTGCTCCACCTCACCCGCCCCGACGTGGCCTTCTTCGGGCAGAAGGACGCCCAGCAGCTCGCGATGATCCGCCGCATGGTCCGCGACCTGAACTTCGGCGTGGAGATCGTCGGCGTACCGACCGTCCGCGAACCCGACGGCCTGGCCCTGTCCAGCCGCAACCGCTACCTCTCCGCTCAGGAACGGCGTACGGCGCTCGCGCTCTCCCAGGCACTGTTCGCCGGCAGCGACCGGCACGCCGCCCAGGAGGCGCTGCGCGCGCGGGCCCGCGAAGTGCCCGCCACGCACGCGCGTGCCCAGGCCCTCAGCGCGATCGGCGAATCCCGCGCCGCCGCCGACGCGCACGCCGTCGCGAAGGTCCCCGGCGGCGGTCCCACCGCCGTCCGGGTCGCCGCCCGCCTGCTCCTGGACGACGCGGCCCGCCTCAAGCCGCCGCTGGTCCTCGACTACCTCGCCCTGGTCGACCCCGCCGACTTCACCGAGATCCCGGACGACTTCACGGGCGAAGCCGTCCTCGCCGTCGCAGCCAAGGTCGGGACGACCCGGCTGATCGACAACATCCCGCTCACTTTCGGAACCCCCGGAGCCGCCTCGTGACCACCACAGGCCCCACCGCCGGCAGCCGCGCCGGCACCGCCACCGGCATACGGCTGCACGCCCCGGCCCCCGGCTGGGCCCTGACCGCGGACGTCGTGGTCGTCGGCTCCGGGGTCGCCGGCCTCACCGCGGCCCTGCGCTGCGACGCGGCCGGCCTCAAGACGGTCGTCGTCACCAAGGCCCGCCTCGACGACGGCTCCACCCGCTGGGCCCAGGGCGGCATCGCGGCGGCCCTGGGGGAGGGCGACACCCCCGAACAGCACCTGGACGACACCCTGGTGGCCGGCGCGGGCCTGTGCGACGAGGAGGCCGTACGGATCCTCGTCACGGAGGGCCCGGACGCCGTACGGCGGCTCATCGAGACCGGCGCCCACTTCGACGAGTCCTCCGAAGGAGGACTGGAACTGACCCGCGAGGGCGGCCACCACCGCCGCCGCATAGCGCACGCGGGCGGCGACGCGACCGGTGCGGAGATCTCCCGCGCACTCGTCGAAGCGGTCCGCGCGCGAGGCATGCGTACGGTTGAGAACGCGCTCGTCCTGGACCTCCTGACGGACGCCGACGGCCGTACGGCGGGTGTGACCCTGCACGTCATGGGAGAGGGCCAGCACGACGGCGTGGGGGCCGTCCACGCCCCCGCGGTGGTCCTCGCCACCGGCGGCATGGGCCAGGTCTTCTCGGCGACCACCAACCCGTCCGTGTCCACCGGCGACGGCGTGGCCCTGGCGTTGCGCGCGGGCGCCGAGGTCAGCGACCTGGAGTTCGTCCAGTTCCACCCCACGGTGCTCTTCCTGGGCACCGACGCCGAGGGCCAGCAGCCGCTCGTCTCCGAGGCGGTACGCGGTGAGGGCGCCCATCTCGTCGACGCCGACGGCGTGCGTTTCATGACCGGCCAGCACGAACTCGGCGAACTCGCGCCCCGGGACATCGTCGCCAAGGGCATCATGCGCCGCATGCAGGAGCAGGGCGCCGAACACATGTTCCTGGACGCCCGGCACTTCGGCGCCGACATGTGGGAGCACCGCTTCCCGACGATCCTCGCCTCCTGCCGCTCCCACGGCATCGACCCGGTCACCGAGCCCGTCCCGGTCGCCCCGGCCGCCCACTACGCCTCCGGCGGCGTCCGCACCGACTCCCGGGGCCGTACGACCGTCCCCGGCCTGTACGCGTGCGGAGAGGTCGCCTGCACCGGTGTCCACGGCGCCAACCGGCTCGCCTCCAACTCCCTCCTGGAGGGCCTGGTCTACGCCGAGCGCATCGTCGCCGACATCACCGCGGCCCACGCCGGAAACGGCCTCCACGCGCGCGTGCCCGTCCCCGTGCCGCACCCCGAGAAGCCCGCGCACCCGCTCCTCGCCCCCGAGGCCCGCTTCGCGATCCAGCGCATCATGACGGAGGGCGCCGGCGTACTGCGCTCGGCCACCTCCCTGGACACGGCCGCCACGGCACTCCAGCAGCTGCACGCCGCGGCCCGCGACGCGCTCGACGAGCACGGCAAGACCTCCGAGCCGGGCGTCGACACCTGGGAGGCCACCAACCTCCTGTGCGTGGCCCGCGTTCTGGTCACCGCCGCCAGGCAGCGCGAGGAGACCCGCGGCTGCCACTGGCGCGAGGACCACGCCGAGCGCGACGACACGACCTGGCACCGGCACATCGTCGTACGGCTGAATCCCGACCGGACGCTGGCCGTACACACCACCGACACCGCAGACTTCCCCCCGACCCGGCAGCACCAGCCGGGGCACCGTCCCCAGGAGCAGTGACAGACGTGAGCACCCCCGACCTTCCCCTCGCCCAGAGCGGCGGCTGCGGCGACGGCTGCGCCTGCGGCGATGCCTCCGACACGGCAGACGACATGTACATGGAGTGCGGCCTCGACCCCGCGCTCGCCGCCCTCCTCGCCGACGCAGGCCTCGACCCGCTGGAGGTCGAGGACATCGCCAACGTCGCCATCCAGGAGGACCTCGACCACGGCGTGGACGTGACGACCGTCGCGACCATCCCCGAGGACGCCCGCGCCACCGCCGACTTCACCGCCCGCGAGGGAGGCGTCGTCGCCGGTCTGCGGATCGCCGAGGCGGTCGTCTCCGTGGTCTGCACCGACGAGTTCGAGGTCGAGCGGCACGTCGAGGACGGCGACCGCGTGGAGGCCGGCCAGAAGCTCCTCAGCGTCACGACCCGCACCCGTGACCTCCTGACCGCCGAGCGCAGCGCCCTCAACCTCCTGTGCCGCCTGTCCGGCATCGCGACCGCCACGCGCGCGTGGGCGGACGTCCTGGAGGGCACCAAGGCGCGGGTCCGCGACACCCGCAAGACGACTCCCGGGCTGCGTGCCCTGGAGAAGTACGCGGTCCGCTGCGGCGGCGGCGTCAACCACCGCATGTCCCTGTCGGACGCGGCCCTCGTCAAGGACAACCACGTGGTGGCCGCCGGCGGCGTCGCCCAGGCCTTCAAGGCCGTACGGGACGCCTACCCGGACGTACCGATCGAGGTCGAGGTCGACACGCTGCACCAGCTGCGCGAGGTCGTCGACGCGGGCGCCGATCTGATCCTCCTGGACAACTTCACCCCCGGTGAGTGCGACGAGGCCGTCGCGGTCGTCGCCGGGCGGGCGTTGCTGGAGGTCTCCGGCCGGCTGGTCCTGAAGAACGCCAAGGAGTACGCCGACACCGGCGTCGACTACCTGGCGGTCGGCGCCCTCACCCACTCCGCACCGATCCTCGACATCGGTCTCGACCTGCGAGCGGCGGAGTAGGTAACGCCATGCTGCTGACCATCGACGTAGGAAACACGCACACCGTCCTCGGACTCTTCGACGGCGACGAGATCGTCGAGCACTGGCGCATCTCCACGGACGCGCGCCGCACGGCCGACGAACTGGCGGTCCTCCTCCAGGGCCTCATGGGCATGCACCCGCTCCTCGGCGACGAGCTGGGCGACGGCATCGACGGCATCGCCATCTGCGCGACCGTGCCCTCGGTGCTGCACGAGCTGCGCGAGGTGACGCGGCGGTACTACGGCGATGTGCCGGCGGTACTGGTCGAACCCGGCGTGAAGACCGGCGTACCGATCCTCACCGACAACCCCAAGGAGGTCGGCGCGGACCGCATCATCAACGCGGTCGCCGCCGTCGAGCTGTACGGGGGCCCTGCGATCGTCGTCGACTTCGGTACGGCGACCACCTTCGACGCGGTGTCCGCGCGCGGGGAGTACGTGGGCGGGGTGATCGCGCCCGGGATCGAGATCTCCGTCGAGGCGCTCGGGGTGAAGGGGGCGCAGCTCCGGAAGATCGAGGTGGCGCGTCCCCGGGCCGTGATCGGCAAGAACACGGTCGAGGCGATGCAGGCGGGCATCATCTACGGGTTCGCGGGCCAGGTCGACGGCGTGGTGACGCGGATGGCGAAGGAGCTGGCGGAGGACCCGGACGACGTGACCGTGATCGCTACGGGTGGGCTGGCGCCGATGGTCCTCGGCGAGGCGTCGGTGATCGACGAGCACGAGCCGTGGCTGACGCTGATCGGGCTGCGGCTGGTGTACGAGCGGAACGTGTCCCGTATGTAGATCCGCCCCCGCCGCCCCTACCCGTCCCATCCTCGGGGGCTCCGCCCCCGAACCCCCGTTCGCGCTGAACGCGCTCGTCCTCAAACTCCCCCAGAGGGGGGACCCCCAACGGGCTGAAAGGGCGCGCCACGCCCTATCCGTAATGCCGAATTTGTCTGATTAGCGCGTATCGTCGCCGCATGCCCACGCCATTCGGATCTCGCGGCGGCATGGCGTTCGGTGCGGAGGAGCTGCGTGTGCTCCGTCGCGCCCTCGCCCTCGCCCTCCACCCCGGCCCCGCCTCCGCAGAGGACGTTCAGGACTGTCTCCGGCTCGCCGAGTCCGTCGACGAGGCGGCGCACGAGGGGATCAGGCTCCGCGCCTTCCTCGTGGCCGACCTCGCCCGCTACCGCGCCGCCCTGCCCGGCACCGCCGCCGGCTATCTCACGCTCCTGGAGGAGGCGCTGGGCGCCGGGTACCGCCCGGACCCGGATGACCTCGCCGGCCTGCGGGCGCTGCGCGGAAACCCCGTCGCCGCCGTCCTCCTGGACCGCTGTCTGCGGTTCGCGGAACGGGACGTACGGGCCCGGCTGGGCGCCAGAGGGGCCGCCCGCCGGCCGGTCGCGCCGACCGTGCCCGCCTCCCGTACCCGCCTCCTGGCGCTGACCGGCGGGCTCGCCGCCGGGGAACCCGGCAGGAAACCGGGCGAGAAGCCCGCGGAGAAGCAGCCTGTGGAACGGCCCGCCCCGGCTCCCCGCCCCGCGACGCCCCATCCCGACCGCCCCATCCCCACCCCCGGCGAGGTCTTCCCCCGCCGCAAGCCGGCCCCGCCCGCGAATCCCCCGCAGCAGCTCGCCGCGGGCTGAACGCCGCTGAACCCACCGAAGGCCCGGGCCCCCGCCCGGGCCTTCCGTCGGCCCTGGCTACTCTGGGCGCATGGAATACGTCTCCGCGCTCGTGCCCCCGGTAGTGATGGCCGCGCTCTTCATCGGTGTGATCGTGACGATGGTGAAGAGTCAGGGCGGTGCCAACAAGACCAAGGAGGATGCCGTCGTCGACGCCACCCTCGCCCGGGCCGAGCAGACCCGGCAGGCCGGACAGGTCAGCCAGGATCGCCCCGTTTCGTAGGCATTTAGCACTGAAAGTGCACGTCCTTCGCGCTATTCACCGTTTCTCCCACTAGTGTGCTGAGTTGTGCCTCGCCCATTGGGAGAACTCGAAGACGCGGTCATGACGCGGGTGTGGAAGTGGAACCGCCCGGTGACCGTTCGAGAAGTCCTGGAAGACCTTCGGCAGGAACGGTCCATCGCGTACACCACGGTGATGACCGTTTTGGACAATCTCCATCAGAAGGGCTGGGTGCGCCGCGAGGCGGAAGGCCGGGCCTATCGATATGAGGCGGTCTCCACCCGTGCCGCCTACGCGGCCGCGCTGATGAACGACGCGTGGTCGCAGAGTGACAACCCCGCCGCCGCTCTCGTCGCGTTCTTCGGCATGATGAGCGAAGAACAGCGGCTCGCGCTGCGGGATGCCGTTCACATCGTCGAAGGGCCGGAACAGGTCGAACAGCCCCGACGGACCGAACAGACCGAACAGACCGAACAGGCGGTACAGGCGGAAGCCGCGGAACATACCGGCTACGAGAACCCCGCCTCGGTCCGGGACTCCACCGGGCGATAGCGTCCGCTCATGTCAGCGATGCGTCCCGAAGTCACCGCAAAAGCCATCACCGTCCGGCGGGCCAGGACCAGTGATGTCCAGGCCGTGCGCTCACTCCTTGACTCGTTCGTCCGTGGCCGTATCCTGCTCGACAAAGCGACGGTGACGCTTTACGAGGACATCCAGGAGTTCTGGGTCGCCGAACGCGACGACAACGGCGAGGTCGTGGGGTGCGGTGCACTCCACGTGATGTGGGAAGACCTCGCCGAAGTGCGTACTCTCGCGGTGAACCCGGACCTGAGAGGTTCCGGTGTGGGACATCAGTTGCTGGAGAAGTTGCTGCAGACCGCGCGCTGGCTCGGCGTTCGACGCGTTTTCTGTCTGACCTTCGAAGTGGACTTCTTCGGGAAGCACGGCTTCGTGGAGATCGGTGAGACGCCTGTTGACACCGATGTCTACGCGGAGCTGCTGCGTTCCTATGACGAGGGCGTCGCGGAGTTCCTCGGTCTCGAACGAGTGAAACCGAACACCTTGGGCAACAGCCGGATGCTTCTGCATCTGTGATCGGCGGGCAATTCCTGTGAGCCGCCCTGCCCAGGTTCCCTATGTCCGAAACGCGTACGTTTCCGGTCCGGGGAAGGGCAGTCGGTCTCTCCCGGGGGTTTGTGTTTTTCCGGCAAAAGCGGTTTGCTTTCCAACGTACTGCAGTACTGCATATAACAGGGGACGCGAAACGGCGGCGTACGCCGCAGCCTTCGGCTCCCAAGTTATCGATGAAAGGAAATCCGGTGGCACAGAAGGTTCAGGTCCTTCTTGTCGACGACCTCGACGGCGGCGAGGCCGACGAGACCGTGACGTTCGCGTTGGACGGCAAGACGTACGAGATCGATCTCACGACTGCCAATGCTGACAAGCTTCGCGGTCTTCTCGAGGCCTACGTCAAGGGCGGCCGTCGTACCGGTGGCCGTGCTTCGGGTGGGCGTGGAAAGGCGCGCGTCGCCACCGGCGGCAGCCAGGACACCGCGCAGATCCGTGCTTGGGCGAAGGAGAACGGTTACGAGGTCAACGACCGTGGCCGCGTTCCCGCGTCCATTCGTGAGGCTTACGAGAAGGCCAACGGCTGAGCACACGCACGCCGCAGCCGGACGCGGTGGCAATGCGTTGCCAGTGTGTCCACCAGCCGTACGAGATCGGGGGCGCCTCCGACGCCCCCCAGGGCCGACATCGTCGGCAGCGGGATTTCCGTCCCGCGTCCTGTTTCAGGGGGCCGCAGCCAGACAGCGGCCCCCTGCGGATTTTCCCGGCCCACAAGGACGCCCGCCCCGGCCGGGGGTCCGGGCGGCGGGGGCGCCTCGATGTGGCCGCCCGCGCCGATCGCCTTCAGGTCCGGGATGAGCCTGCCCCACTCCAGCCAGTCCAGCAGCCCGGGCAGCTCGTCCGCGCTGCCCGCAGCCACCAGCAGCCGCATCCGGTCCCCGCTCAGGGCCACCGGAAAGCCCGGCGCCCGCGCCTGTCCCCGGTGCCGCAGCGCCGCGAACCCCGCCTCCGCCGGCACGTCCAGGACATCGAAGCGCGGGCCCACGACCAGACGTACCGGAAGTCCCGCGGATCCGGAACCGGGCACTGTCGGCCACCCCAGTTCGTTCTCGTACCACTGCTGGACATCACTCGTGGCATCGCTCGCGTCGGACGGGTGGCGAGGAAAGGGGAGTGTGGGGACCATGCCGAAGCCAACCGCCGTAAAGGCCCGCGAGTTACGCTGGGTTCCCCTGGGGATGCGCAGAGTGCCGATATCGGGGCGTTCGGAGCTGTCCGGCGGTGCAGGGTTGTTCGCCCATAGCGGAGGGAACCGGTGCGCCCGGGATGTGGAGTGTCAGTCCCTGCGGGTAAGACATCCCTAGTGGGAGGGGGCGACACGCAGAAAAGGACGTCTCGCGTTCGCCATCGGCGTACTGATGGTGAAGCTAACTGCCTGGCCTGCGGGAACATCGTCTCGCACCATCGGGTTGGAGCATATGTCGGCGTTCGGGGTCAGGAGGCCAAGGACAGGTGTCGGCAGTTGGAATGAGCGGTCCCCGCTTGCGGGACTAAGCTGCGGAAGGACAGGGAGGGGAGCGTCCCCTTACTGCCTGACCGCTCTGAGGAGCGATTAACGATGTTCGAGAGGTTCACCGACCGCGCGCGGCGGGTTGTCGTCCTGGCTCAGGAAGAAGCCCGGATGCTCAACCACAACTACATCGGCACCGAGCACATCCTCCTGGGCCTGATCCACGAGGGTGAGGGTGTCGCCGCTAAGGCCCTGGAGAGCCTCGGGATTTCGCTCGAGGCGGTCCGCCAGCAGGTGGAGGAGATCATCGGGCAGGGGCAGCAGGCCCCGTCCGGCCACATCCCCTTCACCCCCCGTGCCAAGAAGGTCCTGGAGCTCTCGCTCCGCGAGGCCCTTCAGCTGGGCCACAACTACATCGGCACGGAACACATCCTGCTCGGCCTGATCCGCGAGGGCGAGGGCGTCGCCGCCCAGGTCCTCGTCAAGCTGGGCGCAGATCTCAACCGGGTGCGGCAGCAGGTCATCCAGCTGCTCTCCGGTTACCAGGGCAAGGAGACCGCCGGCGCCAGTGGCGGTCCTGCCGAGGGCACCCCCTCGACGTCCCTGGTCCTCGACCAGTTCGGCCGGAACCTCACGCAGGCGGCCCGCGAATCCAAGCTCGACCCGGTCATCGGGCGCGAGAAGGAGATCGAGCGGGTCATGCAGGTGCTGTCCCGCCGTACGAAGAACAACCCGGTGCTCATCGGCGAGCCCGGCGTCGGCAAGACCGCCGTCGTCGAGGGTCTCGCCCAGGCCATCGTCAAGGGCGAGGTGCCCGAGACCCTCAAGGACAAGCACCTCTACACCCTGGACCTCGGTGCGCTGGTCGCCGGCTCCCGCTACCGCGGTGACTTCGAGGAGCGCCTGAAGAAGGTCCTCAAGGAGATCCGCACCCGCGGCGACATCATCCTGTTCATCGACGAGCTGCACACGCTCGTCGGCGCGGGTGCCGCCGAGGGCGCGATCGACGCGGCCTCCATCCTCAAGCCGATGCTGGCCCGTGGTGAGCTCCAGACCATCGGTGCGACCACGCTCGACGAGTACCGCAAGCACCTCGAGAAGGACGCGGCCCTCGAGCGCCGCTTCCAGCCGATCCAGGTGGCGGAGCCTTCCCTCCCCCACACGATCGAGATCCTCAAGGGCCTGCGCGACCGGTACGAGGCGCATCACCGCGTCTCGATCACCGACGAGGCCCTGGTGCAGGCGGCGACGCTCGCCGACCGGTACATCTCGGACCGGTTCCTGCCGGACAAGGCGATCGACCTCATCGACGAGGCCGGTTCCCGGATGCGCATCCGCCGGATGACCGCTCCGCCGGACCTGCGCGAGTTCGACGAGAAGATCGCCGGCGTGCGTCGGGACAAGGAGTCCGCGATCGACTCGCAGGACTTCGAGAAGGCCGCCTCTCTGCGTGACAAGGAGAAGCAGCTCCTCGCCGCGAAGGCCAAGCGGGAGAAGGAGTGGAAGGCCGGCGACATGGACGTCGTCGCCGAGGTCGACGGCGAGCTGATCGCCGAGGTCCTCGCGACCGCCACCGGCATCCCGGTCTTCAAGCTGACCGAGGAGGAGTCGAGCCGCCTGCTGCGCATGGAGGACGAGCTCCACAAGCGGGTCATCGGCCAGGTCGACGCCGTCAAGGCGCTGTCGAAGGCGATCCGTCGTACGCGTGCCGGTCTGAAGGACCCGAAGCGTCCCGGTGGTTCGTTCATCTTCGCCGGTCCGTCCGGTGTCGGTAAGACCGAGCTGAGCAAGGCCCTGGCCGAGTTCCTCTTCGGTGACGAGGACGCGCTGATCTCCCTCGACATGTCGGAGTTCAGCGAGAAGCACACGGTGTCGCGTCTCTTCGGTTCCCCGCCCGGATACGTGGGTTACGAAGAGGGCGGCCAGCTGACCGAGAAGGTCCGCCGCAAGCCGTTCTCCGTCGTCCTCTTCGACGAGGTCGAGAAGGCACACCCGGACATCTTCAACTCGCTGCTGCAGATCCTGGAGGACGGTCGCCTGACCGACTCCCAGGGCCGGGTCGTGGACTTCAAGAACACGGTCATCATCATGACGACCAACCTCGGCACGCGGGACATCTCGAAGGGCTTCAACCTGGGCTTCGCGGCCTCCGGTGACAAGAAGTCCAACTACGAGCGCATGAAGAACAAGGTCTCGGACGAGCTCAAGCAGCACTTCCGCCCCGAGTTCCTCAACCGCGTCGACGACGTGGTCGTCTTCCCGCAGCTGACGCAGGAGGACATCCTCACGATCGTCGACCTGATGATCGGCAAGGTGGACGAGCGCCTCAAGGACCGGGACATGGGCATCGAGCTCTCCCAGGCCGCCAAGGAGCTGCTGTCCAAGAAGGGTTACGACCCGGTGCTGGGCGCGCGTCCGCTGCGTCGCACGATCCAGCGCGAGATCGAGGACACGCTCTCCGAGAAGATCCTCTTCGGTGAGCTGCGCCCCGGTCACATCGTGGTCGTCGGCACGGAGGGCGAGGGCGAGACCGCGACCTTCACCTTCCGCGGCGAGGAGAAGTCGGCGCTGCCCGACGTCCCCCCGATCGAGCAGGCGGCCGGCGGTACCGGTCCGAACCTGAGCAAGGAGGCGTGACCCTCCGGGGGTTCGCCTGAAGATCTGCGCGAAGAAAGGGGCCGGTGCTCTGCTGAGCACCGGCCCCTTTCGCATGCCTGCCTGGCTACGACAGCTGGCCGTCGTAGTCCGGCAGCTTGTACGTCTTCTCGGCGTGGCCGCCCGAGAGGTCGGTGGCGCTGTTGCCGATGTTGGCGATGATCGTGTAGCCCTTGGCCTCGATGGCGACGCGCTGGGCGGTCTTGTAGTCGGCCACGTTCCTGAAGAGGTCGATCAGATTGCGGATGTACAACCCGGAGACCTTGTAGCCGGCGTGCGTCAGGTTGTACTGCGTCACGGGCTTGAGGATGTCCGGGCGCGCGGTGACGAAGAAGAGGGCGACGCCGTGGTCCTGGGCGTACTGGGCCACTTTCAGCACGGGCGCGTTGGCCGGTGACGGGTAGCTGAAGCCGAAGTCGGTCTCCAGGGTGGTGTTGTCGATGTCGAAGACGATCGCAGGCTTCTCGCCGGTGGAGGCGGCGGCTATGCGCTGCTTCAGGTAGGGCAGCGCCTGGTCCATCACGGCCTGGCAGTCCTGCTGCCAGGTCGCGTAGCCGACGTCCTCGGCTGCGGCCGCCACCGACGCCAGGGAGGTGGTCGTGGTGGTCGCGGCCTGGGCGGTGCCGGGGCCGGTCAGCGTCACCGCGGCGATCGCGACGGCTGCGGTCATGCCGATACGGCGGGTCCAGGGCGTCCAGGAGCCTGATGTCATCGGGATGGGGGTCCTCTCACGTGGGTCCGTGCGGTGCCGGGTGTCACGGGTGGCGCAGGTGTCAGGGGCATGCTTGCGGGAGTGAGTGGCGCTGGCGGGAAGCGAACATTACTCACGAGTAGCCGAGAGATGCCAGTAGTCGGCGCGGGTTTATTCGGCCCGTCGCGCGCGTCACAGTCGTACGCCTCTGGATCCTGCGGACCGGTGACATGACGCACAGGCGATATGTCCGTTACTAGGGTGAGTAGTGGGTGGCGATACGGACGAAACCCCATGAATGGTGGTTTGTGCGGAGTGGTTGTCTTGTCAATGAGTGGATGAATTTGGGACGAACTACGGCCTTGGGTCGTAGATAAGGGGTTTGGGAATGGGCCGGGATCGGGGTTACCAATAGGTTGCCCATCCGGCGGGACCGCCCGTGCCGGGTGGCTTTTTCTGTCCCCGTCCCCGTGAGGTCCAGATGTCCCAGCGCGTCACCACCCCGTTCCGCGACTCCCGTACGGCCCCTGCTTCCCGTGTCTCCCGTACGTCTCGTACGGCCTCGCTCCGTACCCGGGCGGCCGTGCTGGCCGTCGGCCTCGGGGCGTCGGTCGTGCTGGGGGCGGGGGTCGCGACTGCCGCCGCCGGCACCGGTGCGACGGGGGCCGTGCAGGCTCAGGCCGCCGCCAAGAAGGCCGCTTCCTGGGTGGACCCGGTCAAGAAGTACACGCTCAGCGCGAGCTTCAACCAGGCCGGCAACATGTGGTCGTCCACCCACTCGGGGCAGGACTTCGCCGTGCCGAGCGGCACGAAGGTCTTCGCCGCGCACGGCGGTACCGTCGTCAAGGCCGGCGGCAACGGCGCCGGTGACGGACCGGCGTACGGCAACGCCGTCGTCATCAGGCACGGCAACGGGACGTACTCGCAGTACGCCCATCTGTCGCGGATCAGTGTGAAGACCGGCCAGGTCGTGGCCACCGGACAGCGCATCGCCCTGTCCGGCAACACGGGCAACTCCAGCGGTCCGCATCTGCACTTCGAGATCCGTACAACCGCGAACTACGGGTCCGCAGTCGACCCCGTGGCGTTTCTGCGGGGCAAGGGCGTGACCCTCTAGTCACGAGCTGGTCACGAGGGATGCGTGCCCTCGTGGGCCTGGGTCACCAGGTCGATCGCGACTTCCAGGACCGCCCTGCGCTTCTCGGCCTCGTCGCCCGCGAGGTCGTGGAGGACGAACATCCCGGCGTGCAGTGTGAACATCGCGCTGATGCAGCGGACCTGGTCGACCAGGGGGGCCGCCGGGTCGATGATGATCTCCCGCACGCCGAGCATGCGGTTCTTGAACATGTCGCCGATGCTCAGATCCCGTACGGTCGCCTGGTTCTCCTGCATGAAGCGGAAGAGGGGGGCGGCGTCGGTGAGGGCCTGGCTGTAGCGGCGTACGATCTCCTGCTTGGTGGCGAGGGTGTGCGGCTGCTGCCTGCCCCACTCGATCAGGTCCTCGATCGGTTTCGTCAGGTCCTCGAAGAGGCTGACGATGATCTCTTCCTTGGTCTTGAAGTGGTAGTAGAGCGCCGCCTTCGTGACATCGAGGCGCTCGGCGATCTCTCGCAGCGAGGTCTTCTCGTAGCCCTGTTCGGCGAGGAGTTCGAGCGCCACGTCCTGGATGCGCTGGCGGGTGTCCCCGCGACGGCGCTGCTTGATGCGGTCCATTGCTCGTACTCCTGCTCCTGAATGCCCTGGGTAACTGCCTGGGTGGCTGCCGTGGTAGCTGTCTTGGGAAAGAACTTACTTGACGCCCGGCTAGTTACGGGTCTACGTTCCCCAGTGTAGCCAGCTTGCCGGGCGGCAAGTAAGTAGGAGTACACGGGGGAGTGGGGTCGGAGACGATGGCGGACACGCGGGCGGTTGTGGACGAACAGCACGAGCAACAGGGGGGACCCGGCGGCGGGCAGGAGACGCCGGGAGGGGCGCCCGAGGGCGCGCCGGAAGGTGCGGAAGCAGAGGGCAAGCAGCCGCGGAGTGTGCGTGTCGTGCTGCTCGCGCTCATGATCGCGATGATGCTCGCGATGCTGGACAACATGATCATCGGCACGGCGATGCCGACGATCGTCGGTGAACTCGGCGGACTCGAACACCTGGCGTGGGTCGTGACCGCCTACACGCTCGCGACCGCCGCCTCCACCCCGATCTGGGGCAAGCTCGGCGACATGTACGGGCGCAAGGGCGTCTTCATGAGCTCGATCGTGCTCTTCCTGATCGGGTCGGCGCTCAGCGGTATGGCGCAGGACATGGGGCAGCTGATCGGGTTCCGGGCGGTGCAGGGGCTCGGTGCGGGTGGCCTGATGGTCGGGGTCATGGCGATCATCGGCGATCTGATTCCGCCGCGTGAACGCGGCAAGTACCAGGGCATGATGGCCGGCGTGATGGCGCTCGCCATGATCGGCGGACCGCTGGTCGGCGGGGCGCTCACGGACCACCTGGGCTGGCGCTGGTCGTTCTACATCAACCTGCCGCTGGGCGTGGTGGCGCTCATCGCCATCAGCGCCGTACTGCATCTGCCGAAGAAGCGGGCACAGACACGGATCGACTATCCGGGCGCCGCGCTGCTGACGGTCGGTATCACCTCGATCGTTCTGGTCACGACGTGGGGCGGTACGGAGTACGCGTGGGGCTCCGCCATGATCATGGAGCTGATCGGGATCGGGGTCGCCTCGCTCGTCGGGTTCGTGTTCTGGCAGACCAAGGCCGCCGATCCGATCATGCCGCTGCACATCTTCCGCAGCCGCAACTTCTCGCTGATGTCGGTCATCGGCTTCGTCACCGGGTTCGTGATGTTCGGTGCGGTGCTGTTCCTGCCGCTGTACCAGCAGTCCGTCCAGGGCGCGTCCGCGACCAACTCGGGGCTGCTGCTGCTTCCGATGCTCGGCGCGATGATGGTCGTGTCGATGATCGCCGGGCGGGTGACGACGAACAGCGGCAGGTACAAGGTGTTCCCGGTGGTCGGCAGCGTGCTGATGATCGTGGGGCTGTTCCTGCTCGCGCAGATGGACACCGGGACCTCGCGGGTGACGTCCGGTCTGTACATGGCTGTGGTCGGTGCCGGTATGGGCTGCCTGATGCAGATCACCATGCTGGTCGCGCAGAACAGCGTCGAGATGAAGGACATGGGCGTCGCGTCCTCCGGGGCCACGCTGTTCCGTACGCTCGGGGCCTCGTTCGGGGTCGCGATCATGGGGGCGTTGTTCAACAGCCGGGTGCAGGACGTGATGACCGAGCGGGCCGGGGCGCTGGGGTCCAAGGTGACCGAGCAGTCGGCGCAGCTGGATGCGGCGAGCCTGGCGAAGTTGCCGGTGGCGGCGCGGGAGGCGTACCAGTACGCGGTGTCGTCCGGGACGCACTCCGCGTTTCTGCTGGGGGCGGTGGTGGCTGTCGTCGCGCTGGTGGCTGCGGTGTTCGTGAAGGAGGTTCCGCTGAAGGGGGCGGGGCCGGAGGCGGCTGACAAGGGGAGCGGGGCTTCGGCTAAAGAGCCTGTGGTTGAGGTGGCGTGACGTCTCGGTTCGGGCTATGAGGTGACGGTGATGGGCTGAAGGCCCCCGGTTGGTGTCCGCCCCGGGGGTCTTCGTCTGTGTTTCGCCGCCGCCGCCCCTACCCGTTCCCATCCCTGGGGGCTGCCGCCCCCAGACCCCCGCTGTCGGCCCTGGACGGGCCTTGTCCTCAAACGCCGGACGGGCTGAGATGCCTGGGCCTGCGCTGAACAGATGCGGTAAACGGGTGGGCGGGTGGGAAGCACGGCCTGGGCTGTACCGGGCTTGCCTCTGACACGCCGGGGGAGATGGGTGTGCCTGGGCCTGCGCTGGACAGATGCGGCAAACGGGTGGGCGGGTGGGAGACACGACCTGGGCTGTACCGGGCTTCAGGCGCGGCCGCGGGGCAGCATCGGGTAGCTGCCTGTGTTGGTCGGGGCGTGTTCCGGGAGCCATAGGACGGCTACCGCTCCCTCTGCGGGGACGTGGTCGGGGGCGCCCGGGGGGCGTATGTTGCGGAAGGTGAGGCGGGCGCCCAGGACGCGGGCCTGGCCTGCGGCGATGGTCAGGCCGAGTCCGTGGCCGTGGCCGGAACGGTCGCTGCTTCCCGTACGGAAACGGCTCGGGCCGTCGGCCAGCAGGTCCTCCGGGAAGCCTGTGCCGTGGTCGCGTACCCGGATGACCCGGCCTTCCACCGAGACCTCGATCGGGGCCTTGCCGTGCCGGGCCGCATTGGCGAGCAGGTTGAACAGCACGCGCTCCAGCCGGCGCGGATCGGTCGTGACCTCCGACTCGTGCACCACGTGTACGGCGATCTCCGGGTCCTTCGCGATCACGCGCCGCGCCACGAACTCGCCCAGCATGAGGTCCTGCAACTCGGCCCGCTCCGAGGCGCCGTCGAGACGGGCCACCTCCAGGACGTCCTCGACCAGCGTGCGCATGGCCTGCGCCCGGTCCAGTACCAGCTCTGTCGGGCGGCCGGGGGGAAGCAGTTCGGCGGCCGTCAGGAGGCCCGTCACCGGCGTACGCAACTCGTGCGCGATGTCCGCCGTAACCCGCCGTTCCGCCTCCAGGCGCTGTTGCAACGTGTCCGCCATCGCGTCCACCGCCCGGGCGAGGTCGTCGGTCTCGTCCCGTACGACACCGCCGATGGCGTCCCGCACCCGTACGTCCGTCTCACCCCTGGCGACCCGGTTCGCGGCCGCCGCAGCTTTGCGCAGCCGGCGCGACAACTGGCCGCCGATGAGCACGCCGAGCGCGCTGCCGCCGAGGACGACGGCGATCGAGCCGATGACCAGCGCCTGGTCGAGGTCGGCCATGATGTCCGTATTGCGGTCGGTGAATCCGGTGTGCAGCGACATGACGTGCCCGTCCTTGAGCGGTACCGCCGCCCAGATGTCCGTCACACCGTCGGGCCGGTCGGTCACATAGGTCGCCCGGCGGCCTTCCTCGGCCTTCGCCCGCAGTGCGTGCGGCAGATTCGGGTCGTCCACCTTGATGCCGGGGAAGTTGGGGCGACCCGACAGGTTGTAGTTGCTCTGCCCGATCAGGACGCGTTCGTCCGCGAGGTCGCGCGCGCTGTCCAGCATCGAGACACGGGCCGCGTTGTGCACGACCAGGCTGAGCGTGACCGCCACGAGCGCGCCGACCAGCGCGATGGCGGCGCTGAGCTTCCATCGGAGTCCGGTGCGGATGCCCGCGAACCGGTTGATCCCGCTGAACCCGCTGAATCGGGTGAGTCGCTTTTCTCTGGAGCGCATGGCGGCCGCTCAGGCCTTCAACTTGTAGCCGAAGCCGCGGACCGTCTCGATCCGGTCCTGACCGATCTTCGTACGCAGCCGCTGCACATGGACGTCGACGACGCGGGTGTCGCCGCCCCAGCCGTAGTCCCACACACGTTCGAGGAGCTTGTCGCGGGAGAGGACCGTGCCCGGCGCGGACGAGAACTCCAGGAGCAGCCGCATCTCGGTGGGCGTCAGTGCCACCGTCCGGCCCTCCTTGCGGACCTCCATGCCCTCGGTGTCGATCTCCAGGTCACCGAAGACGAGCACCCCGCCGGTCACCGGCCCGCTGCCCTCCGAGGCCCCCGCGTTCGGGCCGCTCGCGTGACCGAAGCGGCGCAGCACCGCGCGGATCCGGGCGACCAGGACGGCACCGTCGAAGGGCTTCGTGACGTAGTCGTCGGCGCCCGCCTCCAGGCCCAGGACCACGTCGATCGAGTCGGCGCGCGCCGACAGCATGATCACCGGCACGGTGGACTCGTCGCGGATACGGCGGCACAGGCTGACCCCGTCGAGGCCCGGGACCATGACGTCCAGGAGCGCGATGTCGGGGCGGTCCGCGCGGAACGCCTCCAGGCCCGACAGCCCGTCCGGCATGGCGGTGACCGCGAAGCCGTCCCGTTCCAGGGCGAGTTGGGTGGCCTCGCGGATGACGTCGTCGTCCTCGACGAAGAGGACGTGGGTCTGGTCTGCCATCCCGGATGCTCTCAGTTCTCGTCTTGTGTCAGTGCTCGTCTTGGGTCAGTTCGGGGCCGTCGTCGGTACGGCGCCGTCGACCGCGCCGCTGTACTCGGTGTACGTGCGGTCCTCCAGTGTGAAGCGGCCCGCCGTCCAGCGGTAGGTGATCACATTCTCGCCGGACGGGCTCGTCACCGGGTCGTCCCTCTTGTACACCTGTTTGGTGACCACCAGGTCGCCCCGGTCGATCTCCGCGTAGACCGGGGACTCCTCGGCCCTGAACACGTTCCGGTACCCGCCGCCCGAGTCGCGGTACACGTACGAGCCGACGCCGACGGCATCGCTGCAGGTCATGACGTTGACGACGACGTCGTCGGCGGACCCGTCGGTCAGATCGCCGTACGACACGTCGACCGGGTACTCGTCCCCGACACACGGCTTCAGCGCCCGCTTGACCGAGGCCGCGACCCCCGGGTCGTCCATGACGAGCCCGACCGCGTCCACGTCGTCCGGAGAGGCGTACGCGGAGGGGCCGGACGTGGGCTTCAGCGTGCCCGCCATGGAGTCGGCGCCGGCCGGGCCCTCGTCACGGGCGCCGGTGCCGCCGGTGGCGCAGGCGGAGACGAAAAGGGTGAGGGCGGCGAGTACGGCCGTCGCCGTGATCACCGCCTGGAAGGTCCGTCCCGGTCCCGGGCCCGGGTCCCGACCCGCAGGCGGCTCGGTATTTGTATCCGTATCCGCGTCCGCGTCCGTTCCTGGGGCCCCGGAAGCGGTCGTCCCTGTGCCTAGGCCGCGCAACTCTCCCGCTCCTCACGCTCCAGCGCGCGTGCGTCCAGATCGCGGGCCTCCAGCTCCTCCCGGAGCCGGGCGAGCGCCCGGTGCAGCGTGCTCTTGACCGTTCCGGCCGACATGCCGAGGGCGGCAGCCGTCTCTTCCGTGGACATCTGCTCCCAGTGTCGCAGCACGACGACACTGCGCTGCTTCGGTGCGAGCACCTTCATGACGTCCATCAGAAGCGCGCGGTCCGCGTGCTGGTCGGTGGAGTCGTCGACACACGCGTCCGGCAGCTGCTCGGTGGGCACTTCCTCCAGCTTGCGCGCCCGCCACCACTCGGTCCGGGTGTTGATCATCACCCGGCGGAGATAGGCGTCCGCGAGCCGCTTGTCCGCTATGCCCTCCCAGCGGCCGTACGTCCGTACGAGCGCCGTCTGGAGCAGGTCCTGGGCGTCGACGGGGTCCGGGACCAGTCGACGGGCGCTGCGCAACAGCGCGTCCTGCCGTGTGCGGACGTACTCCTCGAACTCGAGCACCTCGCCCTGCTGCGTCATCTCGACCGCCTCCGATCCCCGTTTCCGACCCGACTTCCGGCCGGCTGTCACTGCCTTGTGGTCCGTACAGGGATGAAGCTACGGAGGCGTTGTCACGGGGGTGTCCGAGGCAGCCTGCGGGGAGCGCGCGGCTGTCCATAGGTTGTGTAACGAAAGTAGGGAAGGGGTAGGCGAGCGGGGTAATTCGTTGCGGTGTGGGGTGATTTGTGGGTGGGGTTGGAGTGTTACGTGCGGCTGGGTCCGTGTCCCGGGATGTGTCTCAGCTGTGCGGCAGGCGGTACAGCCCGCCCGGCAGGGGCTCGACGAGACCGTCGGAGACGAGGCCGTCGAGGGCGCGGGCGCGCTGGACCGGCTCGTGCCACACCCGGTCGAGCGCGGCCTGCGGTACGGGGGTCAGGGCTTCGCGGAGTACGGCGAGCAGCTTGCCGCGCACCTGGCGGTCGGTACCGGCGTACGTCTGGCCGCGGCGGGCCGGACCCTCGTGCGCGGGCTTCCCGGCGAGCCGCCAGGCGCACTGGGCGGCGATCGGGCAGTCGTCGCAGGTCTCGTTCCGGGCCGTGCAGACGAGCGCGCCGAGTTCCATGGACGCGGCGGCCCAGCGGGCGGCGGTGGGCTCGTCGTCCGGCAACAGGGCGCGGGCGAGCTTGCGTTCGGCGGCGGTGGTGGCGTTCGGGGGGTACTGGACGCCGGTGACGGCGCGGGCGAAGACCCGGCGGACGTTCGTGTCCAGTACGGCGTGCCGCTGGCCGTAGGCGAAGGAGGCGACGGCCGCGGCGGTGTACTCGCCGATGCCGGGCAGGGCGAGCAGCTGGGCGTGCTCGGTGGGTACGTCGCCACCGTGGCGTTCCGTTATGGCGACGGCGGCGCCGTGCAGGCGCAGGGCGCGGCGCGGGTAGCCGAGCCGGCCCCAGGCGCGGACGGCTTCGCCGGGGGCGTCCTTGGCGAGGTCGGCGGGGCGGGGCCAGCGGGCGAGCCACTGCTCGTAGACGGGCAGTACGCGGCTGACGGGGGTCTGCTGGAGCATGAACTCGCTGACCATCACGCCCCAGGGGCCGGCGTCGGGGCGGCGCCAGGGCAGGTCGCGGGCGTGGTCGTCGAACCAGTCGATGACGGGGGAGTGGAGGGGCGTGCCGGCGTCGCGGTGCGGGGGCTTCGTGGGCGCAGTCATGGCGGTTCCGATCCTGCCATGCGGGAGTGCCGGGGTGCGCGATGCGGTGCGTCCCGGGCCGCGTTGTTTCGCCCCCGCCGCCCCTATCCGTCCCATCCCTGAGGGCTGCCGCCCCCAGACCCCCCTTACGGCCCTGAACGGGCCTCGTCCTCAAACGCCGGACGGGCTGAACAACCAGCCGGCGGGGGCGAGGAAAGTGAACTGACCGGAGGTCCGGCGGAGTTCGGCAGGCTGCATACCCGCCTGCCGGGATGATGATCCGGAAAAGTTGGTGCCCCGGCGGCGGGTGGGGTGAGTGAACCGTCCGATCTCTCGTACAGTTTGCGCCGTGGGATCTATGCGCAATCCGGTCGGGCCGCTTCCCTCCACCATCTACTGGCGACGGAGGGCCGTTCTGCTGTCTGTGCTCGCCCTGTTGACGTTGCTGGTCGTCTGGGTCGTCGCCTCCGGCGGCGGAGGCGGGAACAACGGCACGGACGGCGCCAACGGCAAGGATCCCGTGCAGACGATCACCCCGGGACCGTCCGGTTCCGGGCCCGCGATCAGTCAAGCCCCGGGCGGACGCGACGAGTCGGGCAGCACCGACACCGGCGGCTCGGACTCGGACTCCGGCTCCGGCTCCGGCTCCGCGGGCTCCGGGGAATCAGGTGGCGACGACGGTTCGACCGGTTCGGCCGGGTCCGGTGGCGGCAGCGGTTCCGCCGGATCGGGCGGCGCCGGCACGGACGACGGCGCCAACGGCAGTGTGGGCAGCGGCGACACCCTTCCGGCCGGCTCCGCACTCCCCAACTGCACTGCCGACGCCGTCCAGTTGAGCCTGCGAAGCGTCCAGAACGCGTACGCGCCCGACGAGACGCCCACCTTCCAGCTGGTCGCCGACAACTCCTCCGGCAACGACTGCAAGATCGACCTCGGAGTCGAGTCGGCGGTGGTGACGATCACGCAGGCGAGCAGCGACGACGAGTTCTGGTCCTCGGACGACTGCCCCAAGGACGCGGCCGGCCTGCTGTTCCGCGTCTCGGCCGGCGGCAGCATCACGTACACCTTCGAGTGGGACCGCGAGGCGAGCGCCCCCGAGTGCGCCACACCGAAGGCGGGGGCCGCGGAAGCCGGCACCTACCTGGTCGAGGCGCAGGCGCCGGGCTTCACGAAGGCCCAGACGTCCTTCGTACTGGAGAAGGACTGAGAAGGAGAAGGACTGAGAAGGGGGGCGAAGACCTCTCGCCCCCCACGCACGTACAACCGCCCCACCTACACGTACCGCTCCAGGATCGACGACTCCGCCAGCCGCGACAGTCCCTCGCGCACGCTGCGCGCCCTCGCCTCGCCGACGCCGTCCACCGTCTGGAGGTCGTCGACGCTCGCGGCGAGGAGCTTCTGCAGGCCGCCGAAGTGTTCCACCAGGCGGTCGATGATCGCGCCGGGCAGGCGCGGCACCTTTGCCAGGAGGCGGAAGCCGCGGGGGGAGACCGCCGAGTCGAGGGTCTCGGGTGAGCCCGTGTAGCCCAGGGCCTTGGCCACCGTGGAGAGTTCGAGCAGTTCGGCGTGGCTGAGCGCGTCGAGTTCCCCGAGCGCCTCGTCGACCGTACGGGAGCGTTTGACGGTCGGCTCGGGGACGTAGTCCCGGACCACCAGCTCGCGCTCCGGCTCCACGCCCGCGATCAACTCCTCCAGCTGGAGGGCGAGAAGGCGTCCGTCGGTGCCCAACTCCAGTACGTATCCGGCGATCTCCGTCGCGATGAGGCGGACCATCTCCAGGCGCTGTACCACCGCCGAGACGTCCCGGACCGTCACCAGGTCCTCGATCTCCAGGGCGGAGAGCGTGCCCGCGACCTCGTCCAGCCGGAGCTTGTAGCGCTCCAGGGTCGCCAGGGCCTGGTTGGCGCGGGACAGGATCGCCGCCGAGTCCTCCAGGACACGGCGCTGGCCGTCCACGTACAGGGCGATGAGCCTCATGGACTGGGAGACCGAGATGACGGAGAAGCCCACCTGCTTCGACACCCGGTCGGCGGTGCGGTGCCGGGTGCCCGTCTCCTCGGTGTGGATCGTCGGGTCGGGGACCAGCTGTACGCCGGCCCGCAGGATCTTGGACAGGTCCGAGGAGACCACGATGCCGCCGTCGAGCTTGCAGAGCTCGCGCAGCCGGGTCGCCGAGAACTCGACGTCCAGGACGAAACCGCCCGTGCACATCGCCTCGACGGTCTTGTCGGAGCCGAGCACGATGAGTCCGCCGGTGTTGCCGCGGAGAATCCGTTCAAGCCCGTCGCGCAGCGCCGTGCCGGGTGCCACGGCGCTCAGTGAGGCGCGCATCAGGCCATCGGCACCGGAACTCCCACCGGACTTTCCGGGAGCTGCCGCCCGGTCGTTGGCTGCCACTGCACTCCTCCGGTCACAGGTTCTGGGGTGCTCCCGTTTCGCATACTGGGTTCGTACGCACGGGCGAGACCTGGGCAAAGTCTACCGGCGGTCCTCCGCCTCCCGTGGGGCCTCTCGCCTACGCGACCTCGGGAGCACACTCAGAGCTTCCCCCATGTCGGCGACTTCGAGGACCTTCATACCGGCGGGGACCTTGCCGGGGTCCGACGGAACGAGGGCGTGGGTGAAGCCCAGACGGTGTGCCTCGGCCAGTCGGCGCTGGACCCCCGTCACCCGTCTGACCTCGCCCGCGAGGCCCACTTCGCCGATCGCGACCAGGTTTTTGGGGAGCGGGGTGTCGGTCGCGGCGGAGGCCAGCGCGAGGGCGATCGCGAGGTCCGCGGCGGGCTCGGAGAGCTTCACGCCGCCCACCGTCGCCGAATAGATGTCCCTCTTTCCGAGCGCGCTGATCCTGCCCCGTTGTTCGAGAACCGCGAGCATCATCGAGACGCGGGACGTCTCCAGGCCCGAGGTCGTACGCCTGGGGGAGGGGATCTGCGAGTCGACGGTGAGCGCCTGGACCTCGGCGACGAGCGGCCGGCGGCCCTCCAGGGTGACGGTCAGACAGGTGCCCGGCACCGGCTCGGCGCGCCGGGTCAGGAACAGGCCGCTCGGGTCGGCGAGACCCGTGATGCCCTCGTCGTGCAGTTCGAAGCAGCCGACCTCGTCCGTCGTGCCGTACCGGTTCTTGACGCCTCGTACGAGGCGCAGGCGGGCGTGGCGGTCGCCCTCGAAGGACAGGACCACGTCCACCAGGTGTTCCAGGAGGCGTGGTCCTGCGATCGCGCCGTCCTTGGTGACATGGCCCACCAGGAGCGTCGACATGCCGCGCTCCTTGGAGGCGCGGATCAGCGCCCCGGCGACCTCGCGGACCTGCGCCATACCGCCCGCAGCGCCGTCGATCTCGGGCGAGGCGATGGTCTGGACGGAGTCGAGGATCAGGAGGGACGGCTTCACGGCGTCCAGGTGGCCCAGGACAGCCGACAGGTCCGTCTCCGCCGCCAGGTACAGGTGGTCGTCGATCGCCTTGATGCGGTCGGCGCGCAGCCGGACCTGGCTCGCGGACTCCTCACCCGTCACGTACAACGTGCGGTGCTCGTCGCTCGCCGCCTTCGCCGCCACGTCCAGCAGGAGGGTCGACTTGCCGACGCCCGGCTCACCGGCCAGCAGGACCACCGCCCCCGGGACCAGTCCGCCGCCGAGTACGCGGTCCAGTTCGGGCACGCCGGTGGAGCGGGCGGTGGCCTGGCGGCCGTCGACCTGGCCGATGGGGAGTGCGGAGGTGGTGACGCGGCCCGGCGCCGTCGTACGGACCGCGGGCGCGCCGTACTCCTCGACCGTGCCCCACGCCTGGCACTCGGAGCAGCGGCCGAGCCACTTGACCGTCTGCCAGCCGCACTCGGTGCAGCGGTAGGACGGGCGGTCCTTCGCGGTCTTCGTACGGGCAGCCATGGGACGAACCGTAGCCCGGACCACTGACATCACCGTCGGCGACCGGTGCCGAAACCCGCGCTCCCCGCCCGAATCGGCCATGTCCCATCGCGAACGAGCCACCGAACCCGGGGTTCCTGGCCCCGATTGAGGGATCGTTTCACCCGTACGGATTAAAAGTGCTCAAGGTGGGAGAAGGGGCCGTCGTAAGGCGCCTACGGTCGCACGGGTGATGAGCAGCAGTCCGGACATTCCGACCCGCACCACCGGCGCACACCGGGCGCACCGCGAGGCGCGTGACCGGGCGGCGGGACGCACGCTGGTCCAGCGCCCGCCCGCGCGCTACGAGCCGTATCTGGACGGCCTGTTCACCTACTGCCTGTCCGTCCTGTGCGACCACGACGCGGCCACCGCCGCCCTCGGTGACGTCCTCGCCCTCGCCGAGCGCCGCAGCCCCCGCGTCCCCGGGTCCGCCGACGACCGCAGGGCCTGGCTGTACGCCCTGGCCCGCTGGTCCTGTCTGCGCAAGCTGGCCGAGGCCAAGCAGAAACGTCAGAGCACGCACGCGGCCGGCCGCCGCGGCAAGCGCCGTGCATCCCCCGCCCCCGCTCCCCAGGACGCCCCCGCCCCCGTTCCCGCCTCCGAAGAGGCCCAGGAAGCGCACCGGAGCGAACTGGCCCAGCTCGCCTGGCCGGAGGCCGCCGGCACCACCCCCGAGCAGCGCGAGGCGCTCGAACTCGCCGTGCGCCACCGGCTCGCCGCCCAGGAGGTCGCCGCCGTCCTGGGCCTGGAGACCGCCGCCGCCCGTGAGCTGCTCGCCTCCGCCGCCTGCGAGGTCGAACGCACCCGCGCCGCCCTCGCCGTCGTCGAGACCGGCACCTGCCCGAGCGTCTCCCGCCTCACCGGCGACCACCAGCTCGTGCTGAGCACCGCCCTGCGCCGTGAACTGGTCCGGCATGTCGACGACTGCCCGCGGTGCCGCCGTACCGCCGAGCGGGCCGTCCCCGGCAACTGGCCCGGCACCAGCGTCACGCCCGCCGAACTGCCCGTCCTGGAGGCCCCCCGCGCGGCCCTGCACGTCGCCATGGCGCACCCCCCGCGCGCGCGGGGCACCGTTCCGCGCTTCGACCGGCGCGGTTTCCCGATGGACCCCAAGGACCGCGCCGCCCGAAGGGACCGTCTACGCGCGCGTGCCGTCACGACAACCGTGGTCGCCACTGTCGTCGCCGCCCCCGTGCTCGCCCTGTGGGCGGCCTACCGCGGGGCCCCGCTGATCGGCGAGGGCGGCCCGGGGGACCGGTCGGCCAGCGCGGGCGAGGCACAGCGCCCCGACCTTCTCGACGGCGAGGCCGCGGGCGCCGGCTACGAGAACGCGGGCAACGCGGGCACCAGCCCCGACAAGGGCCTCGTCAGAAAGGACAGCGGCTCACCGGACGTCTCCGTGGAGGTCGTCAGCGCCGCCCCCGGTGTGCGCAGGAGCCCCGGCCAGCTCACCGTGGAGGCCTCCAGCGACGGCGACACGACGCTCATCACCCTCACCGCGTCCGGCCCCACACCCGTGCGCTGGACCGCGTACACCGGCGCGCCCTGGCTCTATCCCAGCCGGTCGTCGGGAACGCTGCGGCCCGGCGAGTCGTTCACGATCAAGGTGTACGTCGATCCGCTGCGCGAGCCGGCCGGGTACTGGAGCGCGCGGGTGTCGATCGCCCCCGAGGGCGCCGTCGTCTCCATCGAGGGGTACGGCACCGCACCCACCCCCGCGAAGCCCGCGCCGCCCGCCCCCGGCCCGCCCCGCCCGAGCAACCCGCCCCCGAGTCCGAGCCCGGACCCGACGACCTCGGCCCCCGCCACCCCGCCCCCCAGCGACCCGCCACCGACCTCACCGGACCCGGAGCCCACACCGACCCCCACGGCCTCGGCGACCTCGACCCCGGCCGACCCGGGAGGCTCGTCGCCGCCCAGCAGCGGCGACCCGAGCCCCTCGACCGCCTAGACCCGCCGCGTCAGCGGACGGGATCGGCCGGATGCGGAGCCAGCAGCGGCAGCTGCGAGGCCAGCCGCTCCTCACAGAGCTCGACCAGCCGGTCGTACCCCGCCTTGCCCATCATCTCGACCAGCTCCGGCCGGTACGAGACGTACACCGGGTCGCCCGCGCCGTGCGCCGAGGTCGCCGAGGTGCACCACCAGTGCAGGTCGTGGCCGCCCGGACCCCAGCCGCGCCGGTCGTACTCACCGATCGACACCTGGAGCACGCGCGTGTCGTCGGGCCGGTCGATCCAGTCGTACGTCCGCCGCACCGGAAGCTGCCAGCAGACGTCCGGCTTGGTCTCCAGCGGCTCGCGGCCCTCCTTCAGCGCCAGGATGTGCAGCGAGCAGCCCGCGCCGCCCGCGAACCCGGGCCGGTTCTGGAAGATGCAGGACCCCTGGTACGGGCGCGTCTGCCGCGACCCCTCCTCGTCCTCCGAGGTCCAGCCGGACTCGGCGCCGACGTCGTGGTGCTGCCAGATGTCGGGCGTGAGGCGTGCCACATGTCCGGCGACCCGCTTCTCGTCGTCCTCGTCGGAGAAGTGGGCACCCAACGTGCAGCATCCGTCGTCCGCGCGGCCGGCCTGGATGCCCTGGCAGCCGCTTCCGAAGATGCAGTTCCAGCGAGAGGTCAGCCAGGTCAGATCGCAGCGGAAGATCTGCTCGCCGTCCGCCGGATCAGGGAACTCCACCCATGCGCGCGCGAAGTCGAGCCCCGTCTCGTCGGTCGCCCTCGCCGGCTTCGAGGGCTGTTTCGAGGACTGTGAGGATTTCGGGGACTTCTTGGCTGACGCTGCCGACTTGTCGGGCTTTGCCTTTTTCGTCTTTGGCACGCGTCCAGGGTAAGTCGCCCAGGACCCCTTCCGGCACCGCTCCGGGGGCGGATGCGGACGCGGCTGGCAGTAGCGTTCCGTCCATGAGACTCGGTGTCCTCGACGTGGGATCGAACACGGTGCATCTGCTGGTGGTGGACGCGCACCCCGGCGCACGCCCGCTGCCCGCGCATTCGCACAAGGTCGAGCTGCGGCTCGCCCAACTCCTCGACGATGCCGGGGCCATCGGCCCCGAAGGGGTCGACAAGCTCATCGCGGTGATCCAGGACGCGCTCCAGGCCGCCGAGGACAAGGGCGTCGAGGACCTGCTGCCGTTCGCCACCTCCGCGGTGCGCGAGGCCAGCAACGCCGACGACGTCCTCGCGCGCGTGCAGGCCGAAACGGGCGTCGAGCTCCAGGTCCTGACCGGCGCGGAGGAGGCCCGCCTCACCTTCCTCGCCGCCCGCCGCTGGTTCGGCTGGTCGGCGGGCAAGCTCCTCGTCCTCGACATCGGCGGCGGCTCCCTGGAGATCGCCTACGGCATAGACGAGGAGCCCGACACCGCCGTCTCCCTCCCGCTCGGCGCCGGCCGCCTGACCGCGGGCTGGCTCCCCGGCGACCCGCCCGACCCCGACGAGATCAGGGCCCTGCGCCGCCATGTACGCGCCCAGATCGCCCGTACGGTGGGCGAGTTCAGCCGCTTCGGCGCCCCCGACCACGTCGTCGCCACGTCGAAGACGTTCAAGCAGCTCGCCCGCCTGGCCGGCGCGGCCCGCTCCACGGAGGGCCTCTACGTCCAGCGCGAACTGAAGAGCGAGTCCCTGGGTGCCCTGGTCCCCCGGCTCGCCTCCATGACGACCTCGGAACGAGGCGCCCTCCCCGGAGTCTCCGAAGGCCGAGCCGGCCAGCTCGTCGCGGGCGCCCTCGTGGCAGAGGCGGCGATGGACCTCTTCGCCGTGAAAACCCTGGAGGTCTGCCCCTGGGCCCTCCGAGAGGGCGTAATCCTCCGCCGCCTGGACCACATGGGCGACCACCTGGGCACGGAGTAACGGTTCTTCGCACACGGCAGGCTCCGGCCACTTCTTGAGTGGCCGGGGCACTGACGTACCCAGGGGCGCGGGGCTGTGACATTGTGCGGCTCCGCCGCGCGGGCGCGACAAGCCACAACGAACCCGCACCCGCCCAATCACCGATCCCCGACGGCGAATAGGCACCCCAACACCGGGCAACCTACTCACCCCGTACCCTGTCTCCCGTGGCAGAACCAGTCGTACGCATCCCGGATGCGAAGGTCGCGCTGTCCACGGCCTCCGTGTACCCGGAGTCGACGGCGACGGCCTTCGAGATCGCCGCGCGTCTCGGCTACGACGGCGTCGAGGTCATGGTCTGGACGGACCCCGTCAGCCAGGACATCGAAGCCCTGCGCAGGCTGAGCGACTACCACCAGATCCCCATCCTCGCCATCCACGCCCCCTGCCTCCTGATCACCCAGCGCGTCTGGTCCACGGACCCCTGGGTCAAGCTCCAGCGCGCCCAGGCGGCAGCCGAGAAACTCGGCGCGACGACCGTCGTCGTACACCCCCCCTTCCGCTGGCAGCGCCAGTACGCGCGCGACTTCGTCACCGGCATCTGGCGGATGGCCGACGAGACGGACGTACGGTTCGGCGTCGAGAACATGTACCCCTGGCGCTACCGCGACCGCGAGATGCTGGCGTACGCCCCCGACTGGGACGTCACGAAGGACGACTACCGGCACTTCACGATCGACCTCAGCCACACCGCGACGGCCCGCAGCGACGCCCTGCAGATGATCGACCTCATGGGCGACCGCCTCGGCCACGTCCACCTCGCCGACGGCAACGGCTCCAACAAGGACGAGCACCTGGTCCCCGGTCGCGGTACGCAGCCCTGCGCAGAGCTGCTCGAACGGCTCGCGCTCACCGGTTTCGACGGCCATGTCGTCATCGAGGTCAACACCCGCCGCGCGATGTCCAGCGCCGAGCGCGAGGCCGACCTCGCGGAGGCGCTCGCCTTCACCCGCCTCCACCTGGCCTCGGCGGTCAGAGCTTTCCCCGGCGGGGGACCGCGCCCGTGAACGACGCGGCCCCCCGCCGCCGGGGACGTCCCTCCCGTACGGACTCCGCGGACGCCCCCGCCGCCCGCGACCGCATCCTGACGGCGGCCCGCGAGGAGTTCTCCGAACGGGGGTACGACAAGACGTCCGTACGCGGCATCGCCAAGGCGGCGGGCGTGGACTCGGCCCTCGTCCACCACTACTTCGGCACCAAGGAACAGGTCTTCGAGGCGTCGATCGAGGTCGCCGTCGGGCCGCTCCTGAGCGCCCCCGGCTCGATCGCCGAAGGCCCCCTCGACGGCGTAGGCGAGCGGCTCGCCCGCTTCTTCTTCGGCGTCTGGGAGAACCCGGCGACCCGCAAGGCCCTCCTCGCGATCGTCCGCTCCGCCGTGAACAACGAGGTCGCGGCCGGCGTCTTCCGCCGGCTGATCTCCACCCAGCTGCTGCGCCGCATCGCCGCCCAGCTGGACCTCCCGGACGCGGAACTCCGCGCCGAACTGGCAGCCGCTCAGCTGGTGGGCATTGCGATGCTGAGATACGTGATCAAGGTCGAGCCCTTGGCCTCGGCAGACCCGGAGCAGATCATCGAGAGAGTGGCCCCGGCAATCCAGGCCCATCTGACAACTCCCTGAGCCTGGGCGCGCCCTATAGGGGCGCGGGGCTGTGACATGTGCGGCTCCGCCGCGTGGGCGCGACCAGCCCCCACCGGACCCGCACCCGAAAACCGAGACAACCATCCCGCATTCCGGACTCGCCGTCCGATCCCTGGATAACCGGCGTACGCTCGACTTCAGTCATAACTCCCCGAAGTCCCGAAGTAGCGAGGCGAGCGAAGATGCCCGAGCTGAGGTCCCGAACCGTCACCCACGGCCGCAACATGGCGGGCGCCCGCGCCCTTATGCGTGCCTCCGGTGTACCGGGTGCCGACATCGGGCGGAAGCCGATCATCGCGGTCGCGAACAGCTTCACCGAGTTCGTGCCGGGCCACACCCACCTCCAGCCGGTCGGCCGCATCGTCAGCGCGGCCATCACCGCCGCCGGAGGCATCCCCCGCGAGTTCAACACGATCGCCGTCGACGACGGCATCGCGATGGGCCACGGCGGCATGCTGTACTCCCTCCCCTCCCGCGACCTCATCGCGGACTCGGTCGAGTACATGGTCGAGGCCCACTGCGCAGACGCCCTGATCTGCATCTCCAACTGCGACAAGATCACCCCGGGCATGCTGAACGCGGCCCTGCGCCTCAACATCCCCACGGTCTTCGTCTCCGGCGGACCGATGGAGTCCGGCCGCGCCACCCTCGTGGACGGCACGGTCCGCACGCTCGACCTGGTCGACGCGATCTCCGACGCGGTGAACGAGAAGATCTCGGACGAGGACATTCTCCGTATCGAGGAGAACGCCTGTCCGACCTGCGGTTCCTGTTCCGGCATGTTCACCGCCAACTCGATGAACTGCCTCGCGGAGGCCATCGGACTCGCCCTCCCGGGCAACGGCTCGGTCCTGGCCACGCACACGGCCCGCCGGGCGCTGTACGAGGACGCGGGCCGCACGGTGATGGACATCACCCGCCGCTACTACGAGCAGGACGACGAGACGGTCCTGCCCCGCAACATCGCCACCCTCGCGGCCTTCGAGAACGCCATGGCCCTCGACATCGCCATGGGCGGCTCCACCAACACGATCCTGCACCTGCTGGCCGCCGCCCAGGAGGCGGAGGTCCCCTTCGGCCTGGACGAGATCAACGCGGTCTCGCGCCGGGTGCCGTGCCTGGCGAAGGTCGCGCCGAACGTCGCCAAGGACCGCACGTACTACATGGAGGACGTGCACCGGGCCGGCGGCATCCCCGCCCTCCTCGGCGAACTGCACCGCGCGGGCCTGCTCAACGAGGACGTGAACTCGGTTCACAGCTCGTCCCTCGCGGACTGGCTGAAGACCTGGGACGTGCGCGGCGGCTCGCCGTCGCCGGAGGCCCTGGAACTGTGGCACGCGGCGCCCGGTTGCGTCCGCTCCGCCGAGGCCTTCTCCCAGTCGGAGCGCTGGGAGGCCCTCGACGAGGACGCCGCCGGCGGCTGCATCCGCAGCGCCGAGCACGCGTACTCGAAGGACGGCGGCCTCGCGGTCCTCAAGGGCAACCTCGCCGTCGACGGCTGTGTGGTCAAGACGGCCGGCGTCGACGAGTCGATCTGGACCTT
The DNA here is from genome assembly GCF_044333925.1 of Streptomyces sp. NPDC020898. Lineage (NCBI taxonomy): Bacteria > Bacillati > Actinomycetota > Actinomycetes > Kitasatosporales > Streptomycetaceae > Streptomyces > Streptomyces sp. NPDC020898. Next base: position 143,629 of record NZ_JBIRRV010000019.1, read on the forward strand.
CGAGGGCCCGGCGGTCGTCTGCGAGTCGCAGGAGGAAGCCGTCGAGAAGATCCTCAACAAACAGATCACGCACGGCGACGTCGTCGTCATCCGCTACGAGGGCCCCAAGGGCGGCCCCGGCATGCAGGAGATGCTCTACCCGACCTCCTTCCTCAAGGGCCGCGGCCTCGGCAAGACCTGCGCCCTGATCACGGACGGACGCTTCTCCGGCGGCACCTCGGGCCTGTCCATCGGCCACGCCTCCCCCGAGGCGGCCTCCGGCGGCACGATCGCCCTCGTCAACAACGGCGACCGCATCCGCATCGACATCCCGAACCGCACGATCGAACTCCTCGTCCCCGACGAGGAGTTGACGACCCGCCGCACCGCCCTGAACGGCGTCTACGCCCCCGTCTCCCGCGAACGCAAGGTCTCCCAGGCCCTGCGCGCGTACGCGGCGATGGCGACGAGCGCCGACAAGGGCGCGGTGCGGGACGTCTCCAAGCTGGGCTGACACTCGTACGCCTGAGTGAACCTGTCCGTACGATCCGTACGAAGTGAAGGGCCGCTCCTCAGGAGCGGCCCTTTTCCGCCGTACGGGCCTCAGCTGCCGTACGGGTCCCGGGCGACCCGGCTCACCAGCCCGCCGGGTCCGCCGCGTCCACGGCGAAGACGGAACCGTCCGGCGCACTCGCGTAGACGCGTCCGTCGGCGACGACGGGGGCGGGCAGCGAGGGCGCGATCGTGTCCGAGTTCGCGCCGAACCGCGGCGGCGTCTGCCCCACGAGCGTCCCCGTACGGGCGTTCACTGCGATCAGCCGCCCGTCGGCGGCGCTGAAGTACACGTACCGCCCGTCGGCGACCGGCGCCGAGCCGAGGCTCACGGACGTTTCGAGCGACCACAGTTGCTTGCCCGCCGCCAGGTCCACGGCGATCAGCGCACCCCCGGAGGCCAGCAGATAGACGGTGTTCCCGCGCACGACGCCATGGGCCCGCGAGAGCGGAACGGTCACGTCGACCTTGCGCGTGGTCCCGGTCCCCGGGTCGTAGGCGACGACGGCGATCGTCTCCTCGTACTCGGTGTCGATCGCGGCGAAGAAGACGGAGGCGCCCGCGGCGGTGGTGCCGATGGGCTCCAGCATCCCGTCCAGCCGTTCCTGCCAGCGCACGTCACCCGTGCCCGGGTCCAGCGCGGCGACCCGTGTGCTCGATTCGTCCTCGGCCTTGTTCGTGGCGTAGGCGAGCCGGTCCCCGGCGAAGGAGAACAGCTCGGGCCAGCTCAGATCACCGATCCGCCGGTTCCACTTGCTGTCGCCGGACGCGCTGTCGACGCCGGAGACCTTCCCATCGGGGCCGCTGAGAAGGGCCATGCCGCCGGCGTACCCGAGGCCGACGCGGTCGGCGTCGGTCTGCTGCCAGCGGGTCCGGCCGGTGAGCGGGTCGAGCGCCTCCAGCCGGGAGCCCCTGTCCAGCGGGGGGTGCACAAGCCCACCCGACAGGACGGGCGGGCGACTCACCAGGTTGGCGGCGTCGATCGGGTGCCGCCACAGGACGGTGCCGTCGGCGGGGTCGATCGCGGAGACCAGCCCCTTCTGGGCACAGAACAACTTCCCACCGCCGTACGAGCATTGGGGCGTACCCGCGCTGCTGTCGGCGGCCGGCCGTACCGACCAGGCCCGGAAACCGGCCGGGGCGCTCGTCGCGCCGGCGCCGGAGGGATCGCTCCCGGGCTCGGTGTCCGGACCACCGTCGAACACCTGCACCGACGCGAGGACACCCCCGGCGGCGAGGACGAGAGCGCCCGCGGCGAGGGCGACGCGCTTGCGCATACGCCGACCCGAACTCCGGTCTGGGGGAGGGGGGTTGTGCGATTCGGGGGAGCCGGGGGAGTCCGCTTGTTGTGCCTCCCGCGCACCCGGGAAACTTGGGGGACCCGAGTCGCTCGGGGTCCGCTGCCCGGGTATGAACGACTGGGTGTCGTAGGAGGCGGCAACCGACCTGAGTTCCCGCATCAGTTCATCGGGAGTGGGCCGGTCCTCGGGCTCCTTGGCGAGACAACCCAGCACCAGCGGCGCGAGGTTCGCCGGTACCCCGGTCAAGTCCGGCTCGTCGTGCACGACTTGGTAGGCGACGACGTACGGACTGTCGGAGTCGAACGGCCCGCGCCCGGTCGACGCGTGCACCATCACCGACCCCAGGGCGAAGATGTCGGCGGCGGATCCCACCTCGCGGGGGCGCCGGAACTGCTCGGGCGCCATGAACGGCGGCGTACCGATCAACTTCCCGGTCTCGGTGCGCAGTTCGCTGTCCTTCGGCCGAGAAATGCCGAAGTCGATGACCTTCGGACCGTCCTCGGCGAGAAGAACATTGCTCGGCTTCAGGTCCCGGTGGACGACCCCGACCCGATGGATGTCACGCAGCGCCTCGGCGAGCCCGGCCATCAGCCGCCGCAACTGTCTGCCGTCCATGGACCCGTTCCGCTTCACCTCGTCGGCGAGGGTCGGCCCCGGGATGAACAGGGTGGCCATCCAAGGCCGTTCGGCGTCGGGGTCGGCATCGACGACGGGTGCGGTGAACGCACCGCTGACCCGCCGCGCGGCGGCGATCTCCTGCCGGAACCGCCCCCGGAACTCGGGGTCCTTGGCGAACTCGCCGTGCACGATCTTCACCGCGAGCTTCATCCCGGAGGTACTCCGGGCCAGGTGCACCACGCCCATGCCGCCGGAACCCAGCCGTGACTCCAGACGGTACTGACCGGCGTACTCCGGAAATTCCGCTTCCGCGCCGGGTCCGGAGTTCCGCTGTGGCGCCATGGACTCACCCCCGTGCTGTTCAGCCGCGCCCGCGACGGACGGAGCCTAGTCGATGAGGTTGACGGGGCAGAGGCGGCTTGCTGACGTTGGTTTACGAGTTACGTACATGTGTTTCATGGCGCGTTTTAGGGGTATCAACGGGACCCCATGGCAGTCATGGGGTCCAACGGGGGAGGTTTTTTCATGTCCGCAGAACGCACCGGAGAGAGAACGGCCGAAGAGGCCACGCACCAGACGGACCAGACGGCCCGGACAGAACTGACGCTCACGACCGCGGCGGTGGCGACAGCAGCCGTCCGCTACTACTCGGTCGCCCCGGGCTACCGCCTCAACGTCCGCAGCGGCCCCGGCACCGACTACACCGTCATCCGCGTCCTGTCCGAGGGCGCCAAGATCCGGATCTACTGCCAGCGCCCCGGCGAGGCGATCGCCGGTCCCTACGGCACGTCGAACATCTGGGACAACATCGACAACGGCGAGTACGTCTCGGACGCGTACGTCCTGACAGGCAGCGACGGCTACGTGGCCGCGCGCTGCAGCTGACCCACCTCACCCACCTGGGCACCGGCATTCAGGGCCGGTGCCCAGGTGGCGATAATCGACCGGGTGAGCGACAAGACAGGGAAGACAGGAAAACCCGCCGAGACCGCCAAGCCCGGCAAGCTCGGCAAGCCCGATACGACAGGCGACGCCCGTACCGACCCCCACCCCGAGCCCATCCGCTTCTTCGGCACGACCTGGGTGAACCACGACGCCGGCTACACGGCCCGCCGGGTGGGAGTGGCCGCCGGTTCACTGGCGGCGGCGGTGGCGTCCTGCCTGATCCTGCGCCTCGCCTACGAGGGCCTGCGCATCGCGGAGGTAGGAGGGCTCGTCACGCTCCTGGTACTGGCGATGTTCGCGATCTGCAGCGCCCTGGCGTTCGGCCACACCTGGGGCGCCTTCACCACCCGCCCGGACCCGGCCCGTCAGGCATCCCTCCGCGGCCTCCTGACCATCGGCTTCGTAGGCTCCCTGACCGCCTACTTCCTCCGCTCCCTCCACGAGGCCCCCGGCGAGTCCCTCCACCGCCAGGAATACGAGACATCCCGCCAACAACACACCCGCCGAACAACCCGCCGAACGGGAAACCCAGCAAAGAGAAAAACCCCTTAAGGCCAAGGCGCCGGCCGGCATTTCCAGCCCGTCCGGCGTTTGAGGACAAGGCCCGTTCAGGGCCGGAGGGGGGTCTGGGGGCGCAGCCCCCAGGAACGGGATGGGACGGGTAGGGGCGGCGGGGGCGAAAACCCCACCCCAAGCCCCCCGCCCCCCAACTCTTGCCCAAATCCCCCACCCCCACCAACACCCCAAGCCACCATGTCCACATGACGGTCACCCCACCCCCCACCCCCACCCCCTCCCGAGCCACCTCCTTCAACGCAGCCGCAGCCCAGTACGCCCAAAACCGCCCCTCCTACCCACCCGCCCTCCTGGACGCCATAGAGCACCTGGCAGACCACCCCCTCACCCGCTCCCGCGTCGCAGACATCGGCGCCGGCACCGGCATAGCCACCGCCCTCCTCCACGCCCGCGGCGCCCACGTGATCGCCGTAGAACCCGGCGACGGCATGGCGGCCCAGTTCCGCCGCACCCTCCCCGACATCCCGATCGTCCGGGGCAACGGCAACGCCCTCCCCCTGGCCGACGCTTCCGTCGACTTCCTCACCTACGCCCAGTCCTGGCACTGGACCGACCCGGCCCACGCGATCCCGGAAGCCCTCCGCGTCCTGCGCCCGGGCGGCGCACTCGCCCTGTGGTGGAACACGTACGCCCTCGACGTCCCCTGGATCGCCGCCCAGGCGAACCGCATCCGGTACTTCTTCGGCATCGACCCGGTCGTGGAGCAGAACGGCGCCTCCCTCCGCGCCGTGGACCCCTCGGGCCGCCTCGACTTCGCCCGCCGCCAGGTCCGTTGGAGCCGCCGCGTCCCGATCGACACCCACCTGGCCAACCTCGGCAGCCACTCGCTCTTCCTGGTCCACGACAAGGAGGCCGCCGCTGCCTTCCTGGCCGACGAACGCAACCTCCTGCTCAAGCTGTTCCCGGAGGAAACAGTCGAGGAGACCTACGACGTGGACCTACTGGTAGCCACGACGCCCGCTGCTCCTTGACCCCGCACTCCCATCCCCATCCCCGCCCCCACCACGTCATAGCCCCGCGCGGCGGCCCACCCCTCCAGGGCCGCCGCACACGCGTGATCCACATGCCGAAGCCCACCCAACTCCAGCCGCACCACCCGGTCCCGAGGCAACTCCTCCAGGACATCCAGCAACTTCGGCAACCGCAAGAACGTGGCATGTCCGAAGACCCGCACGACAACAACCCCGGCGCTCAGCCCCGAACCCTCCCCCCGGCCACCATCCTGATCCTCGATCTCCACATGCACATGGCTGATGTCCCAGGCGGTCTTCCCCACGGCAAGCGCAAGCCCGACAACCACCCCCTCGAACAAATTCCCCACAGCGACGGCCCCGGCCGTCACCACCAGCACCACCACCTCCCCCCGATGCCCCCGCCACATCACCCCCACCTCCCGCACCGGCACGAGCCTGCACCCGGCATGCACCAGCAGCCCGGCCAGCGCCGCCACCGGAATCACCCCGAGCACCCCGGGCACGACCACGGTGAACGCGAGCAACCACACCCCATGCAGTACCCGTGACACCTTCGTACGCGCCCCCGCCTCCACGTTCGCCGCACTCCGTACGATCACCGCGGTCATCGGCAACGCCCCGAGCACCCCGCACACCGCGTTCCCGGCCCCCTGCGCCATCAACTCCCGGTCGTAGTCGGTCCGCGCCCCCCGATGCAGCCGATCGACGGCCGCCGCACTGAACAACGACTCCGCGGACGCGATCAACGCGAACGCGACGACGGTCCCGATCACCCCCACTTCCGCGAGCCGCCCGAAATCCGCCCCGTCCGGCACCCGTACGGCAGCCAGCAGCCCCCGTACCTCCACCCGCCGCACGCCCAGGTCGAACACCCAGGTCACCCCGGCCGCCAGCCCCACCGCCACCAACGGCCCGGGCACCAGCCGCGCACCCTGCGTCCAACGCGGCCACAGCAGCAGTACGGCGATGGTGGCGCCGCCGACGGCCAACGCCACGGGGTTCGCGTCCCCGGGCAGCGAGACCAGCCCCGCCACCTTCCCGAGCCCACCCGAGGGCGCGCTCACGTCACCCATGGCGTACACCTGCCCGGCGACCAGCACGAGCCCGATCCCGGCGAGCATCCCCTGGACGACCGCCACGGACACGGCCCGGAACCACCGCCCGAGCCGCAGCGCCCCGAGACCGAGCTGCACCAGCCCGGCCGCGAACACCACGACCCCGAGCACCTCCACCCCGTACGCCCGCACAGCCTCGTACACGAGCACGGTCAGCCCCGCCGCGGGACCGCTCACCTGGAGGCTGCTCCCGGGCAGTACCCCGGCGACCAGCCCGCCGACGATCCCGGTGACCAGCCCCAGCTCGGCGGGCACACCGGAGGCCATGGCGACGCCCACACACAGCGGCAGCGCGACCAGAAAGACGACGAGAGAAGACAACAGATCGGCCTTGCGCACGCCAAAGCGCATGACGAATGCACCCCCGGAAGTGAACGGAAGAAACGAAGAAGACGGAGAAGACGGAGAAGACGGAGAACGGAGATGCGCGGCCACCAAACCCGAACAGGAAGGAAGAAACGGGCACGGCGAATGAAACCCATTGTCGGCAAGGCGGACGGGCGGCGCACCCACTTCCCCCGCCCCTCACCCAAAACCGGAGTCATCGGAAGCCCCCGAGGGCGCACGAACCGGAGCGCCGCCCTCCGATCACCCCACCACGCGCCTGCGCGCCCACCCTCCTTGACGCACTTCTGCTTGACGAGCCCTCGAGCCGCGAGCATTATTCATCGCATGATGAATTACAAATCTCCCCCTCCCGCCGAGACCCCACCCTCCCCGCCACCCCGAACCCCCAGTGAAACGGCGGCAGTCCAAGCCCGGGACCTCACCGTCGTACGAGGCACCCGAAAGGTCCTGCGCGCCCTCGACTTCACCGTTCCGCGCGGTCAGATCACCGGCCTGCTCGGCCCCTCGGGCTGCGGAAAGTCGACCCTCATGCGGGCGATCGTCGGCACCCAGGCCAAGGTCACCGGCACCCTGGACGTCCTCGGCCACCCCGCCGGCCACGCCACCCTCCGCACCCGCATCGGCTACGTCACCCAGGCCGCCTCCGTCTACGACGACCTGACCGTCCGCCAGAACCTGGCCTACTTCGCCGCCATCCTCGACCCCGGCCGCGCGGCAGCCGACCGCCGCCACGACAACGTCACCCGCGCCATCGCCGACGTCGACCTCACCACCCACGCCGACAACCTCGCGGGCAACCTCTCCGGCGGCCAGCGCAGCCGTGTCTCCCTGGCGGTGGCGCTCCTCGGCACCCCCGAGCTCCTGGTCCTCGACGAACCGACGGTGGGCCTGGACCCCGTACTCCGCCGCGACCTGTGGGCTCTCTTCCACGACATCGCGACCACCCGCGGCGCAACGCTCCTGATCTCCTCCCACGTCATGGACGAAGCCGAACGCTGCCACCGCCTCCTCCTCATGCGCGACGGCGAACTCCTCGCCGACGACACCCCGGACGCCCTCCGCACCCGCACCGCCACGCACACCGTGGAAGCGGCGTTCCTGCACCTGGTGGACGAGGCGGCGAAGTCGCCGACCAGGAAGGAACGGACCCCGTGACCACCACCGCGCTGAACGTCTCCCGAACCACAGCCACCGCCGCCAGGGTCCTGGCCCAACTCCGCCACGACCCGCGCACCATCGCGATGATGATCCTGCTCCCGAGCCTGATGCTGCTTCTGCTCCGCTACGTCTTCGACGGCAGCGCCCGTACGTTCGACAGCATCGGCGCGTCGCTCCTCGGGATCTTCCCCCTCATCACGATGTTCCTGGTGACCTCGATCGCCACCTTGCGCGAACGCACCTCGGGCACCCTCGAACGCCTCCTCGCGATGCCCCTCGGCAAGGGCGACCTCATCGCCGGCTACGCCCTGGCCTTCGGCATCCTCGCGATCATCCAGTCGGCCCTGGCCACCGGCCTGGCGGTCTGGCTCCTGGGCCTGGACGTGACGGGCTCCCCCTGGCTCCTCCTCCTGGTGGCCCTGCTCGACGCCCTGCTGGGCACCGCCCTGGGCCTGTTCGTCTCGGCCTTCGCGTCCTCGGAGTTCCAGGCGGTCCAGTTCATGCCGGCGGTGATCTTCCCCCAGCTCCTCCTCTGCGGCCTCTTCACCCCCCGCCCCACCATGCACCCGGCCCTCGAAGCGATCTCGAACGTCCTCCCCATGTCCTACGCGGTCGACGGCATGAACGAGGTCCTCACCCACACGGACATCACAGCCAACTTCGTACGAGACACCCTGATCGTCGCGGCCTGCGCCCTGCTCGTCCTGACCCTGGGCGCAGCAACCCTCCGCCGCCGAACCCCATGAACGACTTTCTCGTCGCCGGCCGGCATTCCAGCCTGTCCGGCGTTTGAGGACGAGGCCGTTCAGGCCGACAGCGGGGGTCTGGGGGCGGCAGCCCCCAGGGATGGGAACGGGTAAGGGCGGCGGGGGCGAGAAACACCCACCCCACATTCCGCCCACCGGACACCCACCCCACCTCCCCACCCCCGATGCGAGGATGACCCCGGACGACGCAACCCCCGGAGGGCACCGCAACCATGACCCAGAAAGTCGCAGTCCTCGGCACCGGCAAGATCGGCGAAGCCCTGCTCAGCGGAATGATCCGGGCAGGCTGGGCCCCGGCCGACCTCCTGGTCACCGCCCGCCGCCCGGAACGAGCCGAAGAACTCCGCACCCGCTACGGAGTGACCCCGGTCACCAACCCGGAGGCCGCGAAAACCGCCGACACCCTGATCCTCACGGTCAAACCGCAGGACATGGGCACCCTCCTCGACGAACTCGCCCCTCACGTCCCCGCCGACCGCCTGGTCGTCAGCGGAGCCGCCGGCATCACCACCACCTCCATCGAGGCCCGCCTCGCCACCGGCACCCCGGTCGTCCGCGTCATGACGAACACCCCGGCGCTGGTCGACGAGGCCATGTCGGTCATCTCCGCGGGCACCCACGCCAGCGAAGCCGACCTCGCCCACGCCGAGGAGATCTTCGGCGCCGTCGGCAAGACGCTCCGCGTCCCCGAGTCCCAGCAGGACGCCTGCACCGCCCTCTCCGGCTCCGGCCCGGCGTACTTCTTCTACCTGGTCGAAGCCATGACCGACGCCGGCATCCTCCTCGGCCTGCCCCGCGACAAGGCCCACGACCTGATCGTCCAGTCCGCGATCGGCGCCGCCGTGATGCTCCGCGACAGCGGCGAACACCCGGTCAAGCTCCGCGAGAACGTCACGTCCCCCGCGGGCACCACGATCAGCGCCATCCGCGAACTCGAGAACCACGGCGTACGAGCAGCCCTCATCGCCGCCCTCGAAGCCGCCCGCGACCGCAGCCGAGCCCTGGCCGCCGGCAACACCGGCTGACCGCTGTGCCGCCCCACCCCGGGGCGGCACACCACCGCGCCTACCCGCCCGCGTTCACCACGGCCTCCGCGTAGGTCGCCGGCAACAGCCCGACAGCGCGATAAGCGGCATCCACGGTCGGCCGGGCCATCGCCCGAGCCTTCTCCGCCCCGTCCCGCAGCACCCCCTCCACATATGCGGGATCGGCACACAACTCCTTGTGCCTGGCCTGCACAGGCCGGAGAGCCTCGACCACGGCCTCCGCGGTGTCCCTCTTCAAGTCCCCGTACGACGCGTACGCACCACCCAGCTCCGACGGATCCCCACCCGCACAAGCCGCGAGAATCTCCAGCAGATTGGCGACCCCGGGCCGCCCCTCCGGGTCGTACACGACATCCCGCCCGCTGTCGGTCACCGCCCGCATGACCTTCTTCCGCACCACGTCGGGCTCATCGAGCAGATAGACGATCCCCGGCCCGACGTCGTCGCTCTTCCCCATCTTCGACGTCGGCTCCTGCAGGTTCATGACCCGCGCACCCACCTTCGGAAGCGTGGCCCGCGGCACCACGAACGTATGCCCGTACCGCTGGTTGAACCGCACCGCCAGATCCCGCGTCAGCTCGACATGCTGAGCCTGATCGTCCCCGACCGGCACCTCGTCGGTCCCGTACGCCAGGATGTCCGCCGCCATCAGCACGGGATACGTCAGCAACGACAGCCGCACACTCCCACCCCGCGCCCGCTCCCGCGCCGCCTTCTCCTTGTACTGGATCATCCGCCGCATCTCTCCGTCGGTGGCGACGCACTCCAGCACGTACGACAGCCGGGTGTGCTCGTCCACATGACTCTGCAGAAAGAGGGTGCACAACTCCGGATCGAGCCCCGACGCCAGCAGCAGCGTGGCCGCCTGCCGACTGAGCCGGCGCACACGCCCGGGATCGTGGTCCACCGTCAGCGCGTGCAGATCGACGACGCAGAACAGGGAGTCCGCCTCGTGCTGGTCCACTGCGGCCCACCGCCGCATGGCACCCAGGTAGTTCCCCAGCGTCAGATGCCCGGTCGGCTTGATCCCACTGAAGACCCGTGTCATCTCTTCTCCACCTCCTGGTCGAGACCGCCGCACCCGGCCGGCCGACCCCTCTGGAGGGAGAAACAAGAACGGCCGCCGAGGCGGCGGCCGTTGAGTACATACGTATGTACGGCCGCCGTCAGGCGGCCCACCACTGCTGGGTGTACGTATGCGTAGTCACGCCCACGAGACTACGCCCCGGAGGCACCCTCCGGCATCGAGTTGACACACCCCAGGCCCGTACGTAGTGTTCTCCGAGTTGTTCGACGTGAGCGCCGACCCCGGTCGGTCCCCGGACAACCATTCCGCAGCTACCAAGCAACGGTCGACGACCTGTCGTCACGCCGTTGGCGTGTCATTGGCATGCGTCTTTGCGAAATGAGGAATCCGCGTTCGAAAGGACGCACCCCCGATTAGCTCGGGGGCAGGGAATCCGCTAAAGTCTCACTCGTCGGAACGGCCCAACAGCCGGGAAGGCAAGCCCCACTGACTGGGAATCAGGCCCGAAAGGATCTGGTAGAGTCGGAACCGCCGGAAAGGGAAACGCGAAAGCGAAAACCTGGAAAGCACCGAGGAAATCGGATCGGAAAACGGTCTGGTAGAGTCGGAAACGCAAGACAGCA
>NZ_JBIRRV010000020.1:0-152607 GCF_044333925.1 Streptomyces sp. NPDC020898
CACGCTGTTGAGTTCTCAAGGAACGGACGCTTCCTTCGTACTCACCCGAGACAATCTCTCAGGCTTTCCTCCGGGCAGTTTCCCTTCGGTCTTGCGTTTCCAACCTTACCAGACTGTTTTCCGTTCCGTTTCCGGTCAGGATTTTGATCCAGTAGCCGTTGAAGGGGCTTTGCCTATTCGGTTGCCTTCCGGCTCCCTTTCGGCGAGTCCGACTTTATCAGAAGTTTTTGGCCGGACTAACCAGCCGTTCATTCCTGAGTAATCGGAAGATGGCCCTCAAGAATCAAAGTTCTCGAGAAACCCATAGATTTTCACTGTCGCCACCGAACCTGTCCGGCTCCAGGCAACTGCTCTAATCTACCTCCCCACCAGCTCCGTGTCAACGGCTCTTGTGGGGCGAGGAGGAGACTAGCAGCCCGGTCGGCGTGTCCGCACATCAGGCAGCCGTGGGTACAGCGGCGCTGCGCTCGATCTCCTCAAGGTCACCCGTCTCGCCGACCCGTGCCGCCCGACCGCCGAGGACATAGACGTACGCCAGGAAGGCCAGTTCGGCGACGACCCCGATCGTGATGCGGGCCCATGTGGGCAGGCCGGACGGGGTGACGAAGCCTTCTATGGCGCCCGAGACGAAGAGGACCAGGGCCAGGCCTATCGCCATTCCCAGGGCCGCTCGTCCCTCTTCGGCGAGCGCTGTGCGGCGGGAGCGTGGGCCCGGGTCGATGACGGTCCAGCCGAGACGCAGACCCGTACCGGCCGCTACGAAGACAGCGGTCAGTTCCAGCAGGCCGTGCGGCAGGATCAGGCCGAGGAAGGTGTCGAGTCGGCCCGCCGAGGACATCAGGCCGAGGCCGACTCCCACGTTGAGCATGTTCTGGAAGAGGATCCAGATGACCGGAAGGCAGAGGAAGACTCCCAGGACCAGGCACATCGCGGCGGCCTGGGCGTTGTTCGTCCACACCTGAGCGGCGAAGGAGGCGGCGGGATGACTGGAGTAGTACGTCTCGTATTCGCCGCCGGGGCGAGTGAGGGCGCGCAGTTCGTCGGGGGCCGCTATGGAGGACTGCACTTCGGGGTGCGTGCCTATCCACCACCCCAGGAGGACCGCCACCGCCGTGGAGATGAGCGCAGTGGGGACCCACCAGTGGCGCGATCGGTAGACCGCCGCGGGGAAACCGTGGGTGAGGAAACGGGTCACGTCGCGCCAGGAGGCGCGGCGGGTTCCTGTCACGGCACTGCGCGCGCGTGCCACCAGTTGGCTGAGCCGGCCGGTCAGCTGCGGGTCCGGGGCGCTCGACTGGATCAGGGAGAGGTGGGTGGCGGTGCGTTGGTAGAGGGCCACGAGTTCGTCCGCCTCGGCTCCGGTGAGGCGCCGCTGGCGGCGCAGCAGTGCGTCCAGGCGGTCCCACTCGGCGCGGTGGGCGGAGACGAAGACGTCGAGGTCCATCGTTTTTCCTGCTCCTCGGCTGTTCGTCGACTGCACGTCGTGGGTGTCGGCTTGTCGTACTGCGGCGCGATGCGCCTTCAGCTTGGCAGACTGGACGTTCCGGGGGCAGGTCAGGGGAAGGACGGCAGGCGTGAGTGAGCTGGTTACGGGTGAGGCGGTGGCGTTGGAACTACGCCCCGCGAAACTGCCCAGCAGGGCGCTGGCCGTCTTGCTCGACCTTGTCGTGGTTGTGGCGGTCTACACCGCCGTCACGATTGTTCTGGTCATATCCACGGCTTCTCTGGACGAGGCGGCGCAGGTCGCCCTGTCCATCGCCGCGTTCATTCTGGTGCTGGTGGGCGCTCCGATCGCGGTGGAGACACTCAGCCATGGGCGCTCGCTCGGCAAGATGGCGTGCGGTCTGCGGGTCGTACGGGATGACGGCGGGCCGATCCGTTTCCGGCATGCGCTGGTGCGGGGTGCGGTCGGTGTGGTCGAGATTCTGATGACGCTCGGGGTCGTGGCCTGCATCGCCTCGCTCGTTTCGGCGCGGGGGCGGCGGCTCGGTGATGTCTTCGCGGGCACGCTCGTCGTACGGGAGCGAGTGCCCGTCGGCCAGACCGCCTTTGTTCCTCCGCCGCCGCCCTGGTTGTCCGGACGGTTCGCGGAGCTCGATCTGTCGGCCGTTCCCGACGGTTTGTGGCTGGCCGTACGTCAGTATCTGACGCGGATGCGGCAGCTGGATCCGCAGGTGGGCTGGGCGATGGCCGAGCGGCTCGCTTCGGACGTGGCGGCGTGTACAGGGACTGCGGCGCCGCAGGGTGTGCCACCGGCGGCCTATCTGGCGGCTGTGGTGCAGGAACGGCAGGTACGGGAGGCTCGGCGGGCGTTCGGGGGCGGGGCGGTGTCCAGAGGGCCCGGGATGCCTGGTGGGCCTGGTTCGTTCGGGGCTCCGGCGGCGCGGCCGTCGGTTGCCGTTCCCTATCCGGTGGGCACCGCTCCGCAGCCGGCGGGTGGGGGTTCGGTCGGTACCCCGGCACCGGCCGCGGTCACCGAAGCGGCGCCTGTCACTCGGCCTCCGGGCGAGACCGGCGACCGTCGGCCCTCCAGCGGGTTCGCGCCGCCCGCCTAGTCGGCGAACGCCGACGGTGGGGACTCGAGGTGTTCCAGCTCGATGCCCGGTGCGGCGAGGACCACGTCGCCGGCGATGTGCACGGCGTGCTGTTCGCCCGTGTCCAGGGCTGTGACCTGGTATTCGTCCACGGTCAGGGGGCCGTTGTCAGTGGCGTGTGCTTCTCTCTTCACCAAGGCCCAGGACTGGTCCACGGTGCGCGGGGCGAGGACCGGGTCCGTGAGGGCGACGAGGCGTACGCGGGTCGCGGAGGAGGAAGGGGTGAGGCGCAGGAGGCGGGTCGTGGCCACCAGGAACGCGGGGGATGTACCGGTGAAGGCGTGGGCGGGCACGTTGCCTTCGGTGGCGTGAGTGCCGGTGGGGTCGGTACGGACCCAGGTGACGCCGTCGAGTGCGGCACCACGGACCTGCCAGCTCGCCGCGTGGAGTTCCAGGCGGATGGGGCGGCCCAGGTCGTCGAGGGTGAGGTCGACGGAGCCGCTGTGGTCGCCCGACGGGGTGGTCAGCTGGGAGACGTAGCGCCAGCCGGAGGGGCCGGGGGCGCAGTGGAAGTGCTCTTCTGCGAGGGGGGTGTGATCGTGCGGATCGTGGAGCGAATATCGGCCGCGGGGCATGGGGGTCCTGGTTGTTTCGGGCTGTTCCTTGAGTCTGTGAGTTCTTGAGCCTCGGCAAAGGGCAGGCCCCCGGCACGGGGGTGCGGGGGCCTGCCTCGGAGGACCTGCTGGTGGTGAGCGCGTCAGTGCACGGACGCGCTCACCACTGGTGGGGTGCGGACTCAGTAGCGGTAGTGGTCCGACTTGTACGGGCCCTCGACCTCTACACCGATGTACGAGGCCTGCTCGGGGCGCAGCGTCGTCAGCTTCACGCCGAGCGCGTCGAGGTGGAGGCGGGCGACCTTCTCGTCGAGGTGCTTGGGCAGCACGTAGACGTCGGTCGGGTACTCGTCGGGCTTGGTGAACAGCTCGATCTGGGCCAGGGTCTGGTCCGCGAAGGAGTTGGACATCACGAACGACGGGTGACCGGTGGCGTTGCCCAGGTTCAGCAGGCGGCCCTCCGACAGCACGATGAGAACCTTGCCGTCGGGGAACTTCCAGGTGTGGACCTGCGGCTTGACCTCGTCCTTGACGATGCCCGGGATCTTCGCCAGGCCGGCCATGTCGATCTCGTTGTCGAAGTGGCCGATGTTGCCGACGATCGCCTGGTGCTTCATCTTGGCCATGTCGCCGGCCATGATGATGTCCTTGTTGCCGGTCGTGGTGATGAAGATGTCGGCCTTGTCGACGACGTCGTCGAGGGTCGCGACCTGGTAGCCGTCCATCGCCGCCTGCAGCGCGCAGATCGGGTCGATCTCGGTGATGATCACGCGGGCGCCCTGGCCGCGCAGGGACTCCGCGCAGCCCTTGCCCACGTCCCCGTAGCCGAAGACGACCGCGGTCTTGCCGCCGATGAGGACGTCGGTGGCGCGGTTGATGCCGTCGATCAGGGAGTGGCGGCAGCCGTACTTGTTGTCGAACTTCGACTTGGTGACGGCGTCGTTCACGTTGATCGCCGGGAACAGGAGGGCGCCGTCGCGCTGCATCTCGTACAGGCGGTGGACGCCGGTCGTGGTCTCCTCGGTCACGCCGCGGATCTCCGAGGCGAGCTGGGTCCACTTCTGCGAGCCGTCGGTGATGGTGCGGGTCAGGACCTCGAGGACGACGCGGTGCTCGTCGGACTCGGCGGTGTCGAGGGAGGGGACCTTGCCGGCCTTCTCGTACTCGACGCCCTTGTGGACGAGCATGGTGGCGTCGCCGCCGTCGTCCAGGATCATGTTCGGGCCGCCGGTGGGGGTGTTCGGCCAGGTCAGGGCCTGCTCCGTGCACCACCAGTACTCTTCCAGGGTCTCGCCCTTCCAGGCGAAGACCGGGATGCCCTGCGGGTTCTCGGGCGTACCGTTCGGGCCTACCGCGATGGCGGCGGCCGCGTGGTCCTGGGTGGAGAAGATGTTGCAGGACACCCAGCGGACCTCGGCGCCCAGGGCGACCAGGGTCTCGATCAGGACGGCGGTCTGCACGGTCATGTGCAGCGAGCCCATGATGCGGGCACCGGCCAGCGGCTGGGTGGCGGCGAACTCCCTGCGGATCGACATCAGGCCGGGCATCTCGTGCTCGGCGAGGGTGATCTCCTTGCGGCCGAACTCGGCCAGGGAGAGGTCTGCGACCTTGAAGTCCTGTCGGGCGTCGACAGTCGTCATTACGGGCTGCTCCTCAAGGTTGGGGCGAGGTGGGTACGGCTGGTCTGCGCGACGGCGGACACAGGGGTGCCCGAAGAGGGCACAGGCATGCCCGGATACGCGCAGCGCAGTCCGTCGGAGGCCCTCTCTCCCTCGGCCGGTCCCGGTGGGACCGCCCGACCGCCATCAGCAGCGACGTCTGGCTCCGTCCCAAGCTACACCTGTCGGCCCGGCCGTCCCCAGTCCGCCTACGAACACATCAGGACAGATCAAGACTCGTCGAGGCGTCACACAGACGTGTGGGGACGCACAGCACGGCTGCGGGAGTTGCCGGGAACTCAGTGGGCGGCGGGGTGACTCGGGCCACCGGGGGCTGCTTCCTGGTCGGGGCCCTTGGCGGCTTCCGCCTCGCTGTAGATGTCCGGTTCCAGGTAGACGACGCGGGCGATCGGGACGGCGGCGCGGATGCGGGACTCGGCGGCGTTGATCGCGGCGGCCACCTCGGCGGCGGTGTCGTCGTGCTGGACGGCGATCTTGGCGGCGACCAGGAGTTCCTCGGGGCCGAGGTGCAGCGTGCGCATGTGGATGATGCCGGTGACCGTGTCACCGTCGACGATCGCCTTCTCGATCTTGACGACCTCCTCCACGCCGGCGGCCTCGCCCAGCAGCAGGGACTTGGTCTCGACGGCCAGGATCAGGGCGATCAGGATGAGCAGGATGCCGATGCAGAGGGTGCCGATGCCGTCCCAGACGCCGTCGCCGGTGGCGAGGGCGAGGCTGACGCCGCCGAGGGCCAGGATCAGGCCGACGAGCGCGCCGAGGTCTTCCAGGAGGACGACGGGGAGTTCGGGGGCCTTGGCGTGGCGGACGAAGTCCTTCCAGGACTGCTCGCCGCGCAGGGGGTTGGACTCCTTGATGGCCGTACGGAAGGAGAAGGTCTCGGCGATGATCGCGAAGACGAGGACGCCCACCGGCCAGTACCAGTGCTCGATCTCGTGCGGGTGCTGGATCTTCTCGTAGCCCTCGTAGATCGCGAACATGCCGCCGACCGAGAAGAGCACGATGGAGACGAGGAAGGCGTAGATGTACCGCTCGCGGCCGTAGCCGAAGGGGTGTTGCGGGGTCGCCTCGCGTTTGGCCTTCTTGCCGCCGAGGAGGAGCAGGCCCTGGTTGCCGGAGTCGGCGAGTGAGTGCACGGACTCTGCGAGCATCGACGACGAGCCGCTGAAGAGGAACGCCACGAACTTCGCTACCGCGATCGCGAGGTTGGCGGCGAGTGCCGCCACGATCGCCTTGGTGCCGCCTGACGCGCTCATGTGTTCGCGTTGTCCCTTCAGTACGTACGCTGCCCGGGCTTTGCCCGCCCTTTGCCGGTGGGCCATTGTTGCAGTCCCCTCCGACAACGACACGCCAGGTTGCCGAACAGGCCCGGGCTACCAGCCCTCACGTGGTGTCAGACGACGACTGTCGCCCGGAAGACCGTGCCGGGGCCGGACACTTCGGCCTTCTCGTTCGCCGGTACGAAGACCGACTGGCCGGGGGCCAGTTCGAGCTCTCCGGTACGGACCGAGCCGGCCGTGCAGAGCAGGATCTGCGGGGTCGGGAGGGTGAGGTCGCGGGCGGGCGTGCCCTCCGGGATGACGTACCGGGAGAGGCGGAACTCGTCGATGGGGGTCTCGTAGATCTCCTCGCCGTCGGGGGACGCCTCCGGGCGCAGTACGCCGGGGTCGCTCGCCTCGAAGCGGACGATGCGCAGGAGTTCGGGAACGTCGACGTGCTTGGGGGTCAGACCGCAGCGCAGGACGTTGTCGGAGTTGGCCATGATCTCGACGCCGAGGCCGTTGAGGTAGGCGTGCGGGATGCCGGCGCCGAGGAACAGGGCCTCGCCGGGCTGGAGTCGGACGTGGTTGAGGAGCATCGCGGCGATGACGCCGGGGTCGCCGGGGTAGTGGTGGGCGATGTCCGCGTACGGGGCGTAGTCGCCGCCGAGGCGGGCACAGGCGGTCGCGGCCTCGGTGACCGTGCGGGCCATGTCCTCACGGTCGGCGCCGAGTACGGCCGTCAGGACCTCGCGCAGCGCCGCCTCCTCGGGGTGGGCGCGCAGCAGGTCGACGTACGGCTTGAGGGAGTCGACGTCCAGGCCCGCGAGGAGGTCGGCCACCTGTGACGGGTCGCGGAAACCGCACAGACCGTCGAACTCGGTGAGGGCGCAGATCAGTTCGGGCTTGTGGTTGGCGTCCTTGTAGTTGCGGTGCCCGGCGCCGATCGGGATCCCGCGGTTCTCCTCGTCGGCGTAACCCTCCTTCGCCTGGGCGAGGTTGGGGTGCACCTGGAGGGAGAGGGGGGCACCGGCCGCGAGGATCTTGAGGAGGAAGGGCAGGCGGGGGCCGAACTTGGCGACGGCCGCCGTGCCGAGTTCGCCCTGCGGGTCCGCGTCGATGACCTCGACGAGCGTGCCGCGCCCGGTGCGCGAGGGGGCGCCCGGGTGGGCGCCCATCCACATCTCCGCCTGCGGTTCGCCGGTCGGCTCGGTGCCGAGGAGCGCCGGGATGGCGGTGGTGGAACCCCAGGCGTAGGGGCGGATGGTGTTGTCGAGGCGGTCCATACCGGTCTTTCTGCGTGCAGATCAAGAGCAGGTCAAGAAGGGGGTGGTTCAGCTTCGGAGGGGCGTGTACGTGGTTCAGGTGCCGGCTGTCAGTGCCAGGTATACGGCGGCGAAGTCCGTGGTGGCGATCAGTTCCGCCAGGGTCTCCAGTTCGGCGCCGTCCTCCGGTTCGAGTTCGCTGATCGCCGTGTCGTGGCCGAGGGCGAGTTCGCGGGCGGACGGCGCGGCGCTGAGGCCGCCGGCCGGGCGGTCGCGGAGCAGCACCACGCGCGCGTGCAGTGCGGGCGCCTCGGTCACGCGGTCGCGGAAGAAGTCGTCGGGGTCGGCGCCCGCGGCGAGCCGGCTCGCGAGCAGGGCACCGTGCGCGGCGAGCGCCTCGGGGAGCTCGGCGGCGAGCGCGGGACGGCCGGCCAGTTCGGCGAGGGCGGCGGCGAAACGGCGGCCCGCGGGCCCGGCCGAGGTGCCCTCCGTCCAGATCACCGGGAGCGTGTCCGCGAGTTCGGCGGCGAGGGTCTTGGCCGGATTGCTGTACGTCGCGATGGCCGGGCCACACCGTTCGGCGATGTGGTCGAGGCGGTCGGCGACCTTCTCCAGGGCGTCCGGCGGGGCGGTGAGCAGGCCGGTGCGGTCGAGGAGGGCGAGCAGCGGGGTGAGCAGGGCCCACAGGACGCCGGGGGCGGATGCGGCGAGCGGCTGGTCCTGCTCGTACGGGGCGGTCGCCATCCGGATGAACAGGCCATGGGCGGCGCCCTGCACCGTCTCCGCGAGCGGGGTGCCGGCGGGCGCGACGGCGACGACCGTGCAGCCTCGGCGGTAGGCCTGCTCGGCGAGCAGGGACAGGCCCGGCTCGGTGCCGTCGGGGGTGGCGATGAGGAGCAGGTCGACGGAGCCTGCCCAGCCGGGCAGCTCCCAGCGCAGCGCGCCTGCCGCGGGGGCGACGCCGGTGGGGGCCAGGCGGGTGACCGGGCTGGTCGCGCCGGCGAGGGTGCCGAGCAGGTCGGCGACGCAGGTCGCGGCGGCGCCGGGGCCGGCGATCAGGACGGCGCGGGGGCGGCCGTCCGGTTTCAGGTTGTTGATGCCCGCCTCGGCCGCGTGCCGCGCGGCGGTGCGGACGCGGGCGCCTGCTTCGGCGGCGCCGCGGAGTAGGCCGCGGCGGTCTGCTTCCGCCAACGCCTCGGGGGCGTCGAGCAGCGATTCGTCGAGCATGGGTGGCACCTCCGATCGCCGGGTCGGCCTTACGCGGGGCGGCGGGCCTCGTCGACGAGCAGTACGGGGATTCCGTCCCGGACGGGGTACGCCAGGCCGCAGTCCTGGCCGGTGCAGATCAGCTCGGTCTCCTGCTCCTTGAGGGGAGCGTGGCAGGCCGGGCAGGCGAGGATCTCCAGGAGGCCGGCTTCGAGCGGCATGTGGTGTCCCTTCGGGGTGCGCTGGTGTGGCCTGGTCAGGGTACCGCCGTGGGGGGCGGGGTGCCGGGGTGGGCGTGGGTGGGGTGAGGGTGGTTTCGCCCCCGCCGCCCTTACCCGTCCCATCCCTTCCTGGGGGCTGTGCCCCCAGACCCCACCTTCGCGCCGAAAGCGCTTGTCCTCAAACGCCGGACGGGCTGGATGGTGCCGGCCTGCGCTTGAGGGGTACCGCCTGGGCTGGATAAGCGGCGGGGCCGGGTGGGTGGGAAAGAAGCTGGAGGTATCCGGCCTCGGCTGGGATCGTGCAGCCCGGCAGGGTCAGGCTCGGATGATGGACAGGACCTCGTCCCGTAGCTTCGCCATCGTGCTCTCGTCGCGCGCTTCCGCGTTCAGGCGCAGCAGGGGTTCCGTGTTGGACGGGCGGACGTTGAACCACCAGTCCGTCGCGGAGACCGTCAGGCCGTCGAGCTCGTCGAGTTCGACGCCCTCGCGGCCCTCGTACTCCGCCCTGATCGCGGCCAGACGGGCTCTCTGGTCGTCCACCGTGGAGTTGATCTCGCCGGAGCCCGCGTACCGGTCGTACTGGGCCACCAGAGCCGACAGGGCGCCGTCCTGGCCGCCGAGCGCGGCGAGGACGTGCAGGGCGGCCAGCATGCCCGTGTCCGCGTTCCAGAAGTCCTTGAAGTAGTAGTGCGCGGAGTGCTCGCCGCCGAAGATCGCGCCCGTGCGTGCCATCTCCGCCTTGATGAAGGAGTGGCCCACGCGGGTGCGGACCGGTGTGCCGCCCTGCTCGCGGACGACTTCCGGGACCGACCAGGAGGTGATCAGGTTGTGGATGACCGTCCCGGAGCCGCCGTGGCGGGCCAGTTCGCGGGAGGCCACCAGGGCCGTGATCGCCGACGGTGAGACCGGGTCGCCGTTCTCGTCGACCACGAAACAGCGGTCCGCGTCGCCGTCGAAGGCGATGCCCAGGTCGGCGTTCTCCTCGCGGGCACGCTTCTGGAGGTCCACGAGGTTGGCCGGGTCGAGCGGGTTGGCCTCGTGGTTCGGGAACGTGCCGTCCAGCTCGAAGTACATGGGGACAAGGGTCAGCGGCAGGCCGGCGAAGACCGTCGGGACCGTGTGGCCGCCCATGCCGTTGCCCGCGTCGACGACGACCTTCAGGGGACGGATGGACGTCAGGTCGACGAGCGAGCGAAGGTGCGCCGCGTAGTCCTCCAACGTGTCACGCTGCGTGATCGTTCCCGGTGTCACGGGCTCCGGCTCCGGGGCGCCCGAGTCCAGCCAGGACTCGACCAGTTCACGGATCTCCGTCAGGCCCGTGTCCTGGCCGACCGGTGCCGCGCCCGCCCGGCACAGCTTGATGCCGTTGTACTGGGCCGGGTTGTGCGAGGCGGTGAACATGGCGCCCGGCAGGTCGAACGCACCCGACGCGTAGTAGAGCTGGTCCGTGGAGCACAGCCCGATCTCGGTCACGTCGACGCCGCGTGCGGCCGCCCCGCGCGCGAAGGCCCGCGACAGGCCGGGCGACGAGGGCCGCATGTCGTGTCCGATCACGATCGCGTCCGCCCCGGTCACCTGGACGAAGGCAGCGCCGAACAGTTCCGCCAGCGGCTCGTCCCACTGGTCCGGGACCACCCCGCGTACGTCGTACGCCTTCACGAGCTGCGACAGATCTGCAGACACGGCGAACCTCCTGAAAGTCCTATCGGTCGACACAAAGTACCCGCCCGCACTGACAGCACGTCGCGCGGAAGCCCGTACCCGCATCAGGACTTCGGGCCGCCACCCCCTCCGGACACGGGCGCCGTCTTCTCCCCCGTCACGCTCGCGCCCTCAGGGCAGCATCCAGCCCAGCACCACCGTGCTCTGCCCCACCACGATCAGGCACATCACCAGCAGGAGCCCCACGCTCCAGGGCAGCACCTTCCGCAGCAGGTCCCCCTCCCGGCCCGCGAGCCCGACGGCCGCGCACGCGATGGTCAGGTTCTGCGGCGAGATCATCTTCCCTAGGACACCGCCCGAGCTGTTCGCGGCGGCGAGCAGTTCCGGGGACAGTCCGGACTCGCGTGCCGCCGTCACCTGGAGGGCGCCGAAGAGCGCGTTCGCGGAGGTGTCCGAGCCCGAGACGGCGACGCCGAACCACCCGAGTACCGGTGACAGGAAGGCGAGTCCGGCGCCCGCCGCCGCCACGAAGTGGCCGATGGTGGCCGCCTGTCCGGACAGGTTCATGACGTACGCCAGAGCCAGTACCGAGGTCACGGTGAGGATCGCGAACCGCAGTTCATATACGGTCGCCGCCCATTCCTTGACCGCCACGCGCGCGTGGACCCCGATCACCACCGCCGTGCACACTCCGGCGAGCAGCACGAGCGTGCCGCCCGTCGAGACGATCGGCCAGGTGTAGACGTTGCCGCCGACCGCTTCGCCCTCCGGATCCACGACGTTCAGGAAGGGCCAGTCGTACGTCCGGGTCGCTCCGGCCAGCCAGTCCTTGACCGGGGGGATCTGCGCCACGGAGAAGATCGCGACGATCAGGGCGTACGGGGCGTAGGCGCGCAGTACTTCGGGGCGCGGGTCCTCCTCGTCGAGGTCCTCGCTGCGGACGCCGGTCAGGACGGCGACGCGTACGGGTTCGGCGGCCGGCCTGCGCGCCTGGGGTACGGCCATCAGGGCGCCCGCTCCGGCCAAGGCGGCGCCGATGTCGGCGAGTTGCGCGGAGACGTAGTTGGCGGCGGCGAACTGGGCCACGGCGAAGGCGAATCCGCAGGCGAGGGCGGGCACCCAGGTCTCGCGCAGCCCACGGCGGCCGTCGACGAGCCAGACGAGCACCAGGGGGACGACGAGAGCGAGCAGCGGGGTCTGGCGGCCGACCACGGAGGCCACGGAGTCCAGTGGCAGGCCGGTGACTTGAGCGAGTGTCACGACCGGTGTGCCCATCGCGCCGAAGGCAACGGGCGCCGTGTTGGCGACGAGCGCGACGACCGCCGCGCGCACCGGTTCGAAGCCGAGCGCGACGAGCATCACCGAGCAGATCGCGACCGGCGCGCCGAAGCCGGCGAGCGCCTCCAGGAGGGCGCCGAAGCAGAAGGCGACGACGAGGGCCTGGATGCGCGGGTCGTCGGACAGACGCCCGAAGGAGCGCCGCAGGATGTCGAAGTGGCGGGTGCGGACGGTCATCCGGTACACCCACAGGGCGTTGACGACGATCCACAGGATCGGGAAGAGGCCGAACACGGCCCCCTGCGCGGCACTGGAGAGCGTCTGGTCCACCGGCATGCCGTACGCGAGGCAGGCGACCAGGGCGGCGGCCAGGAGGCCGATCAGGCCCGCCCGGTGGGCCTTCATGCGGACGCCGCCCAGCAGGACCAGGACGATGACGAGGGGCAGGGTCGCCACGAGGGCGGACAGGCCGAGCGAGCCGGCGACGGGTTCCAGTTCCTGGACGTACACGGGCGCCTCCCCGGATTCCGCGATGCGGAAAGCGATTTCTCACGGGTGACGGAATGGTCG
The DNA here is from genome assembly GCF_044333925.1 of Streptomyces sp. NPDC020898. Taxonomy (NCBI): domain Bacteria; kingdom Bacillati; phylum Actinomycetota; class Actinomycetes; order Kitasatosporales; family Streptomycetaceae; genus Streptomyces; species Streptomyces sp. NPDC020898. The sequence continues at coordinate 12,289 of NZ_JBIRRV010000020.1, forward strand.
TGTCCGCAACAACCTCACGTCAATGCGCGTGCACCACTCAATGAAATCGCCGTACGGAGCCCGATCCCCTTGCGGGCGGGCTCAGTTGTCCGGTGAGCGCAGTACCCGCAGGTGCCCGCGGCGCGGTGCGACCTCGCGCGGGTCCGCCGTGCGTGCCCCGCCGCCGGCCTCGGCCGCCCGCCCCTGCGGACGGGCCGCCTCGCGGACCGCGTTGGCAAGCGCTTCCAGGTCGTCTCCACTGGGCCGCGCGGGAGCGGAGGAGTCCAGGAGCCGGACGACCTCCCAGCCGCGCGGCGCGGTGAGGCGCTCGGAGTGCTCGGCGCACAGGTCGTAGCAGTGGGGTTCGGCGTAGGTGGCGAGCGGGCCGAGGACCGCGGTCGAGTCGGCGTAGACGTACGTCAGCGTCGCGACGGCGGGACGGCCGCAAGCGGTGCGCGAACAGCGACGTACAGGGCTCACGACGTTGGACGGTACCGCACTCTTGAACGGGCTGCGACGACTCCCCACCAGGTCACCCACCCGTGTCGTGGTGTGAAACCGCCCACACATGTTTTCCGGGACACCTCGTTGACCTGGGGCGACATCGGGTCACGAGATACCGAACAGCCCCGATTCTGATCATCAATTGACATAAAGCGCGTCAATCGCCATCAGATCAACCCTCCGGCAGGGGTGCGAAATCGAGCCCGACCTTGGCTGAAACGATCACCTTCGGGATGCCCTACGGGCGCAGCGTGCCCGGCACCCGTGCGGTGGTCGCGGGGACTACTCTTCGTCAGTGATGGACAACCCCGTACCGCCCCGCGCCGCAGGCCCCGGCCCCCGCCGCCGTGATCGCCACGGTCGTGGCATGCGCGGCCCCGTGGCGCCGCCGCAGGTTCCGCTCTCCGCGAGCCGCGCCGAGGCGTTCGCGGATCTGGTGCAGGACTCGGTGGAGCGGCTGGAGCGGCGGTGGCCGCAGCTCTCGGACATCGACTTCCTCGTCCTCGACGTGCCGCAGCTCGAAGGCCCGCCCGAGGCGTGGGCCGACGAGACGGTCCCCCTCGGGGGCACGATTTCCGCCCGCGAGGGTCACCCCGCGCGCGTGGTGGTCTATCGCCGCCCGGTCGAGATCCGCACCAAGGGCCGCGACGAACGCGCGGCCCTGGTCCACGAGGTCGTCGTCGAGCAGGTCGCCGAGCTGCTGGGGCTCACCCCGGAGACGGTGGATCCGCGGTACGGCGAGGACTGACACCTCGGATCACTTCTGGAGGACCGACAGGTCCTGCTCCGCGTCCGGTACAGCGACCGTCCCCCGGTCGTCCGGGAGCGTCTGGATCGTGAACGCGGAGAGACCGCCCGCCGGGGCCACCAGGGTCCTGGACGCGTAGACGGCTCCCCCGGAGACATGCTCGACCGTCAGCGCGTACGTGCCCTTCAGGCCGGCCGGGACGGGGAGTTCGACGTCCTGGGTGGTGCCGCCCTTGATCGTGTACGTCTTCGTCGCCGCCGTACCGCCCTCGCTGCCCGCGGACGCCGTGACCTTGACCTGGGCGGCGCGGCCCGGGGCGGTCAGGGAGAGCGTGGTGCCCTTGGCGGCGTTGTCGGCGACCGTCGCGCGCGCGGTGACCGGGCCCGTGGCCGGGATGAACGCGGTTTCCTGATTGGCGCCCTTGCCGCGTACGACCTTCAGGGCGGCGACGACCGGCACCGAGGTGTCGGTCGGGGTGAGCACCAGGGAGCCCGCCTCGCCGCGGGTGAGGTCGCCGAGGTCGACGGCCGCGGTCATGCCCGCCTTGATGTGCAGCGTCTCGTTCCCTGCCGGGGTGATCAGGCCGGTCGGGGAGGCGAGGCGGACCTTCAGGTCGGCGTCGCTGTCGCTGGGCGTGAAGGCGATCAGGCGTACGGCGGTGGCGTCCTTGGGGATGCCCGGCAGGACCAGGCTGCCGGCCGGTTCGGTGGACGCGGTCAGCCAGTCGCCGCCGCTCTTGGCGTCCAGTGCCTGGACGGCCGCGCCGACCCGGCCGCTGCGCACGTTCACGTGCACGGTGAGGTCGGCCTGCGGTTCGTCGGTGAGCGTGGACAGCAGGATCGGCTCGCTGCCGTGGGCCGGGACCGTGATGCCCTCGCCCACCTCGGACTTGAGGTTGCCGTCCTTGCCGTACAGCTCGACGTCGACGACCGCGGCGGAGTCGTCCGGGTTGATCAGGTGCACGTAGTCCGTGCGGTCGGGGGCGGTGCTGGCGCCCGGGAACCAGAACTCGGTGTCCGGGACGGTGCAGTTGATGCCCAGCAGGCCGCGTCCGTTGCCCGCGGCGACCTGGGTGGTCTCCTGTACGGCCCAGCCCGGCGCGAACCTGCCCTCGGCGGTGCCGACGAGCGCGGGCGCGTCACCGCCGGAGACGTCCCCGGTGACCGGCTTGCCGGGCTCCTTGGGTGTGAGGACGGGCTTGGCCGCCTTCACCTTGCCCTTCGCGCCGGCAGCCGACTCCGTGGTGGCGGCGGCCAGTTCGGCCTTGCCGTCACTCCCGGTGCCCTCGGTGACGGGCGTGAAGGACGTGTACGACGTCTCCGCGAGGTCGGAGGTGCTGGGAGCCGGGCAGAGCAGGCTCGTGCGCTGTACGGGCTGCTGGGCGGCTGCCTCGGCGGTGCCCGCGCCGGCCGCGTCCGGTGTGCTCAGGGCGGCGAACCCGGTGACGGCGGCGAGCGCGGCCGTGCCGGCGATCAGGGAGATGGTGGTGCGGTTCACTGCTGGCTCCCGTCGGGGCGCTCACCCTGCGGGTGGGGCTGTGGTGGCTGCGCCGGGTCGTACGCCGTCGGGTCGTAGCCCTGGGTGTACGTCTGGTCGTACGCCGTCGTCTGGGGCGAGCCGCCGTACGCGTACGGGTCGTACTGGCCGTTCTGGTACGGGTCCCCCTGGTACGCCGGGTCGTAGGTGCCCGCCGGGTACTGCTGGGCGTTCTGGTACTGGTCGGCGCCGTAGCCGTCGTACTGGGTGCCGGCGTAGGCGGCGGTGTTCCATTCGTCGCCGTACGGCTGCTGCTGCGGGACCGCGGCCGGGCTCTCCTCCGAAGGAGGAGAGGTGGTGTCCGACGGGAACTCGCCCGGCTGGTCGGCCTGTTCGTCCTGGTCGGCCTCCGCCTGGGCGCGCAGGCGGCGGGCGCGGCGGCCCTCGCCGGTGGTGGCCTGGGCGGGGATCTCGCGCTCTTCTTCGGGGAGGTCGTCGTCGACGTCCCGGCGCCGGCCCGGCAGCGCCATGACGACAAGGACGAGGGCGAGGGCGCCCTGGGTCCACAGCCAGGCCGTGTGACCGATCGGGGTGTCGAAGGTGACGTCCAGTTTGCCTCCGGAGGAGGGAAGTTCGAAGCCCTGGGCCCAGCCGTCGAGGGTGGTGGGGGTGAGGGGCTTGCCGTCGAGGGTGGCCGTCCAGGCCTCGTCGGCGGAGTCGGCGAGGCGCAGGACGCGGCTGCCGGAGCCGGCGGGGACCGTGGTGTGGATCTCGACGGGACCGGCGGCGACGGCTACCGGTTCGCCGGAGCCGGACGCCGGGACGACGGCGGCGCGCGAGACCTGCCGGTCGACGCGCCACAGCGCGCCGCCATCCTGCTGGCTGAGCCTGCTCAGGCCGGGCGTCGCGTCCAGGACGCGGCTGACCTGGCGGGGCGCGCCCTTGTGGACGAGGACGTAGCGCACAGCGAAGCCGCCGAGTTCGTCGGCCTGGTCGGCGCCGGAGCCCGCGACGAGGTTGGCGACGACCTTGTCGAGCGCGGCGTTCTCGCCGGCCTGCGCCGCCAGCTCGCCGTCGCCTAGGCGGGCGCCGGAGCCGCGGACCAGGGTGTAGCCGACGCGGGAGGTGGAGTCACTGGCGAGGACCAGGGTGCGGGCCTGGTCGCGGGTACCGCTCTCCTCGGCGACGAACGCGGGCACCTGCACGGGGTCGCGTCGCTCCAGAGGGCCGTCCGCGCCGCGGATCATCCAGCCGGCGGCGACGAGCAGCGGGCCCGCTGCGGCGGCGAACGCGATCAGCGCGGCGACCGGCTGGCGCCAGCCGAAGCTCTGCTCGGCCACGCGCGAGCGTGCCCCGTCGGCGCCCAGCGCGGCGGCGGCCAGGAGGGCGAGGCCGTAGACGAGGGTGGCGGGTCCGGCCCAGGCCGAGCTGTTCGAGAGGACCGCGAAGACGAGCGCCACCAGGGCGACCGCCCAGGCGGTCCAGATCCCGAACTGGCGCTCCGAACGCAGCAGGGCGGCCAGCGCGGCCAGCACGACGCCGATCAGCATCAGCCCGCTGACCGTGCCGGGGCCGCCCGGGCTGGCGCCGAGGAGGTCGAGGGCGGTGGCGGAGCCGGAGCCGTACTCCAGACCGGCTTCCTGGAAGAAGCCGAACGGGAGCAGGGACAGCGACCAGGGGGCGAGGACCAGCATGGGCACGCCGAGCTGGGCCAGGAAGCGGAGGCCGTAGGCGGTGATCTCACCTCGTCGTACGGCGAGGAGCGCGACGCCGAGCAGCAGGGCGATGGGCCACACGATCGGCGTGAACGCGGTGGTGATCGTCAGCAGCAGGGCGTACGCCCAGGTGGCGCGCCAGCTGCCGCGCGCTCCCGAGGCATGCGTCAGGCCGCTCGCCGCGACGCCCGCGCGGGCCGCCAGCGGCAGCAGGACGGCGAGTACGGCGGTGCCGAGCCGACCGCCCGCCAGGGCACCCGCGGCGGCGGGCAGGAAGGCGTAGACGACGGCCGCCCACGCGCGCAGGAGCCGTGATTCGACGAGCGGTCGGGAGGCGAAGTAGGCGGTGAAGCCGGCCAGCGGCACCGAGGCGATCAGCAGGAGGGTGACCGCGAGGCCCGTCGAGCCGAACAGGGTGGAGGCGAGCATCGCGACGAGCGCCAGATACGGCGGCGCCGACGAGGTGTCGCCCGCGCCCACCGGATGCCAGGCGTCCAGATAGCGCGCCCAGAGTTCGGCGGAGTCGGCCGGGGCGGGCAGCAGCGCGCCGCCCGCGAGAGCCCCGCCGCCGAGCAGTTCGCGGCAGGCGACGAGCGAGACGAGCAGGAGTGCGACGAAGAGCACCGGGCCGGGTTTGCGGGCGATGCGCTTGAGGCGGACGAACTGCTCGACCTCCAGGAAGTCGGCGTCGTCCCCGCCGGGCCCCGACTCGACGGCCCCGCCGTGCCGTCCGGCACCGGAGGTGACCTCGGGGTCGGAGCGGCCGCCGAACTCGGCGGCGGCCTGTTCGATGGTGGCCCGCACGGTCGCGCCGGGTGGCGGGAACAGTGCGCGCAGCTCACCCTTGTCGATCTGGGACACGCCTCTGCGGCGGCGCCCGGCGATGATCCGCTCGGGGCGCAGCAAGGTTCCCAGAAGCCCGCGGATCTCGTCGACGGCCTGTCCGGGCGCCTTGCCGACCAGATACGCCACCGTGCGCAGCAGCGTGCCGAGAACCACGCGCAGCAGCACCCAGGGCAGCTGTGCCGTACGGCTGTTGACGAGCAGGGTGTAGACGGCGCCGGCCTTGTCGACCTTGTGCGGGGACGCGGAGGTGCGGCCCACGCAGTCGACGGTGCGGCGCTCGCGGGAGGATGCCTCGGCATGCCGTACGACCGCCTCGGGGGCGACGAGGACGCGGTGGCCGGCGGCGGTGGCACGCCAGCACAGGTCGACGTCGTCGCGCATCAGGGGCAGCCGGCGGTCGAAGCCGCCGAGTTCGTCGAAGATGTCGCGCCGTACGAGCATGCCCGCGGTGGACACGGACAGCACCGGGCGGACGTGGTCGTGCTGGCCCTGGTCCTGCTCACGGCGGTCCAGGCCGGTCCAGCGGCGGCCGGAGTTGGCGATGGTCACGCCGACTTCGAGGAGCTGCCTGCGGTCGTACCAGCCGCGCAGTTTGGGGCCGATGACCGCGATGTCGTCCCCGCGGCCCAGCTCGTGCTCGTGCTCCACGACCCGCAGCAGCTGGGCCAGGGCGTCCGGGTCGGGGGCGCAGTCGTCGTGCAGCAGCCACAGCCATTGGACCGGCTCCCCGTGGGGAAGCTCCGGCATGTCGTACGCGTCGTCGCGCCAGCTGCGGGTGACGGGGTCCCAGCCGCTGGGGCGCTTCAGGTACGTCAGCTCATCCGGGGTGAGGACCGGCGCGGTGCGGTTGGCCTCCTCGACGGCCTGGCCGAAGCCGGTACGGCGGGCGAGGTGCAGTACGCGGTCGGCGCCGAGGGCGTCGGTGAGCAGCTGGGCGGACTCGTCCGCGCTGCCGGTGTCGGCCGCCGTGACGTGCTGGACCGGGCGCTCCTGGCCGAGCAGCCCGGCGAGCACCTCGGGCAGCCAGCGGGCGCCGTCGTGGGAGACGAGCACCGCGGTCACCACGTGACGCGGGAACTCGGGCGTGGCGGCAGTGCCGTGGTCGGCTGCGGTATGGCTGTGCACGGACATCGAGGTACGGGCCCCGGTTCGGTGGACTGTGGTGGACGCCTGTGCCCTGTGTGAGCGGCGGGGCGTCTCGGACGAGCAGCCACACTATCGGCTGGGCAACGCGGCGGCCCGCCGCCTGTGGACAAGCCACCCGCGACGGGCCGTTCGTTACCTGCGAACCGGGTGCCGTACGCCTCAGACGGCGGCCTTCTTCAGCCGGCGGCGTTCGCGTTCGGACAGGCCGCCCCAGATACCGAAGCGTTCGTCGTTGGCGAGGGCGTACTCAAGACACTCGGAGCGGACCTCGCAGGCGAGGCAGACCTTCTTGGCCTCGCGGGTCGATCCGCCCTTCTCGGGAAAGAAGGACTCGGGGTCGGTCTGGGCGCACAGCGCGCGCTCCTGCCAGCCGAGTTCCTCGTCCGCGTCGTCGACCAGCAGTTGCTGCACCGTCTCGGTCATGTGCGCCCCTCGTCTGTCTTTCGCGTCCCCGTGAGGTTGCCGTTGCCCGATATCGGCCGAACGACACGAGTGAAATTACAAGTGTGCTGCTCCGGGCGAGTCAAGCCGAGATCTGCTATTGGGCCTCTTATTCACTCTGCGGAACCAAGGCCATGCGGAAAGTGTTCAAATCGGCATATACCTTGACAGACAAAGGAGGCCCGGGAGGACGACCGTCCCCGCACAGAGCCTGTACAGGTGAGGACGCCCAGGAGTTCGATCTCGTTCCGTCGGGATCGCAGTGAGGTCTGTGCGCCCGGTTGTGCGCCATGTGTCCCGGTGGGCACACGAACAAACCTTTCGCCTCGGAGGTGAACCGGATGGGGTGAAACATGTCCCACATACTGGGTGTCGAGTTGACAGTGAAGGTGTGAGCCGGTGTCCTTGTGGGCATGCTCGCGAACTTGGCACTCACCCCGACCCGCCCCGCGCGGTCCCTCGGTGCTGCCCGTGCTCGCTGTAGCTGTTGTTGCTGTCCCAGCTGTTGAGCCCAACGCGCTCCGGCTGCCTTTGAGTCCACCGCGACTCGGCTGCTGTTCCCCCCCGGCCCACACCAGGGCGACGCCTTTCCCGCCCGTGACCCGGGCGGACGGTACGCGACATCCAGCCAGCCCCCACACTTCTCCCGCCGAGGACCTCCGCACCCCATGAACAGCGACAGCGACCTTCAGATCGCCGGCGACATCCTCGAAGTACCGCACCTCCTCCAGGCCCCGCGCGAGCACCCGGCCACCGTCGCCGACTTCGTCGGCCTGGCCCGCACCATCGCCGCCGACCGCTCCCAGTGGGAGCACCTCGTCCAGTACGACGCCACGTCCCGCTGGTACCACCGGCTGCGCACCGGTCCCGGCTACGAGGTGTGGCTGCTGTCCTGGGTGCCCGGGCAGGGCAGCGGGCTGCACGACCACGGCCGTTCGTCGGGCGTCCTGACGGTCCTGGACGGACTGCTGACCGAGCGGACGGAGCGGGGCACGCGCGCGTTGCGGGCGGGCGCACAGCGCGTCTTCGCTCCGGGGTACGTCCACGAGGTGGTCAACGACGCCCTCGAACCGGCCGTGAGCCTGCACGTCTACTACCCGGGTCTGACCGAGATGCCGATGCACGCGGCGCGCTGCGCGCCGTCGGCCGCCGTGACCGTGACCGGCTGAGACCAGGGTCTCGCGACCGGGCCGATGCGTTGTCGTACCCGCCTGCAAGACTTGCCCTCATGCGCATTGTGGTTCTGGCAGGCGGCATCGGCGGTGCCCGGTTCCTGCGCGGTCTTCAGCAGGCCGTGCCGGACGCGGACATCACCGTCATCGGCAACACCGGGGACGACATCCACCTCTTCGGGCTGAAGGTCTGCCCCGACCTCGACACGGTGATGTACACCCTCGGCGGCGGCATCAACGAGGAGCAGGGCTGGGGGCGGGCCGACGAGACCTTCCAGGTGAAGGGGGAGCTCGCGGCGTACGGCGTCGGGCCGGAGTGGTTCGGGCTCGGCGACCGGGACTTCGCCACGCACATCGTGCGGACGCAGATGCTCGGCGCGGGCTTTCCGCTGAGCGCCGTCACGGAGGCGCTGTGCGACCGGTGGAAGCCCGGGGTGCGGCTCATCCCGATGTCCGACGACCGGGTGGAGACCCATGTCGCCGTCGAGGTGGACGGCGAGCGCAAGGCCGTCCACTTCCAGGAGTACTGGGTGCGGCTGCGGGCCTCCGTCCCGGCCGAGGCCATCGTGCCGGTCGGTGCGGAGCAGGCGAAGCCGGCGCCGGGTGTCCTGGAGGCGATCGCCGACGCCGACGTGATCCTCTTCCCGCCGTCCAACCCGGTCGTGTCCATCGGCACGATCCTGGCCGTGCCCGGCATCCGCGAGGCGATCGCCGAGGCCGGGGTGCCCGTGGTGGGCCTCTCCCCCATCGTCGGGGGCGCGCCCGTGCGCGGGATGGCCGACAAGGTGCTCGCGGCGGTCGGCGTGGAGGCCACGGCCGCGGCGGTCGCCGAGCACTACGGCTCGGGGCTGCTGGACGGCTGGCTCGTCGACACGGTCGACGCGGGCACGGTGGAGCGGGTGGAGACGGCCGGCATCCGCTGTCGCGCCGTACCGCTGATGATGACGGACGTGGAAGCGTCGGCGCGGATGGCGCGTGAGGCGCTCGCGCTGGCCGAGGAGGTGCGGGGCGCTTGAGCGGCGGACTTTCCGGAGCGGGTGGCGGGGGCGGGGATCCGACCCCTGAGGGTGCCACCGAGCAGGCCGGGTACCGGGTCTGGGCGGTGGACGGGCTGCCCGAGGTCCGGCCCGGGGACGATCTCGCGAAGCTCATCGCCGCCGCCGAGCCCGGGCTGCTCGACGGGGACGTGCTGCTCGTCACCTCGAAGATCGTGTCCAAGGCCGAGGGGCGGATCGTCGAGGCGGCGGACCGGGAGGCCGCCATCGACGCCGAGACCGTGCGGGTCGTCGCCCGGCGCGGGCCGCTGCGGATCGTCGAGAACCGGCAGGGGCTGGTGATGGCCGCGGCCGGGGTCGACGCCTCCAACACACCTTCCGGGACCGTGCTGTTGCTGCCCGAGGACCCCGACGCGTCCGCGCGGGCCGTCCGGGACGGGCTGAGAGACGCCCTTGGCGTCAACATCGGGGTCGTCGTGACCGACACCTTCGGGCGACCCTGGCGCACGGGGCTCACCGACGTGGCGATCGGCGCCGCGGGCGTGCACGTACTCGACGATCTGCGCGGGGGCACGGACGCGCACGGCAATCCGCTCTCCGCGACCGTCGTGGCGACCGCCGACGAGCTGGCCGCCGCCGGGGATCTGGTCAAGGGCAAGGCATCGGGGCTGCCCGTCGCGGTCGTGCGCGGGCTGCCCCAGGTGGTGGCCGAGGGCGACGGCGAGGGGGCGCGGGCCATGGTGCGCGACTCCCGCGACGACATGTTCCGGCTCGGCACCTCCGAGGCCGTACGGGAGGCGGTGACCCAGCGGCGTACGGTGCGGGCGTTCACGGATGAGCCCGTCGACCCCGGTGCGGTACGGCGGGCCGTCGCCGCGGCCGTGACCGCGCCCGCCCCTCATCACACGACGCCCTGGCGCTTCGTACTGCTGGAGTCGCAGCGGTCGCGGACCGAGCTGCTCGATGCGATGCGGGATGCGTGGATCGCCGATCTGCGGCGGGACGGGAAGAGCGAGGAGTCCGTCGAGAAGCGGGTGCGGCGGGGTGATGTGCTGCGGGCGGCGCCGTATCTCGTGGTGCCCTGTCTGGTGATGGACGGGTCGCACACGTACGGGGACGCGCGGCGGGACGGGGCCGAGCGGGAGATGTTCGTGGTCGCGACCGGGGCCGGGGTGCAGAACTTCCTCGTCGCGCTCGCCGGGGAGCGGCTCGGGTCGGCGTGGGTGTCGTCGACGATGTTCTGCCGGGGGGTCGTGCGGAAGGTGCTGGGGCTGCCGGCGGGCTGGGATCCGATGGGTGCGGTCGCGGTCGGGCATCCCGCGGAGGCGCCTCGCCCTCGGGTGGATCGGGATGCGGGGGCGTTCATCGAGGTGCGGTGAGCAGCTTGGTGGGGTGGAAGAGCTGAGTGGCGGGGGCGGCTGTTCCTTGTGTGCTTTTCTGTTCAGCGGGTGCCCTTTGTCCATCCAGTTGTCCATCCAGCGCTAGGAGCGGTTCGTGGCAGGACGGTTCGCTCCTCGGCCTTCCCGGCCTACGCGTACGACGGTGCGCGGTGGGCATGTCGTCGTGCCGGGGCGGACGCGGACGTGGGTGCCCGGTGTGCCGCTCGACGTCGGGCTGGTTCTGGGGCCGTTGCGGCGAGGGCCGGGCGACCCCACGTTCCGGGCGGCGCCGGACGGATCCGTGTGGCGGGCCAGCCGTACGCCTGCCGGGCCCGGGACGCTGCGGGTCGCGTTGCGGGACGGGGTGGTCCAAGGGGAGGCCTGGGGGCAGGGGGCCGAGTGGTTGCTGGAGCAGTTGCCCGAGTTGCTGGGGGCGGCCGACGATCCGGAGGTGTTCGCGCCCCGGCACCGGGTTGTCGCGCTGGCACGGCATCGGCGGCCGGGGTTGCGGCTGACGCGGACCGGGCTGGTCATGGAGTCGCTGATTCCGTCCGTGCTGGAGCAGAAGGTCACGACCGTCGAGGCTTACCGGGCTTGGCGGTTGCTCGTACGGAAGTTCGGGGAGCCTGCGCCGGGGCCCGCGAGCCTGGCCCCAGGGTTGTTCGTGGTGCCCGCGGCTCGGGACTGGGCGCTGATTCCGTCCTGGGAGTGGCATCGGGCCGGCGTCGACAACAAGCGGGCGTCGACGATTCTGCGGGCGGTTCGGGTCGCGGGGCGGCTGGAGGAGGCCGTGGGGATGGATGCGGAGCGGGCTCGGGCGCGGTTGGAAGTGGTTGTGGGGGTGGGGCCGTGGACGTCGGCGGAGGTTGTGCAGCGGAGTCATGGGGCGGCGGATGCGGTGACTGTGGGGGATCTGCATCTGCCGGGGATCGTCGGGTTCGCGCTGGCCGGGGACCGGGACGCGGATGATGACGTGATGTTGTCGTTGCTGGAGCCGTATGCGGGGCAGCGGCATCGGGCGGCTCGGTTGATTCTGCTGAGTGGGCGGGTGCCTGCGAGGCGGGGGCCTCGGATGCCTGTGGGGGATATCGGGCGGCTGTGAGTTCGGGGCGGGGGTGGTTTTTCGCCCCCGCCGCCCCTACCCGTCCCATCCCGTTCCTGGGGGCTGCGCCCCCAGACCCCCGCTTGTCGGCCTGAACGGCCTCGTCCTCAAACGCCGGACGGGCTGGAGATGCCGGTCGGAGTGGGGGTGCCGGTCGGCGTTGAAAAGTGGGTGCCTACTGGTCCGACGAGAAGCGGAGTGCTCCCGCTGGGATTCTTGCGTCGCACCAGACCCGTACGCCCTCCCTCAGTTCGTTGTCGGCGCCGATGATCGCGCCGTCGCCGATGACCGTGCCCGTCAGGATCGAGCGTTCGCCTACGCGGGCCCTCGTGCCGATCAGGGAGTTGGTGATGACCGCACCCGGTTCGACCACCGCGCCCGCCAGGATCGTGCTGCCCGAGACGCGTGCGCCCTCCGCCACGAACGCGCCCTCGCCCACCACCGTGCCGCCGGTCAGTTTGGCGTCGGGGGCCACTCTGGCCGAGGGGAGGATCAGCCGGTCCCCGCAGCGGCCGGGGACGGCCGGAGACGGGGCCCGGCCCAGGACCAGGTCCGCCGAGCCGCGGACAAAGGCGGCCGGCGTGCCCAGGTCCAGCCAGTACGTCGAGTCCACCAGACCCTGGAGATGTGCGCCCACAGCCAGGAGATCAGGAAACGTTTCTCTTTCCACCGAGACCGGGCGGCCCGCGGGGATCGTGTCGATGACCGAGCGACGGAAGACGTATGCCCCCGCGTTGATCTGGTCGGTGACGATCTCCTCCGGGGTCTGCGGCTTCTCCAGGAACGCTGTCACCCTGCCCGTCTCGTCCGTCGGGACCAGGCCGTAGGCCCGTGGGTCCGTCACGCGGGTCAGGTGGAGGGAGACGTCCGCCGACGTCGACTCGTGGGTGCGGACCAGGGCTCTGATGTCCAGGCCCGTCAGGATGTCGCCGTTGAAGACCAGGACAGGGTCGTCCGGGCCCGAGTGCAGACGCGAGGCCACGTTGCGGATGGCTCCGCCCGTGCCGAGAGGCTCGTCCTCGGTGACGTACTCGAGGTGGAGGCCGAGCGACGAGCCGTCGCCGAAGTGCGGTTCGAAGACCTCGGCCAGGTAGGAGGTCGCCAGGATGATGTGCTCCACCCCCGCCGCTCTCGCTCTCGCCAACTGGTGTGTGAGGAACGGGACCCCGGCCGCCGGGACCATCGGCTTCGGGGTGTGCACGGTGAGCGGACGCAGTCGGGTGCCCTTGCCGCCGACCAGGAGGATCGCTTCTGTCACCTGTCGTCTCTGCTTCCTGCCGGGACCGACCGAAATGTCGTTCGGTCGGCCAGTGTATGCAGACCGTTTGTATGCAGAACCGCTCTCCGGTGTTACGGATGAAAGTCCTCATCGCCCCTGGTACTTGGCCGCCGTCTTGCGCGCCGAGCCGAGCTTGCCGTAGAGCAGTCGGCCCGGGCACTCGGTGGCGAATCCGTCCCGGTGTCCGGAGATCACGTTCAGTCGTACGTTCTTTCCCTTTGGGTAGAGATTGCCACCACCTGACTTCAGGTATGTCTTTCCGTTCGGATTCACCCCGAACAGTCCGAGCTTCCAGGCGGTGAGCCGGGCGATCGCCCCCACTGCCGCTTTGGACGGCTTGGAGCTGGCGAAAGTTCCGAGGACGGCGATCCCCATGCTGTCGGTGTTGAAACCGAGCGTGTGTGCGCCCATCACGGCCTTCGCCACACCGCCGGCGCGCCCCTCGTAGATGTTCCCGCACCGGTCGACGAGGAAGTTGTAGCCGATGTCCCGCCAGCCACTGCTCACCACGTGGTAGCGGTAGATACCGCGGATGACGGACGGAACCTGCGAACACCAGTACTTGTTGCCCGAGGCCGTGTGGTGCACGAAGGCCGCCTTCACCTTCTTCGTGTAGACGAAACCGCGCTCGCGCAGCGACTCGTTGGCACCCCAGCCGCGTCGCGTGACGATCCGCGGGCGCGGGCCGATGTACGGCTTCGCCCGTTGTGCCTGCTGAGCTGCCTGGGCCGCCTGGGTCTGCTGTCCCGGCTCGGCTGCTTGCTCCGCCTGTGCCGCCTGGGCTGCCTGCCGTTCCGTCTCCTGTTTGTTCAGGGCCGGGATTTCGGTGGCGTCCAGCGGGGCGAGGTCGGCGTTCACGGCGGCCGACTCCATGGACGCGGTGGAGTACTCGGGTTCCGCCCCCCTCGGGTTCCGTGGTCGCTGCACCTCGGGTGCCGCGCCCGGGTCCACCAGTTCGAGGCGCAGGCCCGCGGGGAGGGGAGAGCGGGCGCCCGGGGCGCGTTGCTCGCCGTCCGCCCGTACCCGTACCTCCACGCCGTCCGAGTCGCCCACCCACAGCGGTGCCGTGGAGCCGCGGACCCGGCCGGAGGTGCGTTCGGCCGCGTCGGGGTCGGCCGCGTGTTCGTGGTTGTGTGTCTCGACGTCCTGCCAGCCGGACCAGCGGGCGCCGCCCACTTCCCGGGTACGGACCTGGACCCGGCCGTACAGCTCGGTGTCCGGGTTGTCCCAGACGACACCGACGAGCGAGAAGTGCCGTACGTCCGGACGGAACAGGCCCTGTTCGGCGGCGGAGCCGGGGATGCGGTTGCCGGGGCGGGGGGTGAGCGGGAGCGACTGGGTGCTGCCGGGGACGGCGGGGGACACCGCTGCCGCTCTTGCCTCGGCGGGTCTCGCCGCGGCTGAAGCCGGGGTTGTGGGCAGGGTCAACGGAAGCGCCAGGGCTGTTGCACACGTGACGCCGATCGAGGAAGCAAGATATCCACGCATGCCCCTGATCCTGGACATAGTCATACATATCTGTCCATCGCGGAATTGACGGGCCGTCGGGCAGGTTGGCCCGAACCGGTGTCCCCGACCGTCGGCCCGCACCCACGGCCACGCGTACCCTTGCGCGGGTGATTGCCACCGACCGCACCCCTGCCGACCTGCTGCGTTCCGCGCTCGCCGCGGACCCCGCGCGCCCCCTGGTGACCTTCTACGACGATGCCACGGGCGAACGAGTCGAATTGTCCGTGGCCACCTTCGCCAATTGGGTGGCCAAGACCGCGAATCTCCTCCAGGGCGAGCTGTCCGCCGAACCGGGTGACCGGGTCGCGCTGCTGCTGCCCGCGCACTGGCAGACGGCGGTGTGGCTGCTGGCGTGTTCGTCGGTGGGCGTCGTCGCGGACATGGCGGGCGAGCCCGGTGCGGCCGACATCGTCGTCAGTGGGCCCGACACGCTCGACGCGGCGCGTGCGTGCTCCGGTGAGCGGGTCGCCCTCGCGCTGCGGCCGTTGGGCGGGCGGTTTCCGCAGGCGCCGGCCGGCTTCGCCGACTACGCGGTGGAGGTGCCGGGGCAGGGGGACCGTTTCGTGCCGTACGCGCCCGTCGACCCGGAGGCGCCGGCGCTGATCGTGGCCGGGCGGGAGTTCAGCGGGGCGGAGGTTGTGGAGCGGGCGGGGGCGGACGCGGTGGGGCTGGGGCTCATGGGGCCCGGGTCACGGTTGTTGTCGGGGCTGGGGTACGACACGTGGGAGGGCGTGAGTGCGGGGTTGTACTCGCCGCTCGCGACCGGGGGGTCTGTGGTGTTGTGCCGGCATCTGGAGCGGGTGTCTGAGGATGCGGTGGCCAAGCGGGTGGAGGATGAGCGGGTTTCGGCTACGCGCCGCGGGTAGATGCTTGATTTCCGGGTGCAGCCCGGTGGGGGCTTGTCGCGCAGTTCCCCGCGCCCCTAGGTATGCCGGTGCCGGCCTGCGTTCATTCGTTCAGCCCAATAACGGGCGCCCTCACCCCGTCGTCCGCGCCATGGTCGTAGGAGCACGTACGCGTACGCCATGAGGGGTGGGCCGAGCCGTGACCGACACCATAGGCGTCCTTGGGCCGGGCACCGGTGCCACCGGGCTCGTCGGTCGGCGGCGGCGTTGGCTGCGGTGGGCGGCTCTTGGGGGTGGTCTGCTCTCGCTGGTCACCGTCGGGATCGGTCTGGCGGTCTACGCCAAGCTCGACGGGAACATCACCCCGGATCACGATGCCGCCGCCGAGCTCGCCCGGTACGAGAAGGAGCGACCCACCTCGCTGGTGCGCGGGGCGCGGAACATTCTGCTGATCGGGTCCGACTCACGGGCCGGTGACGGCAACGGGAAGTACGGGCGGGACTCCGGGACCGAGCGGTCGGACACGACCATCCTGTTGCATCTCGCCGCCGACCGGCGCAGCGCCACCGGTGTCTCCCTGCCCCGCGATCTGATGGTGGACGTGCCGGGTTGCCGGCGGCCGGACGGGAGCCGCAGCGCACCTCTGTTCGCGATGTTCAACTACGCCTTCCAGCAGGGCGGTTCGGCCTGCACGATCCGTACCGTCGAGATGCTGACGGACATCCGGATCGACCATCACATGGTGGTCGACTTCCACGGTTTCAAGGACATGGTCGACGCCGTCGACGGGGTCGAGGTGTGTCTCGCGGAGCCGGTCGACGACCGGGAGGCCGGGCTGCGGCTGCCCGCCGGGAAAGTGACGCTCGACGGCGAGCAGGCGCTCGGATATGTGCGGGCGCGGAAGTCCCTCGGCAATGGGAGTGACACCGCGCGGATGGACCGGCAGCAGCGGTTTCTCGGGGCGCTGGTCAACAAGGTGCAGAGCAATGACGTCCTGCTGAACCCGGTCAAGCTCTATCCGGTGCTCGATGCCGCGACGTCCTCGCTCACCACCGACCCGGCTCTGGCCAGTCTGCGCGGTTTGTACGAGTTGGTGCGCGGTATGCGCGACATCCCTACCGAACGTGTGCAGTTCCTGACCGTTCCGCGGGAGTCGTACGCCCACAACGCCAATCGTGACCAGCTTGTTGAGCCGGACGCGGCACGATTGTTCGCGCGGCTGCGGGCGGATGCGCCGGTCGTCGTCTCGGAAGAAGTGCCTGTTCCGGAGGAAATCCCGGTTCAGGGTGATTCCGTCGCACAAAGTAGTGAAGTGCGCCACAACTATGGATACGAGTTCGACGGAAAGGCCGCCGCCGAGCACTCCGCGGCCCCCTCCCCCGTACCCACTTTTCGCGGGAACACGGCCGCGGAGGACGCCTGCGGGTAAAGCACTCGCCAAGTCGGCGAACCTTAGTTCCAAGAAATGGGTGGATTGCCCAGTTGTAGGGACGTGGAATTTGTCACCGTCGTCACTTGACGCCCAACTGGCCGGATAGTGTGAGCGATCCGGTGCGCTAGGACACCTGTCGTGCGCGAACCGGAGACCGAGACCCGAGCGCCTTTGGAGGGGGAAAGGCGCCGCGTGGCCCCGACGGAGGATTCAGACAACCGTGGACGCGCAAGGCCGTGGGCAGGCGGGCGACATCGACCCCGCAGACCAGTGGGTGCTCAACCCGAGCACTGGCGAATACGAACTGCGACTGACTCCCTCCGCACCGCAATCAGCGGTCCCGGGACCTCGTCGGGCAACACCCGCCAACGCGGGTGCGGCGCGCGGGCGTTCGGCGGCGCCGGAGCGGGAGCAGGAACGAGAGACGCACGGGGTGCCCGGGCAGGTGCCGCCGCCGAGAAGGCGACGCGGTGTGCCCGAGGAACCGCTGCCCGGGCGGCGCCGGTCGCGCGCCCCGCAGCAGAAGAAGAAGTCGAAGGCCAAGAAGGTGCTGCTCTGGACCGGCGGGACCATGGCCTTCGTCATGGTGGCCGCCACCGGGGCCGGCTACTGGTACCTCAAGCACCTTGAGGGCAACGTCCAGACGACCGACGTCGGCACGGCGGGCAAGTCCGGGTTCAGCAAGGACGAGGCCTTCAACATCCTGGTCATCGGTACGGACAAGCGCACCGGTGCGGGCAACGAGAGCTACGGCGACGCGGGCAGCGTCGGGCACGCGGACACGACGATCCTGCTGCATGTCTCCAAGGACCGGACGAACGCGACCGCGATGAGCATTCCGCGTGACCTGATCGTCGACGTCCCGGACTGTCCGACCAAGCTGGCGGACGGGACCGAGAAGATCATCCCCGGCACCCAGGGCGTCCGCTTCAACACCAGCCTCGGACAGGACGGGCGCGACCCGGGCTGCACCATGCGTACGGTCAAGGAGGTCACCGGCATCTCCGTGGACCACTTCATGATGGCCGACTTCAACGCGGTGAAGACGCTGACCACGGCGGTGGACGGGGTCGAGGTCTGTGTGCAGAACGCCGTCAACGACAAGGAGTCGAAGCTCAAGCTGCCCGCCGGCAAGTCGACGGTGGAGGGCGAACAGGCGCTCGCCTTCCTCCGTACGCGGCACAGCTTCGGCAACCAGGGCGACCTGGACCGCATCAAGGTGCAGCAGCAGTTCCTCGGCTCGCTGATGCGCAAGATGTCCTCCAGCGACACCCTGACCAACCCGGCCAAGCTGCTGAAGCTCGCCGAGGCGGCCACCAAGGCGCTGACCGTGGACACCGGTATCGGCAAGGTCTCCACGCTCAAGGACGTGGCGCTGGAGCTGAAGAAGGTGCCGACGAAGAACATCACCTTCATGACCGTCCCGGTGATCGACAATCCGGCGGAGAAGGTCCGGGCGACGGTCGTCGTCGGACCGACGGCTCCCGAGGTGTTCAACACGATCGCGAACGACGTGTCGTTCACGGCGGTCAAGCAGCAGAAGGCGAAGGAGGCGGCTGCCGTCGCCGCCCGCCTCAAGGGAACCCAGTCCGCCGCCTCCGACGTGCGGGTGCGGATCCTGAACGGCGGCGCTGTCGCCGGTTCCGCACAGGAGACTCTCAACTATCTGCAGAATGATGAGGGTGTGACCAAGTCCGAGAACGCGGGCAACGCTCCGGCGGAGCTCGCGAAGACGACGCTGGAGTACGCGTCCGACCAGGCGGACCAGGCCCGGAAGCTGGCCGCCATCATGGGGCTGTCCGGTTCGGCCATGAAGCCCGGCAAGAGCGTGACGAACGCCCAGGGACTGCCCACCATGACGCTGACCCTGGGCAAGGACTTCAAGGGAGCCGGCGTCTCGCTCACCGCGCCGGCGAAGGCACCGACCGTGGAAGGGCAGTCCACGGCGGACAAGGCGCAGTGCGCCAGCTGAGCACGCCGTCCGGCTGAGGGACGTCCTGACTGATGGGGCGTCCTGGCTGACGGGGCGTCTGCGCCAGATGTTTTTGGTGCGCCGATCGACCTGACAGGCCTGCCTTGCGTCCTGGGACGCGAGGCAGGCCTGTTCGGCGGCGCGAGGGGTGGGGAAGGCAGGGGAATGACACAGAGCAGCGTGCAAGGGGAGGGGACGCGACCAGGCGTCCGGCCTGCTCGCGTTCCGGCGCAGAGAAAAGGCTCGCACGGCTCGTACGAGGGGGAGGGCGGCGCCGGAGACGACGGGAACGGGGAGGGCGGCGCCGGCGGTAGTGGTGACGGTCCGGGGAACAGACGCCCGCGGCCCGGCAGGCGCAAGGTGCTGCGCTGGTCGGCGGCGACCCTCTCGGTGCTGATACTCGGCACGGCCGGCGCCGGATACCTCTACTACGAGCACCTGAACAGCAACATCCAGAAGGGCAAGCGCAGCAGCGGCGACTCCAAGGCGCAGAAGACCGAGCCGAACGCGGCCGGGCAGACTCCGCTGAACATCCTGCTGATCGGCTCGGACAGCCGTAACTCCGACGCGAACGTGGCGCTGGGCGGCAGCAGGGCCAACCGGGGCAACCCGCCGCTGGGCGACGTCCAGATGCTGATCCACCTCTCCGCCGACCGCAGGAGCGCGGCCGTGGTGAGCATCCCGCGCGACACCCGCGTCGACGTTCCCAAGTGCACGGACCCCGACACCGGTGAGACGTTCGCGGCGACCAACGACATCATCAACACCTCGCTGGCCCGGGGCGGGGCCGGCTGCACGCTGGCCACCTGGCAGAACCTCACCGGGGTCTACATCGACCACTGGATGACGATCGACTTCGCCGGTGTGGTGCAGATGGCCGACGCCATCGGCGGCGTCGAGGTCTGTGTGAACCAGAACGTGTGGGACCACCCGCTGCCCAATGCGTCCGGTGGCTCCGGGCTCAAGCTCAAGGCCGGCAAGCAGAAGGTCCAGGGCAAGACGGCGCTGCAGTGGCTGCGTACCCGGCACGCCTTCTACAGCGACCTGGGGCGTGCCAAGGCCCAGCACATGTACATGAACTCGATGATCCGCACCCTGAAGGCGCAGAACGTCTTCACGGACGCCGGGCGGCTGACGAGCCTCGCCGAGGCGGCCACCAAGTCGCTGACGGTGTCCGAGGAGCTCGGCTCGGTCAAGGAGCTGTACGACCTGGGCATGCAGCTCAAGTCGGTGCCGACCGACCGCATCACGATGACGACGATGCCGACCATTGTGGACCCCGAGGACGCGAACCATCTGGTGCCGGCCGACGCCGACGCCGAGACGATGTGGACGATGCTCCGCGACGACATCTCGTTCGACGACAAGGGCGGCGCCACGGCGTCGAAGGCCCCGGCCGCCTCGGCCTCGGCGACCGCTTCGACGGACCCGGCGGCCGATCCCGGCAGGATCGGTGTGCTCGTGCAGAACGGCACGCGGACGGCGACGCTCGCCGCGGCGGGCGGCCGGGCGAGCGAGATCGGCGAGATCCTCGTGGGCAAGGGCTTCACGAACGCGGCGGCGGACAGGTCGGGTTCACTGTCCGTGGACAAGACGGTCGTCCGCTACCCGAGTGCGGACCTGGCGGGCGACGCCCAGCTCGTCGCCAAGTCCCTGGGGATTCCCACGAGTTCGGTGAAGAAGTCGACGGACGTCTCCGGTGTGACGGTGATCGTGGGCGCCGACTGGCGCGAGGGCGCGGCCTATCCGAAGCAGACCGCGCCGAAGGCCGGCCAACTGCCCGACACCGCCGACGCGGTGGTCGGTTCGGACACCGACGCGTGCATGGATGTGTACTCGCCCTACCAGTGGTAGAGGAGACGAACACATGAGTCGGGGCCTGCCGTTGGTGACGGACAGGCCCCGACTCGTTGTGGTTCGGGCTCAGTTGGCGTTCGCGCCATCTCGTACGGCGGGTCGGCGGGCCGCGATCACCTTGCGGGCAAGCGACTTGGGGCTCGTCAGGAACCCCCAGCCCCAGCACATGTGCATGGTGGCGAGGGCGACGGGGATCTGGAGCCGCGCCTTCAGCGAGAGTCCCTTGCCCGCCGGGACCGAGCCCGCCGCTATCGCCGCGAGGTAGCCGCCGGGGATCAGAAGGGCCCACGGGGTCAGTACGGCGCCCAGCAGCACGCCCGCCGCTATGGCGACCACGGCGGTGGGCGGGGCGAGGTAGCGCAGGTTGATGGAACCCTCGTGGTAGCGGGCCACGACATGGCGCCAACGCCCGTAGTCCTTGTACTGCTTGGCCAGCGCGCGCACGGAGGGCCTCGGCCGGTACGACACCCGCAGCTCGGGCGAGAACCAGATGAGGCCGCCCGCCTCGCGGATCCGGAAGTTCAGCTCCCAGTCCTGGGCGCGGACGAACTCCACGTTGTAGCCGCCCTGTTGCTCGAGAGCGGCCCGTCGGAAGACCCCGAGATACACGGTCTCGGCGGGCCCGGCAACGCCTCCCGTGTGGAAGGCGGCGTTGCCGACGCCGATCTTCGAGGTCATCGCGGCGGCGACCGCGTGCTCCCAGGCGTTCTCGCCCTCGGCGTGCATGATCCCGCCGACGTTCTGCGCGCCGGTCTCGTCGAGGAGACGTACGGCGGTCGTGATGTAGTCCGGCGAGAGCATGCCGTGGCCGTCGACGCGTACGACGACGGGGTGGCGGGACGCCTTGATCGCGGCGTTCAGCGCGGCGGGCGTACGGCCGGTCGGGTTGGCGACGGTCTGGACGCGCTTGTTCGTGTCGGCCGTTTCGCGGACCAGCTCGGCGGCGATCTCGTCCGTGCGGTCCGTCGACGGACCGAGGGCGATCACGACCTCCATCTCGCCGGCGTACTCCTGGGCGAGGATCGCTTGGACGGCTCCGCGCAGATGCCGTTCCTCGTTGAGGACGGGCATGATCACGGACACGGCGGGCAGCTGCACGTCGGGCTTGGCGTTCATAGGGGGCTCACGTTACCGCGAACGGGGGACCCCTACGCGCGCCGCCCGCCCCCTGAGCCGGGCCGCAGATCGTATGGGCCTACGGTGCTCACGGTTCCCACGTTCGGCCCCACTCCCCCCGGCCAGCAGCCTTCGCGGAGGTGTCCCCCCATGCCCGCATCACCCGCCTCCCCACGCCCACCGCAGCGCCGGCCACGGCCGTCGTCCGGACGTCCGCGTCCCCCCGTACGGCGGAAGAAGCCCCGCTGGGCCATGCGGGCGGTGACGACGCTGTCCGTCGTGGTGCTCGCCGCGGCCGGGATCGGGCACGCGGTGGTCACCAGCCTCGACGCGGACATCGCCCGCGTGGACCCCTTCAAGGACATGAAGAACCGTCCGCAGGCGGGCCACGGCATGAACGTGCTGCTGGTCGGCACCGACGCCAGGGAGAAGATCAGCGAGGCCGAGCGGCGCAAGTACCGGCTCGGCGGCGCCCCCTGCCACTGCACCGACACGATGATGATCGTGCACATCTCGGAGGACCGGCAGCGGGCGAGCGTCGTCAGCCTGCCCCGCGACTCGTACGCCGAGACGCCCCCGCACACCGACCGCACCACCGGACGCCGGCACGGCGGCCACGTCATCAAGCTGAACGCGGCGTACGCGGAGGGCGGCCCGAACCTCACCGTGCGGACGGTGGAGCACATGACGCGCGTGAAGATCGACCACTACCTGGAGATCGACTTCACCAGCTTCATGAAGACGGTGGATGTGCTCGGGGGCGTGGAGATCTGCACGACACGGCCGCTGAAGGACTCGTACACAGGGCTGGACCTGAGTGCCGGTACGCATGAGCTGGGCGGTGGGGAGGCGCTGCAGTACGTCCGTTCCCGGCACGCCGACGGCTCCTCCGACCTGGGCCGGATGCAGCGCCAGCAGCGCTTCATGGCGGCGCTGATCGCACAGTCCACGTCGTCCGGGGTGCTGCTGAACCCGATGAAGTTCCGGGACATCACGCGGGCGGTGCTCGGGTCGGTGCGCGCGGACAAGGAGTTCGGCACGGGTGAGCTGCTCGACCTCGGGCGGGCCATGCGGAACTTCTCCCCGTCGTCGTCGGAGTTCACGACCGTGCCGATCGGGCGGATGGGGTACGCCGTGAAGGGCATCGGTTCCACGTTGAAGTGGGACGACGCGAAGGCGGGCCGGCTGTTCCGCGCCCTGCGCGAGGACGAGCCGCTGTCGGTGCGCCGCGCCGCGAAGAGCAAGGGCGGGGGGCCGGTACGGGTGGAGGTGGCCCCGCAGCAGATCCGCGTCCAGGTCGAGAACGGGACGCTCACGGCAGGGCTCGGACGGAAGGTGGACCGGGCGCTGGCCGCGACCGGGTTCCGGACGACCCGGGTGCCGGTGAACGCGCCGGACCGGGAGACGCTGCGCACGGTGATCGCGTACGACCCCCGGTGGGACCGTTCGGCGAGGTCGCTGGCGGCGGCGTTGCCGGGGAGCTCGCTCCGGGTGGTGCGCGGACAGGGGGCCGTGCTGAAAGTCACGGTCGGGGCGGATTACCGGGAGGTGCGGAAGGTTCGGGTCGGGGAGTTCGGGGTGACCACGGGAGATCAGGCGGGGTGCAAGTGAGGGAGGCGGGGCGGCGCGGCGATTTTCCCAGGCCTCGGCCACGGGCCGAAAACTCCCGTACAAGTGGGCGATTTGTGTCAGCTTCGCAACAGCACTGCTCCTAATTTCCTTCGACCCTTGTATCGGGTACTGCCTGGCACTGCACACTGGTCCGCATGAACGATTGGCCCGACGCGTGGTCCGACGACAACCGAAACAACCGGTACGGACGCGGCAGCGCGAACGCACAGCCCGAGGGTGCGCGCGTGATGCGGCAGGTCCAGCGCGGCCAGGGTGGCCAAGGCGGCCAGAACCCCGCCGCCCCGCCGTACGGGGGCGGGGTCCCGCAACAGCAGCAGTACGCCGGTAGCCAGGGCTACGGCCAGGACCCGTACGGGAATCCGGGCGGGAACGACGGCTACAACACCGGCCAGGTCTACGGCGGCGGTGGCCCGGGCGGGCCCGGTGCCATGGGGGGCGGGCGTGGCGCCCGGCCCGCGCCGAACTGGCGCAAGCGCATCAAGTGGACCGCGATCACGGTGGTCACGCTGCTGGTCGTGGTGTCCGTCGGTACGTATTTCTGGGCCGACTCCAAGCTGAACCGCCAGGTCGACCTGTCCAAGGTCATCGACCGGCCGGACGCGGGCGAGGGCACGAACTACCTGATCGTCGGTTCCGACAGCCGCGCGGGCCTGTCCGACGAGGAGAAGAAGAAGCTGCGCACCGGGTCCGCCGAGGGCAAGCGCACGGACTCGATGATGATCCTGCACACCGGCGACAACGGCCCGACCCTGGTCTCCCTGCCCCGTGACTCGGACGTGGAGATCCCGACCTTCGTGGGCTCCGAGTCCGGCAAGACGTTCAAGGGCACGGGCCGGCACGTGAAGCTGAACGCGGCGTACGCGGAGGACGGGCCCGAACTGCTCGTCCGTACCGTCGAGTTCAACACCGGTCTGCGCATCGACCACTACGTGGAGATCGGCTTCGCCGGCTTCGCGAACATCGTGGACGCGGTCGGCGGCGTGGAGCTCACCATCCCCAAGGGCGGGATGAAGGACACGAAGTCCGGCGCGAACTTCACGGCGGGCAAGCAGACCCTCAACGGCGAGCAGGCGCTGGCCTTCGTCCGTACCCGGTACGCCCTCGCGGGCAGCGACCTCGACCGTACGAAGAACCAGCAGAAGTTCCTCGCGGCGCTGGCGAGCCAGACGGCGACGCCGAGCACGATCCTGAACCCGTTCAAGCTGTATCCGACGATGAGCTCGGGCCTCGACACCCTGATCGTCGACAAGGACATGGGCCTGTTCGACCTGGCCGACATGTTCTGGGCGATGAAGGGCGTCACGGGCGGCGACGGCACGTCCATGAACATGCCGATCTCGGGCTCGACCGGCGGCAACCTCGTCTGGGACAAGGCGAAGGTGAAGACGCTGGTCGACGAGCTGAAGAGCGACTCCAAGGTCACGGTCACGGGCAACTGAGCCCGGCGTGACGATTGCCGACGACCGCCATCGACTATCGACTGGAGCAGGAGCGTCCGTGTCCGGGGAAGCCATCAGTAAGCGCACCACGGCGGCCGTCCTCACCGTCGTCGCCGTGCTGCTGCTGGTCGGCGCCGTGGTGGTGTTCGTGGTCGGCGGAACGCCGCACAGAGGGGCCGCTGCCCTTCTGTCCGGGGGCGGCTTCGCCCTTCTCTGCTTCTCCCGGGCGGCGCAGGTACTGAACCGAAGTAACTGAAGTACGGGACACCGTCTGCCGGTGGAACCTGTTCGCCCCTGCCCGTCAGGCAGGGGCGAACAGGTGTGTAACAACCCGTATGGGCACGGGTCACCGGTTTACCGGTGACGGGCAGGGTCGTGGTGAGCGACTGTCACGCCACGCCGAACAGCCCTGTCGTCGGACCCGCCCCCTCCGTTGGGCGCGCAAGCCCGAGGGTGCCGTCCATGGCCAGTCGGGCGCGGTCCGGAGCATCCGGCATGAGATCTCCGTAGTACCGCTCCGTGAAAGTGACGGATGAGTGGCCGAGCCACGCGGAGACCTCGGTCACCGGCACGCCCTGGGACAGCAGAGACGCAGCGTAGAAATGCCGGAAACTGTGCGGTTTGAAGTAGTCGACGTCGGCTGCGGCCAAGGCGGGCTTCCAGATCCTGGAGTACCAGTACTGCTGGTACAACAAGCCGGTGCCTGTGACGTTGCTGAACAACAGCTCTTCCGGACCCCAGGTTTCGTACTGCCTGAGGTGCCTGCGTACGGCCATGGACACCACCTCGGGAAGCGGGACGTCTCGCCCCTTGTCCCCTTCCTCGCGCCATTTGACGTGACGAAGCTGCATCCTGCCGTACTTCCCTGATCCGGTGTCGCCGTCACAGGCGACCTGCCGGTCGACGACAATTGTCCTGTCCTTGAAGTGGATCCGGTCACGCCCGATCCCCATGGCCTCACCGAGCCGCAGGCCGCACCCTGCCATGAGCCAGAGCATTCCGCGATACCGGTCAGGCGCCGCACCGATGACAGCGTGGACCACTTCTGGGCTGGGAATGTGCACCTCGGCCCGCTGATCCCGATGCTCCCTCGCACGACTGAACGGGAGGCCCACTCCCTTGCAGGGATTGGTCGCAGCCAGACCCTCATCCATCGCCCACGCGAAAACGGACATGAGGATGTTGAAGCGGAACCTCGTCGTGGACGGTTTGTACGCCCGCGTGTGCATCATCCATGTCACCCACTCCTCGATGTCCGCCGGAACGAGCGTCCCCATGGCTCTCGTCCCGAAGAACGGGGCAATGCTTCGGCTCAGCATCGTCCTGTACTGCTTGACACTGCTGTTCTCCAAGCCACGTGTCGTCGCCCATCGCTCGAAGACCACGACAAGCAGCTCATTTCCGGTCCGGCCGGTCTCGGTTCGGCTCATGTTCTTCCCCCTCCAGACATCGCCTGGCCTTACTGGTCAGACGGTCAGCGGGCTTACCTGGCGACCCGTCGAGAAACCCCATTGCGCGCGCCCGGCGAATACGGCCGCTGATGGTGTTCCGGCTCATCCCCCACGCTGTCGCCAGCCGCGTGATCGGGCTCCGGTATCCCTGCTCCACCAAACGGATGTACTCACGGGACATCAGGGCGTAGTCGTGATCGGTCTCGACCCTGTCGAGTACGGCGCCAGCTTGCGAACCGTCGATCGAACCGCCCAGTCGCGCGCGTAGCTCTTTCGTCGTCCTGCGGATCTCCGCCATGGAGATGGACCGCATGAGTTCCGCTGTGATGCCGTCCGTTCCGACCGCGGCGTCGAGATCAGCCGGCGGATCGATACGAAGGCTGGAAGGGCCGTCCCACGGTGCACCCAGGATGCTCACCACGGTCAGCCTCCAGCCATGCAACTCGGCCTCATGGACGAGTTTCTCTCCGTCCACGCGCCATCCCTCGGGCAGTTCGACGTCGTCTCCACGTTCACTGGTCACCCCTCGAACGTAGCGCGACACACAGCAGCCGCCACGTGCCGGGTGGCCCCCGGACACACCATGAAGCGTACGACATGAAACACGACTCCATCCAGGTTTCATGTCTTTCACCCTCGCAAAAAGAAGGCGCCTGGAAGGGCGCCTTCTTTGTGCACGTCCCCTTACGGCAGGTTGCGGGCCATGACCACCCTCTGGATCTGATTCGTCCCCTCGTACAGCTGCGTGATCTTCGCGTCGCGCATCATGCGCTCCACTGGATAGTCACGCGTGTATCCGTAACCGCCGAGCAGCTGGACCGCGTCCGTGGTGACCTCCATCGCCACGTCCGAGGCGAAGCACTTGGCGGCAGCCCCGAAGAAGGTCAGGTCGCCGTCGCCGCGCTCCGACTTCGCCGCCGCCGAGTAGGTCAACTGACGAGCCGCCTCCAGCTTCATGGCCATGTCGGCGAGCATGAACTGGATGCCCTGGAAGTCGGCGATCGGCTTGCCGAACTGCTTGCGCTCCTTGACGTACCCCTTGGCGTAGTCGAGGGCGCCCTGCGCGATGCCCAGGGCCTGCGCGGCGATGGTGATGCGGGTGTGGTCGAGGGTCTTCATCGCGGTGGCGAAGCCGGTGCCCTCGTCGCCGATCATGCGGTCGGCGGGGATGCGGACGTTGTCGAGGTAGACCTCGCGGGTCGGGGAGCCCTTGATGCCGAGCTTCCTCTCCGGGGCGCCGAAGGAGACACCCTCGTCCGACTTCTCGACGACGAAGGCCGAGATGCCCTTGCTGCGCTTCGTCGGGTCGGTCACGGCCATCACCGTGTAGTACTCGGACTCGCCCGCGTTGGTGATCCAGCGCTTCACGCCGTTGAGGACCCAGAAGTCGCCGTCGCGGACCGCCTTCGTCTTCATGCCGGCCGCGTCCGAGCCCGCGTCGGGCTCGGAGAGGCAGTACGAGAACATGCCGTCGCCCTTGGCGAGCGGTGTCATGTACTTCTTCTTCAGCTCCTCCGAGCCGGACAGGATCACCGGGAGGGAGCCGAGCTTGTTGACGGCCGGGATGAGGGAGGAGCTGGCACAGACCCGCGCCACCTCCTCGATCACGATCACCGTGGCGAGGGCGTCCGCGCCCGTGCCGCCGTACGACTCGGGTACGTGGATGGCGTGCAGGTCGCCGGCGACGAGCGCGTCGTGGGCCTCCTGGGGGAAGCGGGCTTCCTCGTCCACGATCGCGGCGTACGGCAAGATCTTCGCCTCGGCCAGGGAGCGGATCGCGTCTCGGAGCATGTCGTGCTCCTCGGACGGGCGGTACAGGTCGAAATCAGCCGATCCGGCCAAGGTCTCTCACGCTCCAAAGACGCTGTGTGACGCAGGCTAACTACCGTTAAGTAACCCAAATTTTAAGGGCACACCCACGTGACTGATACGTGAGCTTGGCGACAGGGCGAGAACGCAGGGGGAGAACACTGGGGAATCTGCCCGGTGCAGGGCCCCGAAACGCCCCGACTATGCTCGCCATCGCACGTACGGCCCCCACCTCAGGAGCACCCATGGCTCTCAAGATCACCGTGATCGGCACCGGATATCTCGGCGCCACACACGCCGCCGCCATGGCAGAACTGGGTTTCGAGGTGCTGGGGCTCGATGTCGTCGCGGAGAAGATCGACCTGCTGCGGCGCGGACAGGTCCCCATGTACGAGCCCGGGCTCGAAGAGCTGCTGCGCAAGCATGTCGCGGGGATCGAGGGCTCCACCGGCCGGCTGCGCTTCACCATGGACTGGGCCGAGGTCGCCGCCTTCGGCGACATCCACTTCGTCTGCGTGAACACCCCGCAGAAGCACGGCGAGTACGCCTGTGACATGTCGTACGTCGACTCCGCGATCGAGTCCCTCGCCCCGCATCTCACCGCCCCCGCTCTCGTCGTCGGCAAGTCGACCGTGCCCGTCGGCTCGGCGGACCGGCTCGCCCGCAGGATCGCCGAACTGGCGCCCGCCGGCGAGGACGCGGAGCTGGCCTGGAACCCGGAGTTCCTGCGCGAGGGCTTCGCCGTCCAGGACACGCTGCACCCGGACCGGGTCGTGGTCGGCGTACGGAGCGAGCGGGCCGAGAAGCTGCTGCGCGAGGTGTACGCCACGCCGGTCGGGCAGGGGACGCCGTTCGTCGTCACCGACTTCCCGACGGCCGAGCTGGTGAAGACGTCCGCGAACTCCTTCCTGGCCACCAAGATCTCGTTCATCAACGCGATGGCGGAGGTCTGCGAGGCCGCCGACGGGGATGTGGCGAAGCTGGCGGAGGCCATCGGGTACGACGACCGGATCGGCAAGAAGTTCCTGCGCGCCGGGATCGGGTTCGGCGGCGGCTGCCTCCCGAAGGACATCCGGGCGTTCATGGCGCGCGCCGGTGAGCTGGGCGCGGACCAGGCGCTGACCTTCCTGCGCGAGATCGACTCGATCAACATGCGCCAGCGCGGCCAGATGGTGGAACTGGCCCGGCAGGCGCTGGGCGGCGGCCCGTTCCTCGGGAAGCGGGTCGCGGTGCTCGGCGCCACCTTCAAGCCCGACTCGGACGACGTCCGGGACTCGCCCGCACTGAACGTCGCCGGCCAGATCCACCTCCAGGGCGGCCAGGTGACGGTGTACGACCCGAAGGGCATGGCCAACGCCCGTCGGCTCTTCCCGACGCTCGCGTACGCGGACACGGCCGTGGAGGCGGTTCGGGGCGCCGACGCCGTCCTCCACCTGACCGAGTGGCGCGAGTTCCGCGAGCTGGACCCGGCGGCGCTGGGCGAGGCGGTGTCGCACCGGCTCATCCTGGACGGGCGCAACGCCCTCGACCCGGAACTGTGGCGGAAGGCCGGCTGGACTTATCGGGCCATGGGGCGCCCTACTGCCTGACGGGCGGTAAGTGAAGTTTCTGTGCGTGAAATGAGTACGTGAAATGAGTGCGTGAAATTCGGGACTCCGCCGGAATTCCCAACGGTTGGTAAATTACAGGGCGGGCGCATCCCGGAGGGGGTGCGGGCGGGAAATCCGTGACCGTCTTCCGGGCCCCGCCGCCCGGGCCCCGCCGAGCGCGATCCCCCTTGCAGGACAAGGCCTGACGGCCTCAGATGCTGGCATATGCCATCTCCTCGAAATCCCCAGAACCGGTTCGAATTCAATTCGAGTATTGTGTGGGAATCGCTGTGCCGCCTACGCGAACTCTTCACGGTCGCATTGCGCGTATTGACAGCGTTCTCGACCCATCTCACAGCGGGGGTACCCCCGAAAGAGAGGTGGGCAACAGGCCGTTAACTGGCGCGTAGCCACGCGGAATCCGTACCGCCCTCCAATGGTCCGCATTCACCTGACCGGAATGACCGGACCATGCCAGGGAGCGTGACCATGCCCTTGTTCCGCAGGGCCGAGTGGCCGAGGGATCACCGTGACGAGTTCGTCGCGGGGGCTCTCGTCGGGGCGGTGGTCATCGTGCTCGGCTACGCGTCGGGCATCGGTGTCTCCTCCGCCCCCGGCACCGCCGAGGCCGCCACTCCCCCGTTGTCGCCGCCCGCGGCCACGGCACCGCAGGACACCGCCCCGGGCGACTCGGGCGCCCAGGCACCGGGCAGCGGCACGGGGATGGACATGGGCGGCGGCTGGACGGGCCAAGTGCCGGTGGGCACCGGGGAGTTCCCGGTGTACGGCGGCCCGGGCACCGACACCGGGAACGGCGGCGCCGATCACCCGGGCCACACCGGACACGGCGCCTCCCCCACCCCGGCACCCACCCTTCCCCCCACCACCTCCCCCTCCCCCTCTCCGTCCCCCTCCGACCCCGACGGCACCGAGCCGCCGACCGGCGACGCCACCTGCGCCGACGGCGAGGTACGGCTCGTGGCCCCGCTCCTCACCGGCATCACCCAGCCCGTGTTCGGCCTTCTCAACGGCACCGACGACAGCGGGACGGACGGCAACGTCACGGACGGCAGCAGTACGGCCGACGAGGCGCCCGACCCGGCGGCCTCCCCCTGCGTCGGGCTCGCCCCCCTCTCCTCCCTGCTCGGCGGCGCCCTCTCCCCGTCCTCCTCTGCGTCCTCCTCCGGGTCCCCCTCGCCCTCCGCCTCCCCGTTGCCGGAGGCCACCCCGTGACCCGCCGTCGCGCTCTCCGCTCCCTCTTCCCACTCCTCCTCGGCGCCCTTCTCTACGGTCTGGTCGGCGCGACCCCCGCCGCCGCCCACACCGAACTCGTCCGCTCGGTGCCGAAGGACGGCGCCCACCTCGCCAAGGCCCCCGACGACCTCACCCTCACCTTCGACGAACCCGTCGACCTCGCCGACGTCCGCGCCATGACGCCCGAGGGCGACCGGCTCCCCGTGACGCGCGCACCGCACGGCCCGGCCGACACGGTGCGGATAGCCACCGGTCAGCCGAAGAGCGGCAAGCTCTCCGTCGTCTGGTCCGTCGTCGACATGGAGGACGGCCACGCCTCCTCCGGCCGGCTCGACTTCCCCGTCGGCACGGCGGCAGCGAGTACGACGGCCGCCCAGAACCGCGGCGACGAGGCCGCCGCCCCTTCCCCCTCACCCCCGGTGCGGAGGGGCCTCGTCGCCGCTCGCTGGGTCGGCTATCTGTCGCTGGCCCTGTTCGTCGGCGGGCTCGCCTTCGTCGCGCTGCTGTGGCCGCGCGGCGCGGAGGCACCCCGGGCGCGGGCGGTGCTCACGCTGGCCTGGGTGGGCGGGCTGCTGTCGACGGTCGCGGGCATCGGACTCCAGGGCGCGTACGTCTCGTTCGGCGGCCTGCGGGACGCGCTGCGCCCGGCCTCGTACGCCGACGTGCTCGTCACCGAGCCCGGGGCCGCGCTCGCGGCGCGCGGGCTGCTGTGGGTGCTCGCGGCTGTGGTGCTGAGCGCCCTGTTGCAGGGCGGAGCCCGTACCTCGCGCTCGCCCGGCTGGCGCGTGGGCGCCCTCGCCGTGGCCCTCGGGCTGCTGCGGACGACCGGTATGCGCGGGCACAACTCCGAGGGCAGCGAGCCGACTTGGGGCGCGGTCGCCGACCTCGTCCATCTACTCGGGGCTGCCCTGTGGATCGGCGGGCTGGTCATGCTGACGGTGGCCGTGCTGCCGCGCCGCGAGCCCCTCGAACTGGCGGCCGTGGTGCCCGGTTACTCGCGGCTCGCCGCCACGTCGGTCGCCGCGATCGCCGTCGCCGGGCTGGTGCTCGCCTGGCAGGTCGTGGGGTCGTACGACGCGCTGCTGCACACCTCGTACGGGCAGCTGCTGCTGGTCAAGACCGCCGTCCTCGGGGGTGTCCTGCTGGCCGCCCAGTGCAGCCGCCAGTGGGTGCGCACCCGCCTCGATCTCGCCGTGCTGCTGCGCGGCGACGCCGCCACCGTGCGGCCCTTCGGTTACTCGGTCGCGGCCGAGACGGGGCTCGTCCTCGTCGTACTCGCCGTGACGAGTCTGCTGGTCACTGCCGATCCCGGCCAGTGAACTCCCCCTCAAAATATAGGAGTTGCTTTGAAACGCACCGACGAAACCGGTGAGGCCGGCGAGCGCACCCCGCGCCGCGGGTCGCCTGCCGGGAACCGGTCCCTGCTGGTCGCGGGGCTCGGCGCGGCCCTCGCCGCCGTGCTCAGTCTGGGGCTGCTCCAGGCGGCCTCGGGCAGCACCACGGCCCCCACCTCGGACTCGGCGGCGGGCGCGGCTCAGGCGCCCGCAGCCGCGGCGGCCGAGGTACAGCAGGCCGCCGCCGCGGCGCCCGACCACCAGGTCGACATCATGAACAACAAGTTCGGCACCGGTGCCCAACTGGTCGTCGAGGTCGGCGAGACAGTGCGCTGGACCAACCACGACAGCGTGCCGCACACGGTCACCACCACCAAGGGCCCGAAGAAGTTCGACTCGGGCACGCTGGCACAGGGTGACTCCTGGTCGTACACCTTCACCACGGCGGGGACGTACGAGTACTACTGCGCG
Source organism: Streptomyces sp. NPDC020898 (assembly GCF_044333925.1). Lineage (NCBI taxonomy): Bacteria > Bacillati > Actinomycetota > Actinomycetes > Kitasatosporales > Streptomycetaceae > Streptomyces > Streptomyces sp. NPDC020898. The sequence continues at coordinate 44,781 of NZ_JBIRRV010000020.1, forward strand.
GTCCACCCGGACATGGTCGCGTCGGTGAAGGTCGTCGCGGCCGACGGCGGTTCGACGGGCGGCACGACAGGCGGGTCCACCGGAGGCTCGACGGGCGGTTCCACCGGAGGGTCCACGGGTGGCTCCACCGGTGGGACCACCGGAGGCACGACGGGCGGTTCGACCGGCGGCACCACCGGCGGGTCGACCGGCGGTACGACCGGCGGCTCGGGCTCGGGCGGCAGCAGCACCGGTGGCACCACCACGGGTGGCAGCACCTCGGGCGGCTCGACCGGTGGCAGCGCCGGCGGTTCCACCAGTGGCGGTGACGGCGGCGGCGACGAGCAGTGCGCGAGCGTCCAGGACGTGCTGCTGCCGATCCTCCAGCACATCAACGCCGCGCACCTGGAGCGGTCCCCGGGCCAGCAGGTGCAGGACGCGCTCGCGCTGGACTCGTACATCAAGCTGCACACGGTGTGGGTCGAGACGATCCTGACGCCCGCCCTCGAAGGCGGCGGCACGGTCCTCGACGACACGCTCAGTGTGCTGCTGGCCCACATCAACTCGGCGCATCTGGAGGAGTCGCTCGGGCAGCAGATCACCGATCTGCTCGACGTCGACAGCTACGTGAAGATGCACACGGTCTGGGCCGAGCACCTGCTCGCACCCACCGAGGACTTCATCACCGGCAGCTGCTGACAGCCACGCCACACCCCTGAGGGAGGACGCCGGTCCGGCCGAGGCTCAGTCGGCCGGACCGGTGCCCGCCCCATTCTCCACACCCCCGCCACACTTCGGGAACCGCTTTCCAAGGAGTCCGGGATGACAACCGTCACCCTGCCCACCACCGTCACCACGCTGCCGCGCCCCGGCCGGTACGCCGTGGCCCCCGACCGCTCGCTCGTCGAACTCACCACCTGGTACGGCCCGTTGCCCACCCGGCGCCGCCGCCTCACCCTCACCGACGCCTCCCTGACCGTCCCCGACGTCCTGGACGACCCCGGCGCCCCCGAAACCCCCACCCTCCGCTTCGAGTTCGAGGGCCTCGACCCCCAAACCGACGCCACCCCCACGGTCCTCACCTCCGACACCGTCGAACTCCTCGACGGCGGACGCCGGTTGCAGCTGACCGGCGACCTGAACCTGCGCGGCGTCCGCTTCCCCGCCCTGCTGCGCCTGCGCATCGTCGAGCACACGGACGACCGCCTGCTGGTCGTGGGCACCGCCCGGCTGCCGTACCGGCTGCTGCGCCGCGCGACCGGGTTCCGGCCGGGCCGGCTGCCGCGCCCGGCGACCCGGCTGCGGCTGCTGGTCGCCGCGGAGTTCGCATGAGGACGGCGGGCAGGCTCGTACACCCCGTACGAAGGGCGGCCCTCCTCCCCGTACTCGCTCTCGTCGCACTCCTGCTGGCCGTGCCCGGGCAGGCGTCGGCGGCCACCTACCGGGTCACCATGCAGGGGTACGCCTTCGCCCCCGCGACCCTGACCGTCCCCGCCGGCTCCACGGTGACCTGGACCAACCAGGACACGGCCCCGCACGACGTGAAGACCACCTCGGGCCCGGTCCAGATCCACTCCCCCATGCTGAACAAGGGCCAGAGCTGGAGCTTCACCTTCACGACGGCGGGTTCGTACGCCTACTACTGCACCGTGCACCCGAACATGACGGCCGGAATCGCGGTACAGGCGGCGGCACCCGCGCCGTCGGCGGCCCCGACGCACAGCCACGCCCAGACCCACACGGAGGCCACCTCGGGATCGGGATCCGGCTCAGGCTCGGAGCATCACGGGACCGGTACCAGCCAGTCGACCACATCGGGTACATCGAGTACATCGGGTGGCAGGACACCGTCGCGTACGGCCTCAGCGGCCGCACCCGGCCGCACCTCGCCGACGCCCACCACGCCGGCCGCCTCTCCGCCCTCCCCGTCCCCCGTGTCCCCGTCGGTCGCCGCGGCGGCTCCGGCTCCGCAGATGCAGTCCGCCGGCACCGGATCGGCCCGGCCACTGGACCCGCTGCTCCTCCTGACGGGGATCGTCGCCGGGATCGCCGTACTGTGCCTGCTGCTGGTGGGTTCACGGGCAGCCGCTCCGCGCGGGAGGGACGAGGCCTAGCGAGCTACTTCGCGCGATACCGCCGCATCTTCACGCGCGCCCCGCACACCGACATGGAGCACCAGCGCCGTCGGCCTGCGGGGCTGCGGTCGTAGTACGCCCAGTGGCACTCCGGCAGTTCACAGGCCTTCAGCCGCAGCCACGTACCGGCGGTGAGCGCCTCCGCGACGGCCGCCGCCACCCGCGAGAGCAGCGGCCCCTCGTCGACGGCGGCCAGGCGGGCCGAGCCGTCCCGTTCGTCGACGGTCACCAGCAGCGGTGCCCGTGCCAGCAGTCGGCCCAGCGGCGGGACGGCGCGGTGCGGTGGATGCCCGGCGTGTGCGAGGCAGACGGCCCGCAGGGACTCCCGCAGCTCCTTCGCGTCCGCCAGCTCCCGCTCACCGGCCGCCTCGATGCCGAACAGGGCACGCCCCTCGGCGGTGTCCAGCGCGTCGCTGCCCGATTCCAGGTCCAGGGTGTTCACCAGGGCCTCCACCAGGGCCAGTGCCCCGGGCGCGGACGCGTTCTCGCTCATACGGGCGACGTTACCTTCTGGCGGCGCCATGCGGTAACGGCTACCTTGGACGGCAGCCGTTACCGCATGACTGTCATCAACAGGTAACGGAGAAGGCAACCAACGGAGGAAGCCATGCCCATCGCCAAGCTCGGCGCCGTCGTCCTGGACTGCCCCGACCCTCGCGCCCTCGCCGGTTTCTACGCCGAACTGCTGGGCGGCACGATCGTGGACGAGGACGACTGGTTCGACCTGCGCCTCCCGGACGGGCCGACCCTGGCCTTCCAGGCCGCCCCCGGCCACGTACCGCCGAAGTGGCCGGCGCCCGACGCCTCGCAGCAGTTCCATCTGGACGTGACCGTGCCCGACCTGGACGCGGCGGAGCGGGAGGTGCTCGCACTGGGCGCGAAGCCGCTGGACACGGAGGACCGGGCCCGCTCCTTCAGGGTTTACGCGGACCCTGCGGGGCACCCGTTCTGCCTGTGCACCAGCTGAACCGACGTAACGGGATGTGACGAGTGGAGGACCTCATGACATCCGGGACACCCGTGGCACGTTTCCACACCGTCGCCGTCGACTGCCCCGACCCGCGCGCGCTGGCCCGCTTCTACGCGCAGGTCGTCGGTGGCACGCCCGCGGAGGAGGACCCCGGCTGGGTCGTGCTCCAGGTCCCCGGCGGGCCACGGCTGGCCTTCCAGCGGGTGCCCGGACACACCCCGCCCGAGTGGCCGCAGGCCGACCGGAACTCCCAGCAGTTCCATCTCGACCTGGACGGCGGATCGACCTGGGCGGAGTTGGACGCGGCGCAGGAGGCGGTCCTGGCGCTGGGCGCCCGCCCGCTGGACCTGGACGACCAGGACGGGAAGCGGGACTTCAGGGTGTACGCCGATCCGGCGGGGCATCCGTTCTGCCTCTGCCGGATCGAGCACCCCTGAGGTCCTGAGCCCCTTAGCCCCTGAGGTACGTCAACCGTCAGCCGTCCAGCTCCGCGATCCGCGCCGTCGACGGTTCCCTGCGCAGCTGGGCCGCCCGGGCCGTGAAGTCGGCGCTGCGGAGGACGCGTTGGACGTTGCCCCAGGTGAGGAGGGTGATGTCGGGCTCGGTCCAGCCGCGGCGCAGGAGTTCGGCGATCAGGTTCGGGTAGCAGGAGGCGTCGCCGAGTTCCTGCGGGTGGGCGCTGCCGGAGTCGTACGTGCCGGACAGGCCGACGCACTCCGGGCCCGCGACCGCACGGACGTGGTCGAGATGGTCGGCGACGTCACGGACGGACGGCCCGGTCTGCTCGGCCGTCAGCGGCACCAGGCACAGGCCCCTGGCGGCGCCCAGCTCGGCGAGCGTCTCGTCGGGGAGGTTGGCGGGGTGCGGGCGCAGGGCGCGGGCCGCGGAGCGGCTGCACAGGACGGGCGCCTTGGACACCGCGAAGGCACGGTGGAAGGTGGCCTCGGAGGCGCCGGAGAGGTCGGCCACCACGCCGAGCCGGTTCATCTCGCGGACCACCTCCTCGCCGAACCGGGTGAGTCCTGCCTCGCTCGCCCAGGACGTACCGGCGAGGGTGAGGACGCGCAGGCCCAGCGAGTGCAGGACGCGCAGGATGCCGAGCGAGTCGTCGAGCGCGGCGGCCGAGGCGGGTCCCAGGACGACGGCGACACGTCCGCAGTTGCGGGCGTCGGTGACCTGCCCGGCGGTGCCCGCGAGACGCAGTCCCTCGGGGTGGCTCCGGGCCACCGTCCGCACCAGGTCCAGCTGCTCCAGGGTGGCGCCGACGGCCCGGTCACCGGCCATCCCCTCCGGCAGGTGCAGCGCCCAGAACAGTGCGCCCACGTGGCCGCGCCGCATCCGGGGCACATCGGTGTCGACGGTGTTCTCCCCGAGCTCCAGGTCGTACCAGGGCATGTGCCGCAGCGCCCAGGGCAGCCCGCTGTAGCCGTCGGCGACGGGGTGCGCGGCGAGGATGGCGTGGGCGCGGTCGAGGGGGTCGGCGTCGGGGTCGGAGATGGGGGAGAAATCCGGGTCCGGGGACGGTCCCGGCTGGTCGGAATCGGGTGCGAAGAGGGACTCCGCCGCCGTGTGATCGTCGGGGTGGTCGTCGGGCTCCGGCAAGGGGTCCGGCGAGGAGGCCGGCGGGTCGATTTCCCCGACCTCGGCTGTGGTGTGCAGTTCGTCCTGCAGGTCGGCCATGACGGGCTCCGTACGTCGTGATCGCGGTACGGTCACCGTCGCACGGCGGCGAGGGGGCTTCCTGGTGGGTGGGGCGTTCGGGGGTACGCCCCATGCGTCCCGCTCACCTCACGCGTCGCACGCGACTCCCCTGTGCAGGTGAGCCGGGCAACTTCGCCATGCTCCAACAGCCCTTCGTCGATTAGACATGTGTCGTTCGGGTAGCCCCATACAGACAGCATCGGATGAACTACCTCTACTTGCCGTACTCCTATTGGAGTACGGGCGAATGGATGTGACGCGAGTCGACCTACTACGATGGCAAAGTTTCGGCGCGACCAGTGCCCGACCGCCGCTGTCAAGATTCTGAGGAGCACCAATGCCCACGGCCGTGGACCCGAGTCTCAATCGCCGCAAGCTGCGACTGGCGCTGAAATCAGCCCGCGACAGTCGCGGCCTGACGCAGCGTGACGCGGCCGACGCGCTGGAGTGGTCGTTGTCCAAGCTGATCCGCATCGAGGCGGGCACGGTCAGTCTGTCCGTCACGGACCTGCGCGCGATGCTCCTCGAGTACGGCGTGGAGGACCCCGAGGTCGTCGCGGACCTGGAGGAGGCGGCCCGGGGCAGCAAGGGGCAGTCGTGGTGGTCCGAGTACAACGACGTCATCAGCCAGCCGTTCAGCCAGTACCTGGGCTACGAGAGCGCGGCGAACACCATCCGGGGCTACCACCCGAGTCTCATTCCGGGCCAACTGCAGATCTCGGACTACATCTCCGCCATCTTCGAGGTCGGCGAGCCCGTGGCCAAGGCCGAGCAGCTCACCGACCTGCGACTGGCCCGGCAGGAACGGATCCTCCAGGAGGGCGGTCCCCGGGTCGAGATGATCCTGGACGAGGCCGCCCTGCGCCGTCAGATCGGCGGCCCGGCGACCATGCGGCGCCAACTGGCCTTCCTCAAGGGGCTCGTGACAGAGCAGCGCGCCACCTTGCGGGTCCTGCCCTTCTCGGCCGGCGCGCACGACAGCGTGGACAGCAGCTTCACCCTCCTGGGGTTCCGTGACGACGAGGACGTCCTGTACCTCACCGGACCCCGTGGCACGGTCACCAACCGCGACGACCGCAAGCTGGTGGCCCGCTACCAGGAGTGCTTCGAGGATCTGGAGAACAAGGCGCTCAACGAGGAGGACACGATCGCCATGTTCGACGACCTCATCGAAAACTTCCACCGCACCTGACATCCAGTCAGCGCGCATCTAGGCCCAGGGGACGCCATGACCAGCGACGACGAGAGCAAGGGCCCGGAGTTGGCTCCCGGCCGCTCTCGACTCCCTGGACCTGGTTACAACGTCTTCCTCGGACCGCCCCCGCCCGTCCGGCCGCCCGACCCCCGGCGAGGGCGGGCCGACGTCGACGACACGATCAGACTTCTGCGCACCCTCTGCGCCCTGCTCGTCTCCTCGGCCACTCTGCCTCTGGTGGCCTTCGCCGGGATCGGGATGGGCGTGCCGCCCTGGCTCTGCCTGATCGCCGCCTTCGTCGGTGGACCACTCACGACCTGGGCGTTCGTCATGACCTTCGAGTGGGTACGTCGTTCCTCGCCGCCGGACGGACCAGCAGACCGACCGTCCAGTGGCGGGCCGTAACCGGTGAGCGCACCCACCACCAGGCCGCGGCCGCGGACACCGCGACCAGCACCGCGAGCCACATCACGAGCCGCGCCCACGCACTTCCGCCCAGCAGTGAGACGCCCGCCCCGGCGGCCGTGGCGAGCCCGCCGGTCACCACGCAGTACCCGGCCAGCCCGGGATTCCTGGTCACCGTCTGCTCTCGGCGTTCGCCGCTCATCTCACATCCCGTACTCGGTCCGCTTCACCCGCACGTCACATGTGGTTCCCACCAGTGGTGTCCGGTGCGAGAAACAACGCTATCGCCGCCTGCCAGGCGTCCGCGGCGAAGCTCACCGACGCGCTGTCCGGCCGTTTGGAATCGCGTACCCGGACCGTCCCGGGGAGCACCGCGACCTCGCAGCAGGCGTCGGGATTGTCCTTGCTGTAGCTGCTCTTCCGCCAGACGACGGCACCCCGGTCCCCGGCCAACACCGCCCCCTCCCACTCCCGCCCCGCTCCGAGAAACGCTGAACGCGCCTACGGTTCTTACCCGTTGTGGCCACGGTTCAACAGACAGTCGTCTCTCTGGCGCGTTCTGAGGGGTCGGAGCACCCCTCAGCCGTCCAGCTCCTCCAACGTGGCATTGGACGCCCCACGCACCCCCTGCACCTCACGCGCCACATCCTCCGCCGCCCCCAGCACCCGCACCGCGTTCTCCCAGGTCAGCTTGGCGAGATCGCCCTTCGACCAGCCTCGGTCGAGGAGTTCCGCGATGAGGTTCGGGTAGCCGGAGACATCCCCCAGCCCGTCCGGGGTGAACGCCGTGCCGTCGTAGTCGCCGCCGATGCCCAGATGGTCGATTCCGGCCACCTCGCGCATGTGGTCCAGGTGGTCGGCGACCGTCGAGACCGTGGCGACCGGGCGCGGGTTGGTCTCCTCGAAGGCCTGGTGGACCTTCATCGCCTCGGGGGTCGTGGCGAGATGGTGGAAGCCGTGGGCGCGCATGTTGTCGTCCGCGGCGGCCGTCCAGTCGACGGCGGCCTGGAGGACGAACTTCGGTACGAAGGTCACCATCGCCATACCGCCGTTGACCGGCAGGCGTTCCAGTACGTCGTCCGGGATATTGCGCGGGTGGTCGCACACCGCGCGCGAGGAGGAGTGGGAGAAGATCACCGGCGCGACGGACGTGTCCAGCGCGTGCCGCATCGTCGTGGCGGCGACATGCGAGAGGTCGACCAGCATGCCGAGGCGGTTCATCTCCCGGACCACCTCGCGGCCGAACTCCGACAGCCCGCCGACACCCGGCTCGTCCGTCGCCGAGTCCGCCCACGCCACGTTGTCGTTGTGGGTGAGGGTCAGATAGCGCACGCCCAGCTCGTACAACCCCCGCAGGGTGCCGAGGGAGTTGGCGATCGAGTGACCGCCCTCGGCGCCCATGAGGGAGGCGATACGGCCCTCAGCCCGCCCCGCCTCCATGTCGGCGGCCGTCAGCGCGGGCCGCAGATCACTCCCGTACCGTGCGATCAACTGACGTACGCAGTCGATCTGTTCGAGAGTCGCGGGCACCGCGTCCGGCAGGTCCGAGCGGACGTAGACCGACCAGTACTGCGCACCGACCCCGCCCTCGCGCAGCCGCGGGAGGTCGGTGTGCAGGTGGGCGTGCTGGGCGGTGGCGATGTCGCGGGCGTCGAGGTCGTAGCGGACCTGTTCGCGCAGTGCCCACGGGAGGTCGTTGTGGCCGTCGACGACCGGGAACTCGCGCAGCAGTTCCCGGGCTTCCTCCAGGGAGCTCACGACGTCACTTCCCGAAGCCGAAGCCGTTGCCGCCGCCCGCGCCGCTGTCGACCTTGGCGCGCAGCCGCTTGCCCTTCTCGGTGGCCTGGTCGTTCAGCTCCTGCTGGAACTCCCGCATGCGGCCGAGGAGTTCCTCGTCGTGCGTCGCCAGGATGCGGGCCGCCAGCAGGCCCGCGTTGCGCGCGCCGCCGACCGAGACCGTCGCGACCGGCACACCCGCCGGCATCTGCACGATCGACAGCAGCGAGTCCATGCCGTCGAGGTACTTGAGGGGGACCGGGACGCCGATCACCGGGAGCGGGGTCACCGACGCCAGCATGCCGGGCAGGTGGGCCGCGCCGCCCGCGCCGGCGATGATCGCCTTCAGACCGCGCTCGGCGGCCTGCTCGCCGTACGTGATCATCTCGCGCGGCATGCGGTGCGCGGAGAGGACGTCGACCTCGTACGCGATCTCGAACTCGTCCAGGGCCTGGGCGGCGGCCTCCATGACCGGCCAGTCGGAGTCCGAACCCATGACGATGCCTACAACGGGGCTCATTCGGTGATCGTGCCTCTCAGATATCCGGCTGCGTGACGGGCGCGCTCCAGCACGTCGTCGAGGTCGTCGCCGTAGGTGTTGACGTGGCCCACCTTGCGGCCGGGCTTCACGTCCTTGCCGTACATGTGGATCTTGAGCTGGGGGTCGCGGGCCATGCAGTGCAGGTACGCGGAGTACATGTCGGGGTAGTCGCCGCCCAGGACGTTCGCCATGACCGTCCACCTGGCGCGGGGGCGCGGGTCGCCGAGCGGGAGGTCGAGGACCGCGCGGACGTGGTTGGCGAACTGCGAGGTGATCGCGCCGTCCTGGGTCCAGTGGCCCGAGTTGTGCGGGCGCATCGCGAGCTCGTTGACGAGGATGCGCCCGTCGCGGGTCTCGAACAGTTCGACGGCCAGGTGGCCGATCACGTCGAGTTCCTTGGCGATGCGCAGCGCCAGTTCCGTGGCCTGGAGGGTCAGCTCCTCGGCGATGCCGGGCGCCGGGGCGATGACGGTGTCGCACACGCCGTCGACCTGCTGCGACTCGACGACCGGGTACGCGACGGCCTGACCGTGCGGGGAGCGGACGACGTTCGCCGCCAGTTCCCGTACGAAGTCGACCTTCTCCTCGGCCAGGACCGGGACGCCGGCCCGGAAGGGGTCGGCGGCGTCCGCCTCGGAGTGGACGACCCACACGCCCTTGCCGTCGTAACCGCCGCGGACCGTCTTGAGGACGACCGGGAAGCCGTCCCCCTCGGCCGCGAAGGCGACGACATCGGCGGGGTCCGTCACGATCCGGTGCCGTGGGCACGGCACCCCGATCTCGTCGAGCCTCGCTCGCATCACGCCCTTGTCCTGGGCGTGCACGAGCGCGTCGGGGCCGGGGCGGACCGGGATACCGTCCGCCTCCAGGGCCCGTAGATGCTCGGTCGGGACGTGTTCGTGATCGAAAGTGATCACATCGCACCCCTGCGCGAACGCACGCAGCGTGTCCAGGTCGCGATAGTCGCCGATGACGACATCGCTGACGACCTGCGCAGCGGAATCCTGCGGGGTGTCACTGAGAAGCTTGAATCTGATGCCGAGCGGGATGCCCGCCTCGTGTGTCATACGAGCGAGCTGCCCCCCGCCGACCATGCCGACTACCGGGAACGTCACCCTCCAAGAGTATCGGCCCGGCCGTCGCGGCCTGATTACACGTCTGTGACCCGGCACGCACAGGCGAGCCCCCGAGGGGGTGGTTAGCATGGCTGGGTTGACGAATTCCCGCTCCACCACCTCGACGATTCCTACAGACGGGGGCCGGCAGGCCATGGGCAGTGGTTCCAAAGGTCTTCATACGACGCCCCGGAGCGCCGTACGCCAGCGCTTCGACCAGCTCGTACGCGAGATGGCGAAGTTCGGGGCGGTGGGCGGGGCGGGGCTTCTCGTCAACCTGCTCGTGTTCAACCTGGTGCGCAGCGCGACCGACCTCCAGGTGGTCCGGGCCAGTGTGATCGCCACGGTCGTCGCGATCTGCTCGAACTACATCGGCTTCCGCTACTTCACGTACCGTGACCGCGACAAGAGCGGCCGTACGAAGGAACTGACGCTGTTCCTGCTGTTCAGCGCGGTCGGACTGGTGATCGAGAACGGTGTGCTGTACACGGCGACGTACGGCTTCGGCCTGGACAGCCCGCTGCAGAGCAACGTCTTCAAGTTCGTCGGGATCGGGATCGCGACCCTGTTCCGGTTCTGGTCGTACCGTACGTGGGTGTTCCGTACGCTTCCGGCGCGCGAGGCGGTTGCCAGCGCCGAATCGTTCCTGGTGGGACAGACGATCCCCGAGGGCCGGGCCCGGCGCCAGCACGTGGGATAACGCGGCTCGGCTCAGCGAACCGTCCGCTCCTCGTCGCCGTCCTGCGCCTTCTTCAGCGGGTTCCGGGACAGGAACAGGCCGAAGACAGGCGGCTGCTGCTGGAGCAGCTCCAGACGGCCCGCGTCGGCCTCCGCGAGGTCGCGGGCGACGGCGAGACCGATGCCCGTGGAGTTGCGGCCGCTGATCGCGCGCTCGAAGATCCGGGCGCCGAGGTCGGCCGGGACGCCGGGTCCCTCGTCCGTGACCTCGATCACGGCCTGGTTGCCGATGACCCGGGTGCGCAGCGCGACCGTGCCGCCGCCATGCATGAGCGAGTTCTCGATCAGCGCGGCCAGCACCTGGGCGACCGCTCCCGGGGTGCCGACGGCGTGGAGGTGGCGCTTGCCGGAGCTGACTATGGCCCGGCCCGCGCTGCGGTAGGCGGGGCGCCACTCGGCGAGCTGCTGCTGGATGACCTCGTCGAGGTCGAAGGAGACGGCGGAGCCGGTGCGCGGGTCGCGGGCGTTGGTGAGCAGCCGTTCGACGACGTCCGTGAGGCGCTCGACCTGCGTGAGCGCGATCGTCGCCTCCTCCTTCACCGTGTTCGGGTCGTCGGTGAGGGTGATCTCCTCCAGCCGCATGGAGAGGGCGGTGAGGGGGGTACGGAGCTGGTGCGAGGCGTCGGCGGCGAGGCGGCGCTCCGCCGTGAGCATCCGGGCGATGCGTTCCGCCGAGCTGTCCAGCACATCCGCGACCCGGTCGAGCTCCGGCACGCCGTACCGCTTGTGGCGGGGGCGCGGGTCGCCGGAGCCGAGGCGTTCGGCGGTCTCGGCGAGGTCGGTGAGCGGCGAGGCGAGCCGGTTCGCCTGCCGTACGGCGAGCAGGACGGCGGCGATGACGGCGAGCAGCGCGACGGCGCCGATGATCAGCAGGGTGCGGCCGACCTCACGGGTCACGGAGGAGCGGGGTTCCTCGACCCGGACGGTCTCGCCCTCCTCGCCGTTCTCCTCGGCGGAGATGACATCGCCCACGGGCTTGTCCCCGACCTCGATCGCCGCGCGCCCGGGGATGCGCACGACGGCGTACCGGTCACCGGTGACGAGGCCGTCGAGCACCTTGGCGTTGATCTGCTCGTCCCCGAGGATCCGGCTGTCCACGATGCTGGCCAGCCGCACGGCCTCGGAATCCACCCGCTCCTGGGCACTGGCACTGATGGTCCGCGTCTCGACGATGACGAGAGACACACCAAACACGGCGATCACGACGAGCACGACCGCGAGGGTGGACTGAATAAGACGACGACGCACGGCCCCTCCGGGCGCAATGGCAGATGAACGACGAGCACGCGCCCCTGGAAGCCGCCCCGCAGGGGCGCGCTTCCAGGGGCGCGGGGAACTGCGCGAGAAGCCCCACGGGCCGGCAGCCGCACACCACGCACAAGCCCACGGCGTTACGCGCGCAGTCGGCTAACTCTTCTCGAACCGGAAACCGACGCCCCGGACAGTCGCGATGTACCGAGGGTTAGCCGCATCGTCGCCCAGCTTCTTCCGCAGCCACGAGATGTGCATGTCGAGCGTCTTGGTCGACGACCACCACGTCGTGTCCCAGACCTCCCGCATCAACTGGTCGCGCGTGACGACCCGCCCGGCGTCCCGCACCAGCACCCGCAGCAGGTCGAACTCCTTGGCGGTGAGCTGGAGTTCCTCCTCGCCCATCCAGGCGCGGTGCGACTCGACGTCGATGCGCACACCGTGGGTGGCGGGCGGCTGCTGCGGCTCGGCGGCGCCGCGCCGCAGCAGGGCCCGGACACGGGCGAGCAGTTCGGCGAGCCGGAAGGGCTTGGTGACGTAGTCGTCGGCGCCCGCGTCGAGGCCGACGACGGTGTCCACCTCGTCGGCGCGCGCGGTCAGGATGAGGATCGGCACGGTCAGGCCCTCGGCGCGCAGCCGACGGGCCACTTCGAGGCCGTCCATGCCGGGCAGTCCCAGGTCGAGAACGACCAGGTCGATACCGCCCTGGATGCCGGCGTCGAGCGCGGTGGGTCCGTCCTCGCGCACCTCGACCTCGTAACCTTCCCGGCGCAGTGCGCGGGCCAGCGGCTCCGAGATGGACGCGTCGTCCTCAGCGAGCAGTACACGGGTCATGACCTGATGGTAGACCGCCCTGGACACCGCCTGGGGTGTGACCAGGCGTTCCTGATTCTTACCTTCGGACGCTAGGACCAGAACCCTTCGGCAGGCGGAGCCGAAGCCAGGCGCATGCCACGCCCTCAACCTGTGCCCCTATGGGGGAACCTTGACTCTTACCTTCGAATGGCCAACCGATGCCCCTCACCGCCTGCGATCTGCACCCCAAGTCGCATTATTTATGAGGGTGACATGCAGTATGGGGACTGATCACTTTTAGCCACATATGGAACCTTTGGCATGTTTGATGCCGAAGGTTCTTTTTATGCAGGACCTTCTTCGACACTCGCTTCCCGTGGTGACTGTGAGTGATGTTGGCCGATGCGAGGCATCGAAGAAATCCGGCCCTGTCCACGCGGTTTCCGGGTTGTTCACGCGTCATGCTCGTCCTGTGTGAACACGCACCGTGATCCGGCGCCCACCGAGGAGTGAATCCGCATGACGACGAACACCCTCCCCCGTCTCCCCCGCCGCACCCCCACCGCCCCCGACCGCCCCGCACCGGCCCCCTCCTGGACCCCGTCGGGCTCCTGGGCGGCGCCGACCCCCGAGGTGCTGCGCTCGCTGGAGGCGGCCCTCGCACGGTGGTCGGTGTGACCACGGTGCCGACGACTCCCGCGAACCCGAAGGCGCCGCCCTGTGACGTGTGCGAGGCACTGGCCGCACAGCGGGACGCGGCGCTCGAGGCCGGTCGTACGGGTGAAGTCGGTGACTGTGAGCGCGAGTTGAGGGAGCACGGCCGACACGGACGAGGGTGTGCGCCATGACACCGCGCCGACCGGTCCGCCCCGCGCACGAGGAGTACCGCCCGCCCGTACCGGTGGACGGCTGCCCGCGCTGCCGGGAACACGCCGCGAGCCGGGACGCGGCGCGGGCCGTCTTCGACTACAGCGCGGTCAGTGACGCGAACGTACGGCTGCGGGCCCACCTGCTGGACGCCCACCGCGCGTAGGAAGCACACGAAACAGATACAACAGATACAGAGGGGAACGCCGGACCCCGCCCGATGACGCTCTCTGGAGCGGGGTCCTCACGTTGCCCGGTGCGGCCGCTCAGCGCAGGCGCCGCCTTCCCGGCATGAACGTGAACACCGCCACGCCCGCCAGGATCACCGTTCCGGCCACCAGACCGAGCGCCTTCAGGGCTCCTCGGTCCTCGGCGCCCGTGTTCGCGAGGCCGCCGCTGGTCGACGTACCGCCGGAGCCGGAGGTCGTGCCGCCCGACGTCGACGAACCGCCCGCCGCTCCGCTCGCCTGTTCCTCGGTGTCCAGGGTCAGGGAGACCATCGACTCGGCCGGGGTGCAGGTGGTCGTCGTGCCGAGGGCGTTCACCGTCAACACGCCTGGTGACAGGGTCGATTCACCGGTCGCGCCCGGCTTGTAGGTGCCCGTCATGTCGGAGATCGTCATGGCGTCGCCCGTCTTGATCGGCTCCGTGTTGGCCGGGCCCTCGACATGGACCGTGCCCGTGTCCGAGCCGCCCAGGACGACCTCCATGGACGGCTTCACCGAGTCCGCCGGGAGGTCCGCCGGGCTGTCCATCACCGAGCCCTTGAACTGGACCGTGAGGTCGTAACTCCCGCCGCTCTTCTTGGCGTTGATCTGGATGGGGGAGGTCACGTCCTTGTCGCCGATGGGCGTCACGCATGTGTACGGGACCTGCACGAGTTTCCCGGTGAAGTCCGTCTGGCCGTCGTCGCCACTCTCCGTCGGCGACGGGGTCGGGCTCGGACTCGGCTCCGGGTCCGAGGTCTCCGTCGAGGTCGGGGTCGGGGTCGGGGTCGGTGACCCCGTGGGTGTCGGTGTGCCCGTGTCCGTCGGTGTCGGTGTCGGTGAACTGCCGTTGCCCGCCGTCACTTTGATCGTCGCCGACGGCTGTACCGCCTCGGTCGGCGCGCACTTCGTGTCCGTCGAGAAGGCGTTGATCGTGTACGCGTCCGGCGTCAGCGTCACGTCTCCCGCCGTCGTCAGTTTCACCTTGCCCTTCATGTCGGACAGGACCATCGCCCCGCCCTTGGGGATCGCCGGGTTCTCGCGCGGGCCCTGCATCGCGACGTCGGCGGTCTGCGCTCCGGCCGCCTTCAGCACCCCGCTCGGCTGGACCGAGTTGGCCGGGAGGTCGATGAGGTCCGGGTTCTTGGACGCGGCCTGGGTGAACTTCCAGACCACCTCCACCTCGTCGCCCACCTTCGCCGTCGCGGGCGCGGTGATCTGCACCTTCGTGGTGCCGTTGACGGGGTCCAGGCCGGAGGCCGCCGGCGGCACGCACTTCGTCGCGTACGACACCTCGGCCGCCTGGGCGGGCCCCGCCGCGGCCAGGCCCAGCAGGACACCGCCCGCTCCGCCGAGCAGCAACAGGGCCCCTGCCGCACTCGCGCTCCGTCTCCGTTGCGTTCTCACGTGTTCCCCTTCGAGTTCGTCGTGTTCATCGCGTTCGTCTCCGGAGTGCTCGCGCCCGGGTCGGCGCCCGGGGTGAACCACGGCAGGGTCCCGGGCGCCGGGGGCGGGGCGGTGGTCTCCGCCCGCGTGCCCGGCTTCGGCATACGCAGGGTCAGTTCGGGCAGTCGCAGGCCTCTGCCACGACGTACCGGCGCCTGTCCGCGTCCGCGTGGCCGTACCCGGTCCACCACCGCCATTCCGATCCGGAACAGCGCCGCCGGTACGACGACACCCGCCAGGACCCAGAACAGGGTCACGCCCCATGGCCTGCCCACGGCCCACGGCTGCTCCGCGAGCACCTTGTCGCCGTACTTCAGCGAGACCGTGTAGTCACCGTGCGCCCCGCCGGGAAGCTCCACCGGCAGCTCGACTCGGGCCTTCCCGCCCGGCTCGATCGTGCCGCGCCACTGCTGTTCCTGCCACTTCGGGGCGAACACCCCGTGGGAGGTGCCGACTTGGAGTATCGGATCCTTGACCGCCGCCGTCCCGAGGTTGCCGACGGTGAGGACGAGGGTGCGCGCGGGCGGGGCGCCGAACCAGGTCAGCAGCCCGCTCGAACCGTCGAGCCGTGGGTCCGTGAGGACCGAGAGGCGGCCCCCGCCGGCCGGTGTGGGCAGCGGTTCGACCGGGTGCCCTGCCACCTGGAACACCGCGTCGGCCGCCGCCTCCGACGCTCCGGTCACCGTCGCCACGTGCACCACGCACGGACACGGCACCGGCGGTTCGACCACCGGCAGGCTCTTGCTGAAGCCGCCTTTCGCGTCCGTGGTGACGGCTCTTCCGTCCGCGTTGGCACAGGAGTTGGTGCCGCCGATCACTCCCCGGGACGGCACGGACCGGCCGCAGATCAGCATCATCAGCAGCGTCTTCGCCGGCCATCGGGACCCGGTCACGGTGACCGAATCCCCGGTGCCCGCTTGGGACTTGGAGAGCTTGACGGTCGGCCCGTCGGCCGCGGTGGCGGTCGTGGACAGCAGGGAGACGGGCAGCAGGAAGGCGAGCGCCAGTGCCGCGACCAGTGCAGGGATCCGCAGCTTCACGTCATCGCTCCCGTCAGATCGTCCGCCAACTCCTCGCGGCCACGCGGCTGTTCGTCGATCTCACGGCGCCCGATACGTCGTACGGCCAAGAGGGCGCCACCCGCCGCCAGCGCACCCGCGGCGCCCGCCACCCAGCCCCACGGCACGAACCGGGCCGACGCGCTCGCCTCGTCGCGTGCCGTTCCGTCCGCCGCCGTGACCGTCAGACGTACGTCGACCGCGTCGAACTCCGGGCGCTCGGGCCACGGTTCGGTGAGGGCGACGCGTCGGCCCGGAGGGAGGCGGACGGGCAGGGTGCGCGGGGCCCGGTCGAAAAGCGGGCCGAGGATCCCGTCCGCGCGGACGGTGAGGGTCGGGGTCAGGTCGGTGGTGCCGCGGTTGACCAGTTCGTACGCGATGCGGTCGCCGCGTACCGTCACGTGCTCGATCGCCAGCGCCGGCAACCGGGGTCCGCCGACCCGGAGTCGGAGGCGCACCGTCTCGGTCCGGCCCGACGCGCGGGCGGTGATCGTGGCGGTGCGGTCGCCGGGAGGCGTGCCGGCGGGGACGCGCACCGTGAAGGGCACGTCGGCGCGGGTGCGGGCCGGGACGTCGACCTCGGGGGCGGCGAAGGTGACCAAACTGCCGCCGGACAGCCGTACATTGAGCCTGCCCGCCGTCGGGTTGCGGACGGAGAGCGTGTCCTGGAGGACCGTTCCGGGCGTGCCCTCGGCGTAGAAGTGCGGCCGGCCGGTGCCCAGGGGCGCGACGGACCAGCCCTCGCCGGCCGCGGCCGGTGTCCCCGTGGACAGCAGCGCGACGAGGCAGAGGCCGGCGCAGAGGCTGAGGCGTCGGACACGCATCGGCGGCTCCCGGAGTCCCGCGGTCCTCAGCGGCGTACCGTCGGCTGCCGTCGTACCGTCTGGTTCCTGCGGGTCAGCCACAGCGCGCCCGCCGCGCCCGCGAGCAGCACCGTGCCGCCGAGCGTGCCCAGCGCGATCACGGAGTCCTCGGGGCCGGTCTGTGGGAGCTCGGCACCGGGGTCCTTACCGCCGGTGCTGCCGGAACCGCCAGTGGTCCCGCCGGTGCCGCCGCCTCCGTCCGCCGCCGTGACGTCGAGGGTCAGGGACGGGCCGGGGTCGTTGGTGGGCGTGCACGTGGTGGTCGTACCGAGCGCCTTGATGGTGAGGACGCCTGCCGTGAAGGTGACCTTGCCGGTCTTCGACGGCTTGTACGTGCCGCTCAGGTCGTTGATCTTTATCGGGGTCTCGGCGGGGATCGCGGCCTCGTTCGCGGGCCCGGTGACATTCAGGGTGCCGCTGTCCGCGCCGCCCAGTTCGATCGTGGCGCTCGGGTTCATCGCGCCCTTGCCCAGTTCCACCGGGCTGGAGGAGACGCCCTTCTGCCAGGACATCGTGACCTGGTAACCGCCGTCGCTCTCCACCGCCTTGATGTCGATGGGCGAGAGGGCGCTCTTGTCACCGATCGGCGTCTTGCACTGGTAGTTGACGTCCACGACCTCCGCCCGGGCCACGGGGGCGGCCATCAGCACCGCCGATCCGGCCAGGGCCGCGACGGACGCGAGCGCGGCGCTTCGTTTCGGGTGGGCCCGGCGGTTCGTGCGGTGGCTCACCCCGTGGTTCGTCCGGTGGTACGACATCGTCGTCCCCCATTCCTGACGGCACATCAGATCGGCAGATCGGCCGTCAAGGTACGCCGGGGGACCAGCAGAAGGAAGACACAGCACACACCGGATCGGCGGGAAACAGACGGGACAGACGGGAACTACGCCGGAGCGCCCAGTTCCGCCCACACCTTCTTGCCCGCGACGCCGGGCGTCCGTACGACACCCCAGTCCAGACACAGGCGCTGCACGATGAACATGCCGTGGCCGCCCGGGCGGCCGGCTCTGTGCGGGGTGCGCGGGGCGGGCTGGCCGGCGCCTCGGTCCGAGACCTCCACCCGGATCACCTTGTTGTCGCAGCTGATCCACATCTCGTCGGGACCCTCGGCGTGCAGGCAGGCGTTGGTGACGAGTTCGGAGACGACGAGCAGTACGTCCTCGGCGGCTGCCCGCCGGTCGGCGCTCGCGGCGGGCAGCCAGCCCCACGCGTACAGCGCCTGCCGGGCGAAGTCGCGGGCGAGCGGGACGACGCCGCTCTCACCGCCGAAACTCAGACTGCGGGCCTGAGGGCCCCCGGAAGCGCCGCTGGACTCCGGGGTCTCCGGGGAGCCCGGCGAGTCAGGCCGGGTGGTGCTCATCAGCGCTTCACCTCACCGATTCACCAGTTCGCGTACACGGTCGTCGTTCTTCACTGCCACGGTTCAACACAGCTCATTACGCACGCCCTTGTGCGCATATTCAGGATGACTCCTGCCCGACGGAACCGACAGAACACCCCCTGAACGGGCCTCCTTGACGGGGAGTCGACACGCGAGGTGTCACACCCGCCGGGCCGACCCGGCCACCCGGTCCGCTAAGGCGACTCGGGAGGCTCGTCGGCCAGGGCCGCGGCGAGCGACTCGTGCACGGTGAAGACCGCGTCCGCCCCGGTGATCTCGAACACCCGGGCAACCACCGGCTGCATTCCCGCGAGATGCACTCCGCCCCCCGCGGCCTCCGCCTTCAGGCGGGCGCCGAGGAGCACGTTGAGTCCGGTGGAGTCACAGAAATCCAGGCGCGCGCAGTCCACGACGAGCCGTGAGAGGCCCTTCGCGAGGCAGTCCTCAAGGGGTTCACGCAACAGATCGGCGGTGTGGTGATCCAGCTCACCCACCGGAGTCACCACGGCGCTGGAGCCCTCTCGCCGCACCTCGACCAGAAGCCGGCCAGACTGTGCGCTGCCGACCGTCCCGCGGTCCATGCCGTCTCTCTCCCGAGGTGGTGGCTGCTTCCGGCGCACACTCGCGCCCTCTTGACGTCCTCGAACACTACGCCTTCCTCACACTCTCCGACACCCGAACTAACGCCCATAAGTGGACATACAGGAAGGGAACGCACTTGCGGTGGGCTCGGGAAAGCGGGTAGGGCTAGTACGAGACCGGTTCTCGTACGTCTCGCACTTGTCGTACGGAGCCGGTCGGAGACACGTAACCGACACGGCCGGCATTGGAGGCGCCGCACACCGCAGTGCACGCACCCGGCTTCGGCAGCCTTATGCCGAGAACCATGGAGGACACCATGTCACCCCGGCTCGACGCATCGCATACCCAGAGGGCGACGTCGACACCCCCTCCGGAACACACGGACTCCCAGCAGGACCAGCACCACGCGCCGCACCTTCCGGGTCCGCGGCTTCCGGACGCCCTGGAGGGGCTCCCCGAGATCCCGCCGTACGACGAGGTGGGGGCGGTCGACGCGCGGGCCCTGTCCAAGACCCTCTTCGCGCGGCTGGAGTCCCTCGAAGAGGGCACGCACGACTACTCGTACGTCCGCAACACCCTCGTCGAGCTCAACCTCGCGCTGGTCAAGTTCGCCGCCTCCCGGTTCCGCTCGCGCAGCGAGCCCATGGAGGACATCATCCAGGTCGGCACCATCGGCCTGATCAAGGCGATCGACCGTTTCGAGCTGAGCCGCGGGGTGGAGTTCCCGACCTTCGCCATGCCGACGATCGTCGGTGAGATCAAGCGGTTCTTCCGCGACACGTCGTGGTCCGTCCGCGTACCGCGCAGACTCCAGGAACTCCGGCTCGACCTGGCCCGGGCCGGCGACGAACTGGCCCAGCAGCTCGACCGCGCCCCCACCGTGGGCGAGCTGGCCGACCGTCTCGACCTCTCCAAGGACGAGGTCGTCGAGGGCATGGCGGCGTCAAATGCCTACACCGCCAGCTCACTTGACGCCCAGCCCGAGGAGGACGACTCCGAGGGCGCGCTCGCGGACCGGATCGGGTACGAGGACCACGGCATCGAAGGCATCGAGTACGTCGAGTCGTTGAAGCCGCTGATCGCCGAACTCCTGCCCCGGGACCGGCAGATCCTCTCGCTGCGGTTCGTCGCCAACATGACCCAGTCGGAGATCGGCGACGAGCTGGGCATCTCACAGATGCACGTGTCGCGACTGCTGTCACGGACGCTGCAACGGCTGCGGAAGGGGCTGACGGTCGAGGACTGACGCCGTCGGAGGACTGACGGGCATCGAGTACTGACGGGCATCGAGTACTGATCGTCCCGCTGGGGAGAGGTTTCCGGTTACCCACGGAAACCTCTCCCCTCTTTTCCCAAAGGCCCCCTGCGCCACCGACACCGCCTGCAAACTGGCTGCCACGTCAGGACCGGGACGGGGTCGGGGGTGCGAGGAGGCGGACGGATGTCCCAGGACACCGGTGACACCAATGACACCGACGGGGCGTACGGGGTGTACACGGGCGCGTCCGACGCGCGCCTGACCGAGTTGCTGCGCACCGACTCCCCCACCGCGTACCCGGCGTTGCAGGAGCTCCGTGCCCGCCACCGCGCGTCGGTACTCGCCTACGCCCGCCTGTGCACGACGAGCGACTCCACGGCAGGGCAACTGGCGGCCCAGGCGTTCGCGGCGGCGGCCCGGGACATGGCACGCGGTGCCGAGCCGGGGGTTCCGTGGCGCCACCAGCTCCTGCTGCTGACCGCCGGCCTGGCGGCCACGTGGGCGACGGACGAGCGCGCGGCGGGCCTCGACACGAGCCTGCTCCTCGTCCTGAACACACTGAACGCGGCGGGCGGAGTCAGCCCGTCCCCGCCCATGCTGGGCCCGTTCCAGTCGCTCCCGTCCCGGGCCCAGGGCCTCATCTGGTACGGGATCGTGGAACGGGAGGCCGAGGAGCGGACCGCCGGCCTCCTCGGCCTGACCCGCGAGGACGTGACCCACGAGACGCAGCCGGCGCTCCAGGCACTGGGCCAGTCCTGTCTGCGCTACCGTCTGGCCGCCTCCGACGACCCGCGCTGCCAGGACTTCCGCCGGCTGATCGAGGAGTCGGTCCGCCCCAACAGCCCCCGCCACAGCGCGGATCTGCGCGACCACATGGCCTACTGCCCGCACTGCACGGCGGCCTACGAGGAACTCTCCGCCCTGCGGGACACCCCGCGCACGGCCCTGGCGGAGGGCCTGCTGCCGTGGAGCGGCACGGCGTACGCGAGGGACGCGCCGGCGAGCCCGTATCTCGACTTCCCTCCTCCGGACGGCAGTTCGTCCAGGTCGCTGCCGTCAGCGCCGTCGCGCCGACGCTTCGCGCTGGCCTCGGCGGTACTGGGCGTGACGCTGGTCCCGCTGCTGATCGTGCTGCTGTCGCCGGGCGACGACCCGTCGGCTCCGCAGGGTGCGGCGGGCACGGTCCCGGTCACCGCCGTCCCCAGCCGGCCCGAGGTGACGGCGCCGGACACCTCGCCTCCCCCGGCCACCAAGTCCCCGTCCCCGTCGCCGACTTCACGTCCGCCGACCGCGCCGGCCCCGACTCCGAGCCCGACCGCCACGGCCAGACCCACGCCCACGCCCGCACCCGCGTTCCGCCCGCCGGGGGCCTCCTTCGCCCAGGTGGTGAACGTCGCCTCGGGACGCTGCCTGGACATCCGGGACGGTGTGCTGGAGAAGGGTACGGACGTCCGTATGGCACCCTGCTCCGCGACGTCCGACACCCAGCGCTGGAGCGTCGACGCCGACCTGGGCGTGCTCCGCTCGGCCGCCGACTCCGACCTGTGCCTGGACAGCCGGGGCGATGTGGACAAGGGCGTCGGCATCTGGGAGTGCGCGTCGGTGAACGGCGACAGCGGCGACAACCTGCGCTTCACCGTGGACGACGACGGCGTGATCCGCCCGGCGATCGCCTTCGCGACAGGGCTCACCCCGGACGGCGACGGCGGCCTGACCTTCGTAGCGCTGACGGGCGGGGCGGGGCAGCGGTGGCGGGCGGGCGTTAGCTGAAAATCCCGTACTCGCCAACCTCCTTTCGCGGTGGCGCGATTCACTCCGCCGCACGGAAGGGGCGTGAAAAGCCGCCGGGGCGGATCCGGCAACCCCGCAGGCGATCGGCGCCGACCCGAGGGTGAATTCCGTACCCCACAGAGGGAGTTCACCATGCGCAAGCACATCGCACGCCTCTTGGCGGTCCTCGCCTCGCTGGCCGCACTGATCGCCGCCCCCGGTCTGCCGGCGGCGTTCGCCGCGCCCGCCGGGACGACGGCACAGGTGCGGGCCGCCGCCGAGGACTGGAACCCGCCCGCGAACCTCGTACAGCCGCTGAACGAGGTGTGGAACCACGTGTCGTCGACCTACCCGGACCTCTACGGCTTCCGCAACTACGGCTGGGACCAGATCATGGCCAACCGGGGAAGCGTCAACTACTGCGTCCGCTGGGAGTCGGACGCGCCCGTGAGCACCGCCCTGCGCGACCGGATCCACACCGCGCTGAAGAAGCAGTTCGGCAAGTGGATGGCGGCCATGGTCGAGAACGGCCAGGGACACAACGCCTGGCCGTACGCCAGCGTGCCGGTCAACATCGTCGGCTGGGCCGTGAAGAACCGCTCGACCCTCCAGTGGACCGACAACTCCGTCGACATCTACGCCGGAAACCTCGACGGCGGCGGCGCCCCTCAGTGCGCCCCGGACTGCGGACGCTTCTTCCACCAGGACGGCAACTACTCACGCTGCCCGGGCGGTGCGGCCCGCCACTACGACCAGTCGCTGTGGCTGACGAAGGGGTTCCAGGGCGGCGCGGGCGGCGACTGGGGCCAGCGGGTCGGACAGGAGTACTTCACCAGCACACTGGACCAGGAGAACATCCACATCTATCTGCACGAGGTCGGCCACACCTTCGGGCTCGACGACTTCTACGACTGGAGTCCGACCGGCCAGTGCTGCTTCATCATGAAGGCGGGCAGCGCCACCCAGATCACGGAGTTCGACAAGTGGATGTTCCGTGACTTCTGGCGCCATCTGAAGAACCGCTACGGCCTCTGACCAGGCCGTCCGTTCAGACGACCCGCACGCCCCGCCGCCACACCCCGCTGACCAGCGGTACTCCCGGCCGATAGGCCAGGTGTACGTGGCTGGGCGCGTCCAGGAGCGTCAGGTCGGCGTACGCCCCCGGCGCGATACGCCCGACGTCATCGCGCCGGAGGGCTCGCGCGCCCCCCGCCGTGGCCGACCAGACCGCCTCGTCCGGGGTCATGCCCATGTCCCGTACCGCGAGGGCGACACAGAAGGGCACGGAGGAGGTGAAGGAGGATCCCGGGTTGCAGTCCGTGGACAGCGCGACCGTGACACCGGCGTCGAGGAGCCGGCGGGCGTCCGGCCACTGGGCCCGGGTGGAGAACTCGGCGCCTGGCAGCAGGGTCGCGACCGTGTCGCCGTTCGCGAGGGCGTCCACGTCGGCGTCGGTGAGGTGGGTGCAGTGGTCGGCGCTGGCGGCGTCGAGTTCGACGGCGAGCTGGACGCCGGGGCCGTACGTGAGCTGGTTGGCGTGGACGCGCGGATGCAGCCCCTTCGCCTTCCCCGCGGTGAGGATCGCGCGCGCCTGGTCGCCGTCGAAGGCACCCTTCTCGCAGAAGACGTCGACCCAACGGGCGTACGGGGCACAGGCGTCGAGCATCTCGCCGGTGACCAGGGCGACATAGGCGGCCGGGTCGTCGGCGTAGTCCGGGGAGACGATGTGGGCGCCGAGGTAGGTGACCTCGTCGGTGTGGGCGGCGGCGATACGCAGGGCGCGGGCCTCGTCCTCGACGGTCAGGCCGTACCCCGACTTGGTCTCGAAGGTCGTCGTGCCCTGGCGCAGGGCCTCGCGGAGGTAACGGGTGAGGTTGGCCTCCAGTTCCTCGTCCGTGGCGGCACGGGTGGCGGCGACCGTCGTACGGATACCCCCGGCCGTATAGCTGCGCCCGGACATGCGGGCGTTGAACTCCTGGGTCCGGTCGCCCGCGAAGACGAGGTGCGAGTGGGAGTCGACGAAGCCCGGAATGACGGCCTGACCAGCGGCGTCGACCCGATTGTCAGTGGCGGGTGCTTTGCTTGATTCACCGGTCCAGACGACGCGGTCGCCCTCTATGACGACGGCCGCGTCCAGGACCAGTCCCAGGGGGGATCCGTCGCCGAGAGAGGGGTCGTTGGTGACCAGGCTGCCGATGTTCGTGATGACAGTCGTCGTGCCGGTGGTGGTGTCGGTCGTGCTGCCGATAGCACTGTTCGTCCGGTTCGGGCTGCTCGGACTGCTCGGCGTGCTGGGACTGTTCATGGCGTCCTCGTGGGTGGCGGGGCGGAGGGCCGGTGCGCGTACGGGGGTCAGCCGCGCAGGGCTTCGACAGCGGCCGCAAGCGCCTGCGGCACCTCGGGGACGAGGGTGTGCGCCCCGTCGCGGACAACGTGCCGACCGCCCACGACCGTATGGCGCACATCCGCTGCCGACGCTGCGAATACCGCCGTCTCCGCGCCAAGACGAGGCACCGGTCCCGCTGTTCTGACCGAGTCGAGCGCGACCGTCGTGAAGTCGGCGAGCGCGCCCGCCTCCAGGGTGCCCGCGTCGCCCCAGCCGAGGGCCGCGTGACCGTCGGCGGAGGCCGCCCGGAGCAGGGCCGCTGCCGTCCAGTGTCCCCGGGTACGGGTGCGCAGGCGCTCGTTCAGCTCCATGGCGCGGGCCTCTTCGAGGAGGTCGATGACGGCGTGACTGTCGGAGCCGAGACAGAGCGGTGAGCCCGCGCGCTGGAGGGCGACCGCAGGGCCGATGCCGTCGGCGAGGTCGCGTTCGGTGGTGGGGCACATGCAGGTGCCGGTGCCGGTGCTGCCGAGCAGGGCGATGTCCTCGTCGGTGAGGTGCGTGTTGTGGACGCCGGTGGTGCGGGGGCCGAGGACACCGTGGTCGGCGAGGAGTCGGGTGGGCGTGCATCCGTGGGCGGCCCGGCAGGCGTCGTTCTCCGCCGTCTGCTCGGACAGGTGCACATGGAGGGGGGCCCGCCGCTCCTCGGCCCAGCGGGCCACGGTCGCCAACTGGCGGGCGGGCACGGCTCGTACGGAGTGGATGGCAGCGCCGATCCGCGCGTGATCCCGTTCCTTGAGAACTGAACAGCGTTCCGCCCAGGCGTCGGCCGTGCCGTCGGAGAAGCGGAGCTGGTGCCGGTTCGGGGCCTGTCCGAAGCCTGCGGAAAGGTAGGCGGTGTCGAGGAGGGTGATGCGGATTCCGGCGTCGGCGGCGGCTGCGATGAGGGCCTCGCCCATCGCGTTCGGGTCGGCGTACGCGGTGCCGCCCGGGGCGTGGTGGACGTAGTGGAACTCGCCCACGGCGGTCACCCCGGCCAGCGCCATCTCGGCGTACACGGCACGCGCGAGGGCGTGGTACGTGTCCGGGGTCAGCTTGTCGGCGAAGGAGTACATGACCTCGCGCCAGGTCCAGAAGGTGCCGCTGCCGACCTGGACGGTGCCGCGCAGGGCACGGTGAAAGGCGTGCGAGTGGGCGTCGGCGAGCCCGGGGAGGGTGAGCCCGCGGAGGATCTCGGCGCCGGGCGGCGGGG
The DNA here is from genome assembly GCF_044333925.1 of Streptomyces sp. NPDC020898. Lineage (NCBI taxonomy): Bacteria > Bacillati > Actinomycetota > Actinomycetes > Kitasatosporales > Streptomycetaceae > Streptomyces > Streptomyces sp. NPDC020898. Next base: position 70,388 of record NZ_JBIRRV010000020.1, read on the forward strand.
CGTCGACCCGTGTCCGGACAGCGGCGATCCGGCCGTCCTTGACGTCCAGGGCCACACCGGGCTCGACGTTGGTGTCGAGCCAGGCGTGCTCAAGCCAGTAGGTGAGCTGCGTTTGCGGCTGCGGGTGCGTCACGTGCAGGCCAGCCCTTCCAGTACGTCGGCGAGTGCGGTCACCCCGGCCACGCAGTCGTCCTCGGCGGCGTACTCCGCCGGGGAGTGCGAGACGCCCGTGGGGTTGCGCACGAACAGCATGGCGGTCGGGACGCTCCCGGAGAGGATCCCGGCGTCGTGTCCGGCACCGGTGCCGAGGACGGGGACGGTGAGAGCGGTGTCCTTGCCGAGGACGCGCGCGAGTTCGTCGCGCAGAGCGTGGTCGAACTCGACGACGGGGGTGAACGACTCCCGGACGACGTCGAGATCGACGCCGTGCGCCTCGGCGTACTCGCGGGCCGCCTTCTCCACGGCGGAGACGACGGTGTCGAGGGCGTCCTGGTCGGCGGCGCGGGAGTCGAGCCAGCCGCGTACGAGGGAGGGGATGGCGTTGACGCCGTTGGGCTCGACGGCGATCTTCCCGAAGGTGGCGACGGCACCGGCGAGCTGCGCCTCACGCCGGGCGGCGAGGACGGTCTCGGCGTACGACAGCATGGGGTCGCGCCGGTCGACGAGGCGGGTGGTGCCGGCGTGGTTGGCCTCGCCGCGGAAGTCGAACCGCCACCGTCCGTGCGGCCAGATGGCACTGGCGATGCCGACGCGGTCGCCGCTCAGATCGAGCGCCCGGCCCTGCTCGACGTGCAGTTCGACGAAGGCACCGATGCGGGCGAGCCGCTCGGGGTCGGGCCCGATGGTGTCCGGGTCGTACCCGGCGGCTTCCATGGCCCGGGGCAGCGTGACCCCGTCGCCGTCGGTCAGCAGCCGCGCCTGCTCGACGGTGACCGCCCCGGCGGTGAGCCGCGACCCGACACAGGCGAGCCCGAACCGGGCGCCCTCCTCGTCCCCGAAGTTGACGATGGCCAGCGGCTTGGTGAACCGCACACCCCGGCCCCGGAGTTCGTCCAGGGCGGCGAAGGAGGAGACGACCCCGAGGGGCCCGTCGAAGGCCCCACCATCCGGCACGGAATCAAGATGCGACCCGGTGACAACGGCATCCCCCTCGGCGGGATCCCCGAGCCACGCCCACTGGTTCCCGTTCCGGTCCACCTCATAGACCAGCCCCCGCCCCTCGGCCTGCTCCCTGAACCAGCCCCGACATTCAAGATCGACACCGGTCCAGGCATAGCGGCGATAGCCGCGCGAGTCAGGGTGCCGCCCAATGGGCGCCAACTCCCGCCACATCTCCTGAAAGGAAACGCCCCCCGGCTGTGGGTTCCCGCCGCCCCCAACAGCCTGCCGGGCTCCGGCAGACTCAGGCTCAGGCGCCGACCCGCCCGACTGCGGGCAGGCGTTCCGCAGGGCGATGGGGGTCCCCCCGCTCGAACGAAGTTGAGAGTGGGGGAGGGTGGGCACAGTCGGACCGGCAGACGGCGACGACCCGCCCGCCCCCACCGAAGAGTCGCCGCCCCGCCCGCCAGAGGCCTCACTCACGCGTCGTCCCCCTCACGCATAGGCACCCGCACGCCCCGCTCGTCGGCAACCGACTCCGCGATGTCGTACCCGGCGTCCACGTGCCGGATCACGCCCATCCCGGGGTCGTTGGTCAGTACCCGGCGGATCTTCTCCCCCGCGAGCTGCGTGCCGTCGGCCACCGTCACCTGGCCGGCGTGGATGGAGCGGCCCATGCCGACGCCGCCCCCGTGGTGGATGGAGACCCACGACGCGCCGGACGCCACGTTGACCATCGCGTTCAGCAGCGGCCAGTCGGCGATCGCGTCGGAGCCGTCGAGCATCGCCTCCGTCTCCCGGTAGGGAGACGCGACGGACCCGGCGTCGAGGTGGTCGCGGCCGATCACCAGCGGCGCGGCCAGCTCACCGCTGGCCACCATGTCGTTGAAGCGCTCGCCGGCCTTGTCCCGCTCGCCGTAGCCGAGCCAGCAGATCCGTGCCGGGAGGCCCTGGAAGTGGACCCGCTCCCCGGCCATCTTGATCCAGCGGTGCAGGGATTCGTTCTCGGGGAACAGCTCCAGCATCGCCTTGTCCGTCTTCGCGATGTCGGACGCCTCGCCCGACAGGGCCGCCCAGCGGAAGGGGCCCTTGCCCTCGCAGAAGAGGGGGCGGATATAGGCGGGGACGAACCCGGGGAAGGCGAACGCCCGCTCGTATCCGGCCAGTTGGGCCTCGCCCCGGATCGAGTTGCCGTAGTCGAAGACCTCCGCACCGGCGTCCATGAAGCCGACCATCGCCTCCACGTGCCGGGCCATCGACTCGCGCGCCCGGGTCGTGAAGCCGGCCGGGTCCTTCGCCGCGTAGGAGGCCATGTCGTCGAAGTCGACGCCGGTCGGCAGGTAGGCGAGCGGGTCGTGGGCCGAGGTCTGGTCGGTCACGATGTCGACGGGGGCGCTCTCGGCGAGCATGCGCGGGAACAGCTCGGCCGCGTTGCCCAGCAGGCCGATGGACAGGGGGCGGCGGGCGTCCCGTGCCTCGACGGCGAGTTGGAGGGCGTGCTCCAGGGAGTCGGCCTTCACGTCGAGGTACCGGTGCTCGATGCGGCGCTCGATGGCACGCGGGTCGACGTCGACACAGATCGCGACGCCGTCGTTCATCGTCACGGCGAGGGGCTGGGCGCCGCCCATGCCGCCGAGGCCTGCCGTGAGGGTGATCGTCCCGGCCAGAGTGCCGCCGAACTTCTTGGCGGCGACCGCGGCGAACGTCTCGTAGGTGCCCTGGAGGATGCCCTGCGTGCCGATGTAGATCCACGAACCGGCCGTCATCTGCCCGTACATGGTCAGGCCGAGGGCCTCCAGGCGGCGGAACTCCTCCCAGTTGGCCCAGTCGCCGACCAGGTTGGAGTTGGCGATCAGGACGCGCGGGGCCCACTCGTGGGTCTGCATGACACCGACCGGGCGGCCCGACTGGACGAGCATCGTCTCGTCCTGCTTCAGGGTCCGCAGCGTACGGACCATGGCGTCGAAGGAGCGCCAGTCACGGGCGGCCTTGCCGGTGCCGCCGTAGACGACGAGCTTGTCGGGGTGTTCGGCGACCTCGGGGTCCAGGTTGTTCTGCAGCATCCGCAGGGCGGCCTCCTGCTGCCATCCCAGGGCGCTCAGTTCCGTACCGCGCGGGGCTCGTACGGGGCGGGGTCCTGACATGGTCTGCCTCCCAGCGGACTATTTACAGTCGATATTCACATCCTGACTTCATGAATAGAACTAGTCAATACCCTCTCGCGCCAGCATGCGCGCACCGCGGATGTTTGGCTTGAGCCATGGACGCGGACTTCGACACCACGGGGGACATGGTGGACCACAACGGGACCAAGAGGGCGAACCGACGGGACGACGCCGTGCGGGCCGCCGTCGAGCAGGGGCTGCTCGGTCCCGACGCGCCCCTCGTCGGGCTGCTGGACGTGACCGGTATCCGCGAGTCCGCCGCCGAGCTGCGCGCCGCCTTCGACGCGGCCCTGGCACCCGGCACGCCGGTGCTGCACGCCTTCGCGGTGAAGGCGACGCCGCTGGTGCCCGTACTGCGGCTGCTGCGCGAGGAGGGGATCGGGGCGGAGGTGGCGAGTCCCGGGGAGCTGGCGCTGGCACGGGCGGCCGGGGTGCCGCCGCACCGGACGGTGCTCGACTCGCCCGCCAAGACGCCCGCCGAGCTGCGCGAGGCGCTGGCCCTGGGCATCGCCGTGAACGCCGACAACCCGCAGGAGCTGGCCCGGATCGACGCTCTGATGCTCCCCCATAGCCCTAAAGGCATGGGAGGTACCCCCATCGCGAGCAGCCGGTCCCCCATCGGGATACGGGTGAATCCGCAGGTCGGCGGGGGCTCTATCGGGGCCACGTCCACGGCGACGGCGACCTCGAAGTTCGGGGTGGCGCTGCTGGACGAGGGGGCGCGTGAGTGGATCGTGGGGGCGTACGCCGAGCGTCCGTGGCTGACCCGGATCCATGCGCACACCGGGTCGCAGGGCATCCCGCTGGCGCTGATGGTGCGGGGCGTGGCGGAGACGTACGCGCTCGCCGAGGAGATCAACGGGCGGGTCGGGCGGCGGCAGATCGACACGATCGACATCGGCGGCGGGCTGCCGGTCGACTTCGCGTCGGACGCGACGAGTCCGACGTACGCGCAGTACGTGCGGCTGCTGAGCGAGGCGGTGCCGGGGCTGTTCGGGGGGCGGTACGGGCTGGTGACCGAATTCGGGCGGTCGCTGCTGGCCAAGCACGGCACGGTGGTGGCGCGGGTCGAGTACGCGAAGAGCGCCGGCGGGCGGCCGGTCGCGGTCACGCACGCGGGCGTGCAGGTCGCGACGCGGACGGTGTACGCGCCGGGGTCGTGGCCGCTCAGGATCGCCGCGTACGACGGGAAGGGGCGGCCGAAGACCGGGCCCGAGGTCGTGCAGGACGTGGCCGGGCCCGCCTGCTTCTCGGGTGACCTGCTCGCCGAGGGACGGGCGCTGCCGCTGCTCGAACAGGGCGACTTCGCGGCGGCGCTGGACACGGGCGCGTACTACTTCGCGCACCACTACGCGTACAACTCCCTTGCCCGGCCCGGGATCTACGGCTTCGTCCGGAACGGCGGCGGGGGCACCGCCTTCGCGGTCGTACGGGAGGCGCAGACCGTCGACGAGATCGTGGCCGAATCCGGCGGGGCGCACGCCGCCGCGCTCACCACCCTCCCCGCGACCGGCTCCCCCTCCGCACGCCCTTGACGAACCCCGGCGGACATGAAGGTCAACTGCCCTGAAAACGGGCTCAGTCGACCTACCTTAGTCGCCCCGCGGCATGTTCCGCTGGAAAATGCCAGATCCCTCACCCCTCACGCACACGTTGCGTAGCGTCTGCGTCACTCAGCCGAACACCAGGTTGGCCGAACATCCGTCGGCCGAACCCCTGGCTGGGTGACCGAACACCGGCCGGACAGACGCGAGCGGGACAGGCGGGAGGGGCCAAGGGTGCCCGGAATCGACGAGTGCTTACTGGAAGCCATGCGGCTGCCGGGTGCCCGGGGCGCCTCGCTGGTCGACTGGACCAGCGGGCTGGCACTGGGCACCGTCGGGGATTCCCCGGGCGGTGATCCGGAGACGATGGCGGCCGAGGCGGCGGAGCTGGCCCGGCTGGCCGCCGAGCACCGCGCGTTCGCCCCGGAGGGCGACGACGGGGACCTCGACGAGGCCGGCGGCCGGGCCGGGCAGGAGCCCCCGGTCGAGGACCTCATCATCAGCAACCGGGACAGCTATCACGTCCTGCGGTTCGTCACGACGACCTTCGACAGCAGTGTGTTCCTGCATCTGTGGCTGGCCCGCGCGGACGGCAATCTCGCGCTGGCCCGCATCCGGCTCGGCGAGATGGCCGGACGGCTGGTGCTGGGATGACAGCTCTGAGGACCACTGCGACGACACCGCCGCCGCGCCTGCCGGTGCGGGACAGGGCGGCGGCCCGGCAGCGGGCGTGGGGCGGGGTCTCGCCGATACTCGGCCGGCTCGCCACCGAGAAGGCCACCGGGGTCCTGGTCCGGGAGTACGGCTCGCTCTACCTCGCCGACGGTGAGGTGGTGCACGCCGAGAGCCCGGCCGTGCCCGGTCTCGACGTCCTGCTCACCGCACGCGGCACGCTGGACGCCGACGGCTGGCGCGACGCGGTCGCCGAGGCCGGCGAGCGGCACGGCGTCGGACGGTTCCTGGTCGAGAGCGGCCGGATCAAGGTGGGCGCCCTGGAGGTGTGCCACCTGGGGGCGCTGTACGACGCGGCGTACTTCGCCCTCGCGCCCAGCAGCACGCCGGGGCACTTCCGGTACGGGGACCGGCACTGGCTCGGTCCCGTGCGCCCGGTGCCGGTGGCGGCGCTGGAGCACGAGACCCTGCGCCGCCGCGCCCTGCTGCACCGCATCTGGCCCGACCCGGCCCCGGACAGCGCCCCGCTCGTCCGGTCCGACAGCCCGGCCGCACCCACGATCACGGCCCGCCAGCGCGCCGTACTGGCCCTGGTCGACGGTGTCCGTACGGCGGCGGACATCGCCCTGGCGCTGGCCCGCCCGACCTTCCACGCCCTGGTGGACATACGGCGCCTGGCAGCCGCGGGCGTCGTGGCCCCGGCCACCGCCCCCACGCTCCCTTCCGCACTCCCCTCCACGCTTCCTTCCACGTTTCCGCCCACACCCGCCGCCGTACCACCGGCGGTCCCGGACCGGCCACCCGCTTCCTCCGCGTCCTCCGCGTCCTCCGCGCCGCCGGCTCCCCCCGGAACGCTGCCGCCCTCCTTCACCGACCCCGATATCACGCTGCTGAAAAGGCTCAGGGATGCGCTGGAGGCCCTTTGAACGGCAACGCCCGCGTGCCGAGAGGAGACAACTCATGGCAGCCGAGGCCGAAGTCATGGACGAACTACGCCGGTTGCGGTCCCGGGTGCCCCAGCTCACCGGCGCACTCGCGGCCAGCGTCGACGGGCTCGTCCTCGTCCAGGACACCCCCGGAATCGAACCGGAGACGCTCGCGGCGCTCACCGCCACCGCGCTCAGTGTCGCCGTGCGAATGGCGGACGCCACCGGCCAGGGCGACTTCCGCGAACTGCTCGTCCGCGGGACGTACGGCTATGTGGCGACGTACGCGGCAGGCCGCAGCGCGGTCCTGACCCTGCTCGCCCAGGACCGTGTCAACGTCGGCCGGCTGCACCTGGAGGGCCGCCGGGCCGGCCTCCGCATCGGGGAGCTGGTGGACGCGGCGGCCGACGCGGAACGCGCCCAGGCCGCACCAAGGCCGACCGCCCCGCCCACGACCAAACCCGCCCCCACCCCCACGTCCATGCCCACCCGGACCAGAACACCGCGCGCGCCACGCACACCGTCAACCACGCCCAACGCGCGTACCACCACGGATAGTTGAACCGGAAGCAGGAGAGGAAGACCGTCATGGCCAACACCGAGACCGCACTCAAAGAGGCGCTGACCTCCATCGAGGGTGCCACCGGAGTCGCACTCGTCGACTACACCAGCGGCATGGCCCTGGGCACGATGGGCGGCAGCAAGACGTTCGACCTGAACGTCGCCGCCGCCGGCAACACCGATGTCGTACGCGCCAAGATGCGCACCATGGAGCACCTCGGCCTGAAGGGCGAGATCGAGGACATCCTGATCACGCTCTCCAGCCAGTACCACCTGATCCGGATGATGAAGGGGCGCGGCGGCAACGGCCTCTTCCTCTACCTGGTGCTCGACATCAGCCGCTCCAACCTGGCGATGGCCCGCCACCAGCTGAAGAAGATCGAGGCGGACATGGAGATCTGAGCCCGCGGAGCCGGACCGGCCGAACCGGCTAGACCAGGACGTCGCCGCGGCGGCGCGCCCCGCCCGGGGTCGCGTCGCCCGCGGCGATTCCTGTGGCCCGGTAGGCCTTGACGGGCTCGCCCGCCGGGGCTCCGGAGCGCGGGCCGAGCCAGTCCACGCGTACCCACAGCAGTACGTCGTCGGCGCGCTCGCGCCGGCCCAGCCAGGCGGCCTTCACCCACAGCCCGGTACCCGCCCCGGCGAGCAGCAGCCCGCCCGCCGCGGGCACCGCGAACGAGCTGCCCAGCGCGGCGGCGAAGGCGAGCAGCAGCCACCAGCGGTGGCCACGGCGCCAGTTGCGTACGGTGACGGCACGGTCCTGGAGCACGTCGTGCTTGCCGGCCCGGGCGACGCCGGCGGCGAGCGCGGTGTAGCGCCGGCGCCGCAGATACGCCACGACGGCCACCGTGACGATGAACAGCGCGGCCCCCGCCATCACACCGATCCGGCGGCCGGTGATGCCCGGCAGCAGAACGCCGACGCCCGCCGCCAACGCTCCGAGCCACCACATGGGCGCCGCTCCGGCCCGTACGACCACGGCCACCCGGGCCAGTCCCTGCCCTCCGCGAACTCCGCCCACTCCGCGTGCCACGTCCGCCTCCCGCTTTCCTCGTCCGGCACAGTCTCGTCCGGCACAGTCTCGTCCGGCACAGTCCTGTCGGGGCGGGAGAGTAGCGAGCGAATGTGAGACGAGAATGAGAGCCCGCGACGCCCTGGAAGGGCCGGGCCTACTCGACGAACAGGCCCCGGGCCGCCGCCCGCGCGTCGAACTCCTCCAGGCGGGCCTGGGCGTCCGGCAGGTCGTCGCACATGGCCTCCAGCAGCACCCGGCCGAGCAGCATCGGCGCGCAGACGGTGTCGAAGGCGAGCCCGGTGCCGACGGCGGCGGGCAGCAGCAGGTCGGAGACCTTCGCGACCGGCGCGAACGCCGAGTCGGCGACGGTGACGACGGTCAGCCCCGCCTGCCTGGCGTAGGTGAGGGTGTCGACGACCTCGCGCGGATGCCGGGGCAGCGCGAAGCACAGCAGGGTCGTGGCGCCCGCCCGGACGGCCGCGTCGATCCGGTCGTGGATCATCGTGCCGCCCTCGTGCAGCAGCCGTACGTCCGGGTGGACCTTGGCGGCGAAGTACGCGAAGCCGTACGCCTGGGAGGCGGCGGCGCGCAGCCCGAGGACGGGGAGGGGCCGGGACGCGGCGAGCAGCCGTCCCGCCCGCTGGACGGGGCGCGGGTCGGCGAGCACCTCGGCCAGGTGCTTCAGGTTCTCGATCTCGGCCTCGACGGCCTGCTGGTACTCGTTGTACGAGCCCTGCGCGGCGCTCTGTTCGGCGGGCGCGACCTCGCGCAGGTGCTTGCGCAGCGCCGGGTAGCCGTCGAAGCCGAGGGCGACGGCGAAGCGGGTGACGGAGGGCTGGCTGACGCCGGCCAGTTCGGCCAGCTCGACGCTGGAGAGGAAGGGCACGTCGGCGGCCCGGCGCACCATGCTGTGCGCGATGCGGCGCTGCGTCGGGGTGAGCCGGTGCCCCTCGAAGAGGGCCTGGAGGCGGCCGGCGGGACTGTCGGGCGGGTTCCCGCTCGCACCCGCGTCCCCGCCCACACCCGTACTCGCGCCCCTGCTGTCGTCCGCGCTCGGCGTGCTCATGCCCCGCTCCCCCTCCAGATCTCCGTGAACCGGTCCAGTAGTCCCGCCGCCGCCGTCACGTCGTCCGTGAGCGGCCGGTCGGCCGAGTCCGCGTCGAGGACCGACTCGGCCAGCTCCAGCGCCCGGCCCACCGGCAGTTCCGGGTCCGGCCGCAGGTCGCGCTGGCGCAGCGCCCGTACGGCGGCGACCAGTTCGCAGCCGACGACGAGACGGTACGCGTCGCACGCGCGCAGTGTCTGACGGGCGGCGAGCGAGGCGAAGCTGGCCTGTTCCTCGACGCCCCGGGAGAGTACAGCGTGCCCGAGCGAGGCGGGCGCGGAGAAGGCCCGCAGGTCACCCAGGGCCGCGCCGGCGGCGTACTCCAGGATCATCACCCCGGAGGCGGCGGGCTCGTGGTCGGCGAGGAAGGGGCGCAGGCGGGTGAAGGCGGGCTCGTTGAGGGTGGAGAGCCGTGAGGTGGACAGGCGCGCGACCTGGGTGACGGCCAGCCTGAAGTGGTCGAGGGCAAGGGCGAGTTGGGCCTGGTAGAAGCCGCCGTGGTGGTAGGCGGTCAGGTCCTCGGGGCAGATGAGCGGGTTCTCGGCGGCGGCGTTGATCTCGATCGCGAGGACCCCCTCCAGCGCGTCCGCCGCGTCGTGCGCGGGCCCGTGGATCTGCGGCAGACACCGGAAGCCGTACGGGTCCTGGATACGCCCGAGGGGAGGGGTGGGCCGGTCGGCACTGCCGATCAACTCCCGCATCCGGCGGGCGACTTCGACCGTTCCCCGGTGCGGACGGGCGGCGTGCACGGGCGCGGCGTACGCCTCGTGCGAACCGTCGACGGCGAGCAGCGAGAGGGCGGCGACGACCTGCGTGGCGACGATGAGCCCGCGCAGCTCGTGCAGGGCGAGCGCGGCCTGCCCGAGGGTGAGCGCGTTGCTGCTGATCAGGGCGAGGGCGTCGTTGTTGTCGAGGGCCTGGGGCGCGGGAGCACCGGTGACACCCGGGCCGCGGGAAGCCACTGATCCGGGCGCCGAGGGCACGCCGGGAGACGCACCGGAAGCCTCCGCCGCCGACCGTCCCCGGCCGACCACCGGCTCCGTCGTCGGCCACCTCTCACCGGCCCCGGCATCAGCCCCCGGCCCGGCGGGCCGTTCGGCACCCCGCCACGGGTGCTCCCCCGCCAGTGCCAGCCCCATCTGCGCCAGCGCGGCGATGTCGCCCGTACCCACCGATCCGAACTCGTTCACCACGGGGTACACCCCGTTCTCCAGCGCCTCGCACAGGGCCGTGACGACCCCGGGGCGGAGGCCGGCGCCCCCCGCGAGGAGCTGGTTGGCGCGGACGGCGAGCATCGCGCGCACCTGGCGGGCCGGCAGTTCCGCGCCGATGGCGCCCGCGTGGCTGCGCAGCAGGCGCAGGCCGTGGTCGGCGGCGGCCTCGGTCGGGATGTCCTCGTTGCGGTTGGCGCCGACGCCCGTGGAGCGGCCGTACACGCGCCCGGTCGCGGCGATCTGGCGGGCGACGTCCCAGACCTCCTCGACGCGCTTCATCGCCTCGGTGCCGGGCACCGGCCGCGCGGCGCCGTCGGCGAGGCGTACGACGTCCTCGACGCCCAGGCCGATGCCGTCCAGGACGACGAGGCCGGCGGACGACGGGGGCGACACCGGAGGCGATGCATCCACGATCCGAGACGACATAGGCGCGTACTCCCATCAAATCGGACACCCAATCCGGCTTGCTGGACGTCCGTCCCCTCGGGTTACCACCAGAGTATTGACAATCTATTCAGATACGAAGAACTCTGCATGACGCCATACAGTCCCGGCAAGGGGCAGGCCACGATCGAGGACGATCAGACCGTCGCGAACCCCAGCACCAGCGGCGCCACGGCAAGGAGCATGATGGCGCCCGGGGTGGCGCTTCCCTTCTTGTCGCCGCCACGGACGTGCGTGATCACGGCGCCCAGGAAGTACAGGACGACACCGATCGCCGCCGCGATGCCCAACGGCCGGTAGGCGATGCCGGCGAGCAGGCCCAGAGCGCCCGCGATCTTGACCAGGCCGAGCGGCAGGAACCAGCTGTCGGGCACCCCGAGCGCCTTGAGCCCGTCTGTGATCTTCGGGTCGCGGGTGATGTCGGGAACGGCGGAGAAGACCAGTAGCAGGGACAGCACGCCGGCGAGGACTACATAGGCGATGAACACGGAGAGCTCCGGGGGTGGGAGAGGGAAGGGGACCGTCGATCGGTCCAGGAATCCAGGGCGGCAAGCGGTGAGCCGCGAGCCGCGGTCATGTCCCGCTCTTGCGTCGGCGGACGGTCAGGCCGGGTTGTGCTGCTCGGCGTCCAGGAGGGCGAGGGCGTTGCGGATGCCCTGATCGAGGAGCTGGTCGGAGAGTTGGCGGTCGGTCAGGGCCCGGGAGAGTTGCAGGGTGCCGGCGAGCATGCCGAGGAGGCCGAGAGCCCTCAGGCGTGCCGAGGACGGGTCGTGGGGTGCCAGGCGGGCGGCGAAGTCGTCGACGAGGACCAGCACGCCGTCGGTGTACGCCTGCCTGGTGGGATCCGCGGCGCGTGCGATCTCGTCGAGGAGGGCGGCGTTGGGGCAGCCGTCGTCGATGCTGTCGCGCTGCTCGGGGGAGAAGTACCAGCGGATCAGCTGTTCGAGGCCGGCTCGGCCGGGTGCCACGTGGGCGACGATGTTGGCGTGCTGTGCGCGCATCTGGTCGGCGACCGCGCCGGCGACGAGTTCGTCCTTGGACGTGAAGTAGGCGTAGAGGGTGCCGTTGGTCAGGCCGGCGTCCTTCATGAGCGTCGCGACTCCGGAGCCGTCGATGCCGTCCCGCTTGAGCCGGCGGCCGGCCGTCTCGATGATGCGCTGCCGTGTCTCCTGCTTGTGTTCCTTCGTGTACCGCACGGTGTGTTCCTCCGTCGCGGCCGGCAGCCGGGGCTCGCGCCCCGGCTGCCGGCCTGGTCAGGTCGGTCAGTGCGCCGCGCCGGCAAGCAGAGCGGGGAAGTTGATCCTCCCGGTCTGCACCTTCGCGTCGTGGGGCTCGGGGAGCCCGCCGTTGGTGATGTACAACTGGTTGCCGCGAATCGCGGTCGCGGTGGGCGAGGCGAGACCGTCCGCGCCGGTCAGGACGGGCTTGTAGGTGCCGTTCGGATAGATGACCACAATCCTGTCCGGGCCCTTCCGCGAGGAGGTGCCGTTCTGGGCCGCGATCAGCACGTCGGACCAGGGGGCCGGGAAGCTGAAGTCGTCGAGGTTGGTCAGGCCGTCCGTGACAGTGCGGATGGGACCGGCCGCGCCGGTGGCGGTGACCGGTACCCGCAGCAGCGTTCCCTGGTTGAAGTTGCTGATCCACAGGGCGCCGTTGTGGAACTTGAGCCCGTTGGCACCGAGTTGCACCGCTTCGGTCGGTATCCGCTCGAGAGCGGCACCGGTCAGCCACGGGGTCACCGGTCCGCCCGAGACCGGAACGGAGTAGATGATGCCCTGCAGGCTGTCCGCGATGTAGAGGGTGCGTCCGGCCGGGTCGAGAGCCAGCCCGTTGGGGCCCGAGTCGCCGGGCAGAGCGGCGATGCGCTGAGAGGTGCCGTCCGGGAGCAGCTTGTACACGCCGTTCCTGGCCAGGTCGCCCCGGGCCCACACGCTGTAGTAGACGGTGCCGTCATCGCCACGCGTGTTGCCGCTGATCGCCTCGCCCACCTGCCCGGTGGCGAGCACCGTGCGCTCGCCGGACGGGGAGACATGTATCAGCTGCGGCTTCTGGGTGCGCTCGCATCCCACGCAACTGCCGAGCATCGACAGGTTCATTGAGCCGTCGCGGTTGACGTGGATGTTCTCGGGGATCTCACCGGCGTCGAAGTCGAACTTCTCCGTGGTCCGTACGTCGGTGACAATCGCTCCGCGATACGCGTGTCCCGTCTTTCCTGTCCCGGCGGACGCGGACGGCGCCGCCGCCACGACGGCCACCGTCGCGGTGACCGCCAGCGCGATGCCGACGTTCTTCTTCAGGAAACGCCGTGCGCTCGATGCACTGCGCCGGGCCGTTTGCTGGTGTTGCTGCTGCATGACTCTCCTCGGCAAATCCTGATGAATACGGGTAAATGCGGTAAATCGGCGAGTGGTCAGCCGGGCAGGTGGTTGCTCTTACGGATCTGCTTGTCGAACGTTCCGGCGGGGAGGATGCGGCGGCTCGCGCTGACGAGTGCGGCCCGCGAGCCGGCGGTGTAGCGCAGCTTCGGCTTCTTGTCGGTGGCCGCGGCGACGATCACCTTGGCGACGACGGCGGGGTCGTCACCGTCCGTCATCGCCTGCGTCATCATCTCGTCGAAGTCGCGCCGTCGCTCCGCGTACAGGGGCAGCGGGGTGTCGGGCTGTGCGGCGTTGGTGTCGAAGCCGGTCTTGGTGTAGGCGGGCTGGACGAGGAGCACCCGCACGCCGTGCTCGCGGACCTCGTGGTCCAGGGACTCGGAGTAGCCCTCGATGGCGTGCTTCGACGCGACGTACAGGGCCATGAAGGGCTGAGGGACGAGCCCCAGGACGGACGAGATGTTGATGACGCGTCCACCTCCCTGAGCGCGCATGTGCGGCAGGACGGCCTTCGTCATACGGATGACACCGAGGACGTTGATGTTCAGGACGTTCTGGGCCTGGGCGACGGAGTTCTCCTCGACGGCGCCCGCCGAGCCGAGGCCCGCGTTGTTGACGAGGACGTCGATGCGCCCGAACCGGTCGATCACCTCTGCGACCGCGGCGGTGGCCGAGTCGTCACTGCCGATGTCGAGATCGAGGTACGTCACACCGTCGGGCGGGGTGAGCCCGGAGGTCTTGCGGCCGGTGCCGATCACCTCGAAACCCGCCGCCACCAGGGCACCGGCCGTCTCCTTGCCGATCCCCGACGAGGCACCTGTCACGAGCGCCACCGGCCGAATCGCTGCCATCACGGACTCCTTCTTTTGAATTACAATCGTATGCCATACGTTCGTACGACCATATGCCGGTCGTCGGTCGATGGCAAGTGGTCACGCCCGGCGATCCGGGAGAGATCCGGGAAACGCAGGGAGTGGAGGCCGCCGCGCTCGGGGTGCTGCAGGTGATCCCGGAGGCGTCATCCGCGGGTCGCGAACGGGTCCTCGCGGTCGGTGTTCACCGGCTACTCCTGGCGTGCGATGCCGAGGTAGTGGCCCAGGCGGAGTTCCAGCTCTTCGGGGCCCTTTTCGGCGGCGAGCTTCTCGAACCGGGGCAGGAATGCCTGGACCTCCGGCCAGGTCATGGAGGTCAGGAACTGTGTGTAGGCCGCTCGCAGGTCGGCCTCGGGCGGGAGTGTCGCCCGGTTGACCTGGGCCTTGGCGGCTGCCAGCGCCGTCTTGTCGAAGGACGCCAGCCGGGTCGCCATACCGTCCACGAAGCCGTCCAGTTCGGCGTCGGCGACGGTGCGGGTCACCCATCCGTAGCGTTCCGCCGTGTCGGCGTCGTAGTCGTCGCTGCTGAGGATGGCTTCGAGTGCCCGGTCCCGTCCGATGAGCCGGGGCAGGTGTTCCGTGCCCCCGCCGCCGGGCAGGATCCCGCCGCCGACCTCGGGCTGGCCGAACACCGCGTGCTCACGGCTGGCGTAGCGCAGATCGCAGGCCAGGGCCAGTTCGTCCCCGCCGCCCCTGGTCCGCCCGCGGATGGACGCGATGCTGATGAACGGAGCCGTGGACAGCCGTATCACGAGATCGACCCACGCCGGCGTCGCCTCCAGGTCGGACGGAATGAAGTCGGTGGCCCGGCCGAGGTCGAAGTGGTTGAAGAAGTAGCCGGGCGTACTGCTGGTGAAGACGACCACGTGGACCTGCGGGTCCTCGCTCAGTTCCGTGACGATCTCCAGCAGTCGGGACACGGTCTCCCCGACGATGAGATTCACCGGCGGATTCGAGAAGGTGATCGTACGGATGCCCGGCGCCGGCCGCTCCACGCTGATCGTGCTGGGTTGCGTCATCGTTCGCTCCAAGGTGATCCTGACGGTCTGTCAGGGAGGCGTGTTCGTGGGGGCACCCTGCTGCTTGCCGAGGGGCGGGTGGGGCGATGCGGCGTGACGGGCTGAGCCACTGTCCTGCCGACGCTCCCGACTCCGGATCGCCGTCACCATGCCTTCCCCCTGCGGTGGGGCGCGAGTGCACTCATCACGCCCGACGCTACGAAGGAAGCGAGGAAAACGGATCCGTCACCGTGTCCGTCACCGCGTCCGTCAAGATTTTGTGTGGAGTCGTTGAACCCAGGTGGCCGGCAGTGGATCCGGGCGACCGCAACCCATTAAGCTTTCAAGCAAATGGACCTGTACGGACGGCGCCAGGAACAGGCAGCCCTTGACCGGATCCTTGATGGCGCCCGTCAGGGATCCGGCGCGACCATGATGTTGTGGGGTGACCCCGGCATCGGCAAGACCGCCCTGCTCGAATACGTGGCCGAGTCGGCCGCCGCGGACTTCACCGTGCTGAGCTGTCGCGGTGCTCGTCTCGAGTCGGAGCTGGCCTTCGCCGCTCTGCACGAATTGCTGTGGCCAGTGACGGACCGGATCCGTACGCTCCCGGAGCCGCAGGCCAAGGCCCTGAACGGGGCTCTCGGGATGAGCGGCGACGCGGCGGACCGGTTTCTGATCGGCGTGGCCGTGCTGACGCTCCTCGGCGAACTGGCCAGGGAACGGCCGGTGCTCGTCGTCGCCGACGACGCCCAGTGGCTGGACGAGCCATCAGCACAGTGCCTGACTTTCGTTGCCCGCCGACTGCGCAACGAGCCTGTGGTCATGCTCCTCACCGGGCACGACGATCCCGGCGACGGGCCCTGGGAGAAACTGGCGGCCATGGAGGTCCGGGAGCTGGGCGACGAGGATGCCCGGCTCCTCGCCCGTGCCGTCGCTCCGCACGCGGACGAGGCGGTGATCCGCCACACGGTCTGTGCGGCGGCCGGAAATCCCCTCGCACTCCAGGAGCTGACCACGTCCGTGGCAGCCGGCGACATCTCGACGCACCCTCTCGCCGATGAGCCGATCGCCGTCGGGCCACGCCTGCGCCGCGCCTTCCGCGCCCGGATCGAGCGGCTGTCCGCGCCCGCCCGCACCGCGCTCCTCCTCACCGCCGCCGAGGACCGCGGCGATGGCAACAGCGTGCGCCAGGCCGGTGGTGTGCTCGGCCTCGACGCAGCCGCGTGGGACGAAGCGCTGCACTCGGGCCTGCTCACCACGCACTCGGACGGGCGGATCCGCTTCCGCCACCAGTTGATGGGAGCGGTGGTCTACGAGGAGGCACCGGCCGCGGACCGCCAAGCCGTTCACCATGCGCTCGCCTCCGTGCTGACCGGTGAGAACGCCGACGAGCTGCGCCCCTGGCACCTCGCCGCAGCCGTGGAAGCCGCGGGCCGACCCGACGAGGAGGTGGCCCGGCTGCTGGAGGAGTCGGCCCACCGTTCCTGGGCGCGCGGTGGTTGTGGCACTGCGGCCCGTGCCCTGCGGCGGGCGGCGAAGCTGTCCCCCTCCACGGACGACGCGGCCAGACGGCTGGCGCACGGAGCGAGGGCGGCCTGGGAGGCAGGCCACGTCGACGTCGCGCGGGGGATGCTGGAGCGGGCCGAAAGGTTTTCCTCCGCGTCCACGGTCGCGGATCTCAGCGAGGGGCTGCGCGGGCTGATCGAGTTCGCGCACGGCGATCTGGAGACCGCCTGCCGGCAGCTGATCCGGGACATGGAGCGGGTGGCCGATCCCGGGCAGGCATTCAAGCTCGGCAGCATGGCGCTGCGGGCGGCCTGGGCGGCAAGTGAGGGCGCGCTGCAGCGCGAGGCGCTCCAGCGGCTCGAACGGCGGCTCCCGCAACGGGACTTCCCGAACGCCGATCTGTTGCCGTTGCTGCGCGCATGGTGGACGGAGGACCGGGGCGACGGCGCCGACGACCGCGAGCAGTACGACCATGTGATGGCACCCAGCGCTGAAATCCTCACCCGACTCAGCGGCAGTTCCTGGCTTGTGATGCCACCGTCACCGCTGGCGGTGGCCTGGGGCATCGAGTCCGCCCTGGGGGAGGCTCTCCGCCACGAGACCCACACGCTGCGGCACACGGACCAGGTCACCGCCCTGACCCAGACGCTGGCCCAGACCGTGGCGCTCGACATCGCGCAGGGCTCCTGGACCTCGGCCGAGGCGAACGCCCTTGAGGGGCTCCACGTGGCCGAGGGGACCGGCGACGACCACTTGGCGGCGCAGTGCCTCGCCGGTATCGGATGGCTGGCAGCCGCGCGAGGCGATGAGCAGACCGTCGCGGAACACACCGCCCGGTTCAACGAGGTATGGGTGCCGCGTGGAGTGCGCGTCTTCAGCGCCTGCGCGGAATGGAACCACGGCATGTCGGCGCTCTTCGCCGGCCGGGCCGAGGAGTCGCTGGACCGCCTGGTCCGGCTGAGCGAGCCCGGACACTACGCGGTGAACGCCACCGTCGCGGTGCTCGCCGCGCCGGACACCGCCGAGGCCGCCCTCCAGGCCGGACAGCGGGCGACGGCCGAGGAACAGGCGCGGCTGCTGCGGCGGTGGGCCGAGCGGACCGACGCGGCGTGGGCGGTCTCCGCGACCCACCTGGTCCATGCCCTGCTGGCATCGGGAGCGGATGCGGAAAAGCAGTTCCGGCTCGCGTTGGATGTCCCCGGAGCCGCGTCCCGTCCCTTCAACCACGCCCGCACACGCCTGCTGTACGGCGAGTGGCTGCGCCGGGCCGGCCGCCGTACCGACGCCCGGACACAGCTGGCCGAATCCGCGGAAACCTTCCGGCGACTCGACGCGGCGCCCCTGCTCGCCCGTACCCAGGCCGAACAGGAGCTGGCCGGGCAGCAACCGCGCCGCGACTCGGCACCGGCGGCCCGGGACACCGCAGCCATCCTCACGGCACAGGAGTCGAGAGTCGCGCGGCTGGCCGCGCAGGGGCTCACCAACCGGGAGATCGGGGCCCAGCTGCTGATCAGCCCTCGTACGGTGGGCCATCACCTGGCCAACGTGTTCCCCAAGCTCGGCATCGTCTCGCGCGCCGACCTCGCGCGCATCGACTTCGAGGACGGGTTGCACCTGATCGGCTGACCAGCGGTCTGCCGTCGCTTTTGGTCATGGACCGACGCAGGTCGGTCTCACAGTGCGCCCTTCAGCGCCTGTGCCTGCCGGCGCCAGAAGTCCCGCGAGACCTCGGCCTTGGCGAACAGCACGTCGAAGCCGTGGAAAGCGCCGGGGACGATGTGGAGTTGGCAGGGGACGCCGCCGGCATTCAGCCGGCGCGCGTACTCGACGTCCTCGTCGTGGAAGAGATCGAGGGTGCCGACGCCGATCCAGGCGGGCGGGAGGCCGGTGAGGTCCTCGCGGCGTGCCGCGGCGGCGTACGGGGAGACGTTGGGGCCCGCGACGGATTCGCCGAGGTAGGACGACCAGCCGTAGCGGTTGCTCTTGGGTGTCCAGACGCGCACCTTGAGGGTGTCCAGGTCGGTTCTCGTCGTCGTGCGGTCGTCCAGCATGGGATAGATGAGCAGCTGGAACGCCGGGCGGATCTCGCCCCGGTCATGGGCGAGCAGGGCGAGGGCGGCGGCGAGTCCGCCCCCGGCGCTGGCACCGCCGATCGCGATGCGGTCGACGTCGATGTGCAGGTCGCCCGCGCGCTCGACGAGGCCGCGCAGCCCGGCGTAGGCGTCCTCGACCGCGGCGGGCGCGGGATGGTCGGGACCCAGCCGGTAGCGGACCGCGGCGACTGTGATGCCGAGCTCACGGACGAAGGCGATGTTCGTACGGTCGTCCTGCTCGGGCGCACCGAAGATCAGCCCGCCTCCGTGGATCCAGAGCAGCGCCCCAGCCGCTTCCTTCAAACCGGCCGGCTGGAACACACGGAGCGACACGGACGGCGCGCCCTCCGTGCCGGGCACGGTGATCTCCTGGACCGTGACGCCCGGCCCCGGATCGGTCGGACGCCACTTCACTTTCCGCACGAGGCGCGACGTCAGCCGCCCGTAGGACACGTTGGGGATGAAGCGACCTCGTGCGAGATCGGGGTGGAAGACGCTCATCGGGTCCTCGCGCTTTCCCCCGACCACCCGGCGGGTGGCCGGAGTCGAGAGTGGGGACGGTTGTGAGGCCTGTGCACCGGAGCCTACGGGGCAAGGCCGGCGCACAGCTACACGAAACCCTCATGTAATAGACCAGGCCAGACTAAACCTGACCAGGCCGGGCAGCGAGACGTCGCTGCCACCACTCAGTGCGTGCCCTTGCCCAGATGGGTCTCGAACCAACGGGCCGCGGCATCGGTGACAACATCCCGGGAAAGGTGAGGCCAGTACACCCCGTAGTGCCCCCCGGAGATCATCATCAGCTCCTTGGGTTCGAGCGCCGCGTCATACGCTTCCAGAGCGAGCGAGGGCGGAGTGGTCTGGTCGTCCCCGGCGACGACCATCATCAGAGGCGTCGGGCTGATGCGGCGCATGAACGGACGCACGTCGTACGCCAGCGCCCGTCCCGTCGATCGGATGGTCACGCTGTTGATCCATCCCTCGGAGGGCCCTTGGGGACCACCCACGAGGTACTCGTAGTCCGCCTGATCCTCGAAGAGGACAGTCTGGTCGGCCGGGTCGGTCGGCATCCGCACCAGCTGGATACGGCCGGGCTCCTCCCCCTTGAGCCGTCCTTGCCTGTCCTTGTCCATGTTGTCGTTGATCGCGGCGAGCGCGCCTTCGCCGTTTCCCAGGACGAACTGGTCGTACCCGGAGATGAAGGGCACCTGGCTGACGACAGCTTTCACCCGGCGGTCCATGGCGGCCACGACGAGCACGTTCGCCCCGCTGTAGCTGGAGCCCCACAGGCCGATGCGGTCGCTGTCGAGCGCCGGATGCTGCTCCACGAAGGACAGGGCCATCTGCATGTCCCGGTCCTGCGCGACAGGATCGACGTCCTGGCGCGGCTCCCCGTCGCTGCTGCCGCACGTCCGCTGGTCGTACAGCAGGACTCCGAACCCCCGGGCGACGAAGGCGTCGGCGACAGTTTCGAGGCGGGTGATCGACGAGGAGAATCCGGGGGTCATCACGATGGCGGGATGCGGGCCCTCGGAGTCCGGGGTCATCACCCAGCCACGCAGCACGACCCCGTTGTCGGCGCGGAACTCGATGTCTTCCTTCACCGACGTGGCCTCAGCCACATCCTGGTTCTTCAGGCTCATTTCTTCATCCCTCCGGTATGACGATTGTCGGCAGCTCGGGCGAGCGCCGATGTGTTGGGCGGGCGGCCCCGGCCGGTTCGGGCAGGGACGTCACGCGGACAGGTCACAAGTCGCCGGTCGCCGGTCGCCGGTCACACGGTCACAGGTCAAGGAGAACTTTTCCGACGATTCCGGACTCCACTGCCCTGTGGGCATCCGCGATTCGCTCCAGCGGATAGTGGTGGACGGGCAGCCCTCTGGCTTCACCCACGCCGATCACCCCGGCGGCCAGGGCCCTGTCGATGGCTGCGACGGCGTTGTCGAGAACGGCGTCGGTCATCTTGTACAGCAGGACGAAGTGCCAGGTGACGCTCTGGTTCATCTGGGATCGGACCGGCATGGTGACGTCGTCGCCGCCGTTGTTGGCGTAGACGACGATCAGCCCGTGCGGCGCGAGGACCGCGAGGTCCAGGCCGACGTTGGTGGACGGCGACACCTCGACGACGATGTCCACCCCGCCCGGCGCGAGTCGCCGGATCTCGGCGGCTGCGTCCTGCGTCCGGTAGTTCACCACCATCGGGGCGCCGGCGGCCTTCGCGAGGCGGGCCTTGGCTGCACTGCTGACGGTCGTGATCACGGTCGCACCGGCCCACGTCGCCAGCTGGATCGCGGCATTCCCGACGGCGCCGGCTCCCCCCGCGACCAGCACGGTGACCCCTTCGAGCGCCCCCGGTGCGAGCTGAGTGGGGCCCCCGGCACGGAGTGTCAGCGCGTGATGGGCGGTGATGAAGGGGACCCCGAGGCCGGCACCCAACTCCAGGGAGGCCGTGTCGGGCAGCGGGCGGACCAGTCGGGCCGGAACCGTGGCGTATTCCTGCGCGGTCCCCTCCAGTCGCTTGAAGGCGACGAGCCACAACCACACCCGGTCCCCGGGTACGAGGTGCTCGGCCCCCGGGCCGACGGCGTCCACGATCCCCGAGCCGTCGAGGTGCGGAACCTGGACCTGCCCGTCCGGAATCGGCATGTGGATGCCGCCGATGCGGGTCTTCCAGTCGGTCGGGTTGACGCCCGAGTAGTGGACCCTCACCCGGACCTCACCTGCGCCCGGATCCCGTAGGGGGAGGTCGACGATGCGGAGCACGTCGTGGCCTCCGGTGGCTGCGTAACCTGCGGCTCTGATCTTCATCACTCCTTTTTCCAAGTCCTCTTCGCGGGGACTCAAGTCCTTGTCGCGGGGACTACCGGGAGGCGCAGAAAGGATGTGTGCTTGCCTCCCAGATGAATCGAAGTGCGTCCACTGAAGACGGACGCCGGACGATCCGACGGATCGTTGTGCAGGAACGGTCCCGAACCCTGCATCGCATTCTTGAAGTTGGAGAGTCGAGTCTCCGGCGCCGAGTCGTAAACCCAGTCGGAGCCCCGCAGGGTCAGGCTGAGACGCCAGCCCGGCGGCAGGACCACACTGGTGGGCCACAGTTCGACATCGAGCTGGTAGATCTCGTAGGGAACGACCTCGATTGCCCGCTCATGTGAATGGAACGGCCGGTGCGGCGTACTGAGGCGCTCATCGGCCTCCCGGTGCGACATGCGCAACCACCCCTTCGTCACCGCGCTGAAGGGGTCGATAGCACCTTGGAACACGTGCTCGTTCCCAGCCGGGTCGAAGGCGCGCAGCACTGCGAAGATGTCCGCGTCCGTGGAGGTGGTGGAGACGAAGAGCCGACAGGAAACCGGTCCCGTGATCTCGGTGGCCTCCTCCATCGGTTCGGTGGTCCAGGAGATGCCTTCGCCATTTACGTCAAAGGAAACGACCGATTCTGTGGCGGCACCGGGGTGCATTCGATCGATGTCCAGCTGCAGATCGGTCCAGACCGTCCCGGGAACCGGCCATGCGTCTTCGTGTCGCACCTCCGTCGTTCCATCGACGTGCCGGACCTTCATCTGAATGCGGGGCTGTTCGTCCCAGCCGTTGTCCTCACCCTTGAGGAAGTGATCGAAGAAACGGCGCTGGAGGTCCACCCCGTAGTCGGTGTAGAACTCCACCCAGTGTTCACCGTCATGGATCTCAAGCCATTTCTGCGTCGAGGACGCCCTGCAAAAGCCTTCGATGTTGCCGCGAAGGTGCAGTCCCTGCCCGCCCCAGTTGCCGGCCGACAACAGCGGCACCTCGACTTGGGACAGATCGGTCTGGCGGTCACGGTAGGCGGCGACGAACTCGTTGTCGCGGTGGAACTTCGGCAGGTCGGCGCGGTTCGCGGCGAGTTCGGATTCGCTCAGCGTCCGGTCGCCGCAGACCAGTTCACCGGTTGCGGCGCTCCGCGGTCCCGCCTCCCCCAGTCCGTGCTGGACCGACAGCACCTGCATCTCGTACCAGTTCAGCAGCATCATGCTCAGGACGCCGCCATGGCGTGCGGCCTCCCTGTAGAAGTCGGAGGCGCCCTCCCATACGCAGATCGCCGCGAGAGACTCCGGCTTCAGCGCGGCCACCCGCCACTGGTTCATCCCGTAATAGGAGATTCCGTTCAGGCCGACCTTGCCGTTGCTCCACTCCTGCCGGCCCGCCCATTCGATGCTTTCGCGAAAGTCCTCGTCCTCTCGCGCGGAAAACGGATCCAGAAAGCCGGGCGACCGGCCGGCGCCACGGGAGTCCACGCGAACGATGACATAGCCATGGGGAACCCATTTCTCCGGGTCCGCCACCTCCCAGCACTGGTGGACGTTGGTCGACCCCGTCACCGTGTCCGGATGTTCCTCGGACATCTTCTTCCATGCCGTCGGATATCCGTCGGCGAACGCCAGCCCTTTCCCATAGGGCCCGTAGGTCATGAGCGCTGGATGTGCCAAGCCGTCATCGGGACGGAAGACGTCAGCGCGCAGAACGATGCCATCGTCCATTTCGATCGGCACGTCTCGTTCGACAAGCATCGTCTTCGCCACCTCTTCTGCCATCAGGAACTCGCTCACATCGTCGACACGCTCAAGACATCTCCGCGGCGAATTCCGCCGCAGACCGAGGTCAGACCAGAATGCCTCGGGGAACGACCCGGCGACATGTGCTCACTCACACTGTGGGCGGCGTGTGATGTGTCCCTGAACATGGAATCGGTCGCGCCGTCCTCCGAGACTGAATGCCTGAGGCATCGAGCAGGTGCGCCGATGTCTTCCGCAACCGGGGAGGTCGACGCATGCGTGAATCCGAGTCCCGTCAGGCAGTCGTCGTCGGGGGATCGATCGGCGGTCTCACCACCGCGCTGCTGCTGCGCGACCTCGGCTGGGACGTCGACGTCTTCGAGCGGTCGACCCGCGACGACGCCCGCGGCGGCGGCATCGTGCTGCAGCCGGACACGGTCCGCTGGTTCACCGAACGCAGTACGCAGGCGCTGGAGAGCCTCACCACCTCGACACATCTCGTCCAGTACCTGGGCAGCGACAATCACGTGGCCCACCGCGAGCACGCCCAGTGGTCCTACAGCTCGTGGGCGACCCTCTACTCGGCGCTGCTGAGGGATTTCGGGGCCGATCGTTACCGGCGCGGACACCGTGCCGTGGCGGTCACACAGGGCGCGTCGACTGCGACCGTCGAGTTCGACAACGGCAGCTTCGCAACCGGCGACCTCGTGGTGTTCGCCGACGGGGTGAACTCGGTGGGCCGGCAGTACGTCTCACCGAACACACCCGTCCGGTACTCCGGCTATGTCGGGTGGCGCGGTCTCGTGCCGGAGCGTCTGTTGAGCAGCGAGACGAGTGCGGTGCTCGAGAACTCCGTCACCTACGCACTGATGCCGGACTCGCACATCGTGATGTATCCCGTACCCGGCCCGCTAGAAGACGGCGTGACCGAGAGGCTGATGAACTTCGTCTGGTATCGCAACGTTCCGGCGGGACACCGACTCGATCAGTTCGTCGGGGGTGCGTCCGACGGGGTTCTGTCATTGCCTCCGGACCAGGTTCCGCACATCGAGGTCGAACGGATGCGGACCGACGCGGCTCGCGACCTGCCCCCCGCAGCAGCCGAGGTCGTGTCGCGCTGCGACGCTCCCTACGTCCAGGTCGTCAGTGACATTCGCGCCGCACAGATGGTCCGAGGCCGGGTCGCGATACTCGGCGACGCCGCATGCGCCGCACGCCCGCACGCGGCGGCCGGCACCGCCAAGGCCGCTGCCGACGCGTGGAGTCTGGCCTCGGCGATCGAGGCGATCGAAAAGACGGGCGGCAGCCTGGACCAGGCCCTTCAGGTCTGGGAGCCGGTCCAACTCGCCCTGAGCGCTCAGCTCGAGTCGCGCGTCCAGGCCATGGGCGAGCGTTCACAGTTCGACAACTCCTGGCGCCCGGAGGATCCCGAACTCCGGTTCGGCCTCTATGGGCCCGGCGTCTGACGGAGAGGGAAGAAGCATGATGAGCAGCCTTGATCTGCCCCTGGCAGGCGAACTGATCGGCAGCGATTTCGCCGGCTGGACCGATGAGCTGGTCGACGAATTCCGCGTTCACGCGCAGGACGGACATGTGGGTTCGCGTCTCCTCAGCGAGGACTCCCGTGTCCGGGTCTGGGAGATTCGGCTGGCGCCCGGCGAACGATGGCACGCTCATCGCCACGTGCTCGATTACTTCTGGACAGCTGTCGTGCCCGGCCGCAGCATTCAGCACACGCACGACGGCACGACACGCGCCGTGGAGTACGAAGCAGGCGAAACGCGTCATTTCCGATTCGCGCGCGGCGAGTTTCTGCTCCATGACATCGAAAACGCGGGTGAAGCCGATCTCGTATTCACGACTGTCGAACATCTCGACAGCGAGAACCCACCCCTGCCGATCGAGTCCGACTGAGCACACCCTCCAGCCCGGCGACCTGGGGTTTCTGCCATACCCTTGAACCGGGATCACGGGTATGACAGTCACCTGCGGCTCGTCAGGCTCCAGGCTGGAGGGCACCTCTTGAGCAAGCCGATGCCCCGCGAAGTGACGCCGACCACTGTGTGGATCGCGGCGCTCGAACTGCTGGCCCGTCAGGCCGGGGCGGGGAGTTCGGCCGAAGACCTGCACCAGAGGCTGGTCGCGGTCGGTCGCCAGCTCACCGGATTCGACTTCTGCGCGGTGCTTCTCCCCGACGAGTCGAGAACCCAGCTGCTCATCCGTGCCTGGGCGGGCCTGGACACCTTCTACGTCGAGCAGATCAACTCCCGGAACCCGTTGACGCTCGGCAGCACCGCGAGACAGTCACCCTCCAGCAGGGCGTACACCTCCGGCGTTTCCGTCTGGGTGTCCGACATCACGCAGCATGCCGACTTCACCCAGTGGTCCGGTCCGGCGAGGGCGCAGGGTTATCGGACACTGCTGGCTGTGCCGCTGCGAGCGGGTGACCAGATCGTCGGGACCTTCAACTGCTACAACAGAGAGGTCATCGCCCCGGATCCCCAGCTTCGCCACCTGGTCGAGGCCCTGACGGACTTCGCGAGCGCGGCCCTCGAAATCACGCGGCTCCGCCAGACGGAGACCGGCCGGGTGAATCAGCTCGAGGATCTCAACAAGGAACTACGCGACCGCCAGGCGCGGGACGAGCGCTCCCAGGAGTTGCATCGTCGCCTGACCGACGTGGCGCTCACCAACTCGGATCTCGCCCACCTCGCACAGGAGTCGGCGCAGATGGTGGGCGCCGGATTCCTGAGGATCGTCGACGACTCAGGATTCGTCCTGGCGCAGGCGGGCTCCGACCCGGTCGACGACCTGACGCCGGACGACTCGGACCCGTACTCGAACTCGAACTCGGCGGTGGTTCTCCTGCACGGCGAGGTGGCCGCACGTATCGAGGCCTTCGGCGCGACCCTCGACCCCGACATGGCAGCCCGCGCACTGGAGCACGCGGCGACCGTCTGCGCGCTCCTGCTGCTGCGCGACCGGACAGCGGCCGAATCCGAAGCCCGGTTCAGGGACGATCTGATCGGAGATCTCTGTTCCGGCGACCCCGAGCGGCGCGCTGCGGCCCGGCAGCGCGCACTGCGAGCGAACCTGCTCGTCGACGAGGTTCAGGTGGTCGTGATGAAGGATCACGGCGAAGGCAGTGCCGCGAAGGTCGACAACTCGCCGCTCGGACGCCGGATGCGATCCGTTTCGAGCCGACGGCCCCGCCTTGTGTGCGGCCGGCTCGGCGACTACTGGGTCGCTCTCTGGCCGAACGACGAAGGCACGGACGACATTGCTGCCACCCTCACGCACGGCGCGACCGGCTCCCAGGCGCACGCGGTGGTGGCTCCGGCCGGCGGTTCGGAAGACCTGGCCAGGGTGTTCCGGCTGGCACGAGGCGCGCTTGAACTCGGCGGTCCCCAGGCTCCGTTGGTTCGCACCGTCGAGGACCTGGGGGTGATGGGCCTGCTGCTTCAGCTGGAGGACCACAGGGCCGTCGCGAGCTTCAGTGATCGCGTGCTGGGCGCCCTGCGCCAGAGCGATCTCAAGCGCTCGACGGACCTGATCCTCACCCTGCGAACCTACTTGGCCAACGACTGCCGCGCCGATGTGTCCGCTCAGGAGCTCTTCGTGCACAAGAACACGATCTCCCAGCGGCTTCGGCGCATCGAGAAGCTGACGGGCCTGTCTCTCGCAAGTCCTTCGGACGTCCTGCAGTTCAGTGCCGCCTTGGCGGCCGACGACATCCGGACGGCAGCGGCCCCTACGGCATCGGCCCCTTCGACAACCGACCGTTAGCCCGTCGCCCTGGGAAAGGGCCTCAGGTCCGGTGCCGGACGTCGAAGTGCGCGGAGTGCGCGGTCAGCTTGCCGAGCAACTCGATGAGGGTCTGCTGCTCGTCCTCGCTGAGGGCGCCCGCCCACTCCTGTTCCCGTGCGTTGTGTGCCTGGAAGGCAGTGGTGATCGCCTGCACGCCGGCCTCGGTGAGGCCGAGCTGGACCGCGCGCCCGTCGTAGGAGGCGCGCTCCTTGCTCACCAGGCCGTCCCGTTCCAGCGTGTTCACCAGCGCCGACACGGCGGCCCGGCTCATGCCGGACAGCTCCGCGACCTTCTTCGACTCGACCGGGCCCGACAGCCAGATGGCGAACAGCACCCGGAAGCCGGGCCATGACCAGCCGCGAGGCCGGTGCACGGCGGATTCGAGGTCGTAGACGAGCATGTTGGCCGCGCGGTGGAGGGTGAGCACCAGCCGCATGGCGAGCGGATCGATGCCGGGGAGTTCCCGCGACGTCCGGTCGACGGCGTGGTCGATGAACGACCAGAAGTGCAGGTGGTCGGCGTCCAGCGGTTCCGGTTCCTGGGTCACAGTCGGAGTGTAGGTCGGGGTCCAGGCAGGTCGGCCAAGTAGGTCGGTCAGGTTTCCGGACCGTGAAAAACCTTCGCCCGAGGGCTTCCCCAGAGGTGCCGACGGGAGTACGGTCCCCAATTAATCAAAGCATTGATTACATGCTCTGAGTATCAGTCGTCCCGCTTTGTCCCCTGGGTCCGCCGAGGGGGCAGGTCTCCTCCCGGCCGTGCGTCGCGATGTGCGATCGATCCCAAGGAGCCTCGTATGCCCGAAGCATTCGCTCCCCCCAGTCCCGGCGCGCTGCGTGCCTGCATGTCCCGTTTCGCCACCGGCGTCACGGTGGTGTCGTACGCCACCGACAGCGGTCCGCGGGGCGCCACCATGAACTCCTTCACGTCTGTGTCCGCCGAGCCGCCGCTCGTGCTGGTCAGCGTCGCCCGCCGGGCCCGCTGCCACGACCAGCTGGCCGACGGGCCCTTCTGCGTGAACATTCTCGGCGCCGAACAGGAGCCGTTGGCCCGGCTGTTCGCGGGGGCCCCGAGCACCGTGGAGCCCCGCTGGGCGGAGGGCGCGCGCGTCCCCCGGCTGGCCGACCCGCTCGCCTGGGTGGAGTGCGAGCCCTGGCGTACGTACGACGGCGGCGACCACACCCTGGTCGTCGGCCGCGTCACCGACCTCGGTCACCGCGACGGCGACGCCCTGACCTACGCCTGGAGCCGTTTCGCGTCCACGACCGAGTCGACCGACGGCATCGAGCACCTCTTCTGAAGCTCTCCTCCGCCCGGCCCGCTCCCCCCTCCCTCGAACCCCACCGCACTCCCAGGAGAACCACCATGGCCGCACGCACCGGCAAGGAATTCCTCGAACGCCTCTCCCAGTCCCGTCCCACCGTGCACATCCAGGGCGAGACGCTCACCGGAGGAATCCAGGAACACCCCGCTTTCCGCAACGTGGTGCGGACCTACGCCGAGCTGTACGACCTCCAGCACAGCGACGCACACAAGGACGTCCTCACGTACGCGTCCCCCACCTCCGGTGAGCCGGTCGGCACGTCCTTCCTCACCCCGCGCACCCCCGACGATCTCGTCAAGCGCCGTCAGGCGTTCAAGGTGTGGGCCGACCACAGCAACGGCATGCTGGGCCGCACCGGCGACTACATGAACAGCTCCCTGATGGCCCTCGCCTCGGCCGCCGACTGGTTCGCCCAGGCCAATCCCGCCTTCGGCGAGAACATCCGCCGCTACTACGAGAAGGCCCGCGAAGAGGATCTGCTGTGTACGCACACGCTGATCCCACCGCAGGTCAACCGGGCCGTGGCGGGCACCCAGCAGGCGGGCGGCAAGCTCGCGGCACGCATCGTCAAGGAGGACGACAACGGCGTGGTGATCCGCGGGGCGCGGATGCTCGCCACCATCGCCCCCTTCGCCGACGAGATGCTCGTCTTCCCCTCGACCGTCCTTCGCGGCACCCCCGAGGACAAGCCGTACTCGTACGCCTTCGCCATCCCCAACGACACCCCCGGCCTGCGCTACATCGCCCGCGAGCCCCTCGACTACGACCGCCCGCGCCACGACCACCCCCTCGCCTCCCGCTTCGAGGAATCGGACTGCGTCGTCGTCTTCGACGACGTGCACGTGCCCTTCGAGCGCTGCTTCGCCCTCGGTGACGCCGAGCTGTGCAACGGCTTCTACTCCCAGACGGCCTCCGTGGTGCACATGACCCACCAGGTCGTCACCCGCACCACCGCCAAGACCGAGTACATCCTCGGGCTGGTGACCCTGCTCACCGAGGCCATCGGCATCGAGCAGTTCCAGCACGTCCAGGAGGACATCGCCGAGATCATCACCACCCTGGAGACGCTGCGCGCCTTCCTGCGCGCGGCGGAAGCGGACGCCGAGATCAACGAGTACGGGGTGCTGACCCCGGCCTGGGCCCCCCTCAACGCCGCCCGCAACCTCTACCCCAAGCTCTACCAGCGCTTCCCGCAGATCCTGCGCAAGCTCGGCGCCTCCGGCCTGATGGCCACCCCGACCGAACTCGACATCACCGGCCCGGCGGCCGCCGACATCGAGGCCTACCTCCAGTCGGCCACCCTCACCGGCGCCGAGCGCGTGAAGCTGTTCCGTCTCGTCTGGGACACCTGCATCTCCGCCTTCTCCAGCCGGCAGGCCCTGTACGAGTACTACTTCTTCGGCGACCCGGTCCGGATGGCGGGCGCGTACGTGAAGTCGTACGACCGCGACCCGTACAAGGCGAAGGTCCAGGGCTTCTTGGATCAGCACGGCCTGGAGCGCTCCTGATGACGCACCCCCTGGGGAACCCCCCGTCGAAGATCATCGCCGTCCATCTCAACTACCCCAGCCGGGCCAAGGAGCGCGGCCGGATCCCGGCCCAGCCCTCCTACTTCCTCAAGCCCCCCTCGTCGCTGGCAGGCACCCAGGAGGCCATCGTCCGCCCGGACGGGTGTGAACTCCTGGGCTTCGAGGGCGAGATCGCCCTGGTCGTCGGCAGCCGCGCCCAGCGGGTGCGGCCGGAGGACGGCTGGTCCCACGTGCGGTGGGTGACCGCCGCGAACGACGCCGGCGTGTACGACCTGCGGTATGCCGACCGCGGCTCCAACCTCCGCTCCAAGGGCGCCGACGGCTTCACCCCGCTCGGGCCGCGACTGCTGGACGCCCGCCAACTCGACCCGGACGCACTGCGGTTGCGTACCTGGGTCAACGGCGAACTCGTGCAGGACGACACCACCGACACGCTCCTCTTCCCCTTCGGACAGCTCGTCGCCGACCTGTCGAGACTGGTCACGCTGGAGCCCGGGGACGTCATCCTTACCGGGACTCCGGCCGGCGCTTCCGTCGTCTCCCCCGGCGACACGGTGGAGGTCGAGGTCACCGGCGGCGGGCAGTCCACCGGGCGGCTGCGCAACCCCATTGCCTCCGGGCCCGCCCTGGAGACGTACGGGGCGATGCCGAGGACGGATGCGGCCGAACGCGAGGCCGCTCACGGAGCCGCGTACACCCCCGAGCCCCTGCTCGACGAACGCATCGAGGACGGCCTGCGGTCGGTCGCGGTCGCCACCCTCAGCGCACAGTTGCGGGGGCGCGGACTGCCGCACATGTCCATCGACGGGGTACGTCCCACCCGGCCGGACACGAAGATGGTCGGCGTCGCCCACACGCTGCGCTACCTGCCCCTGCGCGAGGACCTGTTCAAGCGGTACGGCAACGGCATGAACGCCCAGAAGCGGGCCATCGAGCAGCTGCGGCCCGGCCATGTGCTGGTCATGGACGCCCGCCGGGACACCTCCGCCGGCACCATCGGCGACATCCTCGCCCTGCGCGCCCAGCAGCGCGGCGCCGCCGGCGTGGTCACCGACGGAGGGCTGCGCGACAGCGGCGCAGTCACCGAACTGGGGCTGCCCGTCTACCACGGCGGAGCCCACCCCTCCGTCCTCGGCCGCCGCCATGTGCCGTGGGACACGGGAGTCCCGATCGCCTGCGGCGGAGCCCTCGTGCAGCCCGGCGACCTGCTGGTGGGAGACGCGGACGGCGTGGTCGTCGTACCGCCCGAGCTGGCCGAGGACCTGATCACCGACTGCCGGGAGCAGGAAGAGAAGGAGCGCTTCATCACCGAACAGGTGCGCGCCGGGCACGACATCGACGGCCTGTATCCCCTCGGGCCCGACTGGCACGAGACGTACGAGCGGTGGCGCAAGCAGCGCAGCACGCAAGGAGAGCACTCATGAAGTTCCGCAGCGACCCGTCCACCATCCGCGGCTCCATCGCTCCCACCATCACCCCGTTCACCTCGGACGGAGCCGTCGACCACGACAGCCTGCGCGCGCTGATCCGCTTCCAGTTGGAGTCCGGCTCGCACGGCATCTCGCTGGGCGGCTCCACCGGCGAGCCCAGCTCGCAGAGCGTGGCCGAGCGGATCGCGGGGATGCGGACGGCGGTCGAGGAGATCGGCGACCGCGTGCCGTTCCTGCCCGGGACCGGCTCCCACAAGATCGACGAGACCCTCGAACTCACCGCCGCCGCAGCGGAGTTGGGCGCGGATGCCGCGCTCGTCATCACGCCGTACTACGCGCGCCCCACGCAGGAGGCGCTGTACCAGTGGTACGCCACGGTGGCCCGGGAGTTCCCGGACCTGCCGATCGTCGCCTACAACGTGCCCTCGCGCACGGCCGTCGACATCGCTCCCGAGACGGTGAAGCGGCTGT
This sequence comes from Streptomyces sp. NPDC020898, assembly GCF_044333925.1. Lineage (NCBI taxonomy): Bacteria > Bacillati > Actinomycetota > Actinomycetes > Kitasatosporales > Streptomycetaceae > Streptomyces > Streptomyces sp. NPDC020898. The sequence continues at coordinate 102,069 of NZ_JBIRRV010000020.1, forward strand.
TCACCGACTTCGAGAACTTCGTCGGGGTGAAGGAGACCACGAAGGACTTCGAGCACTTCTCGCGCGTCCTGCACGCCTGCGGGCGCTCACTGCTGGTGTGGTCCGGCATCGAGCTGCTGTGCCTGCCGCTGCTGGCGCTCGGCGGAGCCGGATTCGTCTCCGCCGTCGCCAATCTCGCGCCCGGTGCGGTGGCACGGATGTACGAGCTGTGGGAGGCGGGCGATTTCGACGGTGCCCGCGACATCCACTACCGCCTGCACCCGCTCGTCGACCTCCTGTTCGTCGAGACGAACCCGGCGCCGGCGAAGTGGGTGCTGCACCAGCAGGGACGTATCGCGTCACCCCATGTCCGCCCGCCGCTGATCACCCCCACCGACGCGGGCCTGTCGAAGATCCGCGCGCTGCTCCGCGAGGGCGGAGACCTCACCCAGCAGATCGGAGCCGCGCAGTGAGCACCACCCCTGAGCACCTTCCCACCACCCCTGAGCACCTTCCCTCCGTGATCCGGCACTGGATCGGCGGCGAGCTGGTGGACGCGGCCGACAGCCGCACGTTCGACGTCGCCGACCCGGTCTCCAACACGGCCTACGCACAGGCCGCGCGTGGCTCCGCGGCCGACGTGGACCGGGCGGTGACGGCTGCCCGGGGCGCGTTCACGGAGTGGGCCGGGCTGTCCAACCGGGCCCGCGCGGGGGTCCTGTACCGGATCGCCGACGCCGTCGAGGCCCGTCATGACCGGCTCGCCGCCTTCGAGTCGTACGACTCCGGGCTGCCCATCACGCAGGCCCGCGGCCAGGCGCGCCGGGCCGCCGAGAACTTCCGCTACTTCGCGGATGTCATCGTGGCCCTCGGCGAGGAGGCGTTCCGGCAGGGCGACGACCAGTTCAGCTATGTGGTGCGCACCCCGGTCGGGGTCGCCGGGCTGATCACTCCCTGGAACACCCCTTTCATGCTGGAGAGTTGGAAGCTGGCCCCCGCGCTGGCGTCCGGCTGCACGCTGATCCTCAAGCCGGCCGAGTGGACCCCTTTGTCGGCATCCCTGTGGCCGGAGATCTTCGACGAGGCAGGCGTGCCCGCCGGCGTGGTCAACATCGTCCACGGCATCGGCGAGGAGGCCGGTCAGGCCCTCGTCGACCATCCGGACGTGCCGCTGATCTCCTTCACCGGCTCCTCCGACACGGGCCGGCACATCATCCGCTCCTCCGCCGAGCACCTGAAGACGGTGTCGATGGAGCTGGGCGGCAAGTCCCCGGTCGTCGTCTTTGCCGACGCCGACCTCGAAGCCGCCCTGGACTCGGTCGTGTTCGGCGTGTTCTCCCTCAACGGCGAGCGCTGCACGGCCGGTTCACGGGTCCTCGTCGAGCGCCCGCTGTACGAGGAGTTCACCCGGCGACTGGCGGAGCGGGCCGCCGACGTACGCGTCGGGCTCCCTTCCGACCCGGCCACGGAGGTCGGCGCGCTGGTCCACCCCGAGCACTACGAACGCGTCCTGAACTACGTCGAGATCGGCAAGAAGGAGGCCCGCCTCGTCGCCGGCGGCACCCGCCCCGCCCACCTCGCCGACGGCAACTACCTCCAGCCCACCGTCTTCGCCGACGTCGAACGCGACGCCCGTATCTTCCAGGAGGAGATCTTCGGCCCGGTCGTGGCCGTCGCTCCCTTCGACGACGAGACCGAGGCCGTGGACCTCGCGAACGCCACGCAGTTCGGTCTGGCCGCCTACGTCTGGACCTCGGACCTCAAGCGCGGCCACCGCATCGCGCACGCGGTCGAGTCCGGCATGGTCTGGATCAACTCCCACAACGTCCGTGACCTGCGCACCCCCTTCGGCGGGGTCAAGGCCTCCGGCGTCGGCCGCGAGGGCGGCGCGCACAGCATCGACTTCTACACCGAATCGAAGATCGTCCACGTTGCCCTCGCCGAGGTGCACACCCCCCGCTTCGGAGCCACCTCATGACCACCTCCCACGCCCCCGACGTCGTCCGCTCCGCCTACGCCCAGCTCGCCGTCACCGACCTCGGCGCCGCCCGCTGGTTCTGGGTCGACATGCTCGGCTTCCACATCCAGTACGAGGACGCCGAGTCGCTGTACCTGCGCGGCACCGACGAACTCACCCACCACTCGCTGGTGCTGCGCAAGGGCGACCTGGCGGCCCTCGACCACATCTCCTATCGCGTCCGTACCCCCGAGGACGTCGACAAGGCGGAGAAGTTCTTCGCCGACCTCGGCCGTCCCGTCCGGCGCGTGAAGAAGGGCGAGGGAACACACGGCATCGGCGACGCGGTCCGCGTCATCGACCCGCTCGGCTTTCCCGTGGAGTTCTTCTACGAGATCGACCGCGCCGAGCGCCTCATCCAGCGCTACGACCTCCGCCACGGCGCCGAGATCGCCCGCCTGGACCACTTCAACATCTGCACCCCCGACATCCCGGCCGCCTACGCCCACTACCGGTCCCTCGGCTTCGGCTGCTCGGAGACCATCGAGGGTGACGAGCACGAGCTGTACGCGGCCTGGATGTACCGCAAGCAGACCGTCCACGACGTCGCCTTCACGGGGGGTGCCGGGCCGCGCCTGCACCACGTCGGGGTGGCGACCCACGAGTCCCACCAGGTACTGCGCGCGGCCGACCTCTTCGGCTCGCTGCACAAAGAGCACCACATCGAACGCGGCCCCGGCCGGCACGGCGTCTCCAACGCCTTCTACCTCTACCTCCGCGACCCCGACGGCCACCGCGTGGAGATCTACACCTCCGACTACTACACCGGCGACCCCGACCACGAGACGTACCGCTGGAACGTCCGCGACGACCGCCGCCGCGACTTCTGGGGCAACGCCGTCATCGAGTCCTGGTACAAGGAGGCCGTCCCTGTCCTCGACCTGGACGGGCGTCCGCAGCCGGTGACCGACACCGTCCTCGACGAGTCCGCGGTCCAGGTGGGTGCGGACGGCCTCGGCTGATGCCACGGGGGGACCGGGAGGTGCTCCGCGCCCTTCCGGGCCCCCTACACCGCACCCTCGACAGACACGGAACCTGGGACCTTCCCATTCACCTCATTCATCGCACTTCATGAAAACCGGATACAGCGGTTAGTATCCGGCGGCACGCCTACCTGACGGCTTGCCGAAGGGCCCTCAGAGGAGACCCATGCCCTCGATGACGACTCCGTCGGACGACACCTCCGCAGGACGCTTCGAGTTCTGGCGGGAAGCGGTCGGCCGGAGTTTCGTGCCGCTGGAAGCGCTGCCGCGCGAGGTTCCCGACTTCCGCGCCTCCCTGCACACCGCCCAGCTCGGCGCGGTGCAGGTGTCGGTCGTGGCCGCGGATCCGCACGGCGTCGCCCACACCCGTAGGCACATCGCCTCCGACCCGGCCGATTTCGTCAAGGTGAGCCTTCAGCTGGCCGGGCGGTGCATGCTGACCCAGGCGGACCGCCAGGCCCTGCTGGAGCCGGGCGAGCTGGCCGTCTACGACACCCGGCACCCGTACACACTCGACTTCGACCAGCCGTACCGCACCCTCGTGCTGATGTTCCCGAGGGTCCTGCTCCGGCTGCCCGAGCGCGACCTGACCCGCATGATCGCCACCACCGTGTCGTGCGGCGACGGACTGGGGCCCGTGGTGCACCCGTTCCTGTGCGGACTGGCCGGGCAGGTGCGGCAGCTGGACGCTCTCGGCACGCAGCGGCTCGCGGACAGCGTGGTCGACCTGGTCGGCGCGATGCTCTCGGAGCGGTGCGCCGCGCACGTGACGCCGGCGGACGACGGGCGGGAGCTGCTGGCCCAGCGGATCCTCACGTACATGGAGCAGCGGCTGTCCGAGCCGGGGCTCGGCCCCGACCGGATCGCGGCCGCCCACCACATCTCGCGGCGCTTCCTCTACAAGCTGCTGGCCGAGCGGGGGTACACGGTCTCGGGCTGGCTCCGGGAGCGTCGCCTCGCCGAGTGCCTGCGCGACCTCGCGGACCCCGCGCTCGCCCATACGCCCGTCGCCGCCGTCGGAAACCGCTGGGGCTTCCCCGACCCCGCCCACTTCAGCCACGCTTTCAGGAGCGCCTACGGCATGAGCCCGTCGGAGGCACGCTCGCAGGCACGCGGGGGCGGGCGCACGGCGCTGGGCGCATAAGCGCTCCGCTGGAAGGACGGTGATGAACCCGCGGGCCGGTGGGGGCTGGTCGCGCAGTTCCCCGCGCCCCTTACGGGGGCGCGGTACCGCACCAGACTTCACCAAGGCCGCTCAGCGAGCGCTCAGCGGCGGTCATGCGGTCTCGCCGCCCTTTCGCCTCCCGCCGTCGTACGTCCCGACCACGGCGGCGCCGATCGTGCCCGCCCCCGCAAGGGCCGGTGCACCATCACGCAAGCCGGAGTGGGCCGCCGGGGTGCACCCTCCGGTCGTGAGAGAGAGCCGCACACTCCTCACGGGCCCGCCTCGCGGGCGCCGGTGAGCGGCTTACGCAGGAACATCCACGGACACAGGATCGGGCTGACGTCCCGGCCACCCCCCAAGGCCGAAGCGCATCACCGCGCTGATCGACAGCCCCGCCCTGTCCCTTCTCCCCACGGCGCTTTCCCTTCCTGCCTCTCCGGCTCCCGCTCATCCGACGAATGAGGCATTCATGCTGAGAAAGCGATCCGCCGCGCCCCCTCCGCTCAGTGGCGCCGACCCCGACGCCCGCCGCTACGAGAACAAGCTGCTCGTCATCCTCTTCCTGGGCTTCGGCCTCGTCTTCTTCGACCGGCAGGCACTTCTCTTCCTCGTCCCCTTCATCAACGAGGACATCCCCCTCTCGAACACCGCCCTGGGCACGCTCTCCGGAGTCCTCGCCCTGACCTGGGCCCTGTCCGGAATGATCTCCGGACGCCTGTCCGACCGGCTCGGCCGTCGTAAGCCCGTGATCATCATCGCGGTGGTGCTCTTCTCCTGCCTCTCGGCGTCGAGCGGGCTGGTCACCGGATTCGCCGCACTGTTGGCAGCCAGGGCGCTGATGGGGCTGGCGGAAGGTGCCGTACTGCCGGCGTCGCAGTCCCTGATGGTGGAAGCGTCACAGGAGCACCGGCGCGGGCTGAACATGGGCCTGCTGCAGGGGTCCTCGGCCGGGCTGCTGGGCGGCATCCTCTGCCCGCTCGCGGTGGTGTGGATCGCCACGCAGTACAGCTGGCGACTGGCGTTCGTCATCACCATCGTCCCGGGCCTGCTGCTCGCCCTGTGGATCTGGCGGTCGGTACGGGAGGAGCCGCCGGGTGGCTGTGTGATGACGGAGCCCGTGACGGAATCCGTGGATGCCTCGGCCAAGCCGAGCATCGGCAGCATCCTCCGGCAGCGCAACATCATCCTCTGCGTGCTGATCGCCTGCGCGTACATGACCTGGTTCTTCGTCATCATCACGTTCGCGCCTGTCTACATGACCTCGGTCAAGGGCTTCTCACCCGCGACGATGAGCGGCGTCGTGACCTGCCTCGGGGTGGCCTGGGTCGTGTGGGGCTTCGTCACACCGGGGATCTCGGACCGGTTCGGCCGCAAGAACACACTGATCGTCTTCACTGTGATGGCCGCGTTCTGCCCCCTGGCCGTGGTGTATGTGAGCAGCCCTGTGGTGCTCGGCGCAGTGGTCGTGCTCACGTACACGGGTCTCGGCTGCTTCACCCTGTTCATGGCGACCATCCCCGCGGAGACCGTCCCCCGCGGCGCGCTGGCGACCGCCCTGGGCCTGGTCATGGGCATCGGTGAGCTCGCCGGCGGTTTCCTCGCTCCGGTGATCGCCGGGTGGGCCTCCGACAACTGGGGGCTCGAGACGGCCATGTACATCTCGGCGGCGGGTGCCGCGGTGGTCGTCCTGCTCGCGCTCGGGCTGAAGGAGACGGCTCCCGCCGTCCTGCGCAGGAAGAACGCGGCGGCGGTCCGCGCCGGCGCCACGGAGCCGACCACGAGCGCCGCCGTCTCCTGACTGGGCCCCTTTGCCACGACCCCCGCGACGGCCAGGACCACAGAGGTGGTCCTGGCCGTCGCGTGCTGCCCGGGGACGAGCCGGGCGCCCGCGCGGTCCGGGGCCCGGGGCCCGGTCACCCAAGCAGCTGCCGGGCCACCCATCGGCCGGTAAGGGCAAAGCGCGACCGGTCAGGGGGCCGTCCCGACCCGCACTCCAGCCGTTCGTGCCCGCCCCCGCAAGAGACGGTGCACCGCCGCACAAGCCGGTGGCCCGTCCGTCTGTGAGCCTCCCGGCATGCGAGCAACACACACCGTTTACGACCACATCGTGGTGGGCGCCGGATCCGCGGGCTGTGCGCTCGCGCGCAGACTCGTGGACGCCGGCCGGACCGTCCTGCTGATCGAGATGGGCGACCGGGACGACAACCCGGCCATCCACGACCCGGGGCGCCTGTGGGAACTGTGGGACTCCCCGCAGGACCACGCGTACACCACCGAACCCCAGCGGCACGCCTCCGGAACCCAGGTGTTCTGGCCGCGCGGCAAGGTCCTCGGCGGCTCCAGCGCACTGAACGGCATGATCTACGTCCGCGGCAACCGGGCCGACTACGACAGCTGGGCCTACCAGGGAGCCGCGGGCTGGTCGTACGACGAGGTGCTGCCGTACTTCAAGCGCTCGGAGGACTTCGAGGACGGCGCGTCGGACTACCACGGCGCCGGCGGCCCGCTGCCCGTCAGCCGGAACCACTCCCCCAACCCGGTCACCACCGCCTTCATCGAGGCCTGCCAGGACTACGGGATCGCGTACAACGACGACTGCAACGGCCCCGACCAGCTCGGCGTGAACCTGATCCACCGCAACATCCGCGACGGCAAGCGGGTCAGCGCGTGGACCGCCTTCATGGAGCCGGTGCTCGACAGCACGCTGCTGACGGTGATGACCGGCACGGCGGTCACGCGCGTCCTGGTGGACGGTGGCCGGGCGCGGGGCGTCGAGCTGCTGCGCGAAGGCCGTACGACGGAGGTCAGCTGCGAAGGGGACGTGATCCTTTCCGGCGGCACCATCGGCTCGGCCCAGCTGCTCCTGCTCAGCGGTGTCGGGCCGGCGGACGAGCTGCGTGCCCTGGGGATCGAGTCGACCGCGGACCTGCCGGGAGTGGGCGCGAACCTGCACGACCACACCCTCGCCCCGGTGGTGTGGGAGTCGGCCCGGCCGGTGCCGCAGGGCACGGCCAACAAACTGGAGGCCCACTACTTCGCCAAGTCCGACCCGGCGCTGGCCGTGCCGGACCTGCAGCCGCTGATGTCACACCTGCCCCTGCCGGTGCCCGACATGAACGTCCCCGAGGAGGGCCACGGCTTCTCGGTCCTCGCCGGGACGATCCGTCCGCTCAGCCGGGGCCGCCTGTGGCTGCGCTCGGCCGACCCCACGCAGGCTCCCGCCCTGGACCCCGGCTACTTCTCCGAGCCGTCGGACCTCGACTCCATGGTGCGGGCCGTGCAGCAGGTGCGGGAGATCGGCCAGGAGAAGTCGCTGGGCGACTGGCGGGCCCGCGAGGTCGCACCCGGACCGTACGTGCGTACGGACGTGGAGATCGCCGCGTACATCAAGCGGACCCTCCTCAGCTATCACCACCAGGTGGGCACCTGCCGTATGGGCATCGACCGTATGGCGGTCGTCGACCCGCAGCTGCGCGTCCACGGCGTGGCCGGGCTGCGCGTCGCGGACGCCTCCGTCATGCCCTCCGTCACCTCCGGCAACACCCACGCACCTGCCGTCATGATCGGCGAGCGCTGCGCCGACCTCATCCTGGGAGCACAGCTGTGACCAACACCCTTTTCATCGGCGGCGAATGGCAGGCCGCGTCCTCCGGAGCGGAGTTCGAGACCCTGGACCCGGCGACGGGCAGCCCGCACGCCACCGTGTCCGACGCCGGAGCAGCGGACGCCGACGCGGCCGTACGGGCCGCCCGCGCCGCCCTCGAGAACCCGGAGTGGGCGGGACTCACCCCGGCCGCGCGCGCCCGGATCCTGTGGCGCATCGGCGACCTCATAGAGGAACACGCCGAGGAACTGGCCGAGTTGGAGACGCGCGACCAGGGCCAGCCGCTCGGCATCTCCATGGCGGTCAGCGTCGCCACCGCCGCCGAGCACTTCCGCCACTACGCGGGCTGGGTCACCAAGATCTACGGCGAGACGGCGCCCCTCTCCATCCCCGGCGTGCTGCAGTACACCAAGCGCGAGCCGGTGGGAGTGTGCGCGCTGATCACCCCGTGGAACTTCCCGCTCATGATCGCGAGTTGGAAGATCGCACCGGCCCTCGCCTGCGGGAACACCGTGATCGTCAAACCCGCGGAACAGACCCCGATGACCACCGTGCGGCTCGTCGAGCTGTGCCGGGCGGCCGGTGTGCCGGACGGCGTCGTCAACCTGCTGACCGGTGGTCCGGAGGCCGGCCGGGCCCTCGTCGAGCACCCCGGCGTGGACAAGGTCTCCTTCACCGGTTCGACCGAGACCGGCAGGGACATCGTCCGGGCCTCCGCGGGCAACCTCAAGCGGGTCTCGCTCGAACTCGGCGGCAAGGCACCGAGCCTCGTCCTGCCCGACGCCGACCTGGACGCGGCCGTGGCGGGCTGTCTTCAGGGCGCGCTCCTCAACAGCGGCCAGGTGTGCGCCGCCTACACGAGGTTCCTCGTCCACCGCTCCCTCGCCGACGAGTTCGCCGAGCGCTGCGCCAAGGCCGTCGGCGGGATGCGACTCGGCGCGGGCAGCGCGCCCGGCACCGAGCTCGGCCCCCTGGTCACCGGCGAACACCGTGACCACGTCCACGCACTCGTGCGCAGCGGGGTCGAGGAAGGCGCCCAGCTGCTCGCCGGCGGGGCCCCCGTCGACGATCTGCCGGGCTTCTTCTACCGGCCGACCGTGTTCACGGGCGTACGGGACGACATGCGCATCGCCCGCGAGGAGATCTTCGGCCCGGTGCTGTCGATCCTGCCGTACGACGAGGAGGACGAGGCCGTCGCCCGTGCCAACGACAGCGAGTACGGCCTGGCGGCGGCCGTATGGACCCGCGACGTGGGCGCGGCGCACCGTGTGGCGGGCTCCGTCCGCGCGGGCACGGTGTTCATCAACATGCCCAACCCGGTGGACGCCGCCGCCCCCTGGGGCGGGTACAAGGCCAGCGGCTGGGGCCGGGAGATGGGCAGCGGAGCGATCGACGCGTACACGGAGGTCAAGAGCGTGTGGACCTCGCTCGCCTGAGGTGCGGTACGTCGCGGACAGGCAGCTCTCGCAGGTTCGGACCGCACGACGAACCTTCGGACGATGCGCGGCCTGTCCGTCCGGACGCCCGGATGCCTGGGCGTCCGGACGAGGGGCGGCGAAGCTCCCGCCGCCATCGCCGAGGTGGTCGTCGCGGCAGCGACCGACCGGAAGCCGAAACTGAGCTGTCACCGCGGCCTTCCGGCGCGCAGACGTCGTAGCAGATGTCCTGGACGTCAGAGTGAGGCACCGGCGCACTGGACGATCTGCTGCCCGGTGATCGCTCCGCCGTCGGGGCCGAGGAGGAACGAGGTCAGGCCGGCGACCTCGTCGGGAGAGACGAACCGGCCGAGGGGCGGGTGTGCCGGGGGCGTACGGGCGCGGCCGGGGTCGGACAGCATCGGAGTGTCGGTCGGGCCGGGGGCGATCACGTTGACGGTGATGCCACGGCCGGCCAGTTCCGCGGCCCAGGAGCGGGCGAGCGCGGGCAGGGCTGCCTTGGTCGCGGCGTACTGGCTCTTGCCGGGTACGCCGGTGGCGGTGCGGCTGCCGACGAGGACCACGCGGGCCCCGTCGGGCAGCCGGTCGGCGAGCCTGTCGACCAGGATCGTGGCGGCCTGGACGTGCACCCGCCACATCAACTCGCCGTCGTCGGCGGACAGTTCACCCAGCGGTGCCGAGCGCTGGAGCCCGGCGGCGTGCACGACGGCGTCAGGGGTGGGTACGCCGTCGAGGAGCCGGACCAGTTCGGTGGGCTCGGCCAGATCCGCCGGGAGCCAGGTCAGCCCCGGCGCGGGTACCGGACGGCGGCGGCTGATCCCGGTGACCTGCCATCCCTCCCGCAGCAGGCGACCACTGATCGCCTCGCCGATTCCCGAGCTGACACCGGTGACCAGGGCGTGCCGTGTCTCCGTCACGGCGCACCCGGCCCGCCCCGTGTGCCGGTGTGCTCCGGGTCGGTGGACGCCGCCACCTCGGCCAGCACCACCTCGACGCCGCGCCCGCGCAACTCGGCCACGATCGACGGGTCGGCGCCGTCGTCGGTGACGAGGGTCCAGCCGTCCGGGAGTTTCGCCCAGGCGTGGAAGGGGCGGCGGCCGAGCTTCGCCGCGTGGGCGAGGACGTACACATGGTCGGCGCGGCGGGCCATCAGTTCCTTCAGCCGCGTCTGGCGCAGGTCGGCCTCGCAGATGCCGTGCTCGGGCGAGATGCCGTCGGTGCCGAGGAAGACCCGGTCGAAGGTCATCCGTTCCAGCGCGGCCTCGGTCAGCGGACCGACGAAGCCCTGGCTCAGCGGCCGCAGCGTGCCGCCGAGACACTCGACGTGCACGGTCTCGGCGTCGGAGAGTTCCTGCAGCGCCGTCAGCCCCGTGGTCGCGACCGTCAGTTCCTTCGCGGAGCGCAGTTCGTGGGCGAGGGCGCCCACGGTCGATCCGGCGTCCAGCAGCACCGTCTCACCGGCGCGCACCTCGGCGGCGGCCCGGCGCGCGATGGCCCGCTTCTCCTCGAACGCCTCGCCCGTACGCTGCCGGAGCGACGCCTCGGGATGGGCGGTCAGCGCCATGGCGCCGCCGTAGGTGCGGGCCAGCCGGCCGTCGGCGGTCAGCCTGGCGAGGTCCCGGCGGATCGTGGAGGCCGTGACACCGAAGCGCTGCGACAACTCCTCGACGCTGGTGAGGCCGGTCGTGGTGGCCACGTGCAGGATCCGTTCGCGCCGGGCCTTGGATCCGAGGGGAGGCATCTGTCGTGTAGTCCTTCTCTGCGCGGACTGCGGACTGCGGGCGGCAGACTCTACGGGCGGCGGACTCTGCGGGCGGCTGTCTCAGCGGACCGCTACGGACGACATCTCGGCTGCCTGGCGCATGGCCTCGACCATGCTACCGGCCTCGGCCACGCCCTTTCCCGCGATGTCGAAGGCCGTTCCGTGGTCCACCGAGGTGCGGATGACGGGCAGTCCCACGGTCAGGTTCACGCCCGCCTCGATGCCCAGCACCTTCACCGGGCCGTGCCCCTGGTCGTGGTACATCGCCACGATCAGGTCGTAGTCGCCGCGCCCGGCGAGGAAGAAGGCCGTGTCGGCCGGAAGGGGGCCACGGGCGTCGATGCCGTCCGCGCGCAGCACTTCGAGCGCGGGGACGATCTTCTCCTCCTCCTCGCCGTAGCCGAACAGTCCGTTCTCACCGGCGTGCGGGTTGATGCCGCAGACGCCGATCACCGGCTTCGGGACACCGGCCCGCACCATCGCGTCGTGACCGCGGCGCACCGTGCGCTCGACCAGGCCGGGCTCGATGCGCCGGATAGCGTCGATCAGACCGATGTGGGTGGTCACGTGAATGACCTTCACCCGGGGCGTCGACAGCATCATCGACACCTCGTCCACACCGGTGAGGTGGGCCAGCAACTCGGTGTGGCCCGGGTAGAGGTGCCCGGCGGAGTGCAGGGCCTCCTTGTTGAGCGGCGCGGTGCAGATGCCGTCCACGGCGCCCTTCATCGCGAGGTCCGCGGCCACCCGTACGTACTGGTAGGCGCCCTCTCCGGCGAGGGCGGACAGCTCGCCCCAGGGCAGGTCGGCCGGGAGCAGACCGAGGTCGACGACGTTGACGCGGCCCGGTGGGAACTCGGCCTCCGCCGGGGCGGTCACGGAGACGATGTCGCAGTCGACGCCCAGGATCGCGGCGGCCTGCCGCAGCCGCCCGGCATCCCCGATGACGACGGGACGGCAGCGGGCGAGGGTGTCCGGGTGCAGCAGCGCCGGGACGATCACCTCGGGGCCGATGCCCGCGCCGTCTCCCATGGTCACCGCGATGAGCGGCAGCGAACGGTGGTTGTCGGCGGTCGGGATCGCGTTCACCGGGAGGTCTCCTTGCGGGGGAAGAAGGTGGGGAAGGGCGGGGAGATGAGGAAGGCCGGGGAGGTGCGGAAGGTGGGCGAGGTCCGGCCGGAGCGCCGTGGCGATCCGCAGCAGGGAGTCGGTGTCGCCGTAGCTGCCGGGCCGGGTGACGACATGGCGTCCGTCGGGTGTGAGCGCGTGGACGGCGCCGTGCTGGATCTGACCGAGCGGCACCAGGTGGGGAACGCCGAGCGCGTCGAGGACGCGGCGGGCGGTCTCCCCACCCGTCAGGACGAGGTCGGCATCGCCCGCGCGCTCGGCGGCAACGCGAGCGAGCGCGGACACCAGCCGGCGCGCCGAACCGGGCCGGACACCCGGGCCGCTGTCGATGCTGAGGACGGTGACGTCTACGCCGGAGTCCTTGACGTCGGGTCCCATGACGCCCGAGTTCAGAACGTCCGGGTTCACGGACACATGGCGCGCGCCGCGCTCCGTGAGTTGCGCGATCTGCGCAGGCGCCGAGGGATCGGCGGTCCCGACGACAACCAGGAGGGGCTGTCGCCGACGTCTCCCGGCCGGGGCCGGCGTCGCGTATCCCGCCGTGGTCGCGGCCGACGCCCCGCCCGTACGCCTCAGCAGGCGGCCGACCGCAGCGGCGAGGCCGCTCGTGCCCGTCAGGCGGACGCCGGGCCCGCAGGCGAGCGCCGCCCCCGCGATCAGGTCCAGGTCGACGTCCGTCTCGGCGTCGCACACCGGAAGGCGTCCGGCGCCGATCGCCGCGCGCAGCACCGCGGGCAACGCGTCTCCCCGAACCGCCTCCAGCGGGACGAGCGTCGTGCGGGCGTCCCCGAGCGCGGCGGAGACCGACGGCGGGGGCGCGGTGCTCTCCGCCCGCCAGGCGTCCGTGGTGTGCAGGGGGACGCCGTCGAGATGGACGACACCGCCACGGACCGTGCGGCCGAGGGCGGGCAGGGCGAGGGCGACCACCATGCCCTGCCCGCCCTCGGCGCCCTCGGTGCCTTCGGCGCAGGCGGCCGTCTCGGCGGCGAGGTTGCCCCGCAGCAGCGAGTCGGCCTTCTTCAGCACCAGTACGTCCGGGGGCACGGCTCGCAGTTCCTCGCGTACGCGCCGGGCAGCGTCGGCCGCGGGCAGGCACCGGCAGTCGAGGTCGACCACGACGGCCTCGCCGTACGCGTGCGGGTCCAAGGGCGCCGGACCGAGCACGATCCGGCCCGGCACGCCGAGCGCCACGGCGGTCTCCGCCGCCCCGGACAGGTCGTCGGCGAGGGCGAGGACACGTCGCGGTGCCGTCACCTCGCGGAAGGGGGAGGCGGAGGGGAAGGACACGTCATCCTCCTGGACCTGTAGTCGAGCCGAGGGGGGCGTGTGGGGCGGCCCCGGCGCTCGATGATGGCACACCCTGCGCGATGTGCGCGAGACCTCTTGCGTGATCCGCGCAACCGTGGAACGGTTTCCGGCGCGACAGAAACCGACGGCGCCCGACGGCCTCCTGCGGGACCGGGCGCCGTCCCGAGCCGGTCGCGGCACAGAATCCCCGAGAGGTCGACGATGACCCGAACTCCTCCGAGTGAGACGAGTGAGACGCCCAGCCGTCGCACCCTGCTGCGCTGGGGCGCCGCGAGCGGCGCCGGTCTCGCTCTCTCCCCGCTGGCCGCCTGTGCCGGACCCACCGGCGCCCCCGGCCCCGGCACCCTCACGCTCGGGCTGAACCGCTCACTGGTCAGCCTGGACAACAAGCTCAACCAGTTCGACGCCGCGGTGACCGTGCAGCGGGCCGTGCGTCAGGCCCTCACCGCCATCGGTCCGGACATGCGGCTCACCCAGGTCCTCGCCGACCGGTTCGAGATGACCGCGCCGACCACCTGGAGCGTCCGCCTGCGCGACGGGATCCGCTACTCCGACGGCCGGCCCGTGACCGTCGACGACGTGACCACCGCGGTGCGGATGTACGGAGAGGTCGCCGGCTCGTTCATCCTCGGCCTGTTCCCCGAACTCCCCGACGTCGAGGCGACGGGCGACCGCACCTTCCTGCTCCACACCCGCGAACCGGTGCCCATCCTGGACCGGCTGATGGCCAACATCCTCATCACCCCGGCGAAGGACAACCGGCCCGAGGAACTGCGCTCCGGCGTCGGCACCGGCCCCTACCGGGTGGTCGGCGCCAACAGCGGGGCGGGCGAGTACACCCTGGCCCGCGTTCCGGAGTACTGGGGCGGGCGGCCGCCCGTCGAACGGGTCCGGGTCCGCTTCGTACCGGAGGAGTCGAGCCGGGTCGTCGCCCTGCGCAGCGGCGAACTGGACGTCATCGACACCATCACCCCCGACTCCGCCGAACAGCTCACCGGGCTGCCCGGCGTGCGTCTGGAGCGGACCGCCGGGGTGCGGATCTGCCAGCTCTTCTACAACTTCCGCAAGCCGCGCGGGCATCCGCTGGCCGACGCCCGGGTGCGCCGGGCGCTGACGTACGCCATCGACGGCGAGTCCCTCGTCCGGGACGTCCTCACCGACTCGGCCGAGCAGGCCCAGGGAGTCGTCCCGCTCAGTCTCCAGGGCGCCGAACGCACCGGCCGCTTCGCCCACGACCCCGCACAGGCACGGCAGTTGCTCAGCTCCCTGGGCGCCGACGGACTACGGATCAAAATCATCTGGGAGTCGGGCGAGTTCGCCGCGGACGCCTCCGTCATGGAGGCCATCGCGGAGATGCTGAAGGAGGCCGGTGTGCGCGCCACCCTGCAGCAGTTCGAGCCCGGCGGCGACATCCTCAAGTGGCGCCAGGGCAAGGGCGGCGACTGGGACGTCATCGGCAACGGCTTCCCCGGCACCACCGGCCAGGCCACCACCATGCTCCAGGCGATGTACGCGGGCACCGCCGAGGACGAGCGCACCGGTGACGCGTTCATGGGCTACGTCATCCCCCGCATCGCCCGGCAGCTGTCCGCCGCCGCCACCGAGACCGACCCCGCCACCCGCGACCGCAAACTCGCCGCCGCCCAGCACGCCGTCTGGGACACCTGGCCGGCCATGTGGGCCTTCGTACCGAAGACCGTGCTCGCCCGCCGCGCCCGCGTCGACGGCGTCCGGCTGCTGCCGATCAACTCCTACGACCTGACCGCCGTACGACTGGAGGGCTGAGCCGTGACCAAGTACCTCGCCCGCCGTCTCGGCCAGAGCCTGCTGACGATCTTCCTGACCATCTCCACGGTCTTCGTGCTGGTCCGGCTCGCCCCCGGAGACCCCGCCGCCGCCTACGCGCCGCCCAGCGCCACCACCGCCGACCTGGAGCGGATCCGCGCCCAGTTCGGCCTCGACAAGCCATTGATCACCCAGTACGGGATCTTCCTGCGCGACCTGCTGAGCGGCGACCTCGGCACCAGCTTCTCCTTCCGCGACTCCGCTCTCGGCGTGGTCCTGGACCGTATGCCGTACACGATCACGCTCTCCCTCGCGGCGATCGCCGTCACCGTGGCCGTCGCGGTCCCGCTGGGGGTGTGGATGGCCCGCCACGCCGACACCTCGCGCGAACTCGGCGCCAACGTCCTGACCATCACCGGACAGTCCATGCCCGACTTCTGGACCGGCGTGATGCTGCTGACCGTCTTCGCCGTGCTGCTGCCGGTGCTGCCCGCCTCCGGCTTCACCTCCTGGAGCGGCCTCGTCCTGCCGACCGTCACCATCGCGATCCTCCAACTCGCCCTCGTCTCACGGCTCGTACGCCGCGAGATGACCACGGCACTCGCCTCGCCGTACATCACCGTGGCCCGCTCGCGCGGGGTCTCCGAACGGGCCCTCACCTGGCGGTACGCCCTCGCCAACTCGTCCGTCCCGCTGATCACGGCGGTCGGTACCCGCTTCGCGGCTCTGCTCAACGGTGTCGTGCTGGTCGAGGTCGTCTTCGGCTGGCCCGGCGTCGGTTCCCTCGTCGTGCGCGCCCTGGAGACCCGCGACTACCCGCTCATCCAGGCGACCGTCCTGGTCACGGCGACCCTCGCCATCCTCGTCCAGCTCCTCGTCGACCTCGCCTACCCGCTCCTCGACCCGCGGGTCCGACTCGGAAAGGCGGCCTGACCATGTCCACCACGCTCACCCCGTCCGCCGGCAGCGCCCGGCCCAGTGCCGTCACCGCCGGACACCTGGCCCGCGCCACCGCCACCAGGCAGCGGCGCGGCGCCCGCTTCAAGCTGTGGGCGGGAGCCCTGTGCACCGCGCTGGTCGCCCTGCCGGTGGCCCTCGCGAGCCTGCTGCCGCTGCCGGACCC
This sequence comes from Streptomyces sp. NPDC020898, assembly GCF_044333925.1. Taxonomy (NCBI): domain Bacteria; kingdom Bacillati; phylum Actinomycetota; class Actinomycetes; order Kitasatosporales; family Streptomycetaceae; genus Streptomyces; species Streptomyces sp. NPDC020898. The sequence continues at coordinate 118,359 of NZ_JBIRRV010000020.1, forward strand.
GGACGCCCAGAACCTCGCGGGGCGCCGGCTGCCGCCGCTCACCGACGGGCACCTGTTCGGCACCGACCAGCTCGGACGCGATCTGCTCTCCCGCGTCCTGCACGGCGGCCAGGTGTCGCTGACCGTGGGCGTCCTCGCCGTCGTCGTCTCCGGGCTCATCGGGATCGCCGCGGGCGCGGCGGCCGGCTACTTCGGGGGCTGGATCGACACGGCCGTCAGCCGGCTCCTCGAAGCGCAGATGGCGCTGCCCCTGCTGATGATGCTGCTGCTCGTCGTCGCCCTCTTCGGCCCGTCGGTCACCGTCATCACCTGCGTGATCGCGATCGCCCAGTGGCCGGAGGTGGCCCGGCTGACCCGCTCCCTGGTCCTCGTCGAACGCGAGAAACCGTACGTGGCGGCCGCCCGGCTGCTCGGTATGCGCAGCTGGTCGGTCCTGGGACGGCACGTCATCCCCAACGTCCTGCGCCCCGCGAGCCTGGTGGTCCTGCTGCTGCTCGCCCAGGCCGTGCTCCTGGAGAGCGCCCTCAGCTTCCTGGGCGCGGGCCCCCAGCGGCCGTTCGCCACCTGGGGCCGCATCATCTCCGACGGCCAGGACTACATCACCACCTCCTGGTGGCTGGTCACCCTCCCCGGCCTGGTCATCGCCCTCCTCGTCGTCGGCGTCAACCTCATGGGCGACGGCCTGCGCGACCGCATCCGTACGACCAAGCCCGCGAAGGGAGCCTGAGCCATGACCGAGGACAGCTCACCGGCCCCTCTGCTGGACGTCGAGGACCTACAGATCGAACTGGTCACCCACCGGGGCGTGGTCCGCGCCGTCGACGGCGTGAGTTTCACCGTCGGACGCGGCGAGACCGTCACGCTCATCGGGGAGTCCGGCTCCGGCAAGTCGACCACGGCGATGGGCGTGCTGCGGCTGCTGCCCGAAGGACTCGCCGTGCTGTCCGGCACCGCCCGCATCGGCGGCGAGGACATCGTCACCGACCCCGGGGCGGCCCGGCGGGCGCGCGGCCGTACGGTCTCCCTGATCCCCCAGGACCCGATGACCGCGCTCAGCCCCGTCCACACCGTCGGACGGCAGCTCGGCGAGGCCCTGCGGCTGCGGCACCCCGGCCTGTCCCGGGCCGAGGCGCGCGAGCGCGGCACCCACCTGCTGGACCAGGTCCGGATCAGCAGGCCCGAGACGCGCTGGAAGGCGTACCCGCACCAGTTCTCCGGCGGCATGCTCCAGCGCGTCCTCATCGCCGTCGCGCTGGCCGCCGAACCCCAGCTGCTGGTCGCCGACGAACCCACCTCCGCCCTGGACGCCACCGTCCAGGCGAGCGTCCTCGACCTGCTGATGGACCTTCAGGAACGCACCGGCGTCGGCATGTTGATGATCACCCACGACCTCGGCGTCGCCCGGCTGGTGTCCGACCGCATCCACGTCATGAAAGAGGGCCGGTTCGTGGAGTCGGGGCCCGCCCAGCAGATCGTCGAGCGGCCCGCACACCCGTACACCGGGAAACTGCTCGCGGCCGTCCCGAGCCTCGGCCCCTGGGACGAGGACGGGCCCGACGACCACAGCACACAGGGAGCCGAGGGAGCCGCCCGATGAGCCAGGCAGCAGCGACACCGGACGCGCCCGACGCGGCGGCCCACGCGTCGGCGTTTCTCGCCGTCGAGGACCTCGTCGTCGACTACCCCACGCCGGCCGGGCCCGTACGCGCCGTCGACCACGTCAGCTTCAGCGTGCCCCGGGGCGGCTCGCTGGCCGTCGTCGGCGAGTCGGGCAGCGGCAAGTCGACCATCGCCTGCGCGATCGTACGGCTGCTCAAGCCCGCCTCCGGGCGGATCGTGCTGGACGGCACCGACCTCGCCGCACTGCCCGAGCGGCGCCTGCGGCCGCTGCGGCGCCGCGTCCAGATGGTCTTCCAGGATCCCTACGGATCCCTCGCCCCGCACCTGACCGCCCTGGAGATCGTGGCCGAACCGCTGCGCGTAGCGGGCGTACGGGACTCCACCGAACGGCGCCGTCGCGCCACCGGACTGCTGGACCGCGTAGGACTGCCGGCGACGGCACTCGAACGACGGCCGGGCGAGTTCTCCGGCGGACAGCGCCAGCGCATCGCCATCGCCCGCGCCCTGGCCTCGGAACCCGACCTGCTGGTGTGCGACGAGGCCACCTCGGCCCTCGACGTGTCCGTGCAGGCCCAGGTCCTCGATCTGCTGCGCGAACTGCGCGAGGAGACCGGCATCACGTACATCGTCATCGCCCACCACCTCGGCGTCGTACGCGAGATCAGCACCGACGTCGTCGTCCTGAAGGCGGGCCGGGTCGTCGAACGCGGCCGCACCGCCGACGTCCTCGCCGCCCCGGCCGAGCCCTACACCCGCGCGCTGCGCCGCGCCGCCCTTGATCCGACGGCGATACGGGGACTCAAGCCCCGCACCCGGGCCCGGTGAAGTCGGCCGCGGAACCGTGCCCCGTAAGGGGCGCGGGGCTGTGTTGAATATGCGGCTACCGCCGCGTGGCCGCGACCAGCCCCCACCGGCCCGCGGTAGACGAACCGCGGAGCCACCCCCGCCCCACACCCCCTGACCGCCCCACCGGAAGGAACCGGCAAGTGACCAAAGGAACCGGCACATGACCACCGGCATCGACCTGCCGAACGTACCCGTGCCCCTGTCCCGGCTCGTCCTCGGCACCATGACGTTCGGGGACACCGTCGACCGGGCCGGCGCCGCGGACATGCTCGCGACGGCGCTGGAGGCCGGCATCACCGGCGTGGACACCGCGAACGGCTACGCCGGCGGCGAGAGCGAACGCATCCTCGCCGAGCTGCTCCCCGCCCACCGCGACCGGATCGTGCTCGCCACCAAGGCCGGCATACCGCACCCCGACCAGGCAGGGCACGCCCCGCTGTCCGCCCCCGGCCTGCGGGCCGCCTTGGAAGGCAGCCTCAAGCGACTCGGCACCGACCGCGTCGACCTCTTCTATCTGCACCAGCCCGACCGGGCCACACCCCTCGCCGAAACCCTCGCCACCGTCGCCGAGTTCGTCGCCGAGGGAAAGGTCCTCGCGCTCGGCGTCTCCAACTACGCCGCCTGGCAGATCGCCGAACTGGTGCGCGTCGCCGACGAGATGGGCGCCCCACGCCCGGTCGTGGCCCAGCAACTGCACAACCTGCTCGCCCGCCGGATCGAGGAGGAGCACGTCGAGTACGCCGCCGTCACCGGCCTGCGCACCATGGTCTACAACCCCCTCGGCGGCGGCCTCCTCACCGGACGGCACCGCTACGAGGAGGCCCCCGAGTCCGGACGGTTCGCCGACTCCCGGCTCGCGGACATGTACCGGCAGCGCTACTGGGATCCGCGCCTGTTCGCTGCGGTCGCCGAACTGTCCCGTATCGCCGAGGACTTCGGCGTCCCGCTCACCGAACTGGCCCTGCGCTGGCTCCTCGACCGGGACTCGACCGACGCCCTGCTGCTCGGCGGTTCCCGCACCGACCACCTGCGCGCCAACCTCGCCGCGGCCCAGGCCGGACCACTGCCCCCCGACGTGACCGCCGCCTGCGACGAGGTCGGCGCCGCCCTGCGCGGCCCCATGCCCGCCTACAACCGCTGAGCCCCGTAAGCGACTTCGACGCCCCCTCCCCTCCTCTCCCCTCCCCCGCGAAGGAACACCTGCCCATGACCACCCCCGCGGAGTTCACCGCCGCCCTGCGCGCCCGCGAGCAACTGCTCGGCTACTGGTGCCTGTTGGACGCACCCGTGGCCACCGAACGCATCGCCCGCCTCGGTTACGACTACGTCGCCCTGGACGCCCAGCACGGCCTGTTCGGCTACTCCGGCATGCTCAACAACCTCCTCGCGATCGACAGCCAGGGCTCCACGGCCGTCGGCCTGGTCCGCGTCGAGGCCAACGATCCCGCCCCGATCGGCCGCGCCCTCGACGCGGGCGCGACCGGAGTGATCGTGCCGCTGATCGACACGGCCGCGCAGGCCGCCGAGGCCGTGGCCGCGGTCCGCTACCCGCCCCTCGGCCGGCGCTCCTACGGCCCGATGCGCTCGGCGCTGAGGATCGGCCCCGACCCGGCCGACGCGCACGACGCCACCGTCGTCCTCGCCATGATCGAGACGGCCGAAGGACTCGCCGACGTCGAGGCGATCTGCGCGACGCCGGGCCTCGACGGCGTCTACGTAGGCCCCTCCGACCTGCGCATCGCCCTGGGCGGCGCCTCGTCCACCGACCCGGCCCTGGCCGACACCTTCGAGGCCGCGCTCGGCACCGTACGCGAGGCGGCGGCGGCAGCCGAAATCGCCGCCGGCATCCACAACCCGGACGGCGCGAGCGCCGCCAAGCGCCTCGCCGAGGGCTTCACCTTCGCGACCGTCGCCTGCGACCTGGTGCACCTGGAACAGACCGCGCGCCAGCACTTGTCCGCTGCCCGGCCCTCTGGAACCTCTGGAGGGGCACTGTGACGCACCGCCTCACCGAGGGCTCTACGTTCGCGACCGTCGCGTGCGACCTGGCGTACCTGGAGCAGACCCCCCACCATCACCCAACCGCCGCCCGGACCCCTGGAACCCCTGGAGGGGCACCGTGACGAACCCAATCCTCGACGGCTTCGACCGAACCGACACCACGCTGCCCGCGCCGACCGTGCAGAGCCACGCCGCCAACCTCACCGTGCTGCCCGGCGGGGACCTCGGCTGCGTCTGGTTCGGCGGCACGCAGGAGGGCATGGCGGACATCAGCGTGTGGTTCTCGCGCCTCGCGCCCGGCACCACGACCTGGACGGAGCCCGTCCGCCTCTCGGACGACCCGGCGCACTCCGAGCAGAACCCCGTGCTCTTCCCCATGCCCTCGGGCGCCCTGTGGCTGCTGCACACCGCCCAGCGAGGCGGAGACCAGGACACCGCCGAGGTACGGCTGCGCGTCAGCCACGACCACGGCACGACCTGGGAGGCGACCCGCACCCTGTTCCCCGCGACCCCGGACGCCGGCGGCGTCTTCGTCCGCCAGCCCCCTGTCGTCCTGCCCACCGGCCGCCTGCTGCTGCCCGTCTTCCGCTGCCGGACCGCCCCCGGCGAGAAGTGGTCGGGCGACCTCGACACCAGCGCCGTCATGATCAGCGACGACGAGGGCGGCACCTGGCACGAGCAGCCCGTGCCCGGCTCCACGGGCCTGGTCCACATGAACGTCCACCGGCTGCCGGACGGCACCCTGCTCGCCCTCTACCGCAGCCGGCGCGCCGACGCCGTACACCGGTCCGTGTCCCTGGACGACGGCGACACCTGGAGCGAGCCGCGGCCACTGGACCTGCCGAACAACAACTCCTCGATCCAGTACGTCCCGTTGGCCGACGGCCGTCTGGCCCTCGTCTACAACCACAGCAGCGCCGCCGACGCGACCGCCCGCCGCGTCTCCCTCTACGACGAGATCGACGACACGGGCAGCCTCACCGACGGCAAGGCCCCGGAGGGCTCGGTGACAACAGCCGTACGGCAGACCCCCTCGACCGCGTTCTGGGGCGCCCCGCGCGCACCGCTCAGCCTCGCCCTCTCGTCCGACGGCGGCCTGACCTGGCCGCTGCGCGCCGACCTCGTGACCGGCGACGGCCACTGCCTCACCAACAACTCCCGCGACGGCCTCAACCGCGAACTGTCCTATCCCTCGATAGCGCAGACACCGGACGGCGCCCTCCACATCGCCTACACCCACCACCGAAAGGTCATCCGCCACATCAGGCTCACCCCGCGGAGCGCGAGGTGAGCGACCGCTCGGGCCACTCGGACCGATCCCAGAAAAGTAGACACATCAACCCATGGCCTGATAGATGTCGTAGACGCGTCAACCAGAACGAGGAGAACACGTGACGACCATCAAGGTCATCGACGTGCCTGAAGCACGTCGCTACGAGGCACGGCTGGACGGCGCCTCGGCCGTGGCCGGCTTCGCGGAGTACATCCGTACGGCGGAACTGATCGCCTTCGTCCACACCGAGGTGGCCCCGGAACACGAAGGCAAGGGCGTGGGGTCCGAGCTGGCCCGGACCTCCCTCGACGAGGCCCGCGCCGCAGGGCTGCGCGTGCTGGCCACCTGCCCCTTCTACGCGGGCTGGATCCACCGCCACCCCGAGTACGCCGACCTGCTCTACCAGGCCCGGAGCAAGGTCAAGGACTGACTGACCAAAAACACGGTGAGAGAGGCCGGCATGAGCGACGAACCCCAGAAGAAGGCGTACAAGGCGCAGGGCATCGCCGTGACCTTCGAGGCGACGCGCTGCCTGCACGCCGCCGAGTGCGTCAACGGACTGCCCGAGGTCTTCGACTCGAGCAGGCGCCCGTGGATCCAGCCGGACGCCGTCCCGGCCGACCGGCTGGCCGAGGTGGTACGTCGCTGCCCAACGGGTGCGCTGCAGTACGAACTGGCGGACGGCGGGACGGAGACTCCTGACCGGCCCACCCGGATCACCCCGACACCGGCCGGCCAACTGGTCGTGCGAGGCGAGTTGTCGCTGGACACGCGGCAAGGGCCGCGCGCCGAGACCAGGGTCGTGCTGTGCGGTTGCGGGCGCAGCCAACTGCAGCCGTACTGCGACCACGCGGGCGCCTGCGGCCGGTGACACCGCCCGGACCGGCGCAGACAGTTGCCGGGCCATCGGGCCCTCACTCACGCGAGTCGTCCTGAACATCGGCCTCAAAGAATCCGCCCTCCTCCCTGGGCCTGGGGCCCGGCCCAGGGCCAACAGGGGGGCTAACCCCAGTGCCGGCCGGACGCCGTTTCTCTACCGTGGTGTGCATGACCGGTATGGACACCACGGGCGCGCACGACGCCGACCTCAAGAAGGAACTCAACGCCACCCTGCAAGCACGCAGGGAGCTGGGCGACGAGTACGAGTCCGCGCTGGTCGACTCGTTCCTGGAGAAGGTCGACCAGCGGATAGACGGCTCGGTGGAGCGCCGGGTACGGCGGCAGCTCGCCGAACAGCAGATGGTGGTGGCGCGCGACTCGCGCGGGCCCAAATCCACCGACTCCTTCGGCGAGCGCTTCGGCTTCGGCATCGTCTCGCTGGTGCTGGCGGTACCCCTGTCCGCCATCGGAGGCGGCATCGCGGAACTGCCCGGCCTACTGGTCGCCTGGACCGGCATCGTGGGCGTCAACGCGGTCCAGGCGGCCCGCAGTTCCGCCTGGCTCTTCGGCAGGAACCGGAGCCGAGGTTCCCGACAGGACAGCGCCTGGGAGGACTGACCCACCCCCAACGCCAATAGGCCGCCGCATCCGTCTTCCGGAGCAGACAACCGCCACCATCAATTGAGGAACCACAACGGCGGCCAGCCCCCTACGCGAGAGCGGCGCCGCTTAGGCGCAAGGGGGAGGTTTGCGCGGGGACCGCCGCACCCCCCGTTGCCGGGAGGGCGGGACGACGGCGGTCCCCGCGAGGGACGCGGGCCGGGTCAGGGCCGGGCTGGCGCGTCCTAGGCGTCGGTGGAGGTCCGGGAGCCGCTCCGGAGGTCCGTGACGCCGTTTCTGTGCCGGCCTGGGCGGGGAGCCGCTCCCGCCCCTGCCGACATCCACTAATGTGCCGGACCCGTGTTAAGCGTGTGCTGCGCGGACGTGACGCCCTCGTACCACTTCCACGAACTCCGGTTACCCCGACCAAGACGTCAACCAGCGATTTCCCTCTTCACCCGATATGCGGAACCAATCGGCCATCCACTCATGAACCCCGTCTTCCACCTGCATATTTCGAGGAGACCGAACAAGTCATCCGCCCTCGAAGGGGTACTCGCATGCCCGGCTGGTCCAGGAGTTTCCTCAATCCCTCGCTTACCTCTGCTCTGGAAGCCGGCCAGACCTTCGAGGAGTGGCTCAGCGGTCGGATACCCGGAGTGGACTACGCCCGGATCAGCGCCGACCAGAGCACACGATCCGCCGTCCAGGCCAAGGGACGCGAGGCCGGGACAGGGATTCGCCACCAGCACGAGGAGAACATCGAGACAGCCGCCGCGTTCGGAGTGGCCATCGTCAAGTTCTATGAGGACAACGGCCTGACGGCCGTGCAACCGGCTGTCGTACGACCGGCGTTCGCGGAGATGGTCGACGCACTCCACTGCCGGAGAACGACCGAGGGATTTCCGATCCAGGCCCTCATCGCCACGGAACATGAACGAGTGTGGCGGTTGACCTCGGACTTCGCCGGAGTTCACCAGGCTGTCACTGTCACCGAAGAGGGACTGTTCATCGAGCGGCAAGCCGTTTTCGACCTTCGTTCGAAGCACAGCGCCGATGACGCGGTCGCCAGCGACGGCGAAGTGTGGAGGACCAAGGAGCGTATCGAGCGCCATATCCGCCGACGCGCCCTCGACGGCGGGACTCCCGGCGGACGCAGACGCTTCGGCTGGCTTCCACCGGATCCCCGGTCGGGACTCAAGATCAATATGCGCAAGGATCCCGAAGAGTGGCCTGTCCTGCGGGAGATGATCGAATCAGCGCTGCGCGGAACGAGTTGGAACGACATCGCCAGGGGGCTGAATACCCGGGACATCCCCACCGCGTCGGAAAAACGATGGAGCGGAGCGACTGTCCGCCAAGCCCTGACCAACCCCGTGATGTGCGGATACCGGGCCATTCATGGGGAACTTGTCCGAGACCCCACCACTCGCTCGCCGGTCGTCGGCCAGTGGGACGCCCCCGCGACCGTCGAGGAGTGGCAAGCACTGGTGGAACTCTCCCGGCAGCGCGGCTCGAAACGAGGCACCCGCCTGACGAACGGCAGCCCGCCTCCAGGAAGAGAGCCTCAGACCTTCCGCACGTACCTGTTCAGCGGGTACTTGCGCTGCGGCGCTGTTCGAAAGGACGGCGCTCCGTGCAACTCCAAGATGGGCGGTTGCGCCCGGCCGACCGAGAAGAACCCCGACAACGCCGTATATGTGTGTACCGCCTTGGACTGCGCAGGTACTGCACGCAGTGTCCGTGACGTCGACCGTCACCTTGAGGAAGTTGTTCTCTCCATGCTCGACGAGCGCCACATCGCCATCGGCTCCGAGCAGCCGGAGTGGGCCGGTACGGAGCTGATGCAGTTCCTCGTCAGGAGACGTGATTCTCTCGAAGGACAGCTCGGCACAGGCGTTCCGGCCGACGACGACTTGTTGCGGAAGACATCCGACCTCGAGGCCCGGATCTCCGGGCTGGAAACGGCTCGAGAGAAGCATCACCGGAACCTGCAGGATGCTCTGGGCGGCCGGGACTCGTCGCGCTGGCCCATGATGAGCCTTGAGCAGCGGCGGACGGCGATCAGCACAGTCCTGCAATCGGTAGTCGTCCTGCCGTTCCCGCCCAGTCGATCGCGCCGCGCCCCGTTCGATCCCGCACTCCTTCAGATCACTCCCGTGGTGTGACCTGAAGGTTCACTGCGGGGATGCCGCCCTCACCTGCGGACGCCCCGGTACCCCGACGGGCCGATTGACGACTGCCGCGGGCCGAGGTCGGCACCCCCGTCCGCGTCAATGTTCCGCGCGCGCCATGTACGCCAGGAGGTCCTGCCGGGTCACGACTCCGGTCGGCTTGCCCTCGACCAGTACCATCGCCGCGTCCGCGCCGCCCAGGACCACCATGAGATCTGCGATCGGCTCACCGGATCCCACCTGCGGCAACGGAGGCGACATGTGCTTCTCCAGCGGGTCGGTGAGGGCGGCGCGCTGTGTGAAGAGCGCGTCCAAGAGGTCCCGTTCGACGATGGAACCGACCACCTCTGCCGCCATCACGTCGGGGTGCCCAGCCCCCGGCTTCACGACCGGCATCTGCGAGACGCCGTACTCATGCAGCACCTCGATTGCCTGGCCGACCGTCTCATCCGGGTGCATGTGGACCAGGCTGGGGATGGCGCCTTCCTTGCGCCTCAGCACGTCCCCGACATTTGCGGTCGGCTGCGCCTCCTCAAGGAACCCGTAGGAGGCCAGCCACTCGTCGCTGAAGATCTTCGACAGGTACCCGCGCCCGCCATCCGGCAAGAGCACGACGACCACGTCGTCCGGGCCGAGCCGCTCGGCGACCCGCAGCGCGGCCACGACCGCCATCCCGCAGGAGCCGCCCACCAGCAGGCCCTCCTCCTTGGCGAGCCGCCGGGTCATCTGGAAGGAGTCCTTGTCGGACACGGCGACGATCTCGTCGGCGACGGTCCGGTCGTAGGCGGTGGGCCAGAAGTCCTCCCCCACGCCCTCGACGAGGTACGGCCGCCCGGACCCGCCGGAGTACACGGACCCCTCCGGGTCGGCGCCGATCACCTGGACGCGCCCGTCACTGGCGTCCTTCAGATACCGCCCGGTCCCGGAGATGGTCCCCCCGGTGCCGACACCGGCGACGAAGTGGGTGATCCGCCCCTCGGTCTGCTCCCACAGCTCGGGGCCGGTGGAGTGATAGTGCGAGAGGGGGTTGTGGGGGTTGGAGTACTGGTCGGGCTTCCAGGCGCCGGGCGTCTCGCGGACGAGCCGGTCGGACACGTTGTAGTACGAGTCCGGGTGCTCGGGGTCAACAGCCGTAGGGCAGACGACGACCTCGGCCCCGTACGCACGCATCACGTTGATCTTGTCGGTGGAGACCTTGTCCGGGCAGACGAAGATGCAGTGGTAGCCCTTCTGCTGGGCCACGATGGCCAGCCCGACACCGGTGTTTCCACTGGTCGGCTCGACAATCGTGCCGCCGGGCCGAAGCTCTCCGCTCTCCTCCGCCGCCTCGATCATGCGCAGGGCGATGCGGTCCTTCACGGAGCCGCCGGGGTTGAAGTACTCGACCTTCGCGAGGACGGTCGCCTGGATGCCCGCGGTCACACTGTTGAGCCTCAGCAGCGGGGTGTTGCCGACGAGGCTGATCATCGAGTCGTGGAATTGCACCGTTGTCTCCGGTTGCCGCACATAAAAGTGGTTGTCATTGGTGCGGCCAGCCTAAGGCTCCTCCTCGGCATTCACCTCACGTAACGATTGGCGGACGGTCGGTACGGGGCAAGCACTGGGTGTACGGCTACGAGGAGGTGGCGGCGACGCATGACGAGCATGTCCAGGGCAAGAGTGGCCCGGCGGATCGCAGCCGGCGCGGCGTACGGCGGCGGCGGGATCGGCCTGGTGAGCGCGGCGACCGTGGGACTGGTGCTGGCCGAGGTACGGATGGCGAGACGGCAGGTGGGCAACGGCCGCAGTCCGCACCCACCGAGTGCGGACGGTCTCTACGGACGCGGGTACGCCACCCCCGGTGAACCTCCGCTCCGACTCGTCCTGCTGGGCGACTCCACGGCGGCCGGCCAGGGGGTCCACCGGCCCCGCCAGACCCCGGGCGCACTGCTCGCGTCGGGCCTGGCGGCGGTCGCGGAACGCCCGGTGGAGCTGCGCAACGTGGCCCAGCCCGGCGCCCAGTCCGACGACCTGGACCGCCAGGTCGCACTGACCGTCTCGGCGTCCGACTGGATCCCGGACATCTGCGTGATCATGGTCGGCGCGAACGACGTCACACACCGCATGCCCCCGACCCGCTCGGTCCGCCACCTCTCCTCGGCGGTACGACGCCTCCGCACGGCCGGTGCGGAGGTGGTCGTGGGCACCTGTCCCGACCTGGGCACCGTCGAGCAGGTCCAGCAGCCCCTGCGCTGGCTGGCCCGGCGGGCGTCCCGGCATCTGGCGGCGGCGCAGACGATCGGGGTCGTGGAGCAGGGGGGCCGCACGGTGTCGCTGGGCGACCTGCTGGGCCCCGAGTTCGAGGCGAACCCGCGCGAGCTGTTCGGCCCGGACAACTACCACCCGTCGGCGGAGGGCTACGCGACGGCGGCGATGGCGGTACTCCCGACGGTGTGCGCGGCCCTGGGCCTGTGGCCGGCGGACGAGGAGCGTCCGGACGTGTCCCGCCGCGAGGGCTTCCTGCCGGTGGCACGGGCAGCGGCGGAGGCCGCGTCGGAGGCGGGCACCGAGGTCACGGCGGCGATGCCGACCGGCCCCCGGGGCCCCTGGGCCCTTCTCAAGCGCCGGAAGCGGCGGCGGGTACCGGCGACGGACCCGGCACCCACTCCGGGGGGCGTGTCGAGCGGCTGACGGCGACGAGGGCGGCGCGGGCAGCCCGGGAGGCATCCCGGGCCCGTGCCCGCGCCCCGCAGAGCACGCGCTAGCGTCAGGGCGCATGATCGTATGGCTCAACGGCACGCACGGCGCGGGCAAGACGACGACCAGTGCGCTCGTACAGCAACTGATCCCGGATTCACGGGTGTTCGACGCCGAGAAGGTCGGCGAGACGCTCATGGACATCACGCCAGGACTGCCCGAGACGGACAACTTCCAGCACTGGCCTCCGTGGCGGCCCCTCGTCGTCGAGACCGCCCGCCGTGTGCTCGACTACACCGGAGGCACCCTGGTGATCCCCATGACCGTCCTGGTCGAGCCGTACTGGCGCGAGATCAGCACTGGTCTCGCCCAACACGCCATCCCTGTACGGCACTTCGTCCTCCACGCCGACCAGGACACTCTCCGGGGACGCATCGCGGGCGACACCGTCCTCGGCCCCAACTCCCCGTTCCGCCTCACATACCTCGAGCCCTACGCCGAGGCGGCCCGCACCTGGCTGCACGCCGAGGCGGAGGTCGTCGACACCACACACCTCACGCCTGCCCAGGCCGCCCGGCGGATCGCGGAAGCCGTCAAGAACTGAGCCCGCCCCACCCCTGCCACCGGGTCCGATGGCAGGGGTGAGCGGGCTCGGTACAGGCCGTGGCGGCCCGTCTGCCGTCTTCCGTCTACCGCACGGTCAGCGGCTTGGCGTGGATCACCGCGTTCTTGGGTGTGCCGTTGGCGGTGCGGGCGATCAGGGTCACCCGGTAGGTGCCGGCGCGGACCAGTGTCCCGTTCGTGGCACGTCCGTCCCAGGTCACGGCGATCTTCCCGTGGGCCCGGCCGCCGGTGAGGGTCCGTACGACCGTGCCGGTGGAGGTGGTGACGGTCAGTTTCCAGTTCGCGGTCGGCTTGTTCAGGTGCCAGACGCCCTTGAACTCGACGCCCTGGCGCGGGTCGACGGAGGTGGGGACGGTGGCGTCGGTCGCCGCGAGCGGGGAGGTGGTCACCTGCGGCCACTTCACCGTCACGTCACCGGACGCCGTCGTGTAGGCGACCGGACCGCCGAACCGGTCCACGTTCCAGAACCGGCCGCGCCGGTCGGCCGGGGCGTACGGCGGGGACACCAGCGGGCCCAGCTCCTTCGTACCGACCTTGGCGGCGGGGACCGCGCCCTTCAGATAGGTGATCAGGAGCTTGCCGGCCTTGTTGTCCTGGGAGACCAGGTAGCCGTCGGCCAGCCGCGCGTAGCCCCGCGGCACGGTCTGCGTCGTCCGCTTGACCTGGTCGTAGACGACCGCTTGTCCGTTCGGCCCGCAGGACCAGTAGACGTACCGGCCGACCACTTGCAGATCGGACGGGAGGCAGGAACTGACCGACAGGCTGCCCAGCTTCCGCATCGACGGCAGTGAGTACCTCTCGAACACGGCCTTGCCCGAGATGGTCCGGGCCGTCCACAGGGTGTTCCCCCACAGGGCGGCGGCCGACCAGGGGCCTCTGGTCAGGTAGTTGCGCCCGTTCCACACCTGCTTGCCGTCGCCGTAGTTCTCCACCGTGTACGAGGCGGACGCCGCCACGATGTCCATCTGCCACGCCGGGCGGCTGATGCCGCCCTCACCCATGCCGGTGAACCGCAGGCATTCCCCGTAGCACTCGGATCCCCACACGGGGTCCGACTTCGTGGTTCCGAGGTCGCCCAGGTTCTGCGGCGGTGCGACGGTCAGCTTGCCGGCGGCTGTCAGGGAGAGCGCGGAGGCGGTGAGATCGGTGCCGGGATACGGGCGGAACGTGTCGTTCCGCTCGCTGCCGAGCAGCACCCGTCCCTGGTCGACCGCGACGCCGCCTGCCTCGTACACCGAGACCGGGGGCAGTGGCGCCCCCACCGGCTTGAAGACCGGGACCCCGTCCGCGCCCAGGGTGACCTGCTGGACCGTCCAGTGCTCCGCGTCCGTACCGCCCTCGATGAAGAAACTGCCGTCGTCGCCGTCGACGAAGTTCCGTGACGAGGCGGCCAGCACCGTCCGCGCCGGCCCGTCGCCGGTCACCGGCACGGCGACGATCCCCTCGTTGGCGGCGCCGGGGTACAGCACCCAGCCGCCGATCGGGCGGGCGGCCTGGAGGTCGTACTGCGGAAGGTCGACCACGTGCCCGGGGGCCTGCGGATGGTCGCGGTCGATGACGTACAGGTGGCGTTCGCCGGGCTGTTTGCCGACGGCGTAGAAGCTCACCGTGTCGCCGGCCCCTAGGCGGGGGAACTCCAGGTAGGGGAAGTCGCCGCCCGGCACGTACGTCACTGAGGCGGAATCGAAGTCGAGGAGCACCGTACGCCAGGAGTCGCTGCCGACGCCGACCGCGTGGTACCCGAACGCGGCTCCCCGCTTGTCCGACGCCGGTGAGTACGCCCACCCGTTGTAGTCGTCGGCCAGGCCGGTCACCGGCCGGTCGACCGGCTGTCCGCCGCCCGCCGGCATCTCCAGCAGGCGGAGGGTCCACTTCCCGCCGACCTCGCGGGCGACCAGCAGCCGGTTCTCGGCGAAGACCTCGGTGACCCGGTCATCGGCCGCCAGGCGGAACCGCGCCACCTTGTTGGTGGCGTAGTGCCGGATGTCGAACACGTTCCTCGCCTGCAGGGTGTCCGGGACCCGCTCCAGCCCGAGGCCGCCGTTGCGGGCGATCGTGGACACCTGGCTCGGGACCTGCCTGGTCGAGCCGTCGCGGCTGATCCACTTGGCCGGGGAGGCGGTGTCCGACGGCCTCGGTGCGACCAGATGTCCGGAACTGTCGGCGGCGGTCAGGAACCCCTCCCGCGGCGCCACCCGGTTTGCGCCCGGCATCGTGATGGTCGGCATGTCCTGACCAACCGCCGCGACGGCCACCGGGGACGCGAACTGCAGCAGCCCGGCCACGACGGCCAAGGCCGCCCCGACCGAGACGATCCCGCCCCTCGCCCGTTTCCCTCTCGACACCGTACGCAGAGTCGTGCGTCTCACGCGTCCCACCCCCATCGGTTCTCCCTGCCAACTGCATCGGCACTGCGCTGCCGCCACTGCGATGTGGAACGGCCGCACCAGCCCATGTCGCACCGTCAGACTCACGTGGGGGCGCAGACGTTGTACGAGAAGGGCACCGATGTGACATGACCGAGCAGCGCTGTCCGCAAGGGAGGGTGTCCGGAGCGCGCGCCGGGTCAGTGAGCGGTCTCCGTGACGTCCGCACCGGCCTGTTCGAGAGCGGGGAAGCAGAGCCGTACCTGGTAGCGGGCCGCCAGCTGCCGGACCCGCGGCATCAGCTTCTCCGTCAGTTCCTCGATTTCCTGGCGGTGGTCGGTGACGAACCGGGTCCGCAGCTCCTCGCGCAGCGGCTCGCGGACGGCTTCGACCGGGGCCATGCAGGTCGCGTAGTCGGCGGCCAGGTCCATGTCGGTTCCGCCGGCGGCGAGCCGCTGGTCCACGAGCCCGAAGAACCTGCTCTCGCTTTTCACCTGCACACCCCGCTGTGCGAGGCAGGAAGGGAAGGCGCGGTAGGCCAGGGCGACCGACTCATCGGATCCGAGGCTGCCGATCACTTTGAACCAGGACATCCGCAGCGGACCGTAGAGCGCCCGGAACTCGTTCAGAACAGTCTGGCCCGCTGCCAGGCAACGCCGCATCAGCTCAGGCTCCGGAGAGTCCTGCGACGCGGCGGGTTCGGGGGAGGGCACCGGAACCGCGGTCGATCCGAAGCCGTGGCTCCGGATGAACTCCAGGTCGGGCAGGTCCATGTATCTGGTGAAGGCGAGCGGCGCCAGGTCCGGCATCTCCTCGCCTCGGGACTCCACGCAGTCGCGGATCTCGCCGTCGGCGACCGCTTCGCCGAAGGCGTCGAGACCTTGGGACCACCGGGACTCGGCGCCGGTCACCGGCAGTACGGCGGGCGTGAGGTCCACCGGCACGTCGTAGGTCACGGGCGAGGCCCGGAACGTGGCGGCAGCCGGATCGCCTCCGGCGGGGGAGGCGGACGGCTTCGAACAGCCGGCTGCGCACGCGACGAGAGTGATCAGCGTGACGAGTGTGAGCACGGTGCGCGGCGGTACTGCGGCTGTCCGGGTCGGTCCGGCCATCAGGAGCCTTCCCCTTCTCTTTCTTTTTCTCTTTCGCAAACGGTGGGACGGACGCCGTGTACGCGTCCGTGACCGTGTCCCTGTCCGGTGGGGCCGCCGCCTGGCGGCCCCACCGGACACGGTCGGGAGGACTAGTGCGTGATGTTCACGTAGTCGGTCCCGTCGTAGTAGCTCTCGACGCCGAACGTGGTGCCATCGTTGAGGTCGGTCAGCAGGAGCTGCGTGTCCACGGCGTAGCTGCCGTCGTCGAGGCAGTGCCAGCCGGACGCGCCTCGGAACCAGGTGCCCGCCGAGTTGCGGTACATACCGCGGTAACAGTCGTAGCCGGTCAACGACGTGTCGTTCGCGTAGGTGAGGTTGAGGTCGCTGCAGGTGCTCGTGGACGACTTCGTCGCCGTCTCCGAGTACGTGCGGTAGCCCGTGGTGATGGTCGTGGTGACGCACGCCTGGGCCGCAGCGGAGGCCGCCGGCGCCAGAGCGACCAGTGAGGCACCGATCATGCCCGTCGTAGCGAGCGCTGCCCAGAGCTTGTTCATGGACTTCTCCTTGAGTCGGTGGTGCTACGGATCGGCTCGCAGAGGGACGGGAACGGCGCGGCTCTCTCACCGCGCCGCCCTTCCCCCGCCGAACGCCGCAGACACTGGCAAGGGACGTCCGCCGACGGCAACGAGTCGGCCCGGGATGGGACGTTGGGATGGGACGACCTGCGTGAACGTGGTGTGTTCGAGGAGTGTGGGACGGGTGTGGGACAAGCACAGCGGAGGGGACTAGGATCCGGCCGCTACAACCACGGTTGCCTGGAGGGGTGTTCTCGTGACGCACAGTGCGGAGTTCGAGAGATTCGCGGCCTGTTTGCGGGCGTTGAAGGATCGTGCGGATCTCAGTTACGAGGCGCTCGCCCAGAAGACCGGCATCAGCAGTTCCAGCCTTCACCGGTACTGCTCGGGCTCCTATGTCCCGCAGGACTACGGCTCCGCGCACCAGTTCGCCACGGCCTGCGGAGCCTCGCGTGAGGAACTGAGACGCCTGCACCGGCTATGGGCTCTCGCGGACGCCGGCCGGCCGACATCCGCAGGGGCCGGCCCCGAGCCCATGCCGGACCCGGACCCGGACCCGCAACCGACCCATGACCCGGCCTCGGCGTCGGACGCCACACCCACACCCGCACCGGCATCCGCACCCACACCCACACCCACACCCACACCCACACCAACGCCGGCAGCGCCCGCCCGGGGCGGCTTCCGGTACCGACGGGGCCGAATAATCCTCGGGGCGAGCGCCCTGGCACTCGCGACGGGGGTGTGGGCCGCCGTCTCGGACAACACGCCCCGAGCGAACAGTCTGCCGAAGAACGACAGCCGTCTCCTCTTCTCGGACGCGTGCGCCGAGACGGTGAGCATGGGCCAGCAGGACGCCTGCGTACGGGAGGTGCAGCGACTCCTCGCCCGGGTGGGGGCCGACATCGACGTGGACAGCAGTTTCGGACCGCAAACGCTGAGACGCGTGACCGCTTTCCAGGTGCTGTCCGGCATCACCGTCAACGGGGTGGTCGGGGAGCAGACGAAGGAGGCGCTCCACGCGCAGAAGGCACGGATGGACACCTGGTCGCCGGAGAAGGTACGGCAGCGCATCCGTGAGGTGTTCCTGGAAAAGCCCGATCGCGCGGTCGCCGTCGCCGACTGCCAGTCGTTCCTCGATCCGCTGCACATCCTGCCGAACACCAACGGCACCAGGAACTGGGGCGTCTTCCAGATCTCCGACGCGCGACTGCGGGAGCTGGGCGGCACACCACGCACCGCCCTGGAGCCGGAGTGGAACATCCAGGCCGCGTACCGCCTGTACAAGCGTGCAGGGGACTTCAGTGACTGGTCCCACTGCGACCGGGCGTACCTGGGCTCCCCGTCCCCCTCACCGTCCGGCTCGGCCTAGCGTCGCCATCGCCATCGCCATCGCCATCGCCATCGCCATCGCCAAGGACGATCTCGGCGGCGACACGCTCCTCACCCCACCCGGTACCCCCGGATCACCCGGTACTCCACCGCTCCCCCGTCCGCGAACCCCGCACTCGCCCGCAGCGACACGTAACCCCCGCCCGCGGGCCGCCCGCCCGGCAGCGGCACCGCCCACGCATCCCGCCCGACCTTCACCGGCCGCACCTTCCGCCAGCTCTGCCCGTCGTCGTAGGACACCTCCACCGCCACCGACCGCACCGCCGAAGGAGCCGCCCCCGGCTGCCGTACGAGCCGCATCGGGACGACCGGCAGGGCGCCCGTGTTGGTCCGGTCGACGACCGGTGCGAAGTCGAACGCCGACAGCCCGAGGGCCGCGTGCCCGCTCACCTCGCCCGACCGGAAGGTCCACGAGCCGCTGATGCTCGTACCGAGGCCGAAGCCGCCGTTGGCCGCACTGCGCTCGGCGGAGTACTCCAGGCGGTAGGTCGACTCGGCCGCCGGGACGGTGCCCGAGGCGTCGGACCAGGGGTAGTCGAGCTCTACGAGTTTCTGGTCGCCGTAGTAGAAGGCGACCCTGCTCGTGTCGTACAGCGAATAGCCGGTGTGGCCCGCCTGGTCGCCGGCCATGGGGACGTTGAAGGAGAGGCGGTTGCCGTCGCGGGCGACAAAGGTCGTGCGGCCGAAGCGCGGGCCGGGGACCGCCTTCTGCCAGGTCACGGTGTACTGCTTGCCGGGCTCGTAGGTCTCGTGGTTCGAGAAGAACTGGGTCTGGAAGGCGCCGTCTGCCGCGTACTGGTTGTACCGGGTCTCCCACATCGCGTCGTCGGCCTTGTAGTAGACGGTCCGGCGGTGGCCAGGGGTGTCGAACCAGATGGCGCCCGCGGACAGCGCGCTCCCGCCCTCCGGCGGGAACCCGAAGTGGTGCTGAAACGCCCTCGACGGACCATCCGGAGTCGCCGAAGTCACCGAGTAGTACTGCTGGTTCACCGTCGCCAGTTCGCTCTGGCGCACCACCCGGCTGAAGTCCGTCGGCAGATGGCCCCGTTCGAACCACACCAGCACGTATTCGTAGGGCGAGTCGTTGTACGTGCCGTCCGCGCCCTTCTTCGCCCAGAAGCCGCGTACGTCCGCGACCAGCGCACCCTCCCCGGGGCCCACGTCGTCGCCCAGCGCGGCCGTGAACAGTTTGCCGAAGGAGTCGGCGGTGGCCCGGACGCCGAAGCCCACCCCGGTGGTGAACTCGCGGCGGAAGCCGACCGAGGCGAGGCGCAGGCTCGCGTCCTTGCGGGGGAGGGTCGCCGAGACGGGGGTGCCCTCGCGGGCGTCGAGGACGATCTCGCTGTCGCCGGTCACCGTGAGGGTGGGACGGGCCAGGATCGTCGTACTGCCGTCCGACGGCGTGATGACGGACGCGTCCACGGTGTAGCGGCCGGCCGGGAGGGAGACCGTGCCCGAGCCGGAGGGGTCGTACACGAAGCGGTAGACCGAGCCGTCCAGGCTGAAGATGTTGGTCCAGTAGTCGGCGGCCGGGTTGCCCGCCCGGTCGACGACCTTGACCGTCAGCTTGTGGGTGGGAGTGGCCTTCGTGATCGTCAGCGGTACGCGGACCGAGACCCCGCCCGCCGCGTCCGCGCCCACCAGCGCGCCCTCGAACACCCCCGTGCCGCTCTGCACGCGCGTGTCGGCGGTCACCGTCACCGTGGTCGCCGCGCCCGCCGGGACGGTCGCACGCGCCGGGGTGACCGTGAACATGCCGGCCGGCGAAACAGCACCGTCGGGGCCGGTCACCTTCGCCGCGAAGTCCAGGGTCACCGGGTCCGCGCCCTCGTTCCGGTACGTCACCGTCCTGACCACCGGTATGTCGTCGTCGGCCGGGGCCGCCTGGGTGCCCAGGGGCAGAGCGGTGGGGCTGGCGAGGACGGACTGCCGGACGCCCCTCGCCGCGTCCACCCTTCCCGCGCCCTGCGCGTTGACGTTCGCGCCGGAGGTGGCCGTCGCCGACGCCATCAGGGCCGCCTTCAGCTCGGCCGCCCGCCAGCCGGGGTGCTGCCCGGCGAGCAGAGCCGCCGCTCCGGCGACGTGCGGGGTCGCCATGGAGGTGCCGGAGACGGAGGTGTAGCCGGGCTCGACCTCCACGTAGTCGCTGCCCGCGTGCGCGGCCCTTGCCGCCACGATGTCGACGCCGGGTGCGGTGATCTCCGGCTTGATCGCGCCGTCCTCGCGCGGCCCCCGGCTGGAGAAGGAGGCCATGACGTCCTGCTTGTCGACGGCGCCCACGGAGAGCGCGGCGTCCGCGGTGGACGGGGAGTCGACCGAGCCGTCCGCGCTGCCGTCGTTGCCCGCGGCGAGGACGAAGAGGGCGCCGGTCTCCTCGGTGAGCGTGTTGACGGCCTGTTCGAGGACGTCCTCGCCCGGGGTGTCGTCACCGCCGAGGCTCATGTTGACGACCTGCGCCCGGGGCGCTGCCCACTCCATCCCGGCCAGGATCGCCGAGTCGGAGCAGGACCGGTCGGGGCACACCTTGCCGATCAGCAGGGACGCGCCCGGCGCGACCCCCTTGTACTTCGCCCCGCCGCCCGCGACCGTCGACGCCACATGCGTGCCGTGACCGACGGTGTCGTCGGCGTCGGGCGCGTCCGTGAAGTTGACGGCCTCCTTGATCCGTCCGGCCAGGTCGGGGTGGGTGGCGTCCACGCCGGTGTCCAGGACGGCGACCGTGACGCCCGTGCCGTCGTACCCGGCCTGCCAGGCGGCGGGCGCGCCGATCTGCGGCACGCTCCGGTCCAGGCTGACCTGCCGCTTGCCGTCCAGCCAGAGCTTGGCGATACCGCTCGCCGCGCGCAGTCCGGTCGTACGGCTGCCCGCGGTCACCCCGTCCCAGAAGGTGGCCGCCGACTCCTTCGTCACGGCCACCGCGGCGCCGTCGACGGAGGGCAGGGCGCGGGTCACCCGGGCGCCGTCCGTGGCACGCAGACTGCGGCTGCCGAGCGTCGCGTCGGCGTACGTCACGATCGCGGGCAGTACGGCCGTACGCGCGTCGTCGTAGCCGGCCGCGACCAGTCCCGTCACGTCGAACAGCCGGTCGTCCACCTGGCCGCCGGCGACCATGCGCAGGGCGTCGTTGGGGACGACGTACTGGTGACCGTCCCGCTCGAACTGGTGGAAGCCCATCGACTCGCGGCCTGCCCCGGGCTCGATGGCCACGGCGTCGCCCGACAGGTCCACGCGGTCGCCGGTGACGAGCGTGACCCGGTGGGTGGCGGCCTGCTGTCCGGGTCCGTGGGTCCAGTCGGAGGCGACGGCCGTGTCCGTGGCGCCGGTGGCTCCGGTCGCGGGCGTGCCCGCCGCAACTCCCTGTACCAGGAGGGCAGTTGTCAGTACGCCGACCAGTCTTCGGGACATGCGGGACATACGGCCTCCACTGCTGCGGTGGTGACGGTCGTGACTCCGGTTGCGACCGACTGTTCCGCCGGAGGCGATCTTCCGGGTACTCCCAACCGCCCATAACATCGGGTTATGGATCTGGAGATCCGCCACTTACGCGTCCTCAACGCGATCGCCGACACCGGTTCCCTCACCCGTGCCGCCGCGGCCCTCGGCTTCAGCCAGCCCGCGCTGAGCGCCCAACTCCGGCGCATCGAGCGATCGTTGGGCGGGGCACTGTTCGTACGGGACGGCAGCGGTTCCCGGCCCACGGCGTTCGGCGCGTTGGTGCTGGCGCATGCGCACGGCATCCTCACGGCCCACGAGGACCTCCTGCGGGACATACGGCAGCGGGGCCCCGAGGACTCCGACCTGACCGCCGTGCGGCTCGGCTCGGTCCCCGGCCCGCTCACCGCCGTACTGGTGACGACCGCGCGCCGACTGCTGCCCCGGGCCGAGATCACCCTGCACACCTGCGACACGGAGGAGGAGCAGCTCGAACTGCTCGCCACCGGCCGCCTCGACTTCGGACTGGCCGTCGACTACCCGGAGTACGAGCTCGCGTTGCGCCCCGGAATCGGCGACGCCCTCCTCGCCGTGGAACCCGTCTTCGTGCTGATCTCCGAACGGCACCCGCTCGCCGACCGCCCCGACATCCCGCTCCGGGACCTGTCCGGCGAGGCCTGGCTGGCCGGGGAGAACAAGGACGTACGGATGCGGGCGCAGTTCCGGGCCGCGTGCCGGCGGGCCGGGTTCACCCCGCGCCGGGTGCAGCGGCTGAGCGCGAGCGTGGTGTTCCCGCTGGTCGGACAGGGCCACGGGGTCGCCCTCGCGCACCCGCTGGTGTCCGAGCGCGAGGGTGTCGTCGTACGGCCGCTGACCGGCGATCCGATGGGCGTGCGGCAACGGCTGGTGTGGGCGGCCCACAGCCCCCTCGCCGCACACGCGCCCGCGCTGCTCGACACGCTCACGAAGGCGTACTGGGCGGAGGCGCAGCGGGCGCGGATGTACTGGGCGTGGCTGGAGGCAAGGGGCCGGCTGCCCCCGGCGGCCGGGGCGTCCGGCACCGAGTGAGCAAGCGCTTAGAAAAGTGCGGCCCGAGTCACACCGCGACACCCGTGACCGGGGGCATACGTACGGGTAACTTCCCAAGCAGGTCCGCCTGCAAGAAGCGAAACGCCCAGCAGCCCCTCGTAACGCCAATGGAGTCGTCATGCCGGAAGCCGTCATCGTCTCGACCGCCCGCTCCCCCATCGGACGCGCCTTCAAGGGCTCCCTCAAGGAACTGCGCGCCGACGATCTCACCGCCACGATCATCCAGGCCGCGCTGGCCAAGGTCCCCGGCCTCGACCCGCGGGACATCGACGACCTGATGCTCGGCTGCGGTCTGCCCGGCGGCGAGCAGGGCAACAACCTCGGGCGGATCGTCGCCGTACAGATGGGCATGGACTACCTGCCGGGCTGCACGGTCACCCGTTACTGTTCCTCGTCGCTCCAGACGTCCCGGATGGCGCTGCACGCCATCAAGGCGGGCGAGGGCGACGTCTTCATCTCGGCCGGTGTCGAGATGGTGTCCCGGTTCACCAAGGGCAACTCGGACTCGCTGCCGGACACGCGCAACCCGCTCTTCGCGGAGGCCGAGGCACGTACCGCCGCCGTCGCGGAGCAGGAGGGCACCTCCTGGCACGACCCGCGCGAGGACGGCCTCGTGCCGGACGCGTACATCTCGATGGGCCAGACCGCCGAGAACCTCGCCCGTCTGAAGGGCGTGACCCGGCTGGACATGGACGAGTTCGGCGTCCGTTCGCAGAACCTCGCCGAGGAAGCCATCAAGAACGGCTTCTGGGAGCGCGAGATCACCCCGGTGACGCTGCCCGACGGCACGGTGGTCTCGAAGGACGACGGCCCGCGTGCGGGGGTGACACTGGAGGGCACGCAGGGGCTCAAGCCGGTGTTCCGTCCCGACGGGATGGTCACGGCCGGCAACTGCTGCCCGCTGAACGACGGTGCCGCGGCTGTCGTGATCATGAGCGACACGAAGGCCGCCGAGCTGGGCCTGACCCCGCTGGCCCGCATCGTGTCGACCGGCGTCTCCGGCCTCTCCCCCGAGATCATGGGCCTCGGCCCGGTCGAGGCGTCCCAGCAGGCGCTGCGCCGAGCCGGCCTGACCATCGACGACATCGACCTGGCCGAGATCAACGAGGCGTTCGCCGCCCAGGTGATCCCCTCCTACCGCGAGCTCGGCCTCCCGCTGGAGAAGCTGAACGTGAACGGCGGCGCCATCGCCGTCGGCCACCCCTTCGGCATGACGGGCGCCCGGATCACCGGCACGCTCATCAACTCCCTCCAGTTCCACGACAAGCAGTTCGGCCTGGAGACGATGTGCGTCGGCGGCGGCCAGGGCATGGCGATGGTCATCGAGCGCCTGAGCTGATTCCTGACGGTAGTTGAGCAGATGCGGTGAGTGAGCCGACGGCCCGGAATCCCGTAACCACCGGGGTTCCGGGCCGTTTCGTGATCCAATCTCACCCAGGATGTGACCTATCTCGCTCTGGAGAGGTATTTGCGCAGGTCAGGATGGGTTCGATACCAATCCCCGGGCCCAAAGTCCTGTCCGTTTCGTGACGTTACGCACTGACAGATGGTTAGTCCACCCTTCAAGCTGATGTAGGAAGTCGGGGGTCGACTTTGAACCGGGAGTACGTCAGTGAGCGCTACGCCTCTTGCTCTGCTGCTCGCCACAGCCACCATCACCACGGGTGTGGGCGTCGCCGTTCTGCGCACCCTGCTGGGGCTGCGTCGACAGATCGCGGCCCTGCACGCCGAACTCGCCGCCCAGAGCCTCGCCGTCGGTGCGCACGGTCTCGTACCGCAGGCCCGCACCGCCGGTGACACCGCCGAGATACGCGCTGCCGTGGCCGAGGCGCTCGCCGAGGAGCGGGAGCGGGAACTTGCCGAGGCGCGTGCCTTCTGGGCCGCCCAGGAGGCACGTGACGCCTCCGACGCGCCCTCCCTGCTCGGCCTCCCGGACAGCGAGCTGTTCCTGCCGCGCCCGGCGGACTTCGCGGGCCTGGAGTCCCTGGAGCCGGTCACCGAGCCCAGCACCGACTCCGACGAGTTCGCGGGAGAGTCCGCCGAACTGGCCGCCGCCCGTCGCCGGCACCCCTCGCACCCCGACTTCGTGCCGGTCCAGTCGCCCATAGTCAACGACCACGAACGCACGGTCGCCTGCCTGGAGGACCTCGCCGAGTCCCGCACCGCCCTGGCCGACGTCCGCCCGGGCCCCCTGGGCACCCTCGACGTCTACGTCTTCACCGACGGCACCACCCTCTGCATGACCCCGGGCCACCGCGAAACCGCCGAACGCCTCTCCGCAGCCCTGCGCACAGGCGAGGCCCCCGTCCTCCTCGGCGGCTCCGGCATCTCGGGCGCCTACGCCCTGACCTTCGAATGCGGCGAGGAAACGGTCTACGTACTGGCGGACAGGGTCATAGCTTCCCTGTAGCCGGGGGAACGGTCACGGCGGCTGGGTCACGCGATGGCTGGTGTCGCGGTCACGGCGATCGGTTGCGGTCACGGCAGTTGCTTTTCCGTCCCTGCAAAGAGGCCGAGCTTCAAACCCCGCCGGCACCAGCGCCCCCATAGGGGCGCGGGGAACTGCGCGACAAGCCCCCACGCACCCGCAGCCAACAACGAACGCCTACACCTGCGCCCGCCGCTGAGCCTCCGCAACCAACGCAAGCGCCGAGGCCAACTCCCCTTCGCTCCGCACAACCAACGCCAAATCGTGCGCCGCAACAGTCACCTGATCCGCCGCCGCGAACATCCCCACGTCAGGCATGACCCGAGGCTCCACCCCAGGCGCCTCCACCAGCTGGGCACGCCGTGCCAACTCCCTGGCCAACCCCAACGCCTCCCCGGCAGCGCCCCTCTGCAACCGACTCTGCGGCGCCGCCCGCAACCGGTCGGCAAAGTGATCCACTGCACGCGTCAAAGGCGAGGTATCCAGCACGCCGCGAGACTACGCGTCGCCACGGGACTGTTGCCAACGCCCCAACCCTCAGGCACGGTGGCGTTAAGGACCGGCTTACATCCCCTTTGCGTCCGGAGGCGCCGATGTCCCACGTCCTCTCCGAGGAGACCCACCGCAACATGCTCGCCCGCATCCCCCATTGCACCGGTCGTGAAGTATCCGACTGGTTGCGCACCGTCGACGAAGGCCCCTCCCTCTTCCGCTTCGAGGAGAAGGTCAGCTGGCTCCGGCACGAGCACAATCTCGCGTACGGCCACGCCAAGGCGATCATTCATGAGTACGACGTGAGGAGGGCCGCGCGCAAGCTTCTCTGAGAGCACAGCCCTCTGAGAGACCAAGCCGCGCACCACAGACGCAGAAGGGCCCCGGGAGTGACCCCGGGGCCCTTCTGCGTACTTGCCTTTACCGCCTACTGACTACAGCCTGCTCCAGCTAGTCGTCACCCTGAAGGATGGCGATCAGCCGCAGGAACTCCAGGTAGATCCAGACCAGCGTCATCGTCAGACCGAAGGCCGCGAGCCAGGCCTCTTCGCGCGGCGCGCCGTAGGCGATGCCGTCCTCGACCTGCTTGAAGTCGAGGGCGAGGAAGCACGCGCCGAGCAGGATGCCGACGACACCGAAGATGATGCCGAGGGGGCCGCTGCGGAAGCCGAGGCCGTCACCGCCGCCGAACACCGCGAACAGCAGGTTCACGGCCATCAGCAGGATGAAGCCGAGCGCCGCGGCCATCACGAAGCCGAAGAAACGACGGTTGACGCGGATCCAGCCCGCCTTGTACGCCACGAGTACGGCCGTGAAGACCGCCAGCGTGCCGATCACGGCCTGCATGGCCGCACCGCTCGCGATGCGGTTGTCGACGACGCTGGAGACGACGCCGAGGAAGACACCCTCGAACGCCGCGTACGTCACGATCAGCGCGGGCGAGGCCTTGCGCTTGAAGGACTGGACGAGGCTCAGGACCATCGCCACCAGGAAGGCGCCGATGGCGAAGCCGTAGGACCGGCCGATGTTCGCGTCGTCCACGGGCAGCAGGGCCCAGGCGAGCGCGGCCGTGACGACCAGCACACCGAGTGTGGTGGCGGTCCGCATGACGACGTCGTCCATCGTCATCCGGCCGGTGGTGACCGGGGCCTGCGGCGGTGCGCCGTGCTGAAGGTCCTGCTGCGCGTAGGGGTTCTGCGCGTACGGGTTGCCGCCCTGCTGGGCGTGCTGGTCCGCATACGGGTTGCCCTGCTGCGTACCGACAGCGGCGCCCCCGGCCTGCGGCGCGGTGTTGAAGCCCGCCGTGCCGTTGTCGCGGCTGAACCCCCGTCGCGAGAAGACCGGGTTGCTGCTCCTCATTTCACTCCTCCATGGCCACGCTGCGTAGCCTTGGGCTCAAGAGTAATAGGTGGGCAAAGGAATGACCCTAGTGCTTGGGGAGGATCTTTCCCTTGTCCTGTCACGAACACGCTACGCGGCCACCTGATTCCCGGCCACGGAGCCCCCGTTCCATGACCGATCCGGTACACACCCGAGACCGCCCCCTGATCAACCGGCACCGGACCACCGCTCACCCACTCGCCCACCCTCGGGTCTCCCCTCAGTCCAGCGGGAAACCCGTGTACCCCTCGGCAAGGTCGGCCTCCGCCGAACGGGCGCCGGCGATCCGCTCCAGCCGGGCCAGCTGGAGCCGGGCCTCGAAGGGAGTGGCGTCCGGAGCCGGGTGCAGGAGGGTCGTCATGTCGTACGAGAACCGCTCGGCCTGCCAGACCCGGCGCAGGCAGGTCTCGGAGTAGGCGTCGAGCAGCTGGGCCGACCCCGTCTCCTTCTGGTGCGTCAGGGCGCGCGCGAAGGTCACGACGTCCCCGACGGCGAGGTTGAGCCCCTTGGCACCGGTCGGCGGCACGATGTGCGCGGCGTCCCCGGCCAGGAACAGCCGCCCGTACCGCATGGGCTCGTGGACGTAACTCCGCATCGGGGTCACGGACTTCTGGGTGATGGGCCCCCGGTCGAGCTTCCAGCCGTCGGCGGTCTCGAAGCGCCGCTCCAGCTCGTCCCAGATCTCCTCGTCGCTCCACTCCTCGGCGTCGGTGCCGTCGGGCACCTGGAGGTAGAGGCGGGAGACGGACGGGGAGCGCATGGAGAGGAGGGCGAAGCCGCGCTCGTGGCGGGCGTAGACCAGCTCGTCGTGCGAGGGCGGCACGTCGGCGAGGATGCCGAGCCAGCCGAAGGGGTACGACCGTTCGAAGACCCGGGTGAGCTCGGCGGGGATCGCCGTACGGGCCACCCCCCAGAAGCCGTCGCACCCGACGACGTACTCGCACTCCAGTACGTCCTCGCGCCCCTCGTGCCGGAAGCGCACGCTCGGACTGCCACCGTCTGCCCCCTCCACAGCGAGCGCCTCCGCCTCGAAGAGCAGCGGACCGCCCTCCGCCAGCTGGAGGGCGATGAGGTCCTTGCAGACCTCGGTCTGGGCGTAGACCATCACGGACCGGCCGCCGGTGAGGGCGGGGAAGTCGACGCGGTGGCGCTTCTTGTCGTAGCGCAGCTCGATGCCGTCGTGGCGCAGCCCCTCCCGGTCCATACGGGCGCCGGCGCCGGCCGCGCGCAGCACGTCGACGGTCCCCTGCTCCAGGATCCCGGCGCGCTGGCGATGCTCCACGTACTCCCGGTCCCGGCTCTCCAGGACGACCGAGTCGATACCGGCGTTGTGGAGCAGCCGCGCGAGCAGGAGCCCGGCGGGGCCGGCTCCGATGATGCCGACGGTGGTACGCATCGGTCGTTCCCTTCGTTGGCTTCTTCGCCGTGGGCTTCTTCGCCATTTTCCGCGACTGCCGGGGGCTGCCGGGACTGCCGGCCGACCGTTATCGCGTTCGTGTAGTGAAGTTTTTTTCACGAACTTGTTCCCACGAGTGTCTGACCACACACGCCCGCTGTCAACGGTTCTGCGATGAAGTCCTCAATGAAGGGAGCACCGACAAAACCGGCATATGGCGGTCGGAGGTGCCCGGAGCCGGACTTGAACCGGCACGCCCGCGAAGGGGCAGCGAGGTTTAAGCTCGCCGTGTCTGCATTCCACCATCCGGGCAGGCCCTGGGCTCCGCATCGAGGTTCCGAGCCTATCGGGACGCCTCACCCGAACTGCGGGTGAGGGGACCGATGTTGTCTTATTTTATTGACGTCTGAGGGTGCATCAGCACCTGGAACGGGCCATCCGCACTTGCCAATAGCCTTTCGCGAGGCGGCCCGGCGCGCATGCGGAATGACGGAATTTCACCGCCCGAACAAGGTGGCTCCACCTGTTCTTGCCGTCATCCCTTGTCGGGGTCGGCCGTCATCCCCAGGTATGACCCGGGCCCTCGGGGTCCGCCCGGAGTCTGCCCCCGGAACCGGAACAGCGGCTGACTACATGACGGCCTTCGGCCACGACGATGGTTCACGAGGTCCGGAAGCTTCACACCTCGAACCCATCGCCGCCCGCCGTCCGACAGGAGCCCCACCCGTGACGACCACTCCCCTCGCCGACCGGATCACCACCGCGGTGGCCGCCCGGGCCACGGAACTCTCCAAGGTCTACGGACAGGGCGAGACACAGGTCGTCGCCCTCGACCGGGTCTCCGTCGACTTCAAGCAGGCCGAGTTCACCGCGATCATGGGCCCGTCCGGCTCCGGCAAGTCCACGCTGATGCACTGCGTGGCGGGCCTGGACTCGTTCTCGTCCGGCTCCGTGCGCATCGGCGACACCGAGCTGGGTTCCCTCAAGGACAAGCAGCTCACCAAGTTGCGCCGGGACAAGATCGGCTTCATCTTCCAGGCGTTCAACCTGCTGCCGACGCTGACCGCCCTGGAGAACATCACCCTCCCGATGGACATCGCGGGCCGCAAGCCGGACAAGCAGTGGCTGGACTCGGTGATCACGATGATCGGCCTCGCCGACCGGCTGAGCCACCGCCCCTCCCAGCTCTCCGGCGGCCAGCAGCAGCGCGTGGCCGTGGCCCGCGCGCTGGCCTCCCGCCCCGACATCATCTTCGGCGACGAACCGACCGGGAACCTCGACTCCCGCGCGGGCGCCGAGGTACTGGGCTTCCTGCGCAACTCCGTACGGGAGCTGGGGCAGACGGTCGTGATGGTCACCCACGACCCGGTGGCGGCGGCGTACGCGGACCGGGTGGTCTTCCTCGCGGACGGCCGGATCGTGGACGAGCTGTACGGCCCGACGGCGGACAGCGTCCTGGACCGCATGAAGCGGCTGGACACCAAGGTCCGCACCAGCTGACCCACGATCACCGGACAGGCTGACGCCCCCCTCAACTCCGGGCTCCCTGCTCCCCCCTGACTTCACCTCACCTCACGACACGACGGACTGAGACGACAACCCCATGTTCCGTACCGCCCTGCGCAACGTACTCGCGCACAAGGCCAGGCTTCTGATGACCGTGCTCGCCGTGATGCTCGGCGTCGCGTTCGTGTCGGGCACCCTGGTCTTCACCAACACCCTCTCGAACGCCCTCCAGAACAGCTCCGCCAAGGGCTTCGACCAGGTCGACGTCGCCGTGCAGGCGAGCGGCCAGGCCGATGTGGGCGACCGGACAGCCAAGACCCCGGAGCTGACGCAGGCTCTGCTCGACGAGAGTGCGAGGGTTCCGGGTGCCGCCTCCGCCATCGGTGTCGTGACCGGGTTCACCGCCATCGCCGACAAGGACGGCAAGCTCGTCGGCGACGGTTTCCAGTCGCAGGGCGGGAACTTCTGGGGCGACAAGGACGCCCGGTATCCGCTGTCGGAGGGCACCGCGCCGCACGGTGCGAACGAGGTCGCCCTCGACGCGAAGACCGCGGAGCGGGCCGGCTACAAGGTCGGCGACACCGTGCGCCTGTCGGTCGACGGCCCGGTGCTCACCCCCACCGTCTCCGGCATCTTCACCACGGACGACGGCAACGTGGCGGCCGGCGGCAGCCTCGCCCTCTTCGACACGGCGACCGCGCAGCAGCTGTTCGGCAAGCCGGGCACGTACGACGAGATCGACGTCAAGGCAGCGGCGGGCACGAGTCAGACCGCGTTGAAGGCAGCGCTCGACAAGGCGCTGCCGAAGGGCACCGTCGAGACGACGACGGCTGATCAACTCGCCGACGACCAGGCGGAGTTCATCTCCGCCTCGATGAGCGGTCTCAAGCAGGGCCTGCTGGTCTTCGCGGGCATCGCGCTCTTCGTCGGTACGTTCATCATCGCCAACACCTTCACCATGCTGGTCGCCCAGCGCACCAAGGAACTGGCCCTGATGCGGGCGGTCGGTGCCTCGCGCCGGCAGGTCACCCGGTCCGTGCTGGTCGAGGCGTTCGTGGTCGGCGCGGTGGCGGCGGTGACCGGTCTGGTGGCCGGTATCGGCATCGGAGCGGGGCTGAAGGCACTGCTCGGCACGCTCGGCGCGACCGTCCCCGACGGACCGCTGATCGTCACCCCGGGCACGGTCGGCGCGGCCCTCGCGGTGGGCATCCTCATCACCATGCTGGCCGCCTGGCTGCCCGGCCGCCGGGCCGCGAAGATCCCCCCGGTCGCCGCCATGAGCAGCGTCCACGCGGCCGCGACCACCAAGTCGCTGGTGCTGCGCAACACGCTGGGCGCGCTCTTCTCCGGCGCGGGCATCGCCGTGGTCCTGGCGGCCACGACGATGAGCGGCTCGGACGGCCAGGCCCCCATGGGCATCGGCGCGGTACTTCTCATCATCGGCGTCTTCATCCTCACCCCGCTGCTCTCCCGTCCGCTGATCGCCTCCGCCGCCCCGTTCATGCGCGTGTTCGGCGTCTCCGGGAAGCTGGCCCGCCAGAACTCGGTCCGCAACCCCCGCCGTACGGCCGCCACGGCCTCCGCGCTGATGATCGGGCTCACCCTCATCACCGGGATGACGGTGATGGCCGGCAGCCTCCAGAAGTCGATCGACAAGATGGCCTCGGCCTCGATCAGCGCGGACTACGTCGTCTCGATGGCCAACGGCTACGAGCTCTCCCCCGAGGTCGCCCGAACGCTGGCGAAGACACCGGGGGTGACCGCCCTCAGCCCCCTGCGCAACGCGGACGTAAGCATCGACGGCACGACGGAGTGGGTGACCGGCGTCACCGGTGGCACGATCGGCGAGCTGACCGAGCTGACGGTCGACGACGGCACGTTCAAGGTCGGCGGCACCCAGGTCGTCGTGGACGACGGCACGGCCAAGTCCCATGACTGGAAGGCGGGTTCGTCCTTCACGGCCGTCTATGAGGACGGCAAGAAGCAGCAGCTGACGGTCACGGGCGTGTACGAGAGCAACGAGATGATGAGCGGCATCATGCTCGACAACGCCGTCCTGGCCCCGCACCAGACGGACGTCTCCGACATGCAGGTCATGGTCAAGACGTCGGACGGCGCGACGAGCGCGACGAAGGACAAGCTGGAGAAGGCGCTGGGCTCCAACCCGGCCATCCAGATCCAGGACAAGAAGGACATCTCCAACGACATCGCCCAGATGTTCACGCTGATGCTGAACATGCTCTACGGCCTGCTGGCGATGGCGGTCCTGGTCGCCGTCCTCGGCGTCATCAACACCCTGGCCATGTCGGTCTTCGAACGCTCCCAGGAGATCGGCATGCTCCGCGCGATCGGCCTCGACCGCAAGGGCATCAAGCGGATGGTCCGCCTGGAGTCC
This sequence comes from Streptomyces sp. NPDC020898, assembly GCF_044333925.1. Lineage (NCBI taxonomy): Bacteria > Bacillati > Actinomycetota > Actinomycetes > Kitasatosporales > Streptomycetaceae > Streptomyces > Streptomyces sp. NPDC020898. Next base: position 150,597 of record NZ_JBIRRV010000020.1, read on the forward strand.
CTGGTCATCTCCCTCTTCGGCGGCGTCCTGGGCATCGGCCTGGGTGTGTTCTTCGGCTGGGCGGCCGGCGAACTGGTGGGCAGCAGCATGGCGACGTACGAACTCGTCCTGCCCTGGGCCAGGATGGCGCTCTTCCTGCTCCTCGCGGCCACCGTGGGCGTCCTGGCAGCCCTGTGGCCGGCCCGCCGCGCGGCCCGCCTGAACATGCTGGCGGCGATCAAGTCCGAGTAGGGGGAGTGTGCGAGTAGGGGAAGGGAAGAAGGGGCCCGTTCCGGGGTGAGCACGACCGGAACGGGCCCTTTCCTTTCTCCGAAGGCTTCTCTGAACACTCAGTTCCAGGTACGGGTCCGCAAGGGCACCCCGGACGCACCCGACCCTGAAGTACGCACGGCGAGAACCTGGTTGACGCCGATCCGGTTCTGTTCGAAGGCGAGCGCGGAGGCGGCCATGTACAGCCGCCAGACGCGGGCGCGCCCCGGGCTGGTGAGCTGCTGGGCCCGCGCCCAGTCGGCCTCCAGGTTGGTCACCCACTGTCTCAGGGTGAGGGCATAGTGCTCGCGGATCGACTCGACGTCACGCACCTCGAACCCGGCCCGCTCCAGCTGGGTGACGGTGGTGCCGACCGGAGCGAGTTCCCCGTCCGGAAAGACATAGGCGTCGATGAACCCGTTGAGGCTGTACGCGGTCTCGTCCACGTGCGGCCGACGCGCGATCTGGTGGTTGAGCAGCCGCCCACCGGGCTTGAGCAGGGCGTACAGATCACGCGCGTACGTCAGATACTGCTCGCCGCCCACATGTTCGGCCATCCCCACGGAGGAGACGGCGTCGAAGGGCCCGTCGGTGACATCCCGGTAGTCCTGCACCCGGATCTCGACCCGGTCCGTGAGCCCCTGGTCCGCGACGCGCTTACGGGCGTACGTGGCCTGTTCCTGCGAGAGCGTGACGCCGACGACGTGTACGCCGTGCTCACGGGCGGCGTGGACGGCGAGGGAGCCCCAGCCGCAGCCGACGTCGAGGAGGCGTACACCGGGCCGGCCGCTCGTCAGCCCGAGCTTGCGGCAGACGAGTTCGAGCTTGTCGCGCTGAGCGTTTTCGAGAGTGGCACCGGAGGATTCCCAGTAGGCGCAGGAGTACACCATGGACGGGCCGAGGACGATCTCGTAGAAGTCGTTGCCGACGTCGTAGTGGTGGCTGACGGCCCGTTTGTCGGTGCGTTTGGTGTGCAGGCCCCGGCGTCTGCGGAGAACCTCTTCACGGGGCGGGGAGGGCGGGACGGGCGGCCCGGCCATCTTCAGGAGCCCGCGCACCGCGGTGCGCACCTCGGGCTCGCGCAGCGCCTCGGAGAGGCTCCGGGCGCCCTCCCCGCGGTTCCAGACCAGCCCGGACACCAGATCGAGGGCGGCATAGAAATCCCCCTCGATGTCCAGGTCTCCGGCGACCCAGGCCCGGGCGAGTCCCAGTTCGCCCGGTTTCCACAGCAGTCGGCGCAGGGCGCGGCGGTTACGGACGACCAGCGCGGGGGCGCCGGGCGGCCCCGCCTCCGAACCGTCCCAGGCGCGGATACGCACCGGGAGAGGGACCTGCAGCAACTCTTCGGCGAAGCTCTGTAGCCGCGAAGCGGCGTCGGGCATGGCGCACACCTCCGTTACGACGTGACCCGGAATGTCCAACACCACCAAAACACCAACGCCCCGCCCCCGCAGTCCCCCACCCCGATCACAACTGAGCAAAGCTCAACTTCAGGCCGCCTTTCCCACCCACCCACCCGTTTGCCGTCTCTGCTCAGCGCGGGCCCAGGCGTCTCAGCCCATCCGGCGCCTGAAGACAAGGCCCGTCCAGCCCCACCTCCTTTCCCACCCACCCGCCCCACCGCTCCTACAGCCCAGGCCCAGGCACCCCAGCCCGTCCAGCGCCTCAAGACAAGGCCCGTCCAGCCCCACCTCCTTTCCCACCCACCCGCCCCACCGCTCCTACAGCCCAGGCCCAGGCACCCCAGCCCGTCCAGCGCCTC
>NZ_JBIRRV010000021.1:0-133326 GCF_044333925.1 Streptomyces sp. NPDC020898
CGCGCCGTTGTCGACCACGTAGCGCACCGCGTCGATCATGTCACGGTGGCAGTGCGCCTCCGGCCGGCCGCCCCTGGACTCCATCCAGGCCGGCACCGGCATCGACGCCCGGACCAAAGCCCATTCCGCGTCACTCATGTCGGTCTCGTAGTAGGACTCCCGCCGCCTTGGAGCGATCGCCCCGAACTGGTGGACGTAGCAGTCGCATTCCAGGGTGACGGAGTTGGACGTCTCGGGCACGGCAGTGGTCCACTGGACGGGCAACGGGTCTCCTCGGAGGGCTTGGTCGACTCAACCGTGTCCCTACCGAGGGGCCCGTTCTTTAATGCCCGCCACCCGCACCGCACGAGCGTCCGAACCGCCCCCGGCTACCGCTCGAACGCAATCCGATTGGCCACAACGCTCTAAGACGCAGCCTCCACTGGGCCTGCAGCCAGAATGGGAAGATTTCACCCCCGCGGGTCGCGTCCTGGCGATACCGGCAACTGAACCTTCCAACCGTCCCGAGCTCGCCCAGGCGGCGGACACTGGCGTGATCACTGTCGCGTGGACGCTTGCACCGTTTGAGTCGGCTGGCCCGTAGGGGGACGCGGACGGGGTGGCTGACTTTCTGGTGTGTCTTGTTCGCCCAGGCAGTTGAACGGGCAGCGGGTCCGGTTCCACGCGGGCGGCCGTGCGTTTTTGGCGTCGCTCCTCCATGGCCTGCCACGGGAATTGCTGCGCTGGATGCGGCTGCTGGTGCGGCCGGGCACGGTACTGCGCCGGCACCGCAACGTCATCGCCCGCCGACACGCTTCCCGGTCCCGGCCGAAGCGCGGAGGCCGGCCCTGCACCGTGCACTCGATCCGGGCGCTGGTGCTGCGCCTAGCCAGGGAAAATCCAAGTTGGGGCTATTTGGGGCTGTCGGCGCCTGCACGGTGAGCTGCTCGTACTCGGGGTGAAGGTGGCAGCATCCACGGTCTGGGAAATCTTGGAGGAGGCCGATGTCGATCCGGCGCCCGAGCGGGCCTCCAGCACGTGGGCGGACTTCCTGCGCTCCCAGGCCGACGCCCTGCTGGCGTGCGATTTCTTCGAGGCCGCGCTCTGTCCGGGGCCCGCTTGTACGTGTTCGCCGTGATCGAGCACGCGAGCCGCCGGATCCGGATCCTGGGCGCGAGCGCGAACCCGACTGCGTCCTGGGTGGTCCGGGCTGCGAAGAATCTCCGTGATGGACCTCGAGGACGCCGGCTGCCGGGTTCGCTGTCTGATCAGGGATCGGGACGGGAAGTTCCGACGGCCGTTCGACGAGGTGCTCAAGGACGCGGGTATCGAGGTGGTGCTCAGCGGCGTCCGGATGCCGCGCATGAACTCGGTCATGGAGCGGTGGGTGCAGACCTGCAGGCGAGAGCTGCTGGACCGTACGTTGATCTGGAACCAGCGCCATCTCCTGTGCGCCCTGCGTGAGTTCGGGACGTTCGATAATGAGCACCGGCCGCACCAGGGTCTTGCGAATGCCTGCCCTCTCTACTCGCTGCCCGCTCCGGTCGAGGACCCGGACCGGATCGCCCATCTGGACATACGACGGCGAGCGCGACTCGGCGGCACCCTCCACGAGTATCAACATGCCGTCCGACCAGCATGGAGGAGGTATTCGGCAAGCGCAGTGTCCTGGGTTCGGTTTTTGGCGGGGTGTCATTGCCGCCCGTGTGGTTCGGTGGCGGAGGTGACGGCTCCTGCGGGCCGCACTTACAACGGCGGTCTGCCCGCCGTTCTGCTGCTGTGGCTGCCCTGCCCTGTGACAGCTGACCAGGGCTGCGTGCTGAAGGGTTTCGCTCACCCTCGCGGGAGGAGAGAGGTGTCGTCCCGGCCGTCGTAGCGTGCTGTTGTGAACCGCTAGTGAAGTCGGTGGCCCACAACCGGTTCGGCGCCGGTGCGGTGAAGTCCCTGTTGGCCAGGTCTGGGGCGGGCGTGGCCTTCCGTTCCGGCGCGTGACGCCCTTGCGGCGAGGGCTGATTCCCGCGAGGTTGACCTCACGCATCAGGCGCTCGCCCCGCTTGCGGCCCACGTGTGTGCCCTCGCGTTCAGCTTGGCATGCACGCGCGGCGAGCCGTAGATCCCGCTGGCTTCTTGATCTGTGGCTTCGGATCCGAGTGGTACATCCTCGCCGCACGCTCACGCAAATCCAACGAGTACTTCGTGGGGGCAGCCATGGTCGATGTTCCTCCTGAGAACTATCTGACCCTCTGTCAGCATCTTCCGCACCCTGGGGAGTTAGGGGGTCCCTGACAGTGACCCCCTCATCAGGGACTCCCATACTCCCGTGACAACCGGTTTTGTTGGTGGTGCGCCGCCCAAGGGCAGAGTGAACGGCCCGCATACCGCGGCACTTGTGCCACCTGTCTCCAGCCCCTCCGCTGCACGCATCACCACCGCACATACCGGGTGCCGGATCACGGCGCCTGAAAGAAGGAAACCCCTCATGAGCAAGGTCGTTCTCGTCACCGGTGCCGGACGCGGTCTGGGCACGGACATCGCCCGTGAAGCCCTCGCCGCCGGCCACCAGGTCGTCGCCACCGGCCGCCGCCCCGACCAGGTCGAGAAGACCCTCGGCGGACCCCAGGACAACCTGCTCGTCACCAAGCTCGACGTCACCAGCCCGGAGGACGCCGAGGCCGCCGTCGACCGCTTCGGACGCATCGACGTCCCCGACTACGCCGAGTACCACAAGAACATGGACCGTGACATCCCGGTCCTCGTTCTGGAGTCTGCGGCCCAGGAGCACTGACCCGGCACAGCCGGTTCAGCCAACCGATCCCCGCTGCCTGTCACTCGCAGCACGGGCCTGGCCTACGGTGACCCGCGCCTGAGCGATACGTCCCGAAGCACGGTCCACCCGCTGGTGGCGCACCGTGCACCCGATCGGTCCTGTCGGCGGCGAGGAGTCCGAGCTCCTCCGGCGACGCGACGCCATTCATCACCACACAACCCCTGGCGCCGATACGGCACCCGGAAGGCGATCTCTCATGAGCAAGTCAATGTTCGATACGGGTGCTGGACGCGGTCCGAGCACGGACGTCGTCCTGGAGTCCGCCCACCAGGATGTCGGCACCGGCCGCCACTGCGAGCACGGTTTCGGACGCATCAGTGTCCTGGCCGACGACGCCGGGAACCTCGCAGGCTATGTAGCTGAGATCTCGCCCGCGCGGATGTGCTGGCCATACGCGAGCAACCCACTTCGGGGAGGGAACCCGAGGGTGTTCCCTCCGTTGCGGCCCAGTAGCCGTCAGCGTGTTCTCCGCCCCAGGCCGAGTCGGGAATCCCGCAGGCCGGCTCCGGCTCCGGCGCTCGGCCGCACCCTGGCGTTGGTGGGGAAGCCGTGATGCGCGATGGCTCGGGCACCGACTGGCTGATCGGGAGCGGAGCCGGACTGGTGGATCCGCTGCAGGTCGGGCATAAATTCGCACGGCAGGCGGTGCTGGGGCTTGAGGGATTCCCGATACCTCCCTTCGCCTGTGTACCCGCCGCCGTTTTCGACCGTGTGGTCCGTCCGGAGCTGCCCACGCCCCCCGACTCCACGTCTCCGGACTGGGGGACGTCTTCCGCCTCGGCGGTGGCAGAGAGGGCGCGAGCCCTCCAGAGTGTCGTTCACGGTCTGGAAGTGCCCCAGGAATTGAGGGAGGCGCTGGACCGCCGCTTCGACGAGCTCGCCGGACCGGGCGGACTGGTGGCGGTGCGCGCCTGTGTGGTGCCTCGGCCGGGCGACCAGGAGCTGGGGGAGGACTCGGCGCAGGACCCGTTCGCCGGCCTCAGCGACAGCTTCCTCTACGTGGGCCGAGAAGGACTCGCCGACCGGATCCTCTCGTGCTGGGCCTCCGCCTTCAACCCGGAGGCGGCGCTGTACCGGGCCCGGCAGGGGCTGGACCCCTTCAGCGCGCGGGTGGCGGTCGGAGTGCAGCGCATGGTCATGGGAGTGCGGTCCTTCGTCGCCTTCACCCGTGACCCCCGTGCCCCCCATGACAGTGCGAGGCGCTGCGTGATCGCGGCGGCTCACGGCATCGGCGAGGGCGTCGTCCAGGAGAAGGCGGACGTCGACCACTTCTTCGTCGATCCTGTGGCGTGGAGTATCGAGGCTCATGTCGTGGTCAAGAGCAGGGCGGTCGGCTGGGACCCGGCGCGACCGGATCAGGGCCCGGTGGCGGTGCCGGTCGACGCACGGCAGGCGCCGGCCCCGGTGCTCTCGGACACCGAACTGAAGGAGATCAGCACCCTCGCGCTACGCGTCGAGAAGCACTTCGGGGAGCCCCAGGACATCGAGGGGACCATCACCGAGGACGGCGGCGTACACCTGGTGCAGGCCCGGCCGATCGTGACCGCGCCGCGCGCATCCACAACCCCACCGGACCATAGCGGGAACGCCGGGGGGATCCTCTGGGACAACAACAACGTCACGGAGAGCTATCCAGGCGTCAGTTCCGCCCTGACCTTCTCTGTGGCCCGCACGCTGTACGAGTTGGGATTCGGCGACCTGTACCGGCGGATGGGCGTGCCCGCCCGACTTCTGGAACACAACCGGCCACTGCTGCGCCGGATGGTCGGACACCTCGACGGCCGGGTCTACTACCAACTGGACTCCTGGTACAGGCTGCACGGGCAGATCCGCTGCTTCCGGCCGCTGTGGTCCACCTGGGAACAGTCCCTGGGACTCGTGGAGAGCGGCCGCCTCAGTTCGGCTTCACGCCGACGCGGCCCGCTGCCGCGGCTCGCCGACGCCGTCCACCTCGCGGAGATCCTCGGCAGGCTGATGGCGCACCCCCGCCGCGTCCGCCGGTTCCTGCAGTGGTGGGACAGCTATCACCCGCAGTTCTCGGATGTGTCGGCGATGCGCCCGCACGAGGCGGTGGAGGCCTACCGGACCCTGTGGGCGCAGGTGTCCCGCCGCTGGGGTGTCACGCTGGTGAACGGGCTTTTTCTGTTCACCGTGACCTGGGCCGCCAACGGCCTGCTGCGCCGGTGGCTCCCGGAGGCGGGCCGGAGTCTGCTCAACGGCATGCTGGTCGGCGGACCCGACAACCGGTCCGCCGCGGCGTTGCGATCGGCGATCGCCCTGGCCGAGACCGCGGCCGCGTCCCCGGACCTGCGCACCGCCCTGCTGTCCGACCAGGACCCCGAAAAGCTGTGGCGGCGGTTGACGGAGCAGGGCCACGACGAGCCGTTCGTCTCGGCGATGCGCCGGCATGTCCAGCACTACGGCGACCGAGGGTTGCACGACCTCAAGCTGGAGACGCTGACACCGCGTGACCAGCCCTGGACCGTCCTGCACACGGTACGCGCGTATCTGCGGCAGGGACTGACCGTGGAGGGCAGCCGGACCGCCGGCCGGGAGATCCGCCGACAGGCCGAGCAGGAGCTGCGCGGCAGTTTGCGCAACCCCCTCAAGCGAGCGGTGTTGCGTGGAACGTTCGGGATCATGCGGATGCTGACCCGGGTGCGCGAGGACACCCGCTTCTGCCGGAGTCAGCTCATCGGTGATGTCCGCGTCCTGCTGATGAGGCTGGGGGAGGAACTGGCCGCGGCCGGCCGCCTGGACCGGCCCAGGGACGTTCTCGACCTCACTGCCGACGAGGTTCTGGGCGCCTTCGACGGGACACTCGCGGGGGCCGACCTCAGGGGACTCGCGGCCGTGCGCGCCGCCGAGCGGGCACGCTGGACGGCCGGGGACCCCTTGCCACCACGTATGACGACCGACGGGGACCTGCCGCTGGCGACCGCGCTGCGGTCCGTCACCGGCCAGGACGCGGCGCGGCAGGCAGTGCCCGAGGACGGCACCGCGCCATCGCGCCTGCTGACCGGACTGGCGTCCAGTTCGGGCACGGTGCGGGGCACGGCCAAGATCGTTCTTGACCCGTCGGTCAACGCCGACGAGTGCCAGGGCCGCATCCTGGTCGCACGTGAGACCGACCCCGGCTGGCTCTTCCTGATGATGACGGCCAGCGCCCTGGTGGTGGAGCGGGGGACGCTGCTCTCGCACACGGCCATCACCGGCCGACTGCTGGGCATCCCCACCGTCGTGGCGGTGCGCGACGCGACAAACCTCATCGCGGACGGCAGCCTCATCGAGGTCGACGGTTCCTCCGGTACGGTGCGCATCCTGGACGGCGCGTCATGATCCGCCGACTGGGTCGCTACGTCGGCGTGGCCTATCCGCCGAGGACGCAGTTGCCCCTGATGCTCTCCTGGGCCGTCGGACTGACCGCCCTCTTCGCCTGCACCGTCGGCACGGTCTCCCGCTGGCGCCCCGACGGAGGGCTGGCCATCACCGCGGTGACCCTGGTCGTCGACATGCTCCTGCTCCGGGCTCTCGACGACCTCCGCGACCACGGGTACGACCGCGAACACCATCCGTCCCGACCGCTGCCCAGCGGGATGGTCACGCAACGGGACCTGCTGACCCTGGTCGCCGTCGGCACCGCCGTCCTGCTCCTGCTCAACGCCCACCGGGGCATGGTGCTGGCGGCGCTGGGTGTCCAACTCGCCTACGGGATCGGTGTGATGACCCTGGAATGGCGGACAGGCAGGCCGTCGGCCGACAGGCTGGGACTCCAACTGGCGCTCAATCTGCCGATCCAGACCCTGCTGAGCCTGTATGTGTACGCCGGTTTTCTGAGGGCCGAGCAGCAGCAGCCGAACCTCGCCGGGCTGATGGCCGTTGCGGCCGCCACATTCGGCGGACTCTGCCTGGAGCTCGGCCGGAAGACCACCCGCCGCCCGCGGCCGGGAGAGCGGACCTATGTCACGGTGCTCGGTCCGGCGCTCACATCGGCCGCTGCCGTTGCCGCCGCCGCGACGGCCACGGCCATCGTGCTGGCGATCACCCAGCCATGGCGTCCGGAGGCCGCCGGATACGGCTGGGGGTGGTTGCTGCTGATTCCGCTGCTCCTGCCGGCCACCGCCGCGGCCCGCTTCGCGGCAGGTGCCACGGGCTGGCCGGTGGCACTGACCCGCAACTATCTGCCGGCCATGTACGCCAGCTTCCTGGCGGTCGGCCTGCTCACGGAAGGAGGGCTGCGGTGACCCCCTACGCACCGACCACCGACGACCCCGGTTTCTGGACCCTGCTCGGACCCGACTTCGCGGGCAAGTCCACCGTGCTGGATCGACTCCACGACGACCACGGCTGGCGCGTGGTGTCCTACGACGACCGATATCTGGAGCAGTACCCGCTGATCGCACGACTACGGCAGCGCTGGATCGACGACGCCTTCCTGTGGGCCGGGGAGCGCTACTCCCCGGAACTGGTGCTGTCCGTGCTGCACACCATCGTGCTGCACCTGCGCGACCAACTCGCCCGCTCCACCGGGCCGGAACCGGTGATCGTCGACTCGTACTTCTACAAGCTTCTCGCCAAATGCCGCCTGCTCGGGCTGGAGCACGACCCCACCTTCGACCTATGGCGGCTCTTCCCCCGGCCGAGGGGGGTGCTCTACCTGGACGTCCCGCCCGAGGTCACCTGGGCGCGCAGCGGTCAGGGAGCACTTCTCAACGCCTTCGAGCAGCGCCCCGGAACCGCAGGCCGGGCCGGCTTCCTCCAGTTGCAGTCCGAACTGCGCGAGGCGCTGTTGAAGGAGGTCGGCGACGTGCCGTTGACCGTCATCGACGGCTCGGCCGATCCGGACACCGTCATGGCCGACGTACTCGCCTCCGTGCGGACGGAGGCGCTGCGGTGACCGCGACCGAGCACCCGACGACCGGGGGGTCGCAGGCAAAGGAACGGCTGGCCGAACTCCTCGCCGAACGCGCCGCCTGGGTGGGCGGCCCGCCTCAGGATCCCGCGGCAGGGCCTCCCGCGGAGGCCACCGTCGTGGTGCTCCTGCGCTCCTTCGACCTGGACAGCCTGGTCAACGGTGCACGTGAGTTCGCGGCAGGCCTTGCCCCGGCCGAGGCGGACGCCTGGCGCCGATCCTGGACCCGGACGCTCTTCCTGTTCGGCAACCCCGCCAACCTCACCGAGCGCACACCGCCCCGCCTGGTCTCCCCGACCGGGACCACCGCCTGGCTCGGGCCCTATGCGCCCCAGCATCTGCCCGGCCCGATCCGGCTGTACAAACCGGTCTCCGGGGTTCTTCCGGAACTCCGCCCGGACATCGAGATCGCACCTGCCGAACCCCCTGCCGACACGCCTCCCACACCCGGCGGCCCGTGCCGGCCCCTGCACATCGCCGTACGGGACCTGAAACTCGCCGACTACCTCATCCACCTCCACCACGCCCTGAGCGAGTCCGTACTCCAAGGCCGCCTCCGGCCGGACGAACGTCTCCGCCTGATCCACCGCCCGGACCTCGGTGTCGAAGCGGCCGGGGGAACGCAGGGCTATGCCCGCGTCCACCAGGCGGCCGACGACCCGGAACGGCTCCGTCTCCACGTCTGGCTCTCCGACACGTCCCACCACGGCCGCCACAGCCCGACCGACCACAGGTAACAGCACCACTCAACAGCGATTGGACGGCGAGGAACCATGGACATTCCCGACTTCACCGATGACGATCTGGCCCGCCTGGCGCTCTCCTCAAGGCTGCGGAGTCTTTCGGAATCGCTCAGGACGGCGGTCGTCGCGGAGGACCGCCCAGCCGCCGCGGACGGCGGAGGCGGGCTGACCGCCGAGCTCAGTTCGCTCCTCGCGACCGAGGTCCCGCTGCTCGAGGAGGCCGTCGCGAGATATGCGAGGAGCCGTGGCGAGCACGCGCAGGACCTGCCGCCTGCTCAGGACGTCGACGTGGCGGGCGCCTTCCACCCGGCGGACCCGGCGGCGGAGGCCGCCGCAATCGACGCCTGGTACGCACTGCACGCGCAATTGGAACCGCTGGCACGCGTCCGCGATCCGTTCAGCCGACTGCTGAGCGGGCGCAGCCCCCTCCAACAGGACTGCCTGATCTGCCGCAAGTACGCGGGCGAGCCGGTGCCGCCCTGGGCGGGCTTCGCCAAACCGCCCGGCGGGCACATCATCGATGACGGAACCTGGCGGGTCGGACACGGCCCCACTCCGTACTGGCCGGCCGGGACCCTGCTGATCGAGTCCCGCCGGCACTTCCTGGACCACGCCGGTTTCGACGCCCACGAGGCCGCCACCTTCGGTCCGCTGGTCCAGCGGCTCACCGATCCCCTGAAGGAAGCCACCGGAGCCTCCCGCATTCATGTCTTCTCCTGCATGGAGGGCACCGAGCACTTCCATACATGGCTGGTGCCCCGCACCGAGGGGAAGCAGAGCGGGCGGGGCTTTGTCTCCGATCCCGGATACTGCACCCCAGCCGAGGCCGAGGACGTGATCCGCCGTCTCAGGACAACGCTCGACGGCACGGTGGAACAGCGATGACGGCGAGTGCGTACGCGGCCGACGCCCTGGCGTCCGCCACCGCACAACAGCGCGGATGCCGCATCCTGCTCGCACCGGTGCCCGTCAGCCCCACCAAACCGCTGACGCCAACCCACCTGAAGTACCTGCTCTCCCTCGACATGCTCCACCGGGCCACGGCCACGTTCGCCGATGTGACCTTCGTGTACCACCACACCGCCTTCGCCGGGAGCCAGCAGGTGGCCGGATTCTGGGAGTACCTCGACCGCTGCCACGCCGACGTGGCACACGAAGCCCTGAGCGAGGAGGAGATAGGCGAGCTGTACACCGCCTACAACCGGGCCGGGCCCGCACCGGAGGCCGACCTGTTACCGGTGGTGCGGCGTGCCGAGGCAGGCTGGACCCACCCGGTGACGGCACGTCTCCTCGACGTCTGGGAGGGCCACTACCGGCTGCTCGGTATGGCCGATCCCGGACTGGGCCGCACCGGCCCGGAGTTGGCCTCCGAGGCCGCAGTCCTGGATCTCCTCGTCAGCCGGAACCTGTGCATCGACGCCCGGGGGCTGCGAGCGCCCGCCTATCTGGACGCCACCGCTGCGGGGCTGCCGCTGCGGGCCGTTACCAGCCCGGACGGGCAGGCCAACTACCTGCTCTACCTGCTCCGCCAGTTGGTGCCGCTCCTGGACAGCCACGACCTGGTGGTACTGGCCCATGACGTCGACCTGCGCACCGACTACCAGACGCTGGCCCATGTGTTCACCGCTCTCGGCGCCACTGTCGTACGGTTCGAGGTCCCCCGGGTCCCGATCGACGGAGTCGTCCGGTCGACCAGGTTCGGTGGCTGGCAGGGCCACACCCTGGGGGCGTTCGCCGGTGCGCTGGTCGACGAGTTCGGCCCCGAGGCGTTCCAACTCGGCCTGCGCCTGTACCTGGTGGCCGGTCTGGGCAGGACAGCCCGCTCGTCCTTCTCGCTGGGGCACCTTCGGCGATGGATGCGCCGCGCAGTCCGGCTGCTCGACGAGTCCGGCGGCCCCCTGCCCCCCGCCGGCTCCGAGCACCGCACCGCCGGACGGTTTCTGGCTGCGAGGGCAGGGCGGCGGCGCTACGCGGATCCGTACCTGCTGGCCACCACCTTGCTGGGCCGCGATCCCGCCGTGCCCGCGGGCGAGCTGCTCCGCGTCGTCATGGGGTCACTCCCGGACCGCGGGGCTCCAACAGACATGGAGAGGTGACAAGGAATGCCCACCCCGACGCGCGGCACCGCCCTTCCGGAGTCCGCCGCGCAGCTGAACTTCTCCCACACCGTGGCCCGGGAGATGATCCACCGCCGCCACCTCACCGAGGTCTTCCTGACCGACGTGCTGCAGGTGGATGCGCAGAGCTTCGTGGCAGCCGCCGTGCTGCCCCCGGTGCATCCGTACTACACCGGCCGCACTCATGCGGCCGGGAGCCCTGATCCGATGCTCCTGCTGGAATGCTGCCGACAAGCCGAGACCTATGCCGCGCACGCCTTCTTCGGTGTGGAGACGGGCGCCGGTTTCGTCCTGCGGAACTGGTCCCTCGAAGTCTCTCCGCAGGCCTTCGCCCCCGTGCCGTCCGGCTCGAATCAACTGTTCATGACGGCCGTTGCCGAGCGCCGCGGCCCTGCCGCGACCAGAGCGCACGGCATGGTCTACGAATTCCGGCTGTGGCTGGCCGACACCCAGGTCGGGCAGGTCCGGATGGACGTCGGCTACCTGGCCAAAGACGCCTACGCGTCCGTCCGGTCGCGCAGGCGCGGGCACCCTCCGGCGATGTCGGACGAGCAGCCGACGGCCGGGGCGGGACAGCCGGTCGATCCGGCCAGGGTGGGGCGGACCAGAACGATGGATGCCCTGTTGAGTGACGTCGGTGTCGCTCGGGGCGCCCTCACCGCGACCTTGCGCCTCGCCACGGACAACCCCAGCTACTTCGACCACCCGCAGGACCACGTCCCCGGGATGGTGCTGACGGAGGCGGCCTGTCAGATGGCGGTGTTGGCGCTGGAAGAGTGGGGCGGCATCGCGCCGCGCCTCGGCGGCATCGTCGCGGTGGAGTCGTCTTTTCTCGCATTCGCCGAGCTTGACGAGCCCGTCGTCCTCACGGCGGCGCGACCGTCAGGCGGCGGAGGCCGGGACGTGGCGTCGGACGGCCGTGAGCGCGACCGAGCAGTCGAGGTGACTTTCTACCAGCGAGGGGCGGAGATCACCCGCACGAAGGTCGTCATGGCCACCAGCTTCCGTGCGCGGCCCACGAGTCCGGGGTGCCTCGGATGAGCGGCACGGACCGTGCGGCGGTCGTCGCCGGCCTGGGGGGCTGGGTGCCGCGCACGGTGGTGACCAACGATGAACTCGCCGCCCTCCTGGACACCGACGACGAGTGGATCCGCACACGTACCGGCATCCGGCAGCGCCATGTGATCACCCCGGGCGAGGCCACCGGCGACCTCGCCGTCGAGGCGGGGAGGCGGGCACTTGAGTCCGCCGGCCTGGTGGGCGTCGGTGCGCTGGTCCTTGCGACCAGCACACCGGACCGGCTGAGTCCGGCGACCGCGCCCGAGGTGGCGAGCCGACTCGGACTGGGCACGGTACCGGCCTTCGACGTGGCGGCCGTGTGCGCCGGCTTCGTCTACGCCCTCGCGGCCGGGGCGGGGCTGATCGCGACAGGAGTCGCCGAGAGCGTACTGGTCATAGGAGCCGACACCTTCTCCACGATTCTCGACCCGGCGGACCGTACGACCAGAGCAATCTTCGGCGACGGGGCAGGGGCCGTCGTACTGCGGGCGGGATCCCTCGATCAGCCGGGGGCGCTGCTGGGCCTGAGCCTCGGTAGCGACGGCAGCCGCAGCGACCTCGTCGAGATTCCGGCGGGCGGCTCACGGCAGCGCTCCACCGGCCTGCCCGTCAAGTCGGAGGACACCTTTCTCACTATGCGCGGGCGAGCCGTCTTCGCCGAGGCGGTGCACCGGATGTCCACTTCGGCGCGGGAGACCGCGGCGCGGGCCGGGTGGCCGTTGGAAGAGATCGACCGGTTCGTTTTGCACCAGGCCAATGCCCGGATCATCACGGCGACAGCTCACCGGCTTGCGCTGCCCGCCGAGCGTTTCCTGTCCAACATCGACAGGGTCGGCAACACGGTCGCCGCCTCGATTCCGCTGGCGCTTTCCGACGGTGTCCTCTCCGGCGAGCTCAGGCCGGGACACCGCGTGGTTCTGGCCGGGTTCGGCGGCGGACTCGCATGGGGGTCTGTGGCCCTCGTCTGGCCGCACATTGCGCACCCCGGAAATCAAATCCTCCCCGCACCACCAGCTGACCAGTCAGGAGCGCGAAAATGAACCAGTCACAGAAAATAATCGCCGATATCATGTCAGATCATTTCAAAGTGGACCGCCAACTGATTCACTCCGATGCGACGTTCGCGGACATCAGGTTCGACTCCCTGGTTCTCGTGGAGCTGGCGCTCGTTCTGGAGAACGAACTGGACATCAGGGTGGCGGACGGCGAACTGCGCGACCACATGACCATCGCCGAAGCAGCTGAAGTGGTGGCGGCGAAGAAGGCCGTGCTCTGATGACGGGCCCTGCGCGCCCGTTCGAAGCGGCGATCACCGGGCTCGGGCTGGTCACCCCCGCCGGTATAGGAGTCAAGGAGAACTGGGACCGCCTGTTGTCGGGGGTCTCCTGTGCAGCCACCGACGAGGAACTGCGCGGTTCCCCGGTCGACTTCAGCTGCCGGGTGCCCGGATTCGATCCGGACGCCCTGCTCGGGGGATTCTCCGCCTGGCAGCTGGACCGGTTCGTGCAACTGGCGATCGCTTCCTCCCGGCAGGCCGTCGAGGAGGCTGGCTGGGATCCCGCCACCTGGGACGGTGCCAGGGTCGGCGTCGTGCTCGGCAACTCGCTCGGCGGGATGCAGTCCCTGGAACAGCAGCACGGCAGCCTGCTGGAGAAGGGACCGCGCATTGTCTCCCCGCTCCTGATCCCCAGATTCATGGTGAACATGGCCGCCGCACAGGTCGCGATCGACGTCGGTGCCCGGGGACCGAGTCTGGTCACGGCGACCGCCTGTGCCTCCGGCGCCACCGCGGTGGGCACAGCACGGGAACTTCTGCGCTCCGGGGCCTGCGATGTGGTGCTGGCCGGAGGGACCGAGTCCGCGCTGACCCCGCTGGTCATGGCCGGGCTCGGCAGGATGGGCGCGCTGTCCGGGCGCGGGCGGGAGCCGGAGAGGGCGTCCCGCCCCTTTGACGCCGACCGTGACGGATTCGTGGCCGCCGAGGGCGCGGGCGTCCTGGTCCTGGAGCGGATGGCGGACGCCCGGGCGCGCGGCGCGCGCATCCGGGCCGTTGTCCGGGGGTACGGCAGCTCCACCGACGCCTACCACCCCACAGCGCCCGATCCGCAGGGCCAGGGCATCGAACGCGCGCTCAGGGCCGCGCTGGCCGACGCGCAGCTCGGCGCCGCGGATGTGGATCACGTCAACGCGCACGGCACCGGGACTCCGCTGAACGACGTCACCGAAGGGCGGGCACTCCACCGGGTGCTGGGCGCCCGGCCCCTGGTGACCTCGGCCAAGGGCGTCATCGGACACACGCTCGGCGCGGCCGGCGCCATCGAGGCCGCGTACACCGCGCTCGCTATCGAACACAACAGTGTTCCGCCGACAGCCAACCTGACCCGGCTCGATCCCGAGCTGGAGCTCGACGTGGTGAGCGGATCTCCCCGCAGCGCCCTCGTGGACGTCGCCGTGAGCACCTCGCTCGGCTTCGGCGGCCACAACGCGGCACTGGTGCTCACGACCGCCTGATCAGCACCCGCCCGGAACAACCCCCTTCCCATCTGGCGAACCATCACCCGGAGGTACTCATGAACCCCCTTCAGAAGATCCGCCTCGTCGCACTCGACAGTGACGGCGTACTGCTCAACGACACGTACAGCCCCGTCATCGAACGGTTCGTCACCCGGCACGGCGGCGAGTACACCGCGGCCGTCGAACGCGGAGTCTGGGGCTCCCCCCAACTGGCGGCCGGCCAGAACATGGCCCTTGCCTGCAAACTCCCGTGGTCGGCCAAGGAGACCATCGGGGCGTTCTTCAAGGAGCGCGAGGAATATCTCAGGGAGAACCCGGTCGAGTTGATCCCAGGCACCGAAGAACTCCTCGCCACCCTGCGGGAGGCCGGCGTCCGCGTCGTCTGCTACGGAGGACGCAACCGCGAGTACACCTTCGACACCCATCTCGGCCACCTCGCCGAGTACTTCGACAGCGAGATCCCCTACGTCGACGTCAACGACTTCCGGCCCGGTACCAAGGAGATCGTCCGGGACATCTTCGGCTACGAGTTCGACGAGGTCGTCTTCGTCGACGACATCAACCGCGTCGCCGAGGTCACCAAGAGTCTGGGAGCCGGATTCATCGGTGTACCGGCCTCCTTGCCCCACAACTTCCAGCGCGCGGAGATGGAGGCCACCGGCGTGCGGTACATGGTCGACGACATCCGGAAGATCGATTCCGGGCTCCTCAGGAAGGTGGACGAGGAGCTCGCCGCCGGCACCCTCTGGGCGGAGCCGGGCTCCCACCGTACGGCCGACCGCGCGGGGCGGGTGGCCGGATGAACGTGCCGGACACGCTTCCCACCACCCGGCTGGGTGTCGACGGCCCGCCCGTGGGGGTCCAGGGACTCGGCTGCATGGGTATGAGCGAGTTCTACGGCCCCAGCGACCGGAAGGAGTGCCTGAATACCCTGGAACGGGCGCTGGAACTCGGAGTCACCCTCTACGACACCGCCGACAACTATGGCCATGGGCAGAACGAGAGGCTGCTCGCCCCGTTTGTGCGGGCCCACCGCGACCGGGTGCTGGTCTCCACCAAGTTCGGCTTGGTGCGGAGGGCGGACGATCCGCACTACCGGGGGATCGACAATTCTCCCGGATACCTCCGCACCGCGGTCGAGGGCAGCCTGCGCCGGCTCGGCACCGACACCATCGACCTCTGTATCGCCCACCGCCTCGATCCCCGGACGCCCGTCGAGGACACCGTCGCCGAGATGGCCAAACTGGTCGACGAGGGCAAGGTCCGCCTACTGGGCCTGTCCGAGGTGACGGGCGAGGAACTGCTCCGGGCCAACCGGGTCCATCCGATCGCCGCCGTGCAGTCGGAGTGGTC
Source organism: Streptomyces sp. NPDC020898 (assembly GCF_044333925.1). Classification (NCBI taxonomy): domain Bacteria; kingdom Bacillati; phylum Actinomycetota; class Actinomycetes; order Kitasatosporales; family Streptomycetaceae; genus Streptomyces; species Streptomyces sp. NPDC020898. Next base: position 15,505 of record NZ_JBIRRV010000021.1, read on the forward strand.
GCTGTTCTCCCGGGACGTCGAGGCCGATGTCGTCCCGGTGGCCGCCGAGTTGGGAGTGGCCCTCATGGCCTACTCACCCTTGGGGCGGGGATTCCTCGCCGGAGGATTCACCAGCGCGGACCAGCTCTCCGCCGACGACTACCGCCGGACGATGCCCCGCTTCACCGGGGAGAACGCCCAACGCAACGCCGAGATCATGGCGCCACTCCACCAGATCGCCGCGGCCGGCGGGGCAACGGTGGCTCAGATCGCCCTGGCCTGGCTACACCACCGGTCCGCCGTCCACGGATTGCCGGTTGTGCCCATCCCCGGGACGCGCAGCCCCGCGCGGGTGGAGGAGAACAGCGCTGCCGCGACCCTTGTCCTCGGAGCCGATGAACTCGCGGCCCTGGAGCCCATGGCAGCACGGGTCTCCGGCTCCCGTCTCATTGGGCTGAACTTCACCCCGCAGTCAGAGTCTGACCGCAGCGGTTGCCCGGCATGAGCGAGTACGTGTCCAGCGCTTGATGGCGCAGTTGGGTGGACTGTCCGCCGGCTACTCCGCGGAGGAGGTACTGGTCTGCGCGGCGAGCGCCGTTCACGGCCGCCGCGTACGACCGAGTCAGTAGGGCCTGTGCGGCACTCTTCGGAGGGATGGGAAGGTGGCTTCCCCGAATCCGGCACCAGGGTTCGTCCTGCCCCACCATGACGGCATGACTCTGCAGTCAGTGATCAGGGTTGCGCAGTCCGGCCAGCAGGATAACGAGCAGGTGTTCGGTTCGGTGGAGTGAGGCGCTGCTTGTGCGGGTGAGGAGCTGGTAGAGGACGGAGCCGATGAGGGCGTCGGCGACCGCTTCCACCTCGACGTCGGCGCGGAATTCGCCGCTCGTCACTCCCGCGCGCAGGCAGCTCACGACGGCCTCGTGCTGCGCGTGGGTGTGGTGCTGGTACAGGCTTTCGGCGTCGTGCGGGCTCTCGGCGGCGGCAGCGGTCAACGCCAGGATCATGGCCGCATGGCGCGGGTCGCCGACCGATGTGGCGTAGGCCCCGAACCAGGCGGTCAGCTGTTGGGCGGCGCCGTCGGTGGTCGGCCGGAGAGGTAGGCGGATGCCGGGCGCCGCAGTGAGGAAGCTGTGCAGGACGGCATCGCCGACGAGGGCCGCTTTGGAGGACCAGCGGCGGTAGAGCGTGGGTTTGCCGACGCCGGCTGCGGCAGCGACCTTCTCCATCGACAGACCGGCATAGCCGTCGCGCAGGAGAACCTCCCGCGCCGCGTCGAGGATGGCCTCGTCCCTGGCCGCGTCCCGGGGCCGCCCAGGCCGCCGCACCTCATCCATAGCCGCCCATCCTACGAGAGGTACACTCCATAATTACGAAACGTATCGTAACGCTATATAGGAGGTGTCCGTGGGTGCAAACGTGGTCGTCGTCATCGGTGTGGGCGGCATGGGACAGGCCATTGCCCGGCGCCAGGGCAGCGGCAACAAGCTGCTGCTCGCCGACTTCAACGAGGAGACTCTCGCTTCCGTCGCGGATCTCCTGCGCGGGCAGGGACACGACATCGTCACACAGACGGTGGACGTCTCCTCACGCTCCTCGGTCGCTGCTCTCGCGGACGCGGCGGCAGAGCTCGGCCCCGTGGTCCAGGTCGCGCACACCGCGGGCCTCTCTCCCGTTCAGGCCCCCGCCGCCGCTGTCCTGAAGGTGGATCTGCTCGGTACGGCGCTGGTCCTGGAGGAGTTCGGGCGGGTCGTCGCGCCCGGCGGAGCTGGCCTGGTGATCTCCAGCATGGCTGGTCACATGCTGCCCGTCCCCCTGAGTGCGGAGCAGGAGCAGGCCCTCGCCCACACGCCCGCCGACGATCTGCTGAACCTGCCCTTCACCGACCCGGAGGTCGCGGGACAGGCCGCCTATCCGCTGGCCAAGTACGGCAACCGGCTGCGCGTCCAGGCCGCCAGTGCCTCCTGGGGCGAGCGGGGAGCCCGGATCAACTCCATCAGCCCCGGCGTGATCGCCACCCCCATGGGACAGCAGGAACTCGACGGGGACAACGGCCAGTTCATGCGCGCCATGATCTCCGCGTCGGGAACCGGCCGGCTGGGCACTCCCGACGACATCGCCGAGGCCGCCGCTTTCCTCCTCGGCCCTGGCGCCACCTTTATCACCGGCAACGACCTGCTCGTGGACGGCGGTGTCGTCGCCGCCATCCGCGCCGGTCGTCTCGCTCCGGTCGCCTGACTCGGAATACCGGGGCACAGCGGCACTCCCGCACCCCAGCCATCCTCCACCTCCCCGAACGACCAGCAACTGTCGGCCGCCCCGCAAGTGCCCGCATGTATGAGGAGAAACCATGAGCATGGTTCCGCCCCCGTTCGACCCCGAACTCGCCGCCGTTCTGGAGGTTGTCGCCGAGACGCTTCCTTCGACCTTCACGATCGACATGGTGCCCGCGATACGCCAGGGCATCGCGGCAGCCAGGCCAGATCCGGAGGCACTGGACCAGGACGGGTTCTTCGAGGTGGAGGACCGGGTCGTGCCGGGCCCCGAGGGTGCGCCCGACATCTCGCTGCTGATTGCCCGCCCGGCCGTATCCGCCGGTGCCCGCCCGGTCTTCTACCACGTCCACGGCGGCGGAATGGTCCTCGGCGACAACCGGACCGGGACCGACATGGTGCTCGGCTGGGCGCGGGAGCTGGACGCGGTGGTGGTGTCCGTGGAGTACCGCCTGGCGCCCGAGAACCCGTACCCGGCTGCGATCGAGGACGTCTACGCCGGTCTGGTGTGGACGGCGGAGCAAGCGAAGGAGATCGGCGGCGACGCTGAGCGGATCGTCATCGCGGGAGCCAGTGCGGGCGGCGGCCTGACCGCGGCGCTGGCTCTGCTGACGCGGGACCGCGAGGGTCCGCAGCCGATCGGTCAGCTGCTGATGTGCCCGATGCTGGACGACCGCAATGACACGGTGTCCAGCCACCAGATGGCGGGCCTGGGAGTGTGGGATCAAGCCTCCAACGAGATGGGCTGGACCGCGCTGCTCGGCGACCGGTGCGGCGGCCCGAACGTGCCCGCCTACGCCGCTCCGGCCCGGGCCGAAGACCTGTCCGGACTCCCTCCGGCCTTCCTGGACATCAGCTCTGCGGAGACCTTCCGGGATGAGACCGTCGCGTACGCCTCGCGGATCTGGCAGGCGGGCGGGGTCGCCGAACTCCACGTGTGGCCCGGCGGTTTCCACGGCTACGACATGATGGCACCGCACGCCGAGGTGTCCCGGGCGACCCAGGCGGCACGACTGCGGTGGCTGGGCCGGCTTCTCGGGGAGTGAGGAACGCGCAGCTCACCGCGCCATGAACGGATGAGAGAGCTTGCCGGGCACCTGACCGCGCCGCCGCGGACGCCCGGTGCCGCGTCCAGGACAGGGCGGTCGGACCTCCCGCCCATCCGTAACGGCGATGAACGCGTTTCGCTCCTCGCGGACGATCCGCCACATGTCCTTCGGCCAGAAAGGGTCAGGGCGGGCGTGCCGGTGATCTCTGCGACCCGGGCGCCGAACCGCTCGGCGTCATCGGCGTCGTAGGCCGGTGTCCATGCCTTCTTCGACCAGAGGGCTGACTTGTGTATTGCGGCGCCGTCGGGCGGGCGGTTCTGACCGCCCGACGGCCGAGTTAGTCGGGCAGTCCGCGTCGCTGCCCTGTTGGTACGTGGCGGCGGGCGGAGTTCCGTCGGGAGTCGGTTACTGCGTGAAGGTCAGGGTCGTGCGACCCACGGTGCTGGAGCCGTCGCCGTACTCGACGACCCCGAGATCGCGCTCACCCGGTACGGTCCCGGGCCAGGTGACCGTCAGGTCGCGCAGGTCACCGGCAACGACCTGCTGGGTGGCGGGGGTGACCACGGCGCGGACGGCCGGGGTGTTCTGGCCCACCTTCCAGGTCCACAGGGTGAACTGCTGGCTCGTCGAGCCCTCCGGGAGTTGGGACTGGACGAGGTACACGTCGTAGTCGCCGGGCGGCAGGTCGGCGTGTTCGTCCGACCCCGCCTTGGCCGAGGCACTGACGAGTGTGCCGTCGGCGTCGAACGCGTACAGGTCGAGGTCGCTGCCGGGCATGTGGTCGGCCTCCGTGGTCGCTACCCGGGTGAACGGGGCGTCCTGCGGGACGTGGATCTGTGTCTTCGTCACCGCGTCCGACGTGTGCGGGTCGGCCGCGAAGTCGGTGGTGTCGGTGCCGGTGAGGGTTCCGGTGGTTTTCTCCGGGGTGTAGATGTCCGCCTTCGCGGTCAGGTCGCCTGTCCAGCCCACCCGGGTGGTGAGCGTGGTGGGGTTCCGGCCGTCGACGGAGACCTCGTCCGGTGCGGCGAGCAGGGTAGCGCGCAGGGCGATCGGGCTGGTGACCCGGTGGTGGCTGTGGGCGTCGCTCCAGGTGAGGGAGCCGTCCGACCAGTCGCCGTAGGCGGCGTCGGTGCGGGTGAGTTTCACCTTGTAGGTTGCCGACTCGCCCGGCCGCAGGGTCAGCCGCTTCGGGGTGACCTGCGCCGTGTAGCCGGGTGGGGTCTGGAGGGTCGCCTGGTAGGTGGCGGTCGCCGTGGCCACGTTGGTGACGGTTCGGGTAAGTGTCTGGTGGCCGGCCAGGTCGCCGACCGCGATCGACGCGTAGTTCAGGTCGCTCGGGTCTATCCTCGGGGCGGTGGCGCAGGCGTCGGTGCCGTCGTCCGCGGTCGGCTCCTGGCCGATGGAGCACAGGTATGACGTCCAGTCGGCGGAAGTGGAGTCGTAGACCAGGCCGGGGTCGGCGGCGAGGGCCGGCCGGACCTGGCCGGCGCCGTAGTCGAGCGGGGTCGCCGAGTCCGCACCCTGCTGGCCTGTGGGACGCTGCCGGCCGATGGGCTTGCCCTCGTTGTCGGTTGCCGAGGCCGTCGTCATCAGGGCCGACTTGACCTCCATCGGCGACCAGCCGGGGTGCAAGGACTTCAGCACCGCCGCGAGGCCCGAGATGTGCGGGGTCGCCATCGACGTGCCGTCCATGAAGCCGAAACTGCCCGCGAATCCGGCGGCGCCTCCCGGAACGGTGCCCGCGGCGATCATGCTGCCCGGTGCGGAGAGGTCGGGCTTGAGCAGGTCGCCGTTACTGAAGGGGTCGGGACCGCCGGAGGAGAACTCGGAGACGGCGGGAGCCCGTGTGCGGACGCGCTGCGAGGGGGTGAGTTCGGCGGCAGCGCCCTCCGTCGCGGCGTATGCCCTGACCTTCGCGCCGTCCTCCTGGCCCAGCGGGAACATGGGGACGGAGAAGTCTCCCCAGAGGGAACTCTGGGAGCTGGACGGCGTGTTGGAGACGATGACCGCCACACCTCCGGCGTCCCGCACCTCGTCGGCCTTGTCGACGATAAGGTTGACGCCGCGGTCGCAGGCGACGATCTTTCCCTTCGCCTTGGCCGGGTCCAGCGTGCCCGTGAAGCACATCGCGGCCTCGGCGGCGTCCGCCGACTCCTTGCGAGCGTCGACGGCGTTGATCAGCGGGGCCGAGGGAACTCCCGTACTGAAGCCGCTGTTGGGGAACCGGCTTCCGTCACCCAGGACCAGCGCGTAGTCGTACTTCGTGTCATGGGTTGTGGCCGCCGCCGTCGTGACCCAGGGGGCAGTGTTCTCCACCGTGTTCGGACCCGAGTTGCTGGCTGCCGCGGAGACGAAGACTCCTGCCTTGGCCGCGTTGAACATGGCGATGGAGGTCGGATCGCTCAGCGTGTTGCCGACGGAGAAGCTGATGACGTCGACGCCGTCCGCCACCGCCCGGTCGATCGCCGCCGCGGTGTCCACGTCCTGGCAGTACCTGTCCCAGCAGGCCTTGTAGACGGCGAGCCGGGCCGCCGGTGCGACTCCGCTGAGCGTGCCGCTGACGTTGGTGCCGGGGATCGACGCCGGGGTGTCGTAGTTTCCGGCGGCGGTGGTGGCGGTGTGGGTGCCGTGGCTGTCCGTGTCCAGGGGCGAGGGAACCTCGGCGCCGCTGGGCCCGGGTGCGCCCGCGTGGAACCAGTCCGCGCCGATCACCTTGTTGTTGCAGGTGATCATGGCCTCGGGTGCACTGTCGTCGCCCTCGGCGCAGCGGCCGTGCCACTTCTTGGCGATGACCTCCGCGTCCGGGCGCGGTTCCGGAAGCGGGGCGAGCATCGGGTTCTCGGGGTCGAATCCGGTGTCGATCATCCCGATGATCATGCCTTCGCCTGCGTGTTCCGGGCCGTCGGCCTTCGACCACAGGCCCTTCTTCCCGGACAGGCCAAGAAAGCGGGGTATGTCGGGTGGCGGTGTTGTGACCGATCCCTCGGCGGCAGTCGCCGGCGTGATCGACTTCGTGATCGTGGTCGCTGTCGGGGCGGTGGGTGCGGAGTCGGCCGGGGCCATGCGGTCGGCCGGGGGCGTGATTCGGTGGCCCTTGCTGGGGGTCACCGACACCACGCCGGGAGTGTTGGCCAGCCTCGTGGCCTGCCTGCCGGTGAGGCGGGCGGCAAACCCGTTGAGCGCGTAGTCGTAGTCGTACAACTTCTTGACGCCCGGGACAGCGTCCAGCACGTCGTCACGGCGGGTGTTCAGGTGTCGCAGGTAATTCTTGACGGCGCCGGAGTCGGCATCGAACCGCTTCCCCGATTCGGGAGCGGTCTGCTTCAGGCGGGGCAGTCCGCCCTCGTACGTGGCGACCGGTTCATCGGAGAGTTGCACGACGTAGGTGCCCGCGCTGTAACTGCGGTTCGTCTGGCTGGAGTCGGGTGAGTCGGCGGCGGCGTGTGCGGACGCCGTACCGGCCAGTGTGAGGGATCCTGCGAGGAGAGGAGCCAAGAGCGCGGCGACGCCTCTCGGATGTCTATGACGGTGCATCAACTATGGTCCCAGTTGGTCGACTTGGCGTGACTTAACCCCCTGATCCCGACTGTCGCAGAAGTTGGCACCGCGAGAAATCTTGAAAGTTTAAAATTCACCCACATTCACGGTAGCTGCACAGAGAAACGCTGTAGGGCTCGGCTGCGGAGTGACTGGCGGAACTTGTGTCGTCATCACCGGAAACACCTCCGGGCCGACGGGTGGGAAGCCCTTTTCAGTGGGCTTTCCACCCGTTGCCGAGCGACGACACTCGCGGTGATTCTCAGGTGGCTGCTGCGGGCGGGAACTCGAGGACGAGCCGCCCCCGCAGGCCGCCCTTCTCGAGCTGCCGATGAGCCTCGGCTGCCTGGTGCACAGGCAGGGTTGCCGCGACTCGGAGGGTGAGTTCACCTGACTCGACCTGTTCGCGCAGCTGGGTGATGGCCGCCGTGTCGGTGACGCGTGTGCGGACGTTAATGGGATACACGGTGATGCCGCGGCCGGGATCGGCGTCCCAGAAACACAGGACCGCGGGCTTACCTGGACCCAGGCGGAGCGCGCCAAGGGCCAGGCGTGGGGTCTGAAGACCATCGAGTCGTTCCACACGCACGGCACACCGCCGGTCGGCTGAGGGGACACGCTGCGGACCGGACGCGGCTCAACTGCCGCCAAGATCATTGACAAAAATGTTGCCCCTCCTGCGGCTACCCAGCGTCTGGCTACGAGGTCTCCTCCCCGAACGCCCGCCGCACCTGCTCCGCGATCAACGGGTACACCTCGCGCGCCCTGGCCTCGTCCTGGGCGTCGTAACCGTGGTCGGCGCCGGTGACGTCGTGATGGCCGACCAGCGATCCGGCCCTGCGGAGCCGGTCGGCGTAGGCCACGCCCTCGGCCTTGAGGAGGTCGTACTCGGCGGTTACGACGAAGGCCGGCGCGATGCCCTTGAGGTCGGCGGTGTCCGAGGGATGCGCGGGCGAGACCAGACGGTCGCCCCGCTGCTTCGGATCCGGGACGTACGCGCTGTCGAAGACGTCCGCCATCCACGGGCGCAGTACCGGCTTGGGGATCGCGGCCCGCTTGTCGCGGCCGGCGGTGACGAGGTCGAGCGGCGCATAGTGCAGGACCTGGAGGGCGATCGACGGGCCGCCCTCCTCCAGCGCCTGGCGGGCCACCGCCGTCGCGAGGGCGCCGCCCGCGCTCTGGCCGCCCACGGAAAGCCGCTCGCCGTCCCAACCGTGCTCGCCCCCGTGCTCGGCGACCCACCGGACGACCTCGAACGCCTGCCGGGGCGGCGCGGGGAACTGGTGCTGCGGGGCGACCACGTAGTCCACGTTGAGCACGGCCACACCTGCCTCGACGACTATGCACCGGCACAGCGCGTCGTCCAGCTCGATCTGCGGCATGACGTAGCCGCCGCCGTGGAAGTTGACGTGGACCGGCGGGGGAGGGGTGCCCTCGGTGTCGGCGGGCAGGTACAGCACGGCGCGAGCGGGGCCGACCTCGGTCGGGATGGTCAGCTCACGCTTGGTGCACGTGTACTCGGGCAGACGGGCGAACCACGAGGCCTGTGAACCCCGCCCGCTTGCACGGCTGTTCGCCAACGCTACGACACGTTGCATGGCCTTGGCCGCGAAGGCGGCTACCGCCGGACGGGCGAGAAGGGGCACGGGAGTCTCCGTTCGGTCCGAGAGCGCTCGACCGCCACCGGGAGCGCACCTTGATTGAGGAGAACAATAATCAGGAATCCTGTCAATCGGTGACCGATCTTACCGAGCCTCTGCCGTTTCGGCCACGGCGAAATCAACGGCGGGCCGGTCTGACCGTCGAGCCTGGTGCCGTGCCGGTCGGAGGCAGCCGCACCTACTCGGTCGAGTTCGACCGGGCCATCACGCCGGCAGGGTTGTGTACCGGCCAACGCGGCGACGAGACAGCCCGCCTCCGGGTCGGCTGCTTCCGTCGGCGACATGACGGTCCGCCCCTCCCGGGTGCCTCCGAAGTGGTTTTCGCGCGACGCCGCCTGCCTCCTCGACGGTCCCACCCGCAAGAGCGGCAGCTCATTCACCAGGCACGTCGGCCCGCCGGGAAGTCGCTGATTCTCATGTAAGTGCCGAAGTCAACCTCCGATTCATTGGCATGACCGCGATCTTGCCTTGATCGTCCAACGGTCGCGTGGGCGAGTCGGTGCCGATGGCGGTCGCGAAATTACTTCACCTCGATACCTACCAACTAGTTGGGAGCTTGTGCTCTACTGTGCCCACCCGATGGCGGAAACATGCCGTTCACCGCCCGGTATCCCCGTAGCAAAGGTGCTTCGAGAGGTGTTCCCATGCCGCACCAGCCTCTGATTCCAGCCACACCCGCCAAAGCGGACCGCTCCCCAGGCCCGTACAAGATCGCCGTACTCGGCGGTCTCGCTTCCTATCTGGACGCTGCCACGATCGTCTCGACGGCGGTCTCCCTCGTCCTGTTCCAGTTCGCGTTCGGGCTCACCCCGCTGACGATCGGCATCCTCTCCGGACTGCTGACCGTGACCATCGCGATCGGTGCCGCGATCGGCGGCCGACTCGGCGACCTCGTCGGTCGCAAGCGGGTCTACACGCTCGATCTGCTGGTGTTCACCGTCGGCGTCGCGGTGCTCTTCAGCGCGGTCAACACGCCCATGCTGTACATCGGAGTGATCATCGCCGGCCTCGCCATGGGCGCCGACCTGCCGACATCACTCGCCCTGATCGCCGAGAACTCGCCCGACGGCCTCAAGGGCCGCATGGTGAGTGTCACCTCGCTGCTGTGGTTGGGCGGCGTCGTGGTGGTCTCCCTGATGGCCGGAGTCGTCGCGCCGTACGGAGTGACCGGCGCCCGGATCCTCTACGCACACGTCCTCGTGGTGGCGATCGTCACCTGGTTCCTGCGCCGCTCGCTGCACGAGTCCTCCGAGTGGCAGGCGGCACGTGCCCCCGGAAAGACGGAGGCGCTCGGTGCCGAGCGTTCGATGCGTGCCCTGCTGCACCCGAAGCTGCTGGTGCCGCTGCTGGTCACCGCCCTGTACTGCGCCTTCTGGAGCTTCACCGCGAACACCGTCGGTGCCTTTCTGGGCTTCCTCTACGTCAACGTCGCGCACGTCTCCCTCAGTCAGGCCTCGCTGCTGGGGCTGGTGTCCGTGCCCTTCACCCTGGTGAGCGCGTTCGTCTTCCTCAAGGTCGCGGACTCCCGGGCCCGCCGCGCGTTCTTCGTCTTCGGCTCGGTGGTCCAGATCGTCGCCTGTGCGGCACCACTGGTCATGGGGTTCACCTCCGTGTCGTTGTTCCTGCTGGGCACCGGCTTCGGCATCGGCGGAGCGTTCGCCGGCGAGGGGATCTACAGGGTGTGGTCGCAGGAGTTCTTCCCGACCCTGTTGCGCGGGACGGCCCAGGGGATCACCCATGGCATCACCCGGGGCCTGGCCGCCGGCTTCGCAGTCATCACCCCGACGATCGCCGTCAGCAACCCGCGACTGCTCGTCGCGCTGCTCGTCGTCTTCCTCGTGGTCAGCGGACTGATCGGCGCGATCGCCGTCCCCGCTCTCGAACGCTCCCGGCGCACCGCGCCGTGGGACCGGGAACCCGCCAGGAACGACACGACCGTCGCCGACCCGGTCGGCGTGCCCGGCACCGCCTGACCGTATCCCGTTCGCACAACGCACCCAACGGAGCAATTCTCTCGTGATCGACAACCTGGCGGCCCAGCCCCCCGGAACCGACCATCGCTCGCCGGCCCACATCCCCGGAGTCCCGCGGGACACGGCCTGGCGCGCACACTGGATCGGCCCCCACACCCCGGACCACGGGCCGGGACCCGCGGGGTTCGGGCCGCCAGACACGCGCGGCCCCTTCGGTCGCTACCTGTTCCGTACGACGTTCACCCTCGACGCCGTGCCGGAGGTCATCCCGGCCAGAATCACCGCGGACTCCCGTTACGTCGTCCACCTCAACGGCCGGGAAGCGGGCCGAGGCCCGGTGCGATCGCAGCCCCGGCGCCTGGCATACGACACCCTCGACCTCGCACCGCTCGCCCGCGCCGGCGAGAACACCCTGGTCGTCCTGGTCACCTACTACGGCAAGGCCAACTCCTTCTGGCAACCCGCCGCCGCCAACGGCGCACTCGGCAGGGACGCCGTCCTGGTCCTCGAGGCCGACCTCGGCGACCGGCTGCTGGTGACGGACGACACCTGGCGGGTACTGGCCCCCGGTGCCTGGCACAGCGCGGAGGCAGAGGGGATGGACGGCATCCCCGTCGAGTGCCTCGACGCCCGCCTGCTGCCCTCGGACTGGAAGTCGGGGGCGCCCGACTCCGACTGGCAGAAGGCACGCATCGTGCCCGCACTTCATCTCGGCTCGCTGGCCCGCTCGACACCGCCCGCCGATCCCTACGGGCCGCTGCGGCCCCGCCCGATCGGCCCGCTGGGCGGCGACACCGTCACCCCGGTGCGCATCGCCGTGTCACCGCCCGCCGCCGTACCCGACGACCCTCATCCGGTCGGACATGTGCGGACGTATCTGTCCACGCCGGACCTGCCGGAACCCGTGGCCACCTCCCTTCCCCTCACACTCACTCCCGGCACCGGCCGTGCCCACCACGTGGTCGTCGACATGGGCCGGATCGTCTGCGGCTTCGTGCGCCTCGACCTGACCGCTCCCTCCGGGACGCAGGTCGACCTCATGTACCGCGAGACGCCCCACGCGCCCGGCGCGAACGACCCCTTCTCGGCCCCCAACACCGGTGCCCGGTACATCGCCCGCGGCCACGACGACAGCTTCGAGTCGTGCGAGGTGAACGGCTTCCGTTATCTGCACGCCCTCGTCACCTCGGACGGACCGGTCACCATCGACGCGGTCGCCGTCCGCGAACACCTCTACCCGCGCGCCGGAGCGGCGTACTTCCGCAGCAGCGACCCCGAACTCGACGCCCTGTACACCGCCGGGGTGCGCACCGTCGCCCTCACCTCGCACGACGCCTTCGTCGACTGCCCCACTCGGGAGCAGCGCGCCTGGGTGGGCGACGCCGTGGTCCACCAGATGGTGCAGCTCGCCACCTCCACCGACTGGCGCCCGGCCTGGCACTACCTCGACCTGGCCAACTCGCCCCGCCCGGACGGCATCCTGCCGATGAGCGTCGTCGGGGAGATCGAACAGGGCGGCGGCACCACCATCCCCGACTGGTCCCTGCACTGGCTGCACGGCGTACACAACCTCTACCGCCACGGCGGTGAGCACGAACGCGACCGCCTCGCCGAACTCGCTCCCACCGCCCGGCGGATCCTCGCCTGGTACCTGCCGTTCCGGACGGACGACGGGGTGCTGAGCGATCTGCCGGAATGGAACCTCGTGGACTGGTCCAGTGTGTTCACCACGGGAACGAGCTCCATCGTCACCGCGCTGTGGGCGCGCGGCCTGCGCGAGTACGCCGAGATCAGCACCCTGCTGCGCAACGACGGCGAGGCCTCCTGGGCCCGACGGCACTGGGAAAGGGCGCGCAAGGGGTACGAAATCTTCTGGGACGAGCGTCGCGGCACCTACGTCGATCACCTGCTGAGCGGTGTCCAACAGCCCCCGGCCTCCCAGGTCGCCGGCGCCGCCGCCATCGCGTCCGGGCTGGCCCCCGCGGCACGTCACCACCGGATCATCGACCGGATCATGGACCCCGGCCGGCTGGTCACCCGCTCCTGGATCGGTGGGGAGGGCGGCTACGACGCGGAGAAGATCCACGACGAGATGCGCGGCGTGCGGCGCATCGACTGGGACTCCGAGGAACAGGTCGTCCGGGCCCAGCCCTTCCTCAGTTACCTGGTCCACGACGCCGCGGCCCTCACCGGGCGGGTCCCCGAACTGGTCGGTGCCCTGCGGCGCTGGAGCCGCTTTCTGCACGACGGTTACGACACGTTTGGCGAGTGCTGGGGGTGGGGCACCCCGGCCCACGGGTGGAGTTCCACTCCGGCACGCGACCTCATGACGTACGTCCTGGGCGTCACGCCGGCCGAACCCGGTTTCGGACGAGCCCGTGTCGCCCCGGCCTACGGTGTCGTGGAACGCGCCGAGGGCGCGGTGCCGACACGCGACGGACTGCTGCACGTGGCCTTCGACTCGTCGGGCGTCGAGGTCGACAGCCCTGTGCCGCTCACCCTCCTGCTCCCCGGTGGGCAGGAACGCTCATACGGAAGCGGGCACACGCGCGTGCCATTCGTTTGATCCGAGGAACTCAGGAAGATCGTCCGTCCGGCGGCTCGCCGGGCGGACGATCCGTCAGGGCCTGGCCGCCTCGCACAGCAGGCGCAACTGCCGTATCACCGTGACCGGATCCACCGTGTCCGGGCTCACCAGCCACTGGTTCTCCGCCCCCTCGCCCACGGCCAGGACGAGCGCCGCGAACGCCTCCGGGTCCACGTCAGAACGCAGTTCACCGGCGTCCACCGAGCGCCGTACGGCATCCGCCAGCGCGCCACGCAACGTCGCGTACCGCCGGGCGACCCACTCCCTGGCCGGGTGCTCCTCGCCCGAGGCCTCCGCGGTGAGGATGTGCGCGAGCTGGACCATTGCCCGGTCTCCGACGGCCCGAGCGGTGAACGTGTCCATGTTCTCCAGGACCTCCAGCAGCGTCATCCCCAGCTCGGGCTCGGCGACCTGCAGCTCGGCGTCCCGATGCTCCAGAAGCGCCAGCAGTACGGCCTGCTTGCTCGGGTAGTAGTGGAGCAGCCCGGCCCGCGTCAGCCCTGCCGCCTCCGCGATGTCATTGAGGCTTCCCGCACGGAAGCCTCGTGCGGAGAACACCTCCAGTGCCGCCACGAGAATGCGCTCGCGTCCGTCGCCTGAGCCGCGGACGCGGCCGTTGCTGCCCATTCGTCCATAGTAGTGAGGCTGATCACTTCCTCCATGACCGGGGCTCACGTCGTGCCGGCGGAACACCGGACCACGAGGACGACGTCGCCGAGGCCGGTGCGGCGTCGGTGAGGACGGCGGCGCGCAGTCCGTCGGCGAACGGGGTAGTCCGTCCGGCGCCCCACGGCGGATGCGTAGGGCAGGGTCAGAACCGCAGCAGGTCCGCGGCGGCGAGGCTGAGGACGCCGTCGCGCCATGTCAGGCCGCGCAGGTCGCGGACGACGATGGTGGCGTCGGTGGCCAGGCCGCGCTGCCCGACTCCGATGACGGTCGCGCCCGCCGCGGCTCCGGCTTTCGCCCCCCGCGGTGCTGTCCTCGAAGACGACAGTCCGCGCTGCGGCGAAGCCCAGCTTCTCCGCCGCCGAGCGGTAGCCGTCGGGCGCCGGTTTACCGTGACTCACGTCGCCCACGGTGATGAGTACGGGCGGTGCGGGCAGTCCCGCCGCCGTGAGGCGGGCGCGGGCCAGGACGGTGACCCAGGAGGTCACCACCGCCCACCGCTCGCGCGGCCTCGCGCGGGCGCCCGTTCTTCCGGGGGTCTGGCAGTACCCCTTTCAAGGGGTGAGGGGGCGGAAGTCCGCCGTACGGTGAGTGCATGGACCGCAGCACCGAGATCCGTGAGTTCCTGCGCACCCGCCGGGCCCGGGTCACCCCCGAGCAGGCCGGCCTCGCCCCGCATCCGGGCGCCCGTCGGGTGCCGGGGCTGCGCCGCGAGGAGGTCGCCCAGCTCGCCGGGGTCAGCGTCGACTACTACGTCCGCCTGGAACGGGGCCGCACCCAGGGCGTCTCCCAAACCGTCCTGGATGCCGTAGCTCGCGCCCTGCAGCTGGACGACACCGAACGCGCACACCTCTTCGATCTCGCCCGGCCCACCGCGGCCCGTGCACGCAGCCGGCGGCCACCGGCGCCGCAGCGCGTGCGCCCGGCCGTGTACCGGGCACTGGACGCACTCGCAGTCCCTGCCATGGTGCAGGGGCGGCGCATGGACATCCTGGCGGCGAACCGACTCGGTTACGCCCTCATGGCGGACTTCCAGGCCCGGCCCCACCGCGAGCGCAACGCCGCCCGCTTCGTCTTCCTCGACGAGGCCGCCCCCGCGTTGTACACCGACTGGGAACGCGTTGCCGGGGACTGTGTGGCCACGCTGCGCCTGTACGCCGGACGCCACCCCGACGACCCGCAACTCACCGAGCTGATCGGCGAGCTGTCCCTGCACAGCGACACCTTCCGCCGTCTGTGGGCCGACCACGACGTCCTCGCCCACACCAACGGCAGCAAACGGTTCCACCACCCACTCGTCGGTGACCTCACCCTCGAGTACGTCGTCCTCGCCGTCGAAGGCGACGCAGACCAGAACTTCATCATCTACACCCCCGAACCCGCGTCCCCTTCCGCCGAGGCCATCGGCATCCTCGCCAGCTGGACCAACACCCCTACCGCCGCACCACTCGCCCCCGAACAGGCACACAAACCAGCCGACTGACCATCGCAAGGCGACTGCGCCACCGTGCTGCGAGGCCTCGATACTGCCGATGCCATCGCGCCGCCATGGGCGCCGACACTTTCGATGTCGCCGTGGGGAGCACCGTTTTGCCCGGCATCTAACTGAGTGCCGACCAGCTCGCCAATCTCGACAACCTCACCCGGCAGCCAGCAGCCAGCAATAGCCACAACGAGGCGGGCAAGCGGCTCCTGGAACGCTAATCTCACCCATCCGATGCCCCGCGCCGCGTCTGGCTGACTGCTGATCCCAACCCGCGTAGCGGCACCATGAAGGAGAATGATGCGAGAGCACCCTGCGCAGGAACAGCAAGAAGCGAGCCCTCAGACTCAGGCGCGCGTCCGGGACAGCTTCGCCCGCCAGGGCCTGATGCGCCACCTCGGCGCTGAGATCACCGAAATAGCCCCGGGCCGTGTTCGTATCGTCCTGCCAAGCCGGCCCGAAGTGACCCAGCAGCACGGCTATATCCACGCCGGCGCCACCAGCGCCATCGCGGACAGTGCCGGCGGCTATGCCGCGCTCACCCTGTTCCCCGAGAACAGCGAAGGCCTCACCGTCGAGTACAAGCTCAACCTCCTCTCGCCCGCCCTTGGCGATCAGATCGAAGCGGTGGGCACGGTCTTGAAGTCAGGACGTACGCTCACCGTGTGCCGACTGGAAGTGTTCGGAATACGCGACGGGCAGGCCAAGCTCGTCGCGACCGGTCAGCAGACCATGATCCGCGTGGACGCCCTCGCACCGTAGGCGCTCATCATCCCGGCGGGCCGAGACCGGCCGCCGTACCCGATAGAGCCCAGGCATGACATCACTCAACCGAGTTCCGGCAACGGCTGCAACTCCCCTCGTAGACATGCAATCTAGGAATCGTCGCAGTTCAGAGCCAGTCAACGAGCTACTGCGGTTGGTAAGGACGAGGCTGAATCAGGCCTGACTCGAGGCGAGTTCAATAACGGTGATGTCCGAGGGCGCGCCTACGCGGACCGGCGGGCCCCAGGCTCCGGCGCCGCGGCTGACGTAGAGCTGGGTGTCGCCGTAGCGTTCCAGGCCGGCGACCGTCGGGTTCGCGAGTTCGGCGATGAGGCTGCCGGGCCACAGCTGGCCGCCGTGGGTATGGCCGGACAGCTGGAGATCAATGCCGTGACGGACGGCGTCGTGGATGACGACGGGCTGGTGGGCGAGGAGGACGGCGGCGCGGGAGCGGTCGCGGTCGCCGAGGGCCCGGGTGAAATCGGGGCCCTGGCCCTCAGCCGTGCCGGCCAGGTCGTTGACACCCGCCAGGTCGAAGCCGGGCATTTCCGTGCGAGCATTCTCCAGCGGCCGCAATCCCAGATCCCGCACTTTCTCGACCCATTGCTCGGCGCCGGAGAAGTACTCGTGGTTGCCGGTGACGAAGAACGCTCCGTGGCGCGCTCGCAGCTGTGCGAGGGGTTCGGCGGCCCGGCCGAGGTCCTCGACACTGCCGTCGACCAGGTCGCCGACGACGGCGATGAGGTCGGGCTGGGTGGCGTTGATCGTGTCGACGACCTTCTGGGCGAAGCCGCGGCCCAGAACCGGGCCGAGGTGGATGTCGCTGACCACGGCGATCCTGAACCCGTGCGCGCTGCGCGGGAGTTTGGCCAGCGGAACCGTGAGGCGCTTCACCTTGGGGCCGCGGAGCACGCTGTACGTACCGTGGCCGACCGTGCCGACGGCGACAGCCGCGGCGGTACCGCCCACGACACGGGAGACGAACAGGCGACGCGAGGTACTCGCTGTTCCGGGGCGCGGCGGGGAACCGACCTCAGGTGTGCGCGGATGCTCTGCCACGGTTTCGGGTGCCGCGATGTCCGGAGCGACGGTTCCGGACCCGCCGTGCGCGTACGTCACCAGCCTGGGCTCCACGGGGGCGACGAGTTCCGGGTTCCGATCCGCCCTGGACCCGCCGGGCGGGGTGGCGACAGTCCCCACCGCCATGGGGGTGTCCTCGTGCGTGCCGGTGTCCCGCCGTACGAGGAGGCGCCGCAGCACAGGCCGGACGGCCTCACCCGCGAGCAGCGCGAGCACGAGGTACAGGAACAGCGCCATCCACAGGTACCCAGGCCAGGCAAGGCTCTGTTCGAGCAGGAACGGGGCTCTCGTCTCGGCTGCCAGGGCGCCAACGGTCAGCAGCGGCCCGGCCACGAAGACAGAGCTTCCGGCTCGCCGCAGGAGCGAGCCCAGGGGTGTCGTGTCGCGTACGAGACGGCGCCAGGCGTACAGGTGAAGCGCGCCGAACGCCGTCAGCAGCGCGATCCAGACGAGGGGGACGACGATGACCACGGCTGGGCGCAGTCCTTCCTTGAGACGTTCATGGGACGCATGGTTCCCACGACGACGTGTGACCGACCGCGTCTGATGACCTGTCGGGCAGTGCCCGTCACAGCCCGCGGAGCGACGACCCGTCGGCGGCCCCCGACATGTCAGGCAGCGTGCTGCGCAGGAACTCACGGATCTGGGTGCTGCGGTCCATGCACTCACCGTACGGCGGACCTCCGCCCCTCTTCCCCCGTGAAAGGGGTACTGCCAGACCCCCGGAAGAACAGGCCCCCGTACGGGCGCCCGCGCGAGGTCCTCGGGTGGTTGTCTGGATGGCGGGCCCACCGCACCGCACTGATCATGCATTTACAGGTCATGATCACCGACTGGGCCTGACGATCGCTACCGCAAGGAATACCTGATGAAGCACGTATCGCTGGGCGGACTGGATGTTTCGCGCATCGGTCTGGGCGCCATGACGATGGCCGGCACCTACACCACCGGCGGAGGGCTCGACGACTCCGAGTCGATCCGCACCATCCACCGGGCGCTGGACCTCGGGGTCACCCACATCGACACCGCCGAGATCTACGGCCCCTTCCACAGCGAGGAGCTCGTCGGCAAGGCCATCAAGGGCCGGCGCGACGACGTCGTCGTGGCGACGAAGTTCGGGCTCGTCTCCCACTCCGGTGGCGGCCCCGGCGTCACCGACAGCAGCGCCGCCAACGTGAGGACCGCAGTCGAGGGCTCCCTCAAGCGGCTGGGCACCGACCACATCGACCTGTACTACCAGCACCGCGTCGACCGGAGCACGCCCATCGAAGAGACCGTCGGCGCGCTGGCCGAGCTGGTCGCCGAGGGCAAGGTGCGCCACATCGGGCTCTCCGAGGCCGGCCCCGAGACGATCCGCCGCGCGCACGCCGTGCACCCGGTGGCCGCACTGCAGACCGAGTACTCGCTGTGGACCCGCGACGTCGAGGCCGAGATCCTCCCACTGCTGCGCGAGCTCGGCATCGGCTTCGTTCCGTACTCGCCGCTCGGGCACGGCCTGCTGACCGGGCAGATCCGCACGGTCGACGACTTCACCGACGACGACTGGCGCAAGTCCAACCCACGCTTCATCGGCGAGAACTTCCAGCGCAACCTGCGCATCGTCGACGAAGTGCAGGCCATCGGCGCCGAGATCGGAGCCACCCCCGCGCAGACCGCGCTGGCATGGCTGCTGACCCGCGGCGACGACATCGCCCCCATCCCCGGCACCCGGCGGGTTACGCGCGTCGAGGAGAACACCGCCGCCGACGGCATCGAACTCAGCGCCGCTCAGCTCGACCGCCTGAACAACCTCACCCCCGCCTCGGGTGATCGCCACAACGAGGCGAGCATGGCCGGCATCGAAGGCTGACCGCTGTGCGCCGCGGCCTCCGAACGACTGAGACGGCTGCTCGCGCCTTGCACGAGCAGCCGCTGATTGTGAGTGCAATCCTCAGCAAACCCCGTAAGGCAGCCGTGATGGCCGCCGCGGTGTGCGGCATCCTTGGAGCCGTGTTCTTCTCGCAGGCGCCGGCCTATGCGGGCTCCGTGACCGGCTCGAAGAGCTGCTCCGCAGGCTCCGTCTTCAACGGATCGACCTGTGTTCCTCGATGACCGAAGGTGAGGCCTCCGGGGTGGTTGGGCCCTCGCTCTCTGCCACGCCGGAGGCCTCGCTGTCACGGACGATGAGCGGCTGACCGGGCGGATCGCCTCTATGCACCGGGGCTGTGTCTGACGGGCTTCGTATGAGGCTGGGCGCGGGCCTGCTTTGCAGTCGCGTTCGGACTGCCGCGTGACGCCCGATTTCGTCATCGATCGGCCGACTCGGCAGCGCAACGAGAACGGGTCGCAGAATCACGAAGTTCTCGACCTCCGTGATACGGCCGGAAGGTGTGTTCTTCGTCGGCCGTGTACAACAACAGCGGCAGACAGAACCCACGATAGAGAATCGACCTCGAAAAGGGACCGCCTCCCAGTTCTGACTCAATGCGGTCCATCAACGACCAACGGATCGAATAGCCGTGGGCCGACTGCCTTCAGCTGTGGGTGCGGTCGGGCCTGCTCGCTTGAGAGGCAGTTGCGGCAAGGCCGATCCACTCCGGAGCCACGGAATCCGTCGAACCCAGGTGCCGACCGGGGTCCGGTTGGCACCTGGGCGTTCCGATGAGCCGGGCTGCTACTTCTCCGTCAGCGGTGTGACGGCGACCTGGTCGATCACCGGCGCGTAGGGGGATCGCTGGTCGTACTGGTTGTAGGTGTCGCCGTTGAAGTCGGGCAGCTCCTCGGCGGTGAAGGTGAGTCGGTTCGTGCCCTTCTTGAGGGTGACCGGGACGGTCAGGTCACGGAAGCTGTTGAAGTGGAAGGTGGTCGGGAACAGGATCTGGCGTGCCGGTCCACCGTTGACCGAGAGGTCCGCGTGGCGGGCGATCGGGTCGGGGTTGTAGTGGGTGGCGGGTGCCTGTTCGGCGTTGGAGTAGCGGATGGTCACCGCGTGCTGTCCGGCCCGCTTGGCGACGATGTCGAGGGTGAGGGCGTTGGCCTTTCCGTCTCCGATGTCGGTGACCGCCTTGCCGCCGGTGGCGAAGGTGTACGCCTCGGTGGCCTTGGCGGCGCCGCTCAGGGTGCCGCCCTCCGCCTGGTACACCTTGGTCGCCAGGTTGCCGCTCGACGCCGCGACCCGCAGCCGGTCGAGGACCAGGTTCTTCTTGGTGCCGGTGACGGTGATCTTGTTGATGCCCGCGGACAGGAAAACCCGTACGACGTCCGTGCCCTTCTTGCCGGCGCCCACCTTGGGGATATCGAGCGTGTCGCCGTTGAGGGACACCTTCGCCTTGCCGCCGCCGAGGTGGTCGAGGGAGACCGTCGCCTCGCCGTCCACGGCCGAGTGGACCCAGAAGGTCGCGGAGGCGCCCTTGGGCAGCGGCACCGCGCCCGGTCCCGAGGCTTCGGGGTGGGTGTAGCCGGGCCGGGTTCCGGTGAGGGTGGCGTACTCGGCCTCGTAGATCGCCGGCTGGGTGACGTGCTCGTCACGCAGGGCCAGGTCGATCTTGTCGATGATCGCGTCGCCCTTGGTGACGCCCAGGTCGGCGTCCTTCGCGGCGAGCGTGATCTTGTGCTTGCCGGCAGTCAGCTTCACGGTGGTGTCGGTGTGGCCCCAGACCACCCACTTGTAGCCGAGTGGCATCCGCAGTTCCTGCGGGTCCTTGCCGTCCACGCGCAGGAAGACGTTGGTGGGGCCCTGTTCCCTCACCCGGCCGTCCAGGTTGTAGGAGTTGGCGAAGACGCTCAGGTCGTACGTGCCGTCCTGCGGGACCTCGACGTCGAAGGAGAGCACACCGTCGGAACCGGTGCGCAGGCCGCCGACGTTGTAGTCGCCGCTGGTCGCGAACTTGCCGACGTTGGAGGGCGTGCCCTCAGGGCCGTTCTTGGAGTAACCGCTGCCGGTGTACGTGGCGTTCTCCGCCTCGTAGGACGTCCGCCAGCTTACGGAGGGCTCGACCGGCTCCCCGCCGTTCCCGCCGGGCGAGAGGATCACCTGGTAGGCCGACATCTCGTTCATGCCGGTCATCGGCAGGGTCACCGTGCCGTCCTCGCCGACGGATACCTCCTGGTCCGCGAGCCGCTGGGGCTGGGCCGAGTCGCCGACCTGCCCGGTCCACGGGATCTCCTGCACCGTGGCGTGCACCGTCGTCCCGAACAGCTTCGGGTCGACGTTGTCGAAGACGACGTCCGCGTCGCCGCTCTTGCCGCCGAAGATCGCCCGGGACTGCTTCTTGTCCGCGTCGAGTGTGGCCACGCCTTGGAGCGTGTACTGCTGGTTCGGATGGGGAGCGGTCACCTGGACGGTGTGTCCGGACATCTGGCCGTAGGCGTTGAACAGCCACCACTGGCCGTTGCCCTTGTTCGCGTCGACGGCCGAGTCGTTGAGGTTGCCGTCGATGTTCCAGTACGCCAGGTCGGCGTCGATCTTCGACTCCTCGATGGCGGAGACCCACTGGACGACCTGGCCCGGCACGGAGAGGTGGTAGTTGTGGCCGTACTCGTTGACGTTGATCGGCAGCGGGTCGATGCCGACCTCTTTCTCCCACTGCCGGTACTTTGCGACGCTGGTGCGGACCGCGGCGGGGCTGGACAGCTCGTGCCAGGTCATCACGTCCGGGACGACGTCGTTGGCCTTGGCGTACTGCAGGAAGCCCTTGACCTGGTCGAAGAGGAGGGAGGTGTTCGGGCCGGCGATCCGCGCGTCCGGGTCCAGGCTCTTGATGAGGTGGTACGTCTCCTTCCAGGCCGCGAAGAAGTACTGCGGGTCGTTCAGCCAGGACACGTTGTTGTAGCTCCACGCGCCCGAGCCGAACATGTTCCCCTCGGGTTCGTTGAAGGGGACGTAGACGACGTGGTCCTTGTAGTCGCCCGTCGTCGTGACCTGGGCGACCTGCTTCTTGATCTTCTCCTTGAAGTCCGCGAGCCGCTCGGGGCCGTTGGCGCCCGGCCACTGGTACGGGAAGCCCCGGTAGATGTCGGTCATGTAGATGTAGACGTCCTTGCCCCCGGAGTCCACGAACGGCGGCAGGATCTCCAGGGCGTCCGCGCCCGGGTGCTGCGGGCCGTCCTGCGCCTTGGTGGACACCGTGCGCAGGTGCATGCCCTCGATGAGGTTGCGGCTGGGCGCGCCGTCGCCGTAGATCCCGTACAGCGAGCCGGAGGCGCCGCCGTGGAAGGCGCCCGTGTCGGTGGCGAGATCGATGACGAGCTGTTCCGGATCGGCCGCCTGGGCCGTGCCCGTGAAGGGGACGGCGAGCATGGTGGCGAGGACTGCGGCCATGATGACGCCGGCTCCCGTCGTTCTTTGTCGTTGTCTCACTGAGGTCTCCGTGGATTCCGTGGCATCTCGGATGCTGGATCCGATGCGTTTCATGCGGGACGGGGCCGGTCCGTGCGGTGGTCCGGCCACGTCCCGCCAGGGGGCGAGTCGGTTCGACATGGGCCGCGCGACAGGATTCGCCCCGGTTCGGCGGCGCTCAGGTTCCGGGTTGCGGACGCACTCGGCCGGCCTTCGGGAAGCGAACCGCATGCCGTTGCGGCGGGTGCGTCGAGTCAGCGAGGCACCGCCGCCACGTACGAGCGCGACGGTCACTCGGTGGCATCCGCCGCCCGGAGGGGGAGCTCTGGGCGGCGGATGTATCAGGGGGTAAGGGCCCCGGCGACGCTCCGACGTGTGAGCGGCGCCTCGACAGCGGTCATGACCTCTCGATGGTTCGTCGAACCGGTTCGGGGAAGCTAGCATCGAGGAAACCAGCCAGCAATACCCCTGACATAGATCTCTTCGGCCGTGCATACCCGGGCGTCCCTGGCAGGGCCGGGTGTCCCGTCCCGCCGAATGTGGCGCCCGGCCTGCTGGTGAGGGCGCGTGAACCCAGGCTGACCAGGCGCCACGCCTCCGCGTGTCGAGGTTTCCGGGCCGTTACGAGAAATTCGACGCGAGGCGTTGACACCCATCCGGGTTGCTCCTACCTTCACTTCACGCGAACCGGTTCGACGATCGGCGTCTGGCCGATTTTGTTCTCTGGAATCATCGAACCGATTCGGCCGCTCTCAGCAAGGAGTCCCGTGAACATCGGTGAGATTGCCCAGCGGGCCGGTGTCTCGCGGAGCACCGTGTCGTACGCCCTGAGTGGGAAGCGTCCCGTCTCCGAGGACACCCGCCGGAAGATCCAGCGGGTCATCGACGAACTGGGCTACCAGCCCAACGCGAGTGCGCGGGCCCTGGCCAACGGCCGGACCAACACCATCGGTCTGGTCTTCCCGCCCGCCGGGAACCACTACACCGGCATGCAGCTGGACTTCATCGGCAGCGTCACCGAGGCCGCCGCGGCCTATGACTACGACGTGCTGCTCTCCCCGAGCGGCGTGGACAGCGACCGTTCCTTCCAGCGGCTGCTGGGCGAGCGCCGGGTCGACGGCGCGATCCTGATGGAGATCCGGCTGCGGGACGACCGGCTCGACCATCTCACCGCGGTCGACTTCCCCTCCGTCGCCATCGGCCGTACCGCCCACCCGGAGGGCAGTTGGTGGGTGGGGCTGGACCACACGGCACTGGCGGCGGCCTGTGTGCACCATCTCGCCGATCTGGGTCACCGCCGGGTCGCCTTCGTCAACCGGCCCGAGCAACTGCTGCGGGCGGGGTACGAGTCGGCCCAGCGCGGGCTGGACGGGTTCACCAAGGCCGCGGCGGAACGCGGGCTGACCGTCCGGTCGTACTGCTGCGGGGACGACGCCGCCTCCGGCCTGGCCTGTCTGGAGCGGATCCTGCACGACGATCCCGCCACCACGGGCCTGGTCACCCTGAACGAGGCGGCGCTCGGCGGGCTGTACCGGGGGCTGGCCCAGGCCGGCCGCCATGTGCCACGCGACTTCTCCGTCACCGGAGTGGTGGCCAGCCGGTGGGCGGAGACGGTGACCCCGCAGCTCACCGCGGCGGACGTACCGGCGGAACAGATGGGCCGCCTCGCCGTCGACCTGCTCGTCGAGCGGCTCGACCACCCCGAGGCACCGGCCCGGCATCACCTGCTCGCACCGCCGATCTCGTTGCGCGCCAGCACCGGACCTGCCGGCGCCAGGTCGGCCGACCCGGCTCCGGACTTCGGCGTCCAGACGCACCCCTGATCATCACCCCGCACACTCCCCTTCACCTCCGCACCCCGTACCGGCCGACTACGCACGTCACCGTCCGGGTGCGGCGAGGCCGACAGGCCCCGATCACCCCTCCCAGGGCACACCTGTGCCAAAAACCATGAGGAACACGCAATGAACAGATCTGCCAGACGGCGTCTCACCGCCGCAGTCCTGACCGTCGTCTCCGTCACCGCCGGCGCCACCGCGTGCTCCTCCGACTCGGGCGGCACCTCCACGAAGGCCGCGGACGGCGGCACGTACACGATCTGGGACCCGTACCCGCAGTTCGACAAGAGCTCGGCGTGGGCCAAGCTGCTGGACGACTGCGGCACCGAGGCCGGCGTGAAGATCAAGCGGACCGCGTTCGACACCAGTGACCTGACGAACAAGGCCCTGCTCGCGGCCCAGCAGGACAACTCCGCGGACGTCCTCATCGTCGACAACCCGGTCGTGTCGACGCTGGCGGAGGCGGGGGTGCTGACCTCGACCGACGACAACAAGCTGGACGTCTCGAACGTCGACGCCAACCTGCTCGGGGCGGGTCAGTCGGGCGGGAAGACATACGGCACTCCGGTCGGCGCGAACACCCTCGCCCTCTACTACAACAAGGAGGTACTGAAGGAGGCCGGCGTGGACATCGCGTCGGTGAAGGACTGGGACTCGCTGACCGCGGCGCTCGCGAAGGTCGAGAAGGCCGGGAAGAAGGGCATCACGTTCTCGGCGATCGGGACCGAGGAGGGCAGCTTCCAGTTCCTGCCATGGTTCTGGGGCTCGGGAGCCCAGCTCACCGACGTCGCCTCGTCCGAGGCGGTGTCCGCACTGTCGCTGTGGAAGAACTGGCTGGACGAGGGCTACGCCCCCAACTCGGTCATCAACAACACGCAGACAACCAGCTGGCAGGAGTTCGCGAGCGGCGACTACGCCTTCGCGGAGAACGGCACCTGGCAGCTCGCCAACGCGGAGAAGGCCGGCTTCGACTACGGCGTCATCCCCGTCCCCGCCTCCACCGGAGGCAACGCGGCGGCCCCGACGGGCGGCGAGTTCGTCACCGTCCCGGTGCAGGGCGAGACCGGCCGCTACGCCACGTCGCAGAAGCTCGTGTCCTGCCTGACCAGCAGCCAGAACCTGCTCGACACCGACACGACGCTGTCCTATGTGGCCCCTACCGGTGAGGTCCAGGACAAGCAGATCGCCGCCAACGCCGAGTTGAAGCCCTGGGTCGACGCGGTCAAGGCGGCCAAGGGACGCACCAGCGACGACCTGGGAACCAAGTACCCCAAGATCTCCGAGCAGTTGTGGAAGGCAGTCCAGTCCGCGCTGAGCGGGTCCCAGTCACCCAAGGACGCGCTCACGGCCGCCCAGTCCGCCGCCAAGTAACCAGTGCCAGAGGCCCGTTGATGAACCGCACGACACCAGCGCCGGACCCGCTGCCGGTGCGCGAGGGGAACGGGGCGGCGACCGCCGCCCCGCCCCCGGCCGCCGTCACGCGACGGCGTCCCGCTTCCCAGCAGTGGATCGCCTGGGCCTTCCTCGCCCCGGTGGTCGTCTACCTCGCCGTCTTCTACGCCTATCCGCTCTACCGCAACATCGACCTGAGTTTGCGCAACTACACGGTCCGCTCCTTCGTGCAGGGGGATGCGCCATTCACGGGCCTGAAGAACTACCTGACGGTGTTCGACGACCCGGTCTTCGCTCCGGCGCTGCTGCACACGGTGGTGTTCACCGTCGTGTGCCTGGTCTTCCAGTACGCGATCGGCCTGGCGCTCGCGGTCTTCTTCAACCAGCACTTCCGGCTCTCCGCCACCCTGCGCGCCCTGTTCCTGGTGCCGTGGCTGCTGCCGCTGATCGTGTCAGCCTCCACCTGGTCATGGATGCTCAACAGCGACTCCGGCATCGTCAACGCCACCCTGCACGCCGTCGGCATCGACCCGGTGAACTGGCTGACCTCACCGTCCTGGGCGCTGGCCTCGGTGATCATCGCGAACATCTGGATCGGCGTCCCCTTCAACCTGGTCGTGCTCTACAGCGGCCTCCAGTCCATCCCCACCAGCCTGTACGAGGCCGCCGCCCTCGACGGCGCGAACGCCTGGCAGCGCTTCTGGCGCATCACCTTCCCGCTGCTGCGCCCCGTCTCCGCCATCACCCTGCTGCTGGGCCTCGTCTACACGCTCAAGGTCTTCGACATCATCTGGATCATGACCAAGGGCGGCCCGGCGGACTCGTCCACCACCTTTGCCACCTGGTCCTACCAGCTCGGCTTCGGCAATCTGCTGCCCGCCTTCGGCCCCGGTGCGGCCGTCGGCAACCTCCTCGTGGTCGCCGCCCTCGTCTTCGGCCTGGTCTACGTCCGAGTCCAGCGAAAGCAGGCGCTGTCATGACGAGTGCACAGTCGGTCCTGAACCGGCGCCCCCGTACCTGGGCAAAGACGGCCATCGGCCTCGTCCTGACCGCCATCATGCTGTTCCCGGTCTACTGGATGCTGAACGTGTCCTTCACCCGCGACCAGGACATGCGCAAGAGCCCGCCGGACCTGTTCCCCGCCCGGCCCACTCTGGAGGGCTACCGGGCCGTCGTCGACCAGCAGTTGCCCTACCTCGGCACCAGCCTGGTCATCGGCCTGGGCACCGTCGTACTGACCGTGGCCCTGGCGGCCCCCGCCGGTTACGCGCTGGCCAAACTGCGTCCGCGCGGCGGCGGAATCCTCAACTTCGTCCTGCTGGCCGCCCAGATGATCCCCGGCATCATCATGGCGATGGGCTTCTACGCCATCTACCTCCAGCTCGGCCTGCTCCAGTCCGTTCCCGGTCTGATCGTCGCCGACTCCACCCTGGCCGTCCCCTTCGCCGTACTGATCTTCACCGCGTTCATGTCCGGTATCCCCGGCGAACTCCTCCAGGCCGCGACCATGGACGGCGCCGGAGCCCTGCGCACCTTTCGGTCGATCGTCCTGCCGATGAGCCGCAACTCGATCGTCACGGTGTCGCTGTTCGCGTTCCTGTGGTCCTGGTCCGACTTCATCTTCGCCAGCACCCTGGTCAACGGCGGCGCCAACGAGCCGATCACCCTCGGCATCTACCACTACATCGGCAACAACAACCAGGAGTGGAACGCCATCATGGCCACCGCCGTCGTGGCCTCACTGCCCGCCGCGGTCATCCTCGTCCTGGCCCAGCGCTACGTCGCCGCCGGCGTGACCGCCGGTGCTGTCAAGGACTGACTCCGGACCATCACCCGCACGCAGCCGTACCGTCCACGGGCCGTCGTGCGAGCCGTGTCGCCCCGCCCGGCCGACCGCCGACCACCCCTGCTCAAGAAACGAGTGCCGCCTTCATGACCGCCGCCCCGTCCGGACCGGCCTTCTCCGTCCACGACATACCCTTCAGCACGCACGGATCCTGGTTCGGCATCTCGCCCGTGCTGGCGGAGAAGACACGCGCCGAGGACCTCCACCTCGTCTCGCACCAGAACGGCATGCACCCCGTCCTGCGCCTCGTCCCCCTCGACACGGCGACGGGCGAGCGAGCGGAGACCACCGTCCGGGCGACGCCGAGCCTGCTCAGCTGGACGGGCGCGGACGGGCGTATCGATCTCGCCTACGAGTCGCCGGACACCGTCCGCGTGCACGGCAAGGGGCTGGGTCTGCGCGTCTCCGCGGCGGCGAAGGCCCTGACCCCGTTCAGCGGGACCTACTTCTACCGCGACCCGGTGGACGGCGCGCATGTGTTCACCTCCTACGAGACCGGGCGCCGCTACCGGATCACCGTGCTGTCCGGCACGGTGGCCGAGGTGTCCGGATCCGAGGCCCTGGGCGCCGGGGAGCGCGGTCTCACGGTCACCGCCGAGGCCGACGGATCGTGGGAGGTCGCGGTCGAGGAACTCGACAGCGCACGGCAGCCCTACCGCTCCGGGTCGGGATTCGGCGAGGTCACGGAGGCCGCGCGGCAGTCGTTCGCCGAGTTCGTCGACACGGCCGCCCCGTGGCGCTCGGACGCCACCCCGGCCGCCGAACTCGCCGCCTATGTGGTGTGGTCGGCGACCGTGCGTCCGGCGGGTCTGGTCACCCGGCCCGCCGTACTCATGTCCAAGCACTGGATGGACAAGGTGTGGAGCTGGGACCACTGCTTCAACGCCCTTGCCCTGGCTCCCGGTTCTCCCGGCCTTGCCTGGGACCAGTTCTCGCTGCCCTTCGACCACCAGGACGACAGCGGCGCGCTACCGGACTCGGTCACCCACTCCGAGGTCCTCTACAACTTCGTCAAACCGCCCATCCACGGTTGGACCCTGGGCCACCTGCGCAGACGGCTCCCCGAGCCTCTCGGCCGGACAGAACTGGCAGAGGCGTACGACAGACTCGCGCGCTGGACGGATTTCTGGCTCACCGCGCGGCGCGCACCCGGCGCGGCCCTGCCCCACTACCAGCACGGCAACGACAGCGGCTGGGACAACGCCACCACCTTCGACCCCGCCCGCGTGGCCGTCACCGCCGATCTGGCCGCCTTCCTCATCCTCCAACTGCGCGAACTCGCCGACCTGGCCGCCGAACTGGACCGGCCCGACGACGCCCACACCTGGACGCGTACGGCTGACGCGACCCAGGCCGCGATGCTCGACCAGCTCTGGACCGGCGAACGGTTCGTCGCCCGCGGCATGACCAGCGACGAGACCTGGAGCAGCTCCAGCCTGCTCGACCTGATGCCCATCGCGCTGGGCGAGCACCTGCCCGAAAGCGTCAGCAGCGTCCTGGCCGACCGCATCGAGGCCCATCTGACCTCGCACGGCCTGGCCACCGAACTTCCCACCTCGCCGCACTACCTCTCCGACGGCTACTGGCGCGGCCCGATCTGGGCCCCCGCCACCGTCCTCATCGAGGACGGCCTGCGCCGCGCCGGACACGAACACCTCGCGGACGAGATCAGCACCCGCTTCCGAACCCTGTGCGAAACCTACGGCTTCGCCGAGAACTTCGACGCCCTCACCGGGACCGGCCTGCGCGACCGCGCCTACACCTGGACCGCCAGCAGCTACCTCCTCCTCGCCGAAGCCCACGAACTCCGGCGCGCCGACACCAGGACCAACACCACCGTCGCCTGATGCGCGAGCGACAACCCACCCACACGTCCGGCACGGGGGCCGGCGCAGCAACGAACCAGCTTTACCCCTGAAGGGACGTAAGCACATGCCAGGAATCGGGCAAAGGCGCTCGACCACGAGACGCCTTCTCCACGGCATCACCAGAACACTGATTCCGCTGACCGTCATAGCCGGCGTCACCACCGCGACGGCGACGCCGGCCTCCGCCGCCACCCCCACCCTCACCGTCGACCTGGGCACCACCACCGGAGCCCTCCACTACGGCGCCTCCGGCGCGCTGTACGGCCTGTACGGCCCGGACGTACCGACGAACAACCTCATCGAGGGGATGGGGCTCCAGACCACCAACACGAAGGCCCAGGACGGACAGCAACACCCCGGTTCGGACGCGCTGGAGATCGCCAAGCCCTTCGTGGACAGCGGCGGCAAAGACATCATGATCTACATGACGGACGTGTACCGCACGTTCAGCTACGAACGGGCCGACTACGCCGCCTACCAGGCAGCGATGAAGACTCAGGTTGAGCAGGCGATGGCCAGTCCCTACAAGGACCGCATCGTCTTCGTCCCCTACAACGAGCCCGACGGCATGTGGTACCAGGGCATGCGCACCCAGGCAGGGCCGCTGGCCGCCTTCAACGCGGAGTGGCGGCAAACCTACAACTTCATCAAGGGCATCTGGCCCCAGGCGCGGCTGGCCGGCCCCAACACCTCCAGCTACACCGAGTCCTCCCTCAGGGGCTTCCTCACCTACTGCAAGGCCAACAACTGCCTGCCCGACATAGCGACCTGGCACACCCTGGGCAGCCCGGCGGACGTGCGCAGCACCGTCGACAACTACCGCGCGGCCGAGACCTCGGTGGGGATCGGCTCGCACCTGCCGATCAACCTCAACGAGTACGCCTTCCGCTACCACCTCACCGACCCCGGCCAGATGGTGCAGTGGATCGCGGCCATCGAGGACGAGAAGATCGACGGCAACCTGCCGTACTGGAACATCAGCGGCAACCTCGGCGACTCCGCTGCGGCCCAGAACATCCCCAACGCCCAGTGGTGGCTGTACAACTGGTACACCTCCATGAGCGGCAACACCGTCAAGGTCACCGGCGCCGCCAACAACGACGCGTACACCCTCCAGGGCCTGGCGAGCCTGGACACGGCCAAGAAGCAGGCCCGCGTCATCCTCGCCGGGGGCGGCACCAGCGGCGCCTCCGACACGGTCATCAAGAACATCGACCCCGCGGTCTTCGGCAGCACCGTGCACGTGAGCGTGTTCCAGGACCGCTACAGCGGCTACATCGGCGCGGCGGCCACCCCGACCCGGCTCTCCGACGCCGACATAGCGGTCGGCTCGGACGGCTCGATCACCCTGCCCATCACCCTCGACGCGATGTCCGCGTACGAGGTGATCGTCTCCCCGGGCGGCACCGGCAGCACCACCGCCTCCGACAACACCTGGACGGCCTCCTACGAGGCCGAGAACGCCACCCTCAGCGGCAGCGGATACAACATCAACACCGAGGGCACCACCAGCAGACTCGACAAGTTCGCCACCTCCGGCACCAAGGACGTCGGCGGTCTGCGCACCGGCTCCACCACGGTGATCTCCTTCCCCGTCTCCGTCCCCACCACCGGCGACTACAACCTGTCGGTGTTCGGCAACAGCTACGCCAAGGATCCCGACGTCAAGGGCCCGACCAATGTGTACATGCGTGTCGACGGCGGTGCGTCCAAGAGGGTCGACATACCGGTGGGCTTCCAGTGGGTGGTGTGGGGGCACAGCGACACCACCGTGCATCTCACCGCGGGCAGCCACACCATCACCCTGGCCACCACCGGCGACAACGGCGCGACCACAGTCGGCGACGCCATCGTCGACAAGATCGACCTCCAGTACCAGGACTCCGCCGTCCAGGGCACCACGCTCTACGAGGCTGAGCAGGCCAACCTCTCGGACAGTGGCACCGCCACGTACACCTCCCAGGGACAGTCCGGCGCGGGTGCGGTGAACCTGACCTCCGGCAAGTCCGCGACGTTCTGGGTCTACTCCGCCCGGGACGGATACGCCGACCTGACCACCCGTTACCGCAACACCGGCCAGGCCGACCTCACCGTCAACGGCAAAGCGACCGACGACCAGACTCTCTCCGGCGCGACGACCGGTGCCTGGTCCACGTCCGCCAACCGGGTCTACCTGAGCGCCGGCATCAACAAGGTCAAGGTGACCGGCACCGGCGGCACGCTCGCCCTGGACCGCCTGGCCGTGACCCCGTTCAGTGCCACCGACGCCGTCACCACCGGCAATGTCGTCACCTACCAGGCGGAGGACGGCACACTCACCGGCACCGCGGCCGCCGACACCACCTACAGCCAGGCCAACGGCGGAGTCGTCACCGGCATCGGCAACGGAACCGCCAACTCCCTCACCCTCAACGTCAACGCGCCCGAGGCCGGCACGTACGCCATGACCATGCGCTACGCCAACGGCGACGAACTGCCCTCCAACCACTACAACCCCGACCTGTACGCCCTGCACGCCGACGTCAGCGTCAACGGCGGTGCCGCCAAGCGCGTCAACTTCGCCAGCACCCTGCACTGGAACCAGTTCAACGACTACACCGTCCCCGTGACCCTCACCAAGGGCGCCAACGCCGTCAAGTTCACCGCCTCACAGCTCTACGACTACGACGGGACCACCATCGGCCTGGTCTACTCCGGCGGCGGCACCGACATCGGACAGCCCATGCGCTCCAGCTTCGCGCCCCACCTCGACCAGGTCTCCTTCGCACCGGCGAGCCTGCACATCGGCGCCTCGACCGGCTTCTCCTCCACGGCCGTCGCCCAGCACAGCGGGCTCTGCCTCGAAGACCCGTCCCAGTCGACCGCCGACGGCACCCAGTACCAGCAGAACACCTGCGGCACCGGCCAGGAACAGCGCTTCGACTTCCACCCCGTCAGCGGCACCACCGACACCTACACCGTCGTCAACCACTCCAGCGGCAAGTGCCTCGACATCTCCGCCCTCTCCACGGCCAACGGGGCCGCCGTCCAGCAGTGGACCTGCCTCGGCGCCGCCAACCAACGCTTCACCCTCAAGCCTGTCACCGCACTCGGCAACAGCCAGGACTACCAACTGGTCGCCGCACACAGCGGCAAGTGCGTAGATGTCAGCACCATCTCCACCGCACCCGGCGCCCTCGTCCACCAATGGACATGTGACACCGGCAGCACCCTGACCACCAAGAAGAACCAGATCTGGCGCCTGCTCGGCAAGAGCTGACCAGCAGCGGATCCCGCTGAGTCTCCCGGTCGCACCGGCAGAAACAGGCCCGACTTCCCTGCGGGATCACGTGAGAGGGGCCACGACACTCGGTCGTGGCCCCTCTCCTCGTACATTCTGGAGTCCCCAGTCCCGCCGACTACCGTGGCGGGGCTCGGGACTCTCGAATTCACGGAGAACGGCGGCCTCCTCCTGTGGGCGTTCCCCGTACGCAGGGCGGGAGTGGACGCTCGCGCTGCGTACGCGACCTCAAAGGGGCAGACACCTCGCCCACGCGCACGTTCTCTGATCCTCCGAGTGCGCCGCACGCATCGTGTGGGGCGCCTGTGCGGTCCGGTCGGCTCAGCGACGGCTGAATGAGTCCGAGCCGGATGCCCACCGGGTCAGTGCGACTTCGTTTGCCGGTGCCGAGGGCGTCGATGTCGTCCACCTCGTCGGAAACGTTCCCTGCGTGGCCGCGCTCTGCCGGCGGACGAGCAGGGTCAGCGCTCCAGGAGCCGCTTGCCCGCCTCGTTGTGGCTGTCGCCGGCGGCCGGGGTGAGGTTGTCGAGCTTGGCGATCTGCTCGGTGCTCAGGTCGATGGCGTCGGCGGCGGTGTTCTCCTCGACGCGGGAGACTCGCTTGGTGCCGGGGATCGGGGCGATGTCGTCGCCCTGGGCCAGCAGCCAGGCCAGGGCCACCTGTGCCGGGGTGGCGTCGACCTCGTCGGCGACGGCCTTGACCTCGTCGGCCACGCGCAGGTTGCGCTGGAAGTTCTCGCCCATGAAACGCGGGTTGGTCTTGCGCCAGTCGTCGTCGGCGAGGTCGTCCGTCGAGCGGATCTGACCGGTGAGGAATCCGTGGCCCAGCGGGGAGTAGGGCACGAAGCCGATGCCCAGCTCGCGCAGCACCGTCAGCACCTCCGCCTCCGGGTCACGGGTCCACAGGGAGTACTCCGACTGCACGGCGGTGACCGGGTGGACGGCGTGGGCACGGCGGATCGTCTGGGGGCCGGCCTCGGAGAGGCCGATGTGGCGGATCTTGCCCTCGGCGACCAGTTCCGCCAGCGTGCCGACGGTGTCCTCGATAGGCGTGTCCGGGTCGACCCGGTGCTGGTAGTACAGGTCGATGTAGTCGGTGCCGAGCCGCTTCAGGGATCCCTCGACCGCGGTGCGGATGCTCGCGGGGCTGCTGTCCAGGGAGCCGGCGGCGCGGCCTGAGTGTGAGAGGAAACCGAACTTCGTCGCCACGACGACCTCGTCACGACGGCCCTTGACGGCCTGGCCCACGAGTTCCTCGTTGGTGAACGGCCCGTAGACCTCGGCGGTGTCGATGAAGGTGACGCCCAGGTCGAACGCCCGGTGGATGGTACGGATCGACTCGGCGTCGTCCGCGCTGTGTCCGGTGTAGAAGGCGCTCATCCCCATCGTGCCCAGACCGATACGGGAAACGTCCAGGCTCCCCAGCTTGATGTGCTTCATGGCTACAGCTCCGTATGTCTCTCGGTTGCCTGCGGACGCGTCCGCACCACCCGCTGGATGCCGCTTGTACGGGGAGGCTCGTACGAAAGAAGCAGCGATTGTCGTGCTCCCCGAGTCGCTGCGGGCGGGACTCGGGTCCTCCTGCGGCGGTGCCGCGGTGCGTGTCGATCCTGTCTCTGAACAACATCGACCCTGCCCGCATCGGCCGCCGCAAGGGAGTCCCTGTTGAGCCAGGGAGCGCGGTTCGGGGGTGTGACAGGGCCCCCCTGCGACTACCTCGCAGGTCACGGCACTGCGACACTGAAGTCATGACAAGTCAGCAGGAGCATGGCACCGAACTGGGGCGCTTCCTGCGCGCCCGCAGGGCCCAGGTGACCCCCGCCGAGGCCGGCCTGACCGCCGGCACCGGTCGGCGCCGCACGCCCGGGCTGCGCCGTGAGGAACTGGCCACTCTGGCCGGGATCAGCGTCGACTACTACGTCCGCCTGGAACGCGGCAAGGAGAACCGTCCCAGTCCCTCGGTGATCGACGCCCTGGCCCGCGCCCTCCTGCTGGAGGACGAGGAGCACGACCACCTGCGCAGCCTGGCCGCCCTCGCCGCACGCACCGCATCGGAGCCACCGCCGACGCCCAGTCGCACTGTACGTCCCGGTGTGAAACTGCTGCTGGAGAGCCTGCGGCCCAACCCCGCTCACGTGGTCAGCCGCACGTTCGACCTGCTCGCCCACAACCCGGCCGGGCTGCGACTCCTCCCCGGCATCGAGGACTGGCCGGCCAGGCAGCGCAACACCGCGCGCTACTCATTCCTCCACCCCGCGGCCCGCGAGGTGTTCGACGACTGGGAGAACTCACTACGTGGCTGCGTGGCCCGCCTGCGCGCCGTGGCCGGCACCGATCCCGATGCCCCCGACCTCGCCCAGCTCGTAGGTGAACTCCTTCTCAAGAGCCCGGAGTTCGCCCGCCTCTGGGAACGCTACGACGTCCGAGGACGCGCTTACGGCCACAAGACCTACCACCACCCGGAGGTCGGCACCCTCACCCTGGGCTACCAGTCCATGCAACTGGAGGGGACCCCCGGCCAGCGCCTGGTCACGTACTACGCCGAACCCGGCACTCCCGAACACGACGCGATCGTCCTCCTCGACATGACCGCGCACGAACAGTCCTCCAACAGGACGGTGCAGGCGACCACTCCCTCGGCCCACAGCCAGGGCACACGGCCGAACGGGGGCTCGCCTTTTACGTCCTGACGCGCCCACCGTGATGAAAATGCGGGAGCTTTTGGCGACCCCGCCTGCCGCCAAGCGTTGATGTCCCTGGCCAGCTGGGCCGCCACCAGAACCAGGCCAGCGTTGCCACGTAGTCCGACACGGAACCTCACTCCGAGGTGCGGGCAGTTCCGCGGGCTGCGCGTCCCAACGACAACCTCGTGTTCTTTCAACCCATCTGCATGCCGTGGGGGCAGACACTCACCTGAGTCAACGTGGCCCCGACCGTCAGATCGCTAGGCAACGTCCGCTTCGAAAGAGTAGCCCGGCCCCCTGTCAGGGCCGTCGGGAAGTGGCCGATCCCGGCCGCGCAGGTGACTCTCCCCAACTTGCTTGAAGGGGCTACAGAATATTCATTCGCGGGGACCCTGTCGCGGATCGAATCCCTCCCTGGTAACTGACGGCGCTGAAGTCACCTACGCCGCACCGAGCGCGTCCGGTCGCTGCGGCGACTCTCGCTCGAACACGGCTTCAGGGCAGGCCCGTTGGCGGAGCACCAAAGCGTGAGACAAGACACAGGCACGTGACCGCAGTTGATGAGATTTGCCTCTATCCCGTCGATCGACGTGGCGCGAATCCTTGGGCAGGCCGCCTGATCACGACAGTCGGACGGCCTGGTGGAGTACGGCGACAGAACCGCGACGGTCGGCCGAACTCCCCTGACGGTCACCGTCACCCCGTGGCGGACGAACCGCCCCGAGGGAAAGGAATCGAATGCCCCCCACCACCCCCCACGTCCACCCGATATCGGGTGGAAGACGCTTAACCCGCATAGCCGTGGCCGCCGGACTGACGGCCGTACTCACCACGACCGGGCTGATACCCCTGACTTTCGCTGCCGAGGGCCACTCCTCTGCCGAGAGACCCAAGTCCGCGCATGACAAGCTCGGTTCGGCGGACGCCGAGCTGCTCGCCGAGGCGGAGGCCACCGGCGAGAAGAACGTCACGATGATGATCGCCACCGCTCCGGGGAAGACCGAGCAGGTCGCCGAGGAATTGGACGCGGTCAAGGGCGGCTCCGTCGGCCGCACCTACGACAAGCTCGGATACGTCCGGGCCACCGTCCCCACCGGCCGCGCGGACTCCGCCATCGCCGCCGCCGTGAAGCTCTCCTCCGTCCACGGCATCGACCTGCGCGACGAGATACGGCAGGAAGATCCGTTGCCTGCTGCCCACGGGGTAAATGGCGCTGCCGTGCAGGCGACTTCGGACACCTATCCCGGTCCCGGGAAGGACACCCCGGCCGAGAACCCGTACAACCCGTCCTTCGAGACGGGCGCCGTCGACTTCGTAAAGAAACACCCGAAGGCGGACGGCAGAGGTGTCACCATCGGTGTCCTCGACACCGGAGTGGACCTCGCGAGCCCGGCGCTGCAGAAGACCACAACCGGCGAGCGGAAGATCGTCGACTGGGTGACGGCCACCGCCCCGATCGTCGACGGCGACGGCACCTGGCGCGCGATGACGACCGACGTGTCCGGGCCGGCCTTCACCTACGGCGGCCAGAGCTGGAAGGCCCCTTCGGGCTCGTACGGCGTCAACGTCTTCCGCGAGTCCGTCACCAGGGGCGGCAGGGTCGAGGACGGCCTGACCGACGGCGATGCGAACCGCGACGGTGACACCACGGACAGCTGGGGCGTGCTGTATGAGCCGGCGGCCGGCGCGGTCACCGTCGACCTGAACAACAACCACGACTTCACCGACGACGAGCCGATGAAGCCGTACAAGGACGCTCATCAGATCGGCTGGTTCGGCACCGACGACCCCGAGACCGACATCGCCGAGCGGCAGCCGTTCGTCGTGGAGATCCGCAAGGACGTACCCATGGACCCGCTCGGCGGCGACTGGGTCGGCAAGAAGTCCGACTTCGTCAACATCGGCGTCGTCAGCAAATATCACGGCACCCACGTCGCCGGTATCGCCGCGGCCAACGGCCTGTTCGGCGGCAAAATGAACGGAGCCGCGCCGGGGGCGAGGATCGTGTCGTCCCGTGCCTGCATCTTCGGGGCCGGCTGCACCAACGTCGCGCTGGCCGAGGGCATGATCGACCTGGTCGTCAACCGCGGTGTCGACATCGTCAACATGTCCATCGGCGGCCTGCCCGCGCTCAACGATGGCAACAACGCGCGCGCCGAGCTGTACACGCGCCTCATCGACACTTATGGCGTCCAACTCGTGATCGCCGCAGGCAACTCCGGCCCCGGCGCCAACACGATCGATGACCCGGGCCTGGCCGACAAGGTGATCTCGGTCGGCGCCGGCGTCTCCAAGGAGACCTGGGCCGCCAACTACGGTTCCGAAGTGGAGAAGAAGTACGGCCTGTTCACCTTCTCCGCCCGCGGCCCCCGCGAGGACGGCGGGTTCGCACCGACCCTGGTAGCGCCTGGCTCGGCGGTCTCCTCCAGCCCGTCCTGGATGCCCGGCGCCCAGCTCTTCAAGCAGTACACGGGCTGGAACCTGCCTGCCGGCTACACCATGTACCAGGGCACGTCGATGGCGTCCCCGCAGACGGCGGGCGCGAGCGCGTTGCTGCTGTCCGCTGCCAAGCAGCGGGGTGGTGACCTCACCCCCGTGAAACTGCGAACGGCGCTCACCTCGACCGCCCGCCACATCAAAGGACTTCAGGCGTACGAGGAGGGTGCGGGCCTGATCGACATCCAGGCTGCCTGGAAGGAGATCCAGGAGGGAGCGAACGCCCACGAGTACACCGTGAAGGCCCCGGTCGACACCGCGCTCGACCAGGCACTGAAGACGCCCGGCTTCGGTACCGGGATCTACGACCGCGAGGGCGGTCTCGAGGCCGGCCAGAAGAAGACGTACAAGGTCACCCTGACGCGTACCTCCGGCCCCGACGGCCCGGTCCCGCACACGCTGCGGCTGAAGAACAACAAGTCCCGCACCTTCTCTCTCCTCGGCTCGCAGACGGTGGCACTGCCGCTGAACCGTCCGGTGACCGTGAAGGTCCAGGCCACGCCGACGTCCAAGGGAATCAAGAGCGCCCGCCTGGAGATCGATGACCGAACGACAGTGGGCGTCGACAAGCAGGTCCTGATGACCGTGATGGTCTCCACGCCGGCCGAGTACACCTACTCCGCCTCGGGATCGGTGCAGCGCAACAGCACGGAAACCTACTTCGTGACCGTCCCCGAAGGCGCCAACAGCCTGGAGATCAGGCTCGGCGGCCTGAAGGACGGTAGCCGGACGGTGGCGAGCGCGATCCAGCCGTACGGTCTGCCCGTCAGGGACGACGACCCCGACAGCCCCGATGTGGCCGCGTACCCGGACCCGCAGGCCGGTGTTTGGGAGATAGCGGTCCAGTCGTCCTACGCCTCGAAGCTGCTCGACAATCCGTACAACCTGGACGTCACCGTGTACCGCACCTCCTTCGACCCGGAGCCCGCGACCGTGCCGGAGGCCAAGGCGGGCACACCGGCCGCCGTCTCCTGGACGGCCGAGAACGAGTACGCGCCGGTGAACGGCACCATCAAGGGCGGCCCGCTCGGCTCGTCGCGGACCACACGTCCCACCATCGCCACCGGCGACACACAGACCACCACGGTCGAGGTGCCCGAGGGCACCACGTCACTGGACGTCGCCATCGGCAACCCCTCGGACAAGGCCACCGACCTGGATCTGCGGGTGTACGACGCCGACGGCGACCTCGTCGGCATGGACGCGGACAGCGACGCCGAGGAGTCGGTCTCCGTGTCTCGTCCGCCCGCCGGCACCTACACGATCGAGGTGGTGGGCTTCGACATCGCCTCCGGTTCCACCGCCTACGACTACCGCGACCTGTTCTTCTCCACCGCCCTTGGCTCGCTTACCCCAGACGATGCGGGGCCGGTGCTGGTCGGCACGGGCGCCTCGGCGACCGTGTCCGCACACGTCACGGCCGCGACCGCAGCACGGGAGAGCCGCACGCTCTTCGGCGAGGTGCACCTGCTCAACGACCGCGGGACCTTCGTGGGCAAAGGCACTGTCAAGATCGGGAAGGTGACGCCGTAGACGCGGGTGACGCCACAGCCTCACGCCCGCCCGGCTGAGGCACCAGCCCACCTCCACGTCAGTGCCCGGGACGGCTCCGACCGCCCTGGGCACTGACGTCCGAGCTCGGCGACCAGGCCGCCGCCCACGGTGCCCCTGAACCGGAGTGCCACGACGATCAGTGGAGACGGAGGCGATCCGAGCTACGGCCCCGGCCGGTACCCGCCGAGGCGTGCCCGTAGGCCCGTGGCCGAGACGACACGCCTCGCCCCGTCGACGCAGGCGGAGGGCACCGATTCAGCAGGCGGCGCTCCGGCCGGCCGCCGATCCGCCTACGTCTGGATTCCGGGGGTATCGGTCGCGGATGGGGCGTCCAGGTGCCCGAGCCAGTACAGGATCGCCTCCGACAGGCAGCGCGCGTTGAGCTTCACGTAGATGCGGCTCAGATAGTTCCGCACCGTCTTGTCGGTCAGGAACAGTTCCCGGGCGACGTCACTGACGCCCCGCCCGGAGACGAGCAGTTCCATGATCTGCCGTTCCCGCCGGGACAGTTGCCGCAGTCGATCGGCGGACGTCGCCGACTTCGTCCTCTCCGTCGTTCTGGTGCGCTCCTCCTCGTCGGCCCTGGCCCGGACGGCGACCCGGACCTGTTCGGCGGCGATTTCCGGGTCCAGGATGCTGGAACCGCGGGCGGCGCACCATAGCGCCTCGGCGAGCAGGTACGCGTACCGGTTCTCCAGGAGATAGCCGGCGGCTCCACTGTCCAGCGCCAGGCGCACGTCATCCCAGTCAAGCCCGTGGGCCAAGACCACGGCGGGCGGCAGCAAGCCCTCCATCTTGTCCGAGAAACACCTCAGCCGCTGTGCCA
Source organism: Streptomyces sp. NPDC020898 (assembly GCF_044333925.1). Taxonomy (NCBI): domain Bacteria; kingdom Bacillati; phylum Actinomycetota; class Actinomycetes; order Kitasatosporales; family Streptomycetaceae; genus Streptomyces; species Streptomyces sp. NPDC020898. Next base: position 55,658 of record NZ_JBIRRV010000021.1, read on the forward strand.
TGCCGGATCCGTAAAACAGTACGACGTCGTCACTCGGGCGGAGCTCGTGCGGTTCCCGGACCAGTCGGGCGCTGACGCCGGCGAGAGATACCGACCTGATGTCGTGACAGCTGACGAGAGCGACCGACAACGGTATCGGATAAGGGGGGTCCATTTGGAAAGCGAAGTGGTGAATCACTACAACTCCATGTGGGGGGAGTGTATCGGAGCCCTTTGTGGTTACCTACTCCGATGATATTGAAAGTTTTAGCATCTTGCTCATCCGGTGCAAAATGGCGATATGGCACACCGGAAACGGGGAAAAATTCCCAAAGAAGGCAAAGCGAGCAAGGCCTCTCGCCGACCTTCAAAGCGTGGCGTCATGAGGGCTGACGGTTCGTGGGGTGGTGGAGGATGGCCGGGGTGCGGGAGTGCCGCTGTGCCCCGGTCCTCCGGGTCAGGCGGCAGGTGTGAGGCGGCCGGTGCGGATGGCGGCGACGACGCCGCCGTCCACGAGCAGGTCGTTGCCGGTGATGAAGGTGGCGTTGGGGCCGAGGAGGGAGGCGGCGGCCTCGGCGATGTCGTCGGGAGTGCCCGGACGGCCGGTTCCCGACGCTGCGATCATGGCGCGCATGATGTGGCCGCTGTCGCCGTCGAGTTCCTGCTGTCCCATGGGGGTGGCGATCACGCCGGGGCTGATGGAGTTGATCCGGGCTCCCCGCTCGCCCCAGGAGTTGGGATCAGCTGGCGAGCGTCATGAAACCCCGAGGCTGTCGAGCCAATCACCCACCCCCGCCTCTGCACTGCCCATGTCGTCTCGCGAGATCGTGAACGCATTACTGATCACGGTTGAATCAGCAAGCTTTTCGGTGACGATTTCAACAGTTCCCGACAGGCGGCTTCCACCGTGGGTGCTGAACAGGATGATGTTCTTTTTGCTGAAATCGTGCTGCTCAAGGAATGTGTACACCGGCATCGGCAGGCCGTACCACCAGATCGGATAACCGATGAACACGGTGTCATACTCTTCGAGGTTCGGGATCAGAGCCTTGAGTTTCGGCCTTTCGTTTTCTTCCTGCTGTTTGAGTGCAAGATCCGACAGCGTTTTATGATCAAGAGGCATCTCCTCTGCTGTCTCGATGCGGAACATTCCGGCACCCGTGCTCTCCCCAATGAGTTGAGCGACGTGCTGGGTGTTTCCGAGAACCTTGCCGTCAACGACGTGAGTACTGCTCTCCTCGTCCTCGGTCATGTTGGTCGGGTCATCGGTTTCCGGCATCGAAAAATAGGCGACCAGAGTACGCGATTTGTCCAGCGGAGGGGCGGTTTCCGAAGATCCGGAATCGCTGAGTGCCTCGCCTGCCCCTCCTACTATCGAGCAGCCGGCGACGCTACCTCCCGCCAATGCGACGGTGACCAGTGCAAGAAATTTCCGGCGCGTAGTGTTTGTCATCTCAGTGAACTCCGTTTCGTCGTCTATGTCGATTTCATTGGGGCGGCTTGGAAAGGTGGCCGCACCGTCTACATGGTGAGGCGTTCTTGGTGTATTCGCCGTGCAGAGACTCCGATGCGCCGCAGTAGACGCTGGTTTGCCAACACGGCGGGGTTCGGACCCACGATGAAGAACGCGCCCTTTGTAATTGCCTCCGCGGAAAGAGTGTCGGCAAGATCTTCGCGTCGAAACCGGCCAACATTGATGGTGACCTGCATCTGGCTACCGGACGCCGCCTGGTACTCCTCGAGCACGTCACGGTAATAGGCGTCTTCTGGGTTACGCACCGCCCACAGCAGGTGAATCTTTCGCGTGGTGTGGTGTGCTGCTGCCAGGCTGAGAAGGGGCGCCACGCCCGCGCCCATTCCGACGAGGACGAGCGGGGCTTCACGGTCCCGCCCTTGGATGATCGATTCGAAGCGGCCGAATGGCCCCTCCAGGCGGACGCGGGTTCCCACTTCGACATTGTCGAGGCGGCGAGTGAAGTCTCCGTGCTGCCGAATCGTGAAGCTCAGGGTCTTCTGATTGTCGTCGGTGACTGAGAAGGGGTGCCATTCTCTGCTCACGGAAGAAGACCCCTCGAAGCTGAGGAAGAAGAAGTCACCTGGCTGCAAGGTCGCCGCTTTGCTGTCGAGGCCCACCGACACCCTGCGGGTCGCCCCACCGCGCGTTTCGTTGCCTGTGACGGTCCCCATCAGGTACGTGTCGGGCGCGATCCATTTCTTCCAGACGTAGATGCCGAGTGCCATCACTGTGTACAGATCGAAAAGCACCATGAACGCAAAGTACTGGTTCACTCTCACGAGTAGGTGAGCGTGCAGCCAGATCATCGCCACGATCACCAGGTTGAGCCGATGAATCCACAGGGAAAGCCGACGGCGGAAGACAGTCTCCAGAAGTCTCTTGACCGCCAGCAGCAGTCTCGACCTGTCGACGAACCACCCACTCATGAAGAACACCGAGTAGCACAGCACTGCGAGCGTCCCGTAGAACGCCCAATCCCCCAGAATTCGAGCCAGCCGGTCCGGCGAGTAGGAGTTGTCGCGGTGTATATAGGCCGCAGCGATTGCCACTACGCCGAGCGCCCCATGCAAGCCGTAGATGGACGGAAGTCCTACGAAACGGTGCAGCCAGGACGGTCTCACGCTGAGCACGATGGACAACAGCCACCATGTATATGCAATCAAGCCGAGGAAGACATAGAACTTCAGGCGTTCGGGTTCATCGGCCACGAGATCGTAGGTGAGCACCAGTGGGAGCGGAAACGCCACCGCGAAGCTCCAGAACAGCAGTTTACGTAGCATCGCTAGGGCTCCACCCGGGTTATCCGGTCCGGCTCGCTCGACCGTTGTGCGGACTCAGGTGTTCTGGCATCGCTTACGAGCGAACCAGCTCGCCTGCCCGTGTCTCGCACATTTTGCAGGTTGACATAAACGAGTACTGCCACAGTCAGGGCAGCAACAGTGATCAGGGCGATTGCTTTGTATTTCAGGTTCCCGCGTGGGCTCTTCTCGGTGAGGGCTTGCGTCGGTCGATTACCCAGCCAATGAGCTTTTCTGCCATCGGGTGACTTCGAGGCCTTACTCATCGAGTACCCCTCCTGTTTCCATTGCGTGGATCTCCTGTCTGTGCCCCATTGCGATGCCGATGACCGTTCTTCTGCGGAGGATTCAATTGCGGCGGAGACATGGCTCCGCACAGCCTTGGTGACAGCCCAGGCCTCGACGTTTCGTTCAGGACGGGGAGTGAGGTGCATGAGGCAGCCACACGTTGCGGGGGCGTACGTCAGGAATCCCACATGGGTTTCATCGCGCACTCGACGACGGCGCGGCTCCCTGACAGATAGTGGTCCTCGGGTTCGCCGGGGGCTGGTCTGACGTCGGCGATATCGGCCAGTGCGGCCAGGAACATGACGCCTGTGCGGTGAAGGCCATGGCGCAGCCGTGGGTCAGGGCATCCGCGGCAGCCGATGCTTCGGTGGCGGATCGTGTCGCTGGGCCGCAGATGTTGACGACTCCCGCGGATCGAGACGCGTGGCTCGTCGGTCAGTCGGAGGTCTCGGCCGACCCAGCCGACTCGGACTCGTCGGCCGGCTCGGACTCGTCGATGTCGTCGTTGGTTGCGGCCCAGCTGGCTAGCAGGTTCAGGGCGTCCTGCGAACGTGATGCGGGCTCGGCGGTGTAGGTGAGGAGGCTCTGGCTGGCGTCGCCTCCGAGAGGGAAGGTCTCGAAGGGCAGGTCGAGGTCGCCGACGACCGGGTGGTGGAAGCGTTTCAGGCCGGTGGTGTGGATGCGGACGTTGTGGGCGGCCCAGCGGCGGCGGAAGTCCTCGCTGCGGGTGGACAGTTCCCCGATGAGGTCGGTCAGGCGTCGGTCGTAGGCGTCGCGGCCGGCCTCGGCGCGCAGCATGGCGACGACGTCGTTGGCGACCTGGTCCCAGTCTCGGAAGAACTCGGGTGCGTGCGGGTCGAGGAAGACGAACCTCGCGTTGTTGGGCGGCCGCGCCGGGTCGGCGTAGACCGGGGAGAACAGCGCGCGTCCGAGGTGGTTGGCGGCCAGGATGTCCAGGCGTCCACTAAGGACGAACGCGGGTGTTCCGGTCATCGAGTCGAGGACCCGCTGCACCGCGGGCCGGACGCGCTGCTGGGCGGGCTTGCGGCGAGGGGGACGGGTCGTGCCGGCGCCGCGCAGGAGGTCGAGCAGATGGATGCGCTCGGCCTCGTCGAGTCGCAGCGCTTGCGCGATGCCGTCGATGACGCTCTCGGAGACGCCGGTGGCGTTGCCGCGCTCCAGCCGGGTGTAGTACTCGCTGGAGATGCCCGCGAGCAGGGCGACCTCCTCCCGGCGCAGCCCGTTGACCCGCCGCCGGTCGCCCCCGTACGAGGGCAGTCCGGCCTGCTCGGGGGTGACCCTGGCCCGTCGCGTGCCCAGGAATTCCCGGATCTCTGCACGGAAATCATCACGCATATCGCGATTGGTGTCATAGGGGTCGTTTCTGCCTGTCATGCGCTCCACTCTACGAGCGCTTTCCTCTGTCTGGGGGTCCCTGTCAGTGACCCCCTCATCAGGGACTCCCAAACTCCTGTGACAAACGGTTCTGTTGGTGGTGCACCGCCCACGGTGGTGTGAACGGCCCGGATACGGCGGCACTTCTGCAGCCGTAACCAGCCCTTCCGCGGCGCCGCCGGCGCCGCGGTCCCTGGAATCAGAAGGATGAATCATGCGTCGATACACCAAGCCGGCCGTCGTCGTCACGGCGCTGGGCGTGCTCGGCCTCGCGGCCTTCGGATCGGGTGCCGCGGACGCGGCCGGCGGCAACGCCGGCTCCGGCTCGTCGTCTCGCATCACGGCGGAGTCCGTCTCGTGGAACCACGGAACCGCGCAGGTGAACAAGCGCGTCATGGAGCGCTTCACCAGTGAGTTCCTGCCCACCGGCGATCCTGCTCTGGCGAGGAAGTTCATCAGCCCGAACATCGTCATGCACTTCGGCGGAACGACACAGCAGGGCCGGGACACCTACCTCGGCATCGTCGCCGCCAACATGAAGGCCTTCCCCGATCTCAGGTGGACGGTGGAGGACATGCGGGCCGAGGGCGACACCGTGGCCATCCGCTACACCATGACCGGCACGCACGAGGGACCCTTCGCCGGAGTCGAGGGCACGGGCAAGAAGATCCACGCGGAGAGCTTCGCGTTCTACCGCCTGTCCCACGGCAAGATCGTCGAGGAGCGCGCCCAGCTCGACATGCTCGGCATCCTCACGCAGATGGGCGCCATCCCCGCCGCGTAGCAGCCGAGCGGAGTTCTGTACTTCACCCGGCTCCGCCACACCCGCCCCCGCGCCAACGCCATGACATGCGCTCGCCGCGTCCCTCGGCTCGGCGCGGCGCGTACGGGCCTCCGCCGCCCCTGCGCAGCACATTCCAGAGAACCAAAGCTTCCAGAGAACCAAAGAAACCAAGGAACAGGACTCCTCCCGTGGCAACGAAGCTGTCTGGCACTGTCGCTCTCGTCACCGGTGCGAGCAGCGGTATCGGTGCCGCTACCGCCCGTCGGCTCGCCGAGGACGGCGCCTCCGTCGCCCTCGTGGCCCGCCGTAAGGACCGTCTGACCGAGCTGGCCGCCGAGATCGAGAAGGCCGGCGGCATCGCCCTGGTCGTGGAAGCGGACATCACCGACCGCGCCCAGGCCGAGGCCGCCGTACAGCAGACCGTCGAGCACTTCGGACGCCTCGACACCCTGGTCAACAACGCCGGGCTGATGCTCCTGGGCCCCGTCGTCGGTGCCGACGCCGACGAGTGGGAGCGCATGATCGCCGTCAACGTCCAGGGCCTGCTCTACACCACCCGCGCCGCCCTCCCGTACCTGCTCAAGGCCGCCGAGGACGGGCCCCGCCGGGTCGCCGACATCGTCAACATCAGCTCCATCGCCGGTCGCGTCGCCTGGAACGGCTACGGCGTCTACAACCTCACCAAGTTCGGCGTGAACGGCTTCACCGAGTCCCTGCGCCAGGAGGTCACCCAGCGCCACGTCCGCGTCGGTGTCCTCGAACCCGGTGGCGTAGACACCGAGTTGGGTTCGCACAACGACCACAAGCCCGAGGTCCGCGAAGCGATCGGCACCTTCTACGAGCAGACCGAGGTCCTCGCCCCCGATGACATCGCGGACGGCGTCGCCTACATGGTCACCCGTCCCCGCCATGCCTCCATCGGCGAACTGTGGATCATGCCCACCGACCAGGCCTGACCCCGCCCGTCGCCATCCACCGCCAACCATTTCAAGGAACCCTCATGAGCAAGGTCATTCTCGTCACCGGTGCCGGACGCGGTCTGGGCACCGACATCGCCCGCGAGGCCCTCGCCGCCGGCCACCAGGTCGTCGCCACCGGCCGCCGCCCCGACGAGGTCGAGAAGACCCTCGGCGGACCCCAGGACAACCTGCTGGTCACCAAGCTCGACGTCACCAGCCTGGAGGACGCCGAGGCCGCCGCGCAGGCCGCCGTCGAGCGCTTCGGCCGTATCGACGTCCTCATCAACAACGCCGGCAACTTCTTCGCCGGCTACTTCGAGGAGATCACGCCCGCGCAGATGCGCCAGCAGATCGAGACCAACCTCTTCGGCCCGATGAACGTCACCCGCGCCGTCCTGCCGATCATGCGCAAGCAGCGCTCCGGGCACGTCATCACCCTCTCCTCCTCCGCCGGCATCACCGGCCAGGAGTTCTGCGTCGCCTACGCCGCCTCCAAGTTCGGCGTCGAGGGCTGGATGGAATCCCTGCGCTACGACGTCGAGCCGTACGGCATCCACACCACGGTCGTGGAGCCCGGCTTCTTCCGCACCGAACTCCTCGTCGACGCCTCCACCACCTGGCCCGAGCCGACCATCGACGACTACGCCGAACGCACCACCGCCACCATCGCCGCCTGGAAGAGCATGAACGGACAGCAGTCCGGAGATCCCGGCAAACTCGCCCGCGCCCTGCTCACCATCGCCGACCAGGACAAGCCCCTGCAGCGCTTCGTCGCCGGAGCCGACGCCATCGAAGGCGTCACCGCCAAAGCCAACGAACTCCTCGCCCAGGCCGAAGCCTCCCGCGAACTCGGCGACAACCTCGGCCACGACGACACCAACGCCTGACACACCCAAACCCAGGCTTTGGCCGACCGTTGATCGGAGCGACACACACCATGAACCCGACCTACGACTTCGAGAACAAGGTGGCGCTCGTTACGGGCGCGGCGTCCGGCATGGGACTCGCGACGGCCCGCGCCTTCGCCGAGGCCGGAGCAGCCGTCGTGCTGGCGGACGTCGGCAAGGAGGCCGTGAAGAGCGCGGCCGAGGAACTCACCTCGGCGGGCCACCGGGCGATCGGCGTTGTCTGCGACGTCACGGACGAAAGCCAGACGGCCGCGATGGTGGAACGCGCGGTCACGACGTTCGGCCGTCTGGACATGGCGTTCAACAACGCCGGTGTGCAGGTACCGCCCAGTGACGCGGCCGACGAGCCGGCCGAGAACTTCGACCACGTGAACGCGGTCAACCTGCGCGGCGTCTGGGCCAGCATGAAGCACGAGCTTCGCCAGATGCGAGAGCAGGGCAGCGGTGCCATCGTCAACTGCTCGTCCCTGGGCGGGCTCTTGGGTATGCCACAACGCGCGGCCTATCACGCGTCCAAGCACGGCGTGATCGGGCTGACCAAGAGCGCTGCCGTCGAGTACGCCCCCAGGGGGATCAGGATCAACGCCGTGTGCCCCGGAGTGATCGACACTCCCATGGCCGCGGGCATGCTCGAGAGCCAGGCCGACGCCATGGCGGAGATCATGAAAGAGCAGTCGATCGGAAGGCTGGGTCGCGCGGACGAGGTCGCCGCAGCCGTTCTCTGGCTGTGCAGTCCGGGGGCCAGCCTCGTGGTCGGTGTCGCTCTCCCCGTCGACGGCGGCTTCACCGCTCACTGACCGAACGCCCTCCCACACGCTGACGAACGACGCCGGACCGCCACGTACGACCGGCACCGCGCGTCTCGGCAGGTCGGCGGAATTCCTCACGTTCTGCCGCCACATCTTTCATCGCAACTGACCAGTACGGGACCGCTGTTCACCCCAGTGGTGACCAGCCAGACGGGCTGAGACGAACCGGTTCTGCCTTCGGGCACTCCGACGAGTCAGGCCCTCGACCTTCCGCCGATCCGAAAGCGTAGAGATGTCCACTGAACTCACCGAGTCAGCTGTTCCTCCCCCCACCGATCCCTCTGCCGAGTCTCCTTCGGCACCGTCCCGGCGCTCGTTCATCGCGACGACCACCGCGGTCGGGGGTGCTGTCGTCGCCGGGGGCCTGGTCACCGGGTCGCCCCTGGGTGGCGGGGAGGCGGTCGCCGCCGAGGCACCACCGAGCAGTCGCGTCTCGCTGACCGTCAACGGCAAGCGGCACACCGTCACGGTCGACAACCGGACCTCGCTCCTCGACCTGCTGCGCGAACACCTGGACCTGCCCGGCTCGAAGAAGGGCTGCAACGCCGGGGCGTGCGGAGCCTGCACGGTGCTGGTCGACGGGCGCCGGGTCAACTCCTGCCTGACGCTGGCCGTCCGGCTGGAAGGCGCCGAGGTCACGACGATCGAGGGCCTCGCCTCCGGTGACGAACTGCACCCGCTGCAGAAGGCGTTCATCGAAGAGGACGCCTTCCAGTGCGGCTACTGCACGCCCGGACAGATCATGTCCGGCGTCGGCTGCATCCAGGAGGGCCACACCGGCTCCAAGGATGAGATCCGGGAGTGGATGAGCGGCAACATCTGCCGCTGCGGCTGCTACGTCAAGATCGTGCGCGCGGTCGAGCAGACCGCCCAAGGGAAATGAGGCCGGGCCACCATGTATCCCTTCTCCTTCACCAAGGTCTCCAACACTCGTGCGGCGGTCAACGCAGGCCGCGACGGCGGACGTTACATCGCCGGCGGCACCACTCTGGTCGACCTGATGCGTGAGACGGTCGAACGCCCCGAAACCCTCGTCGACATCAGTGACCTGCCGTTGGGCGAGATATCCGTCACGGGCCGCGGGGGCCTGCGCATCGGCGCCCTGGTGCGGATGGCCGATGCCGCCGCCCACCCCAAGGTCCGCGCCACCTACCCCGTGATCTCGCAGGCGCTGGAGCTGAGCGCGTCGGCCCAGTTGCGCAACATGGCGACCATCGGCGGCAACATCATGCAGCGCACCCGCTGCACGTACTTCCGTGACGTGACGGCGGCCTGCAACAAGCGTGAGCCGGGCTCGGGTTGCGCGGCGCTCGAAGGCTTTAACCGCACCCACGCGATCCTCGGCACCTCCACCGACTGCGTGGCCACCCACCCCTCCGACGTGGCCGTGGCCTTCGCCGCGCTGGAGGCGAACGTGCACCTGCTCGGCCCGGACGGCGCGCGCAGCATCCCGTTCGCCGACTTCCTGCTGCGGCCGGGCAGCACCCCGAACCGTGAACAGGCCCTCCGCAAGGGCGAGTTGATCACCGCCGTGGAGATCCCCGCCCTTCCGCGCCCGCTGAAGTCCGGCTACCTGAAGGTGCGTGACCGGCAGTCGTACGAGTTCGCGCTGACCTCGGCGGCCGTGGCGCTGCACATCCGGGGCGGGGTGATCCGGGAGGCGAAGGTCGCCGCCGGAGGCGTGGGCACCGTGCCCTGGAAGCTCCCTGCCGTCGAGAAGCACCTCGTTGGCGAGCGGCCCTCGCAGTCCCTGTGGGCAGAGGCCGCGAAGCGGGCGGCCGACGGGGCCCGCCCACTGGAGCACAACCGCTTCAAGGTCGAACTCCTCACCCGCACCGTCGAGCGCCAGCTGCGCATCGTAGGAGGTACCAAGTGAGCCCGCAGCCCCAATCGGCCGTCGGAGCGCCGTTGTCCCGCGTGGACGGCCGGCTCAAGGTGACCGGGAAGGCGACCTACGCCGCCGAGCACGACATCGAAGGCGTCGTTCACGCCGTCATCGTCGACAGCACCATCGGCCGCGGACGCATCACCGGCATCGATACCCGTGCCGCCCTCGCCCAGCCCGGCGTACTGAAGGTGATCAGCCACCTCAACGCGCCCGTGCTGCCCTACCGGGGCAACCCGGAGTCGTTCGATCCGCCGGGCAGGCAGCTGCGGGTTTTCCAGGACGACAAGGTCCTCTTCCGCGGTCAGCCGGTCGCCGTCGTGGTCGCCACCACACTGGAGGCCGCCCAGCACGGGGCCGAGCTGGTGAACATCCGCTACGACGCCGAGAAGACGTCGACCGACATGACCTCCGCACCGGCCGGCGAACCCGTCACCTACGCGCGGGGCGACGCGGACAAGGCGTTCGCATCGGCCCCCGTGAAGGTGGACGCGACCTACCAGCAGGCCCGCGCCCATCACAACGCGATGGAACTGCACGCCACCATCGCCCGCTGGGAAGGCGACAAGCTCACCCTGTGGGACAAGACCCAGTGGCCGAAGGGCACGCAGAAGGACATCGCCGCAGTCTTCGGCATCCCGAACGACTCGGTACATGTCATCTCCCCGTTCGTCGGCGGCGCGTTCGGCAACGCGATACGCGCCTGGCCCCACATCACCATCTCAGCCCTCGCCGCCCGCGAGACGGGGCGTCCGGTCAAGCTCATGCTGACCCGCAGGCAGCTGTACTTCGGGGTGGGCTACCGGCCCTCGTACGAGTACCGGGTGCGCCTCGGCAGCGACCGGCGCGGCCGGGTGAGCGCCATGGTCCAAGACCTGAAGGCCGAGACCTCGACGTACGAGAACTTCACCGAGAGGGTCCTGCACACCGGGCAGATGCTCTACAGCGCGCCCCACGTCAGCCAGGACTACCGGACCGTGGCGCTGGACGTGAACACGCCCATCTGGATGCGCGGCCCCGGCTTCGCCACGGCCGGCTTCGCCATCGAGTCGGCGATGGACGAACTCGCCCACGAGCTGGGCATCGACCCGATCGAGCTGCGCCAGCGCAACGAGCCGGAGGAGGACCTGGCCGAGCAACTGCCGTTCTCCACCCGGCGGTTGCGCGAGTGCTACACCGTCGGCGCCCGCGAGTTCGGCTGGCACCGCCGCAACCCGCGGCCGCGCTCCACCCGCGACGGCGACTGGCTGATCGGCACCGGCATGGCCGCCGGCACCTACGACGTCCTGCGGAACGCGGCCCAGGCCCGCGTCAGGCTGGACGCCGACGGCACCGCCCTGGTCGAGGCCGCGACCAGCGACATGGGCCCTGGCACCTACACCTCCCACACCCAGGTCGCCGCGGACGCCCTCGGCCTGACCATGCGCAACGTGACCTTCCGGCTCGGCGACTCCACCATGCCGCCGACCCCGCCCCACGGCGGCTCGCAGACCATGACCAACGTCGGTTCCGCCGTCCAGGACGGCTGCGACAAGGTACGGCTGCAGGCGATCAAGCTTGCCGTCGAGGACCGGCGCTCACCGTTGTACGGCGCCGACGCCGACGACATCGTGGTCCGCGCCGGACGCCTGCACATTCAGCGCGACCCGGCACGTGGAGAGACCTACCGGCAGCTTCTGGCCCGCAACAACCGCACCCACCTCGAAGTCCTCGGCACCTGGACTCCGGGCGAGGCCCGGCACTCCATGTACACGTACGGTGCGATCTTCGTCGAGGTTGCCGTCGACGCCCGCCTCGGGCTGGTCCGAGTGCGGCGGATGCTCGGAGTCTTCGACGCGGGCCGCATCATCAGCCCCAAGCTCGCCGACAGCCAGGCCCTCGGCGGCATGGTCGGCGGCATCGGCCAGGCTTTGCTCGAACACACCGTCACCGACCACCGCGACGGCCGGATCGTCAACGCCGACCTGGCCAACTACATGGTCCCGGTCAACGCCGACATCCCCGACCTGCGGGGGATCTTCCTCGACGGCGGTGAGGACCTCCATGCCGACCCCATCGGCGTGAAGGGACTCGGCGAGGTCGTCTTCATCGGCGTGGCGCCCGCCATCGCCAACGCGGTCTTCCACGCCACCGGCCGCCGCGTCCGCGAACTGCCCATCACCGCCGAAGCCCTGCTCTGAGCCGAGGCCCGAGACGAGCCCCCGGGCGGTCCTGTGTCGTAGGGCGCCGGTCGCCTGGGGTGCTCACGACCGTCCGGCGGCGGACCTGACCCCGCCGCCGGGCCCCGGGGCCGTCGCCGTGTCACGTCCCCCGACGACACGGCGGCGGCCCGCCCAAGCACACCCACCAAGCCGTCGTCGCACGCACGCCGTCCCCCACGGAGGCACCCATGCTGAACATCGCGGACACGCTGCACGACTGGTGCCGCGAGGCCCGCCCCTTCGCCCTCGCCACCGTCATCGAGGTCAGCGGCAGCGCACCCCTGCCACCCGGCACCGCCCTCGCCGTCGACGCAGACGGCACGGCGGTCGGCAGCATCTCCGGTGGCTGCGTGGAAGGAGCCGTGTACGAACTGTGCCAACAGGTCCTGGCGGACGGCGGTATCCCCGCACGAGCCCGGTTCGGCTACTCCGACGACGACGCCTTCGCCGTTGGCCTGACCTGCGGTGGCGAAATCGAAGTCCTGGTACAGCGGGTGGAGCCAACGGCCCAACCCCACCTCACTGTCGCCCTGGAAGAGGTGGTGTCGGGCCGTCCTGCCGCCGTGGCCCAGATCGTCGATGGCCCGGAGGAACTCGTCGGCCGTACGCTCTGCCTGTTCGGCGACGGCAGCGCCCACTACGGAACCCTGGGCAGCGCGCGCGAGGACCGGGCGGTGGTGGCCCAGGCCCGCGCACTGCTGCGCGCCGGGCGCACCGGCCTCGTCGAGGTCGGCGGCGACGCCGACACCTGCCCCGACCGACTGTCCGTCCTCGTCCACACCCACGCGTCCCGCCCCCGCATGCTGATCTTCGGCGCGGTCGACTTCGCCGCCGCACTCAGCCAGGCCGGGGCCTTTCTCGGCTACCGCGTCACCGTCTGCGACGCCCGCCCCGTCTTCGCGACCCCCGCCCGCTTCCCGTACGCCGACGAAGTCGTCGTCGACTGGCCCCACCGCTACCTGGAACACACCGAAGTCGACTCCCGCACCGCCGTCTGCGTCCTCACCCACGACGCCAAGTTCGACATCCCCCTCCTACGCCTGGCCCTCGACCTCCCGGTCGGGTACGTCGGCGCCATGGGCTCCCGACGCACCCACGACCACCGACTCGACGCCCTGCGCGAAGCCGACGTACCCGACGACCAACTGACCCGCCTGCGCTCCCCGATCGGCCTCGACCTCGGCGCCCACACCCCCGAGGAGACGGCCATCTCCATCACCGCCGAGATCATCGCCCACACCAACGACCGCACCGGCCGGCCCCTCTCCCACAGCACCGGACCCATCCACCAACCCGCCTCGGGCGACCTTTCACCGGCCGCACGAACAGCCGCGTGACGACCCGACCGTCGCACCGCAAAGGGGGTGCCCGCCATTGGCAGGCGGCTGCTCCCTCGGTGTGGCCGCCCCCGGCAGCAGGAGCTCACCGGGACACGGAATGCCTCTCGGCTGCAAATGAGCCGAGGCCAGCGATGGTTCTCCGGCCCGCACACCGCACTGGATCGCTCGCCCGCCCTGACGGCCCGGATCCGAAGAGATGCGGCACCCCCAACCGCCCAAGGTATTGGCCGCCCGAGGCCGACATGACCCAACCAATGAGGAACCATCCGTGAGTGCCCTGTTCACCCCCCTGACCCTGCGGTCCCTCGAGATCCCCAACCGCGTCTGGACATCCCCGATGTGCATGTACTCCGCCGCCTCCGACGGCCCGGAGACCGGGGTGCCGACCGACTTCCACCTCACCCACCTGGCCAGCCGGGCTGCCGGCGGCGCCGGTCTGGTGATGGCCGAGGCAACCGGGATACGACCCGACGGGCGCATCACCCCCTGGGACCTGGGCCTGTGGAACGACCGCCAGCAACAGGCGTTCGCCCGCATCACCGCGGCCATCCGCTCGCACGGCTCGGTCCCGGCGATCCAGCTCACGCACGCCGGCCGCAAGGCATCCGTCGACAAGCCCTGGCTCACCGGCGGGCACCTATCCCAGACAGAGGGCGGCTGGCAGCCGGTCGCCCCCAGCCCGGAGCCGTTCACCGGACGGCCCGCTCCCCACGAGCTCACCCTGGACGAGATCCAGCAACTGGTACACGACTTCGCCGAGTCGGCGAAACGCGCCCTGGCCGCCGGCTTCCAGGTGGTCGAACTGCACGGCGCCCACGGCTTCCTGATCAACTCCTTCCTCTCCCCGGCCTCCAACCACCGCGCCGACGCCTACGGCGGCAGCTTCGAGAACCGACTGCGTTTCGCGCTGGAGGTCGTCAACGCTGTACGCACGGTGTGGCCCGAGAACCTGCCGGTCTTCTTCCGCACCTCGGCCACCGACTGGCTGACCGAGAACCCCGAGGACGACCGCGAGGGCTGGACCAGCGACGACACCGTCCGCCTCGCCAAGGAACTGCGCGCGCACGGCGTCGACCTGCTGGACGTGTCCAGCGGCGGCATGGTCGCCGACGCCACCATCCCCGTCGCACCCGGCTACCAAGTCCCCTTCGCCGCCCAAGCCCGTGCGGCGACCGGCATCCCCACCGGCGCCGTCGGCCTGATCCTGGACCCCGCCCAGGCCGAGGACATCGTCGCCACCGGACAGGCCGACGCCGTCCTCCTCGGCCGCGAACTGCTGCGCAACCCCTACTGGCCCCAGCACGCCGCCCTCGAACTCGGCGCCGAGCCCCGCTGGCCCGAGCAGTACGGCTACGCCGTACGACGGAGCAGCAAGCGCTGAGAGAACGGCACCCGCCACACCAGCACATGACCCGCGTCGCGCCACGACGGCCCCCGCCGGTCGGCACTTCGCCATCAACATCGCAAGACGGTCCTCACGCTCCCTGCCCGCCGCGGGCGGGCCTGAGCCGACCATCGGCACCCCCGGAAAGGAACACCCAGTTCATGCACGCACCGCAGCCCTCGTCCATGCAGGCGATCGGCGTCCGAACCTATGGCGGCCCGGAGGTGTTGCACGCCGTCGAGTTGCCACAGCCGCACGCCGGTCCTGGTGAGGTGCGGGTTCGGGTGCGTGCCGCCGGGGTGAACCCGGCCGACGTCATGCTCCGCGACGGCTCCCTCGCCGAGTGGTACCGCGACCTCGAACCTCCCTTCATCCCCGGCATGGACGTGGCGGGAACGCTCGACGAGGTCGCAGACGACGTCAGATCCACGTACCGACTGTCCGAGGGCGATCCGGTGATCGGCATCGTCAACAACCACGGCCGTCACGGCGGCTACAGCGAGTACGTCGTCCTGCCGGCCTCGTCGGTCACGCGTCAGCCTGCCGGGACGACGTTCCCGCAGGCCGCCTCGTTTCTCATGAACGCGCTGACCGCCCGGTGCGTCCTGGACTTCCTCGCGCTCGCCCCCGGTTCGACACTGGCCGTCACCGGAGCCGGCGGTGCCGTCGGCGGCTACGTTGTCGAGCTCGCCGCCGCGCAGGGCCTGCGCGTCGTCGCGGTGGCCTCCGAGCAGGATGAGGAGTGGCTGCGCTCCCGCGGCGCCGACATCTTCATCGCTCGCGGCGACGACATCGCACAGCGCGTGCTGGACGCCGTGCCCGGTGGAGTCGACGCCGTCGCGGACAGCGCCATGCTGCACGAGCGGATCACGCCGGCGATCCGCGACAACGGCCAGATCGCGGTCCTGCGTTTCTGGGACGCCGATCCCGGCCGCGGCATCACCGTGTATCCCATTAACGTCCGCACACGCGTCACCGACACGGCGGCCATCACCCAGCTGCGCGAACAGGTCGAGTCAGGTGAACTCACCCTCCGAGTCGCGGCAACCCTGCCTGTGCACCAGGCAGCCGAGGCTCATCGGCAGCTCGAGAAGGGCGGCCTGCGGGGGCGGCTCGTCCTCGAGTTCCCGCCCGCAGCAGCCACCTGAGCCGCCCGGCTGGACCAACCAGTACGGGCAGGTGCCGACCAGCTGGCCCACCCCCACCTGGTGTTCCGCGCCGAAGAATGCGAGTCCGGGCCCACGCCCGCTCGAAGAGCACCGGTACCGGCATCATCGGCACAACCGCCGTATGGGCCGTGGCCCGGTGCTCTTTCGCGTGTGGCACAGAGCAGCCGGGACTCGCTCATCGTCAGTGCGCGCCTCTACGGGCTCACGGGGAGGGCCTGTTCCGCCCAGATGGTTTTGCCCTCGGTGGTTTGGCGGGTGCCCCAGGTGGCTGTGAGCTGGGCGACCAGGAGGAGGCCGCGGCCGCCTTCGTCGAAGGTGCGGGCGCGGCGCATGTGGGGGGCGGTGCCGCTGGCGTCGTCGACTTCGCAGATGAGGTTCCGGGCGTGGATCAGACGTAGCCGTATGGGTGGGGCGCCGTACCGGATGGCGTTGGTGACGAGTTCGCTGACGACCAGTTCGGTGACGAAGCAGGCGTCGTCCAGTCCCCAGGCCTCCAGTTGAGCGATGGCCTTCTTGCGGGCCTGGGCGACGGCGGCCGGGTCCGCAGGTATTTCCCAGGTGGCCACCCAGTCGCTGTCCAGTGCTTTGGTGCGGGCGAGGAGCAGGGCGACATCATCGGAGGGACGGTCGGGAAGAAGGGCGACCAGAACAGCGGCGCACAGGTTGTCCAGGGATGAGGACGGCTGCGCCAGAGTCTGGCAGAGGAGGGACATGCTGACGTCGATGTCCCGCTTGCGGGACTCGATCAGCCCGTCGGAGTAGAGGGCGAGGAGGCTGCCCTCGGGCAGTTCGATGTCGGTCGATTCGAAGGGGAGTCCGCCCAGTCCCAGTGGGGGGCCGATCGGGAGGTCGAGCAGGGTCGCGGTGCCGTCGGGGGTGACCAGGACGGGTGCCGGGTGTCCGGCGAGGGCGATCGTGCAGTGGCGGGACACCGGGTCGTACACGGCGTACAGACAGGTCGCGCCGACATCTCCGGTGGTCTCCGCCCCTGGGTCCGGCTGTGGGGCGTCTTTCTCCTCGGTGGACAGGCGGGCGACGACGTCGTCGAGGTGGGTGAGCAGTTCGTCGGGGGGCAGGTCGATGTCGGCGAGGGTGAGCACGGCGGTGCGCAGCCGTCCCATGGTGGCGGAGGCGTGGATGCCGTGGCCGACGACATCGCCCACGACCAGTGCGACTCTGGCGCCGGACAGCGGGATGATGTCGAACCAGTCTCCTCCCACCCCGGCCCGGGCGCCGGCCGGCAGATAGCGGGAGGCGACGTCCACGGCGGCCTGCGTCGGCAGGGCCTGAGGCAGCAGGCTGCGCTGCAGGGCGACCGCGGTGGCGCGTTGGCGGGTGTAGCGGCGGGCGTTGTCGATGCAGACGGCCGCTCTGGCGGCCAGTTCTTCGGCCAGCAGCAGGTCGTCCTCGCGGAACACCTCGGGGTGCTGGTGGCGGATGAAGACGACGACGCCCAGGGTCGTGCCGCGGGCAGTCAGGGGCACCGTCATCACCGAGTGCATGCCGAAGTCGCGGACCCGGGCGGCCCGGCCCCGATCACGTGTCGTCCACTCGGTGATCGCGGGGTCGCTCGCCTCGTGCAGCAGGGCGCGTCCCGACCGGAGGCTCTCGACCGGTGGGGAACCCTCCGGGTAACTGTCCACCTGGCCCGGGGCGACGACCGCCTCGGGGGTTCCCGGGTTCACGGACCGGTGCGCGACGCGCAGCAGGGGGACGGGGCCGGGTGGCGTGCCTGTTTCCGGCAGTGGTTCATATGTGCCGTCAAGGGAGGGGAGCAGGTCGACGCTGACGAAGTCGGCGAATTCCGGGACGGCCACGTCAGCCAGTTCCTGAGCCGTCCGTGTCACGTCCAGGGTGCTGCCGATACGCCTACTGGCCTCCGCGAGCAGCATGAGCCGCTTTCGGGCCCAGTGCTGCTCGGTCATGTCGTGCATGGCCACACCTACACCCTGGACGAGACCGCCTTCGTCCTTGAGTGGGGTGAGGACAACGGACCATGCATGCTCGTGGCCCTCGCTGGGGGTACTCCCGAAGATCTCCAGGGTCTGCGGCTCACCTGTCTCCAGTGCCCGCAGCATGGACCGCTCCATCCTGTCCATCGACGGATGGTCCACGATCTCCGAAGCCCGCAGCCCGCGCACGTCGTCATCAGTGAGGGCCACGTCACGGTGGGTGGCCTTGTTGGCTAGGCGCATGCGCAGCCCGGTGTCGTACACCGCCATGTGGCAGCCTGCGACTTGCTCATGGTCCCAGCTCATGAGTGTGCTGTCGTCGGGCCGGGGTCGCAGCCCTCTCAGTGCGGAAACCAGGAACCATTCGCGCTGCCCGTCGGCCAGCGCTCTTCTGTGTGCCAGGACCTTGGCCTCCAGGTGGTGGCCGTCGCGGTGCCGGAGGGCGATCCGCCCGTTCCACCTGGGCAGCTGTGTGAGGGAGCGCAGCACCGGTTCGTTGATCTCCTCGACCAGCAGACCAGCCGCGGATTGTCCCACGATCTGCGTGGGCGAGTACCCCAGCAATCTCTCGGCCCCCGCATTCCACCCGGTCACAAGGCCGTGTCCGTCGACGGTGACGTTTGCACTGAGCGTCTCGTCGACGACGTAGGCGGACGCCCCCGGCACCTCGTCGGCGGCCATGCGGCCCTCCCTCGCTGCTCAGCTCGCTCTCGCGGAGATCATCGCCGCTTTCCGGCACGTGACTCGGGACTGGCGCGGCATATTTCTCTATTATCCCGCTTGTGCGGTCAGGCGGCCGGGGTAGCCGTCAGCGGCGGTGAGGTGGTAGCGGTTGAGCAGGTGGGCCATGGTCGCCCGTTCTCCGCGACCGCCGCCCCCCACATGCGAGACTGGCACGCATGACGACCGGCGTGGAGGGCTCGCGGATCCCCAGGAGGGGCAAGGGCTCCGGTCGACTGCCGACGATGCAGGACATCGCCGCCCATCTCGGTGTGTCTCGTCAGCTTGTCTCGCTGGTGATGAGAGGTGTACCGGGGCCGAGTGCGGAGTCGAGGGAGCGGATCCTCGCCGCCGCGGGTGAGCTCGGGTACCGGCCGAACGCCTCCGCGCGCCTGCTGCGTCAGAATCGCACCCGTCTGATCGGGATGATGTTCGAGATGCGCAACCCCTTCCAGGTGCGCTTCGTGGAGAGACTCTTCGTTCGGGCGGCGGAGAAGGGATTCGGGTTGGTGCTCGGCCCCGTGACGGTCGAGAGGTCTACGGATGCCGTCGTCGCCGAGCTGATGGAGGAGCGCGTCGAAGCCCTGGTCGCGTTCAACCCCGCCCCAGGATCGGCCGCGCTCGCCGAGGCGTGCGATCTCGTTCCTGTCGTCTGGCTGGGCGACTGGGTGCAGGCGCCCGAGGTCGACAACGTCCACGTCGACGAGGTCGAGGGGCTTCGTCTCGCGGTCGGGCATCTGGTCGGCCTGGGGCACCGTGACATCGTCTACGTCGGCGGGCTCGGCGGGCGCGTGGGGCGGGACCGTGCCGACGCCTATCGCGCCGCGATGACCACGTTCGGGTTGTCCGATCAGGCCGAGGTGCTGTCCAGCGACTTCTGGGAAGAGGGCGGCGCCGCGGCCGCGAGGGAGATCGTCGCGCGTACTCGGCGTCCGACGGCCGTGGTGTGCTGCGGGGATCAGTGCGCGGCGGGCGTGATGGCGGTGTTCGCGCGGTCGGGGATCCGGGTACCTGAGGACGTCTCCGTCGTCGGATTCGACGACAGCTACCTCTCGTCGTTGTCGTATCACCGGTTGACGTCGGTGCGGCAGGACGTCGAGGCGACGGTCGAGGCGACGTTGGGATCGGTACTTGAGCGGCTTGATGGAGACGACGGTCCGCGCCGTGTCGTCGCCACGGCGACGACACTCGTGGTGCGCGAGTCGACGGGGCCGGCGCAGACCGGGGCGTGACGGGTTCCTGCTGTCCCGCCCCGGTTCCGTAGGCCGCGAGGGCTCAACGCACCCCACGGATGGGGATGATGACGGCGGCGCCGATCAGGGCGACGATGCCCGCGCACCAGAGCAGTGCCGGGTAGTTGTCTCCGCCGCCGAGGCCGAGGAGGAGAGCGCCGAGCGCGGGCGCGAAGGACTGCGGCAGCGAGTTGGCGATGTTCAGGACGCCGAGGTCCTTGCCCGGCTTCCCCGGATCGGGCAGCACATCGATCACGAGAGCGTTGTCGACCGCGGTGTACACGCCGTAGGCCAGGCCCATGACGATCTCGGCGATGTAGAAGTGGGCCACGGTGTCGGCGTAGACCAGTACGACGAGCCCGATGCCGAAGAGCAGCGTCGAACCGGCGACGAAGATCTTGCGGCGGGCGAGCCTGTCGGACAGCCAGCCGGACAGTGCGGCGCTCGCCATCAGGGCGATGGTGTAGAGGAGCACGCCGGTCGCGACGGCTGAGACCGCCCGCTCCTCGGTGAGCCCGAGGTGGTCCTGCATGTAGAAGAGCCGGAAGGTCGTGAACAGGAACATCGCGAGGACGATCATGAACCGCGACGCCCAGGCCAGACCGAAGTCCGGGTGCTTCACGGGGTTGGTCCAGAACGCGCGGACGATGGCCATCATGGAGAAGGACTCCATGGGGGTCTCCGGGATGCGGTCGGGGGTGACCAGCACGTAGACGACCACGCAGGCGACACCGACGACACCGGGCACGATGAACAGCAGCGGCAGGTTCGCGACGAGGAGCGCGGCCGCGTAGATGCCCGCCAGGATCGCGATGTTCTGGGCGAGGCCGAGGACGCTGGATGCCCGTCCGCGCTGCGACTCGGGCACGTTGTCGGCGAAGCTGGCCATGAGCGCGGCGAACGCCGCGTTGGACGCGAGCTGACACAGCAGCCACGACAGCGTCAGTGTCAGCACGTTCGTCGAGAGGGCCACCGCGGCGAGGCCGACGAGCAGGAACACGATGCCGCCCAGCAGCCAGGGCCGCCGTCGCCCCCATCGCGTCCGGGTCCGGTCGCTGAGTGCCCCGAACAGCGGATTGCCGAGGATCGCTCCGATGGAGCCGATCGACAGGGCCACCGCGACGACGGACGCCGGATTGCCGGGGTTCAGCTCCTGGGCCTTGAGCTGCATGCTCACGATGACGGGCGCGAGGATCGCCACGAAGATCCCGAACTGGGCGAGTCCGATCGCGGCGATGTACCAGTTACTGGCGGATCGGATGGGGATCGGGTTCGTGACGGGGGGTGCGGGAGTTCTCGTCGCCATCGACGCCTCCTTGAGTCGTATGCCGAACGCCCGGCGGAGCGCTCACCGATGAGGCGATTTAGCTCGTGCTAACCTGGCGTTCGGCCGACTTTAGCTCGTGCCAAATGGTTTGCCTATAGCGACGTCGAGGAGCGTGACATGCTGCCGTCCCGTCTGCCGGAGCCCCACCTCTATCTGCCTGGCACCGGAGAGCCTTCGCTTCGCTGGGGCATCGTCGGCCCCGGCTGGATCGCCGGCGAGTTCGCGAAGGCCGTGCGCGACCACACCGCTCAACAGATCGTGGCGGTCGCCTCCCGCTCCCTCGACCGCGCGTCAGCGTTCGCCGCCACCCACGGCATCGGCCTCGCCCTGGGATCCACGGAACAGCTCGTGACCCATCCCGATGTCGACGTGGTCTACGTCGCGACCCCGCAGAGCGAGCACCTCACCGTCGGCCTGGCGGCGATCGCGGCAGGCAAGCATGTGCTGATCGAGAAGCCCTTCACTGTGAGCGCGGCCGAGGCGAGGACCCTCGCCGACGCGGCGCGGGCCGCCGGGGTGCTGGTGATGGAGGCGATGTGGAGCCGCTATCTGCCGCATACCTCGGTCATCCGCCGGCTTCTCGCCGACGGCGCGCTCGGGGAGATCCGTACCGTCCTCGCCGATCACGGACAGGCGATCACGGCGGACCCTGAGCACCGCCTCTACCGACCCGAACTCGGTGGCGGAGCGCTGCTGGACCTGGGCATCTATCCGGTGCAGTTCGCCTCGATGGTGCTCGGGGCCCCCACCCGGGTGACCGCCGTCGGCGGCATGACCAAGACGGGCGTCGACGCCCACTCGACCCTGGTACTCACCCACGAACGCGACGCGCAGTCGACGCTCCACACCTCGATCCTGGCCCGCACCCCGATGACCGCCGTGATCGCCGGAAGCGAGGCGACGCTCAGCATCGACGGCATTTTCTACGCGCCGACCTCCTTCACCCTCTCCCCGGCAGGCGATCCCTTCGGCCAGGAGCTCACCTGGAGCGACCCGACGGGCCTCAAGCTGTTCGACGGGCTCTCGTGGGAGGCCACGGCACTGGCGCGCTTCGTCGGCGAGGGCCGCACCGAGTCACCCGTCCACACGCTCGACGAGACCATCTCGATCCTCGCCACCATCGACGAGGCACGAGCCCAGATCGCCGCGTCCTGACCTGCGCACCCGGAGGAGGGACTCCATGACGGATCTCATCACCACACTGGAAGGTCAGGAGAAGGAGCTGGTCTTCGAGTCGTTCGACCACGCTGATGCCTGGCGACTGGGCTCGGGCATCACCGCGATCGCGAAGAAGGCCGGCCATGCGGTCGGCATCGACATCCGGCGGCCCGGCCTGATCCTGTTCCGCGCCGCCCTCCCGGGCATCACGCCCGATCAGGACACGTGGATCACCCGGAAAGCCGCAGTCGTGCTGCGCATGGAGGCCAGCAGCGCGCTGGTGGACGCCAGGCTGTCCGCGGCGGGGGTCGACCCCGCTGCGATCGGATGGCTGGGCGCGGACTACGCGGTCACGGGAGGCTCGTTCCCCATCCGGGTCCGGGATGTCGGTGTCGTCGCGGCCGCCACCGCCTCCGGTCTGTCCTCGCAGGAGGATCACGACCTCATCGTCGAAGGCATCCGCGCCCACCTGGCCCACGGAGACAGCGCATGAGCGAGCAGGTTCTGCCACGACGGCTGCGGAGCGGTCAGCGTGCCCGTATCCGGGTCTGGGACCGTGCGACGGGGGCCGTCCGCACCGTGTACGAGTCGCACGACCGCCTGTACGAGGCACCCAACTGGACACCCGACGGACGCCTGCTCGTCAACGGCGACGGACTTCTGTGGACCCTCCCCACCGACGGATCGGCAGCGCCCCGGGCGGTGCCGGCCCAGGGGCTGCCCGACGTCAACAACGACCACGTCCTGTCTCCCGACGGCACCACGGTGTTCGCCTCGGCGAACGACTGGCACATCTGGGAGGTGCCCCTCGTCGGCGGCGCCGCCCGCAGGATCACCGCCGAGGACGGCGGGATGCACTTCCTGCACGGCGTCAGCCCCGACGGACGCCGCCTCGGATACGTACGTCTGGAACCCGAGGGCGACAACTGGTGGGCGTCGGCCACCATCCACACCGTCGGCGTCGATGGGCGCGACGACGTCGCCGTCACCACCGATCCCGGACCGGCGGACGGCTGCGAGTGGACGCCCGACGGAGCCTGGATCCACTTCAACACCGAACAGTTCTCCCAGCAGCCCGGCCACGCCCAGCTCGCCCGCGTCAGGGCCGACGGGACCGAGCTGGAGCAGCTCACCTTCGACGAGCGCGTGAACTGGTTCCCGCACATCGCCCCGACCGGAGACGTCGCCGTCTACCTCAGCTATCCGCCCGGCACGACCGGCCACCCCGCCGACCTGCCCGTGGAGCTGCGTCTCGTGCCGGTCGACGCCTGGCAGAAACCCATCACGCTCGTCGCACTCGACGGCGGCCAGGGCACGATCAACGTGCCCAGCTGGGCCCCGGACGCGTCGGCGTTCGCGTTCGTCGACTACCCCTTCGACCCGCAGAACACCCCCGGCGGCCAGTGATCAAGAAAGGGACTCCGACCCCATGACCTCTCCGCCCCTCACGCGCCGTACGGCGATCAATCCGCTGCCCTGGATCCTGAGCGACGGCGGATACCGACTCGACCGGGCCGTCCTGGACGAAGCCATGACCGCGCTGTCCGCCATCGGCTTCACGCACTTCACCATCGAGCTGCCCCCGGAGATGAGCCCCGCCGACTACGGCACGCTCCTGGCCGACCATTCGCTCGCGGCGGCGCCTGGGTACTTCTGCGCCCCTTTCCACGAACGCGAGCGTCACCACGAGGCCGTCGAAGCGATCAAACGTCACGCACAGGCGCACCTCGAGCTCGGCGTCGACAGCGCGTTCATCGCCGCCGACCTGCTGCCCGAGCGCATGGCACGACCCGCCGTCGGTACGGGACACGACGCGGACCGGACGCTGGTCGTGGCCGAAGGCCTCGCCGCCGCGGCCGAAGCGGCCGCCGCAGAGGGCGTGCGCTACGGGCTGCACCCCCATGTCGGCTCCGCCGTCGAGATCGAGCAAGAGGTGCGTGCGGTGCTGGATTCCACCGCGGGCAGCGCGCTGTGGTTCGGCCCCGACACCGGCCATCTGCGCTGGGCCGGCGCCGTACCCGAGAAGCTCGTCGCGGACTACGCGGACCGGGTGCTGAACGTCCACCTGAAGGACGTCGACGCCGAGGCGGCGGACACCGCACGGCAGCGCCGCGAGGACTACTTGACGGCGACCGGCCACTCGAAGGTGTGGACGGAGCCCGGCCGCGGCGCGATCGACTTCGACGCCGTCCTTGCCGCGCTCCCCGGCACCTTCGACGGTTGGTACGTCATCGAGGTGGACGTGCCGAACATCGGCACCCCCGCACAGAGCAGCGCCGCATCGCTGGCGTTCCTGCGACAGCACCCCCACTTCACGGCCATGGCCGGAGGTGTCGAATGAGCCCTCGACCGGGATCGCTCCGGGTGGCGATCATCGGGACCGGCATGATCGCGGCGGCACATCTGCGCGCGGCCCGGGACGCCGGTGCCGCGGTCGTCGGCGTGCTGGGCTCCCTCCCTGAGCGGTCCCTGGAGGCCGCGGAGCGGTGGGGTGTCGCAACCGGTTACCCGAGCCTGCCCGAGCTGCTGGAGGCACGGCCGGACGTCGTGCACATCTGCACGCCCAACAACACCCACATCGCCTACGCGCACGCCGTCGTCGAGGCCGGGCTCCACATGGTCGTCGAGAAGCCGATCGCCACCAGCCTGACCGAAGCGCGCGAGCTGGCGGCCGCCGTCCACGATGCCGGAACGGTCGCGACGGTGCCGTACGTGTACCGCTATCACCCCCTGGTGCGGGAGATCCGCAGCCGTCGCGAGTCGGGCGCTCTGGGCGAGCTGCTGCTCGTGCACGGTTCCTACCTTCAGGACTGGCTCGTTTCCCCCGACGCGTCGACCTGGCGGGTCGACCCCCGGACCGGCGGCGCCTCGCGCGCCTTCGCGGACATCGGATCGCACTGGGCGGATCTGGCCGAGTTCGTCTCCGGTGAGCGGTTCACCGCCGTGACCGCCAGCACCTCCATCGCCTATCCCACGCGACCCGTCGCCTCCGGCACCTCCTTCGACGGGCACGCGCACGGAGTGCGCGTGCCCGTCGAGACCGAGGACATCGCGGTCGCGACGTTCCGCACCGAACGGGGCATGCTCGCGAACTCCGTGATCTCGCAGGTCTCCGCCGGCCGCAAGAACCGGCTGTGGCTGGAGCTCGACGGTTCGCTCGGATCGGCCGTGTTCGACCAGGAGCAGCCCGAGTCGGTCTGGTTCGGAACCGAGCGTGGTGCGACGGTCGTCCGTCGTGGCGAAGGCGAGGTCGCAGGCGACCAGGGACGACTCAACCGCGTGCCACCCGGCCACCCGCAGGGCTGGCCCGACGCGTTCGCGGCGTTCTGCGCCGACACCTACGCTGCCGTCAAGGGCGAACGGCGCACCGGACTTCCCACGGTCGACGACGGCCTGCGATCCCTTGAGATCATCGACGCACTTTTGCACAGCGCCGCCACCGGTGACTGGACCGAGATCGGTGCCGCTGACACAGCGCTCACCGACGAAACGGAGAAGTCGTGACAGAGCAGTCCCGTCACCCGGTCACCCTCTTCACCGGCCAGTGGGCCGACATGCCCTTCGAGGAGCTGGCACGCCGCGCCGCCGAGTGGGGTTACGACGGCCTGGAGATCGCCGCGAGCGGTGACCACCTGGATCTCGCCCGCGCCGACGAGGACGACGCCTACGTGCAGTCCCGGCTCGACATCCTCGACCGCCACGGGCTGAAGGTGTGGGCCATCTCCAACCACCTGACCGGCCAGGCCGTGTGCGACGACCCCATCGACTTCCGCCACCAGGCGATCCTGCGCGACCATGTATGGGGCGACGGCGACGCCGAGGGCGTACGGCAGCGCGCCGCCGAGGACATGAAGCGGGCCGCCCGCGTGGCCCGCAAGCTCGGTGTCGACGTCGTCGTCGGCTTCACCGGATCGTCGATCTGGCCCTACGTCGCCATGTTCCCGCCCGTGCCCGGCGAGGTCATCGACCGCGGCTACGAGGACTTCGCGAACCGGTGGAACCCCATCCTCGACGTCTTCGACTCCGAGGGCGTGCGCTTCGCCCACGAAGTGCACCCCAGCGAGATCGCGTACGACTACTGGACCAGCGTGCGCACCCTGGAGGCCATCGACCGCCGCGCGGCCTTCGGGTTCAACTGGGACCCCTCACACATGGCCTGGCAGGGCATCGACGTTGTGTCGTTCATCACCGACTTCTCCGACCGCATCTACCACGTGGACTGCAAGGACACCCGCATCCGCAAAGCCAGCGGCCGCCAGGGCATCCTCGGCTCCCATCTGCCGTGGGGCGACCCGCGCCGCGGCTGGGACTTCGTCTCGACCGGACACGGCGACATCCCCTGGGAGGACGCCTTCCGGGCGCTCGCGTCGATCGGCTACGACGGCCCCATCTCCATCGAATGGGAAGACGCCGGCATTGACCGCCTGCACGGCGCGGCCGAGGCCGTGCGTTACATCCGCTCCCTGCTGTGGAAGCTCCCCGAGGCGTCCTTCGACGCCGCCTTCAGCAACCAGTAGGAGGCGGGGCCCACTCGCTGCGGGTCGCGGCATCGCGGACTGCTGCGGTCGCGATCGTTGACCGGTCGGTTCACCTCCGCTCGCCCTCCCCAAAGAGCATTGCCTGGCCGTCCCAGAACGCACCCGTGCACAAGCGCGGCCAACAGGCTCTCCGAGCGCGTGCACTGCAAGTCCGTCAGCCAGGCGGG
The DNA here is from genome assembly GCF_044333925.1 of Streptomyces sp. NPDC020898. NCBI lineage: Bacteria > Bacillati > Actinomycetota > Actinomycetes > Kitasatosporales > Streptomycetaceae > Streptomyces > Streptomyces sp. NPDC020898. The sequence continues at coordinate 82,667 of NZ_JBIRRV010000021.1, forward strand.
CGGACAACCGTCGGCGGCAGCACCTGGAACAGCAATCAGATCGCCTCGATCGCATCCGGGCGCCGGCCGCACCGGATCCCAGGTTCCGAGGCTGCGGCCAACCGCTTCGCCATCGACGACGGCGTCCTCCACCGGCCCTCCCCGAACGACGGCACTCCAGCTCGGGTCGCCATCGGGCAACGCGCCAGCTGCGAGAGGGTGAGTGGGCGCTGCTGCAGAGCTTGGCGACTGACCCCTGCTCCCGACTGGCCCGCTACGCCGGGCGGCTGCCCGGCATCGTCCCCTGCGACCCACGCCCGTCGAAGAGACGGACGAAGCACCGCGGGAGAGCGGCACGGCCAGGCAAGCCATCGCCATCCTCATCACGTCAAGGACCGCCACGTGTCAGGCGCCGACGCGCATCAGCAGATCGGCGTACTGGGGGGACACCAGCTGCTCCGCGTCGGCGACGGCGTCGGCCCAGCCCTCCTCCGTCACTGTGTTGGCCAGGACAACGCGCAACATCTCCAGCTCCTGCACGATGAGCCCAAAGGCGTAAGCGCGCGGCCCATGCTGCCGCAATTCCTGCCAGGCCACCGCTGCGGCTATGGATGCAGAAAACAGCCCGGCGAGGCTCCAGCTGTCCGCCAGCCCCACGGCCTGAAGCACCGCCGCGAGCAGAGAAAGAAGGGTCAGAATGGTCGTCACGACGGACCAGCGCACGAAAGCCGTGTGCGCTCGGGCTGCGGAATTCTTGTACCACGCTGATTGTTCCAGCAGTCGATCCCGCAGATAGATTTCCCGGCGGGTCTCAAAAGATTTGGATCGTACCGTGCGCATAGCCGGGGTGATTTGGGCAGTGGCAAAGGAAGTGGGGGTATAATTCTGGTCGCTCAATCCCACTCGTTTGAGTTTAAGGAGGGACGCTTCGAGCCGCTCCGCGAATAGTGCGTCAGGGTCGGTGGCGCGGGAGTGGAAAGGTCCACCGTGCACCATGTAAAGCCAGGCCATAGACTTGAGGGTCTCGGCGACGGCTCGATGGGTTTCCCCGGAGGCGCCGGCCCGCCAGCGGAATGTGCGCATGCCAATGGCGATCGCCAGGCCATAGAGCACTGCCGCAAGTGCTGCCGGAACACCACTGCCCGTCCGTCGGGAAACCTCGACCATCGCAGCGGCCAGCAGCAGGATCAGCAGGTAAGTGCGCTTTTCCCGCCAAGAATTCCCCTGTCGCACCATTGCTTGATAATCGTTGACACGATAGGTCAAGGGGAGATCGGTGTCACGCAATACGCGATCATCGATCGGAGAGAAGGCGAGGGCAGCGCGCACCCAGGGCCAAAAGTCTTGCCTGGAGTTGGCGGAGTTACCGGTCATCGTGGCTCCTCCCGGGGTCTGCGGGTGGGGGTGGTTGCTGAGCTGATTGCTCTGCCGGGTTTTGTTCGGGGGCAGGTGCTGTGTTATGTCTGGGGGTATCGGTAACTGCTCCATCGGGGGCGATAGAGGGTTGTTCCGGGGGTGGTGACCCAAACAGCTGCTGGATAATGATGGGGGCAGTCATGCCGAGAGTGACAGCAACAAAAGGGCCAGCTACTTGGCCGCCTACGCTGTACATGGCGGTTACTCCAAACGCCATGAAAAATCGCAGGAAGACCGCAGTAAGATATGGCTTGACTTGCGGTATTTCGTCCTTGACCCATGGGAAACGACCTTGTGCGCGATACAGATTCCACATCTCTGAGGCTTCGACCAGCCCGGCGCCTAACCCACCCCACAGGCATGCCTGCCACCACGTCATGGCGTAGCCCCTCCCCCGAGAAAAAGCGCGCAGCGCCATGGGCGAACCCGACCTTCGGCACGAGTGTTGCTCTCAGGGACGGTACCGGGGAGCCATACAGGGTGTTCCCGGATTGGGCGAAACCGATGCGCCCTCCACCACACAAATCACCAACCCCCCGCTCACTCGCCAGCCGAGGCGCTCAGCCGCATCGGCGCAGCCAGTGGATAGGGGCTCCGCCCGCCCGGCGGCGGGGCGCAGTGGCCACTGGGGTACGTCCCCGGATGCCGTGGTGTCGCAGGTTCATCACGGCTCTGAGGATGGACAGTTGCCTGCTGGATAGCATCTCGGCCGCCGAACAGCCTTGTACCGTACTGGGAAGCGGCGTGTGCGCGGGCTCTGGAGCAGCATGCGCTGGACGGGAGGGAGCGGGATGTCCTCGCGTTGATCCTTTCGCTGGTGGCCGTCGAGGACGGTGTCGCGGTCGAGGATGTCTCGCTGTGGTCGGTGCGCTACCGGCTCGTTGATCCCCAGCAGTTGCACGCGGCGTTGGCGCCCTCCTACCCGGCTCTCTGGACCATGTCGCCACCACGGTGGCGGACGGACGGAAGGAACTGACCTGGATCCGGATCGACGATCTCGTCGATGAGCACGGGAACTTCACCGGCCGCGCGGATCTCCGGACGCGTTCAGGCAGGAGATCGAGGCCGTCGTCCGTGGCCGCGACGTTTTCGCGGCGTGCCCTCTGCTCGAAGGCCGGATCTGGCGCCGATGGGCCGCGACGGAGGGTACGCGGCGTCGGGCAACGTCGGGCAGGACAGTGTTCGGGCACAGCGTGCAGGTCCTTGTCCACTTCCTCGACCGACTGCTCCTGCCGACCAGCGGCGCGCCGCCCCTGCATGGCCAGGTGCTGGTGACCGGCGGTGTGCACGCGGGACGCAGCGGAGGGCTGAACGCGGTCACCCGTACAACTGGTCCTCCTCGGCGTCGATGTATCCGAATTCGCGGGCCATATCCGAGGCGATAAACCGGACATGCCGAGGGGTTACTCCGGCCGCCCGTACCGAGAGGACAGCCCCTTGAAAGTGTCCGACCCTCAACAGTTGCGCTATACGGTGGACATCGCGAGCAAGGACATCGACGCGATCGAGGCCTTCCTCACCACCCGCACCGCCGAACAGCTCACCGCGCACGAGCCCGGCACCACCGAGCACCGGATGGCCGGCGCGGTCGAGTGGGGCGTCCAGGACCTCGTGGTCGATGCCCGGATCGCCCTGGAGTGGCTCGCTGACCCTGAGCAGGCCGATCTCCACGGCGAACTCGATCTGCGGCACGACCTGAGGCGCGCCTGGAATTTGCTGGTGCGGATGACGAACCCCTGGCGCCGCCACCCAGGCCACGACACGACCCGCTGGTGCCGGGTCACCTACACCGACGCCCAGTCCGAGAAGGACATGAAGCGGGCGTGGAGAGGGCGCGCGCGGCCCGTGAGACGAGGGAGGCGGCGAGCGCGTGACCGCTGTCCGTGTCGACTTCCCGCCCGTGGAGAACGGGCTCGATTACCTCAAGAGCGTGGTCGAGCTCATGGCCCAAGGCAAGGGCGGGGTGAGCCCCCGCAACCTGAAGTACGCAGTGCTCCATCTCCAGGCTGCCACCGAGGTGTTGCTGAAGTACCGGCTCTACCTTGAGCACTGGACGCTCGTCTTGCAGGACCTGGATCTGACCCGGAAGACCCCTAAGAAGAGGGTCACCCGTCAGATGTTCGACGAGGGCGACTTCGTCAGCTGCTCGCCTCAGGAGACCCTGCTACGGCTCCGCACCGTCGTTGGGCTACCCATCCCGCCCGGGGACGAGGCGGAGATCGTCTCCCTGGCCAAGTCGCGCAATGCTCTCCAGTACTATGGTCCGACCGACTCGGAAGGCACGATCGAGACCCGTACGGTCGCGGTCCTCGACTTCCTGATCCGCTTCCTGGACGAACACCTACTGCCAGAGCTACCTCCCGAGGCGCGCGAACGCTTCGAGGACGATGTGGAGCTCATTCGCTCCGGCCTCACGTACATCCGATCCTTCGTCGATCAGCGAATGGAGCGGCTGAAGGACGAGCTCGGGCCGCTGCGGGACCGGACGGTGCAGTGCCCGAACTGCCGCCAGTGGGCCCTGGTGACGGGCGGGGAACTGGCCAAGTGTCTGTTCTGCCCGTGGGCCGCGGATCCCAAGCTGTACGCATTCGACTACGTCGTCAAGTTCCTCGACGTTCCCTGGCGGATCACACCGACGGACGGCCCGTTCTCGCAGCCCGCACAGCCCCCCATCGATCCCTGTCCATGCTGCGGCGAGGAGGCGGCCGTGCCCGGCGTTGTCACCGCAGCGGCACCGGACCACCCCGTCACCTTCTGCTTCGCCTGCGGTGTACGCCCTTCCCCTTGAGGACTGGCAGGGCCAGGACGGCCAGAGACAGCCGTGGGGAGGGAGATGAGCACCGAGCTGGAGCAGGTCGACCTGGTCGAGGACGGCGACGCCTCGGCCGAGAACTTGGATCGAGCGCATGGTACGCGGCCGACCCGCACGCTTGGGCCGGGAACGGGCCGCGTGGCGGCGCGAGACCAGGTCACGGTGCCAGCGCAGCACAGTGTCCGGGCGCACCAGCAGCCGTGCCCGGCGCAGCACACCGCGTGTGAGCCGGTGCAGTAGCGCGGTCAGGAACCCCCGGTCGCTCGGGGCGAACCGCACCCGTTCCCGGCCGAGTTGGCGTTCCAGCACGGTGATCTGATGACGCAGCGCGAGGATCTCGATGTCCTTGCCGTGGTTGCTCGTCAGCAGCAGGCGCAGCAGGGCGAACACGTTCGCCACACCCAGATAGGCAAGTCGAAGCAGCACGGCAGATCATCCTGCCGGGGCACTCACCAGGCGCCCAGGGCCCCGCCCAACCGCCCGCGCTCGACACCACCCTTACACCAGCCCCGACCAGGACGGATGAGTTTTTCGGCAGGCGCAGGGGCGAACCCCTCGGCGGGCAGCAGTCAGTCCAGGTCGAGCGGGTAGCGCCGCTTTCCGCGTCGTACGTCCAGGGACCGGCGCGGCACCGGGGCTGTCAGCTGGTGCAATCGGTAGGGGGTGAGCCTGTGGCGGGCGCGCTCCTGGTGGGTGCCCTCCACACGGGCGTCGATGACGTCATGGGCGGACACCACAGCGACCGGCGGACAGCTCTCGTGCAGGGGCATACTGAGTGTATGGAGTCTCGGGTGCGGTACGCGGAGATCCGGCCCTACGCGGTTCCGGAGACGCTGGAGGAACTTGCCGGTCCGGCAGCCGGAGTGGTGGCTTTGCCGACTGCGCTGGACTGGACACCGAAGCGTGTCTACGACCTGTCGGACGACGCGGACCTGCGGATGCTCTATGAGACGGTCATCCGGGAGGCCATGCATGTGGGGGAGCTGCGGAAGTTCCTTGACCCGGTACTGCTCTCGGCCGTGTGGCAGAGGCTGTGGCTTCCGCCGCGAGTGCGGTTGATGTGGGAAGGGCGATTCCCGCAACTGGCCCGCAGGGCTGCGTAGTATCCGCCTGCATGGATCCCTTTCACGCCCGACTCGCCCGTATCGGTCTTGGAGCCGCCGCGGGATACGGCTTCGTTCTGGCCGGCGGGTACGCCGTCCAGGCGCATGGGTTCCTGGAACGGCTGTCGGATGACGTCGACCTGTTCACGGACATCGCTGACCCGGTGGCCTTCTCCGAGGCCGTCGATGCGGTGACTGCGGCCTACCGGGCGGCGGGCCTCACCGTTGAGGTGGAGAAGTCTGGTGGGGTGTTCGCCCGGTTCGCGGTTGCTGACGGACAGGGGCGCACGGCGAAGGTGGAGCTCGGGTGCGACTGGAGGTCTCACCCGCCTGCCGTGCTGGAGATCGGTCCGGTCCTGCACGCCGATGACGCCGTGGCCAACAAGGTGACCACCCTCTTCGGACGGGCCGCGCCACGGGATTACCTCGACGTGAATGCCGCGCTCGCCTCCGGACGGTACTCGGGTGGGCAACTGCTGGAGTTGGCGTTGGAGCACGATGCCGGGTTCGATCCGCGTTACTTCGCCCAAGCGCTGCGGGCGGTCGACCGTTGGCCGGACCGGGAGTACGAGGTATACGGCATCAATGGCGGCCAGGTGGAGGACATGCGCCGACGGTTGCGCGCCTGGGCTGCCGAGATCCTCGATGAACGGCTCGACGAGAAATGACCCGGTCGGTCGTGTTGACCTGAGCGTGAACTGGCGCGGCTCCTTCGCGGCTATGGCGTCGACCTGCCCTTGCCGAATACCTCATCCGCGCAGGTGGGATCGGGTGTGGGTGTTGGCCGGGGCCGATCGAGTCGCCGGTGTCGCGGGGCGCCGGTTGGCGCGGGATGATGATCGGTCGTGCTGCTGAGACTGGCGTGCCTGGGTGTGACGGACGCGTTCGCGATGCTGCGGCTGCTGCCGATGGGCGACCGGGAGAATGATGTCGAGCTCCTCGTTCTGCGCCACCGGATCGGCGTTCTGGAACGGCGGCTGAACGGGCGGCAGGTCTGGTTCCACGCGAGCGGCCGGGCGTTTTTGGCGTCGCTCCTCCATGGTCTGCCACGGGAAGTGCTGCGCTGGATGCGGCTGCTGGTGCGGCCGGACACGGTACTGCGCCGGCACCGCAACGTCATCGTCCGCCGACACGCTTCCCAGTCCTGGCCGAAGCGCGGAGGCCGGCCCCGCACCGTGTACTCGATCCGGGCGCTGGTGCTGCGCCTGGCCAGGGAAAATCCAAGTTGGGGCTATTTGGGGCTGTCGGCGCCTGCACGGTGAGCTGCTCGTACTCGGGGTGAAGGTGGCAGCATCCACGGTCTGGGAAATCTTGAAGGAGGCCGACGTCGACCCGGCGCCCGAGCGGGCCTTGAGCGCTTGGGTGGACTTCCTGCGCTCCCAGGCCGACGCCCTGCTGGCGTGCGATTTCTTCGAGGCCGCGCTCTGTCCGGGGCCCGCTTGTACGTGTTCGCCGTGATCGAGCACGCGAGCCGCCGGATCCGGACCCTGGGCGCGACCGCGCACCCGATCGCGTCCTGGGTGGTCCGGGCTGCGAAGAATCTCGTCATGGACCTCGAGGACGCCGGCTGCCGGGCTCGCTGTCTGATCAGGGATCGGGACGGGAAGTTCCCACGGCCGTTCGACGAGGTGCTCAAGGACGCGGGTATCGAGGTGGTGCTCAGCGGCGTCCGGATGCCGCGCATGAACTCGGTCATGGAGCGGTGGGTGCAGACCTGCAGGCGAGAGCTGCTGGACCGTACGTTGATCTGGAACCAGCGCCATCTCCTGCACGCCCTGCACGCCCTATGCGAGTTCGAGACGTTCTATGACGAGCATCGGCCGCACCAGGGTCTTGCGAATGCCTGCCCTCTCCACTCGCTGCCCGCTCCGGTCGAGGACCCGGACCGGATCGCCCATCTGGACATTCGACGGCGAGCGCGACTCGGCGGCACCCTCCACGAGTATCAACATGCCGCTTGACCGGCATGGAGGAGGTATTCGGCAAGCGCAACGTCCGCGTCTGCGGCGAGGCCCTGACCGCGGGCCGCCGTGCATCGCGGAAGAGACTTGAAGCCGGTGACGCGGACGCGGAAGTCGCTATTGGTCACGGGGTCGGGTTCGCGGGCGGTCTGGGTGCAGCGTTCCAGGTGGAGCTGGTTGGCGTGCCAGCCCGCCGTGGCCGCCTGGTTGGCGACGTGGGCTATGAATTTGTCCGGCCCGCAGATATGTACGAGTGCTGTCGGATCCGGTGCGCGCAGCTCTGTAGATAGCGCGGTCCGCAGGATGTCGGCCGCCTCGCCGTGGTGAAAACCTTTTCGTCCGGCCGTCGGCGGCGCGGGAACCAGTCCGGGTCTTCGGCGATGCGATGCAGCCGTAGGCCATAGGGGGGCCTCCTCTGTAAGTGCCGTCCTGTAATCGGAGGTCACTCGGGTCAGGCGGTGACGGTCAGGGGAGTAGTGGTTTCCCAGAGGAACCCGTCCGGGTCGCTGAACGGGTCGGCGTCGCTGGAGAGCACCAGCCGGTGCGATCCGGTGCCGACGGCGGGGACACCCGCGTCCTTGGCGAGGGCACGGCGCTTGTACAGAGCCAACTTGACGGGGCCCGGCCCGGTGGCGAACTCGACGTACTTGCCGCCGAAGCTCTTACCCACAGTGAGACCCTGTTCGATGTAGAACTGCTTGGTGGCCTTCACATCCTCGACGCCCAGCAGGAGCACGAGCTCGTCGAAGTCCCGGGTGACCGGGCCCGTGTCCTTCCTCGCCGATGTCGCGATCTTCCAGATCGTGCCGTCCGGGGACTGAACGACTCCGCCATAGCCCCACAGGGACTTCGAGGTGGGCTTGAGGGCGGTGGCGCCGGCGTCGAGGGCGGCGCCGACAAGCGCGTCGACGTTGCCCGGCTGGGACACCACGAGCGACAGGGTGAAACCGCGGAAGCCGGTCGTGGGGGCTTCGGAGGCACGCAGGCGCACTTGCGGCGGGACCAGGCCGAATGCGGTGGAGTAGAAGCGGGCGGCGGCTGTGGTGTCGGCCACCTCAAGGGTGACGGAGTCGATGGAGTTCATGTCCTCGACGGTAGGGCGGCCGAGTCGCCGATACTTCTCGAAAACTGCTCGGTCTGGCCCGCTGGGGCCCCGGGCCCGAGCGGCCTTCGGACCGCCGCCCCGCCCCGAGCCGTGGCCGGCGTTGAGCAGCCGGGCTGGTGCGGCGCGCTCGCGCCCCTGTCAGTTGGCGCCTTCCCCGTACCGAACAAGCACGGAGAGTTACCGCTCTGGACGCTCTGGCTGGCGTCACGCGCTTTCGGCATCGTCCGCAGTGCTATTAGGTCTTGAGCATTGCTCGACAGACTGTGAGAAACGACCTTCGATCTAGGGCATCATGCGGCCTCTGACCTGGTCTTTTTCCTTGCTTGATAAAACCCGCTGTGGGTATTGCCACATCATGGGTGGCGGAGGGCTTCGCTAGGGTCTGTCCACTGCCTACAAACGTGTGCTGCCCCGGAGGACCGACCCATGGCGTTCGGCTGGATCGACGAGCAGGCCGAGGCACGCCGGCGTGCCGGACTCGTACGGACCCTGCGGCCGCGTCCTGCCGACTCCCCGCTCCTCGACCTCGCGAGCAACGACTACCTGGGCCTGGCCCGTCACCGGGAGGTCACCGAGGGCGCGGCCCGGGCCGCGCGACGCTGGGGCGGTGGCGCCACCGGTTCACGGCTCGTCACCGGCAGCACCGAGCTGCATGCGGAACTCGAACGGGAACTGGCCGACTTCTGCGGCTTCGAGGCGGCTCTCGTCTTCTCCTCCGGTTACGCGGCCAACCTCGCCGCGGTGACCGCGCTCGCGCCGCACGGCTCCCTCGTCGTCTCCGACGCGGGCAACCACGCCTCGCTGATCGACGGCTGCCGGCTGGCCCGGGGGACGACCCAGGTCGTCGGGCACGTCGATCCGGACGCCGTCCGCAAGGCGCTCGGTACGCGTACCGGGCCCGCCGTGGCCGTGTCCGACACGGTCTTCTCGGTGGATGGGGACGCCGCTCCGCTGGGTGAACTGGCCGCTGCCTGCCGGGAGTTCGGTGCGGGGATGGTCCTCGACGACGCGCACGGACTGGGTGTGCTGGGGGACGGCGGGCGGGGGTCCGCGTACGGGGCCGGGCTCGCGGGCTCGCCGGACGTGGTCGTGACCGTCACGCTGTCCAAGTCGCTCGGAAGTCAGGGCGGTGCGGTGCTGGGCCCGGCTCCGGTGATCGAGCACCTCGTCAACGCGGCCCGTACGTTCATCTTCGACACCGGCCTCGCCCCGGCGGCGGCGGGCGCGGCCCTCGCGGCGCTCACTCTGCTGCGCCGCGAGCCCGAACGGGCCGCACGGGCGCGTGCGGTGGCGCGCGAACTGCACACCCGGCTGACGGCACAGGGCATGGCGGCGGTACGGCCGGACGCGGCCGTCGTCTCCGTGCGCGCGCCGTCCCCGGAGGGGGCCGTGCGGTGGGCGGCCGACTGCCGGGCCGCCGGAGTGGGCGTGGGCTGCTTCCGCCCGCCGTCCGTGCCCGACGGAGTGTCCCGGCTGCGGCTGACCGCCCGCGCGGACCTGTCCGAGGAGCAGATCGCACGGGCGGTGCGGGTGATCGGCGACAACAGACCGCGGATCACCGGAGAAAACCGTTGATCAGTGACACGCGGCCATGAGTCGGCGGACCACGGCCGTGCGCCGTCGGGCGATCACCGGAACGCGGTGAGGAAACCCGTCCAGCTCTCGGGGGAGAAGAGCAGGGCGGGCCCCGTCGCGTTCTTGGAGTCGCGTACGGCGAGCAGTCCGGCCCGGACACCTACGTCCGGACGGGCCGTCTCCACACAGTTGTTGGCACCGGTGCTGTAGCTGCTGCGCAGCCATTGCACACCGGGTGGTTCGATGACGGACGGTACGTTCCGAGGCAATGCGGACATGGTGCCTCCTTACACGCCGTGAGCCAGACCGGCGATGAAATCCAACGAATCCTCGGGCGAAAGGGCGTGGATCTGAAGGGTGTTGAAGGCCTCGCTGTAGGCCTGGAGGTCTTCTTTCCGTTCGAGGTAGAGGCTACTCATCATCTGGTCGAGAACAACCACATCCAGGTCAGAAGTGCTCGGAAAAGAGAAGATAACGAAAGGGCCCGTGATGCCGATGTATGCCCCTGCGGCGAACGGCAGGATCTGGAGCCTCACTTGGGGCAGACGGGCCGCCTGTACGAGCCGCTCCAGCTGACGAGTCATCACCCCCGGCCCGCCCACTTCGCGGCGCAGCACCGCCTCGTCGAGGACCGCGCTCAGTGCCAGCGGCGGATCGCAGCGCAGTACGTCCTGGCGGGCCAGCCGTACCTCGACCAGGGCGTCGAGCCGGGTCTCCTCCAGGCCGTCCACGGCGGCGCGCGTCATCGCGCGGGCGTACTCCGGGGTCTGGAGCAGCCCCGGCACCACCGAGGTCTCCAGGGTGCGCATCGTGCTGGCCTGCGACTCCAGGCTGATGAAGTCCCGGTAGGTGGGCGGCAGTACGCCACGGTAGGCGTGCCACCAGTGGTGCCGGCCCCCGTCGTCGCCGCCCGCCAGCACGAGCAGCAACTCGCGTGACTCGCCGTCAGGGACGTGGTAAGCGTCCAGAAGTAACCGGACGTCCGCCGGTTTCACCCCGCTCGCGCCGGTCTCGATCCGGCTCACCTTCGACTGGTGCCAGCCCACCAGACGGGCCGCCTCGCCGCTCGTGAGACGGGCCCTGGCACGCAGCGCGCGCAGTTCGGCACCCAGCTTTCGGCGGCGCACCGCGGGACCGTACTGCATGGGCCACTCCTTACTCCTTATGAGCCGCCCAAATACGCTCTGGGGTCGCAGAGTTCACCGCTTCGAGCGACAGATATATGCATATCTTGGTGGATCGCACCCCGTGACCGGTGTGGGAATGGCAGTCTGGCGCGAAGCACCAGTCCGGGACCGTACTCGAACCATCCGCTCCGTGTCGGCTCCGGTCCCGTGGGAAAGGGACGACGTCGCTATGGCAGATCACCTGGAAGCATCCGTCACTCTGCCGAGCGATCCCGCCTCGGTCTCCGCCGCCCGCGCCTATGTGGCCAACGTACTGGCGGAATGGGGTCTGCCGAGGGACACCGAGGCCGCCGACACCATCCGGCTGATCGTCTCCGAACTCGCTACCAACGCCGTACAGCACACCTTCGGGTTGTCACCCACCTTCACGGTGGACATCGCCCTCGACCGTGACGAACACCTGTGCATCGGGGTGACGGACAGTCACCCGCGTTTCCCCAAACGACTGCCGGCCGCCGTGCAGCAGGACAACGGCCGCGGGATGGTCATCATCCGCTGGCTGACCGCCGAGTCGGGCGGCAAGCTGCGTGTGCGGCCCACCCGTGAGGGCGGCAAGACGGTGTCGATCGAACTCCCGTGGACGGTACCGGCCAGGCCACCGGTGACGGCGGCGGGCCAGCAGGAGCCTTGACGGCTCGGCCGTAACGGCTCTTCGGGCCGACGGCCCGGCTCGTGTACAAGGGGGCGCGGGGCGCGGACACTGTGGTCGACGCGCAGGCCCCGGGCAGCGGTGGCCGGCATACGGCCGTTGTCGCTCCGACGGGTCCCGGGCCGGGACGGCGGTTCCAGGCCGCCGTCCCGCCCCGGGGAGGTCAGCTGACCCGGCCGTACCAGACGCTCTTCGTCCAGATCTTCTGGAGCTTCACGACTTCCCCGGTCTTCGGGGAGTGCCAGATCTTTCCCTTTCCGGCGTAGATGCCCACGTGGTAGACGTTCGAGCCCGAGTGGAAGAAGACCAGGTCTCCGCCCCGGCGGCTCTTGGCGGCGATGTGCTTGGTCTTGTTGTACTGGGCCGCTGCCGTACGGGGCAGGGACTTGCCCGCCTTCTTGAACGAGTACTGCGTGAGCCCGGAGCAGTCGAACCTGCTTGGCCCGGCGGCGCCGTACTTGTACGGGGCGCCCTTCTTGGAAGCCGCGATCTGAAGTGCCTTCGTCGACGGCGCGATCGCCGCGGCGTCGGTTGCGAGACCCGGAACCACCAAGCTGCCGCCCACGGCGGCGAGGGTGAGAGCCGAGGCCGTACCGGCCCTGGTCATCAGCGACGGGACACGATTGAGCGCAGACATGCGCAACCCTTCGTCAGCCGCCTGTGAAGGATGACCTGTCGGATTCGGGCTGGCGAAGTTGCCCGGCCGCTGACGCGGCTTCACCCCAAGGGCTGCTCGGCCCGGTCATGGCGTGACCGTTCCGGCGACCCGTCGTGCCTGGGTCCTCCACTCCTGCCGATGCACATCTGTCGACCGGTCATCCGGGCGGCGGCAGGACTCGGCGTCCGCCCGGATCGCCCCGCCTCTTGTGGCGGGGGCTTGTCGTCAGGAAGGGATCTTGGCTCATGTAAGTAGGAAAATCCCAATGGAATCGGGGCTTTGTGGTGTTACTCACCGCTGACCCATTCGGGTAGACACCCGCACCCTTGGACGGAGTCGTGAGGGTCGCGCACCCTCGGACCAGCACGGGGACATCTCGTTTCGGCTACGAACCACGCGCGTTGCGCAAGTTGAGCGGTCTGGACGGGGGATGGGCGACTACGCCGAACGGGGGATGCCGTCCAGTCGCTTCCCGGCCCGCACCGGACGTCCGTCGCCCGGGTGTGCGGGCCGGCCGGACACCGGGGTCCGGTGACCGGGTGCGTCAACTGGCGGGCTCACGCGGAACGGTGACACGCGCCGTGCGGCGCTCCCCGTCGAGGACGCGCAGCGCACGCGCCAGCGTGTGGGCGTGCACCTCGGCCTCGCCCCGTTGATGCATCAGTTCCAGCGCGTCCCGCAACGCCACCGCCTTGGCGACCAGCGCCTGCGCGGCCCGCAGTCCGCGGTACGTGTCCCCGTGATACGCCGGGTTGATCCGGCCGAGCAGATCGGCCACTTCGAGGTAACGGTCGATCAACTCGCCCTCCGCACGCGTCAGGGCGGGCAGCGGAGGCAGTTCGGGCGGAAGCATCGTCGGCTCACCTCGTGCCGGGGGCGGGGTGCGAGGACTTGCGGCTGGGCACGATCCGGTCCACCAGCCCGTATTCCAGGGCGGCTTGGGCGTCCAGGACCTTGTCCCGCTCGATGTCCGCGGCGACTCGCTCCGGGCTCTGTCCGGTGTGCCGTACGAGCATCTCTTCCAGCTGGGTACGGACCCGGCCCAACTCCTCGGCCTGAATGGCGAGATCGCTCGCCTGTCCGTGCACCGGCTCGGACAGGGAAGGCTGGTGGATGAGCACCCGTGCCCCCGGCAGCGCGCTCCGCTTGCCCGGAGTACCCGCGGCCAGCAGTACGGCCGCCGCGGAGGCCGCCTGCCCCAGACAGATCGTCTCCACCTCGCAGGTGACGAACTGCATCGTGTCGTAGATCGCCGTCATCGCACTGAAGGAGCCGCCGGGGGAGTTGATGTACAGCGAGATGTCCCGGTCGGGCGCCAGGTATTCGAGGTGCATGAACTGCGCCATCACATCGTTCGCCGACGTGTCGTCGACCGGCGTGCCGAGAAAGACGATCCGCTCCTCCAGCAGTTTCGAGTACGGATCCAGCGTCCGGCTCCCGGCACTGGTGCGTTCGGTGAACTCGGGCAGGACATAGCGGGCTGACGGTTCGTGCATGTCGTTCATGGCGCACGCCTCCTCGATGGCTTCCGTAAAAAATGTACAGGACGTACAGAGTCCTGCGCGAGGTGCTCGCTTAAGCTGGAGGACATGGCCTACGAGATTCCGGTGACGCAAGCCAGGGCTGAACTCGCCGACCTGATCAACAAGGTGGTGTACGGCGGTGAGCGCGTCGTCGTGACGCGGCACGGCAAGCCCCTCGTGGCCCTGGTCTCCGCGGCCGACCTGGAGCGCCTCAACGAGCTGGACGCGGCCGAGGGTCAGATCGTCAGCGCGGTCTCCACCGTCCGCGAGGTGGCCGCGGCTCCCGTCGAGCGGCAGCGGTTCGGCATCGCGGCGGAGCATCGGCGGCCCGGGACGCACTGAACCAACGGGCGGGTGGCAGGGCACGCGAAGACCGGGTGCCCCCGTCCGCTACAGCGGGGGCACCCGGTCGGTCCGGTGGTCCGGTGATTCGGTTGATGCTGTCGGCTCAGGACGTCACGAGGTCACGAGGTCCCGGGGGCGGGATCCCCCGGCCGTCACCGGCTTGCTGCTTCCGTCCTCCTTACGGCGCTTCAGCGCGCTGCCCAGCAGGACCGCGCCGAGGCCCAGCGCCGCCCACCAGGTCAGGGTCAGGGCGGGGCCCAGGGCCGCCGCGCCGTCGAAGAACGACACCGAGCGCAGCAGGGAGGCGCCCGCACCCGGCGGCAGCCACTGACCGATCGTGCCGACCGGCTCCGGCAGCAGCTGAGGGGCGCCGGACGCGCCGGAGAACGGGTTGCCGAGCAGGACGATCAGCAGACCGCCGAGGCCGATGCCCGGGGAGCCGAGAAGTGCGGCGAATCCGGCGACCGCGCCGCTCACCGCGAGGGTGGTCAGCCCCAGAGCGGAGGCCTCCGCCCACCAGTCGCCGGTGAGCACGCCAAGCCAGCTGTGCGCGATCGAGGCCGCGGCAACACCGACCAGGAGCGAGGCGCCGAGCAGCGTGCCGGCCGCGCGCACCCCGCGCAGCCCGAGCAGGGTGACCACCGCGCCGGCGGCCACACCGGCCAGCGCCAGCGGCAGCACGCTCGCACCGAAGGCGGCACCGCGCGGGTCGTCGGCGGCGGCCGGGACGACGTCCACTGTCCTGACCGGCGCACCGGACTGACCGGACTGCGCCGCCTGTTCGCTCACCACCTGCTGGAGGAGCTGGGCGACGAGCGGGCTCGCGGCCGTCGCGGTGAGCAGCTCCGGCCCTTCGGCGGTGACGACGACCGCACCGTATACGGTCCGGTCCTCGATGGCGTCGCGGGCGGCGGCCTCGTCGGCGTAGCGGTGGATCTCGAAGGCGCCCTCGTGAGCGGACAGTTGCTTCTCGATCTGGGTGACCGCGGTGGCCGGGCCCGCCACGCCGAGGGGCAGGTCGCGGGGTGCCGTACGGGCGGCGGGCCAGGCGAAGGCCCAGAGCGCCAGTGCGACCAGGACCGGGACCAGGACGACCACGGCGATCATGCGGCGGCGGTGCGACGGTGAGGGCTGGGGTCGGGGGTGGGGCTGCGGGCTCGTAGCGGAGGCGGTGGGCACGGATTTTCTCCTGTCGAAAGAGGATGCCTGGAGACGATGTCTAAAAAGAAGGATCGTTCGTTTTAGGTACGTCACCACCGTCCTGCGGTCGGTGCGTCTTGTCAAGAAGGAATGTTCGTTTTACTTTGTGGGGCATGGCCCGCGTATCCCAGGAACACCTCGACGCCCGACGCCGTCAGATCCTCGACGGGGCGGCGCTCTGCTTCGCCCGCAACGGCTTCCACGCCACGTCGATGCAGGACGTGCTCAAGGAGGTCGACCTCTCGGCGGGGGCCGTCTACCGCTACTTCGGCGGCAAGGAAGAGCTGATCGGCGCCATCGTCACCGAAGTGCTGGCCGAGGTCGGCGACGCCTTCGAGGCCGCGGTCGGACAGAACCCGCCTCCGCCGCCGGACGTGATCGTGGGCCGGGTGATGGGCCGGATGCTGGGCCTGCGCCCGGGGATGACGCACGAGGGAGTGTCGGTCTTTCCGCGGCTGATCATCCAGGTGTGGGCCGAGACCCTGCGCAACGACGAGCTGTCGAAGGCGCTGGACGAGGGGTACGCCAAGGTGCGCACGGCCTGGGTGCGGCTGGTCGAGCGGTACCAGGAAACCGGGATGATGCGGGCCGACGTACCCGCCGAGAGCGTCGCACGGACGATGATCGCGGCGGCTCAGGGCTTCGTCGCGCAGATGGCCCTATTCGGTGCCGCACCGGTGGAAGTGCTCCAGGAGGGCCTGCGCGGTCTGATGAGCATGGGCGGCCCCGCCCCCACGGACCCGAACCGATCACCGGCCGGTTAACGTCCTCGAAACCCCGGCCAACTAGCGTGCCCATCTCGCCACCAGCGGTTTTGGTGGCATCGGCAACCGGACCCCGCACGGTCCGGAGCGAGGATGTGAGGTGGGACGCCGTGCAACTGACCCCGCACGAGCAGGAGAGGCTGCTGATCCATGTGGCCGCCGACGTGGCCGAGAAGCGCCGGGCCCGCGGGCTCAAACTGAACCACCCCGAGGCGGTCGCGCTGATCACCTCGCACATCCTTGAAGGCGCCCGTGACGGCCGTACCGTCGCCGAGCTGATGTCCTCCGGACGCAAGCTGCTGACCAGGGACGACGTCATGTCGGGCATCCCCGAGATGATCCACGACGTCCAGGTCGAGGCGACCTTCCCGGACGGCACCAAGCTCGTCACCGTCCACGACCCGATCGTCTGAGGGGAGGGGCTGCCGTGATACCCGGAGAGATCCTGTTCGCCGACGGACCCGTTGTGTACAACGAGGGCCGAGAGGTCACGTCGATGACCGTCCTGAACGCCGCCGACCGGCCCGTCCAGGTCGGCTCCCACTACCACTTCGCCGAGGCCAACCCCGGCCTGGAGTTCGACCGTGCGGCAGCGCGCGGCAAGCGGCTCAACATCGCCGCCGGCACCGCCGTGCGCTTCGAACCCGGGATTCCCGTCGGCGTAGAACTTGTTCCGCTCGCCGGCGCGCGCATCGTGCCCGGACTGCGCGGGGAGACCGGAGGTGCCCTCGATGCCTGAGATCTCGCGTGCCGCGTACGCCGACCTGTTCGGCCCCACCACCGGTGACCGTATCCGGCTCGCCGACACCGACCTGCTGATCGAGATCGAGGAGGACCGCAGCGGCGGCCCCGGACTCGCCGGTGACGAGGCGGTGTTCGGCGGTGGCAAGGTCATCCGCGAATCCATGGGCCAGGCCCGCGCTACGCGCGCAGACGGCACCCCGGACACGGTCATCACGGGCGCGGTGATCGTCGACCACTGGGGGATCATCAAGGCCGACATCGGTCTGCGCGACGGCCGGATCACCGGCATCGGCAAGGCCGGCAACCCCGACACGATGGACGGGATCCATCCCGACCTGGTCATCGGTCCGGAGACCGAGATCATCGCGGGCAACGGCCGGATCGTGACGGCGGGAGCGATCGACGCGCACGTCCACCTGATCTGCCCGCAGATCGCCGACGAGGCGCTCGCGTCCGGCATCACGACACTCGTCGGGGGTGGCACGGGTCCGGCCGAGGGGTCGAAGGCGACCACGGTGACCCCCGGCCCCTGGCACCTCGCCCGGATGCTGGAGGCGATGGAGCAGTACCCGCTCAACTTCGGCCTGCTCGGCAAGGGCAACACCGTCTCGCACGACGCGATGATGTCGCAGATCCGCGGCGGCGCCCTCGGCCTGAAGATCCACGAGGACTGGGGCTCGACCCCGGCCGCCATCGACGCGGCCCTGACCGTCGCCGACCTCACCGGCATCCAGGTCGCCATCCACACGGACACCCTCAACGAGGCCGGCTTCGTCGCCGACACGCTCGCCGCGATCGCGGGCCGCGGTATCCACGCGTACCACACCGAGGGTGCGGGCGGCGGGCACGCCCCGGACATCATGTCGGTGGTCTCCGAGCCGCACGTGCTGCCGAGTTCGACCAATCCGACGCGGCCGTACACCGTCAACACCGCCGAGGAACACCTCGACATGCTGATGGTCTGCCACCACCTGAACCCGGCGGTGCCGGAGGATCTGGCGTTCGCCGAGTCGCGGATCCGGCCGTCGACGATCGGGGCCGAGGACATCCTGCACGACCTGGGCGCGATCTCGATCATCTCGTCCGACGCGCAGGCGATGGGGCGGGTCGGCGAGGTCATCATGCGGACCTGGCAGACGGCCCATGTGATGAAGCGGCGCCGGGGTGCGCTGCCGGGCGACGGCCGCGCCGACAACCATCGAGTACGTCGCTATGTCGCCAAGTACACGATCAACCCGGCCCTCGCGCAGGGCCTCGCGCGGGAGATCGGCTCCGTGGAGACGGGCAAGCTCGCCGACCTGGTCCTCTGGGAGCCCGCGTTCTTCGGCGTCAAGCCGCACCTCGTCATCAAGGGCGGGCAGATCGCGTACGCGCAGATGGGCGACGCGAACGCCTCGATCCCGACTCCGCAGCCGATCCTGCCCCGGCCCATGTTCGGGGCGATCGGGCGGGCGCCCGCCTCCAACTCCTTCAACTTCGTGTCCCAGCTGGCCATCGAGGACGGGTTGCCCGAGCGGCTCCAGCTGGGGAAGAGGTTCGTCGCGATCGAGTCGACCCGGGGGGTGACCAAGGCCGACATGCGGGAGAACGACGCGCGTCCGGACGTACGGATCAACCCCGACAGCTTCGCCGTGCACATCGACGGGGAACTGGTCGAGGCCACTCCGGCCGCCGAACTGCCCATGACCCAGCGCTACTTCCTGTTCTGATGAGCAGGGCAGCGCTTCTCGTCCTGGCAGACGGCCGCTTCCCCGCCGGAGGGCACGCGCACTCCGGCGGGGCCGAGGCGGCCGTCAAGGCCGCGCGGATCACCGGGGCCGCGAGCCTGGAGGACTTCTGCCGGGGCCGGTTGCACACGGCGGGGCTGGTGTCGGCGGCGCTGGCCGCCGCGGCGGCGCTGGGCGTCGATCCGGTGGAGCTGGACGCTGCGGCCGACGCGCGGACACCGTCACCGGCGTTGCGGATCGCGGCGCGCAAGCTGGGGCGGCAGCTGATGCGGGCGGCGCGGGCGACCTGGCCGTCGGCCGAACTGGACGCGCTGGCACGGGAGTTCCCCAAGGGGGCGCATCAGCCGGTGGTGCTGGGGCTTGCGGCGCGGGCGGCGGGGCTGGGGGCCGTGGACGCGGCGTACTGCTCCGTGTACGAGTGTGTCAGCGGGCCCGCGTCGGCGACGGTTCGGTTGCTGAGTCTTGATCCGTTCGATGCGACCGGGGTGCTGGCTCGGTTGGCGCCGGAGCTGGATCGCGTCGCGGATCGGGCGGTGGAGGCGGCTCTGGGGGTGGGGGCCGGGGGTGGCGTTGATGCGCTGCCTGCGGCTTCTGCGCCGATGTTGGAGGTGAGTGCGGAGGGGCATGCTGCTTGGGCGGTACGTCTGTTCGCGTCGTAGGTGTTTCGCCCCCGCCGCCCCTACCCGTTCCCATCCCTGGGGGCTGCCGCCCCCAGACCCCCGCTACGGCCCTGAAACGGGCCTCGTCCTCAAACGCCGGACGGGCTGAAATGCCGGACGGGCTGAAATGCCAGAACTGGAGCCGTATCTCATGCACCTCGACCACTCCCACGACGGCCCCGCCGCCGTAAGTGCCGACGCGCACCGGCCCGACGGGGCCCGTCGTGCCCTGCGGATCGGGCTCGGTGGGCCCGTGGGGTCCGGGAAGACCGCTACCGTCGCCGCGCTCTGCCGTGCCCTGCGCGAAGAGCTGTCCCTCGCTGTCGTCACGAACGACATCTACACCCGCGAGGACGCCGAGTTCCTGCTGCGCGAGGCGGTGCTGCCGCCCGAGCGGATCACCGCCGTCGAGACGGGCGCCTGCCCGCACACCGCGATCCGGGACGACATCTCCGCCAACCTCGAAGCCGTCGAGGACCTGGAGGACGAGGTCGGGCCGCTCGACATCGTGCTCGTCGAGTCAGGCGGCGACAATCTCACCGCCACCTTCTCCAAGGGGCTCGTCGACGCGCAGATCTTCGTCATCGACGTGGCCGGCGGGGACGACATTCCGCGTAAGGGCGGTCCCGGCGTGACTACCGCCGACCTGCTCGTCGTCAACAAGACGGACCTCGCGCCGTACGTCGGCTCCGACCTCGGCCGGATGGCCGCCGACGCGAAGGCGGCACGAGGCGAGATGCCCGTCGTCTTCCAGTCGCTGCGCAGCGAGGCCGGCGTCGCGGAGGTCACCCTCTGGGTGCGGGCGCAGCTCGCGGCGTGGACGGCATGACCGTCGGCGTACGGGCCACCGCGCGGATCGTCGCCCGGGACGACGGCCGGGGCGGTACCGCCCTGCCGGTGCTCGACGGCGACGGGCCGCTGGCACTGCGGCGCATCCGCGCGCACGGCGACGAGGCTCGCGTCATGCTGGTCGGCGCCATGAGCGGGCCGCTCGGCGGCGACCACTTCACCGTCGAGGCGGAGGTGCAGGAGGGTGCCCGACTGCACCTGGCCTCCGCCGCGGCCACCATCGCCCTGCCCGGCCAGGCGAAGGGCGAGTCTCGTTACGACGTGCGGCTGAGCGTCGCCGACGGGGGTGAACTCCGTTGGCTGCCCGAGCAGTTGATCTGCGCCCAGGGCAGCGAGCTGTACGTCGGCACGCGCGTCGATCTCGCACCGGGTGCCCGGCTGGTGTTCCGCGAGGAGCAGGTGCTCGGGCGGGCCGGTGAGGAGCCCGGGCGGCTCGGCAGCCGTCTCACGGTGCGGGTCGGGGGGCGCGTCATCCTTGACCAGGAGCTGGCCTGCGGTCCCGGAGCGCCGGGCGGCTGGGACGGGCCCGCTGTGCTGGCGGGGCATCGTGCCCTTGGGCAACTCGTCGTCGTACGGCCGGAGTTCGTGGACGCGCCGGTCGAGGCGCGGCTGCTGGGGGACGGGGCCGCGCTCGTTCCGCTGGCCGGACCCGCCGCTCTGGTGACCGCGCTGGCGCCGGACGCGCTGCGGCTGCGCCGGGTGCTGGACGAGGCGTTGGCGGCCTTGGAGCCGTAGTCCGTCGGGCCGATCGCGTGATCATGCCAAATCCGTCCACCGCACCGGATATCCGCTGAGCGGAACTCGCCTCACCGTTTATCGGATTGGCAAAAAACGCCGTCCGCCCCTGTTCACAGCTGCCGCACAGCGGCGAGGATCCCCGTAACCATCTCAACTACGTACGGGGAGGTCCCACTTGAGAGGCACCAGACCGACGAGGCGAGCCGCAGCGCTCGTCACGGCGACCCTGATAGCCGGCGCCGTCGCGGCGCCCTCGGCCAGTGCGGACGCCCGCCACGGTCAGGACCGTGAGACGCGCGGCGCGACGATCGCCGCCGCACGGGCCGCGCAGGCCGGAATCGACTGGCAGGACTGCCCGGCCGACTGGGGTCTGGAGAAGCCGATCAAGTGCGGCTGGGTCACGGTGCCGCTCGACTACGCGAAGCCGTACGGCAAGCAGATCAAGCTCGCCGTCGACCGCATCGGCAACACGGGGACGGAGGGGGAGCGGCAAGGCGCGCTCATTTACAACCCCGGCGGTCCCGGCGGTCCCGGTGGCTCCGGGCTGCGCTTCCCGCGCCGGGTCACGACCAAGAACCCGCTGTGGGTCAACGTCTCGAAGGCGTACGACTTCGTGGGCTTCGACCCGCGCGGAGTCGGCCACTCGGCGCCCATCTCCTGCGCCGACCCCCAGGAGTTCGTGAAGGCGCCCAAGCCGGACCCGGTACCGGACTCGGAGGCGGACAAGCGCGCCCAGCGCAAGTCGGCCCGTGAGTACGCCGAGGGCTGCTACGAGCGCAGCGGCGAGATGCTCCCGCACATGACCACGCCGAACACCGTGCGCGACCTGGACGTCATCCGTGCCGCGCTGGGGGAGAAGAAGCTCAACTTCCTCGGGGTGTCGTACGGGACGTACATCGCGGCCGTCTACGGGACGCTGTACCCGAACCACGTCCGCCGCATGATCGCCGACAGCGTCGTCAACCCGTCGCGCGAAAAGATCTGGTACGAGGCCAACCTCGACCAGGACGTCGCTTTCGAGATGCGCTGGAACGACTGGCAGGACTGGGTCGCCAAGAACGACGCCGTCTTCCACCTCGGCACCACGCGGGCCCAAGTCCAGGCGAAGTGGCTGGAGTTGCGGGCCACCGCGAAGAAGAACCCGATCGGCGGGCTCGTCGGACCGGCCGAGCTGATCGGCTTCTTCCAGGGCGCCCCGTACTACGACTCGTCGTGGATCCCGGTCGCCACCGTGTTCAGCAAGTACTTCGCCGGGGACATCCAGGCACTCGTCGACGCGGCGGCCCCCGACCTCACGGACACCGCGGGCAACGCGGCCTCGGAGAACGGCAACGCCGTCTACACGGCCGTCGAGTGCACCGACGCCAAGTGGCCCACCAGCTGGAAGAAGTGGGACCGCGACAACACCGAGCTGCACAAGAACTACCCGTTCCTGACCTGGGCCAACGCCTGGATGAACCTGCCGTGCGCGACCTGGCCGGTCAAGCAGCAGACCCCGGTGAACGTGAAGTCCGGCAAGGGCCTGCCGCCGGTGCTGATCGTGCAGGCCGAGCGTGACGCGGCCACCCCCTACCAGGGTGGCCTCGAGCTGCACAAGCGCTTCAAGGGTTCCCGTCTGATCACCGAGAAGGACGCGGGCTCCCACGGCGTGACCGGGCTCGTCAACCCGTGCATCAACGAGCGCGTGGACACCTACCTGCTCACCGGCAAGGTCGACGCGGCGGACGTGACCTGCGCCCCGCACGCCACACCGAAGCCGTAACAGCCGCTGGTAGTTGGTAGTTGGTAGTACAGAGGTGAGGGGCGGCCGGAAACTCTTCCGGCCGCCCCGCTCTCATGATGCCGACCAGGCGTCCTCCGCCGCGTAGTCGAAGAGGTCGCCGTACGTCTCGAACATCTTCGGATACGCCTCCCGCCAGTCCCGCCCGGCCAGTTGGCCCTCGATCCAGGCGACGGTCTCCGGCAGGCTCTCCGCGTACCGGACGACGGGCCGGTAGCCCAACTCCCGTTCGGCGGCGGACATGTCGCACACCACGGGCACGGGAACCGACCACGGGGTGTCGCCCACGGCGGGTGCCGGCGGCGGACCGTCCACCAGGACGTTCTCCACCTCGACCCCCATCACGGCGTCGATCGCCCCGGCGATCTCCGCCACCGTCGGCGCCTCCGGATCGACGGCGTTGAGGACCCGGGCACCCGGCCGCGCGGCGGCCAGCCGGACCAGCTCGGCGAGGTTGTGGACGCTCGCCGGATGGAAACGGCTCCGGCCGCCGTAGGCGAGGACGCGGCGGCGCCGTCCGTCCAGGTTGCGCTTGACGAAGTACAGTTCGCGCGGGGTACGGCAGTACGGCCCGTGGATCGCGCCCGCCCGCAGCAGTGTGGCCGGCAACTGGTCTGCGACGGCGAGGAGTTCGCGTTCGAGGCCCGCCTTCCGGGTGCTGTACGAGCTCTCGTCCGGCTCGATGGTGCGCTGGTCCTCGGTGAGGGGGACGGGGTACTCGGGGAAGCCGTCGGGGTCGCCCTGTGTGTCGAAGTTCCGCCCCTTGTCGTCCTCGTACACGGACAGGCTGGAGATGACCACGGCCGACCCGACCCGGTCGGCGAACCCGGCCAACTGCCGTGCGTGCCCCGGCCCGTAGGCCACCATGTCCACGAGGACGTCACAGTCGCCGCCCACAGCCGCCGCCAGCGCCGCGTCGTCGTCCCGGTCGGCCGCCGCGACCCGTACGTCCTCCGGCCAGCTCGCGTCCCGACCGCCGCCCCGCGAGACGGCGGTCACCTCCCACCCGTCCCCGGCGAGTGCCCGCACGGCCACCCGCCCGATCTGCCCGGTCGCCCCGATCACCACAGCTCGTCTCATGGAACGACGGTAACCGCCGACCCCGCCAAAACCGGCGGGGATTAGCCACGAGCAGATCCCGGCTACGAGGAAGGCATCAACTGAGGGGTATGCGCGGGAACTTGCGCCCCCGCTCGGCCTTCTCGGCGGCCTTCTTCGCGGTCTCCTCCGCCTTGGCGACGGCTGCGTACTGGTCGACGTACTCCTGCTCGGAGAGGGTGAGGATGGCGTACATGATCTCGTCGGTGATGGCCCGCAGGACCGCCTTCTCGTCCTCCATCCCGAGGTAGCGGGAGAAGTCGAGGGGCTTGCCGAAGCGGATCACCACGGGATGGAGGTTCGGGATGACCTTGCCGGGCGGCTGCGCCTCGAAGGTCCCGATCATCGCGCAGGGGATGACGGGCACCCGGCCCTTGAGAGCCATCACGGCGACCCCGACCTTGCCCTTGTACAGTCGCCCGTCGTGCGAGCGCGTGCCCTCCGGGTAGATGCCGAGCAGCTCGTCCTTGCTGAGCACGCCGAGCCCTTCACGGATCGCGGCCTGCCCCGCCTCCTTGCCGGACCGGTCCACCGGGATCTGGCCGGCACTGCGGAAGAAGAACGCGGTCAGGCGCCCCTTGATACCGGGACCGGTGAAGTACTCGGCCTTCGCGAGAAAGGTGATGCGCCGCTTGAGGATCGCGGGCATCAGGAAGTGGTCCGAGAACGACAGGTGATTGCCGGCCACGATGGCGGCGCCCGACGACGGCACGTGTTCGAGCCCCTCGATCCGCGGCCGGAAGACCAGTCTCAGCAGCGGCCCGATAAGCACGTATTTGAGCACGTAATAGAACAAAGGGTCGCTCCTCACTCCGTCGGGATCGGCTCAACCGCCGCGTTCCAACAGATAAACGCAGGTCAACGGGGTGCGCATCGGGGTCGTCAGTGTATGTGCAGGCGGGGTCGGCCGGTACCGGGTGTGATTGCGCCGACGTCACCCGGCCATCCTCACAGCCGTACGACGATCAACGCGGTGTCGTCGGTTGCGCCACCCGGTGGCAGCAGTTCCGACAGGACGGCGTCGGCGAGTGGTTCCGGGTCCGCCGTGCGGTGGCGGGTGAGGGCGGCGGCGAGGCGGCTCAGGCCGATGTCGATGTCCTCGCGGCGCCGTTCGACCAGGCCGTCGGTGTACAGGACGAGGGTGGAGCCGTCGGTGAACGTGGTGTCGGCCTGAGGGCGGGGGACCGGGTCGGGGCGGGCGTCGAGCGGGGGATCGGTGGCCCGGTCCAGGAACTCCACGCGGCCGTCGGGGTGGACCAGCGCGGGCGGGGGGTGTCCCGCGCTGCTGTAGGTGATGGTGCGGCGGTCGAAGTCGATGAACGTCGTGACGGCGGTGGCCGATTCGGCGCCGTCGACCACATGCGCGTACCGGCCCAGGACGTCCAGGGCCTGAGCGGGGCCCTCGGCGACCCGGGAGGTGGCGCTGAGCGCGCTGCGCAGCTGGCCCATGACACCGGCCGCCGCCAGACCGTGGCCGACCACGTCGCCCACGGACACGCCGATGCGGTCGCCGCCCACCAGGTCGACCAGGTCGTACCAGTCCCCGCATACGTTCAGCGCGCCCACCGCGGGCCGGTAGCGCACGGCGGCTCGGTGGTGGCCCACCTGCCGACGGGCCGGCAGCATCGCCTCCTGGAGGACGAGGGCCACCTCGCGCTCACGGGCGTGCGCCTGCCGCAGGCGCTCGTTGAGGTCCTGCAACTCGCGGGCCCGTGTGTACAGTTCGGCCTCCAGCACGCGGGTCCTGGTACTGCCCCCGGGGCCCCGGGCCCGGATCAGTTCGGTGACCTCCTCGACCCGGTGCACCAGGATCAGCACCTGCCCGTCCGGGCCGAGCACCGGCGCGTTGACCGGGCTCCAGTAGCGTTCCTCCCACTCGCCGGGCCGGTCGGGGCACTCCACGTCGTACCGCTGGAGGGCCATGGTGTCGCGCTCGCCGGTGGCCAGTACCCGGCGCAGGGAGGCCTCCAGGTTGCGCATGCCCGTCGCGGTGGGGTCGTTCGGGTTGTCGGGGAAGACGTCGAACAGATGGCGGCCGACCAGATCCTGGCGTTTGCGCCCGGTCAGGCGCAGGAACTCCTCGTTGGCGTCCACGTACACCAGCTCGGGCGTCAGCAGGGCCACCATGCCGGGCAGGGCCTGGAACACCGCCGTGTAGTCGATCGCTGTCTCGTTCATCGTTCCCGCCTCACCACCGGGACCACATCAGTTTCCCACGTCATGCCGGGTATGCACCGGCTCCGTCCGTCACTCGAGTGGATCCGTGAGGGACTGCTCGGCCCAGATGATCTTCCCCTCGGGGACGAAGCGGGTGCCCCACCGCTGGGTGAACTGGGAGACCAGCAGCAGTCCGCGCCCGCCCTCGTCGGTGGTGCGCGGATGGCGCAGCCGGGGTGCGGTGGCGGCGCCGTCGAAGACCTCGCAGATCAGCGCGCGGTCCCTGATCAGCCGGAGCCGAATGGGGGCGGTGGCATGCCGGATGGCGTTGGTGACGAGCTCGCTGACGACCAGCTCCGTGGTGAAGGCCAGCTCCTCGAGACCCCAGTCCGTGAGCTGCCGGGTTGCCTCCTTGCGGGCGTCGGCGACGACACTCGGGTCGGCGGGCAGGTCCCAGTCCGCGACCTGGTCGGCGCCCAGCAGCCTGGTCTGGGCCATCAGCAGGGCCACGTCGTCGTTCGGGCGCGCCGGCATCAGGGCGTCGACCACGGCCCGGCAGCGCACCCCGAGCGACGGCGCCGGCCGTTCCAGCGCCCGGCGCAGCCGGTCCCGGGCCATGTCGTCGGTGCCGTTCTCCCCGTGGGCCAGCAGGCCGTCGGTGTGCAGGGCGAGCGTGCTGCCCTCCGCCAGGGCCAGCTCGACCGACTCGAAGGGCAGTCCGCCGGCGCCGAGCGGCGACCCCTGGGGCAGGTCGACGAACGTGACCGTGCCGTCGGGCAGGACGACAGCGGGCGCGGGATGGCCGGCGGCGGCCATGGTGCACTGCCCGTCCACCGGGTCGTAGACGACGTACAGGCACCCGGAGCCCACGGCCTGGGCAGTGCTGTCGGCCGCGGCCGTGTCCGGTTCGACGCCCTCCTCGCGGGCCGCGTGCGCGACCAGGTCGTCGAGGCGGGCGAGCACCTCCTCGGGCGGCAGATCCAGGGCCGCGAGGGTCCGTACGGCCGTCCGCAGCCGCCCCATGGCCGCCGCGGCGTCGATCCCGTGACCGGGCACCTCGCCCACGACGAGGGCGACGCGTGCGCCGGACAGCGGGACGAGGTCGTACCAGTCGCCGCCGAGGCCGGTCAGCTCGTCGGCCGGCCGGTACTCCGCGGCGACCTCCACGGCGTCCTGGTCGGGCAGCCGGTGGGGGAGCAGGCTGCGCTGGAGGACCAGGGCGGCGTCGCGCTCGCGGGTGTAGCGCCGGGCGTTGTCCACGCAGACGGCAGCCCGGGAGACGAGGTCCTCGGCCAGGCTGAGGTCGTCCTCGTCGAACGGTTCCTGGCGGTGGCGCCGGAAGAACGTGGTGATCCCGAGGGTGACCCCCCGTGCCTGGACGGGGACGATCATCACACTGTGCAGCCCGAGCTCCAGGAAGGTGGCCGCCCGGCCGCCGGTGATGCCGGTGGCCCACTCCTCGGCGAGGGGGTCGAGGCGCCGCTCGCGCCAGGGCCGGCCGGTGGTGAGACAGTGCAGCGGGGGTGAGCCGGCCTGGTAGTCGGCCACGTCGCCGATACGGACGACGGTCTCCGGGACGTTGTCGTGCACCGATTTGTGGCCGGCCCGGCGCAGCGGCACCGGATCCCTCTCGCTCAGCGGCCCGGCCGGGAGCTCCGCGCCCCTCAGCACCGGTTCCAGCAGGTCCACGGCGACGCAGTCGGCGAAGGCCGGCACCACCACGTCGGCCAGCTCCTGCGCGGTGCGCACGATGTCCAGGCTGCGGCCGATCTGCTCGCCCGCCCGGTCGAGCAGGGCCAGCCGCTGCCGGGCGCGGTGCCGCTCGGTGATGTCCACGACGGTGTAGTAGACGCCCATCGGGTGACCCCGGTCGTCCTCGAGCCGGGTGAAGGACAGCACGTGCGCCGTCTCCCGATGGGGCGCGGAACGTACGTGGCCCACGTGCTCGTACCCGACCACCGGCTCCCCGGTCTCCAGCACGTGCCGCATCTGCGCCTCGATCGCCTCGGAGTCGATGCCCGGCTGGACGTCCGCCAGTCGCAGCCCCAGCCGCTGCCTCGGGGGCCCGCCGCCGAACTTTTCCAGGGCGGCGTTCGACCAGACGAAGCGCAGGCCCGCGTCCACGATCGCTATGCCGACCGGTGATCCCGCGACCATCTGCTCCAGCACCGTGCGGCTCATGTCCCAGCCGGCGGCCCCCGCCATCTCCGACAGCAGCACCAGCCACTGCGCGGGTCCCCCGGACTCCAGGGCCGAGGTGATCCGCACCATGACCCGGACCGGTTGCCCGTCCTTGCGCCGGGCGGTGAGCAGCCCCGCCCAGCCGCCGTCCCTGCGGCACCG
The DNA here is from genome assembly GCF_044333925.1 of Streptomyces sp. NPDC020898. Classification (NCBI taxonomy): domain Bacteria; kingdom Bacillati; phylum Actinomycetota; class Actinomycetes; order Kitasatosporales; family Streptomycetaceae; genus Streptomyces; species Streptomyces sp. NPDC020898. Next base: position 111,039 of record NZ_JBIRRV010000021.1, read on the forward strand.
CTCGGCCAGCTCCGGCAGGCGTCCGGCGTCCTCGGCGGACAGCAAGCCGGCCACATTCCTGCCCACCACCTCGGAGGGCGCGTACGCCAGCAGCCGCTGGGCGTCCAGGGTCCAGCTCGTCACCACGCCCCGCGCGTCGAGCAGCACGGGCGCGGCGTCCGCCACGTCGAACGGCTGCCGGGCGACGTACTGCTCCTCGTATGTGCCCACGGCCGCCCTCTCTGTCGCTGAGAGTGGTCTACCACCTCTTGTCCCAGTCTTCACCCTGCGCGGGCACGACGGCCGGTCCACGGGGGCGGTCCCCGTGGACCCACCGGTGCCGGATCAGCCCTGTCCGAGCACCCTCTCCAGCGTCCCGACGGCCGACCTCAGCTCCTCGCCCGTGACCGTCAGCGGCGGCGCCAGCCGGATCGTCGAGCCGTGGGTGTCCTTGACCAGGATCCCGGCCCGCATCAGCCGTTCGCTGATCTCCCGCCCGGTACCGATGGCCGGGTCGATGTCGACCCCCGCCCACAGCCCGCGCGAGCGGAACCCGACCACGCCCTTGCCGACGAGCCCGGTCAGTGCGTCCCGCAGGACGACGCCCAACTCCTGCGCCCTGCGCTGGAATTCGCCGGTCTCCAGCAGCTCGACCACGGCCTGGCCGACCGCCGCGGCGAGGGGGTTGCCGCCGAACGTCGAACCGTGTTCGCCCGGACGCAGTACCCCGAGCACGTCCCGGCGCCCGACCACCGCCGACACCGGCACGATGCCGCCGCCCAGGGCCTTGCCGAGCAGCAGCAGGTCCGGGACGACGCCCTCGTGGTCCACCGCCAGCGTGCGGCCGGTGCGGCCCAGGCCCGACTGGATCTCGTCCGCGACGAACAAGCAGCCCTTGCGGCGCGTCAGTTCGCGTACGCCGGTCAGATAGCCGTCGTCCGGGATGAGGACACCCGCCTCGCCCTGGATGGGCTCCAGAAGGACTGCCGCCGTCGTCTCGTCGATGGCCTCCTCCAGCGCCGCCAGGTCGTTGTACGGGACGATCCGGAAGCCCGGCGTGAACGGCCCGAAGCCCGCTCGCGCGCTCTCGTCCGTCGAGAAGCTGACGATCGTCGTCGTACGGCCGTGGAAGTTGTCCGCCGCCACCACGATCGTCGCCCGGTCGGCGGGCACGCCCTTCACGTCGTACGCCCATTTGCGGGCCACCTTGACGGCGCTCTCGACCGCCTCCGCGCCGGTGTTCATCGGCAGGACCATCTCCTGGCCCGTCAACTCGGCCAGAGAGGTGGCGAACTGGGCCAGCCGGTCGTTGTGGAAGGCGCGGGAAGTGAGTGTGAGGCGGTCCAGCTGGCGGTGCGCCGCCTCGATCAGCGCCGGGTGGCGGTGGCCGAAGTTGAGGGCCGAGTAGCCCGCCAGCATGTCCAGATAGCGGCGGCCCTCGACGTCCTCCACCCAGGCGCCCTCGGCCCGGGCCACGACCACGGGCAGCGGGTGGTAGTTGTGCGCGAGGACCGGCTCCTCGGCGCGGATCAGGTCGGCGGAGGTACGGGTGCTCGTGGTCGTGGGTGCGGTCATGAGCGGATCTCCTGTGTGCAGCACTTGATGCCGCCGCCGGCCTTGCGGAACTCCGACAGGTCGACGGGGACGGGAAGGTAGCCGTGGCGCGTCAGTTCGGCGGCGAGAGCGGTGGCGGCCGGGTCGATGAAGACGCGATGGCCGTCCGAGACCGAGTTCAGGCCGAAAGTCAGCGCGTCCTCGCGGGTCGCCACGACCGCGTCCGGATACAGCCGCCGCAGCACCTCGCGGCTGCCCGGCGAGAACGCCTCCGGGTAGTACACGATGTTTCCGTCGTGGTTGTCGTCCAGCACGAACAGCGCCGTGTCCAGGTGGTAGAAGTACGGGTCCACCAGCTGGAGCCCGATCACCGGGATGCCGAAGTACTCCTGCACCTCGTGATGGGCCGCACGGGTCGTACGGAAGCCCGTGCCGGCCAGGATCCAGCGGCCGGCCGGGACCAGGTCGCCCTCGCCCTCGCACACCGACTCGGGGCGGTACACGTCGAAGCCCGCCGACTTGAACCACGTCTCGTACGCGGTCGACTCGGGGCGGCGCTCGGGGGCGTGGAAGGAGGAGCCGAAGACACGGCCGTCGACGACGACCGCCGAGTTCGCGGCGAACACCATGTCGGGGAGACCGGCGACCGGCTCCACGGTGTCCACCGTGTGGCCGTGGGCGCGGTAGGCGCTGATCAGCGAGCGCCACTGCTCCTGGGCCAGATCTACATCGACCCTGGTGTCGGGGTTCATCCAGGGGTTGATCGCGTACTGCACGGCGAAGTGTCTGGGTTCACAGACGAGAAAGCGCCGGGATCGCGGCACACGGCTTTCGGGCACAGAGGGGTTCCTCCGCTTCCTGCGGTGTCCAGTGGGATGCATCCACGGTAGGAACCGACCCCTACGCCCGACAAGTGACAACGATTGCGTGTCCGCGCAGGAATCCTGCGTCTTTCACTGCCTCAACGCAGATCTGATGCGTTTCCCGAAGTGTTGTTCGGGGCGGGGTGCGTGGCGCCCGCCTCGGGGCTTTCCGGGAGGAGGTGGGACAGCACCATGTAGCTGATCGTCTTCCGGATGAACGGCTCCCTGCGGATGCGCTCCAGCACGTTCTCGAAGTGCCCCACATCCGTCGCCCGCACATGCAGGAGGGCGTCCGCGCCGCCCGTCACCGTCATCGCCGCCGTGATCTCCGGATGGTTGCGCACCACCTCCGCGAGCCGTCGCGGCGGCGCCGCTCCCTCGCAGTACACCTCGACGTACGCCTCCGTGCGCCAGCCGAGGGCCGACGGCTCCACCGTCGCCGTGAACCCCGTGATCACGCCCGACTCGCGCAGCCGGTCCACGCGCCGCTTCACCGCCGTGGCCGACAGACCGATCGCCCCGCCGATCTCCGCGAAGCTCGTACGGGCGTTCGCCATCAGGGCCGTGATGATCTTCCGGTCGAGCTCGTCGAAAGGCGCAGGCCTGCTGTTCACCCGGGCACTGTATCCAGCGACAGCCGGGCACCGCCCCCATCCGCGGCTTGCACGTCCGGCACATGTGCACACGTACGAATTCCACCTACACTCCACCTTCATGCTGCGCGCCCTCGCCGTCGACGACGAACGCCCCTCCCTGGAGGAGCTGCTCTACCTGCTGAACGCGGACCCGCGGATCGGCAGCGCCGAGGGCGCCGGTGACGCGACCGAGGCACTGCGCCGCATCAACCGCGCCCTGCAGTCGGGGCCCGGCGGGCCCGAGGCCATCGACGTCGTGTTCCTCGACATCCACATGCCCGGCCTCGACGGCCTCGACCTGGCCCGTCTGCTCACCGGGTTCGCCAAGCCGCCGCTCGTCGTGTTCGTCACCGCCCACGAGGACTTCGCCGTCCAGGCCTTCGACCTCAAGGCCGTGGACTACGTGCTGAAACCCGTACGCAAGGAACGGCTCGCCGAGGCCATCCGCAGAGCCGCCGAACTGCGCGACAGCGCCCCCCTGGTCCCGGTGCCCATACCCGTGCACGAACCCGACCCCGACCACATACCCGTCGAGCTCGGCGGCGTGACCCGTTTCGTCGCCGTCGACGACATCACCCACGCCGAGGCCCAGGGCGACTACGCCCGCCTGCACACCGACCGGGGCAGCCACCTCGTACGCATCCCGCTCTCCACCCTGGAGGAACGCTGGCGGGCCCGTGGGTTCGTCCGCATCCACCGCCGCCATCTCGTCGCCCTGCGCCACATCGGCGAGCTGCGCCTCGACGCGGGGACGGTCAGTGTCCTGGTCGGCTCCGAGGAACTCCAGGTCAGCAGGCGGCACGCCCGGGAACTCCGGGACCTGCTGATGCGCCGGCCGACGAGCTGAGGGGCGGGATCCAGCCATGCCCCAGGACCCGGTCGAACGCCGCGTCGTCGTCACCGGCCCGCCCCGGCGCGTCCGCCGCACCTCCGGCTACTACCGGCCGCGCACCGAGATCGACGAACAGACCACCCTCGGCCACACCTACGTCCGGTCCCTGATGCGCTCCCAACTCCGCGCCGCATTCGGTGTGTTCGCGGTGCTCGCGCTGCTGATCGCCCCGCTCCCGCTGCTCTTCGCGGCGATGCCCGACGCCCACCACCTGGAGTGGCTGATCCTCGGCTTCGGCCTCTACCTGCCCCTGGTCCTGCTCGCCCGCTGGTACGTGCGGCGCGCCGAACGCAACGAGCGGGACTTCGTCCGGCTGGTCGAGGACCAGGAAAGGTGAACGAGAACTACGCCGTCCCCGCCGTCGCCCTCGTCGTCGTGGCGACGGTCTTCGTCGGCGCGTTCGGCCTGCGCATCTCCCGCACCACCTCCGACTTCTACGTCGCCTCCCGCACCGTCGGCCCCCGTCTCAACGCCGCCGCGATCAGCGGCGAGTACCTCTCCGCCGCCTCCTTCCTCGGCATCGCCGGACTGGTCCTCGTCCAGGGCCCCGACATGCTCTGGTACCCCGTCGGCTACACCGCCGGCTACCTCCTCCTGCTCCTCTTCGTCGCCGCCCCGCTGCGCCGCTCCGGGGCCTACACGCTCCCCGACTTCGCCGAGGCCCGCCTCGCCTCCCAGGCCGTACGACGGCTCGCCGGTGCCTTCGTGGTGGGGGTCGGCTGGCTCTATCTGCTGCCCCAACTCCAGGGCGCCGGGCTGACGTTGGCGGTGCTGACCGACGCACCCGACTGGGTCGGCGGGGTCATCGTCGCCGTCGTGGTGGTCGCCACCGTCGCCGCCGGCGGCATGCGCAGCATCACCTTCGTGCAGGCCTTCCAGTACTGGCTGAAACTCACCGCACTCCTCGTCCCCGCTCTCTTCCTCGTCCTCGCCTGGCAGGGCGACGGCGCCCCACGCCACGCCTTCGACGAACCGGCGACCTTCCGCGAACAGCGCGTCGTCCGCGTCGAGGACGGCCTCGACCTGAAGCTGAAGACCCCGCTCACCGTCACCGTGACCGGCACCGTCGACGGCCGCCCCCACCGGGACCAGGTCCTCCACCTCCCCGCCGGCACCCACCACATCGACCCCGGCACCCGCCTCACCTTCGCCAAGGGTGCCGCCGTCCCCGCGGCCGACCGCGGCACCAACGGCGGCATGTCGACCTCCCTCGCCGAGGGACGCGAGGAACGCCCGCTGTACGCCACGTACGGCCTGATCCTCGCCACCTTCCTCGGCACCATGGGCCTGCCGCACGTCGTCGTCCGCTTCTACACCAGCCCCCACGGCGTCGCCGCCCGCCGCACCACCGTCGCCGTCCTCGGCCTCATCGGCGCCTTCTACCTCCTCCCGCCCGTCTACGGCGCCCTGGGCCGCCTCTACGCCCCCGAGCTGGCCCTCACCTCCGACGCCGACGCCTCCGTCCTCCTGCTGCCCGACCGCGTGATCGGCGGCCTCGGCGGCGACCTGCTGGGCGCGCTGGTGGCCGGCGGCGCCTTCGCCGCGTTCCTGTCCACGGCGTCGGGGCTCACCATGGCCGTCGCCGGCGTCCTCACCCAGGACGTCCTGCCCACCCGCGGCGTACGGCACTTCCGGCTCGGTACGGTCATCGCCATGGCCGTACCCCTCGCCGCCAGCGTCATCGTCGGCGGGCTCCCGGTCGCCGACGCCGTCGGGCTCGCGTTCGCCGTGTCCGCGTCGTCCTTCTGCCCGCTGCTCGTCCTCGGCATCTGGTGGCGCCGGCTGACCCCGCCGGGCGCCGCCGCCGGGATGCTCGTCGGCGGGGGCTCCGCGCTCCTCGCCGTGGCCGCGACCATGGCGGGCTTCCCGGGCACGGGCGCGCTGCACGCCCTGCTGGCCTGGCCCGCCCTCTGGTCAGTGCCGCTGGGCTTCCTCACCATGGTCCTGGTGTCCCTGGCCACCCCGGGCCGCGTCCCGGCCGGTACGGCGGCCATCCTGGCCCGCTTCCACCTGCCGGAGGAGCTGTCCGGGGCGCACGGCGGTCATGGCGGCCACGGTCTCGCAGGAGGGGCCCGCACGGAGGTGACGAGGACATGAGCGGATTCCTGGCCGGGCTCTGCGTGGCCATCCTCCCGTTGCTCGCCGCCGGCTTCTGGCTCGGCCGGCGCACCGCCCGCCCCGAACGCCTCGGCGGCCTCGGCACCCCGGTCGAGCACGCCACCTTCGAGACCCTGCACACGGCGTCCCTCGCCGCGCCGCCCCTGCGCGCCGGCCTCACCGAGGAGACCGCCCGCCGCTCCGCCCGCCGACTGCGCACCCTCCTCGGCACCGACGCCCTCTGCCTCACCGACCAGAAGTCGGTCCTCGTCTGGGACGGCGTCGGCGAACACCACCGCGCCGAGATCATGGAACGCCTAGCCGGCCCCCTGGAAACCGGCCGCGGCGAAGCCTTCCGCCTCACCTGCGACGCCCCGGACTGCCCCCTGCGCTGGGCCGTCGTGGCCCCCCTCACCGTCGACGACCGCGTCCACGGCGCCCTCGTCGCCTGCGCGCCCCGCGAGTCCGCGGTCCTGGTCCGCGCCACCGGAGAGGTCGCCCGCTGGGTCTCCGTCCAGTTGGAGTTGGCGGACCTCGACCAGTCCCGCACCCGCCTGATAGAGGCCGAGATCAAGGCACTTCGCGCCCAGATCTCCCCGCACTTCATCTTCAACTCGCTCGCGGTGATCGCCTCGTTCGTCCGCACCGACCCCGAGCGTGCCCGCGAACTGCTCCTGGAATTCGCCGACTTCACCCGCTACTCGTTCCGCAGGCACGGCGACTTCACCACCCTCGCCGAGGAACTCCACGCCATCGACCACTACTTGGCCCTGGTCCGCGCACGCTTCGGCGACCGCCTCTCCGTCACCCTCCAGATCGCCCCCGAGGTGCTCCCGGTCGCCCTGCCCTTCCTCTGCCTCCAGCCCCTCGTGGAGAACGCCGTCAAACACGGCCTGGAGGGCAGGTCGGCGTTCGCCGGCAAGAGCCACATCAGCATCACCGCCCAGGACGCGGGCGCCGAGGCCCTGGTCGTCATCGAGGACGACGGCGCTGGCATGGACCCGGTACTGCTCCGCCGTATCCTCGCGGGTGAGGTCAGCCCGTCCGGCGGCATCGGCCTCTCGAACGTGGACGACCGGCTCCGCCAGGTCTACGGCGACGACCACGGCCTCGTCATCGAGACCGCCCTGGGCGCGGGCATGAAGATCACCGCCCGGCTGCCGAAGTACCAGCCGGGCGTGCACTCCGCAGGACGGCTCTTCCAGGAGTGACGTGGATCTCAGGTGGGCCGGGTCACCACCATCCCGAGGGTGATCAGACCCAGCACCACCCAGCCGAACCACAGCCAGCCGTTGCTTCCGAGCGCCACCGTGTAGGCAGTCACCGTGACGAGTCCGCCTACGGTGAGCACCCCCATGGTCTTCGTGGAACCGTTCGTGGAACCGGGCATCGCAACACCCTCCTCATGGTTCTTCTCCCTCCATGGTGCCCCCGTTCTGCTTCCGAACGGTGCACACGACGAAATGCGTATCGGAGTCCCAGGCTCCGCGGCTCGTCCAGGACCCTGCCTCGTAGACCGAGGGATCGAAGCCGTAGTCGCCCGGCGACACGTCCCGCCGGCAGGCCGCGTCCGATTCGTCCCGTGCCTTCTCGAAGGGGACACCGGCGGCCAACCGGGTGAATCCGAGGACCTGCTCGTCGTGCGGCTCGGTACAGGCGACCAGCCGCGCCTCCCGCCCGGACGGCGACAGCAGACAGTCCCGCTTCTGCATGGTGGCGGTGTCGCCGAACTTGTCCCCCACCTTGCGGAAGGGCCCGAGCGGCCCGTACACCGGCCCGTGCGCACCCAGCACCAGACAGGCCGTACGCCCTGCGGCGGCCTTGAACCCGCCCTCGGCCGGAAGGACGGCATACCCGCGTACGTCGGCCAGTTTCGCCCTCAGATCCTGAGTCCGTTCCTCACACTGGGCGGGCCCCTGCGTCCGGGCCTCGGCGGCGGACGCGGCATCCACGACCGCCAGCACCTGCCCGTCCGGCCGGGCGTCCCGGCAGGTCGGGTCCACCGTCAGCCGTGGCGTCCCCTGGAAACGCGTACCGCCGGGCCAGTCGGCGATCACACAGTCGCCCTCCTTCAGCGGCACGGCGAGTCCGACGGGGTCGCCGTACGGCTTCTGCACGGTCTCCTCGTCGCCGCCGCCCGGCGGGTCGCCCAGGGTGAACCAGACCCCGGCACCGGCCAGGGCGACCCCGAGGAGCGCGCCGAGGGCGGCCGGGAGAGCGCGGGTACGCCGACGAGGAGGCGGGACGGGGAGGGGCGGGCCGAAGCCGGGCGGGGCCACGCGACCGGGCGGCGCCGGGGGAGGGCCGGCGGGTCCTGAGGGCGCCTGCCGGGGCCCGTACAGCTGCTCCGGCCCGCCCCAAGGCGGCATCGACCCCGGGTCCGTCCTGGTCCGCTCGTACGGGTCGACCTGGGGCGTGACGATGCGGTCCAGCGCCGCCTCCGCACGGGCCGCCGTGATCCGCTGCGCCGGGTCCTTGGTGAGCATCGCCTCCAGCACCGGCCCCAGCGCGCCCGCCCGCTCCGGCCTCCGCTGCTCCTCCATGACCACCGCGGTGATCTCTGCGAGATGCGTGTCGCGCTCGAAGGGCCCGACGCCCTCGACGGCGTAGTAGAGCGTGCAGCCCAGCGAGAACAGGTCGGCGGCGGCGGTCGGCGGCCCGCCGGTGGCCCGCTCGGGGGCCAGATAACCCGCCGTGCCGACGAGGGCGGACGCCAGCGTGTACCGCGCCTCGCCCCCGTCCGGCTGTACCGAGATGCCGTAGTCGGTGAGCAGGACCCGGGCGTACGGCGTCCCGGTGCGGTCCGGCGCCAGCAGGATGTTCGCGGGCTTCACGTCCCGGTGCATGATGCCCTGCTCGTGTCCCGCGGTCAGCGCGTCCAGGACGGCGAGACCGATGCGGGCGCACTCGGCGGGCGCCAGCGGGCCGCGCATACCGACCAGGTCACGCAGGTCCAGGGCGCCCGCCACGTACTCCATGACGATCCACGGGAGGCCCTCGTGCTCCAGGACGTCGTGCACGGTCACCACGTTCGGATTGGCGCGCAGCACGGCCGCGTGCCGGGCCTCGGCGCGGGCGCGCGCGACCCGGGCGGTGCGCTCGTCGGAGGCCTCGGCCGGATCGCGGAACACGATCTCCTTGAGGGCGACCTCGCAGGCGAGTCTCTGGTCGTGGGCGAGCCAGACATGGCCCATACCGCCGCTGCCCAACTGGTTCAGCAGCAGGTAACGGCCGGCGATTACCCGGCCCACTCCCGATGTCGGTGATCCTGATGGCATCCGGTGACTCCCGCTGGATGTGCGGTCGGTTTGCTGCGGGCCGGTGGGGGCTGGTCGCGCCCCGTGGCGGAGCCGTAGATCGATACAGCCCCGCGCCCCTTCGGGGCGCGGTTACGCACCCGGAGGCGGGGTGCTCACCTCGGCAGGTGCGCTGGTGGTCACTTCGGGGGGAGGGGAAGGCGCGCTGGTCGGCGGGTCGGAGCTGGGCGTGTCGCTCGCCGGTGGAGGCGGGGGAGGCGGTGGCGGTGGCGGTGATGAAGGGGGCGGTGGAGGCGGTGGCGGGGGAGGGGGAGGTGGCTCCGAGGAGGGCGCCTCGCTCGTGGGCCCGGTGTTGGGACTGCTGCTGGTGGCCCCGGACGGCGAGGGATCCGACGCGGACGGCTCGGATGCCGAGGGCTCGGGCTCGCCGCTGGACGAGGACGAGGACGGCGGCGGAGAGGTCGAAGGCCCCGATGTGGGAGGCGACGGATCGGTCCCGCCGGGCGCCGACGTGCCGGGCCCCGAACTCGACCCCGAACCCGGCCCGGGCTCCGAACCCGTCCCCGACCCGGGCCCGGGCTCCGAACCCGTGTCCGGCCCCGGTGCGGTGCTCCCGTCGCTTCCGCCGCTGCCGTCGTCGACCGACCCGGACTCGATGTGCACGGTCAGCGTGACGTACGAGCCAAACGGGAGCGACGTCCCCGCTCCCGGGTCCGACCCGGTGACGGTGGCGTCGGCCGGCGGCAGCCCATCGGTGTCGTACGCCGTCGCCAGGCCCAGGTTCGTGAGCCGGCTGCTCGCGTCGCCGAAGGTCGTTCCGGCGAGGCTCGGTACCTGGTGCCGCTCACGCGTGTCGAAGGTCTTGTCGGCCTCGCCCTCGGTGCCGGTCTGCCGGTAGACGCCCCGCTCCGGTTCCTCCACGTCGACGAGTGCGAACCGGTCGAGTTTGCTGGGTGCGGGACGAACGAGCACGACCTCGTCGGCGTCGTAGTCGTTCCACTTCTTGTTTCCGGCCTCGAACTCGACGGAAATACGGTCCGTGTCGCCCTTGAACGGCTTCAGTGGATTTCCGCATGAACACTTCACAGCGGGAACTCCCGCTTCGTCGACGAGAACCGCGATTCCGGCCTGGAGCAGTGCGTCGAAGGGGACCGCTTTTTCCTTCTTGTAGTCGTGGTTCTTCACGAGGGTGTCGTGACGCAGGAGAACGGGCGTGAGCCGGTCGAGATAGGCGGGAATCCCACTCTGCGGAATATCGACCACACGTGCCCATTCCTGAGATTTTTTGTTGTTCCTGGGATCGGCGAGGAACTCCTTCAGCTGGTCGACGTCACAGATCGTCGGCTTCCTCGTGCCCCCGTACAGCCCGGGCGTGCTGCCCCGCTGGAGACTGCTCCCATGTGCGGGCTGCGAACGGACCTGGGCATCCTGGCCCAGGCCGCTGCTCTCGTCGAAGAACGGCGCGAGGGAGGGCACCCCCGAGGCCACCGCCTTCACCACCGCCAGCGGTGCCTCTCTGTCGCAACTGCTGAGACAGAGCACGCAGAGCAGCGCGACGGCCAGCCGCTGAAACGTGGATTTCCTTGAATTTGCGAACGCATGAAGTGTCATACCGCTCCCCCCGGCGGTTACGTCACGTCCATGCTACTGAATGCGAAAGTGTTTCAGGCAGCGAGAATTAAAGTTGATTCAGCGCCCGCGTGCGTTCAGTGAGGCCAAATAGGCGTTGTACGCCTCGAGTTCCTTGTCGCCGTCGCGATCGGCCGCCCGGTCCTGGCGCTTGGCCTGCCGCTGCTCGGAGCCGTACCACTGGAAGAGCAGCGCCAGCAGCACGAGCACGGTCGGGATCTCGCTGAACGCCCAGGCGATACCGCCGGCCGCGTTCTGGTCGGTGAGCGCGTCGATGCCGAGCGAGGCGGGCGGGTTCTTGTACGACTCGACCATCGGCTCCGACGCCATCATCAGCGCGATCCCGAAGAACGCGTGGAACGGCATGCCCGCGAACAGCTCCAGCATCCGCATCAGGTAGCCGGGCCGGTTCGGACCGGGGTCGACGCCCATGATCGGCCAGAAGAAGATCAGTCCGACGGCGAGGAAGTGACACATCATCGTGATGTGCCCGACCTTGGACTCCATCAGGAAGTCGAAGATCGGCGTGAAGTACAGGACGTAGAGGCTGGCGATGAACAGCGGAATGGTGAAGGCGGCGTGCGTGACGATCCGCATGAACCGGCTGTGCAGGAACGCGAGCAGCAGCTCACGCGGTCCCTTCCGCCCCCGGCCCGCGACCGGCAGGGCCCGCAGCGCGAGCGTGATCGGCGCGCCGAGCAGAATGAGGATCGGCGAGACCATGCTGATGATCATGTGCTGCACCATGTGCACGCTGAACATGACCATGCCGTAGTCGTTGAGCCTGGTGCACATGACGAGCATGACGGTCAGCACCCCGAGCACAAAGGACACGGTCCGCCCGACGGACCACTTGTCCCCCCGCCGGGTCAGCCGCACGACCCCCCACCCGTAGAGGGCGAGCCCCGTCAGACAGGCGACCAGAAAGAACGGGTCGGCGGACCACCCGAGCCCCCGCCCCAAGGTGAAGGGCAGAAGATCCATGGTCGTACCGTGCCCGCTGTGCTCCATCCCCCAAGAGTAGAACCGCCCCCGGTCACGACTTGAACCGGGGGCGGCGCAGGGCTTTGGCTTTCAGGGGCGCGGGGCTGTGACATTTGCGGCTCCGCCGCGCGGGCGCGACAAGCCACGACGCACCCGCACCTGACGAACAACCGTCAACGGCTAAAGCACGCACTCCGCCTCGGCATACCGAGACTCAGGAACCGTCTTCAACGTCTCCACCGCCTCAGCCAGCGACACCATCACGATGTCCGTCCCCCGAAGCGCCGTCATCCGCCCGAACTCCCCCCGATGCACCGCCTCCACCGCATGCCACCCGAACCGGGTGGCCAGCACCCGGTCGTAAGCCGTAGGCGTCCCACCCCGCTGCACATGCCCGAGAATCACCGGCCGCGCTTCCTTCCCGAGCCGCTCCTCCAGCTCCAGGGAGAGCTGCCGGGCGATCCCGGCGAAGCGCTCGTGGCCGTACACGTCCTTGCCGCCCTCGTCGAACTCCATGGAGCCCTCGCGAGGCTTCGCGCCCTCCGCGGCGACGACGATCGCGAACCGCTTGCCCGCCTCGAAGCGCGCGCCGACGCGCGCCGCCAACTCCTCGATGTCGAAGGGCCGTTCCGGTACGACGATGGCGTGGGCGCCGGCGGCCATGCCGGAGTGCAGGGCGATCCAGCCGGTGTGGCGGCCCATGACCTCGACGATCAGGACGCGCTGGTGGGACTCGGCGGTCGTCTTCAGCCGGTCCAGGGCCTCCGTGGCGACCCCGACGGCCGTGTCGAAGCCGAAGGTGACGTCAGTGACCGCGATGTCGTTGTCGATGGTCTTGGGGACACCGACTATCGGCAGGCCGTTGTCGGACAGCAGCCGGGCCGCCTTGAGGGTGCCCTCGCCGCCGATCGGGATGATCGCGTCGAGCCCCAGCTCCGCGACATGCCCCTTGGCCATCTCCACGCCGTCCCGCAGATGCTCGGGGCGGACCCGGGAGGAGCCGAGGATGGTGCCGCCGCGAGCGAGGATGCCGCTCACCGCGTCGAGGTCGAGCTTGAGGTAGTCGCACTCCAGGAGGCCCTTCCAGCCGTCCCGGAAGCCGATGACCTCGTCACCGTGGTCCACGACGGCGCGGTGCACGACGGACCGGATGACGGCGTTCAGGCCGGGGCAGTCGCCGCCGGACGTCAGGACACCAATGCGCATCGCCCGAAAACCTTCTCCACGTGGGCCGGGACCGGACCACGCTGTCCGGCTCGAACCCCGCCACCCTACCGGCGGCGGGGCCCTGGGCCGTAGAGCCCGTCCGGGTGCTGGACAGCCGCGCTCACCTGTGCGGATGTCCCGTCAGACGGGCTGATGACGTACACGCGGACGCCAGATGTACAACCGGCCGCCGAAGGATCACGCGGGCTGCTGCGCCGCCGCGATCCGCTCGCTGCGCAGCGCCTCGTACCAGCGGTCGTCGGTCGGCGGCAGCGCGTTGACGTCGAGGGCCAGCTTCAGCAGCAGGTCCGCGATCAGCGGGTTACGGGCGAGCACGGGTCCGTGCATGTACGTACCGAAGACCGTGTCGTTGTACGCGCCCTCTGTTCCGTCTCCCGTGCCGTTGCCCTTGCCGAGCCGCACCTTCGCGAACGGGCGGGCGGTGGGGCCGAGGTGGGTGACGCCCTGGTGGTTCTCGAAGCCGGTCAGCGGGGGCAGGCCCAGGCGAGCGTCTATGTCTCCGAGTACGTCGCCCACGCACCGCTCGCCCTCGCCGCGCACCGAGACCACGTCGAGGAGCCCGAGGCCGGGCTCGCGCTGACCGAGGTCGTTGATGAACTCGTGGCCCAGGATCTGGTACCCGGCGCACACCGAGAACACGATCGCGCCGTTGCCGACGGCCCGGTGCAGACCCCCGTCGCGGCGCAAACGTTCCGCCGCGAGCCGCTGCGGACGGTCCTCGCCGCCGCCGATCAGATAGATGTCGCCGGAGGTGGGGATCGGCTGGTCGCTGCGCACGTCGAGCCGCGCCACGTCGAGACCGCGCTGCCGGGCCCGACGCTCCAGGACGAGGGCGTTGCCCTGGTCGCCGTACGTGCTGAGCAGGTCCGGGTAGATCCACACCAGACGCAGCTGGTTGTCGCTCATGAAGTGATCGTCCTCAGTGGTCGGTTGGCGGCAGTGGTCAGTTGCCGACGCGGCGGCGCAGGTCCTGGAAGGCGGTGTAGTTCGCGATGACCTCGATCCGGCCGGGCGGTGCCATCTGCACGGCCTGGTCGGGGCTCTCGCAGACCTGGAAGTGCTGGTTGGCCACTTCGAGGCGCACCGCGAGGTCGAGCTTGCGGTCGCCGATGACGAAGATCGGGTGACCGGTGAGCTGCGTGTAGTCGACGTCCCACAGCCAGGAGGTGTCGGTGCCGTCGGCACCCCGCGCGTTCACGGAGAGGATGACCGGGGTCGGCGGCGGGTCGATCAGCGAGAACGTCTCCAGCCAGCCGGCCGGGTTCTTGGCGAGCAGCAGCCGCAGATCGCGCTGCATGAACTGCACCACGTCGTACCGTCCGGCCACGGCCTGCACCTGGTACATGCGCTCCAGACCGACCTGCGGCGGTACGCCGAACACGGCGGCGACAGCCGCGGAGGCGGCTGCGTTGGACTTGTTGGCGCGTCCCGGCAGCTGGAGGTGGATCGGCCAGGCCGACCCGTGCGGGTCGAGGACGTGGTCGCCGGACAGCGCCCAACTCGGCGTCGGACGGCGGAAACCGCACTGACCGCAGAACCAGTCGTCGCCGGGGCGCTGCATGACGCCACCGCAGGACGGGCAGGACCAGGCGTCGTCCTTCCACATCTGCCCGGCGGCGACCCAGATCACGTTGGGGGAGGAGGAGGCGGCCCACACGATCAGCGGGTCGTCGGCGTTGGCGACGATCACGGCCTTCGAACCGGCGAGCCCCTCACGCCAGTTCTCGGCGAGCATGCGGGTCTCGGCGGCGCGGTCGAGCTGGTCGCGGGAGAGGTTGAGGAGCGCGATGCACTTGGGGTCCGTGTCCCGGGCGACACCGGCGAGATACTTCTCGTCGACCTCGATGACCCCGAACTTGGCGTCCGAGCCGCCCGCGAGCGCCGAGGTGATGCCGGCGGGCATGTTGGCGCCGAGCGCGTTGGACACGACCGGTCCGGCGGCGCGCAGCGCCTCCGCGATGAGCCGGGTGGTCGTGGTCTTGCCGTTGGTGGCCGAGACCAGGATGACGTCCAGGTGCTGGGCGAGCCTGGCGAGGAGGTCGGGGTCGAGTTTGAGGGCGACCTTGCCGCCGATCACCGATCCGCTGCCGCGCCCTGCCGCACGCGATGCCGCCGCTACGGCCTTGCCGGCCGTCACGGCCAGCTTGGCCCGCGGAGTGAGCGGGTCCGAGTTGCCTGCCATCAGATCTCGATCCTCCTTGCGTACGCGCCGCGCCTGTGCCTCCGGCCACGTGGTGTGGACCTCAGCCTATCGAGATCCGTTCACCGGACCCGCATCGCGGCACCACCACGGCGCCCGCGCGACATGGGTGACCGTACCCTTGCGGCCATGCGACCAGGCTCCATCCCGGGCACCCGAGGGCGCGTCCGCCCCCTGACACTGCTCGGCGACCCCGTTCTGCACACCCCCTGCGCGGAAGTCACACACTTCGACGCCGAACTCTCCGGACTCGTCGAGGACATGTTCGCGACGATGTACGCCGCCCAGGGCGTGGGCCTCGCCGCGAACCAGATCGGCAGGCCCCTGCGGGTCTTCGTCTACGACTGCCCCGACGACGAGGACATCCGCCACGTGGGCCACGTGGTCAACCCCCGCCTGGTGGAGACCGACGACCTGGTGATCCGGGGCCCCGAGGGCTGCCTGTCCCTGCCGGGTCTGGAGGCAGGAACGGAACGTTTCGACGAAGCGGTGGTCGAGGGCTTCACGATGACGGGCGACCCGGTGCGGATCGAGGGCACAGGCTTCTTCGCCCGCTGCCTCCAACACGAGTGCGACCACTTGGAGGGCCGGACGTACGTGGACCGCGTAACCGGCTGGCGCCACAAGCGGGTCATGAGGCAAGCAACCCGCGCATCTTGGTACCGGGTGACTGAACCCACCTAGGGGCGCGGGGAACTGCGCGACAAGCCCCCACGCACCCGCAGACAAAACACAACCCCTCAGAACCCCGGACCACCAACACGATCCCCGGCCGCAGCCAACCGCCCCCACAGCAAATCAGCCAAACTCCGCACCAACTCCGCCCGGGTGCAAGGCCGTTCCCCCAGCCACCAGTCCCCGGCCGCATGCATCATCCCGACTATCCCGTGCCCCCACACCCGCGCCAACTGCTGACTGCCGGGCCCGAGATCCAGCCGCTCCTCGATCACCTGGGCCAACTCCTCGCCCATCAGCCGCAGCAACGGCAACGAGTGCTTCCGCACATCGAACCCAGGATCGCCGGGTGACACGCTGTCCCCGGGGTGCATCAGGAACCGGTACACCTGCGGCCGCGCCTCGATCGCCGCGAGGTAGGTGTCGAGCGTCGCCTCCACCCGCTCGCGCCGCTCCGCCGGAGCGTCCAGCGCGGCCCGCAGGGAATCGAGGAGGGCGTCGGTGTGCCGTTTGGCCAGGGCGGCGTAGAGTCCGCCCTTGTCACCGAAGTGCCGGTAGAGAATGGGTTTGGTGATGCCCGCTTCGGCGGCGATGGCGTTCATCGAGGCGCCGGGGCCGTCTCGTAGCACCACCCGGTCCGCGGCTTCCAGCAGCTCGCGCCGGCGACGGTCGGCGGACCGCTGCTGATCGGATTGCTGCGTGGTGTCCATGCTTTCTCCCCGCCCGTGCTGATATCGGTGACGCCTGCGCAAACTAACACTGATCGGCCCATGCCCATCGAACGGGCTGCCGACCGTGGTCCGGGAGTTGACTTTTCCTACCGACGGGTAACAGACTCCTAGTTACCGTAGGTAACATGCTAGTGCAGCACTGGAGGGGTCATGGCCGAATTCACCATGGAGCTCAATGACGAACAGAAAGAGGTCCGCGACTGGCTCCACGGTTTCGCCGCCGATGTGATCCGGCCCGCCGCCGCCGAGTGGGACGAGCGCGAGGAGACGCCCTGGCCGGTCATCCAGGAGGCCGCGAAGGTCGGCATCTACTCCCTGGACTTCTACGCCCAGCAGTACTTCGACCCCACCGGCCTCGGCATCCCGATGGCCATGGAGGAACTCTTCTGGGGTGACGCCGGTATCGCGCTCTCCATCGTCGGCACCGGCCTCGCCGCCGTGGGCGTCCTCGCCAACGGCACCGAGGAGCAGATCGGTACCTGGATCCCCCAGATGTACGGCGACGCCAATGATGTCAAGGTCGCCGCCTTCTGCTCCTCCGAGCCCGACGCCGGCTCCGACGTCGCCTCCATGCGCACCCGGGCCGTGTACGACGAGGCCAAGGACGAGTGGGTCCTCAACGGCACGAAGACCTGGGCGACCAACGGCGGCATAGCCAACGTCCATGTCGTCGTGGCCGTGATCGACGCCGAGCTGGGCTCCAAGGGCCATGCCTCCTTCATCGTTCCGCCGAACACGCCCGGCCTGTCCCAGGGGCAGAAGTTCAAGAAGCACGGCATCCGCGCCTCGCACACCGCCGAGGTCGTCCTGGAGAACGTCCGCGTCCCCGGTTCCTGCCTCCTCGGTGGCAAGCAGAAGCTCGACGAGCGCCTCGCCCGGGCCCGTGAGCGGGCGAAGTCCGGCGGCGAGCGGGTGAAGAACGCCGCGATGGCCACGTTCGAGGCGAGCCGTCCGGCCGTCGCAGCGATGGCGGTGGGCACCGCCCGGGCCGCGTACGAGGTGGCGCTGGACTACGCGAAGACGCGTGAGCAGTTCGGCCGCCCGATCATCGACAACCAGGGCGTTGCCTTCCAGCTCGCCGACATGCGTACGTCCATCGACGCGGCGCGGCTGCTGACGTGGCGGGCGTCCTGGATGGCGATCAACGGGAAGCCGTTCACCGCGGCAGAGGGGTCGATGTCGAAGCTGTTCGCGAGCGAGACGGCGAAGAAGGTTACGGGGCAGGCGATTCAGATACTCGGCGGGAACGGGTACACGCGGGAGTATCCGGTCGAGCGCATGCACCGGGACGCGGCGATCTACACGATCTTCGAGGGTACGAGTGAGATCCAGCGGTTGGTGATTGCGCGGACTCTGTCGGGGATGCCGATCCGGTAGGGCCATTGGGGGTGCGGTGTGCTTCGGGCTGCGGGTGCGTCGTGGCTTGTCGCGCCCCGCGGCGGAGCCGCAGATGTCACAGCCCCGCGCCCCTAGGTGGGGTAGCTCGTCGGCGTTTCAGGTGCGGGGCGATTCCAGGGGCGCGGGGAACTGCGCGACAAGCCACAGCTGACCGGTGGACGGAATGAAACCCGCGCCCCCACCACGCATCCCTCAGCCGGAGGCGCTGCCGCTGCTGTGGGCGATGCAGGCCACGTCGATGCGGTCGGCGAGCTTGGCGAGCTCGATGGTGAGTGCGGCCACGGTGTCCTCGTCGAGGTTGTCCTGGCCGGCCTCGACCAGATGGAGCCAGCGGCCTCCGACCGTGCGCAGCAGCTTGCTGACGTCGGAGGCGGCCACCTGCAACGTGCCGCGGTCGTCGACGATCAGAGGCAGAGTCACTTCGCGGTTCACAGAGGGGATCGTAGCCGCGGAACGCTCACGCTCCGTGCCATACCGTCGTGATGTTGCAGAACTCGCGGATTCCGTGCCCCGACAGTTCGCGCCCGTACCCGGACCGCTTGACCCCGCCGAAGGGGAACGCGGGGTGGGACGCGGTCATCCCGTTGACGAACACACCGCCCGCCTCCAGATCCCGTACGAAACGGTCCACCTCGGCCTCGTCGCGGGTCCACAGGTTCGAACTGAGCCCGAAGGGTGAGTCGTTGGCGATCGCCAACGCCTCCTCCGGATCGGCCGCGCGGTAGAGCGTCGCCACCGGGCCGAACGTCTCCTCGTGGTGAATGCGCATCTCGCGCGTGACGTCGGCGAGGACGGTCGGCGCGTAGTACCAGCCGTGGTCCGTGAAGCCCTCGGGGCGTTCGCCACCGCACAGAACCGTCGCCCCGCTCTCCACGGCCTCGTCGACCAGTTCCTCCAGGTCGCTCCTGCCCTGCTCACTCGCGAGCGGGCCGACCTCCGTGTCCTCGGCCAGCGGATCGCCGACCTTCAGCGCCGCCATGGCCGTCGAGAAGCGTTCCGCGAACGCGTCGAAGACGTCCGTGTGCACGATGAACCGCTTGGCGGCGATGCAGGACTGCCCGTTGTTCTGCACACGCGCTGTCACCGCGACCTCTGCGGCCCGGTCGAGATCGGCGGACGGCAGCACGATGTACGGATCACTGCCGCCCAGCTCCAGCACCGTCCTCTTGACCTCGTCCCCGGCGACCGACGCCACCGCGCGCCCCGCGGGTTCACTGCCGGTGAGCGTGGCCGCCCTGACCCTCGGATCGCGCAGGATCTCCTCGACCGCGCCCGACCCGATCAGCAGCGTCTGGAAGCAGCCCTCCGCAAAGCCCGCCCGGCGGAACAGGTCCTCCAGGTAGAGAGCGGTCTGCGGCACGTTCGAGGCGTGCTTGAGCAGGCCCACGTTGCCCGCCATGAGGGCCGGCGCCGCGAAGCGGATCACCTGCCAGAGCGGGAAGTTCCACGGCATCACCGCGAGCACCGGGCCGAGCGGACGGTAACGGACCACGGCGCGGGAGCCCCCGGACTCCTTGACGTCGGCCTCGGCGGGCTCCTCGTCGGCGAGGAGCCCCTCGGCTCGGTCGGCGTACCAGCGCATCGCCTTCGCGCACTTCGCGGCCTCGGCGCGGGCCTGCGTGACCGGCTTGCCCATCTCGACCGTCATGGTGCGGGAGATGTCGTCCCGGTCCGCGTCGAGCAGGTCGGCGGCCTGGTGCAGCAGCCGGGCGCGCTCGGCGAAGGCGGTCGTGCGGTAGGTGCGGAAGGCGGCCTCGGCGGTCGCGAGCCTGCGCTCGATCTCCTCGCCGCCCATGGCCTCGTACGTCTTGAGCGTCTCGCCGTTCGCCGGGTTCACCGTCGCGATGGGCATGGCCGGCCTCCTGGTTCAAGGGTGTCCTCCGACCTTCCCGTGCGCCGATGGGCACCGCAACGCGTACGCCGTTCGCCGGCGTGCTGTCAGCGGTCCGAGTGCTCCGTGAGCCGGTCCAGAAACCCGGCCTGCGCCGACACGATGACCGTCCGCGCCTCGTCGATCCCGAACCACCGCACCCGGTCCAGTTCGGGAAACTCCCGCATCCGCCCCGACCCCCTGGGCCACTCCATCCGGAACGTGCCCGGCACCACGGCCGCCGGGTCGAGGTCCGCCTCGATCGCCCACGCCGTGACGACCTTCCCGCCGGTCTGCCGGACCTCGCCGAGCGGCACGGCCTCGCCGTCCGGCGGCGCCAGCCCCAGTTCCTCCCGGAACTCGCGGCGGGCCGCGTCCCAGGCGGTCTCACCGTCCCCGTACTCACCCTTGGGAATCGTCCACGCCCCGGCATCGCGCCGCGCGAAGAAGGGGCCGCCCATGTGCCCGAGCAGCACCTCGTACGCCGCCCCTGTCCGCCGGAACAGCAACAGGCCCGCGCTGCGTCTCCCGTTCGCCTTGGCCTTCGCCGTCACCGTGTCGCCTCCGGGTGCGCGGCCAGCAGCGTCTGTACGGTGTCGGCCTCGTCCGGGGTCTTGTCCTCGCGGTAGCGCACGACGCGGGCGAAGCGGAGGGTGACGCCGGCCGGATATCGGGTGGACCGTTGCAGACCGTCGTAGGCGATCTCGACGACCAGCTCCGGCCGTACGGTCACCACCCAGCCGTCGTCCGACACGGCCAGCTCCTGGAGCCGCTCGGTCTGCCAGGTCAGCATCGCGTCGGTCATGCCCTTGAAGGTCTTGCCGAGCATGGCGAAGGTGCCGTCGGCGTCGCGGGCGCCCAGATGGAGATTGGAGAGCTTTCCGGTACGGCGGCCATGGCCCCACTCGGCAGCCAGGACGACCAGGTCGAGCGTGTGCACCGGCTTGACCTTCAGCCAGGACGCACCGCGCCGGCCCGCGCTGTAGGGGGCGTCCAGGGCCTTGAGTACGACGCCCTCGTGGCCGCGCGCGAGGGTGTCGGCCAGGAAACCCTCGGCGGCGGGAAGGTCGGCGGGGCCCCCGGCCAGCAGGCGCCGTACGCGCATCGGCTCGGGGACCAGGCGGGCCAGCTCCGTGTGCCGCTCGGCGAACGGGAGGTCGAGGAGGTCGTGGCCGTCGACCGACAGGGCGTCGAAGAAGACGGGGGAGACGGGGACGTCCCGGGCCGCCGTCGGCACGTCCACCCGCGAGCCGACGCGTCCGGCGGTCTCCTGGAAGGAGCGTGGCCGTCCGTCCTCGTCGAGGGCGATCACCTCGCCGTCCAGGATGAAGCGGTCGCCTCTCAACTCCCTTGCGGCGGTGGTCAGTTCGGGCAGACGGCCGGTGATGTCGTCGAGGGTGCGGGTGTAGAGCCGTACGTCGTCGCCGTCGCGGTGGACCTGGACCCGGATGCCGTCCAGTTTCTCCTCGACGGCGCAGGCCCCGAGCTTCTCGACGGCCTCCGCCACCGAGGAGGCGCTGTGCGCGAGCATGGGCAGGACGGGTCGGCCGACGGTGAGGCGGAAGCGGGCGAGGGCGGCGGGGCCGTCGGCGAGGAGGGCCTGCGCGACGGGCCGGATCGCCCCCGCGAGCATCACCGCGCGCCGTACGTCCGCGGCCGGCGCACCCGTCGCCACGGCCAGCCCTTCCACGGCCACCGCGTCCAGGGCGCCCTGCCGTACCTCGCCCGTGATCAGGCCGAACAGGAACCGCTGCTCGTCGGCGGTGGCCGCGGCCAGCAACTCGCCCACGAGGCGCCTGCGTTCGGCCTGTGAACCGGTTCCGGTGACCGTGCCGATGGCGGTCAGCCGGGCGTCGACGTCGAGAACTGTCAGGGACGGTTCGGCGGCGCCGGGGATTTGCTGGTCCAGCACCTTCCAGCCGATGCCGAGCCGTCCCTGTGGCAGGCGTCCCGCGAGGTAGGGGATGACGATGGGTACGTCGTCGGCGTCGGCGTCCCGGAACAGCTCGGCGAGCAGCGCGATCTTCCGGGACCGGGCGGAGGTGGCGGCCACCTCCTGGGACACATGGGCGAGCCGGGTCAGCAACATGCAGCCATGGTGCAACGGGGGTGGCGGGTTCACACCCGGACGGGTTTCCTCGCCCCCGCCGCCCCTACCCGTCCCATCCCTGGGGGCTGCGCCCCCAGACCCCCCTACGGCCCTGAACGGGCCTTGTCCTCAAACGCCGGACGGGCTGAAGATGCCGGCCCGCGCTGAGAGGTACCGCCTGGGCTGGAGAAGCGGTGGGGGCGGGTGG
>NZ_JBIRRV010000022.1:0-119272 GCF_044333925.1 Streptomyces sp. NPDC020898
CACGTTCTTCGAACCTCAAGCCGTCCCCCAAGCCGCCTGAAACATCACCAATCAACCGACCCGCCCCTTGACGAAAGAGATAGGGGCACCCCCCAGAACCACCAGAGCCCTCAGAACCCCCAGGTCCTTCAAGAGGAGAGCCGCACCATGAACGTTCGCTCGTGTCATGATCATGTCACCGCTAAGGCCGCTGTGCTGCTCGGCTGCACCGCCCTCGTCCTGACCGTCACCGGTCCCGCCGCCCAGGCCGCCCCTCAGGCCCGTGACCTCGGCCGTCAGACCCTCGCCGCCGGTGACGGCTGGGGCTCCGACACGGGTGGCACGACCGGCGGTTCGACCGCCGCCGCCGAGCACGTCTACACCGTCACCACCTGGGCGGAGTTCAAGGCCGCGCTGCAGGCCGGCGGGAGCGCCCCCAAGATCATCAAGGTCAAGGGCATGATCGACGCCGTGGCCGAGGGCTGCGAGGCCTTCGTCGCCGGTGGCTACGACCTCCAGGAGTACCTCAAGGCCTACGACCCGGCCGTCTGGGGCAACGACACGGTCGCCAGTGGTCCGCAGGAGGACGCGCGGGTCGCCTCCGCCGCCAACCAGGACTCGGAGATCAAGGCCAACATCCCGAGCAACACCACCATCGTCGGCGTCGGCAAGAACTCCGGCATCCTCGGCGGCAGCCTCCAGATCAAGGGCGTCTCGAACGTCATCATGCGCAACCTCACCATCGAGGCCCCGCTCGACTGCTTCCCGAAGTGGGACCCGACCGACGACAACAAGACCGGCAACTGGAACTCCGAGTACGACGCCGTGGTCGTCTTCGGCACCGATCACGTGTGGCTCGACCACAACACGTTCACCGACGGCCGCTACCCCGACAGCGAGCGGCCGAGCTACTTCGGCAAGGTCTTCCAGCAGCACGACGGGCTGACGGACATCGTGCGTGGCTCCAACTACGTCACCGTGTCCTGGAACGCCTTCAAGGACCACGACAAGAACATGCTGATCGGGAACGGCGACGGCCTCGCCACCACCGACGCGGGCAAGCTCAAGGTCACCATGCACCACAACCACTTCGAGGGCATCCTCCAGCGCTCCCCGCGCGTGCGCTTCGGACAGGTCGACGTCTACAACAACAACTACGTGGTGAACGAGGCGCAGGTCTCCGACTACTACATCTTCGGCGTCGGCATCTCCTCGCAGCTGCACGCCAGTGACAACGCCATCTCCCTGCCAGCCGGCGCCAAGGTCGGCAAGGCGCTGAAGAAGTGGAACGAGTCCCCGCTCACCGCCGTGAACAACTACGTCAACGGCAAGCTGACCGACCTGATCGCCGTCCACAACGCCGAGATCCCCGCCGAGACCCTCCAGTCGGGCGCCGGCTGGACGCCCACCCTGCGCACGAAGGTCGACTCGCCGCGAGCCGTACCGCACATCGTCAGCCGCGGTGCGGGCGCCGGCAAGGTCTGCTGACCATGACCAGCCCCCAACTCCCGTTCAGCAGACGTTCGTTCGTCGTCGCGAGCACCGGGGCCGCACTGGCCCTGGGGCTCGCGGCCCCCGCCCGCGCGGCCGGCCGCCCCCGGTTCGGCCGCTACGGCTCCCCGTCCCGTCGCCGCTCCGCGCAGACCCTGTACGTCGACGCGGCCGGCTCCGGCGACTTCACCACCGTCCAGGCCGCGGTGACCGCCGTCACCGGCAGCGGATACACGCTGGTCATCGCGCCGGGCGTCTACCGGGAGACGGTCGCCGTCGACGTCACCCGTACGGAACTGACCTGGATCGGCGCCTCCGAGAACCCGCGTGACGTCGTCGTCGTGTACGACAACGCGGCCGGCACCCCGAAGCCCGGCGGCGGCACGTACGGCACCACCGGTTCCGCCACCACCCTCGTCCAGGCCGCCGGCTTCACCGCCTCCTGGATCACCTTCGCCAACGACTGGCTGCGCGCCGACCACCCCGGTGTGAGCGGCACCCAGGCCGTCGCCATCAAGGTGCAGGGCGACCGGTCGGCGTTCCGCCACTGCCGGTTCCTCGGCCACCAGGACACCCTGTACGCCGACTCCATGAACCGCGACGCGTACGCCAGGCAGTACTTCGCGCACTGCTATGCCGAAGGGGACGTCGACTTCGTCTTCGGCCGGGCCACCGCCGTGTACGAGCACTGCCACTTCCGCACCCTGAACCGTACCGACCTCACCAGCGCCCCCCTCGGCTTCGTCTTCGCGCCCTCCACCGTGGGCACCAACCCGCGCGGATACCTGGTGACGGACAGCCGGATCACGAGTGAAGCCCCGGACGCCTTCTACAAGTTGGCCCGTCCCTGGGTGCCCAGCTCCGACACCGCCGCCCGCCCCATGCTCACCGTCCGGGACACCCACCTCGGCGCCGGCATCGACGCGGTCGCGCCCTACACCAACATGTCGGACACCTACCCGTGGCAGAGCCAGCGGTTCGCCGAGTACCGGAACACGGGCCCGGGAGCGGAGATCACCGTCCCCGAGAACCGGCCCCAACTCACGGCCACGGAGGCCGAGTCGGCGACCCGCGAGGCGTATCTGGGCGACTGGACGCCGTGGCTGCGGCAGGGGTGGTGCTGAGATGCGCCGACGCGCGCTGCTCACCGGGTTCGCCGGAGGCCTGATCGCCACCGGTACGGCACCCGCCTTCGCGTTCGGCGCCCGCCGCGTCCTGCATGTCCGTCCCGGCGGCTCGGTCCAGGCCGCCGTGGACGCGACGGTCGCGGCGGGCGGGGCCGGCTGGACGGTCGTCGTGCACCCGGGTACGTACCGCGAGGTCGTCAACATCCCTGCCCAGGCAGCCGAGTTGACGATCCGCGGTGCCACCCGCGATCCGCGCGACGCCGTCATCGTGTACGACAACGCCAACGGCACCCAGAAACCCGACGGTTCGGGTACCTACGGCACCGCGGGCTCCGCCACCTTCACCTCGGCGGCGCCCGGCCTGACCGTACGCGAGCTGACCCTCGCCAACGACTGGCTGCGCGCCGACCACCCGGAGATCACGGGGACGCAGGCCGTCGCCGCGTATGTCACCGGGGACCGTTCGCAGTTCACGCGCGTCCGGCTCCTCGCCCACCAGGACACCCTGTTCGCGGACACGACGGCACTGACCGCCTTCGACCGGCACTACTACCACGACTGCTACATCGAGGGCGACGTCGACTTCGTCTTCGGCCGGGCCAGGGCCGTCTTCGACCACTGCCACTTCCACACCCTGGACCGGCAGGTCGCCTTCACACCCGAGGGCATGGTCTTCGCCCCCGCCACGGCCCGCGCCAACCCGTACGGCTTCCTGGCCGTGCGCGGGCTGGTCACCTCGGGCGCGGAGGACGGCGCCTACAAGATCGCCCGGCCCTGGGTGCCCTCGTACGAGACAACTGCCTGGCCCTCGCTGGTCGTCCGGGACACCTGGCTGGGCCCGGGCATCGACGCGGTGACCCCGTACATCAACATGCGCGAGGCCTATCCCTGGCAGACCATGCGCTTTCGGGAGTACGGCAACTCCGGTCCGGGCGCGGTGATCACGGTGCCGGAGAACCGGCCGCAGCTGACGGAGGCCGAGGCCGGGGAGCACACGCGGCGGACGTATCTGGGGGACTGGTGCCCGTATGCCCGCCCGTGATCCGGCGGTCGGGCGGCGGGCGTTCGTCGTCGGAGCGGGGGCGGCCCTGATCAACGGGGCCGCTCCCCACCCCGCCCAGGCAGCCACGGACATGGAGTCGGTCATCGTCGACGGCCCCCTGCCCGGCTTCCACCCGGCGCTCAAGGACGAGCTGGACTTCCCGCTCGCCTGGGGCAGGTCAGGTATCCGGGACTTCCGCGCCTGGCGCCGGATCGCCCGCGCCAAGGTGGAGGAGACGCTCCTCGTCGAGCCGGACGGCGACGGCACCCCGTACGACCCGGAGTTCAGCGACCGCGCCGAAACCCCTTCCTACACAAGGGAGTTGGTGACCCTCGCCCTCACCCGTTACGAGCCCGTGCGCGGTGCCCTGCTCACCCCGCACGGCCCCGGCCCCTTCCCCGCCGTTCTGCTGCTCCACGACCACGGGGCCAAGTTCGACATCGGGAAGGAGAAACTCGTCCGGCCCTGGTACGACGACACCCGGCTCGCCTCCGCACAGACCTGGGCGGACCGGTACTTCAGCGGACGGTTCGTCGGTGACGAACTGGCCCGGCGCGGGTATGTCGTGCTCGCGCTGGACGCGCTCGGCTGGGGCGACCGGGGCCCGCTCGCCTACGACCAACAGCAGGCCCTGGCAAGCAACTTGTACAACCTCGGCTCGTCCCTCGCCGGACTCATGGCGCGCGAGGACGTCCGCGCCGCCCACTTCCTCGCCGGGCTCGACCGCGTGGACCGGCGGCGGGTCGCGGCTGTCGGGTTCTCCATGGGCGCCTTCCGCGCCTGGCAGACCGCCGCGCTCAGCGACGACATCGCCGCCGCGGCCAGCGTCTGCTGGATGACCGGGCTGAAGGAAATGATGGTCCCCGGCAACAACACGCTGCGCGGCCAGTCCAGTTACTACATGCTCCACCCCGGGCTCGCCCGGCACCTCGACTTCCCCGACGTGGCAAGCATCGCCGCACCCAGGCCGATGCTGTTCTTCCACGGCGCCCAGGATCCGCTGTTCCCGGCGGAGGGCGTACGTGTGGCCCACGAGAAGCTGCGCGCCGTCTGGCGCTCACGCCGCGCCGGGGAGCGGCTGCACACCAGGATCTGGCCCGACCTCGGCCATGTGTTCACCGCACCCATGCAGGACGACGTCTTCTCATGGCTGGACGACGTCCTGTAGTCCCCACCGCCCACCCTCGACCGCTTGTCCCAACCCCCCACCGCTTCCCCATGCCCATGCCCATCCCCATCCCTATCCCCACACCCGTCCCCGTTCTACGACCAAAGGACCCGCACGTCATGCGTCGTATTACTCGTGTCACCCAGTCCCTGACCGCTCTCGCCGTCACCACCGCCGGTGTCGGCCTCGCGGTACTCCCCACCCCCGCCCAGGCCGCGACCGTGGTCGTCGACACGTCCGCCGAGCTGAGCAGCGCGCTCTCCAGCGCCACCGCCGGCACGGTCATCCAGGTGCGCGCCGGAACGTACTACCCGACGGCCACCCTCCAGTCGACCGCCAACGGCACGTCCGCCAGCCGCATCCACCTCCAGCCGTACGGCTCGGAGAGCGTCAAGATCGACGGGTCGAACCTGCCCGACGGCGACTGGATCTTCAAGCTGACCGCCGACTACTGGACCGTCTCGAACATCACGTTCCAGAACTCGCCGGACAGCGCGGTCGTCTGCCAGTCCTGTGCCTCGACGGTCTGGAGCAACATCAAGACCATCAACGGCGGCGACTCCGGCTTCACGCTCACCGGCGACAGCACCACCAACAACACCGTGAAGAACATCGACTCGTACGGCCACTACGACGCCGCCAACCACGGCGAGAACGCCGACGGCATCGCCGTGAAGTACGGCTCCGGCTCCGGCAACCTCATCACCGGCGCCCGTCTCTACAACAACTCGGACGACGGGCTGGACTTCTGGTCCTTCTCGTCCCCCGTCACCGTCGAGCACACCTGGGCGATGGGCAACGGCAAGAACCGCTGGTCCGACTCCGCGTTCGCGGGCGACGGCAACGGCTACAAGCTGGGCGGCGACGGCGAGACCGTCGCCCATGTCATCAACAACTCGGCGGCCTGGGACAACGCGGGCAACGGCTTCACCGAGAACAGCAACAAGGGCGCCATCGTCATCAACCGCACCACCGCCTACGCCAACGCCAAGTGGGGCTACTACTTCGCCACCGGCGCGGGCAGGCTCGGCAAGAACCTGGCGGTGAGCAACAGTTCGGGGTCGGTCAACAAGGGCTCGTCGGTCGTCTCGTCCGGCAACAACTGGGACTCGGGGATATCGACCCCGTCCTTCGCGTCCACGAACGCGGCGACCACGTACAACGCCCGTGCGACGGACGGGACGTTGCCCGCGACGACGTTCCTGACGACGGGCAGCAGCACGATCGGGTCGACGATGAACTGACCCTGCCACTGCTCTGTTCCGAGGGCGCGAGGCCAAGACTGTCTGAGGATTTGGTATCCATCAGGCAAACGGGCCTCGCGTTCCGAGGGTGACGCGCGTAGAACTCCTGTCATGCATAAGCCATTCCGTTTCGCGACGCTCACCGTCGCATGTGCCGTCGCCGGTGCCGCCCTGTACGGCACCGGCGCGGCCACCGCCGGCCAGTCCACGGCCAACTCCACCCGCGAGCCCCACAACATCGGGCTCCTGGTCCAGGAGATCGACACCTACTACGGCACCAAGCCCGACAGTGCCGGCGTCTACCAGGCCTCCGCCACCAGCCCGTACGCCCAGGACCTGGCGCGGATCGAGAAGGCGGCGAAGAAGGACATCGACAAGGCGGCCCGCAAGGCGCTGCACAAGGGCAAGAAGCCCGCGGTCGTCTTCGACATCGACGACACGCTGCTGCTCTCCCTCGACTACGAGAAGAAGTCCAACTACACCTACAACTCCGCCACGTGGGCCGAGTACGTGGCCAAGGCCGACCGTCCGGCCGTCTTCGGCACGCCCCAGCTGGTCGCGTACGCCGAGGCCAAGGGCGTCGAGGTGTTCTACAACTCCGGTCTGAAGGAGTCGCAGCGCGCCGCGGCCGTCGCCAACCTGAAGAAGGTCGGCGCCGATATCAACCTCGACGCCGACCACATGTTCCTCAAGGACGCGGCCAACCCGCCCGCCTACCTGAGCGCCTGTGCCACGGCCGCCGCCTGGAACTGCACAACCGTGCAGTACAAGTCCGGCACCCGTCAGCACATCGAGAAGGACCTCGGGTACGAGGTCATAGCCAACTTCGGCGACCAGTACTCGGACCTCGAAGGCGGCTACGCCGACAAGACGTACAAGCTCCCGAACCCGACGTACTACGTCAGCTGATACCTAGTCCCGGACGGGCTTGACGGCCTTGACCGGCCTGATCGACTCCAGGGTCGGTACGACCGGCAGGATCGTCCCGTCGGCCGCGAACCGCATCCGGTCGATGGTGGTCTCCCGGTGCATGCCGTCACCGCCCGCCTTGCCGGGGCCGTTGAGGGCGAACCGGTGGTACACCATGTACCAGTCGTCGGTGCCGGGCGCGTTCACCACCGAGTGGTGGCCGGTGGCCTTGATGCCGTACTCGGGGCGCTTGGACAGGATCGTCCCCCGCTTGGTCCACGGGCCGAGCGGGGACGGTCCGGTCGCGTAGGCGACGTGGTAGTTCTCGCTGCGGGTGTCGTCCTCGGACCACATGAAGTAGTACGTCCCCTGCCGCTTCACCACGAAGGAACCCTCGCGGAAGTTGTCCGGGGTGATGTCCTGCACCTTCGTCGCGTCGAACGACACCATGTCGTCGTTCAGCGGCACGACGTATCCGCGCCCGTTGCCCCAGTAGAGGTACGCCTGCCCGTCGTCGTCGGTGAAGACGGCCGGGTCGATCATCTGGCCGCTCAACTGCCCTTTCGCCACAAGGGGTTTGCCGAGCGCGTCCTTGAACGGGCCGGCGGGGGAGTCGGCGACGGCGACCCCGATCGCCTGCTCGGCGCAGAAGTAGAAGTAGTACGTGCCGTTCCTCTCGGCGATCGCCGGCGCCCAGGCGTTCTTGTCCGCCCAGGACACGTCCGGACCCAGGTCGAGGATCACGCCGTGGTCGGTCCAGTGGACCAGATCCTTCGACGAGAACGCCTTGAACTTCGTGCCGCTCCAGCCCTGGAAGCCGTCCGTGGTCGGGTAGATCCAGTAACGGCCGTCCAGGTACTGGACGTCGGGGTCGGCATACAGCCCCGGAAGCACCGGGCTGCGGGTGGGCACGGCCTCGACCGTCCAGGTGCGCTTCGTCCCGTCCGCCGCCGTCACCGTGTACTTCTGCGGCTTGCGGAAGTCACGTCGCGTACCGGAGGCGGGGCTCACCTTCGCGCCCTCGCCGACCCACAACTTCGGTGCCAGGCGGCCGAGTTCGGCATCGGGCCGCATCGGCAGCACGACCTTGGAGGCAGCCTCGGTGACGACGGCATACCCCTTCTGACCACTCGCCGTGGCGTCCACGACGGATGCCGCTGTCTCCGGATAGGCGGCCAGCAGCCGGTCGTACTCCGCCTGTGTCACCGGCATGACCGTGCCGTGGCGGGGGCTGACGGGCAGCTGGTAGTTGGCGGACATCGTCCACTTGCCCGAGTCGAGGTCGGTGGTCTCGAAGGGGACGTAGCCGCGACCGCCGTACTCGTCGATGAACAGGTACCACTTGTCCTCGGTGTTGGACTTGAAGACCGTCGGCCCCTCGCCCCGGTCGATCGATCCGCTCCCGACGCAGTCGGCGACGAAGTCGTACGAGGTGTCCGTCAGCGAGGTCGACTTCTCCGCGGTGATGAACTTCGAGCAGGGGCTGGACGAGGTGGGGTCCCGCTCGTCCTTCGTGTAGCGGTAGTAAGTGCCCTTGTGCTCCACGACAGTCGAGTCGATCACCGAGTAGCCCGGGTCGTCCCAGACCTTCGGTTCGCTGAAGGTGCGGAAGTCCTTCGTCGTCGCGTACAGCATCTTGTTGTACGTCGATCCGGTGTGCCCGGGGTCGTCGTCGGCGTACAGCTTCGACGCCCAGAAGACGACGTAGGAGTCGAGCTTCTCGTCGTAGTACGCCTCCGGGGCCCAGGTGTTGCCGGCGGCCTCGGGGGAGACCTTCACCAGGCGCTGGTCGGTCCAGTGGACCAGGTCGGTGGACTCCCAGACCATGATCGACTTGCTGCCGTGGCGCTGGACGTAGTCCCAACTCCCGCTGCTGTTGCGGTACATGCGCAGGTCGGTCGCGATCATGTAGAACTTGTCGCCCTCGGGGGAGCGGATCACGAACGGGTCGCGCAGGCCCTTCTCGCCGGTGGTGGAGGTGAGGACGGGCTTGCCCGCGTTCAACTCCCGCCAGTGCAACGGGTCGTTGCCCCGGCTGAGGGCGTACCGGATCTGCTCGCCGTCGGCCGTGCCCTCGCCGGTGAAGTAGGCGAAGAGATAACCGGCGTACTTCTGCGCGGACTTGGGATCAGGCTTCTGCTCGTCCTGCTTCTGCTGCGTCACGGGTGGTGCTCCTGAGGCGGCGGGGCTGGGTGGGGCGGCCAGCAGGGCGAGGAGCAGGGCCGCCAGGGCGATGAGGGGGAGCAGGAAGGTGCGGGCGAGGTGGGGGCGCATGACACATCCTGTGGGAGTCTGATGGTTTCTGTTGGGTGATCGTCCTCGGAGTCTCACCAGCAGGGGACAGCGCGTCAATCGATGCGGACGAGGCCGGTGGGACCGAAAGTTTCGTGCGCTTTCGTACGGACCACGGCAACCCTTTTCAGCCGGGCGGCGACAAGACAGCAGAACCGGGTTGCGGCCCCACCTCATCGGGGGCGCAACCCGGCTCGCATCGTGAAGCGAACACCGTCCCGACTCCGAGGAAAGGAACGTCCCGTGCGCATCGGCACCGGCCGTCACCGCAGAACCCGCACCCTCTCCATCGCCGCCGCGGTGGCCCTCTCCTCGGGTGCGGGCGGCGTCTACCTCGGCCTCTCGCCCGACGGCGCCGACGCTGCCACCGGCACGGTCACCGTGTCCAACGCCGCTCAGCTGGAGGCCGCGGTGAAGAACGCGGCGGCCGGTACCGTCATCCAGGTGCGCGCCGGCACGTACTACCCGACGGCCACGCTCAAGTCGACGGCGAACGGCACGAGTTCGGCGCGGATCACGCTCCAGGCGTACGGCAGCGAGAAGGTGCGGATCGACGGTTCCAAGCTGCCCGCCGGTTCCTGGCTGGCCGGGATCTACGGCGACCACTGGACGGTCCAGAACCTCACCTTCCAGAACTCCCCGGCCCAGGGCTTCGTCGTCACCTCGTCCGTCGGCGGGATCTTCAGGAACCTCGTCACCGCGAGCAACGGCGACTCCGGCTTCACCCTGCGCGGCGACGGCACCAGCGACAACCTCGTGCAGAACCTGGACAGTCACCTGAACTACGACCCCGCCAACCACGGCCAGAACGCCGACGGCCTCGCCATCAAGTTCGGCTCCGGGACGGGGAACAGGATCACCGGCGCCCGCCTCTACAACAACGCGGACGACGGGCTCGACCTCTGGCAGTTCTCCTCGCCGGTCACCGTCGAACGCACCTGGGCCTTCGGCAACGGCAAGAACCGCTGGAACGACACCGCCTTCGAGGGCAACGGCAACGGCTTCAAGCTCGGTGGGGGAGGCGCCTCGGTCGCGCACCTCGTCAACAACAACGCGGCCTGGGGCAACACCCTCCACGGGTTCACGGAGAACTCCAACACGGGCGCGATCCTGCTCAACCGCAACACCGCGTACGCCAACGCCCAGTGCGGCTTCTACTTCGCCACCGGCAAGGCCCGCCTCGCGAGGAACCTCGCGGTGGGCAACAAGGGGGCGCTGTCCAAGTTGGGCCGGTCCACGGTGTCGGCCGCGAACAACTGGGACAGCGGTGTCTGGACGCCGGCGCTGAAGTCGAAGGACCCGGCGAGCGCGTACGGTGCTCGTCGGTCGAACGGCTTGCTGCCGGCTACCACTTTCCTGACGGTGGACTCGACGGCCATCGGGTCGTCCATGAACTAGGCGCGGGAAAAGGGTAGTTGGGTAGCTGCGGGCCGGTTGTGGCTGGTCGCGCAGTTCCCCGCGCCCCTGTCGGGGCGCGAGCGCCCCAGCCAGTCGTCACTGGCTGGGGCGCTCTTTTCTGACTGGCCGAGGGGGGCTCAGGCCAGCAGATCCAGGCAGTCGAAGGAGGTGCCGGGGCTCAGGAACGCCGTTCCGGTCGAACCGCTGACGATGCTGATCTTCAGTACGTTGTACTGCCCCGCGTCCGTCTTCCACGCACTGGCAGGGACGCTGTACGTGAACGTACGGTTGTTCCCCCGGTACGAACCCGTGGTGAGGGAGCGCGTCGAGGGCTGCGCGGGTGCCGAGGGGATGGCTGACACCCAGTCGTTCACCGTGACGCGCGGGCGCCCGTTGGAGAAGGCGTCCGTCACACCGATGCGCAGGGTGTGCGCGGCGGCGGCCTGGGCGGCCGTCAGCTTGAAGTACACGAGGATGCCGTCGTTGACGCCGTTCCACATGTACGCCGGGAAGGATGCCGCCGCCGAGCCGCTGCCGATGGTGACGTTCCCCGTCCACTTCGCCGCGCGGGCGTCGGACGGATGCGCGTACGTCATCAGCTCGGCGTTCTTGAACTCGCCGGGCGTGCCGTCCCAGTCCCCGAGCCGCCAGATCGTCTTCGCGGCGGACGGGTCCCCGGCCACGGTGATGCTGTTCAGCGCGGTCGCGCCGCCCGCCCTCACCGTCACCGAAGCGGTGTGCACGGCCAGCTCACCCTTGAACACGGTCAGCGTGTACGTCCCCGGCAGCATCCCCTTGCAGGAGAAGGCGCCGGTGCCGGAAGCGGCCTTCGCCCAGTACTGGGCGCCCGCGTTCGCGAAGCCCATGGTGTACGGGTACGTCGCGTCCATGCCCTTGATGCCGACGCCGGCCACCTTGCCGCGCCCGGCCGCCCCGACCCAGCCGGTGATGCCGAGCCCGTCCACCCAGGAGGTGTCGAGCTTGGCCGCGGAGAGCGAGGACGAGGGGGCGCCGCCGTCCGTGAAGGCGAGGACGTACGGACCCTGCAAGCCGAAACGCTCCGGCTCCGTCTGGGCCTGGTTGTAGTGCAGGATCTCGTACAGCCCCGCGCCCTTGTCGTTCGAGTGGCGCAGCAGCGAGCGGTAGAAGGGGCCGCCGGACGCCTTCTCGTGGTTGGAGCGCACGATCCACAGGCCGGCCGAACCGGTGGTGAAGCCGATGTGGTCGTAGTCGATGACCCGCTTGCCCGAGTAGTGCTTGGAGTGCGTGGTGCCGTCCGCGCGCTTC
The DNA here is from genome assembly GCF_044333925.1 of Streptomyces sp. NPDC020898. Taxonomy (NCBI): domain Bacteria; kingdom Bacillati; phylum Actinomycetota; class Actinomycetes; order Kitasatosporales; family Streptomycetaceae; genus Streptomyces; species Streptomyces sp. NPDC020898. Next base: position 11,938 of record NZ_JBIRRV010000022.1, read on the forward strand.
CAGACGTCCCCGGCCTCGATGACCTTGTCGGAGGCCTCGATCCAGGAGTCCGACCCCTCGTTCGGGAACATCCCCGGCTTGAGGCGGACCAGGAAACGGGTCGCCGTGAAGGAGGCGTCCGCCTTGTTCGTCCACAGGTAGACGTTGTTCTGGCCGCTGCGGGCCGCGTACCACTGGGTGATCGCCCCGTGCGCGACCTTGACCAGGATCGTCGACCCGGACTGCTTGACGGTCACTGTGGACGCGCCGAGCCCCGACTCGACGTGCGAGTGCCTGCCCCCGTAGCCCTCGTACTCCTTGCCCCGGTAGACCAGGGACGTGAGGTCGCCGGTCGACTTGGAGATCTTGAAGACGAGCGAGGCCCCCGTGTTGATCACGAAGCTCGAACCGTCGTCGGTGTGGCCGAAAGTCGCCGCCGATGCGGAGGACAGCAGACCGCTGCCGGCCGCCACCGCGGCGCCCGTACCGGCCACGCCCACGGCGGAAGCGGCCAGCAGCCTGCGACGACCGATGTTTCTCTTGTGCGTGCTCAAGGGTGCCGACTCCGTCTTACTTGAAGGCTCACTTACTTGTACGTGATGTCAGATGGCGAGAACTTGCAGGTGGTTCCATCCGCTCCGCTGCCGATCTCGGTCGGCTCCTTGCCTGTGTTGTTGCCCTTGAAGCGCACACACGGCTTGATCTTCTTCTTGGGATCGCCGTAGATCCTGATCTTGCTGAGTGTGGCCGTGTCGCCGTAGTTCGCGTTCACGCCGACCAGCACCTTGCCCGGCACGGTCGCGTCGATGTCACTGATCACGATCGTGCGCTTGTACTGCGTCTTGCAGTTGCCGCAGGAGCGCACCAGCTTGCCGAAGTTCTCGACGTGGAAGCCGGTGATGCTGAGCTTGCCGGCCCCGTTGAACTGGAACACCTTGTCGGAGGCCGACCTCGCACCGCCGCCGACCACCTTGTACACGGCCGTCGACTTCTTGCTCTTGAAGCTGGCGGCGTCCTCGCCGACGTCCAGCCACCACACGTTCTCCAGCGTGCAGGAGCCGGTGCAGTGGACGCCGTCCGCGCCCGGGGTACCGATGATCACGTTCTTGAGGACCGCGCCGTCCTTCAGCTCGAAGATCGGGTCCTGGCCCTCGTCCTGGCTCGCGTTGCCGAGCGCGCCGCTGCCGAAGAACTTCTGCAGCTTGCCGTCTAATGTGCCCGACACCGAGATCGTCGACGACACGGCCTTGCTGCCCTTGGCCGTCGGCCAGGTGGCGGTGGCACCGGCGGACGACATCAGCGTCGTCGTCAGGACCGCCCCCGCGGTCAGGCTCAGAGCGGCGGCGCCGCCGATCACGGCCCGTCGTCCGGTGACCCGACGGCGGTGGCGGACGCGCTGTTCGACTCGTGCAGTCATGAACCGGGTTCCTTGGGTGGTGAGGAGATGTGTGCGTCTCCTGGTCGCCACCCGTGGGGAAAGGGTTGCCGAGTCTGCTGAATTTCTTTACGAGTTGGGCCTGTGGGGCCGCTGGACCTTCACGAATCGCCCTCGTCGGACTCGTCGTTGTCGTCCTGGCCTGCGAAGTCGCCCTTCACTGCGAGCTGTTGACCCGCTGCTTCGGCCGTCACCGCATAGGTGTCGTCCTTCGCGTCCCGGCCGCCGCGCGTGTGGTCGTACTGGCCCGCGAAGACCCACTCGCCGGGCTGGACCGTGTGGCCCTCCTTGAGCACCCACGTGTAGACCAGGAAGTCGTCGCGCTCGGCGACCGTCAGCTCGAAGTCGCCCTCCGGAGCCGACCGCCAGGCACCCGCGGAGGTGACCCCGCCGGTCAGCGCGATCCTCAACTCGACGGTGAGCGAGGTGAGTTGCTCGGACGACTTGATGGTGACGTTGCTCTGCGCCCAGAAGTCGTTGCTGTGCGGGTCGACGGAACCGTCCGACCACAGGGGGCCGTCCTCGGTGCCCTTCGCGGCCGGCGCCGACGCCGTGTTCGAGGCCTTGGGCGTCGGAGTGGGGGTCGGTGTCGGCGTCGAACTCGGCTCCTCGTCCTGGGCGTTGCCACCCGACGGATCGGGAGCCGGCTGGATCGGGGCCCGGCTGGTCGCGTCCGGCGAGGGGGTCGGCAGCGGGGAGACCGAGACGGTCGGATCGGCCGGGGTCTCGTCGCTCTTCACCGCGGAGGCCAGCGCGTAGCCGCCCATCGCGAGAATCCCGGAGACCGCGGCGGTGGCACCGGCGACCCGCGCCCAGGCCAGCAGCGGGGGACGCGTCGCCCGGCGCCGGGTGTGCTTCTCCTCGGGACCGGCGGCCATACCGCGCTCGACCCGCGCGAGGATGCGCGCGCGGTCGGGCTCGTACGCCTCGGCCGCCTCGCGCAGCCCGGCGCGCAGCTCGTCGTGCGGCGTCCTCATCGGTTCCTTCCTCCCGCTCCGCCGGTGGTGCGCACCGGAGTACGCATTCGAAGCGGGGCCTCGTCCGAACCAAGGAGCCGCTGCAGTTCGGCCATTCCCTTGGACGTCTGGCTCTTCACCGTACCGACAGTAACTCCCAGCGCGAGCGCCGTGTCCTTCTCCGAGAGGTCGAAAGCATGCCGGAGCACCACACATGCCCGCTTGCGGAACGGCAGCCGACGCAGGGCCTCCTGGACGTCGACGACGCCGGGTATGTCGGGATTCTCCGTTTTCTCCTCGCGCTGCGACCAGAACAGCGTGATCCTCCGGCGCTCCCGGACCGCGCTGCGAATCCGGGTCTTGGCCAGGTTCGCGACCACGCCACGCGCGTACGCCACCGGATGATCGGCGGCCCGCACCCGGTCCCAGCGGTGCCACAGCGCGAGCAGCGCGTCCGCCGCCAGATCGTCGGCGGCATCCGCCTCGCCCGTCAACAGGTGGGCCAGGCGCGCGAGTTCGGCGTAGTGCCGCTCGAAGAAGGCATGGAACTCCACGGAGGCTGCGTCGTCGACGACAGTGCCCACGGGCGACCTCTCCCCCTTAGTCTTCGCTGAGTTTTCCCTGGCAGCGGCGACCGCCGGCCGGAGCCGGGTGTCCACGTATACGGCCACTGTGGTGCGCCAGTGAAGAGACGGTGATCGTTTGGCGCGAGAGCCGAGAGAGTATCAGGCGTACGTACGGCCCTTCGAGTGTCGTACGACCGGTCGATCCTGATTCCGTAACACGGAGAAAACCTGAGAACGGTTCAACACAGGAACAATCCAGCCAGCATCCGCACACAGATCATTCAGGCAACGAGGAGTAACCGTCATGTCCGAACCACAGAAGGTGGCTGACCGGTCGGGCGCCGCGCCCCCCGCGGCGAACAGCGTCGACAGCTTCTTCAAGATCTCCGAGCGGGGATCCACCTTCACCCGTGAGATACGCGGCGGCTTCGCCACGTTCTTCACGATGGCCTACATCCTTGTCCTGAATCCCATCATCCTGGGCAGCGCCAAGGACAAGTTCGGGCACCAGCTCGACAGCGTCCAGCTCGTCACCGCCACCGCCCTCGTGGCCGCGGTGATGACGATCATCATGGGCGTCGGCGGCAACCTCCCGCTCGCGCTCGCCGCCGGTCTCGGCCTCAACGCGGTGGTCGCCTTCCAGATCGCCCCGCTGATGAGCTGGGACGACGCGATGGGCCTGGTCGTCCTTGAGGGGCTGCTGATCTGCGTCCTTGTGCTGACCGGCCTCCGCGAGGCGATCATGCACGCGATACCGGGGCCGCTCAAGGCGGCGATCGGCGTGGGCATCGGCCTGTTCATCGCCTTCATCGGCTTCGTCGACGCCGGCTTCGTCACCCGCATCCCCGACGTCGCGAGCACCACGGTCCCGGTGCAGCTCGGCGGTACGGGCACGCTCAGCGGCTGGCCCGTCCTGGTCTTCTGTCTCGGCGTCCTGCTGACCATCGGTCTGATCGCGCGCAAGGTGAAGGGCGCGATCCTGATCAGCATCGTCACGATGACGCTCGTCGCGCTCGTCATCAACTCGGTCGCCGACATCAAGAGCTGGGGCCTGACCACGCCGGCCTGGCCCGACAAGATCGCGGACACCCCCGACTTCGGGCTGATCGGCGACTTCAGCCTGTTCGGCGCGTTCAGTGAGACCACGGTGATCACCGTGGTCCTGCTGGTCTTCACCCTGGTCCTGTCGGACTTCTTCGACACCATGGGCACGGTCGTCGGCATCACCGGCGAGGCCGGCCTCCTCGACAAGGACGGCAAGGTCCCGAACCTGGGCCGCGTGCTGCTCATCGACGGCGCGGCGGCAGTGGCGGGCGGCGCGAGCTCGTCGTCCTCGGCGACCTCGTACATCGAGTCGGCGGCGGGCGTCGGCGAGGGTGCCCGTACGGGCTTCGCCAACCTGATCACCGGCGGCCTGTTCGCCTGCGCGCTCTTCCTGACACCGATCCTGACCATCGTCCCGATGCAGGCCGCCGCGCCCGCCCTGGTCGCGGTCGGATTCCTGATGATGACCCAGGTCAAGCACATCGACTGGGACAAGTACGAGATCGCCATCCCCGCGTTCCTGACGATCGCCGTGATGCCGTTCACGTACTCCATCACCAACGGCATCGGCGCGGGCTTCGTGACCTACGTCCTCATCAAGGCGGTCGTCGGCAAGGCGAAGGAGGTCCACTGGCTGCTGTGGGGCACGAGCGCGTTGTTCCTGATCTACTTCGCGATCGACCCGATCGAGCAGCTCTTCGGTACCAAGTAAGTTCCGGCACAGGTAACCCCGCGCCCTTGATAGGGGCGCGGGGAACTGCGCGAAAAACCACGACGGCGCCGCACCCGAAAACTCACCCAGCCAGCGCAGCCTGCATCATCGCCTTGGCGACAGGCGCCGCCAGCCCGTTCCCACTCACCTCGGACCGAGCCGCCCCCGACTGCTCGACCAGCACCGTCACGGCAACCTCCTTCCCGGTGGAATCAGATTTCGCATAAGACGTGAACCAGGCATACGGCGTCTGGCTGTTGTTCTCGCCGTGCTGAGCCGTACCCGTCTTACCGCCCACCGTCGCGCCCGGTATCTGCGCGTTGCTCCCGGTACCGTCGGCGACAACCGTCTGCATCGCGGACTGGAGCTGCTCGGCCGTGTCCGAGCTGATGATCTCCTTCGTCGACGCCTCGCTGTCGTAGTCCTGGAGCACATCCCCGTCGGAGTTCGTGACCTGGGACACCATGTGCGGCGAGACCAGTTTGCCGCCGTTGGCGATCGCGGCGGACACCATGGCCATCTGCAACGGCGTCGCCGTGACATCGAACTGCCCGATGCCCGTCAGCGCGGTCTCCGACTTCTCCATGTCCGAGGGGTACACGCTCGTGTACGCCCGCACCGGCACGTCCTGCGCGTCGTCGTTGAAGCCGAACTTCTCCGCCATCGCCCTGAGCTTGTCCTGCCCGAGGTCGACGGCCATCTTCCCGAACACGTTGTTGCAGGAGTACTGGAGCGCGACCCGGATCGTGGCGTTCTCACAGGGCGCGTTCGGATTCTCGTTCGTCAGGTTCCGGATCGTCCCGGGCAGCGGGTACGGGTCCGGGCTGTCCGTACGGTCGTCCACCGACCCGTACAGCCCGTCCTCCAGAGCCGCCGCCGCGACCACCAGCTTGAACGTCGAACCCGGCGGCAGAGGCTGCCGTATCGCGCGGTTGACCAGCGGTTTGTCGGCGTCCTTGTTGAGCGCGGTCCAGGTGCTGCCGTCGCTCGCCCCGGTGATCGTCGACGGGTCGTACGACGGTGTGGAGACCATCGCGAGGATCTTCCCGGTCTTCGGGTCGATGGCGACGGCCGCGCCCTTCTTGTCACCGAGCGCCGCGTACGCCGCCTTCTGCACATCCGGGTCTATCGTCGTGATCACGTTCCCCGGGGCGGCGTGCGCGTTGGTGACCGTGTCCATGACGGTCGTCAGCCGGCTGTCCGAGCCGTCGAGCACGTTCTTGTAGATGCCCTCCAGCTGCGTCGGCGCGAACAACGGCGTGCTGTAGCCGGTCACGGCCGCGTAGAGCTCGCCGTCCGTGTACGTCCGCTGGTACTTGAGATCGCCGCTGCTCGTCTCCTTCGAGCCGGTGACCGACTCGCCGGCCACGATGATGTTCCCGAGCGGATTCGCGTACAACGCGATCGCGTTCCGCCGGTTCTGGCTGTCGTCCGCGAGCGCCTGACCGTCGTAGAACTGCACCCATGTCGCCCTGACCAGCAGAGCGAGCACGAGCAGCAGCGAGAAGACGGAAGCGCGCCTGATCGTCTTGTTCATCCCGTCTGAAGACGACCGGCACCGAGCGGAACGTTCCCTTCCGCCCGGTTTCTCATGACGGATTCATGAAACGCGAGAAAACGCGTGAGGCGGTACGAGGCTCACGCGTCCAGCGTCAGCACGACCTCGTCGATCTCCGCGCCGCGGGCGTTCGCGTACCCCCGGTCGTGCCCGGAGACGCGGAAACCGCATTTCTCCAGGACCCGCAGCGAGCCCGCGTTGTCGGCGGCGGCACGCGCGTGCAGCGGGCGTTCCGGGACGGCGGCGAGAAGCGCGCGCAGGGCGGCCGTCGCGATACCGCGGCCCCAGTAGGAGCGGTCGATCCAGTACGTGACCTCGCGGGAGCCCGGCTCCCCGTACACCGCCGCACTGCCCACCACGTCACCGTCGACGAGGACCGTGCGCGGCACCACGTCCGACGCGGCGCGGATCCGCTTCCAGTGGGCGTCGAAGGCGTCCCGGTCGGTCGGGTCCTGCGCCGTGAACGCGGCCATCCGCAGCGACTCGGGGTCATTCGTCTGCCGGAAGAAGACGGGCAGGTCGCTGTCGTGGACCTCGCGGAGTTCGACCTCCGTGGCAGCTGTGTACCGCATCGCTCAGAGCCTCCTCGTGGCCAGCGTCAGCCGGTCGCGCGCGTCGAAGAGGGCGTCCTTGACCATCTGTTCGTGGGCCGGGGTGAGCCGGGCGACCGGCACCGAGCAGCTGATCGCGTCCCGCGCGGGGGTGCGGTACGGGATCGCCACGCCGAAGCAGCGCAGCCCCAGCGTGTTCTCCTCGCGGTCCACCGCGAAGCCCTGCTCGCGCACCAGGTTCAGCTCCTCGATGAGCTTCTCCCGGTCGGTGATCGTGTGCTCGGTCAGCGCGGGCAGCGTCTCCGGGAGCAGCTTGCGGACCTGCTCGTCGCTGTGGGTGGCCAGCAGCGCCTTGCCGAGGGAGGTCGAGTGGGCGGGCAGCCGGCGCCCGACCCGGGTGAAGGGGCGCAGATAGTGCTGCGACTGGCGGGTGGCGAGATAGACGACGTTCGTGCCGTCGAGCCGGGCCAGGTGGATGGTCTCCGTCGTGTCGTCGGAGAGCCGGTCGAGGGTCGGCCGGGCCACCGCGACCACCTCGTCGCCGTCGATGTACGAGGTACCGACCAACAGGGCCCGTACGCCGATGCCGTACCGCGTACCCGTAGCATCGGTCTCGACCCAACCGAGGTCGACGAGCGTACGCAGCAGCATGTAGAGACTGGACTTGGGGTAACCGACGGCCTCCTGGACCGCCGCCAGGGAGTGCATGCCGGGACGACCGGCGAAGTATTCCAGCAGTTCAACGGTCCGTACCGCGGACTTGACCTGCGCCCCGCCGCCTGTCTCAGCTGCCGACATCGCCCTTGACCCCTTCGTTCGACGGGAAATAGTCTCCAACAGCATATTCATCATCAGAGACAGCGTTCAGCATATCGAACGCCCTGGTGGATGACACAAGAACTGCGCATTTCAAGCGGCAGCACAAACTCGCAACACAATCTGGAGGGACCCCCGGTGGCAGCAGCACCAGTCTGGAGTGTCGACCCCCGTACCGGGAAGCAGCGGGAGCAGGTCGCTGTCGAGGCCACGGCCCAGGAGGTGGACGCCGCCGTCCGCGCGGCGCACGCCGCCCGCCCCGCCCTTGCCGACCGCACGGTCCGCGCGGCCTTCCTGCGCAGCGCCGCCGAGCACCTCGAAGCGGCCAAGGAGCAGCTCGTCGAGGCCGGCGACGCGGAGACCGCGCTCGGCCCGGTCCGCCTCACCGGCGAACTCGCCCGCACCTGCTACCAGCTGCGGGCCTTCGCGGACATCGTCGACGAGGGCGAGTTCCTCGGCGTCGTCATCAACCACCCCGACGACACCGCGACCCCGCCGATCCCGGACCTGCGCCGCTACAAGGTCCCGCTGGGCGTCGTCGCCGTCTACTCGGCCTCCAACTTCCCCTTCGCCTTCTCCGTGGCCGGTGGCGACACCGCGAGCGCGCTCGCGGCGGGCTGCCCGGTGGTCGTCAAGGCGCACCCGGACCACCCGGGCCTGTCCGAGCTGGTCGCGGCCGTCCTGCGCCGGGCCGCGGCCCCGCACGGCATCCCCGAGGGCGTCGTCGGCCTGGTCCACGGCTTCGAGGCGGGCGTGGAGCTCGTCAAGCACCCGCTGGTCTCGGCGGCCGGCTTCACCGGTTCCGTACGAGGCGGCCGTGCCCTCTTCGACGCGGCGGCGGCCCGGCCGGTGCCGATCCCGTTCCACGGTGAGCTGGGCTCGCTGAACCCCGTGGTGATCACGGAGGCGGCCGCAGTCGAGCGTGCCGAGGCCATCGGCACGGGGCTCGCGGGCTCCATGACACTGGGCGTCGGTCAGTTCTGCGTGAAGCCGGGCCTGGTGCTGGCGCCGGCCGGCGCGGCGGGCGACCGCATGCTGAAGTCCCTGACGGACGCGGTCAGCGACACCGCCTCCGGTGTTCTCCTGGACCACCGGATGCGCGACAACTTCGTCGCCGGGGTCGCCGAGCGCGGCGAGCTGCCCGAGGTCGAGTCCCCGGTGACGCCGGGTGCGGGCGGCGAGCACACGGTCAGCGCGGGGTTCCTCACGGTGGCGGCCGAGAAGCTGGTGTCGGAGGGGTCGTACGACCTGCTCCTGGAGGAGTGCTTCGGGCCGGTCACCGTCGTGGCCCGCTACGAGGACGACGCCGAGGCGACGGCCGTTCTCTCGCGGCTGCCCGGGAACCTGACGGCCACGGTCCACCTCTCGGCCGAGGAGGCCGCGGGCGAGGGACGCGGGGCGGAGATCCTGGCCGAGCTGACGCCGCTTGCCGGGCGTGTGCTCGTGAACGCGTGGCCGACCGGTGTCGCTGTGGCCGCGGCCCAGCATCACGGGGGGCCGTACCCGGCCACCACGTCGACGTCGACTTCCGTCGGCGGTACGGCTGTTGAGCGGTGGCTGCGGCCGGTTGCCTACCAGAACACGCCTGCCGCGCTGCTGCCGGTCGAGCTGCGGGACGAGAACGTGCTGGGGTTGCCGCGTCGATTCAACGGTCAGCTGGAGCGCTAGCGGCTTTGGGGTGCGGTGGATTTCGCGGCTGCTTGCCCGTTGTGGCTTGTCGCGCAGTTCCCCGCGCCCCTATCGGGGCGCCCGTCTGGGCCTGCGATAATCAGGCAATGGACCTGGAATTTGCCCAACTGCCCTTTCCCCTGCGTACTTATGGGCCCGACGGACACTGGTCCTTCGAGGACGGGGTGCTCACCGGGTGGGCCGGGCCCCGGCAGGACCGGTTCGTGTCGCCCACCGGGGAGGCGCTGGATCCCGCGTCCGACGCGCCGCGTCTGCTCGGCGCACCCCATGGCGACTTCCAGCTGATCGCCCGTGTCACCGTCGGGTTCGCGGGGGCCTTCGACGCCGGGGTGCTCTACATCCATGTCGGCGAGCGGGCGTGGGCCAAGCTCTGCCTGGAGAACTCCCCGGACGTACCCACCGTCTGCACAGTGGTCACCCGGGGACACTCCGACGACGCCAACTCCTTCACCGTGGACGGCAGTTCGGTCTGGCTCCGGATCAGCCGCACCGGCCGGGCCTTCGCCTTCCACGCCTCGCGCGACGGCGAGAAGTGGACCTTCATCCGCCTGTTCACCCTCGGTGACGAGAAGGAGACGGACGCGGCCCTGATCGGCTTCATGACCCAGTCGCCGATGGGGGAGGGGTGTGTGGTGACGTACGACCACATCGAGTTCCGCCCGGACTGGCCGAAGGACCTGCGGGACGGCAGCTGAGCGCTGCGCTGGGCTTGAGCCGGGCGCCGTCGGGGGCGGCGGGTCAGGTTGTCGGGCGGGTGCGGGTCTGTGGGGGCTGGTCGCGCAGTTCCCCGCGCCCCTGAGTGGGCACAGGCGCCCGGGAATGATCCGCACTGCTTGAACGTTCATCCACTCAGCGGAGGGTGTCTCCGTACCCGTACGACCTGGAGAGCCGAAGACATGCGCGTCGAGATCTGGAGCGACATCGCCTGCCCCTGGTGCTATGTCGGCAAGGCCCGATTCGAGAAGGCGCTCGACGCCTTCCCGCACCGTGACGGCGTCGAGGTGGTGCACCGGTCCTTCGAGCTGGACCCGGGGCTCGCCAAGGGCGACATCCAGCCCGTCCTCACGATGCTCTCCAAGAAGTACGGCATGAGCGAGGCGCAGGCGCAGGCCGGCGAGGAGAACCTGGGGGCGCAGGCCGCCGCCGAGGGGCTCGCGTACCGCACCCGGGACCGTGACAACGGCAACACCTTCGACATGCACCGGCTGCTCCACCTCGCGAAGGACAAGGGGCGCCAGGACGAGCTGATCCAGCTCTTCTACCGGGCGAACTTCGCCGAGGAGCAGTCCGTCTTCGGCAACGACGAGCGGCTCGTGGAGCTCGCGGTCTCCGCCGGTCTCGACGCGGACGAGGTACGAGGCGTACTCGCCGACCCGGACGCGTACGCCGACGCCGTGCGCGCCGACGAGCGCGAGGCCGCCGAACTGGGCGCCAACGGTGTGCCGTTCTTCGTCCTCGACCGCAAGTTCGGCGTCTCCGGCGCCCAGCCCGTCGAGGCCTTCGCCCAGGCGCTCACCCAGGCGTGGGGGGAGCGGCCCGCGCCCCTCAAGGTCGTCCAGTCGGAGGCAGGCGCGGGCGCCGAGGTCTGCGGGCCCGACGGTTGCGCCGTACCCCAGCAGTCCCAGTAGGCCAGAAAACCGCAGCTCAGGGGCTATGCATAAGCATCCCTTTGCGGTGCCGTGCAGAATTCGGCAATGGACGAGGGGATCAACGGGCCGCACAGTTGTCCCTATGGAGACCTCCGAGAACCTCCGCAACCTCGTCCGTGCCGAGTTCGCTCCGAAGAACACCTATCTGAACACTGCGAGCACCGGGCTCCTCCCTGCCCGCGCGGTGACCGCCATGCGCGACGCCGTGCAGTCGGTGGCCGACGGTCAGGCGCAGGACATGTTCGCCGACGTGGAGGCGTCGCGGTCCGCCTTCGCGCGGCTCGTCGGGGTGTCCGACCGCAGGGTCGCCGCCGGGGCCTCGGTCGCCGTCTACAGCGCGCTGATCGCCGCCTCGCTGCCCGCCGGCGCCGAAGTCCTCACCGCCGAGGACGACTTCACCTCCGTCCTCAACCCGTTCCACGTACGCGGGGACCTGAAGGTACGGACCGTGCCGCTGGAGCGGATCCCCGAGTCCGTCCGGCCGGGCACCGCCCTCGTCGCCGTCAGCGCCGCCCAGTCCGCCGACGGACGCATCGTCGACCTGCCCGCGCTCCGCGAGGCCGCCCGTGAGCACGGCGCCCGTACGTACGTCGACGCCTCCCAGGCCACCGGCTGGCTGCCGGTCGACGCGGACGCCTACGACTACGTCTCCTCCGTCGCCTTCAAGTGGCTCGTCTGCCCGCGGGGCGTGGCCTTCCTCGTCGTACCCGAGGACATGGGCGGTCTGACGCCGGTGTTCGCGGGCTGGGTCGCGGGCGAGGTGCCCTGGGACAGCTGTTACGGCCCGGTGCGTGAACTCGCCCACTCAGCGCGGCGGTTCGACGAGAGCCCGAGCCTGTTCTCCTACGCCGGCGCCCGCCACTCCCTCGCCCTGATCGAGGAGTTGGGCGTCGACACCGTACGCGCCCACGACCTCGCGCTCGCCGACCGGTTCCGCGCCGGGCTGGACCGACTGGGCCACCAGCCCGTCCCCGCCCCCGGCTCGGCCATCGTGTCCGTACCGAAACTCGGGCACCGGCAGGCCGAGTTGAGCCGCGCCGGGGTCGAGGTCTCCGACCGGGCCGGAAATCTGCGCGCGGCCTTCCACCTCTACAACACGCCCTCGGACGTCGACCGGCTCCTGGACGTCCTGTCCGGCTGAACCGACGGCCGGTACACGGCGCAGGGCGGCCCGGTGAACGGGCCGCCCTGCGGCCGGAGAAGAGCTACTTCACCGGAGTGAAATCCCTGGCCTCAATGCTGTGTCCGATTGCGGCTTCGCCGCGGGTCGGCTCCGCCGACCGGAAGAGACCTCACTTCACCGGAGTGAAATCCCTCGCCCCGATGAACTCAGGCCGGCGCACCGGTGCCGCGAACGGTTCCACCGCCTGGTTCTCCACGCTGTTGAACACGATGAAGACGTTGCTGCGCGGGAACGGTGTGATGTTGTCACCGGACCCGTGCATGCAGTTGCAGTCGAACCAGGTCGCCGAACCCGCCCTGCCCGTGAACAACTTGATGCCGTACTCGCCGGCCAGAGAGGTCAGCGCCTCGTCGGACGGGGTGCCGGCGTCCTGCATCTGGAGCGACTTCTTGTAGTTGTCCTCGGGCGTGGCCCCCGCGCAGCCGAGGAACGTCCGGTGCGAGCCCGGCATGATCATCAGGCCGCCGTTGGTGTCGAGGTTCTCGGTCAGCGCGATCGAGACGGACACCGTGCGCATGTTGGGCAGACCGTCCTCGGCGTGCCAGGTCTCGAAGTCGGAGTGCCAGTAGAAGCCGCCGGCCCCGAAACCCGGCTTGACGTTGATCCGCGACTGGTGGACGTACACGTCGGAGCCGAGGAGCTGCCGGGCCCGCCCGACGACCCGCTCGTCCCGGACGAGCCGCGCGAACACCTCGCTGATCCGGTGCACCTCGAAGACCGACCGGATCTCCTTCGACTTCGGCTCGATGATCGACCGCTCGTCGGCCCGGATCGCGGGATCGGCGATCAGCCGTTCCAACTCGGCCCGGTAGAGCGCGACATCGTCGTCATCGAGGAGCCGGTCGATCGCCCGGAAGCCGTCCCGCTCGTACGCCATGACCTCGGCGGTGGAGAACGGCCCGGGCGTACCGGGCGCGCCCCAGACGACCGGGTCCTGGCGCGGGGCGGACACCTCGGTGGCGCCACGGGTGGGGTACAGGTCGGTGAGCGTGGATGTGGGTGACATGGGTGTCAGACCTCCTCGTGGTCGAAGCCGGGGTCGGGGTCGGGTTCCGTCAGCAGGGGATAGACGCCGTTCTCGTCGTGGTCCTCGCGGCCGGTCACGGGCGGGTTGAAGACGCACAGGCAGCGGAAGTCCTCCTTGATCCGCATCGTGTGCCGCTCGTGCCCGTCGAGGAGGTACATGGTGCCGGGGGTGATCGTGTACGTCCGCCCGGTCTCGTCGTCGGTCAGCAGGGCCTCGCCCTCGACGCACACGACGGCCTCGACATGGTTCGCGTACCACATCGACGTCTTCGTGCCCGCGTACAGAACGGTCTCGTGGAGCGAGAAGCCGACCCGCTCCTTGGCGAGGACGATGCGTTTGCTCTCCCAGGTGCCGGACGCCGACCTCACATGCCGGTCGGTGCCTTCGATGTCCTTGAACGAACGGACGATCACGTGTTCAACAACCCCTTTCTCAGACGGTTTCTGCGGTTTCTGTGGTTTCGCGTACGGCCCGGGCCACGACGCGCAGGCCCTCGTCCAGTTCCTCGGGTGTGATGGTGAGCGCCGGCAGCAGCTTCACGACCTCGCCCTCGGGGCCGGACGTCTCGATGAGCAGCCCGAGTTCGAAGGCGCGCTTCGCGACCCGCCCCGCGCGCCCCTTCTCGTGGAACTCCATGCCCCAGACCAGCCCCCGGCCCCGGTACTCCTTCACGTCGGCCAGGTTCTCCTCGGCGATCGAGATCAGCGCCTCCTCGATCTGCTCACCCCGGGCACGCGTCTGCTTCTCCATGGCGGAGCCGTCGGACCAGTACGTCTCCAGCGCCGCCGCGGCCGTCACGAACGCCGGGTTGTTGCCGCGGAACGTGCCGTTGTGCTCGCCCGGCTCCCAGATGTCCAGCTCGGGCCTGAACAGGCAGAGGGACATGGGGAGTCCGTACCCGCTGATGGACTTGGACACGGTGACGATGTCGGGCACGATGCCCGCCTCCTCGAAGGAGAAGAAGGCGCCGGTGCGCCCGCAGCCCATCTGGATGTCGTCGACGATCAGCAGCATGTCCTGGCGCTCGCACAGGTCGGCCAGCGCCCGCAGCCACTCCGGGCGCGCCACATTGATGCCGCCCTCGCCCTGCACGGTCTCCACGATCACGGCGGCCGGCTTGTTGAGACCGGAGCCCTGGTCCTCCAACAGCCGCTCGAACCACAGGAAGTCGGGGACCGTACCGTCGAAGTAGTTGTCGAAGGGCATCGGCGTGCCGTGCACCAGCGGAATCCCGGCGCCGGCCCGCTTGAAGGCGTTGCCGGTCACGGCCAGCGATCCCAGCGACATTCCGTGGAAGGCGTTGGTGAAGGACACGATGGCCTCCCGCCCCTTCACCTTCCGCGCCAACTTCAGTGCCGCCTCAACGGCGTTGGTGCCCGTCGGCCCCGGGAACATGACCTTGTACGGCAGTTCGCGGGGTCGCAGCACCAACTCCTGGAAGGACTCCAGGAAGGCGCGCTTGGCGGTGGTCGACATGTCGAGCCCGTGCGTGACGCCGTCCCGCTCCAGATAGTCGATCAACGCCCGTTTGAGTACGGGGTTGTTGTGGCCGTAGTTGAGTGATCCGGCGCCGGCGAAGAAGTCGAGGTAGACATGGCCGTCCTCGTCGTACATCCGGCTGCCCTGTGCCCGGTCGAACACGGCGGGCCAGCTGCGGCAGTAGCTGCGCACCTCCGACTCGACGGTCTCGAAGACGCTCAGGTCGGGCTGGGTGATGGTCATGGCGGTGAACTCCTTGAAGTGGGGGGTGAGTCAGCCGGAGAGGTCGGTGAGGGGGCCGATGCGGTACAGGACCTCGGGGTCGTGCGCGCCCTCCTGGCCGACGGAGTCCTTCGGGAACAGGCCCGCGTCGAACAGCACTTCGCGCTCGACGGTGGCACCGTGGCGCTGTGCGAACGAGGTGAACAGCCGCTCCGAGGCGGTGTTGCCCGGCGTGATGGTGGTCTCGACGGCGGTGATCCCCTGCTCGGCGGCGACCCGCCGGGCCAGTCCGTCGAGCATCGCGGCGGCGAGCCCGCGCCCCTGGTGGCCGGCGTCGACGGCCACCTGCCAGACGAGCAGGGTGTGCGGGCGGTCCGGCCGGACGTACCCGGTGACGAAGCCGACCGGTCCGCCCTCGGCGTCCCGGGCGACGACCGAGGTGGCGGCGAAGTCCCGGCACCAGAGCAGATAGCTGTACGACGAGTTGAGGTCGAGAACTTTCGAGTCCCTGGCGATCCGCCACAGCGCGGCCCCGTCGGCCACATCCGGGCGGTCTATTTGCAGGTCTGTCAGTACGGCACTCATGCAAATTGAACTTACCGAGAGAAAATCAAAAATGCATCGCCGGTCGGGGTTACGTATGAGGGGGCGATGTGTTATCCAGCAGGCATGGAAATGCCCGCTTTGCGCGGTAAATAACCAGACAAAGTGGGCGGGTTGTTGGGTGCGTCACAATCATGTAATTCACTTGATTTGTTCGCGAAATCTTTGCGTTTAGGTCGCCGAAAAGCGGGCAGAAGAATACGGGGAGCTGCCCTGGATTTCCTGGATTTACTTGTCGATTTTCAACGCGCATTCACGGTGTGTATTCGCGGGGTGGATTCACAGAGAATTCGCGACGGCCCGCCGGGCCCCGGCCACGTCCACCACGAGCCCCCGCTCCGCCAGCGCCGCCCCCAGCGCGACCAGGCTCCCGAGCACCGCCTCGCGCGTCGCGTCGGCCCCGTAGTGGTTGACCCGGATCATCTCCTTGGCCAGCGCGCCCCCGCCCGCCGCCAGCGGCAGCGCCGGATCGGCGGCCAGCGCGCTCGCCACCAGCTCCGACGCGACGACCCCGGAGGGGGTCCGCAGCGTCGTGGCGACCGGCGCCGCGTCCTCGGCCTCGTACACATACGGCTCCAGGCCGCCGCCCAGCGCGAGCGCCCCCGCCCGGGTGGCCGCCGCCGCGGTGGTGTGCCGGGCGATCACCGCATCCAGCCCCGCCGCGTCGATCCGCTCGACGCACGCCTCCAGCGCGAGCATCTCCAGCTGGGCGGGAGCGTGCAGGAGGGCGCGTCGGCCGCCGTCGATCCAGCGCTCCTTCCAGTCGAGGAGCGAGAGGTACGACCGTCGGGGAGCCCCCGGGTTCGCCGCCATCCGCGCCCACGCCCGCTCGCTCACCGACACCGCCGACACCCCGGCCGGCCCGCCCATCGCCTTCTGCGCCCCGATCACACACAGGTCCACGCCCCACGCGTCCGGCAGCACCGGCTCGGCGCCGACCGAGGCGACGGCGTCGAGGTAGAAGAGGGCGCCGTGTTCCCGTACGGCCTCGCCGATCTCCGCGACCGGGTTGGTGTTGCCGGTGGCGGCCTCCGCGTGCACCAGGGAGACGAAGTCGATCTCCGGGTGCTCGGCGAACGCCTCCCGGATCTGCGCGGCCGTGACCGCCGTGTGGAAAGGCACGGTGAGGTCGACGACCGTGGCACCGCAGTCCCGCAGCCAGTCGCCGAAGGTCTGCCCGTAGGGGCCCGTGACGACATTGAGGGCCGTCGTACCGGGGCCGGCGGTCGCCCGGATGGCGCCTTCCAGGGGCAGCAGCGCCTCGCCCTGCATGATCACGACGTCCTGCTCGGTGCCGAGCAGCCGCGCCACGCGGTCCTCGATCGACGCGAAGCGCGCGGCGGTCAGTGGCGCCAGGTCCAGGAAGGGGTGCGTGGTCACGGTGGTGCTCTCTTCGATTCGCGGGGTAGGTAAGTCGAGTCGAGACTAACCGGAGAGCTTCCTGACCCTAGGCCCTGTCGTCAAACTCCCGCCTGCCCTGCGACGCCATGCACGCTCCCCCACTGCCTTAAGGGCGTGGGAGGGGCCCCCACTCGCCGCACCGGACACAGACCCACGTACAACCAGTACGAGGGCCTGCGCCCGGCACGCCGAGAGCACGCTCCCCCACTCTCGGCTTCGCTCGAGCGGGAGGTGCCCCCACGCCGCCGCAGGGCCCGCCCTTCGGGCGGACGACGGGAATGTGACGACAGGGCCTAGGACTGGCGGGATGCGAGACCCAGCAGCCTCGGAACCACAGGCCACGCTGCCCCGCGACCATGGGAATGGTTTGAGAAAGCCAAACGTCTCCTTATCATCAGAACTCACAGTCCCCCCACAGGAGGTCCCCGTGAACACGGTCCCCGGACGACGGTCCCGCATCCTTGCCGCCACCACCGCGACGGCCGGGCTCCTGCTCGTGGCCGGCTGCTCCTCGGACGACGACGGCGGCAGCGCCGCGAAGACCGCCGCCGGCGGCGTGGAGGTCGTCAAGGCGGGGCAACTCACCGTCTGCACCCACCTGCCCTACCCGCCCTTCCAGTCGGAGATCGACGGCAAGGTGCAGGGCTTCGACGTGTCGCTCGTCGACCTGGTCGCGGGCGATCTCGGCGTGAAGCAGGAGATCCTCGACACGCCCTTCGAGAACTTCAAGACGGGCGCCTTCCTCAACGCCGGTCAGTGCGACCTCGGCGCGGCCGGCATGACCATCACCGAGGAACGCAAGAAGAACGTCGACTTCTCCGACCCCTACTTCGACGCGACGCAGGCCGTCCTCGTCGACAAGAAGAGCGGCATCGCCTCCGCCGCCGACCTCAAGGGCAAGAAGGTCGGCGCCCAGGCACAGACGACCGGCGAGGACTACGCCAAGGGCAAGGACCTCGACCCGGTCTCCTTCGAGTCCTCCGACGCCGTCCTCAACGGCCTGCGCACCGGCCAGGTCGATGCCGTGATCATCGACTATCCGGTCGTCCAGGGCTGGCTCAAGGACAAGGCCAACGCCGACGCCTTCACGGTGGCGGACAACCTCAACACCGGTGAGCAGTACGGCTTCACGGTGAAGAAGGGCAACACCAAGCTCCTCGCCGCCCTCAACAAGGCGATCACGGACGCGAAGGCCGACGGCACGTACAAGAAGCTGTACGAGCAGTGGATCGGCCCGTACGACGAGTCCGCGGCGTCGGCGTCGGCGTCCCCCGCCTCATGACGGACACCGCGGACAAGCAGGTCCAGCCCCGTAAACAGGGGTTGAGTCGCCGTCAGAAGCGGGCGCTGTCCCGTGGCGTCCAGTACGCGGTGTTCGTCGCGGCGGTGGTCGCCTTCGCGGTATCGGCCGACTGGGGCCGTCTGAGGAACCAGTTCGCGCAGGCGGACCTGGCCGAGCAGATGTTCCCGGACATCATCACGCTGGCGCTCAAGAACACCGTCCTCTACACCCTGTCCGGCTTCGTCTTCGGCCTGGTCCTCGGCATGGTGATCGCCCTGATGCGGCTGTCACCGGTGGGCCCATACCGCTGGCTCGCCGGCATCTACATCGAGATCTTCCGCGGCCTGCCGGCGCTGCTGATCTTCATCTTCGTAGGTGTGGCGGTCCCGTTGGCGTTCCCCGGCACGGAGATCCCGGGCGGCACCTACGGCAAGGTGGCGCTGGCACTCGGTCTGGTCTCGGCCGCGTACATGGCGGAGACGATCCGCGCGGGCATCCAGGCGGTGCCCAAGGGGCAGATGGAGGCGGCCCGTTCACTGGGTTTCTCGCACACCTGGGCCATGGTCTCGATCATCATTCCGCAGGCGTTCCGCATCGTGATCCCGCCGCTCACCAACGAGTTGGTGCTCCTCTTCAAGGACTCCTCGCTGGTGCTGTTCCTCGGTGTCACCCTGGAGGAACGCGAACTGGCCAAGTACGGCCGCGACTTGGCGAGCCAGACCGCCAACTCCACCCCGATCCTGGTGGCGGGCCTGTGCTATCTGCTGGTGACGGTGCCGCTGGGCCTCGTCGTACGACGGCTGGAGACGAAGGCGGGGGAGGCCACGAGATGAGCGACGGCACCGAGAACACCACGAGCGTCCCGGAGATCCACGTACGGGACCTGTACAAGTCGTTCGGCGACAACGAGGTGCTGCGCGGCATCGACCTGGAGATCGGGCAGGGCGAGGTCGTGTGCGTGATCGGCCCGTCCGGCTCGGGCAAGTCGACCCTGCTGCGCTGCGTGAACCTGCTGGAGGAGCCGACGAAGGGCCAGGTCTTCGTCGGCGGTACGGAGGTCACGCACCCGGACGTCGACATCGACGCGGTCCGCCGCCGTATCGGCATGGTCTTCCAGCAGTTCAACCTCTTCCCGCATCTGACGGTGACGGAGAACCTGACACTGCCGCAACGCCGTGTCCTGAAGCGGGACAAGGCGGAGGCGGCGAAGGTGGCCGCCCACAACCTGGAGCGGGTGGGCCTGTCGGAGAAGGCGACCGCCTACCCCTCCTCCCTCTCCGGCGGCCAGCAGCAACGCGTGGCGATCGCACGGGCGTTGGCGATGGGTCCCGAGGTGATGCTGTTCGACGAGCCGACGTCGGCACTCGACCCCGAGCTGGTGGGCGACGTCCTGGCGGTCATGCGCAGGCTGGCGAACGAGGGCATGACGATGATGGTCGTCACCCACGAGATGACGTTCGCCCGCGAGGTCGCCGACCGGGTCGTCTTCATGGACGGCGGAGTGATCGTCGAGGACGGCCCCCCGGACCGGGTCATCACCAACCCGAGCCACGAACGCACCCGCCACTTCCTCTCCCGGCTGCTGGACCCGGCGATGGCCGAGGTGGAGGAGGAGACCTCGGACCAGGTGGGCGGCCCGGCTGACTAAGGTGCGGTGCATGAGCGATCAGGCGGCGGTGCTGCATGTGAAGGGGCGGGTGCTGGTCGGCCCGGAGGAGACCCGGGACGAGCTGTGGGTGGTCGGCGGCAGGATCTCGTACGACCGGCCGTCCGGCGCCCGTGACATCCGCACGGTGGAGGGCTGGGCGCTGCCCGGCCTGGTCGACGCGCACTGCCATGTGGGGCTGGGCCCGCACGGCCCGGTGCCCGAGGTCACGGCGGAGAAGCAGGCACTGACGGACAGGGACGCCGGGGCCCTCCTCATCCGCGACGCGGGCTCACCGTCGGACACCCACTGGACCGACGCCCGCGAGGATCTCCCGAAGATCATCAGGGCGGGCCGGCACATCGCCCGTACCCGCCGCTACATCCGGGGCTACGCGCACGAGATCGAGCCGGACGACCTGGTCTCGTACGTCGCCCAGGAGGCCCGGCGCGGCGACGGCTGGGTGAAGCTGGTGGGGGACTGGCTGGACCGGGGCACCGGTGACCTGTCCGCCTGCTGGCCGCGCGAAGCGGTGGAAGCGGCGATCACGGAAGCCCACCGCCTGGGCGTCCGCGTCACGGCCCACTGCTTCGCGGAGGACTCCCTGCGGGACCTGGTCGAGGCGGGCATCGACTGCGTCGAGCACGCGACGGGCCTGACGGACGACACGATCCCCTTGTTCGCGTCGCGCGGCGTGGCCATCGTCCCGACGCTGGTCAACATCGCGACGTTCCCGACCCTGGCGGAGGCCGGCGACGCGAAGTTCCCGGCGTGGTCGTCCCACATGCGCCGCCTGCACGCCCGCCGCTACGACACGGTGCGTTCGGCGTACGACGCGGGGATCCCGGTGTACGTCGGCACGGACGCCGGCGGCACGCTGCCCCACGGCTTGGTCGCGGCGGAGGTCGCGGAGCTGGTCACGGCGGGTATCCCGGCGGTCGCGGCGCTGTCGGCGACGACGTGGGGTGCGCGGGAGTGGCTGGGGCGGCCCGGGCTGGAGGAGGGGGCTGCGGCGGACCTGGTGGTGTACGAACGGGACCCGCGTACGGACGTACGCGTGCTGGGGGCCCCGGTTCGGGTGGTGCTGAACGGGCGGGTGGCGGCCTGAGGTTCGCTGGAAGAACGGCCGCGTCACCCGGGTAGGGAAGAGGTGGCGCCGCGGTCGCGGTCGTGGGTGATGCGGGGCGGCTCAGAGTCGCCGTCGTCCCGGTCGTCCTTGTCGTCGGCGAGTTCACGGGCGGGCCGCGCCTTCCCCGGGGTCCGTGGTGTCGGGTTCGGAGGCGGCCGCGGTCCAGCCCCGTCAGTGCGGGCCGGGGTCGCGGGAGCGGTGCCGATGATCAACGCCGTGGCCACGGTGCCGACGAGGACGGCGCGCAGCAGGCTCCTCCATGACCTGCCACATGTGTGCGCGAGTTCCGGACTGTGAACGATTGCTCGAAAGTCTGCACGTATGCGCCACGATGGGGCGAACTCCCATGGGATCGCCGTCGAACGAGCGGTGGTGCGACATCCTTTCGAGGTCCCGAATCTGTTCTCTCTGGGGGTCCCACCACCTTGAACGGCACCAACTTCCGCATGCCCGCACGCCGTCTCGCCACCGTCGCGGCGGCCACGGCCCTGGCCGCCGGTCCCGCGGCCCTGACCGGCGCGGCCTCCGCCCACGCGACCCCCGACCCTGGGCGCGCGAGCGCCGCCGTCCTGCGCGCCGGACTCGACGTCTCGCTGCTCAACAAGACCGTGAACGTCCCGCTCGCGGTCTCCCTCAACGAGGTCCAGGCGCCGAGCAGTGCCCAGAAGACCACGCTGACCGCCCAGTTGGACGGGGTCGACGGAGGGGAGCCCTTCAGTCTGCTGCGCGCCGACGTCGCGGACGCGAAGGCCACGGTCACCGCGGAGAAGGCCGAGGCCCACACCCGCCTCGCCCACGCCCGGCTGCATGTCCCCGGCCTGCCGCTGCTCGCCCTGGTCGAACTCGGCACGGTCACCTCCAAGGCGACCTGTGAGGCCGGAAAGACCCCGGTCGCCACCTCGAACCTGCTCGGCGCGGTGACGGTCCTCGGCAAGAAGGTCGCGCTCACCGCCGACGGTCCGACGGAGGTGAAGGTGCCCGGCGTGGGCGAGGTCCGACTCGACCTCTCGAAGGCGGAGACGACTACGCGTACGGCGGCCGCGACGGCCCTTGAACTCAAGGTCTCCGTCAACCCGTTGAACCTGAACGTCGCCGAGGTGACCGGCACCCTGACCCTGGCGAAGGCGACCTGCGAGGCACCCCCGGCGCCGGCGGAGGCCCCCGCGGCGCCGGACGGTACGGCTCCGGACGCCGACGTGAAACCGCAGGGCGCCCCCGCCGAAGCGGGGCTGGCGCAGACCGGCGGCAACTCGATGACGCCGTACCTCGCCGGTGGTGCGATCGCCCTGGTAGTTGCAGGTGGGGGAGCGGTGGCGCTGGCGCGCCGCGGCCGCGGCTGACCGGCCGGGCAGGTTCGGCAGTCAACAGGCTTCTGTGTCAGGCCTGTTGACTGCCGAATGAAAACGTTTTAACTTCCCCTCACTCTGACATCGAGATTCGAGGGGGACCCGTGGTCACCGTCCTACGGGAACGCGCAGGTACAGAGGAGGTAGACACACCTCGCCGTCGAACCGGCGGTGAGCGCCCGCGACGAAAACGTTTGCAGAGTCGCGGCCTCATTCTGCTCCTGTTACCCGGCCTCGCCTACTTCCTGGTGTTCCACTACGGCGCCCTGGCCGGCAACGTCATCGCCTTCAAGGAGTACGTCCCCTTCGACGGACTCTGGGGCAGTCCCTGGGTCGGCCTCGGCAACTTCCAGCGCATGTTCGAGGACGGCGCCTTCTGGGACGCGGTGCTCAACACCGTCTGGATCGCCGTCCTGCAACTGGTCTTCTACTTCCCGGTGCCGCTCGCCCTCGCCCTGCTCCTGCACAGCCTCACCTGGAGCACGGTGCGCCGGTTCGTGCAGTCGGTGGCGTATCTGCCGCACTTCATCTCGTGGGTGATCGTCGTCGCCCTCTTCCAGCAACTGCTCGGCGACACCGGACTGCTCAACTCCTCGCTGGACGGCATGGGACTGAGCACCGTCGACATCATCGGCAACCCCGACGCCTTCAAACCGCTCACCGTCGCCCAGGTCATCTGGAAGGACGCCGGCTGGGGCACGATCATCTTCCTCGCCGCGCTTTCCCAGGTCGACGAGCAGCAGTACGAGGCCGCCGCGATCGACGGCGCCGGGCCCTGGCGGCGCTTCTGGCACGTCACGCTGCCCGCCATCCGCCCGGTGATCGTGCTGCTGCTGATCATGCGGCTCGGCGAGATCCTCTCCGTCGGCTTCGAGCAGATGCTGCTCCAGCGCGACGCGGTCGGCCCGGAGGCCGCCGAGATCATCGACACCTTCGTCTACTACCAGGGCATCGTCGGCGGCGACTACGGATTCGCCGCCGCCGCGGGCCTGTTCAAGGGCGTCATCGGCGCCCTCCTCGTCTACGCCGCCAACAAGGTCGCCCACCGCCTCGGCGAACAGGGGGTCTACAAGTGAGTGCCCGCACCCGGACCGCTGTCCGGCCCGGCTGGATGGAGAAGCCGAAGCCGCTCACCCAGGCCGCGAAAGCCCTCGCGCTCGTCGCCGTCGTTCTTCTGGTCTGCGTGCCGTTCCTCGTCATCGTGTCGACCTCGCTGGCCTCCACCGACGAGGTCGTCGACAACGGCGGCTGGGTGCTGTGGCCGACCGAACCGTCGCTCGACGCCTACCGTGACATCCTCGACGGCGGCATCGTCACCCACGCCCTCGGGGTCAGCGCCGGCGTCACGATCATCGGCACCCTGCTCAGCCTCGCCTGCACGGTGACCCTCGCCTACGCCCTGTCCCGCCCCGGGGTCTTCGGCGGCAGGCCGGTGCTGCTCCTCATCCTGTTCACGTTCCTCTTCCCACCCGGCATGATCCCGAGCTTCCTGCTGGTCAAGGAGCTGGGCCTGCTGGACAGTTACGCCTCACTGGTTCTGCCCGTCCTGGTCAACGTCTTCAATCTCGTCGTCCTGCGCGGCTTCTTCCAGGGCATCCCCGAGGAGCTGTACGAGGCCGCACGGCTCGACGGGGCGGGGGACTGGCGGGTGCTGTTCTCGGTCGTCCTCCCCCTGTCCAAGGCGGCGCTCGCCGTGGTCGGCCTGTTCTACGCGGTGGCGTACTGGAACTCCTGGTTCTACGCCTCCCTCTACCTGGAGAGCGACCACTGGCCCCTCCAACAGGTGTTGCGCACCTACGTGGTGGCCGGTTCCGGACTCACCGACGCGACGACCGGCGAGGGCACGATCAGCGCCCCGCAGACCGTGCAGATGGCGGTGCTGGTGATCGCCACCGTGCCGATCCTGCTCGTCTACCCCTTCCTGCAGAAGTACTTCACCAAGGGCGTGCTCACCGGCGCCATCAAAAGTTGACACATCATCAAAAGCTGATACGTCATCAAGAGCCGCATGTAGAAAGGTGACCTGCCCATGTCCAGCATGTCCCGACGCACGCTCCTGCGCTCCGTGGCGGTGGGCGGCGCAGCACTCTCCGCCCCCGCCCTGCTGTCCGCCTGTTCCACCAGCTCGGGCGACAGCGACGTCTCCAACGCGGGCAAGAAGCTGGCCCCGTGGCCCGCCTACCGCCCCACCGCCAAGGCGCCCAAGCCCGACCTGGCGCCCACGGAGGCCGGTGTCCAGGCCGGGTACACCGCCTACCCCGCCGACCTGACGCAGTCCGTGGCCCGCACCCCGGGCGACGGCTCCACCGTCAAGGTCATGACGGTGTCCTTCGGCGTACCGCCGAAGCCGGCCTCCGCCAACCAGTTCTGGGCGGCCGTCGAGAAGGCCCTCGGCGTGAAGATCGAGTACACGATCGTCTCCCAGGCCGACTACCAGAAGAAGATGGCCACGGTCATGGCCGGCGACGCCGACGGCCTGCCCGACATCATCAACATGTTCTCCGGGTTCGTGCTGCCCCGCGAGGGCCAGTTCGTGCAGCGCCGCGCCGAGGACCTCACACCGTTCCTGTCCGGCGAGGCGATCGCCGACTACCCGAACCTCGCCAACATCCCCACCCACGCCTGGCGCGACATGGGCCGCATCGGCGGCCGTATCCACGGCATCCCGCTGGAGCGCCCGCTGCCCGGCTCCACGCTCTGGATCAACCAGGGCGCGTTCACCGACGCGGGCATGAAGGAAGGCTGGACCTCCGACGACTTCGCCGCCGTCGCGAAGCAGGCCACCAGCGGCAGAACGTACGCCCTCGGCGCCGCGCAGGGCTCCGGGTTCTGCAACGGCTTCCACTCCGCCGCCCACAACGCGCCCCAGGGCTGGGCCGTCTCCAAGGACGGCGCATTCCTGCCGGGCTACGCCGACGAACGCTACAAGGCGTCCATCGCCTTCCGGGCCCAGTTGCGCAAGGAGGGCTCCTTCTACCCGGAGTCGACGTCCGTCTCCCAGATCGACCTGACCACCCTCTACTACAACGGCACTGTCGGCTCCATGCAGGACGGCTTCGGCGCGTACCTGCCCAAGTACCGGGAGGCCCCGGACGGGATGACACCGGCCGCCGCGCTGCCGTACAGCGTGGGCGGCACGTCCGGCGGCATCGTCGCCGCCCGCCGCTCCTTCGGCTACACCGTGCTGAAGAAGGCGAAGAAGGAGCGCATCCAGCTCCTCCTGCGCATCCTCGACTACCTCGCCGCCCCCTTCGGCAGCAAGGAGTGGGAGCTCGTCCACTACGGCGTCGAGGGCACCCACTTCACCCGCGGCAAGGACGGTTCGCCCCAGCCGACCGAGCTCGGCGATGTCGAGAACAACACCAACCTGCCGCTGAAGTACCTCGCCGAGGGCCCGCAGGTGCTGTTCGTGCCGGGCATGCCCGACGCCGTACGGGCCCTGCACGCCTGGCAGCAGAAGGTGGTGCCGCACGCCGTCCGCAACGCCTCCTTCGGTCTGCAGTCCACCACGAACAACGCCAAGGGCGCGACGCTGCAGACGCTGCTCGACGACGCCGTCACCGGGATCGTCGCGGGACGGATCCCGCTGTCGGAGTGGGACGCGACGGTGAAGAAGTGGCGGGCCGGGGGCGGCGACAGAATGGCCGAGGAGTTCGCGAAGGACTACGCGGCCAACACGTGACGGCTGCCGGTGGAAGAGGAGCGCGGGGGATGGGGAACGACATGGGATCCAAGCGGCGGGTCACGATCAGGGAGGTCGCGCAGCGCGCGGGCGTGTCGATGGCCACCGCCTCCCGCGCGCTCAGCGGCAACCACCCGGTGCCCCCCGCGACCCGGGCCCGCGTCCTGCGCGCCGCCCGCGACCTCGACTACGTCGCCAACGCGCACGCCCGCGCCCTGGTCGGCGGTGGCCGCAAGATGGCCGCGGTCGTCGTCCGCCAGGTGACCAGCCCGTTCTACGCCCAGGTCGCCGAGGGCGTCGAAGCCGAGGCCGCCGACCGCGGCTGGCTGTGCGTGGTCGGCGCGACCGGCGGGGACCCGCAGCGCGAGATGGAGTTCGTGCAGCTCATGCGGGAGGAAGGGGCCAGGCTGGTGATCCTGGTCGGCGGGGTCGTCGAGGACGACGCCTACCGCGAGCGGGTCGCCCACTACGCCCAGGCGCTGGACGCCACCGGTGCCCGGCTCGTGCTGTGCGGCAGGCCCGCCCCGGATCGCGACATCCCCGCGCTGGTGGTCGAGTTCGACAACGAGGCGGGCGCGCGGGCCGTCACCGGGCACCTGCTGTCAGCCGGCCACCGCAGGATCGTCTTCCTCGGCGGGCTGCCCGGCAACACCGCCCTCGACGCCCGCGTCACCGGCTACCGGGCCGCGCTCGCCGAACACGGACTGCCGCCGAGCGCCGCGCACGTCGTCGACTGCGGCCTGGGCCGTGCGGCCGGGCTCCAGGCAATGACCGAACTCCTCAAGGAGGAACGGGAGTTCACGGCGGTTTTCGCCGGGGACGACATGGTCGCCGCCGGAGCTCTCCGTGCCATCGCCGACGCGGGCCTGAGCGTCCCCGACGACATCTCCGTCGTCGGCTACAACGACATCCCCCTCGCCGAGGACTTCAACCCGCCGCTCACCACCGTCCGCACTCCCGCCGAGGAACTCGGCCGCGCCGCCGTCCGCATCGCCCTGCGCGACCCCGACCACGCCGCCGGCAGCCACCACCTGCTCGGCACCCACATCGTCGTACGCCGCAGCGTGGGCCCGCCCCCGGCCACCGCCGGCTGAGAGGGCCTGCCGCCCCATTGCCATATGCCGCAGCGTCGCCCGCCCGCGGCCACCGCCGACCGACGGGAGACCTGCGGCCTCATCGCCGTACGCCGCGGCGTCTGCCCGGCCCCGGCCACCGCCGACCGACGGGAGACCTGCGGCCTCATCGCCGTACGCCGCAGCGTCGCCCCGCCCTGGCCACCACCGACTGACGGAGGACCCACCCCCGTATGACCGCGCCGCACGTGTCGCTCCCGGACGATCCGACGCATCTGCCGAACCTTCCCGGACTGCCCCCCGCCGACCCGGTGCTCTCGCCCGTCACCGGGTGGACCCGCGCCCACTGGGAGGCGATGGCCGACCAGCTTCTCGACGGGCTGTTGCCTTACGCCTCGCCGGGCTTCGCCCAGTACCGGCTGCCCGGGCCGCCCAGCCACTCCGGCCCGTGGTCGGACGGTCTGGAGGGCTTCGCACGGTCGTTCCTGCTGGCCGCGTTCCGTATCGCGGGCTCGGACGGCCGCGTCGCCCCCGCCCTCGTCGAGCGGTACGCGGCCGGACTCGCCGCCGGCACCGACCCGTACGGCACCGAACGCTGGCCGCCCGTCACCGACCGGTCCCAGCCCATGGTCGAGGCCGCGTCGATCGCGATCGCCCTGCACGAGTCCCGCCGCTGGCTGTGGGACCACCTCGACGACGGCGTACGCCAACAGGTCGCCGACTGGCTGGGCGGTTTCGTCGGCGCCGACGTCAACGACTCCAACTGGCGCCTGTTCCAGGTGATCACGGAGGAGTTCCTGGCCTCCGTCGGCGCCCCGCACAGCCGTGCCGAGATCGACGCCGGGCTCGCCCGCCTCGACGACTGGTACCGGGGCGACGGCTGGTACACGGACGGCGACGGCCGCAAGTTCGACTACTACAACGCCTGGGCACTGCACCTGTACCCGGTGCTGTGGGCGCGCATCGCGGGCCCACGCGCGAACCCGCGGACGGTGTCCCGGCACCGCGCCCGCCTGCGCGAGTTCCTCGCCGTCCACCAGCACTTCTTCGGCTCCGACGGCGCCCCGGTGCACCAGGGCCGTTCCCTCACCTACCGCTTCGCGACCGCCGCCCCACTGTGGGCGGGCGTCCTCGCCGACGCCACCCCGCTGCCGCCCGGCCGCACCCGCCGCCTCGCCTCGGGCGCGCTGCGGCACTTCGCCGAACGCGGCGCGCCGGACGAGCGCGGTCTGCTCACCCTCGGCTGGTACCGGCCCTTCCTGCCCGTCACCCAGCGCTACTCGGGCCCCGCCTCCCCCTACTGGGCGAGCAAGGCCTTCCTCGGCCTGCTGCTGCCCGAGAGTCACCCGGTGTGGACGGCACCCGAGGAGCCCGCCCCCGTGGACACGGCCGACGTCCGCCTCGCCCTCCCGGCCCCCGGCTGGCTCCTGCACACCACCGCGGCCGACGGGATCGTACGGCTCGTCAACCACGGCAGTGACCGGCTCCCGCCGGCTCCGGCGACCGCCGAGGACAATCCGCACTACGCCCGGTTCGCGTACTCCAGCGCGACTGCCCCCGAAACGCCGACTGCCCCCGCCACCGGTCCGGACAACCACATCGCCCTGCTCGCTCCCGACGGCACGCCGTCTGCGCGCGGGCGCATCCACCCGCTCGGCGCCGCGGGCGGCCGTGCCGCCTCCTGGCACCTGGCGCGGGGGCACCGCATCGAGACGGTGAGCGTGGTCCACGGCCCGTGGGAGGTGCGCGTCCACCACCTCGACGTCCCGCCCGGGACTCCGGTTCGCGAAGGCGGCTGGGCCGTCGCCGACGACACCGCGCCGCCGGTCGCCCGGACCGGCCCGGGCCGGGCGTCGGCCCGCCGCGCGGACGGCCTGACCAGCGCGATCACCGGCCTGTACGGCTGGGACGGCACGGAGAGCACGGTCGCAACGGCCATCGACACCAACGCCGTAGGCCACCACTCGGCGACGCCACTGCTCGAACTAAGCGGTGGCGCCCGCCTGTTGGTCACCCTCGTGGTGCTCAGCGCCGACCCGGACGCGCTGCGCACGGGAGCGGGCGCGTCGGTCGCCGAGGACGGAACCGTGGAGATCCGCTTCCCGGACGGTACCCGGGAGCGGGTGGTGCCCCGGATCAGCGATCCGCCAGCGTCATCGCCCGGTCCAGTGCCTGAAGGAACGAGTTGACCGTCACCCGGTCCCGTACCGCCAGCCGCAGCCACTCCTCGCCGAGCCCGGGGAACGTGTCCCCGCGCCGGACCGCGAAGCCCAGGTTGCGCAGGTGGCGGCGGACGGCGGCGGCACGTGGGAGCCGTACGAGCACGAAGGGGCCCTCGGACGGTGCGGCCAGCCGCAGCCCGTCCGCGGCGAACTCCTCCAGCCCCGCGACGAGATGGGACCGGTCCGAGGCGACGCGGTGGGCCGCGTGGGCCGCCTCCGTCAGAGCCCGCGGCGAGACACACGCCTCGGCCGCAGCCAGCGCCGGCGTCGACACCGGCCACAACGGCTGCGCCCGCTCCAGCTCCACGATCGTCTCCGGCGCCGCCAGCACGTACCCGATCCGCAGCCCCGCCAGCCCCCACGTCTTCGTCAGACTCCGCAGCACCACCAGCCCAGGCACATCCGTACGCCCGGCCAACGCCTCCCGCTCACCCGGCACCGCGTCCATGAACGCCTCGTCGACCACCAACACCCGCCCAGGTCGGGCGAGTTGGGCAACGACCCCCGCCGGATGCAGCACCGACGTAGGGTTCGTCGGGTTGCCGATCACCACCAGATCCGCGTCCTCGGGCACGAGCGACGCGTCCAGCCGGAACCCGTCCTCCGCCCGCAACAGCACCCGGTCCACGGTGTGCCCGGCATCCCGCAGCGCCGCCTCCGGCTCAGTGAACTGCGGGTGCACGACGACCGGCCGGCGTACCTTCAGGGCGCGCGCCAGCAGCACGAAGGCCTCCGCGGCCCCGGCGGTGAGCAGCACCCGCTCCACCGGCAGCCCGTGCCGAGCCGCCACCGCCGCCCGCGCGGCCCGCCCGTCGGGATACGCGGCGAGCCCGCCGAGCGACCCGGCGATGTGCTCCCGCAGCCAGGCCGGGGGAGTGCCGGCCCGGACGTTCACGGCGAGGTCGACCAACTCGGCGCCGTCGTCGCGCACTTCGGCGTCCCCGTGGTGCCGCAGGTCGTGCGTGCCGTTGTCTCTGTCAGTGCGCATGGGAGTGCGAGTGCCCGTGTGAGTGATGTCCATGATGGTGACCATCGTGCTGGCCGTCGTCGTCCGGATGGAAGTGCGGCTGCTGAGGCAGTCCGACCTTGTCCTCGAAGCCGGGCAGCGCGATCCGGTACACGCACGAGTCGCAGTTCATCCGCAGATCCCCCTGCACGGCCTCCCGGTACCGCTCCATCACCAGATCGAGCAACTCCGGCTCCGGACCGATGACGTCGGCGGACCGCACCTCGATCTCCGGGTGCGCGGCGGCCCAGCCCTCCGTCTGGTGCCGTACGCGGTCGGGCAGGATCCCGGTGAACAGGAAGTAGGGCAGCACGACGATCCGCCGCGCCCCCAGCTTCACGCACCGGTCGAGGCCCGACGGCACGTCCGGCGCCGCCAGCGACACGAACGCCGTCTCCACACCGGCGTACCCGCGCCCCTCCCACAGCAGCCGCGCCGCCTTGAGCACCTCGGCGTTGGCGTCCGGGTCGGTCGAGCCGCGCCCGACCAGCAGCACGGTCACCTCGGCCCGGTCGGCGGGCGTCCGCACCCCCCCGCCGAGCGCCTCTTCCAGGCGTCGCTCCAGCACCGTCAGCAGCACCGGGTGCGGACCCAGCGGACGCCCGTACGTGTAGGAGATCCCGGGGTGCCGTTCCTTCTCGCGGGACAGCGCCGCCGGGATGTCCCCCTTGGCGTGGCCGGCGGACACCAGCATCAGCGGAACGGCGGCGAACCGCCGAACACCCCGCTCCACCAGCTCGGTCACGGCGTCACCCAGCGGCGGCGGCGACAACTCGATGAAGCCGCCCGCGACGGGGAGTTCGGGGTTGCGGCGTCCCAACTCCTCGACGAAGTCACGGAACGCCTCGGCCCCGGCCTCGTCCCGGGTGCCGTGGCCGGCGATGAGCAGGGCGGGCGGCGGGGTGGTCACGATGTCTCCTCGGACTGTGAAGCGGGCGGGAACTGAAGGGAGTTGAGAAGGGGGCAGGGAAGGGGACGACGGTTCACCGCGCCGACTCCTGCCAGCGATACCCGCGAGGCGTGACCATCCGCCCCGCGATGTTCCGGGTCGCGGTGTTGCCGACGGTCACGACGGTCATCATGTCGACCGTCGCCGGGTCCAGGGCCGCCAGCGTGGTGACGCGGCCGGCCTCGTCGGACCGCGACGCGTTCCGTACGACACCGACGGGCGTCGTCGGCTCCCGGTGCTCGCCGAGGATGGCCAGCGCCTTCGGCAGCTGCCAGTCACGGCCCCGGCTGCGCGGGTTGTAGAACGTCACGACGATGTCCGCCTCGGCCGCCGCTCGCACCCGCCGCTCGATGACCTCCCAGGGAGTGTGCAGGTCGGAGAGGCTGATGGACACATGGTCGTGGCCCAGCGGTGCCCCGAGAATCGCCGCCGCGGCCAGGGCGGCCGTCACGCCCGGCACCCCGACCACGTCGATGTCGTCGGACGCCTCGGCGAGGGCGGGCGACGCCATCGCGTACACGCCCGCGTCCCCGCTGCCGATCAGCGCGACCGCCTGGCCCTTCCGCGCCTCGGCCACCGCGGTCCGCGCCCGCTCCTCCTCGGCCCCGAGCCCCGACTCCAGGACGCGGGTACCGGGCCGCAGCAGATCGCGGATCTGGTCGACGTACTGGTCGAGCCCGACGAGCACGGACGCCCGCCGCAACTCCGCCTCGGCACGCGGCGTCAGCAGATCCCGGGCCCCGGGTCCGAGCCCCACGACCGCCAGCCGCCCCCGCCCCGGCCGCCGTACAACGGCACAGGTGGCCATGGCCGGCGCCCCGTCCGCACGCTGCGACTTCGTCTTCGGTACGAGGAGTTCGCCCCCACCGACCAGCGCGGCGGCCTCCGCCACGGACGGCGTACCGACGGCGGCGAGCGGCGCGTCGGAGGGATTCGGCACGTCGACGACGGCCAACTCCTCGGCGGAGTACGTCACCAAGGGCACCCCGAGCCGCTCGGCGGCCCCGACGATCCCCGGCTCGCCCGCTTTCGCGTCGACGGTCGCCAGCGCGGCGACGGAGGCCACGGAGAGCCCCGCGTCCGCCAACGCGCCCTTCACCAGCCCGAGTACCTCGTCGACGGGGGCACCCTTGGAGGCGCCCACACCGACGACGAGGGACGGCGGCCGGAGGACGACCTCGTGCCCGGCGGGATCGACGGCCCGGTCGGTCACCCGGATCACCGCCCCGGCGCCCGCCGCCGCACCCCCGACGTTGGACGGGAACGCGGGCAGCGGCCAGATCGACTCCGCTTCCAGAGCGACCGGTTCACCGTCGAGCAGGGCGCGCGAGACCCCCGCGACATCCCCCTCCACGGGCATCCCGAGGGTGTCAAGGCCCGGCACTCCCATGGCGTCCGTCGCGGTCGTCACCACCGGCTCCGCACCCAGCAACGTCCCGACCGCACGGGCGAGTTCATTGGCGCCGCCGCCGTGCCCGCCGACCAGCGACACGGCGAACCGCCCGCCCTCGTCGACGCACACCACCCCGGGGTCGGACGCCTTGTCGGACAGCAACGGCGCGACCAGTCGTACCACCGCCCCCGTGGCCAGGAAGCACACGAGCTGCTCGCACTCACCGAACGCGCGCCGGACGGCGTCGGCGACCGGACCCTCGTACACACGCGTACGGTCCGGCCAGGCGACGGCAAGCCGATCACGCGCCGCCGCGCCCGCCGCCGTCGCGGAAATCAGGCCGATCACAGAGCAACTCCTTCTTCACCTGTACGTGTTGAGGGGCGTGTGCCCCACAGCAGAAACACGGGATTGGTCGCCGCGAGCCGGGTCACATCACCCGGCAGCGGTGCGAGCCGGGACGACTGCAACAGGACACCGTCGCAGTCGAGGCCGGCCCCGGTGAGCGCCTCCCGAACGGCAGGCACCCGGTCGAGGGCGGCCATCGCGACGACCACCGTCCGCCGCGCCCGCCGCGCACACGCCGTGACGATGGCGGGCAGCTCACGCCCGCCCCCACCGATGAACACGGCGTCGGGATCGTCGAGCCCAGACAGCCCAGACAGCCCAGACAGCCCAGACAGTTCGGAAAGCTCGGGAAGTTCGGAACCCGCAGGCAGATCACCAGGCGCCGACCCCTCCACCACCCGCACGTCCACACCGTGCGCGGCGGCGTTGGCACGCACCCGCGCCGCCCCGTCCGGCGTCTTCTCGACGGCGACGACGGCGGCCCCGAGCCGCGCGCACTCCACGGCCACGGAACCGGAGCCCGCGCCGATGTCCCAGACCAGGTCACCGAGGCGCGGTCCGAGGCGGGCCAGCGCAAGGGCCCGTACCTCGAACTTGGTGATCATCGAGTCGCGGTGGCTGAACTCCCGCTCGTCCAGGGCCCATTGGTCAGGCCCGGCCGGCGCCCCGGCGACCGTGACACGCACCGGCGCGACGCCCCGCGTCTCATCGAGACACAACACCACGCTGACCGCATCGCCCCAGTCGCGAGCCGCCGCCTCGGCGGGCGTGACCCGCTCGACGCGTTCGAGGACGGGATCGCCCAGAGCGGACGCGACGACCAGGACACGCACCCCCGGACCGCAGGCCAGAGCGGCGCCGATCTCGGCGGGCCCGGCACCAGGACCGGTCAGTACCGCCACCTTCGGCCGTGCCCGGCACACGTTCACCGCCGTACGCAGCGCCCGCCCGTGCGCGCTGACGACCACCGCGTCGTCCCAGGTCAGCCCCAGCCGGGCGAACGCGGTCGCGACGGACGACACCCCCGGCCGGACATCGAGCCGCCCGGCCCCGAACCGCTCGGCCAGCGCCCGCACGATCCCGAAGAACCCGGGGTCACCGGAGGCCAGCACGACAACCGCCTGACCCTTCCCGACGTACCCCTCGATGGTGTCGAGCGCCGGAGCCAGCGCCCCGAGGACGACCAGCTCGGCACCTTCCGGTACAACCGGGACCGCAGCCAGATGCCTCCGAGCGCCCACGACCAGCGCGGCCCCGGCGACGGCGGCCGTGGCGTCCGGCGGAAGGGGCGCCCCCGTCCCCGTACCGATGACGGTGATCACGTACTCGCCCCTCGTTCACGCAGCGCCCGACGCGCCTCGGGGTCGGCCTTGCGGAAGCCGTGGAAGTGGCCGGGGTGGTAGAGGTGCGAGCGGGTGCCGCTGGCGTCGAGGGCGGGACCGATCAGGAACAGGGTGTGCTTCCACAGCTTGTGCTCCTTGACCGTCTCCTCCAGCGTCTCGATCGTGCACCGCACGACCAACTCCTCGGGCCAGGTCGCCTGGTAGGCGATGACGACCGGCGTGGACGTCGGATAGCCGCCCTCCAGCAGCTCCCGTACGAGCTGCCCGCTCCGCGCGGCGGACAGGAAGATCGCCATGGTGGTCCCGTGCCGCGCGAACTCCCGCACTTCTTCCCCCGGCGGCATCGGCGTCTTGCCGCCGCCCAGCCGGGTGAGGATCACGGACTGCGCGATCTCGGGAATGGTCAGTTCGCGCTGGGCGATGGCGGCGACCGCGGAGAAGGAGGAGACACCGGGCACGATCTCGGTGTCGATCCCCAGCTCGGCACACCGGTCGACCTGCTCCTGGGTACCGCCCCAGAGCGCCGGATCGCCGGAGTGGATACGCGCCACGCGCAGGCCCTCGCGCACCGCACGCCCGTACACGGCGACGACGTCCTCCAGCGACATGGTCGCCGAGTCGAGGATCTCCGCTCCCTCACGCGCGTGTTCGAGTACCGCCTCCTGTACGAGGCTGGCCGCCCAGATCACGACGTCCGCCTCGGCGATGGCGCGGGCCGCGCGGAACGTCAGCAGATCGGCGGCACCGGGGCCGGCACCGACGAACGTCACCTTGCCGGTGGGAGCGCCAGTGGAAACGTCGGCCGTGGGAGCCATGGGGCGAGATCCTCTCGTACGAACGGAATCAAGAACGGAACAGCGAACAAGAACGGAACAGCGAAAACGTCAGTGAGCGTCCGGGTGGGTGTGTCGGGCTGAGGGGTTCACAACTTGCCGCCCCGCCCGCCGTCGCGCCGGGCGGGCGCGATGAGCGTGGAGAGATACGGGAGCGGCTCACCGTCGAGCTCGGCCGCGGGCCGGATGGACTCGCCCGCCAGCCCGAGCGCGGACCCCCACACGGCGTCGTCGATCCGCCCGCTCTCCCGCAACGCCTCGGCGACCTCCCCGGCCTGCCGACCGAACTTGTACGCCACGACCGTGCCCGGCCCCTGGAGAGCCTCCTTGAGCACAGCGGCACCCGCCGTCACCGGTACGAGGGTGAGCGGCTCGGTCCCCTCGGTCAGTACGGCCCCCGACCGCGCCGCCAGATCCTGCATGGCGGTGATACCGGGCACCGTCTCGACGACGGTGGAGGGCACGAGCTCTCCGATCGTCTGCGCGAGATAGGTGAACGTCGAATACACGTTGGGATCACCGATGGTGGCGAACGCGACGACGGAATGGGCACCGAGCAACTCGGCGACCCGCGCACCCGCGGCATCCCAGGCATCCTCACGCCGGCCACGGTCGGTCCGCTCGTTGAGCGCGAACACGACCCGGACGACCTTCTCCTCGGGCACGTAGTGCAGCACGGTGGCCTCGGCACGCCCCCGCTCCAGGGTGTCCATCACGGGTACGACGACCACATCGGCGGCGCGCAACGCGTTGACGCCCTTGACGGTCACCAACTCGGGGTCACCGGGCCCGACCCCGACCCCGATCAACCTGCTGCCGCTCACACTGCTGATGCTGCTCATGACGTCCGGCACCTCTCCACGAACCGACGGGCGACACCGGGCGCCGACGCCCAGTGCGTGTGCAGATAGCTCGCGTGCACACCGCGCTGTACAAACCCCTCGACCCGCCGCTCGGGCCCCCGCACTCCCCAGGCGGGCGTCGCCCCCGCCCCGGGCTCGACAATGGTCCGATGAAACTCGTGGCCCCGCATCCGGGTACCGGCCACCGCGAGCGAACTGTCACTCACGGCCACGGCATCCCGGTAACCGAGGGT
Organism: Streptomyces sp. NPDC020898; assembly: GCF_044333925.1. NCBI lineage: Bacteria > Bacillati > Actinomycetota > Actinomycetes > Kitasatosporales > Streptomycetaceae > Streptomyces > Streptomyces sp. NPDC020898. The sequence goes on from NZ_JBIRRV010000022.1 coordinate 48,155, forward strand.
GAGCCGCTCACTCATCCGCGCACCGGCATCGAGCACCCCGCACATGGGCCGCCCGTCCAACTCCCGGCACAGATACAGCAGTCCGGCACACTCGGCGGCAACGGGCGCGCCGCTCTCCGCGAGCGCCGCGACGGACTTGCGCAGCGGTTCGTTGGCGGACAACTCGGCCCCGAACACCTCAGGAAACCCGCCGCCGATGACCAACCCCCGTGTCCCCTCCGGCAGTTGCTCATCCCGAAGCGGATCGAACACAACAACCTCGGCCCCGGCGGCCCGCAACAACTCGGCATGCTCGGCATAGGAAAAGGTGAACGCGGCCCCACCGGCAAGAGCGACGGTCACTTTCGAGCCCCGGGCCGGCATCTCCAGCCCGTCCGGCGTTTGAGGACGAGCGCTTTCGGCGCGAACGGGGGTCTGGGGGCGGAGCCCCCAGGTCGAGGATGGGACGGGTAGGGGCGGCGGGGGCGAGGCTGCATCCGTCAGCGGCTCCGCCGCGGGCAGAACCTCACCCGCATCCCACCCCGCACAACCCAACCCCCCCGCCCCGCGCGCCAGCGCGACCAGAGCCCCCAGATCACACCCCGCCGCCACCTGCGCCCCCATCGCCGCGACAGCCGCAACCGCCTCCGCCCGCCGCTCACCCACCGGCACCAGCCCCAGATGCCGGGACGGCGTATCCACCTGCGGAACCCGCCGAAGCACCCCCAGCACAGGCACCCCCACCGACTCCAACGCCTCCCGCAGCAACCCCTCATGCCGATCCGACGCGACCTTGTTGAGAATCACGCCCCCGACCCGTACCTCCGGATCCCACGACACGAACCCGTGCACGAGAGCCGCCACGGACCGAGACTGCGACGAGGCGTCCACGACCAGCACCACCGGCGCCCGCAGCAACTTGGCCACCTGAGCCGTGGACGCGAGTTCACCCTCCCCGGCGGCACCGTCGTACAGCCCCATCACGCCCTCGACCACGGCGATGTCACACCCGCGCGCCCCGTGCACGAACAACGGCCCGACCAACTCCGGCCCGCACATGTACGCGTCGAGATTCCGCCCCACCCGCCCGGTCGCGAGCGCGTGGTACCCGGGGTCGATGTAGTCCGGCCCGACCTTGTGCGGAGACACGGCGAGCCCCCGCGCGGCGAACGCGGCCATCAACCCCGTGGCAACGGTGGTCTTGCCGCTGCCGGAGGAAGGCGCGGCAATAACCAGCCGAGGAACGGAAGCCGAGGAGGAGGAGAAGGACGAGGACGAGGAGAAGGACGAGGAGGTCAGCACAGCTTCACCACTCGATCCCCCGCTGCCCCTTCTGACCGGCGTCCATCGGATGCTTGACCTTGGACATGTCCGTCACCAGATCCGCGAACTCGACCAGCTTCTCCGGGGCGTTCCGCCCGGTGATCACCACGTGCTGGGTCCCCGGCCGGTCCCGCAGCACGGCGATGACCTCATCGACGTCGATCCACCCCCAGTGCATGGGATACGCGAACTCGTCCAGCACGTACAGCTTGTACGTCTCGGCGGCGAGATCCCGCTTGACCTGCTCCCAGCCCTCCCGGGCCTTCTCCTCGTTGTCCATCTGGGAGTCCCGCTGAACCCAGGACCACCCCTCGCCCATCTTGTGCCAGTCGACGGACCCGCCCTCCCCGCTGGCCCCCAGCACACGCAGCGCGTTCTCTTCCCCCACCTTCCACTTCGCCGACTTGACGAACTGGAACACCCCGATGGGCCACCCCTGATTCCAGGCGCGCAGCGCAAGCCCGAACGCGGCGGTCGACTTGCCCTTCCCCACGCCCGTATGCACGACGACGAGCGGCCGATTACGCCGCTGCCTCGTCGTCAGCCCGTCCTCCGGCACGACACTCGGCTGCCCCTGCGGCATTACGCGACCCTCCTGTTGCTCTGCCTGTTGCCCTGAACGTCCTTGACCAGCCCGGCGATCGAATCGGCCCGCAGCTCGTCCAGCGTCACAGCGGTACCTCCCAAGTCACCGGCGAGCTGAGCGGCGAGCCCGAGCCGCACAACCCCCGACTCACAGTCGACGACCACCGAGGCAACCCCCTCGGCCGCGAGCAGCCGAGCCGCACGCGCACCCAGCGCGACCGGCTCCGGCCCCCCGGTGGCCCGCCCGTCCGTGACGACCACGACGAGCGCGCGCCGCGCCGGATCCCGCATCCGCTCCACCCGCAGCACGTCATGCGCCTTGAGCAGCCCGGCACCGAGCGGCGTACGCCCACCGGTGGGCAACGACTCCAACCGGGCCGCAGCCGCGTCAACAGACGACGTAGGAGGCAGAACAACCTCGGCCCCCGCCCCCCGAAACGTCACGAGCCCCACCTTGTCGCGCCGCTGATAGGCATCGAGCAACAGCGACAGCACAGCCCCCTTGACGGCACTCATCCGCTGCCGGGCGGCCATCGACCCCGAGGCATCCACGACGAAGAGCACGAGATTCCCCTCGCGCCCCTCCCGCGTGGCCTGCCGCAGATCGTCCCGCCGCACGACCAGCCCACGCCCGACCCGCCCCCGCGCCCGCTGATGCGGCGCGGCGGCCTGCACGGTAGCCGCCAAGTGCAGCTTGGTGAGCGCCCCTTGAGGCCGCCGCGACCCCGTCGTCCGCCCTCGCTCGGTACGGGCCCGCGACCGCCGCCCGGCAGCCCCCTCACCCACACCGGGAACGCTCAGCACCTTCGTACGAAACGGCTCACCCGCCCGCACGGGCTGCTGCTCACCGGCCCCGGCCCCCGAGGGCTGCGGCTCCCCGGCCTCCCCGGCCTCGGGCCGCGCACCGGAGTCACCCCCCTGCGGGCCGTCGGACTCCGGAGCCTGGCCACCACCGTCGCCACCGGGCCCGTCCGACCCAGGATCAGGATCAGGATCAGGATCGGGGTCAGGATCCTCGTCCTCACCCGATCCCTGCCCCCCGAACTCCTCCAACGTCTCGTCGAGCTTGTTCTCGTCAAGTCCGGGCGCGTCAAAGGGATTCCGCCGCCGCCGGTGAGGCAGGGCGAGCAACGCGGCCTGCCGCACATCCTCCGCGAGCACGTCGGTACGCCCGTCCCAGGCGGCCAGCGCGACAGCGGTCCGCGCCATCACGATGTCGGCGCGCATCCCGTCCACCTCGAACGCGGCACAGGTAGCGGCGATCTGCCGCAACGCCCCGTCGCCCAGCCGCACGGACGGCAACAGCTCCCGCGCGGCCACGATCCGGGCGCGTACGGCACCTTCCTCGTCCGCCCACCGCGTGGCGAACCCGTCGGGATCGTCGTCGTACGCCAGCCGCCGTCGCACGACCTCGACCCGCTGATCGGGCTCCCGAGAAGCCGCGACCTCGACGGTCAGCCCGAACCGGTCGAGCAACTGCGGCCGAAGCTCACCCTCCTCGGGATTCATGGTCCCGACGAGCAGGAACTTCGCCGCATGCCGTACGGAGACACCCTCACGTTCGACGTAGGAGGCGCCCATGGCGGCGGCGTCCAGCAACAGGTCGACGAGATGGTCATGCAGCAGATTGACCTCGTCGACGTACAGAATCCCGCGATGAGCATCGGCGAGCAGCCCGGGCTCAAAGGCCTTCACGCCCTCCGCCAGCGCCCGCTCGATGTCGAGCGCCCCGACGAGCCGGTCCTCGGAGGCACCGACGGGCAGCTCGACCATGCGGGCCGCCCGGGACTCGTAGGCCCCGGCCTCGTGCGGACCGTCAGGACAGGCCGGATCGGGCGCCCCCGGATCACACGAGAACCGGCACCCGGCGACGACGTCGACGCCGGGCAGCAGCGCCGAAAGGGCGCGTACGGCAGTGGACTTGGCGGTCCCTTTTTCCCCGCGTACCAGCACACCACCGACCGCGGGTGAGACGGCGTTCAGGAGCAGCGCGAGCCGCAGGTCGTCCTGACCGACGACGGCAGTGAACGGAAATGGAGTACTCACTTGTCGTCGCCCTCCAGGTCGCCTTCGAGCTCCAGGTAGGTAGCCCGCAGCCGCTCGATCGTGTCGGCGTCCGGCTCGGCCCACAACCCACGGTCGGCGGCCTCAAGGAGCCGCTCTGTGATCCCGCGCAGCGCCCAGGGGTTGGACTTCTTCATGAAGTCCCGGTTCTCGGGGTCGAAGACGTACTCGGCACTGAGCTTCTCGTACATCCAGTCATCCACCACCCCCGCCGTGGCGTCGTACCCGAACAGATAGTCCACAGTCGCGGCCATCTCGAACGCACCCTTGTACCCGTGCCGCCGCATCGCCGCCATCCAGCGAGGGTTGACCACCCGCGCCCGGAACACCCGGTGGGTCTCCTCGCCCAGCGTCCGGGTCTTCACCTGGTCGGGAGTCGCCGAGTCACCGACATACGCCTCCGGGCTGGCCCCCGTCAGATGCCGCACCATGGCGACCATGCCGCCGTGGTACTGGAAGTAGTCGTCGGCGTCGACAAGATCGTGTTCCCGCGTGTCGACGTTCTTCGCCGCCACCGCGATCCGCCGGAACGCCGTCTCCATGTCCCCCCGAGCCGCGCGCCCCTCCAGCCCTCGCCCGTACGCATAACCGCCCCACACCGCGTACACCTCGGCCAGATCCGCGTCCGACCGCCAGTTCCGCGCATCGATCAACGGCAGCAGCCCAGCCCCGTAAGCCCCCGGCTTCGACCCGAAGATCCGAGCCGTAGCCCGCCGCCGATCACCATGCTCGGCGGTATCGGCCTCCACATGAGCCCGAACGAAGTTGGACTCATCAGGCTCGTCCAGTTCCGCGACAGCCCGCACCGCGTCGTCGATCAGCCCCACCACATGCGGGAACGCATCCCGGAAGAACCCGGAGATCCGCACCGTGACGTCAATACGAGGCCGCCCCACTTCCTCGACCGGCACCACCTCGAACCCGGTCACCCGCCTCGACGCGTCGTCCCACACGGGACGGCAGCCGAGCAGTGCGAGGATCTCGGCGATGTCGTCGCCCTGGGTCCGCATCGCCGACGTACCCCAGACCGTCAGGCCGACAGACTTCGGGTACTCGCCGTTGTCGGTCAGATACCGCTGCACCAGTGAGTCGGCGAGCGCCTGGCCGACCTCCCAACTCAGCCTGGACGGAATGGCCTTGGGGTCGACGGAGTAGAAGTTGCGCCCGGTCGGAAGGACATTCACGAGCCCACGCGTGGGCGAACCCGAAGGACCCGCCGGGACATAACCCCCGTCAAGTGCCTTGAGGATGTGGGTGATCTCATCCGTCGTACGGGCGAGCCGGGGCACCACCTCACGGCAGGCGAACTCCAACACCGCGACGGCGTCCGGAAGTTCGAGACCCAGCACCTCACGCACAAGAGGCGCGACGGCCGCGACCTCCCACCCTCGTTCCTCCATGCCCTCCGCGAGCCGCCGGCACAGCTGCTCCAGCAGGTCGATCGCATCGGCGGCCGAACGCGCGGGCCCTTCGACGAGATCCGTCAGCTCGACCGGCACCTTCAGCGGAGCGCCCGGCTCGCCCAGCAACTCCTTCTCGACCAGCCCGAAATGAGTGGCCAGGGCGGCCCGCAGCCCCGGCAGGGCGTTCGCCTTTCCGCCCCACACCTGCGAGGCGCGCAGCACGGCGAGTACGAGGTTGACGCGCGGCTCGGCCTCCGGGCCACCGCCGAGAATGTGCAGGCCGTCCCGGATCTGGACGTCCTTGATCTCGCACAGATAGCCGTCGATATGCATGACGAACTCGTCGAACGCGTCGTCGTCCGGCTGGTCGTCCACATGCAGGTCGTGGTGCAGCTCGGCCGCCTTGACCAGCGTCCAGATCTGCGCGCGTACCGCCGGCGCCTTCGTCGGGTCCAGGTCGGAGACGAGCGCGTACTCGTCGAGAAGCTGCTCCAGCTTCGCGAGGTCGCCGTACGTGTCCGCGCGCGCCATCGGCGGTACGAGGTGGTCGACGACCGTGGCGTGCCCGCGCCGCTTGGCCTGGGTGCCCTCGCCGGGGTCGTTGACGATGAACGGGTAGACGAGGGGGAGTTCACCGAGCACGGCGTCCGGCCCGCACCCTCGGCTCAGACCGAGTCCCTTGCCGGGCAGCCATTCCATGGTGCCGTGCTTGCCCATGTGGACGACCGCGTCGGCCCCAAAGGAATTCTCCAGCCACCTGTAGGCCGCCATGTAGTGGTGGGACGGCGGCATGTCGGGGTCGTGGTAGATCGCGATCGGGTTCTCGCCGAAGCCGCGCGGCGGCTGGATCATCACGACGACGTTCCCGAACTGGAGGGAGGCCAGGACGATGTCGTCCCCGTCGACGTACAGGGAGCCGGGCGGCTCGCCCCACGCCTCCAGCATTCCGTCCCGCATCCCGCTGTCCAGCTTGTCGAACCACGCCTGGTAGTCGGCGAGCGGCACGCGTGCGGGCGCGGCGGCCAGCTGATCCTCCGTCAGCCACTCGACATCGTGACCGCCGGCCGCGATGAGCCGGTGGATCAACTCGTCGCCGTTGTCGGGGTATTCGGTGAGGGAGTACCCGGCGGCGCGCAGCGCGTCGAGCACCCGTACCGCCGAGGCGGGCGTGTCCAGGCCCACCGCGTTGCCGACGCGCGAGTGCTTGGTCGGGTAGGCGGTGAAGACGAGCGCGAGCTTCTTGTCCTTGTTCGGCTTGTGCTTCAACTGCGCGTGCCGTACGGCGATTCCGGCCACGCGGGCGGCCCGCTCGGGGTCGGCGACGTACACCGGTACGCCGCCGGGGCCGTCCTCCTTGAAGGAGAACGGCACGGTGATCAGCCGGCCGTCGAACTCGGGGATCGCGACCTGCATCGCCGCGTCCATGGGGGAGAGGGCGGCGTCGGACCCGTCCCACGTACTCCTCGATGACGTCAGGCAAAGCCCTTGCAGCACAGGGATGTCGAGGTCGGCGAGCGCCCCGATGTCCCAGGCCTCCTCGTCACCGCCGGCCGAGGCCTCGGAGGCGTGCGTACCGCCGGCGGCGAGGACGGTGGCGACGAGGGCGTCGGCCTTGACGAGCAGCTCGTACAGACCCGCGTCGGCCCCGCGCAGTGAACCGCAGTACACGGGAAGGGCGTTGGCGCCCCGCGCCTCGATCGCGTCGCACAGCGTGTCGACGAAGCCGGTGTTGCCGCTCAGCTCGTGGGCCCGGTAGAAGAGCACCCCGATGGTGGGCCGCCCCTCGACGAACGCGTACTCCCCGTGCACCCCGTACTCGGGCATCTTCTGCGGCTCGACGAACCCCTCACCGGTGAGCAGCACGGTGTCGGACAGGAACCGCGCCATCTCCACGAGGTTGGCGGGCCCGCCCTCGACGAGGTAGCGCAGCGCCTCCGCGACCACACCGGCGGGCACCGACGACTCGGCCATCAACTCGGCGTCGGGCACGGTCTCGCCGCCGAGCAGCACGGTCGGCACCCCGGACGTCTTGAGATAGGCGAGCCCGTCCTCCCAGGCCCGTTTCCCGCCCAGCAGCCGTACGACGGCGATGTCCGCGCCCTCGACGAGCGCGGGCAGTTCCTCCGCGACGTCCACCCGGGTCGGATTGCCGGTCCGGTACGAGGCGCCGGAAGCGGCCCGGGCCGCCAGCAGATCCGTGTCGGCGGTCGACAACAACAACACTGTGCTCATGCGGGCGCTCCCGGTGGGATGAAAGGCAGTCCTTGCGGCGCGCCCGACTCGATGAGCCGCCAGAGCGCGTCCGTGTCCGCGTGCTGTTCGATGAGATCGCCGAGCAGATCGAGCTGTTCCTCGCGCAGCCCGGCGAAGGAGGTGTCGGCGGCGGGTACGAAGCGGCGGCCCGCGGCGGCGGCCACCTCGCGCAGGAACGCCCGCCGGAACCCGTCGGATTCGAGCGATCCGTGCCAGTGCGTGCCCCAGACGGCCCCGACCCGGCACCCGTCCAGGAAGGCTTCTCCGCCGTTGACTTCGGCGACGCCGTGATGAATCTCGTACCCCTCGACAGGTTCGCCGAGGGCGGTGCCGACGGGCCGGGTGAGGGTCTTCTCGCGGGCGAACCGCACCCGCACGGGCAGCAGTCCGAGTCCGTCGACCTGCCCGGCCCGCGATTCGACGTCGTCCTCGATGTGCTCGCCGAGGATCTGGAAGCCACCGCAGACACCCAGCACGGGTCGCCCCTCGGCGGCCCGGCGCACCAGGGCGTCCGCGAGTCCGCGCTCGCGCAGCCACGCCAGTGCCTTGACGGTTCCCCGGGTCCCCGGAACGACGACGAGGTCGGCGTCGGCAAGTTCCTCCGGCCGGTCCACGAACCGCACCACGACGCCCGGTTCGGCGGCGAGCGCGTCGACGTCCGTGAAGTTGGACATGAGCGGCACCGCGCAGACGGCGACCCGCAGCACGTCCTCGCCGACGGGCGGCGCGACGACGGATTCCCGGACGGCCCCCCGCATCGACACCCGCAGCCCGTCCTCCTCGTCGATGCCGAGCCCGTGCCGGAAGGGCAGCACACCGTATGTCGGCCGTCCGGTGAGCCCGAGCAGCATGTCGAGCCCGGGCTCCAGCAACGACACATCACCGCGGAACTTGTTGACGAGGAACCCGGCCACAAGTGCCTGATCCTCGGGGGACAGCAGGGCGACGGTCCCGAAGAAGGAGGCGAAGACGCCACCCCGGTCGATGTCGCCGACTACAAGGACAGGCAGCCCGGCATTGCGGGCGATCCCCATGTTCACGATGTCGGTCCGCCGGAGATTGATCTCGGCGGGAGAACCGGCCCCCTCACAGATCACCGCGTCATACGTGCCCCGCAGTTCGGCGAGGCACTCCAGCACGGTCCCGAGAAGTTGCTGCTGCCGCCCCCCGTGATACCCACGCGCACTCAACTCGCCCACGGGTTTCCCCATCAGCACGACCTGACTGCTCTGCTCGCCCCCCGGCTTGAGCAGTACGGGATTCATGAGCACGGTGGGTTCCACCCGGCAGGCCTGCGCCTGCATGGCCTGCGCCCGCCCGATCTCGGCACCCTCCCGCGTCACGAACGAGTTGAGTGACATGTTCTGCGCCTTGAACGGTGCGACCTTGACCCCCTGCCGCACCAGCCACCGGCAGATCCCGGCGGTGACGACACTCTTGCCGGCATCGGAGGTGGTCCCGGCAACAAGCAGCCCCCCACCCACAGTCCTGCCACCGGCAGTTCCGCCACCCGCACTTCCGCCACTCACGATGTGGTCCGCCCCTTCGCGAGAAGCCGCCCGGCGACGCTGACGCCGAGCGCGAGCCAGGTGACGCGCCGGGACAGCCGTACGGCCCGTTCGATGTCGGGCACGCCGACGGCACGCCCGTACTCCCCGTTGAGCACGGGCCGATGCTCGACCCGCCCCGCGTACGACAACGTCCCGCCGAGCCGCACACCGAGCGCTCCCGCGAAGGAGGCCTCCACGGGCCCGGCGTTGGGGCTGGGGTGCTTGCGGGCATCGTCCCGCCAGGCCCGCACGGCGCCGCGTGGGTCGCCCCCCGCAACAGCGGCGAGTACGGCGGTGAGTCGGGCCCCGGGCCACCCCACGACATCGTCGAGCCGGGCGGACGCCCACCCGTACCGCCGGTAGTGGGCGGACTTGTGCCCGACCATGGCGTCCAGGGTGTTGACGGCCCGGAACCCGACCAGCCCGGGCACCCCGCCCAGGGCGCCCCACACCAGTGCGCCCACGACGGCGTCGGAGGTGTTCTCGGCGACGGACTCGACGACGGCCCGGGCGATCCCGTCGGCGTCGAGGGTCTGCGGATCGCGTCCGCAGAGGTGGGGCAGCCGAGTCCGGGCGCGGTCGAGGTCGCCGTCCGCGAGCGCGTACCCGATCGCCCGCGCCTCCCGGCCGAGGGAGGTACCGCCGACCACCGCCCAGGTGGCTGCGGCGGTGAGCGCGACGGAGGCGGGACGGGAGCGACGTACGGCACAACCGGCCGTGGCCGCAAGAGAGACGGCACCGCCGACACATACGGCGGTGTGCAGCGCGCCCCACCCGCGGTGGTCGCGCCAGAGCACTTGTTCGACGGCGTCGGCGGCCCGCCCGAACGCGGCGACCGGATGCCCGCGGCGAGGGTCGCCCAGGATCAGATCACCGAGAAGTCCGGCGGCGGCGCCGTACGCGAATACGCGATCGGCACGCATCGGCTCAGCCGGCCGCAGTGGCGGGAAGAGCCCTGGTCATGGACCTCGAACGGCAGCCGAACATGGCGAATTGTCCTCACTCAGGGTGTCCACGCCCTGGTTCGACGAGACCGGCGGCGAGAGTTCCTGGCTCCCGGGGATTCCTACCCCGGTGACAGTGGCGGGACCGCGCCGGATTCGCACCGGCTTCCTCTTCTGCCGCCGTACATGGCTCCGGCAGTCCACCACGGGCCCGGAACACCCGTCAACTTGCCGTTGACCTGGAAAGGAGGACTGTGCTGAGCCCCACACAAGGGAGCATCGGGTGGGCGGACAAACGCCCGCCCTGCCGGTAACCACCCACAGGGCGGCCGCCGTCAGGGCGGGCGACGAAGCCGGGTCGGCCCTCAGGCCACGATCAGATAGATCCCGTATCCGACGACCGCCGCGCAGGCCGCGAAGCACGCGTACGCGCCCGTGACCGCGAGCCCCGCCGTGCCTCCCTGCGCCACCGCCCGCTCGCGTCGCGAGAGCCCGACGATGCCGAGGGTGAACACGCCCACCATCGCCACGGTGATGACGAGACTGACGCCGAAGACGGAGCCGAGGGCTGCCCAGTCGATCTTCATGTTGCTTCCTTCTTGGTCGAACGGGGTCTCGGACTCAGAGGGCCGTCGCCGACGGCGTCGCCGCGACCTCGGCCGGGGCGGGGATGGTGGCCGTGAGGTCGTCGGTCACGGTGCCCGCGGGGGGCGGGGTGACCGCGGCGATGGCCGTCGTCACGATGCCCGCCGGTTCTCCGGCCTCGCCCTCGACGTCGTTGACGTTCGTGTGGTCGATCACCTCGCGCCGCGAGACGACCCAGATCGCCGCGCTGGAGCCGATCAGGAAGACCGCGACCAGTGCCGTGCCCCAGTCCCCGAACCCGGTGACCCATTCCGCCACGGCGCCGACCAGTGCCGCCGCCGGCAGCGTCAGTCCCCACGCCACGAACATCCGGGTCGCCGTCGACCAGCGGACCACGCCGCCCTTGCGGCCGAGGCCCGCGCCCATCACCGAACCCGACACCGAGTGCGTCGTGGAGAGGGAGAAGCCGAGGTGGGAGGAGGCCAGGATGACCGTCGCCGCGCTGGTCTGGGCCGCGAAGCCCTGCTGCGGCTGGAGATCGGTCAGGCCCTTGCCCATCGTGCGGATGATGCGCCAGCCGCCCAGGTACGTGCCGAGCGCGATGGCCAGGCCCGCGGAGAGGATGACCCACACCGGCGGGTCGGAGTCGGGGGCGACAGCGCCGCCCGAGACGAGGGCGAGGGTGATGATGCCCATCGTCTTCTGTGCATCGTTCGTGCCGTGGGCCAGCGACACCAGGCCCGCGGAGGCGATCTGGCCGACCCGGAAGCCCTTCTCCGCCGCCTTGCCCTCGGCCCGCTGGGCGGCGAGCCGGTACGACAGTCTCGTCGCCAGCATCGCGGCGATGCCCGCCACGATCGGGGCGGCGATGGCCGGGATCAGCACCTTCGTCACCAGCACGTCGCCGTGGACGGCGCCCGCGCCCGCCGAGGCGATGGTCGCGCCGATCAGGCCGCCCATGAGGGCGTGCGAGGAACTGGAGGGAAGCCCGACCAGCCAGGTCAGCAGATTCCAGAGGATCGCGCCGACCAACGCGGCGAAGATCACCTCGGGACGGATACCGCTCTCGTCGACAAGGCCCTTGGAGATCGTGTTGGCGACCTCCACGGAGAGGAAGGCGCCCACGAGGTTGAGGACGGCCGACATGGCCACCGCAACCTTGGGCTTCAGAGCGCCGGTCGAGATGGTGGTGGCCATCGCGTTGGCGGTGTCGTGGAAACCGTTCGTGAAATCGAACGCGAGCGCGGTGACGACCACGATCGCGAGGATCAGCGAGAAGCTTTCCATTTACCCAGATTTCTTCGGGACGTCAGTGCCTGCTGGACCGTAAGCAACCTGGATGAACGGAAGGTGAACTGGCGGGGGATACGCGATGACTTGAAATGAGGCGTCGCCCCGCCGGATGTGCCGGACGGGCGACTCCCCCTTCGACCGGTCTCCCGCTCCCCCTTCGCCTACCCCTTCGCGAACTGCCTGAGCTGGGCCAATGACCCGTTGAAGAGATTCTGGTCACCCGGGAGCGTGCCGCTGTTGTCGTACTGCCAGAACGTCCAGAATTTCCAGCCACCGGACGGCAGCGCCCCCGCGTCGGCCGCGTTGTAGCGAGCCAGCCACAGAGAGTGTTTCGAGGTGAAGACACTGCTGCTGTTCGTGCACGTGTTCCACCAGTGGGCGGTCGTGTAGATGACCGGACGGCGGCCGGTGAGGCGGTTGACCTCGTTGCTGAAGGCCGTGATCCAGGCGGCCATCCTGGCCTTGCTCAACCCGTAGCACTTCTTCTTGCTGTACGGGTTGTACTCGATGTCGAGCGCGGGCGGCAGCGTCCAGCCGTCCGCGCGCCAGCCGCCGCCGTTGCGCACGAAGTGCTGGGCCTGGGTGATGCCGGACGACTTGTCCGGCAGGGCGAAGTGGTACGCGCCGCGGATGAGGCCCGCGGTCCGTGAGCCGTTGTACTGCTGGCTGAAGTACGGATTGCGATAAGTGTGGGACTCGGTCGCCTTGACGTACACGAAGGTGGCGCCCTTTGCCTTCGCGGACGACCAGTTGACGTCCTTCTGGTGCGACGAGACGTCGTGCCCCTTCGGCTTCCCCGCCGCCGAGACCGGAACCTCCGTCAGGAGGGTTCCGCCGATGGCGAGTGCCGCCGCGGTCGCCGCGAGTATGCGCGAGCGGTGGCGTAAGGATTTGCGATGGAACGGTTTGCGATCACGGGCCATGTGTCCCCCCGGAATGGCGGCGTGCGTGACAAATCCCCCAGAGATTACTGGAAGATCGACGAACCTCCGGCGGCCTCCGGCCAAAGCGCGCGCACGCGCCGTTGTATGCGCATGTGCGCCCTTACGGTTGCCGGAGTTCCGCCCTACAGTGCCCTCGCCCGGCGCCGGTCCGGGACCGGGCCTGACAGGATCACGGCATGGCTGAGCAGCGACGGGACGGGCGTGACGTGCGAGACAGTGCACAGGAAGGGCGTACGGCCCGGGAGCGCGCCTGGGACGGGCTCGTCGCGACGGCCCGGCGCACCGTGACCGACGGGCTGGTCGTCGGCACCTCCGGCAATGTCTCCGTGCGCGTCGGGGAGACCGTCCTGGTCACGCCGTCGGGCGTTCCGTACGACCGGCTCACCCCCGGCGACGTCGTCGGCGTCGACCTGGCCGGCCGCCAGGTCCTCGGCACCCTGACCCCGACGAGCGAACTGCCCATGCATCTCGCCGTCTACCGCGCCACCGACGCCCGCGCCGTCGTCCACACCCACGCCGTCCACGCGACCGCCGTCTCGACGCTCGTACGAGAGCTGCCGCTGATCCACTACATGGCGGGCGCCCTCGGCGGACCCGTCCGAGTTGCCCCGTATGCGGCATACGGCACGGACGAGTTGGCCGAGAAAATGCTCCAGGCCCTGACCGGCCGCACCGCCTGCCTCCTCCAGAACCACGGCACGATCGCGTACGGCAGCACCCTCGACCAGGCGTACGACCGCACGGCCCAGCTGGAGTGGATGTGCCGCGTCTGGCTGACGGCGTCCGCCCTGCCGGGGCTGTCCCCGACGCTCCTGTCGGAGGAACAGGTGAACGAGGCGGGGGAGCGGCTCAAGGGGTACGGGCAGCAGGAACCGCAGCGGTAGGAGGAGAGGGACTCACCCCGGCCTCCCCACCCGGCCTCCCCCGACCTCACTCCGGGTCCGTCCTCCCGCTGGCCGCCGGGGCGCTCCGCAACGAGACTGGACCCGTGCGCCCAGTCACCGCGACGGCCGCGGCCGTCACCGTAGCCCTGGCAGCGGGCGCTGCCAGTGTCGCCGCCGGCCGTTACGCCAGCGACGCCGCGCTCAAGGCGCCCCCGGGCAGGCCGCTGCCCACCGAACCCCGGCTCACCGTGCACGGCACCGCGGCCGGCCGGATCACCCTCACCCGTGCCCTGGCCTCCCAGCGCCCCGGCACCTACGGCCTGGCCGGCGAGGGCTCGCACGCGGTCGTCGGCCCTGTCCTGAACCACGCGGCCCACTCCGCAGACACCGTCGTCCGCCGCCTCGAACGCGTCACGCACGGCACCCTGGAACCCCGCGACAAGGTCTGGCTCACCCCGAACGTGTACGTCGGCGACCCCGGCACCGCCCTCGGCCTCGACCACGCCGACGTCGCGGTCCCCGGGGAACTCGGCGCCCTGCCCGCCTGGTTCGTGCCCGGGGCGCGCACCACCTGGGTGATCACCGTGCACGGCCTCGGTGCCACCCGCGAGCACCCTCTGAACGTCCTGCCGTTCCTGCACGGCCAGCGCTTCCCGGTCCTCGACCTCGCCTACCGGGGCGACCCCGGCGCACCCCGGCCGCAGGACGGCCTCGGTCACCTCGGCGAAACCGAGTGGCGCGACGTCGACGCCGCGATCCGGTACGCCGTACGCCACGGCGCCGAGCACGTCGTCCTGTACGGCTGGTCCACCGGCGCCACCATGGCCCTGCGTGCCGCCGCCCACTCCGCACTGGCCGACCGTGTCTCCGGGCTGGTCCTGGACTCGCCGGTGCTCTGCTGGGAGACCACCCTGCGCGCCCTCGCCCGGGCCCGCCGCACCCCGGGCCCGCTGCTGCCGCTGGCCGTACGCGCCGCCCAGGGCCGCACCGGTCTGCACGGTGGCCCCCAGGGACCCGCCGCCGAGGCCGCCGACCCCGCCCGGCTCACCGTCCCGGCGCTGATCCTCCACGGACCCGCCGACACGATCGCCCCTTGGGCACCCTCTCGCCGCCTCGCGGCCCGCCGCCCCGACCTGATCACCCTGCACCAGGTCCCGAACGCCCCGCACGGCGCGATGTGGAACGCGGACCCCGCGACCTACGAGGAAACCCTGCGCCGCTTCCTGACCCCGCTGATGTAGCTGCTGTAAGCGACACCCCCCCGTTTATGCGGGAGCCCCGGCTCGTGGGCGACTCCCGCTTTTGCGCTGTCCCTCGCCGCGAACCGCCTGGTCCGCAGCCCGGCACCCCTTGTCATCCGCTCACCGCCTTACAGAGGACCCCCTTCCGTTTAAGGCCGGACCACTGGCTCAAACAGCCCCCTGGGCCCCCGCCCGAACCCCCTCCCCGGGCCGGCCCCGTGGCCCGCCGTGGCATTCCGTTTGGGTTTTCGGACCGTCAACCGGAAGACTGCACCCGTGACGTCCCGTATCCCGCGCGACTCCAGGCTTCGACTTGTCCGCCCGCGACCCCTGGCCGCCGCCCCACGAGCGATGAACCAGCGGCGCTCGCGCCGCCCCGCACCGCGTCCGCCCGAGGGCACACCGGCACCGTCGGAACTGGCCCGAATGGCTCGCTCCGGTCTGGCCGGCGCGGCCCGCGTCGCCCGCTGGGCCGACGCCGCGTTCCGGCCCGGCCGTGACGGCGGTACCTCCGACGGCGGGGGCACCCTGTCCGACGCCACCGCCGAACGGGCAGCCGCCGAACTGGGGCTGACCCCGGATCAGGTCCGCCACGACTGGGACACCGCCCGGCTCGCCGGCCTCGTCGAGGTGCACGGCGACACCGCGCGACCCGGCTGGCGCCTGCGTGCCTGGAACCGCGACGACAGCGCCGTACTGCGCGGCTGGGTCGCCCTTTTCGACGCCTGGTCGCTCGCCCACCCGGAGGCCGCCGACCACGAGCCCGCCGCCGTTGCCGAGGTCGTCTCCGCGATGCCCCAGGTGCTCTCCTTCCTCCAGCTGTCCGCGGGGCCTGTCCCCATGGAGCAGCTCCTCGACCTGCTGGAGCAGCGGGTCACGGAACTGCGCACCGAGCGCTGCGAGATCCCGTACGGTCCCCGGCCCGAGCCGCTGCCGCAGCAGCCGGAGGCCACCGCCGTCGACACCCCGCTCGACCCTCTCCTCGACTGGGCCCTGCACGCCCTCGCCTCCGTCGGCGCCCTCACCTACGGCGACGGCCATGCCACGCTCACCCCGCTCGGCAGCTGGGCGGTGTGGGTCAAGCTGGAGCAGATCTGCGTCGCCGCGCAGAGCCCGGCCGGCAACATCGAGCAGAACGCCGAGGACATGCTGCGCGGCTGCTCCCAACTGCGCCCCAACGCGGCCCGCGCCGAGTACCGTGCCTGGCTCGCCGCCCGCCCTGTCGGCAGTGCCGTCGCCGAGCTCCTCGACGCCGCCCGCGGCGAGGACGCCCTGCTGCGCGGCCTCGCCTTCGAGGCGATCCGGGTGGTCGGCGCCCCGGCCGAGCCCGACGTGCGTGCCGTGTCCGACGAGACACCGCTGCGGCCGTACGCCCTGCTGTGGCTGGCCGAGCACGACGGGATCGACCCGGAGGACGCCCACGAGGTGCTCACCCGCGCGGAGGCCACCTGGCTGTGGGTGGACACCGCCGCGGCCGTCGCCGACCACGGCGAGGCGCCACTGCTCGTGCGCCATCTGGAGTCCGCGGTGCAGCCCACCATCCCCGCGCTCCTCGACGAGGTGCGCGCGGTCGGCCACCCCCGCACCGTCCAGGTCCTGGTCGCCCTCGCCGCCGCCCACCCCGACCCGGCCCTCGCCAAGGCCGTACGCCGCGCCGCCTTCCAGGTGCACACCGGGGGTTAGGGCGCTTCTGATGGAGTGCCGGGCGTCGCGACGCCCGGCACGCACCCTCGCCGCACGGCGCAAAGGGACAGGTGGCTCCGCCACATGACCCTTCACACCGCACGCCGAGCGCACGCACCGAACGCCGCTCCTTCTCCCACGGAGATCCATCAGAAGCGCCCTGACGAACACCGGCCTCGGGGAGGGGACCAGGGGGAGAGCAACAGGGGGAGGGGATCAGGTCTGTATCTCCGGGGCGTACGTGCCGAAGCTCCAGATGTTGCCCTCGGTGTCGCGCGCCATGTAGTCGCGTGAGCCGTAGTCCTGGTCCGTCGGGGGCATCAGGATCTCCGCGCCGTGGTCCACGGCCTGCTGGTGGTGTGCGTCGACGTCGTCCACGACGATGTACACCCCGCACGGGCCCGCGTCCTTCATCGCCGTGTCGAAGACGCTGCCGGTGCCCTTCGAGCCCAGCATCACCGCGCCGTTGCCCTGCACCAGCTCGGCGTGCATCACCGAGCCGTCCTCCCCCTCGTACACCGATGCCTCGGTGAAGCCGAACGCCTCCGTGAGCTGCTTGATCGCCGCTTTCGCGTCGGCGTACACCAGCGTCGGATAGATGCTCGGACGCCCGCCACCCGTGCTTGCCATGTCCATCACTCCCTCGGTCCCGCTACCGGAGAACTGCCGGAAAAATGACCTGCGCCCAGTCTTGCACCGGCCACTGACAACGCCCCTCCGAACCGGAGAGCCCGAGAAGCAGCGCGAGGAGGGCGCCGATGCCACCGCCCACGGCCGCCCTGCCGCCGGGAATGCGACTGCCGTGTACGTCCTGTACCTCGGAGGTGTCGAGATCGGCGTCGTCGTCGAACTGCATGGCGTCATCGTCGTCCGCCGCCGCGGGCGCCGCGCCGGACGGTGGCCCGAACGGGGGACGCGCCCCGCGCGGAAGCCCGCATCCGTGTGGAGAAGCACACATCTGTCTCGAACGCCTGAACGCAGGAAAAGTGCTTGCACGACCCCGTTAGACTTGGCCCCATGGCCATTCTCCTCGCGCATTAGACGGCGGGAACGTCCTCAGCCGCCCACCCCGCCAACAACCCCCGCCCTGGAGTCTGTCCGTGATCTCCGCCTCCGGTATCGAGCTGCGCGCCGGCGCCCGCGTCCTCATCGAGTCCGCCACCTTCCGCATCACCAAGGGCGACCGCATCGGCCTGGTCGGCCGCAACGGCGCCGGCAAGACGACCCTCACCAAGGTTCTCGCAGGTGAAGGCGTCCCCGCCGCCGGCAACGTCGCCCGCTCCGGCGAGGTCGGCTACCTCCCCCAGGACCCCCGCACCGGCGACCTGGACGTGCTGGCCAGCGACCGCATCCTCTCCGCGCGCGGCCTGGACGCCCTGATCCGCAAGATGCGTGAGAACGAGCAGCGCATCGCCAACGGCTCGGGCGCCACGCGTGAGAAGGCGATGCGCCAGTACGAGCGCCAGGAGACGGAGTTCCTCACCAAGGGCGGGTACTCCGCCGAGGCCGAGGCCGCCACGATCGCCGCCGCGCTGAACCTGCCCGACCGGGTGCTCGGCCAGCCCCTGCACACGCTCTCCGGCGGTCAGCGCCGCCGAGTCGAGCTGGCCCGCATCCTGTTCTCCGACGCGGACACCCTGCTGCTCGACGAGCCGACCAACCACCTCGACGCAGACTCGATCGTCTGGCTGCGGGACTACCTGAAGACGTACCGCGGCGGCTTCATCGTGATCTCCCACGACGTCGACCTGGTGGAGACGGTCGTCAACAAGGTGTTCTACCTGGACGCCAACCGCGCCCAGATCGACGTCTACAACATGGGCTGGAAGCTCTACCAGCAGCAGCGCGAGGCCGACGAGAAGCGCCGCAAGCGCGAGCGTCAGAACGCCGAGAAGAAGGCCGCCGCGCTGCACTCGCAGGCCGACAAGATGCGCGCCAAGGCCACCAAGACGGTCGCCGCGCAGAACATGGCCAAGCGTGCCGACCGGCTGCTCGCCGGGCTCGACGCGGTACGGGTCTCCGACAAGGTCGCCAAGCTGCGCTTCCCGGAGCCCGCGCCCTGCGGCAAGACCCCGCTCATGGCCGAGGGCCTGTCGAAGTCGTACGGCTCCCTGGAGATCTTCACCGACGTCGGCCTCGCCATCGACAAGGGGTCGCGCGTCGTCATCCTCGGCCTCAACGGCGCCGGCAAGACGACCCTCCTGCGGCTGCTCGGTGGCGCCGAGAAGCCCGACACCGGAGAGGTCATCGAGGGCCACGGACTCAAGCTTGGCTACTACGCGCAGGAGCACGAGACCCTCGACCCCGAGCGCACGGTCCTGGAGAACATGCGCTCCGCCAACCCCGACCTGGATCTGGTCGAGGTCCGCAAGACGCTCGGCTCGTTCCTGTTCTCCGGCGACGACGTCGACAAGCCCGCCGGCGTCCTCTCCGGCGGCGAGAAGACCCGCCTCGCGCTCGCGACCCTCGTGGTCTCCTCCGCGAACGTGCTCCTTCTCGACGAGCCGACGAACAACCTCGACCCGGCCAGCCGCGAGGAGATCCTCGGCGCGCTGCGCACGTACAAGGGTGCCGTCGTCCTCGTCACCCACGACGAGGGCGCCGTCCACGCGCTCCAGCCGGAGCGGATCATCCTGCTGCCCGACGGCGTCGAGGACCTCTGGGGTTCCGACTACGCGGACCTGGTGGCCCTCGCCTGACGGTCACGATCACGTGATCGAATCGCTGATCCACTTCACATGGATCATTCGGCCGATCCGTGATCCATCATCTGTGTGAGATCTCCTCATACCGAGGTGTGTCCTACATCCATTTCACGGCCGGGCCCTTCATCGACAAGGGCCCGGCCGTCGCACGTTCCTGACCAGGCAATTCACGAAACAACTCGTTCGGCCGTACGGACATCTTTGTAAGGAATGGCAAATTCCGCTTGTGGGGATGCGCTCCTGTCGTCAAAACCTTGTCTCACGGACCTTGCCGAATGGGTGGCCATGAGGCGCTTGAGGGGTGATCATGAGAGGAACCAGAGCGCACTTCCCACGAGGAGGCACGGGTGGCCGAGACTCTGAAGAAGGGCAGCCGGGTAACCGGCGCCGCGCGCGACAAGCTCGCGGCAGACCTGAAGAAGAAGTACGACTCCGGTGCGAGCATTCGAGCGCTGGCCGAAGAAACCGGTCGCTCGTATGGCTTCGTACACCGGATGCTCAGTGAGTCGGGCGTCACGCTCCGTGGGCGTGGCGGGGCGACGCGGGGTAAGAAGGCCGCGTCGGCCTGAGCCCGGTGGCTCGTCGGCTTCGATGGTGACCACCCGGTCGGTCCACTGACCGGCCGGGTGGTTACTGTGCAGTCACTTAGCTTCGCTCTGCTGACCGCACTTATCGGAGGCGCCCCATGGCTTCGCCCGAAAAGGACCTCCCCGGTCCCGTACTCGACAAGGACGGCGTCCGGCTCACCGTCGACGGCTCGATCGCCACGGTGACGCTGGCCAACCCGGCCAAGCGCAACGCGCAGAGCCCCGCTCTGTGGCGGGCGCTGGCCGAGGCGGGCCGGCTGCTGCCGGGGACCGTGCGGGTCGTCGTGCTGCGTGCCGAGGGCAAGTCGTTCTCGGCCGGGCTCGACCGGCAGGCGTTCACGCCCGAGGGGTTCGACGGCGAGCCGTCGTTCATCGACCTCGCGCGAAGCGACGACGCCACGCTGGACGGGACCATCGCCGAGTACCAGGAGGGCTTCACCTGGTGGCGGCGCAGTGACCTCGTATCCATCGCCGTCGTCCAGGGGCATGCCGTTGGCGCGGGTTTCCAGCTCGCGCTCGCCTGTGACCTGCGCGTCGTCGCCGACGACGTGCAGTTCGCCATGCGCGAGACCAGCCTGGGCCTGGTCCCCGACCTGACGGGCACTTATCCGCTCGTCGGGCTGGTCGGCTATGCCCGCGCGCTGGAGATCTGCGCGACGGGCCGCTTCGTCCAGGCCGAGGAGGCCGTGGGGACGGGCCTCGCCAACATCGCCGTACCGGCCGACCAGCTCGACGACGCCGTACGCGACCTGTCGTCCGCACTGCTCGCCGCGCCCCGCGACGCCCTCGTCGAGACGAAGGCGCTGCTGAGCGGCGTCCAGGGCCGGACGTACGACGAACAGCGCACCGCCGAGCGTGCCGCCCAGGCGCGTCGGCTGCGGGACCTGGCAGGCGTCGGCGACTGACGCGCCCGCCCACGCCTGCACACGTGCGGGGCCGCCCCCGGTGGGCGGCGGCCCCGCACGGAACCGGCCGATCTGGCCATGCGAGCTCTTCGCGAGGCGGGTGTGCCGCACTACGGTCGTCACCGTGGCCACTTCAGAGACGCGGTACTCGCCGACGGCACCGGCCGTCACCCAGAACCCCGCCCTCCACTCCCTCGTCTGTCTGCGCTGCGAAGCCCGTCACCCGGTGGCGGACCTCCCGCAGGGCTGCCCGGCCTGCCTGGAGAACGGCACCCCGGCGAACGTGGTCTGCGCCTACGAGCCGTCCAACGGCTCCACCCCAGCCACCCCCGCCGCCTCGGGCGTACGTCTGCCGTACTCGGTCCCGTTCACCCTCGGCGAGGGCAATACACCTCTGCTGCGTCCTGGCGCCGACATCGCCGGGGACCTCGATCTGTGGCTCAAGTG
Organism: Streptomyces sp. NPDC020898; assembly: GCF_044333925.1. NCBI lineage: Bacteria > Bacillati > Actinomycetota > Actinomycetes > Kitasatosporales > Streptomycetaceae > Streptomyces > Streptomyces sp. NPDC020898. Next base: position 69,530 of record NZ_JBIRRV010000022.1, read on the forward strand.
GGAGGGCGCCAACCCGACCGGCTCGCACAAGGACCGCTTCAGCGCGGCGGTCGTCGCCCGCGCCCTGTACGCCGGGTACGAGACCGTGGCGGCGGCCTCCTCCGGGAACGCGGGCGTGTCCCTGGCCGCCTACTGCGGGCGCGCCGGCCTCGGCTGCGAGATCTCCGTCACCGAGGACACCCCCGGACACGTCGTCGGCCTGATGCGCGACCTGGGCGCCGATGTCGTCGTCTTCCCCACGGCGGGGGCCCGTTGGCGTCACCTGGCCGGACATCTGGAGTCGCCGGGCGTGCTGCCGGTCACCAACTTCCGGCTGCCGCCGGTCGGCAGCAGCGCGTTCGGCATCGAGGGCTACAAGACGCTCGCCGCGGAGATCCTCGCCGATCTGGCGGGCCGGTGGCCGGACTGGGTCGTCGTCCCCACCTCACGCGGAGACCTGGCCTGGGGTCTCCACCTGGGCTTTCGCGAACTGTGCGGGGACCGTCCGGTGCCACGTCTGTGCCTGGTGGAGCCGTTCCCCAGAGTGTCGGCCGTCCTCGACGGCGCCGATCCGCACGGCGACTTCCCGGGCTCGACCGCGGTCATGCCGTCCATCGGGGGCAACTCCGTGGCACTCCAGGCGGTGGAGGCCGTACGCCGTTCCGCGGGGCGGGCCCAGGTCGTGGACGACGACACGGTGGCCGCCGAGACCCGCCGCCTGTGGCGCACCGGCCTGCCGCTCGAACCGAGCAGCGCGGCGGCTCTGGTAGCGGTGGCCGACGCACGCGCCGCCGGGGCGATCGCCCCCGGTTCACTGGTCGTGGCGGTGACCACGGCACACGGCCTGAAAGGGATGTGAACGACACCGGACCACTTCCCCTTCGCCTGCCTGCCGCATCCCCGGCGCGTGTCCGCCCGACCCCGCTTACTGTGGGTCGAGGAGGACGACCGAAAGGGATGTACGGCTATGACCGACATGACCGAGCGGAACCGGCCGGAGCAGCCCGGGGGCGAGGGCGACGACCCGCCGCCCGCCCAGCTCCGGAAGCCGAACGTCACCAAGCGCGGCGGGGGTGCCCCGGCCGACCGGGGGCGCACCACGATCGCCGACGGGGTCGTCGAGAAGATCGCCGGGCTCGCCGCCCGTGACGTCCTCGGTGTGCACGCCATGGGCAGCGGCTTCTCGCGGACCTTCGGCGCGGTCCGCGACCGGGTGCCGGGCGGCGCCTCGAAATCCGTCACCCGTGGGGTGAAGGCCGAGGTCGGCGAGGTACAGACGGCCCTCGACCTGGAGATCGTCGTCGAGTACGGCGTCTCGATCGGCGATGTCGCCCGGGCCGTGCGCGAGAACGTCATCGCGGCCGTCGAGCGCATGACGGGCCTGGAGGTCGTCGAGGTCAACATCGCGGTGACGGACGTGAAACTGCCCGACGAAGAGGAAGAGGAACCCGAGCCCCGGCTGCAGTGAAGGAAGGGTTCGGAAAGGGATCGGGAAGGCAGGGCAGCATGAGCATCGCCGTGATCGGCATGATCGCCGGAATGGCGCTGGGATTCGCCGGGTACTTCGGCGGATTCGGAGCGTTTCTGCTGGTGGCGGCCCTGGGCGCCCTCGGCTTCGTCGTCGGCCGGTTCCTGGAGGGCGACCTGGACCCGGGTGACTTCTTCCGCACCCGCGGCGACAGACGACGGTGACGCCGGTGACCGAGGAGCAGCCCGACGAGGGGCGGCCCGGTGAGGTACGTACACCCGGCAGCGCCACGACGGCCGTGCCGCCGGGCGAACGCGGTGCCACCCGGATCGCCGACCGGGTCGTCGCGAAGATCGCCGCGCAGGCGGCCCGCGAGGCGCTGGCCGAGCTGCCCCCGGACGCGGTACCCCCGCACGCCACGGTCGTCGTCCACCACGACCGGGCCCGCGTCCGTGTGAGCCTCGAACTCCCGTACCCCTCCGATATCGGTGGCCAGTGCGCCACTGTGCGTCGTCGGGTCACTTCGCGGGTACAGGCATTGGCGGGAATGGAGGTGCCGGAGGTCGCCGTCGAGATCGAGCGGCTGCATCCGGTACAGACGCACGGTCCGGCACCGGGGAAGGCACAGGGGAGGACGCGATGAGCGAGCCCCAGGGCTCCGAAGGCACCGAGAGCACCCAGCGACTGCCAGTACTGGAGAAAACGGCCGACGCTTCGGCCGACACCACCGGGCCGGGACAGGCCTCGTCCGCCGCCGACTACGACCCCCTGCCCACCCTCGGCGACGGGGACGCCGGAAACGGCCGCTTCTGGTCGGCGCGCAGGGTCCCCGCCGCCTTCCTCGCGCTGCTGCTCCTCCTGGGCGCGGGCGCGTTCCTCTACGACATCGCCGCCGTACGAGCCGACCGCCCCGGAATGAGCTGGCGCAGGTCACTGGCCAGGCAACTCGCCGAACGCCCCCTCGACGACACGTGGGTGCTGGTCGGCGCCGGGATCGCCGTCGCCCTCGGCGCCTGGCTGCTCGTCCTCGCCGCCACGCCCGGCCTGCGCGGTGTCCTGCCGATGCGGCGCACCCACGCCGACGTCCGGGCGGGCCTGCACCGGGCGGCCGCCGCGATGGTGCTGCGCGACCGGGCCGTGGAGGTGTCGGGGGTGCAGTCCGTCCGGGTCCGGATGACCCGTACCAAGGCCGACGTCAGCGCGGTCTCCCACTTCCGCGAACTCGACGACGTACGGGCCGATCTGGACGATGTGCTCGCCGACGCGATCAGGAGCCTGGGCCTGGCCCGGCCGCCCGCCCTGTCGGTGCACGTCACCCGGCCCGGCCGGAAGGGGTGAGGACGGATGTTGCGCATCGTCAACCGCGTACTGCTGGGACTCGGGGGGCTGGCCCTGGTCGTCATCGGCGGCTCGGTGCTCGCCGTCGGCCTCGGCGCGTCCTGGCCCTCGTGGTGGATCCACGACGACCGTCACGACGTGCTGCTGAGCCACGCCGAGCGAACCCACTGGCGGGACGACGCCTGGTGGTGGCCGACGGTCCTGGCCGTCCTGGCCGCCGTGGTCCTGCTGGCCCTGTGGTGGCTGGCCGCGGTACTCCGCCGACGCCGACTCGCCGAGGTCCTGGTGGACACCGGCGACGGCGAGGGCGCCCTCCTGCGGGGCCGGGCGATGGAGAGCGCGGTGGCCGGAGAGGCGACCCGCCTGGACGGCGTGGAACGCGCCCAGGTCACCCTGACCGGCCGGCGCACAGCCCCGGAGGCCCGCGTCCAACTACTGCTCCAACCCCACGCGGCCCCGGGAAACGCCGTCCACCGCCTCACAACAGAGGCCCTGGCCAACGCCCGCGACTCAGCAGGCCTCAAGTCCCTCCCAGCAGAGGTAGACCTGAGGGCCGTCAAGCACCGCGCAGAAAGGGTCAACTGACAATCAGGGTAAGGGCAACTCCCTAGGGGCGCGGGGCTGTGACATTTGCGGCTCCGCCGCGTGGGCGCGACAAGCCACAACGCACCCGCAGTCGAAAACAGCGCTTCAGAACCCGTGCCGCATCCCCCCGTCAACAGGCACCATGACCCCCGTCAGATAGCTCGCCGCAGGCGACAACAAAAACGCCGCCGTACGCCCGAACTCCTCCGGCCTCCCATACCGCCGCAAAGGAATCCGCGCCTCGTTGGCCACCCGAGTCGCCTCAGGATCCGCAGACAACGCGTCCAGCTCCCGCACGCGATCCGTGTCGATGCGCGCCGGCAGCAGCCCCACCACCCGAATCCCGCGCGGCCCCACCTCGTCCGCGAGCGACTTGGCGAAGCCGGCCAGCCCGGGACGCAGGCCGTTGGAGATGGTCAGCCCGGGGATCGGCTCGTGCACCGAGCCGGAGAGCACGAAGCCGACGACCCCGCCCGCCTCCAGCTCAGCCACCGCCGTACGGGCCAGCCGTACCGCCCCGAGGAACACCGAGTCGAACGCGGCCCGCCACTGCTCGTCCGTGTTGTCGGCGACGAACCCGGGCGCCGGACCGCCCACGCTGACGAGGATGCCGTCGAAGCGCCCGAAGTGCTCGCGGGCCGCCGCGACGAGCCGCTCCGCGACCTCCGGGTCGGCGTTGTCCGCGGCGATGCCCACCGCCCCCGGGCCCAGGGCGGCAGCCGCCTCCGTGACCACCTTCTCGTCCCGCCCCGTGATGATCACCTTCGCGCCGTCGGCGACGAGCTCGCGTGCGGCGGCGTTGCCCAGTCCGCGGGTGGCTCCGGTGACGACGTACACCCGGTCCTTCAGTCCAAGATCCATGGTCCCTATCCTGCCCGGTCCTCCCCGTACAGGGCGAGGGCGGTGTTGACGAGGCCGATGTGGCTGAACGCCTGGGGGTAGTTGCCGAGGTGGCGGTCGGCGACCGGGTCGTACTCCTCCGAGAGCAGCCCCACGTCGTTGGTGAGGCCGACCAGGCGTTCGAAGAGCTCGCGTGCCTCCTGCGTGCGGCCGGTCATGTGCAGGGCGTCCGCCAGCCAGAACGAGCAGGCCAGGAACACGCCTTCGGAACCGGGCAGCCCGTCGACGGGTGGCCCCTCCGTGCTGTAGCGGCGTACGAAACCGCCGTGCCCCAGCTCGTCCCGGACGGCGTCGATGGTGCCGACGATCCTCGGGTCGTCCGGCGGCAGAAAGCCGACGCGGGGCAGGAGCAGCACGGCGGCGTCGAGTTCGCGCGAACCGTAGAACTGCGTGAACGTGTTCCGCTTCGCGTCGTAGCCGCGCTCGCACACCTCCTGGTGCACCTCGTCGCGCATCGCCCGCCAGCCGTCCAGGTCGCCGCTCAGCTTCGGGTTGAGCTCCACGGCGCGGACCGCGCGGTCGGCGGCGACCCAGGCCATCACCTTGGAGTGCACGAAGTGCCGGCGCGGGCCGCGTACCTCCCACAGCCCCTCGTCGGGCTGCCGCCACGCCTTCCGCAGGAACTCCATCAGGGCGACCTGCACCCGCCACATGTGCGGCTTGGACGGCAGCCCCGAACGCCGGGCCAGCGCCAGCGAGTCGATGACCTCGCCGTACACGTCGAGCTGGAGCTGCCGTACGGCCGCGTTGCCGATCCGCACCGGGGCCGAGCCGCCGAACCCGGGCAGCCAGTCCAGCTCGAACTCGGGCAGCCGGCGCTCGCCGCCGAGGCCGTACATGATCTGGAGGTCCGCCGGGTCGCCCGCGACCGCGCGCAGCAGCCAGTCGCGCCAGCACTCGGCCTCCTCGTGGTAGCCCGCCGACAGCAGCGCGTTCAGGGTGAGCGTGGAGTCGCGCAGCCAGCAGTAGCGGTAGTCCCAGTTGCGGACACCGCCGAGTTCCTCGGGCAGCGAGGTGGTGGGGGCGGCCACGATCCCGCCGGTCGGCTGGTACGTCAGCGCCTTCAGAGTGATCAGCGAGCGCACGACGGCGTCCCGGTGCGGCCCCTCGTACGTGCAGCGTGCCGTCCAGGCCTCCCAGTCCTCGACGGCCGTGTCCAGAGCCTCGTACGGGTCGACGAACGGCGGATGCGGCTCGTGCGAGGGATGCCAGGTCAGCACGAACGCGACCCGCTCGCCCTCGGCGACGGTGAACTCCGAGTGCGTGGTGAAGTCCCGGCCCCAGGTGCGCACGCCTTCGTCGGTACGCAGCCACACCGCGTCCGGCCCCGCGACGGCCACCCGGTGTCCGTTCTGCCGGCGCATCCACGGCACGATCGACCCGTAGTCGAAGCGCAGCCGCAGCGTGCTGCGCACGGTCACCTCGCCGCGCAGGCCCTCGACGATGCGTACGAGATCGGGGGCGCGGTCGCGCTGCGGCATCAGGTCGGTGACCCGTACCGCGCCGTCGTCGGTCTCCCACTCGGTGTCGAGGACGAGGGTGCCGGGGCGGTAGCCGCGCCGGGTGCACCGGTCGGCGCCCTCGGGGGCGATTCGCCAGTGCCCGTTGCGCTCGTCGCCGAGCAGCGCGGCGAAGCAGGCGGCCGAGTCGAAGCGGGGCAGACAGAGCCAGTCGACGGAACCGTTCATGCCGACGAGTGCGGCGGTCTGGTGGTCGCCCACGAGGGCGTAGTCCTCGATACGGGGGATGCCGTGGTTCTGGATGCGGTGATTCCGGTGGGGGTGCACGACGGGCGGGTTCCCGGTGCGGGGCCCCGGCATTCGGGCGTGTGCGTCCTGTCACACGCCGAGGCCCCAACTGTTACGTCACCCGGCCGGTCGCATCACACGGCGGCGGGTTCGCTGTCCGGTGACTCCTGCGTTTCGCGCGCCGCCGCCGCGGCCTCCGCCCGGTCCCGCCGTTCACGGCGCACCAGGATCACCCAGCCCAGGGGGACGGCCGCGGAGAACAGCCACCACTGGATGGCGTAGGCGTAGTTCAGCGCGGCGTTCTCGTCACCGGGCTTGCCGAGCAGCTCGGGGGTGTCACCCTTCGGCTCGGGCGTCGTCAGCACGACGTAGCCGCCGAGCACCTCGGCGCCGAGCCGCCGGGCCTCCTGCTCGCTGTTGATCAGCATGATCTGGCGGTCCGGCAGCCCCTTGAGGTTCTTGATGCCGCTCGCCGCGGTCGTCTCGGCGGGCATCAGGCGCCCGGTGACGGTGATCTCACCCTTCGGGGGCGCCGGGATGCTGGGGAACGCGGTCTGGCTCGGGCCGTCTGCGGGAATCCAGCCCCGGTTGACCAGCAGGACCTTGCCGTCGGCCAGGACGAAGGGGGTCAGGACGTGGTAGCCGACCTCGTCGTCGGAGTTGGTGCGGCGCCGGACGACGACCTCGTCATCGGTGTCGAAGCGACCCTTCGCGGACACCGTGTGGTACCGCTCGCCGGTGGTGACGGTGTGTCCGGGGGAGGTCAGCTCCTCCACGGGCACCGGCTTCGCGGACAGCGCGTCGGCGACCAGCTGGTTGCGGGCGGTGCGCTCTTCGTAGCGGTGCATCTGCCAGATGCCCAGCCTGATCATCGTGGGGATGAGGAGGAGGGAGACCAGCGTGAGGATCACCCACTGCCGGGACAACAGGAAGCGGTACACCCCACTGACGGTACAACTCGCCCGTGGGGTGTTTTCAGGGGGGTACGGACAGGCCCAGGACCCGGGCCTCTCAGACCCTGTCGATGATCCCCACCCTCCCTTCCGCGCGAGCGCAGTGCGCCCCGCAGTACCAGTGACCCTCGGCTTCGACGCCCTGACCGATGATCTGGACGCGACAGTGTTCGCAGATGGGTGCCATGCGGTGGATGGCACAGGCGAAACAGTCGAAGACGTGCACCGAGCCCTGCGCGTGCACCTCGAAGGTCATCCCGTAGTTGTTCCCGCAGACTTCACAACTGGCCATGCGCCACAGGGTGGGACCCGGGGCGCCGCCACGCGAGCGGGCAGGCGGTGACGGGCCCCACAATCACCCGTCTGACGTCCGTGAGGAGGGGAGGGAGGGGAAAAGGGAGAGGTGGGGAAGTGAGGGGATGAGAGGGGACGGGAGGGCTTGCGGTGCGGTCAGGCGGGCTCGATGTCCCGCAGCAGCTGCCCGAACGCCGCCTCGTCGACGACCGGTGTGCCGAACTGCCGGGCCTTGACCACCTTCGAGGTCATGGAGTCGGGGTCGTTGGTGACGAGCAGGCTGGTCAGCCGGGACAGACTCGTCGCGACATGCAGGCCCGCCTCGACGGCCCGGTCCTCCAGCAGGTCGCGCTCGACCGAGGTGTCCCCGGAGAAGGCCACCCGCATGCCCTGCTTGAGTGGCTTGCCGTCCACGAACCGCCCCGGGTTGGGGTACGGGCACGCGGGCCGCTTGCGGGAGGGCCGCCAACTGGTCGGCTGGTAGCTCCCGGAGGCCTGCCGTCCGATCTGCGGGCGCGCGGAGCCGGTGGAGCCGGACGACCACTCCGTCAGCGGCCGGCACTCCAGCAGCGGCAGCCGTACGCCGCCCCGGGCCGCCGCGTGCAGACTGGGCCGGAACGCCTCCGCGAGGACGCGTGCGTCGTCCAGCGCGTGGTGGGCGCGCTGCTGGACGACCCCGAAGTGCGCGGCCAGTGTCTCCAGCTTGTGGTTGGGCAGCGGCAGCCCCAGCTCCTTGGAGAGCGCGATGGTGCACAGCCGCTGCCGCACCGGCGCCTCGCGCTCCGCGCGCGCGTACTCCCTGGCGATCATCGACCAGTCGAAGACCGCGTTGTGCGCGACGAGCACCCGCCCGTCGAGCCGGGACGCGAACTCCTCGGCGATGTCGACGAAGAGGGGGGCGCCCTCCAGCACGTCGCTCGTCAGCCCGTGGATCCACGTCGGCCCGGGGTCCCGCTCCGGGTTGACCACCGTGTACCAGTGGTCCTCGACCTCGCCGCGCGCGTCGAGTCGGTAGACGCCGGCGGAGATTATCCGGTCGTCCCGGGACAGACCGGTGGTCTCGACGTCAACGACCGCGTATCCCTGGGGATAAGCGGTCGGCCACGGTGCGGGGGACGGCGCGGGAGAACGGTCTTCGAGCATGGTTTTAGAGGATAAGGGCCACGACTGACAGCGCTGACCCCGGCCTGTGGGACGGAGGTTGGTGGACACCACCAACAAGCAAGCGCGTACTGCCCTGAATACTTGTCAGTAACAGCGTCTATGCGCCACCTTCCGGCCGCCCTAACGTGCAGCCATGCCCAACCTCCCCGACGTCGTGGCCTGGTCGATACCCGCCTTCGTGCTGCTCACCGTCATCGAGATGATCAGTGTCCGGATCCACCCCGACGAGGATGCCGCCGGGTACGCGGCCAAGGACGCGGCGACCAGTGTCGGGATGGGGCTCGGGAGTCTCGTTCTCGACCTCCTCTGGAAGATTCCGATCGTCGCCGTCTACACGGCGATCCACGAACTCACCCCCCTCCGCGTCCCCTTCCTGTGGTGGACGGTCCCGCTCATGCTGCTCGCGCAGGACTTCTTCTACTACTGGTCCCACCGCGGCCACCACGTCGTCCGCATCCTCTGGGCCTGCCATGTCGTCCACCACTCCAGCCGGAAGTTCAACCTCACCACCGCCCTGCGCCAGCCCTGGACCACGCTCACCGTCTGGCCGTTCTACGTCCCCCTCGTCGCCCTCGGTGTGCACCCGGCGGCGCTCGCCTTCTGTTCCTCGGTGAACCTCGTGTACCAGTTCTGGATCCACACCGAGCGCATCGGCAGGCTGCCGCGGGTGTTCGAGTTCGTCTTCAACACGCCCTCCCACCACCGGGTCCACCACGCTTCCCAAGGCGGCTACCTGGACCGCAACTTCGGCGGGATCCTCATCGTCTGGGACCGGCTCTTCGGGTCCTTCACCGCCGAGACCGAGCGGCCCGTCTACGGGTTGACGAAGAACATCAACACGTTCAACCCGATCAAGGTCGCCACTCATGAGTACGTCGCGATCGTCAACGACCTTAAGATGGCACGCAGTTGGCGTGAGCGCGCCGGCCGGCTGTTCCGAGGACCCGGCTGGCAGCCGGCGCCCGCGCCGCGGCAGCCGGCCGAAGAGACCGTCGTCGCGTGAGGCCGGCCCGCGTTCTCCTGGCCGCCTTCGCCCTCACCGCAGCAGCCGACCTGGTCTCCCTCGCGGCCGGCTCCGACACCGGGCACACCCTCGCCAAACCGCTCCTGATGCCCCTCCTCGCCGCCCACGCCCATCTGCGCGGCGCTCCCCGCCTCCTCCTGGCCGCCCTCCTCCTCGGCTGGGCCGGCGACGTCCTGCTCTTGTCCGGCACCGACTCGGCGTTCCTGGCCGGCATGGCGTCCTTCGCGGCCGGTCACGTCTGTTACCTCGCCCTCTTCAGGACGTACGGCAACGACTGCCGCACCGCGAACGGCACCCCACGCGCGCATGGGGCATGGAAACGGAAGCAGCTCGCCGGGGCCTACCTCCTGGCCTTGGCCGTCACCCTCGCCGCCCTCTGGCCCGGGCTCCCCGCCGAACTCCGCGTCCCCGTCGCCGGGTACAGCCTCCTGCTGACCGCGATGGCCTACAGGGCCACCCGGCTCGGCCTCCTCGCCGGCGTCGGCGGCGCGCTCTTCCTGCTCTCCGACACCCTCATCGCGACCGGTGTCGCGGACCTGCCCCAGCTCCCCGCCCCCGACTTCTGGATCATGCTCACGTACCTCGCGGCCCAGTGGCTGCTGGCCGGCGGCGTACTCGCGGCGGCAGAAACCGCGACCCACCCACCGGTCACGTCCAGCGGATCGGCACCGGCAGTGCCGTGAGCAGCCCCGACACCGCGACCACCAGCCCCAGCGCGACGACCTCGGCGCGCGCGGGGGACCAGGCGGCCTGCGGATCGGCCGCCCGGCGCAGCCGCAGCCGCGCCCACAGGGCGAGTACGGCGACGGCGGCCACGACGATCACCTTGGCGAGCAGCGTGCGGCCGTACGCCGTCGACGTCAGCTGCTCCAGGACCGTGTCCGACGGCATCCGGCGCAGCGTGCTCCAGATGCCCGTCGCGGTGATCAGGGCGAGCAGCACGGCAGCCACGCGCGCGTAGAGGCCCAACAACGCCACGCGCGCGCCGCTCTCGGCCTCCCAGAGGGGCAACGTCCGCAGTACGTACAGCAGTCCGCCCACCCACAACGACGCGCACGTGAGGTGGACGAGCGTCAGCGCCGAGCCGGTCAGCGGATCGAACTCCGTCGTCGGATGGGCACGCAGCGCCTCCGCCACGGCCACCGCCGCCAACGGCCAGACCTGGGTCGCCGGGCGGGCCGAGAGGGCGCACAGACCCGCCGCGGCGAACCCGTTGACCTCCAGCAGCGCGAGCTTGCCGTCCCGGGACTCGTACAGGCCGCCCACATCGATCGCGGCCGGGCTGTCCGGTACGAGGTTGCCGGTCGCCACCACTGAGGCGAGGCCCAGCGCGGCGACGAAACCGACACCGGCCGCGTACGGCGCCCAGGCGCGCGCCCGCTGCGGCGGCGCCCCGGGCAGCCTCCCGGCCAGCCGGTGCACGAACAGCTCGCCCACCGGAACGCACAGCGCCGCGAACAGCACCGCCCGCAGCAGCGCGATACCGCCGGTACCGGGGGCGGCGGCCTCCCCGGTGCCGTCCAGCGCGGCGGACGGGCCGAGCAGTGGTATCAGCGCGGCCAACGCCACCAGCACGAGCACGGCGACGGCCGGCCCGATACCGGGGCGCCCGGTTCCCGGCGTTCTCGCGGGGCCGCCCGCGTCGGCGGCCCCGTCTGTCGGTCGTATCAAGCCCACCCCAAGGTCCTCACCAGCCGTAGTACGTCTCCGGTCGTCCCGGCGACTCACTTCGGCACCCCACCCCGAGCACTACTTAACCCCAGTGCGCCCGATCCGTCCCCCAAACCCCGGGAGGCCGTGCCCAGTCGACGGGCCCGCCCGCGAAGGAGACCGGCCCGAGTGCGTAGCGCAACCGCCCCAGCGGGCTGTCCCGCTCGGCGAGCCATGCCCCCGGCCCGTCGTACACGGAGCCCGCGATCGCCGCCTGCCCCTGTTCCGCCCCGCCCGTCAGCCACCCCGCCGTCCGGGCCAACGCCAGCCGCACGAACCGGCTGCCGCCCTCCGTCATCTGCTCGCTCAACGCCCGCAGCACCCCCGCCGCCAGCAGATACCCGGTGCCGTGGTCGAGCGCCTGCGCGGGCAGCGCCCCCGGCTCCTCCATCGACCCCTCGATCGCCGCGACGCCGGTGGCGACCTGCACCAGGGTCGTGCGCAGTGCCCCTGATGGCCTGTGCATCCTTGGTGCGACTGGGTATCACGGGGTGGTGCTCAATGTGGTGCGATCGGGCTTTTTTGGAACTTTCCGGTGACTGTGCGTCCCTGAGGTGCAGGAGCGGGGTGGTGTGCCCGGTAGCGTGCGTGTCACTGTGAGGCCGGTGGGAGCAGCAATCACGATTCCGGTCTCCTTGAGGATCCGCCCCGTGCCCAGGAAAGCGACGCGGGGTCCCCGCCCCGCCCGGGTCCGTACCGGAGCGGAAAGCGTCCGGCGGGGCGGCTGCCCCAGCCTCCCGAATTGCCGCAGCCAGCGGTGCCACAGGCGGCAGGTACCGCACACGATGAGCACCCGTCCCGCACCCGGCGGCGACGGCCCACGGTCCACCGGCAGGCGTCCACACCCCGCCAGCACCACGGACCGCTTCCCGGCATCCAGGAAAACCCAGGATCATCCAGGAAGCCTCAGCTCATCAGCGACGCTGTCGAAGCCCCGCCGCCCACCCCAGGGCCCGTACGCACCCCACGCCGACAACTGCGCCACGACCACCCCTGAGCGCGGCGGCGACGGACGCCGGGTCCTCGGGCGTGCCCAGGGCCGCGAGAAGCCGTGCCCGGTGGTGCGGGTAGTTGGCGTGGGTGCGCACCCAGCCGTCCGCCAGAAGCGCGACAGCGGCGCGAAGGAGACCGGTGCGCGTCCGTCGATCAGCAGGTGCCGCTCACTGACGAACGCGGTGGCGACCGCGCCGTCGTCCACACGGGCCGCGGGCACCTCGGGCAGCCCGGCGCGCAGGGCGCCCAGTTCGGCGGCGGCCAGCGCGCACGCGCCGACGCAGGCGCGCGCCAACTCCCGTACCGGAAGCCGCGCTTCGAGCGCTCCCAGGCGTGCGACGGTCGAGAGCCGGGGGAGGAGGGCGGGATCGCCGCCCAGTGCGTCCCAGGCGTACGCCACGTCCGGTGCGCGGAGGTCAGTCATGTCTGCACTATGCCGTGTGTACCGGATCAATACATGTACTGGACCAACATGACGGGCCGGGCGGTCCATTGACCGCCCGGCCCGCTCACGGGGTTGACCCTGCCTGCGTATGCCCTACTTCGTCACCGCGTCCAGCGCGTCCGCGATGCCGTGGCCGTAGAAGCCGTTGTAGTTCTTCGGGCCCTCGCACACCGCGTCGACCTTGCCGTCGCCGTTGATGTCGTACGGGTCCGTGCACGCCGTGTCGTCCGCCTCCGCGTACAGGAGCGCCTTCACCAGGGCGGCGGGGGCGTACGGGTGCGTCGACTTGATCAGGGCGGCGACGCCCGCGACATGGGGGGACGCCATCGACGTACCGGCCATGTAACCCCAGGTTCCGCCGGGCAGCGGGCCGAGGATCAGACCGCTGGTGGCCGGCGGGGCCGGGGTCTGGTAGCGGGTCGAGTCGCCGCCGGGGGCGGCTATGTCGATGACGCCCCGGCCGTGGTTGGAGAACGACGACTTGATGCCCTTGGCGCCGGTCGAGGCGACCGTCACCACGCCCGGGAGCTGGGTCGGGATGTCGAGGCACTCGGACGGGTCGATGACCCGGTCCGACGGCGTCGCGTCGTTCGGGGAGACCGGGTCGGTGATCTCGTCGGCCGCGAGGTCGTAGTTCTCGTTGCCGGCCGCCGCGACGTTGACGACTCCCTTGCCCTCCGCGTACAGCGAGGCCCGGGTGATGGCGTCGACCAGGGCCTTCTGGTCCGGGTCGTTCTTGCAGTTGAAGTACCAGGGGTCGGTGTAATAGCTGTTGTTCGTGACGTCCACGCCGTGCTCGGCCGCCCACACGAAGCCGCAGACGACGGCCTCCGTGTAGAAGTAGCCGGCCGTGGTCGACACCTTGATGCCGGACACCTTCACGCCCGGCGCGACGCCCGTGACGCCGACACCGTTCTTGGCGGCGGCGATCTCACCGGCCACGTGCGTGCCGTGCGGGCTCTCGCCCGTGCCCGGCCGCCAGGCCCCGTCGGTGGTGTCGGGCTTGCCCGTCACGCAGTTGACGGAGGCCGCGCGGTCGAAGTTCGGCGCGATGTCCGGGTGGGTGTCGTCGACGCCGGTGTCGATCACGGCGACGGTCACCTTGGAGCTGCCGAGCGACTTCTCGTGCGCCTTGTCCGCCTTGATGGCGGGCAGGTCCCACTGCAACGGCTCCAGCGGGTCCTGGGCCGCGGTGGCGTCGGCGGTGGCGCTCGCGACCTCCTCGGCGGAGAGCACCTTCGGGGTGCCCACGTCGGTGGTCGACTGCGCGGGCAGCGGCGCGTTGCGCGTGTTGCCGGCCGACTGCACACCGTGCACCGTGCGGATGACCTTGGCGAAGTCGGGGTTCGCCGAGTGGACGACGATCACCCCGATCCGGTCGTACGACGTCACGATCGTGCCGCCGGCCGCGGCGATGGCCTGCTTCACCTTGGGGGAGGGGCCGAACCCGGGAAACACGTTGACGACATAGCTGAGCGAGGTCGCGTCGGCAGCAGTGGCCGCGGCGGGCGTGGCGTCGGCCGCGACGGCGTTCAGGTTCGGCAGGAAGGCGAACGCGGTCGCCATGGCCATCCCGACCGGGATCGCCATGGCACGACGGGAGCGCGGGTGAGGCGCGGTCATAGGGTCTCCAGTTCCTTCGTTCGTGGGAGGTGCGGGCCGTGCGGGAAGTCTCGGAGAGCGGAGACGGTTACTGGACCGCGCGCAGCGCGTTGACGATCCCGAACCCGAAGAATCCGTTGACCTGATCGCCGCCCTCGCACACCGCCTCCGGCGTGCCGTCACCGTCCTGGTCGTACGTGTCGGGGCAGCCGGGGTTGTCCGCCTGGACCTTCAGCAGCGTCTGGAGCTGGGCCGGGGTCGCCCACGGGTGCTTCGACTTCAGCAGCGCGGCGACGCCCGCGGCGTGCGGCGAGGCCATCGAGGTGCCCTGCAGGAAGCCGTACTCACCGTTCGGCATGGTGGACAGGATGCGGCCGTTCTGCGACGGGGTGTCCGGTATCTGGTACTTGCGGTCGCCGCCGGGGGCCGCGATGTCGATGACACCGTTCCCGTAGGTGGAGTAGTACGACTTGACGTTGTCGACGCCCGTGGCGCTCACCGTGACGACACCCGGGAGCTGAGTCGGTACGTCGAAGCACTCGTGCGGGTCGATCGTGCGCGTGACCGGCGTCGAGTCGTCGGGGCTGGTTTCGTCGACGATCGCGTCGGAGTCCAGGTCGTGGCTGGAGTTGCCCGCCGACGCCAGGTTCAGGGTGCCCTTCTTCTGCGCGTACAGCTGCGCCCTGTTGACCGCGTCGACGATGGCCCGCTGGTCGGGGTCGTCCACGCAGTTGTACAGCCACGGGTCGACGTAGTAGCTGTTGTTCGTGATCTCGACGCCGTGATCGGCGGCGAACACGAAGGCGCACACCACGCTCTCCGGGTAGAAGAGCCCGTTGTCCGGGTCGCTCACCTTGATGCCGGAGACCTTCACTCCGGGCGCGACCCCGGCGACGCCGATGCCGTTGCGGGCGGCGGCGATCTCACCGGCGACGTGCGTGCCGTGGTAGTCCTCGGCGGTGTACGGGCGCCACGCACCCTCGCTGGTGTCCGCGACGCCGCCGACGCAGTTGGCCGACTGGGACGCGGAGAAGTTCGGGGCGAGGTCGGGGTGGGTGTCGTCGACGCCGGTGTCGATCACGGCGACGGTGACCTTGCGGCTGCCCGGGTTGATCTTGGCGGCCTTGTCGGCGCCGATCGACCGCAGGTCCCACTGGTCGGCTTCGAGGGGCTCGCTCTCGGGGGTCTTGGCCGACGCGGCCTTGACCTTGGCTGCCTCCGCGGCCGTCAGATAGTCCGCCGCACCCTCGTCCGTCGTGCCGGCGGCGACCAGCGGGGTGGTCCGGGTGACACCCGCGGACTTCACCCCGCGCGCCGCGCGGATCTCCGCCCCGAAGGAGGGGTTCGTGGAGTGGACGACGATGACACCGATCTTCCCGTACGTGACCACGACCGTGCCGCCGGCCGCGGAAATCGCCTTCGTCACCGCCCCGATCGTGTGACGGTCGGTGCTCTTGGTGTTGACGACGTACGCGAGGTTCGGACCGTCCGCGGCCTGGGCGGCGACGGGGGCGGCCGGCTCGGCGGCCGACGCGGCCACGGGCAGGAAGCCGAGGGAGGCGGTCAGGGACAGCACGACCGGCACCGCGAGAGCGAGCCGACGTCTGGAGCGCAGATGAGCCATGGGATCTCCACATCATCCGGAAACGAAACCGGCCCGAGCAAGGATGGTTGCCGGGCGGGCGCGTAGCAGGGACGGACAAGCGAGTACGCGCGAAAAGGCGGGCGCGGGCGCATGGCCCGCACCGGCGATTTGCAGGTACATGACGGGTGGTACAGGGCGAAGCTATCCCGCGTCGTCGCTGGCCAGCAATGACTTCCGGAGATCAGTTCGGAAAGAACCGCAGGGAGTTGAACCGGTCCTCGCGTGGCGCCGTGACCTTGGACAGGGAGCACGAGCACGATCGGGCCCCTGTCGGATCACGCGTGGGGGCCCTACCATCGCGAGCCGACCCCCCCTGTGATCCAGATCACCGCGAGGTCAGAAAAGAGCCATGTCCGTTCCGAGCCCGACCCCGTCCCCGGACGAGCATTCACCACCCCCGTCCACTGTCGTGACCGCACCCGCAACGCGAGGAGACTCCGTGGCTACCGACGCACCGCCCCCCTCGAAGACAGAACCCCACCTCCCCTCCACGGAGGAGTTCGTCGAGGTGCAGCAGAGCGCCGAGTTCGGTGAACTGCGCCGCGCCCACCGCTCCTTCGCCTTCCCGCTGACCGTCGGCTTCATCGCCTGGTACCTGCTGTACGTCCTGCTGTCGAACTACGCGGGCGGCTTCATGGGCACCAAGCTCTTCGGCAACATCAACGTCGCCTTCGTCTTCGGCATCGCCCAGTTCGTCACCACGTTCCTCATCGCCTGGTGGTACGCGCGGTACTCCTCCGCGAACCTCGACCCGAAGGGTGAGGCGATCAAGTCCCGGATGGAGGGCGGCGCATGAGCCCCGTACAGCAGAGTGTTCTCGCCGCCGGGGAGGCCAGCGAGCACCGGCCGCTGATCATCTCCCTGTTCGCGGTGTTCGTCGTCGCGACCCTCATCATCACCGTCTGGGCGGGCCGCCAGACCAAGAGCGCGTCCGACTTCTACGCCGGCGGGCGCCAGTTCACCGCCTTCCAGAACGGCCTCGCGGTCTCCGGCGACTACATGTCCGCCGCGTCCTTCCTCGGCATCGCGGGCGCGATCGCCCTCTTCGGGTACGACGGCTTCCTGTACTCCATCGGCTTCCTCGTCGCCTGGCTGGTCGCCCTGCTCCTGGTCGCCGAGCCGCTGCGCAACTCCGGCCGCTACACGATGGGTGACGTCCTCGCGTACCGCATGCGCCAGCGCCCGGTCCGCACGGCCGCCGGTACGTCGACGATCGTCGTCTCGATCTTCTACCTGCTGGCCCAGATGGCAGGCGCGGGCGTCCTCGTCTCGCTCCTCCTCGGCATCACCTCCGACGCGGGCAAGGTCGCCATCGTCGCCCTCGTCGGCGTCCTGATGATCGTGTACGTCTCCATCGGCGGCATGAAGGGCACCACCTGGGTCCAGATGGTCAAGGCCGTGCTGCTCATCAGCGGCACGATCCTGATTACGTTCCTGGTGCTGCTGAAGTTCAACTTCAACATCTCCGATCTGCTCGGCACCGCCGCCGAACGCAGCGGCAAGGGCGACGCGTTCCTGGAGCCCGGCCTCCAGTACGGCGCCACCGGCACCTCCAAGCTGGACTTCATCTCCCTGGGCATCGCCCTGGTCCTGGGCACCGCCGGTCTGCCGCACATCCTGATCCGCTTCTACACGGTGCCCACGGCCCAGGCTGCCCGGAAGTCCGTGATCTGGGCGATCGGCATCATCGGCGGCTTCTACCTGATGACGATCGCGCTCGGCTTCGGCGCCGCCGCGCTGATCGACCAGAAAGAGATCACCGACTCCAACCCATCCGGCAACACGGCCGCGCCGCTGCTCGCCCTGCACATCGGCGGCGTCGACTCGGCCTGGGGCGCGGTGCTGCTCGCGACGATCTCGGCGGTCGCCTTCGCGACGATCCTCGCCGTCGTCGCCGGCCTCACGCTCGCCTCGTCGTCGTCCTTCGCGCACGACATCTACGCCAACGTCATCCGCAAGGGGAAGGCCACCGACAAGGAGGAGATGAAGGCAGCCCGCTGGGCGACCGTCTTCATCGGCATCGTCTCCATCGCCCTGGGAGCCCTCGCCCGCGACCTCAACGTGGCCGGCCTGGTGGCCCTGGCGTTCGCGGTGGCGGCCTCCGCCAACCTCCCGACGATCCTCTACAGCCTGTTCTGGAAGAAGTTCACCACCCAGGGCGCCCTGTGGTCGATCTACGGTGGCCTGATCGTGGCGGTCGGCCTGGTGCTGTTCTCGCCGGTCGTCTCCGGCGACCCGAAGGCGATGTTCCCGGACGTCGACTTCCACTGGTTCCCGCTGAAGAACCCCGGCATCATCTCCATCCCGTTCGGCTTCCTCATGGGCTGGCTCGGCACGGTCCTCTCCAAGGAGGAGCCCGACGCCGGCAAGTACGCGGAGCTGGAGGTGCGGTCCCTCACGGGAACCGGAGCGCACTGAGATCCGTTCACCGGGCACGAACCGCGCCGGCCGCGTCGTAGGGAACTACGCCGCGGCCGGCGCGTGTCCCAGGGGATCTCGTGGCATCGGGCCACCCTCGATGTCAGTGGGGTCACGTAGGCTCGGGGGTATCGGAGAACAACGCTCCGTCATGTGCCCAGTCACGTGATCAGCTACGAGGGAGGGGGCCCACACGTGCTCATCGACACCTTCGGCCGGGTGGCCACCGACCTGCGCGTTTCCTTGACCGACCGCTGCAACCTGCGGTGCACGTACTGCATGCCCGAGGAGGGTCTGCAGTGGCTGGCCAAGCCCGACCTTCTCAACGACGACGAGATCGTCCGCCTCATCGACATCGCCGTGACCCGCCTCGGTATCACCGAGGTCCGCTTCACCGGCGGCGAGCCCCTGCTGCGCCCCGGCCTGGTCGGCATAGTGGAGCGGGTCGCCGCTCTGGCTCCCCGCCCCCAGATGTCCCTGACGACGAACGGCATCGGCCTGGTCCGCACGGCGACCGCCCTGAAGGCGGCGGGCCTGGACCGGGTGAACGTCTCCCTGGACACCCTGCGCCCTGACGTCTTCAAGACCCTCACCCGCCGCGACCGCCACAAGGACGTCATCGCGGGCCTGGAAGCCGCCCGTGAGGCCGGCCTGACCCCCGTGAAGGTCAACTCGGTCCTGATGCCGGGGCTCAACGAGGACGAGGCACCGGACCTCCTCGCCTGGGCGGTCGAGCACGACTACGAACTGCGCTTCATCGAGCAGATGCCCCTGGACGCCCAGCACGGCTGGAAGCGCGAGGGCATGGTCACCGCCGGCGACATCCTCACCTCCCTCCGTACCCGCTTCGACCTCACCGCAGAGGGCACCGACGAGCGCGGTTCGGCCCCCGCCGAGCGCTGGCTGGTGGACGGCGGCCCGCACCGCGTGGGCGTCATCGCCTCCGTCACCCGCCCGTTCTGCGCGGCCTGCGACCGCACCCGCCTCACGGCCGACGGCCAGATCCGCACCTGCCTCTTCGCCCGCGAGGAGACAGACCTCCGCGCGGCCCTGCGCTCGGACGCCCCGGACGAGGAGATAGCCCGCATCTGGCAGCTGGCCATGTGGGGCAAGAAGGCGGGCGCCGGCCTGGACGACCCGTCGTTCGTCCAGCCGGACCGGCCGATGTCGGCCATCGGAGGCTGAGCCGACGTTCGCGCGGGTCAGCCTTGGCTGTCCCGCTCCGACGCCGACTCCCATTCCGCGAGCGGTACGACGTCCTTCAGGAACCCCCGCACCCCCAGAAACTGGGACAGGTGCTCGCGATGCTCCTCGCAGGCCAGCCACGTCTTGCGCCGCTCCGGCGTGTGCAGCTTCGGGTTGTTCCAGGCGAGCACCCACACGGCGTCCGCCCGGCAAGCCTTGGCGGAACAGATGGGGGAGTCGGGGTCAGGACCGATCATCCACTGACCCTAACCCGGCGGAAACCGCGCTCAAAAAGGCGACGCCGAGCAGCCACGGGGGGAGCTGCCCGGCGTCGGTCTGTCGCTCCGACGGGGGATGCGGAGCGCGTACGAAGTATGTCACGGGTGACCGTCCGACCGGCACCGGAACAACATGATTGATCTGAGCTTTTCTTGAGCTTGGTCCGGAGTCGGCTTCCGTTTTCACCGCCCCGCAACGGAGACCGTCAGGACGCCGTGCGGGCCGGATTCCGGTCAGACCCCGTCGCGCGATTCGCCCGGCGCACCGGCCGTCGGAACAGCCCCGGCGTCTTCCGCTGCGTCTTCCGCGAAGCCCTCTTCCGGCCGCGGCGGCGCGATCATCGGCCGTGCCGGAGCCGTCACGAACGTCGACGGGAGCCCCGGCGCGTTCTCACGGCCCGCGTTGGCGATCACCACGGAGATGTAGGGGAGGACCATGCCGAGAACCAACGCCACGAACGCGACGTGCCGTTCGACGTTCCAGAGGACCGCCGCGAGGATCACCGCCACCGTGCGCACGGACATGGAGATGATGTACCGGCGCTGTCTGGCGCGTACATCGTCGGCGAGCCCCTGCCGGGCACCGGTGATCCGGAAGACCTCGGCGCCGCCACCGCTGCTGTGCTTCCGCATCACGTTCCACCATCCACCCGAATCGGACACGCCCCGGCCCGTACCCGCGCCGGACCCGGTCGGGGGACCTGGCCCGGACACGTTCCACGTTACGCCGCGCCTGCGCCGCCTACGAGACCGGGGCACCTTCCACCGTGGTGACAGGCCTCCGCCGTACCGCGTACAGATGTCCCAGACATGCGCCGTAGCGCGAACGGGCCGACACTGGGCGAAATGCTCACGTAGAGCCGTACGAGGAGGCAGCCATGGGCTGGTTGTGGGCGATCATTGTGGGACTCGTGCTGGGTCTGCTGGCCAAGGCGATCATTCCGGGCAAGCAGCACAGCCCGCTCTGGCTGACGACCGTCTTCGGCATTCTCGGCGCCATCGTCGGCAACGCGATCGCACGAGGTATCGGCATCGAATCGACGAGCGGCATCGACTGGGGCCGCCACGCCCTCCAGCTCGCGGCAGCGGTCGTGATCGTGTTCCTGGGCGACATGGCGTACGCGACGATGCGCGGGAGGAGACGGCGGGCATAGCGGTACGTGTGAAGGGGCGGCCCCTGTCGACAGGGGCCGCCCCTTCACACGTACTCGCTCAGTCGCTCGACCCGGTCAGCCGGTGACCTCCACCGCCGCCAGGTTCTTCTTGCCCCGGCGCAGCACCAGCCACCGCCCGTGCAGCAGGTCCTCCTTCGCGGGGACGGCGTCCTCGGCGGCGACCTTCGTGTTGTTCACGTAGGCGCCGCCCTCCTTCACCGTGCGCCGCGCGGCCGACTTGCTGGCCACCAGCCCGACCTCGGCGAACAGGTCGACGACCGGTCCCGCCTCGGCGACCTGGATGTGCGGCAGCTCGGAGAGAGCCGCGCTCAGCGTCCGCTCGTCGAGCTCACCCAGCTCGCCCTGGCCGAAGAGAGCCTTGGACGCGGCGATCACGGCGGCCGTCTGCTCGGCGCCGTGCACCAGCGTCGTCAGCTCCTCGGCGAGCGCGCGCTGCGCGGCCCGCGCCTGCGGACGCTCCGTGGTCTGCGCCTCCAGCGCCTCCAGCTCCTCGCGGGACTGGAAGGACAGGATGCGCATGTACGTCGAGATGTCCCGGTCGTCCACGTTGAGCCAGAACTGGTAGAACGCGTACGGCGTCGTCATCTCCGGGTCGAGCCAGATGGCGCCGCTCTCGCTCTTGCCGAACTTGGTGCCGTCCGCCTTGACCATCAGCGGCGTCGCCAGGCAGTGCGCCTGGGCGTCGGGCTCCAGCCGGTGGATCAGGTCGAGGCCCGCCGTGAGGTTGCCCCACTGGTCGCTGCCGCCCTGCTGGAGCGTGCAGCCGTACCTCCGGTACAGCTCCAGGAAGTCCATGCCCTGGAGCAGCTGGTAGCTGAACTCCGTGTAGCTGATGCCCTCCTGGGACTCCAGCCGCCGGGCGACCGAGTCCTTCGTCAGCATCTTGTTGACCCGGAAGTGCTTGCCGATGTCACGGAGGAACTCGATGGCCGACAGGCCGGCCGTCCAGTCCAGGTTGTTCACCATCACCGCGGCGTTCTCGCCCTCGAAGGACAGGAACGGCTCGATCTGCGCACGCAGCCCGGTCACCCAGTTCGCGACCGTCTCCGGGTCGTTCAGCGTGCGCTCCGCCGTGGGGCGGGGGTCGCCGATCTGGCCGGTCGCCCCGCCCACCAGGGCCAGCGGACGCAGGCCCGCCTGCTGGAGGCGGCGCATGGTGAGGACCTGCACCAGGTGGCCGACGTGCAGACTGGCCGCGGTCGGGTCGAAACCGCAATAGAACGTGACGGGACCGTCCGCGAGCGCCTTGCGCAAAGCGTCCTCGTCAGTGGACAGGGCCCACAGCCCGCGCCACTTCAGCTCGTCGACGATGTCCGTCACGGTTCTCGTATCTCCTTGTGAATGGTCTTCGTACAGTCAGTTGTACGGCAGTCGAGTGACTATCGGCTACGAGGTTATACGCCCTGGCTGACAGAGCTCATATTGAAATCCGGGATGCGCAGCGGGGGCATCGCGGCCCTGGTGAACCAGTCGCTCCACTCGCGGGGCAGCGTCTTCTCCGTCCGCCCGGCCTCGACGGCCCGTCCCAGCAGGCCCACCGGCGACTCGTTGAACCGGAAGTTGTTGACCTCGCCGCTGACCTCGCCGTTCTCGACGAGGTACACCCCGTCGCGGGTCAGGCCGGTCAGCAGCAGGGTGGCCGGGTCGACCTCGCGGATGTACCAGAGGCAGGTCAGCAACAGCCCGCGTTCGGTGTTCGCGACCATCTCCTCCAGGGACCTGTCCTCGCCCCCGTCCAGGACGATGTTCCCGATCGCCGGGGACACCGGCAGGCCGGTCAGTCCGGCGGTGTGCCGGGAGGTGATCAGCCGGTTCAGCTCGCCCTCGCGGATCCACTCGGTGGCGCTCAGCGGCAGTCCGTTGTCGAACACCGACTGGTCGTCGCCGGAGGAGTGGGCGAGCAGGAACGGCGAGGCTTCCAGCCCCGGCTCGTTCGGGTCGCTGCGCAGGGTCAGCGGCAGCTCGGTGAGCTTCTCGCCGATACGTGTCCCGCCGCCCGGCTTGGAGAACACCGTGCGCCCCTCGGCGGCGTCCCGCGCCGATGCCGACCACAGCTGGTAGATCAGCAGGTCGGCGACGGCGGTCGGCGGCAGCAGCGTCTCGTACCGCCCGGCCGGCAGCTCGATCCGCCGCTCCGCCCAGCCGAGCCGTACGGCGAGTTCGGCGTCGAGGGCCGCGGGGTCGACGTCCTTGAAGTCCCGCGTCGACCGCCCGGCCCACGCGGAACGCGTACGGTCCGGGGACTTGGCGTTCAGCTCCAGCGTCCCGTTGGGCTGGTCATGGCGCAGGCGCAGCCCCGTCGACGTACCCACATAGCTCGACACCAGCTCGTGGTTGGCGAAGCCGTACAGTTCCCGGCCGCCGGCACGCGCGCGGGCGAACGATTCGCCGAGCGCCGGCGCGAAGTCGACGAACACCGCGGACGAGGTCTCGGTGGGCGCGTCCGTGAAGTCGGGTGACGCCGGCACTCCCGCGACCAGCGGCTGGGCGTCCTCTGCCGGACCGGCGCCCCGCGCGGCGGCCTCGGCGGCCCGCACCAGCGGTTCCAGCTCGTCGGTGGTGACGGCCGAGCGGGAGACCACCCCGGAGGCGGTGCCCTGCTTGCCGCCGACGGTCGCGACGACGGTGAGCGTGCGCCCGCGCGTGACCCCGTTGGTGGTGAGGGCGTTGCCCGCCCAGCGCAGGTTGGCGGTCGACTGCTCGTCGGCGATGACGACACACCCGTCGGCCCGGGACAGCTCAAGGGCACGCTCGACGACCTCGTGCGGCTTGTTCATGCGGGCGCTCATCGACCGGCCTCCTGCGTGGTGTTGAGAATGTTGACGCCCTTGAAGAGGGCCGACGGGCACCCGTGGGACACGGCCGCGACCTGACCCGGCTGGGCCTTGCCGCAGTTGAAGGCGCCGCCCAGGACGTACGTCTGGGGGCCGCCGACAGCCGCCATCGAACCCCAGAAGTCGGTGGTCGTCGCCTGGTAGGCCACGTCACGCAACTGCCCGGTGATGCGCCCGTTCTCGATCTTGAAGAACCGCTGCCCGGTGAACTGGAAGTTGTACCGCTGCATGTCGATGGACCAGGAACGGTCCCCGACGACATAGATCCCGCGGTCGACCCCGCCGATGAGATCCTCGGTCGGCAGCCCGCCCGGATCCGGCTGCAGCGACACATTGGCCATGCGCTGCACGGGCACATGCCCGGGGGAGTCGGCGTACGCGCACCCGTTGGACCGCTCGAAGCCGGTCAGCTTCGCGATCCGCCGGTCCAGCTGATAGCCCACCAACGTCCCGTCCTTCACCAGGTCCCACGACTGTCCGGCGACGCCCTCGTCGTCGTACCCGATGGTCGCGAGACCGTGTTCGGCGGTGCGGTCGCCGGTGACGTTCATCAGCTCGGAGCCGTACTTGAGCTTGCCGAGCTGGTCGAAGGTGGCGAAGGAGGTGCCCGCGTACGCGGCCTCGTAACCGAGCGCCCGGTCCAGCTCGGTGGCGTGGCCGATGGACTCGTGGATGGTCAGCCACAGGTTCGACGGGTCGACGACCAGGTCGTACAGCCCCGCTTCGACGCTCGGCGCCCGCATCTTCTCGGCGAGCAGCGCGGGGATCTGGTCGAGCTCGGAGTCCCAGTCCCATCCCGTACCCGTGAGGTACTCCCAGCCGCGTCCGACGGGCGGCGCGATGGTCCGCATCGAGTCGAACTCGCCGCTCGACTCGTCGACGGAGACGGCCGTGAACTGCGGGTGCAGGCGCACCCGTTGCTGGGTGGTGACGGTCCCTGCGGTGTCGGCGTAGAACTTGTTCTCGTGGACGGTGAGCAGCGACGCGTCGACGTGGTTGACCCCGTTCGCCGCGAGCAGCCGCGCGCTCCACTCGGCCAGCAGCCCCGCCTTCTCCTCGTCGGGCACGGTGAACGGATCGATCTCGTACGACGAGACCCACGTCCGGTCCGCGTGCACCGGCTCCCCGGCCAGCTCCACCCGCTCGTCGGAGCCCGCCGCCTTGATCACCTGGGCGGAGAGCTTCGCCATGGCCACGGCCTGCGAGGCGACCTTCGCGGCGGCGTCCATGGTCAGATCCACGCCGGACGCGAACCCCCAGGTACCGCCGTGCACCACCCGCACCGCGTACCCCAGATCGGTGGTGTCCGACGACCCGGACGGCTTGGCGTCCCGCAGCCGCCAGGACGCGCTACGCACCCGCTCGAACCGGAAATCGGCGTGCTCGGCCCCGAGGGCACGCGCACGTGCGAGGGCGGCGTCGGCCAGGGCACGGAGGGGAAGTGCCAGGAATGACTGATCGACCTCATGGGCCATGAGCGGCCTCTCCTTGTCGCGGTGGGCGGGATGCGTCTGTCTCGCAGTGAATCATGCAGGTCTGACATCGCGGCTTCCAACGGATTCGGCTCAATCAGGACGGTGCGGGAACCCGGCACCGACGGGGCGGGACAAGGCGCCCTGCCCGTCGCGGAGTGCCCGCCGACTGTAGAGACCCGACAGGACGAGGGGTGAGCCACTGTCGATGCCCGATTGCCCGAGCGGTCGGCGGGACCGATAGGTTTTTGCAGAAGCAGCCTGTCAACCCGGGTGTTCGGACGGGTGTTGAAACGCTAACGAAAGGGTGATCCGTTGAGCCGCTCGGTTCTCGTCACCGGAGGCAACCGGGGCATCGGCCTCGCCATCGCCCGCGCGTTCGCCGATGCCGGCGACAAGGTCGCCGTCACGTACCGTTCCGGTGAGCCGCCCCAGGGCTTCCTCGCCGTCAAGTGCGACATCACCGACACCGAGCAGGTGGAGCAGGCCTACAAGGAGATCGAGGCCGAGCACGGCCCGGTCGAGGTCCTCGTCGCCAACGCCGGTGTCACCAAGGACCAGCTCCTGATGCGCATGTCCGAGGAGGACTTCACGTCCGTCCTCGACACCAACCTCACCGGCACCTTCCGCGTCGTCAAGCGCGCCAACCGCGGCATGCTGCGCGCCAAGAAGGGCCGCGTCGTGCTGATCTCGTCGGTCGTCGGGCTGTACGGCTCGCCGGGGCAGGCCAACTACGCCGCCTCCAAGGCCGGCCTTGTCGGCTTCGCACGCTCCCTCGCCCGGGAGCTGGGCTCGCGCAACATCACGTTCAACGTGGTCGCGCCCGGCTTCGTCGACACCGACATGACCAAGGTCCTCACCGACGAGCAGCGCGCGGGCATCGTCGCGCAGGTGCCGCTCGGGCGGTACGCGCAGCCGGAGGAGATCGCCGCGACGGTGCGGTTCCTCGCCTCGGACGACGCCTCGTACATCACTGGAGCCGTCATCCCTGTTGACGGCGGACTGGGAATGGGTCACTGATCACCATGAGCGGAATTCTCGAGGGCAAGCGCGTCCTGATCTCCGGTGTGCTGATGGAGTCCTCCATCGCCTTCCACGCCGCCAAGCTGGCCCAGGAGCAGGGTGCCGAGATCATCCTGACCGCGTTCCCGCGGCCCACGCTGACCGAGCGCATCGCCAGGAAGCTGCCGAAGCCCACCAAGGTCATCGAGCTCGACGTCACCAACGACGAGCACCTCGGCCGGCTGGCCGACCTCGTCGGCGAGGAGCTCGGCGGCCTCGACGGCGTCGTGCACTCCATCGGCTTCGCCCCGCAGGACGCCCTCGGCGGCAACTTCCTCAACACCCCGTTCGAGTCCGTGGCCACCGCCATGCACGTCTCGGCGTACTCCCTGAAGTCGCTGACCATGGCCTGCCTGCCGCTGATGCAGAACGGTGGCTCGGTCGTCGGCCTCACCTTCGACGCGCAGTACGCCTGGCCGCAGTACGACTGGATGGGCCCCGCCAAGGCCGCCCTGGAGGCCACCAGCCGCTATGTGGCGCGTGACCTGGGCAAGCAGAACATCCGCTGCAACCTCATCTCCGCGGGCCCTCTCGCCTCGATGGCCGCCAAGTCCATCCCGGGCTTCGGCGAGCTGGCCTCCGTGTGGGACGCCCGGTCGCCCCTGGAGTGGGACCTCAAGGACCCGGACCCGGCCGGCCGCGGCATCGTCGCCCTGCTGAGCGACTGGTTCCCGAAGACCACCGGCGAGATCATCCACGTGGACGGCGGGCTGCACGCGATCGGCGCGTGACGCTGCCGCCGTGGCTCGAGTGAAGAGTGAGGGCCCGCGTCCTTCGGGATGCGGGCCCTCACCCTTCACCCGTTCGGCCCACCTGGCCGGGCGGGGAGGCGGTACAACTGCGCACTCTGGATTACGCGTTCACCCTGCGCTTCCCTCCCCAGCACGGCCGAGGAGGTCCCTTGTGCGCCTGTCCCGCAGCCTGGCCCCAGTGACCGTCGCCGTCTGCCTCGTGATGTCCGTCCCGTACGACGCAATGCCGCACGCGCGCGTGGAGGTACGTGAAGCCGCCGCACCGGAGCCGTTCGGTTCCTGGTGCCGCAGCCGGGTCACGGGCTCTCACGTGACCGCGTACTGCCACAACCCCTATCCGCGTACCGACAGCGTCAGCCTGCACATCGAGTGCGACCGTTGGTGGGACGTCGACAGTGACTCGGCGGCGGTCGACGCCGGGCCGGCGCAGACCGTACGGCTGACCGGCCGCTGCTGGAAAGAGGTCCGCTCCGTGTGGGTCAGCCACCGGAAGCGGGCGCGCTGAGCCGCCCCGGGCGGCACAGGAAGGGGTAGCCGGCGGCCTCCTCGGCCGCGGTGGCCGCGTCGCCCGCGCGGATCGCGTCGACCAGCAGCGCGTGATCCATGTGCGTCTCCGGTGTCAGTTCCTCGCCGATGTCCTCGCGCAGCCAGTCCCGCAGCACCTCGCCGAGGTCCGCGTACATCGCGGTCATCACGTCGTTGTGGGAGGCCGACACCACCGCGAGATGGAAGGTGGCGTCCGCTGTCACGAAGGCCTCCGCGTCGCCCGACTCCCAGGCCTCCTCACGCCGTACGAGGAGCGCGTCGAGCTGCTTGAGGTCCTTCTCCGTGCGCCGCTCGGCGGCCAGCCTCGCCGCGGACGACTCCAGCGTCGAACGCAGCTCGGCGATGTGCCGCGGGTCCGCGTCGGCGAACCGGCGGTGCATCACACCGGCCAGCTCACTGGTCGCCACGACGTACGTGCCCGAGCCCTGGCGGATGTCCAGCAGCCCGTTGTGCGCGAGGGCCCGGACCGCCTCACGGATCGTGTTCCGGGCGACCCCGAGCTGCTCGACCAGCTCGGGCTCGGTGGGGATACGGGAACCGACGGGCCACTCGCCCGAGGTGATCTGGTTCCGCAGGGCGGCGATGACCTGCTCGGACAGGGCCGATCGGCGGGGGTGGCTCAGCGGCGGCATGGCACACCTTCGCATGGGAGGACGTCGTCGGACACCTGAGGGCGGTCAGCCCCAGGGGGTACACCCAATCATCCCATGATTCTATGATGGGCGTCATGGTGAGCGAGGAAACCCGGACGACGAAGTCCACGTCCATACCCGGCGAACCCGGGGGAGCGGCCCCGCGCGCGTGGCTGACGCGGCTGGTCGTCGTCGGCATCGTGCTGTCCGCCCTCAACCTCCGCCCGGCCATCACCAGCCTCGGCGCCCTCCTCGAAGAGGTGCGTGACGGGCTCGACATGAGCGGCACCGCGGCCGGCGTGCTCACCTCCGTACCCCCGTTCTGTTTCGCCCTCTTCGGCGTCATGGCACCGCGTCTGGCCCGCCGCTTCGGCGCCGGGGCGGTGGTCTGCGCGGGCATGGCCGCCATCGCCACCGGCCTGGCGATCCGGCCCTACACGGGCACCACAGCCGGCTTCCTGGCCGCCAGCGCGCTCGCCCTCATGGGCATCGCGGTCAGCAATGTGCTGATGCCGGTCATCGTCAAACGCTGGTTCCCGGACCGGGTCGGTTCCATGACGGGCCTGTACTCGATGGCCCTCGCCCTCGGCACCGCCGCCGCGGCGGCGATCACCGTGCCCATGACCGAGGCGCTGGGCGGGAGTTGGCGGAGCGGACTGGCCGTCTGGGCGGTTCTCGCGGCGGCAGCCGTGGTGCCCTGGATTCCGCTGGCACGGGAACGGGGCACGGCTCACGCGGACCGGGAGGCGCCCTCCGCGCGCGGGACGTCCTCCACGGGCACCACGTCCTCCACGGGTTCCCCGAGGGAGGCAGCCGGCGCCCTGCGCATCACCCGGAGCCGGACCGCCTGGGCGCTCGCCGTGTTCTTCGGGCTCCAGGCCACCGCCGCCTACGTCACCATGGGCTGGATGGCGCAGATCTTCCGCGACGCGGGCGTCCCGGCCGGCACCGCCGGACTCCTGCTCGCCGTGACCATGGCGATGGGCGTGCCGCTCGCCTTCGTCATCCCGCGGGTCGCCACCCGCCTGCCCCACCAGGGGCCGATCGTGATCGCGCTCGGCGTGTGCGGCCTCGTCGGATACGCGGGCCTGTACCTCGCGCCGGCCGGCGGCGCCTGGGCCTGGGCGGTACTCCTCGGCATCGCCAACTGCGCCTTCCCGCTGGCCCTCACGATGGTCGGGATGCGGGCCAGGACAGGGGCGGGCGTCGCCCAGCTGTCGGCCTTCGCACAGAGCACCGGATACCTGATCTCCATCCCAGGGCCGCTTCTCGTGGGGGTGCTCTACCAGCACAGCGGTGGCTGGGGGCTGCCGATCGCACTGATGGCCGGTCTGATGGTCCCGCAGATGGTGGTGGGCGTACTGGCGGGACGCGACCGCACGGTGGAGGACGAAGCGGCCCGCTGACCCCACCCCGGGGGACGGGCGGGGGCGACGGGTGCGAGACTGGCTGTATGCCATTGCTCGACCCGAACCCCCAGAACGGCCAGAAGAAGATGCTGCTCGTCTTCGGCTCGTTCTTCGCCATCTTCCTGATCATCGCCGTCATCGCGACGATCGCCTCACCGTGAGAGTCGGCAGAGGCGGTGGTGGGGGTATCCCCACCATCCCCTAGGGGGCGAGTATCAGGGTCAAGTGGGTGGATCACCGGATGGGTTGAGGGCCGCGGGTTCCGTAACTTCGAAGCGTGGCCACGAGATGCGGGCCACGGACCGCTCGAAGACCCACGGAGGCATCATGCCGGCCCACACGCACTCCCGGCCCCTTCCGGCGACCACGCGTGGAGTCGACATACGGCTGCCGTGGTGGGCCCTGGCCCTGCCGACGCTCGCGTTCGTCGTGCTGCTCGCGCTGATCCTGAACCCGACCGACGCACAGGCGGCGACGGGCGACCCGGCCATCACCCACATCCTTGAGCGCGCGCGGGACATGGTGACGCGTTGAGTGCCGTGAACGCCCCATTCCCACCTGTGGAGCCGCCCGTCAACTCCCTGCGCCCCATGGCGTGTTTCATGCGAAGCTGGGTGCCATGAGCGTCGCAGAATCCCGCAAGATCGTCCTCTTCCGGCATGCGAAAGCGGACTGGCCCCAGGTGACCGACCACGAGCGGCCGCTCGCTGACCGGGGACGCAAGGACGCCGCCGTCGCCGGACGCAAGCTGGCCGACACCGGCATCCCCCTCGACCTGGCCCTCTGCTCCACCGCCACCCGGACCCGTGAGACCTGGAAACTCGCGGTCCACGAACTCCCGCAACGGCCGAAGACCGTCTACGAGGAGCGGATCTACGAAGCCGCACCCGGTGAGCTCATCGCCCTGCTCAACGAAACCCCGGACGACACCCAGAACGTGGTCCTCGTCGGCCACAATCCAGGAGTGCAGGCCCTCGCCGAAATCCTGGCCCCCGAGTCCGAATCCGAGGACGAGGCCCGCACCAGGATGACCAGCCGGGGTTTCCCGGCCGCGGCCTTCGCGGTCCTCTCCTTCCCGGGCTCCTGGAAGGGCCTGGAGCCCGGCATGGCGACGCTGCTCGACTACTGGGCCCCGCCGGAGTAGAACCCCGGTCCGGTCACGGCCGGCGGCACAGGCGTCCCCCGCTCGAACGGAGTGGAGAGCGGGGGAGGGCAGGCACAGCCGAACCCGCACCCGGCGACGAAACAGAAGTCCCCACCAAAGAGCAGCCGCCCGCCGAACTCCCAGCGGGTTACTCGTGGGTGTCCGCCGCCTCGACCTCTTCCCGAGTGACACCCAGCAGATACAGCACGGTGTCCAGGAAGGGGAAGTTCACCGCCGTGTGTGCGGCCTCCCGCACGACCGGCTTGGCGTTGAAGGCGACGCCGAGACCCGCCGCGTTCAGCATGTCCAGGTCGTTCGCCCCGTCACCGATCGCCACGGTCTGATCCAGCGGCACCCCGGCCTCAGCGGCGAACCGCCGCAGCAGCCGGGCCTTGCCCGCCCGGTCCACGATCTCGCCGACGACCTTGCCCGTCAGCTTCCCGTCGATGATCTCCAGCGTGTTGGCCTGGGCGAAGTCCAGCCCGAGCCGCTCCTTCAGATCATCCGTGACCTGCGTGAACCCACCCGAGACGACACCGACCTCGAAGCCGAGCCGCTTCAGCGTACGGATCAGTGTGCGCGCCCCCGGCGTGAGCCGGACCTCGCTGCGCACCTTGTCCACCACCGACGCGTCGAGCCCCTTGAGCAGCGCCACGCGCGCGTGCAGCGACTGCTCGAAGTCCAGTTCCCCGCGCATCGCGGCGGCGGTCACCTGGGCGACCTCGTCCTCGCAGCCCGCGTGCGCGGCGAAGAGCTCGATCACCTCGTCCTGGATGAGCGTCGAGTCCACATCCATGACGACCAACCGCTGCGCCCGCCGGTGCAGCCCCGCCGCGACAACCGCGATGTCGACACCCAGTGCCGCCGCGTCGGTGACCAGGGCGGTCCGCAGCACCGCGGTCTCGACACCGGAGACGGCGAACTCGACGGCCGTCACGGGGTACTTGGCGAGCCGGAAGATGCGGTCGATGTTGCCGCCGGCGCGGGTGATCCGCGCCGCGATCGCGGCGGTCGACTCGGCGGTCAGCGGATGCCCGAGCACGGTGACGAGCGAACGCCCGAGCCCGCGCGGCCGGTTGTCACCGAGCCCGGAGATGATCTCCGCCTGCATCTTCATGGACTCCGCCCAGTTGTGGACGGTGGACCGCAGATCGCCTTCTATCCCGGCAGGCGGCTGTGTCACGAGCGCGCACAGCACCATGCGGCCACGCGTGACGACCTGCTCGATGTCGACGACGTCCACGGAGTAGGCGGCAAGCGTGTCGAACAGACCGGCGGTGATGCCCGGCCTGTCCTTGCCGAAGATTTTGACGAGAAGAGTGGGTACGTCAGCGGTCTGCGTAGCGTTCATGGTGTTTCCACCGTATCCGGCACCCAGTGCCTACCGCGCACGCGGTCCGCCTGACGGACAGGGAACACTACCTTTCATGACGGTGGCGGCGACCTTACGAGCAGGTCAGCGCCGTCCTTTGGGTGTACGCGGCGGTGGCGGCGGGGTGGGCGGATGCGGTGGCGGGGGAAGCGTCCGCTTCTCCTGCGGCGACTCCGGCGAACCGTCGCCCTTCCGGGCCCCGGGCCGTCGCGGCGGCGGTGAGACCGGCCTGGCCATGGTGGGGAGGCCGTACAGGTTTTCGGGCGGCTGGTCCCCCTCACCCGGACGATCGCCCTCACCCGGGCCGCCCCGCTCACCGGCGTCGTCGCCTTCCCCCGGCCCGGTCCCCGCACCGGAGCCCGCCCGCTCGGGCGGACCGCTCGCGCTGGGCGGCTGAGCTCCCGGACGCGGGACGCCGGGCGCCCACCCGCCCTCGTGCGGCCGTCGGCTCCCCGGGACCGGGCCGCTCCCGGATCCCTGCCCACCGCCGCCCCCGTAGGGCCGTCCCGCCTCGGGCGGGCGCGCGTCCTCGGGTTCCAGAAGCCCGTCGGGCCGCCGCAGATACGGATTGGTGTCACGGTTGGGCGGCCGGTACGGCGAGCTGGGCACGTACGGGCCGGGCCCGCCCGCCTGCTCCGGGTGAACGCCGTACCGCGCCTCCTCGACCCCCGTACCCGCCACCCGAGTCGTCCCCACGTCCCCCGATGTCCCGGTCGCCGCCTCCGCGCCGCCCTCTTCAGCGGGCCTCGCCCACACGTCACCCAGTGCCAACGGCACCGCCCGCCATCCCGCCGCCCCGCTCGCGTACGCCAGCAGCGCACCGGCGGCTCCCGCGGCCGCGCCCCACACCGCGCCCAGCAGCAGGGCCGCGACCAGTTGCCCGTGCAGTTCGATTCCGGCGCCGAACGCGTCGAAGCCCAGGACCGAGATCGAGGCGTCCACGGACACCTCCGTCAGCCAGGCGAGCAGCGGCAGGGCCAGCGCGGTGACCGCCCCCAGTCGCACCGCGCACTGCCCGGCGAAACGCAGGGCACCGGGATCCCGTACGGCGAGCGGCACCCGCTCGTCGACGTCGGCCGGCCCGACTCCCCGGGCCAGCGGCGTCCGGGC
Organism: Streptomyces sp. NPDC020898; assembly: GCF_044333925.1. Classification (NCBI taxonomy): domain Bacteria; kingdom Bacillati; phylum Actinomycetota; class Actinomycetes; order Kitasatosporales; family Streptomycetaceae; genus Streptomyces; species Streptomyces sp. NPDC020898. Next base: position 102,767 of record NZ_JBIRRV010000022.1, read on the forward strand.
CGCCGCGAGGATGCCCGCGAGCAGCATCATCAGGATCGCCGCGACTCCCAACAGCCATACGCGGCTGTCCAGTTCGGCCAGTTCGCCCAGACTGACGGACTGGTCGGTCTCCGAGCTCAGGAGCCTGTCCAGGGGGTCCGGTAGGACGTTCACCAGGATCCCCGACGCGCTGCCGTCGAACGGGACGAACAGGCCGATCGGGATGCCCAGCCAGACCCCGTTGGGGGCGCCGAGCAGGGCCGCGCCCGCGATGCGTTGGGGGTTGTCGTCGCCGATCGCCGCGTACGCGGCTGCCGCGAGCCCCGCCGCGACCGCCACCAGCAACACGGTGACCAGGGCGGACGCCGCCGGACGGACGACGCGGTGGACGGCTTCCCAGCCTCGCGGCAGGGGAGTGCGGCGGGAGGAGAGCAGGGCGATCGTCAGGACCACGGCCGCCCAGACCATGCCGCCGAGCAGGGTGGGGAGCGTGTCGACGGTGAAGCCGACCGCCGCCTCCGCGTCGATCAGGTCGCCGACCCGGTCGGGCAGGAGGCCGCTGATGTCGCCGAGCCCGGGGATGTCGATGCCCCCGCCCCCGTCGCCTCCTCCGCCGGTGCCCGGCAGGTCGTCGAGGCCCAGGCTGCCGCCGTCGATCGTGATGACGTCGTGCCCCGCCCAGGCCAGCCCGCCCAGGGTGGCCACGAAGAGGGCGATCACCGCGCCCGCGCGCGTGAGGAGTTCGGACGGGCTGATGACAACTCCCGCCGCGCGCAGGGACCGTAAGAAGAACCAGGACAAAAGCACCGCACCCACCAGGCCGACGCCCAGTGGCGTGATCTCGATGGCGGTGGCCGCCTCCGCTCCTTTCAGGCCGAAGGCCGACACATCACCGGACGGCGTGACCGAACCACCTGCCCCAAGTGCCACAACCGCCGCTGTCATCGGCCCGAGCGAGCCCGCGGAGTCCGCCTCCAGCAGATGCAGACCGAGCGCTGCTGTGCCCGCCATCCCGATCAACGCCCAGCTCACAGCGGCGATCGCGGAGAGCAGCACGTCTCCCCACGGCAGCCTCCTGCCCTGCTCGGCGGTCTCGATGCTCATCGTCAGCCCCCGATCCGCGCGGCGGCGGTCCACCGCGCGTGTCCCCCTCGCGTGGGATTACCACTCTCCGGGCCGGTTTCCACCCAGTCAACGGCGCGTCGCTGTCCGCTTCCACGCCCCTTCCGCAAGACCCGACTTTCGGTCAGGGGGCTGAGCCTGAAATAGTTCCCCACGATGTTCGACATCCCTAGACTCCCCGTGTTGGGGCAAATTTCGGGGGACAACTCAGTGGGGCATGGAGTGCCGGAACTCGTACTGGAATTGAACGGCAGGACCTGGACGCTCGATTCGTCCAGGCCCTATACCCTCGGACGTGATCCGCAGGGAGACATCGTGCTCGATGACGCCAGGGTCTCCTGGCGGCACGCCACGATCAGCTGGGGCAGCCGCAGCTGGGTCATCGAGGACCACGGCAGCACCAACGGCACCTTTGTGCAGGGCCAGCGCATCCACCAGATGGAGATCGGGCCGGGCTCGGCCGTCCATCTCGGCAACGCGACCGACGGCCCGCGCCTGAACCTCTCCAGCAGCGCGGCCTCGGTCGCGTCGCCGCAGGTGGCGCAGCCTGAGCAGCAGCCGTACGCGGCACAGGGCGCGAGCCCCGGCTGGGCTCAGCAGCCGCCGCAGCAACAGACGCCGGAGCAGAGCTGGCCGCAGTCCCAGCCGCAGCAGCACGCTGCCGCGATCCCGCAGCAGCAGGGCCCCGGCCCGGACGCGGGGGCGCCGCCGGTGTACGGCGACCGCAGCCCGACCACCTTCCACCAACTGCTCCTCGGCCGCGTGATGCGCATCGGCCGCGCGCTGGAGAACGAACTGGTCGTCTCCGACCTCCAGGTCTCCCGCCACCACGCCGAGTTCCACGCGACGCCCGACGGCCGCTACGAGATCCGCGACCTGGGCTCGCACAACGGCACGTACGTCAACGGCATGCCGATCACCAAGGGCGGCACCGCGCTGCTCGGCCCGAACGACATCGTCGGCGTCGGCCACTCCACGTACCGCCTGGTCGGCGACCGCCTTGAGGAGTTCGTCGACACCGGCGAGATCTCCTTCTCGGCCCGCCACCTGACGGTCACGGTGGACGGCGGCAAGGACATCCTCAAGGACGTCTCCTTCGGCGTCCCGGAGAAGTCGCTGATCGCGGTCATCGGCCCGTCCGGCTCCGGCAAGTCGACGCTCCTGAAGGCGCTCACGGGCTACCGCCCGGCCAACCAGGGTGACGTCCTCTACGACAACCGGAACCTGTACAAGCAGTTCGCCGAGCTGCGCCAGCGCATCGGTCTGGTCCCGCAGGACGACATCCTGCACAAGGAACTGACCGTCAAGAAGGCCCTCAAGTACGCGGCCAAGCTGCGTTTCCCCGCCGACACCACGACGGCCGAGCGCGAGGCGCGGATAGGCGAGGTGCTGCGCGAGCTGAAGCTCGACATCCACAAGGAGAAGAAGGTCACCTCCCTCTCCGGCGGCCAGCGCAAGCGCGTCTCCGTGGCCCTGGAGCTGCTCACCAAGCCGTCGCTGATCTTCCTGGACGAGCCGACCTCCGGCCTCGACCCGGGCATGGACCGCGACGTCATGCAGCTGCTGCGCGGTCTCGCCGACGACGGCCGTACGGTCCTCGTCGTCACGCACTCCGTGGCCGAACTGGCGATCTGCGACAAGCTCCTCGTGATGGCGCCCGGCGGTGCCGTCGCCTACTTCGGCCCGCCCGAGGAGGCCCTGAACTTCTTCGGCTACGACACCTGGGCCGACGTCTTCTCCTCCTTCGAGAACTACCGCGACTACGACTGGGCGGGACGCTGGAAGGGCTCGCAGCACTACCAGATGTACGCCGCGGACATCGACGCCGTCGCCCCGCAGTCCGTACACATGCCGCCCGCGCAGGCCATGCGCCCGCCCAAGCCGCAGGGCTGGGGCTCCCAGCTGCTGACCCTGATCCGGCGGTACGTGACGGTCATCGCCTCCGACAAGGGCTTCCTGGCGCTGACGGTGATCCTGCCCGCGGTCCTGGGCGCGGTGAGCCTGCTCATCGACCCGGACAAGACCCTGCTGCCGGGCAAGGTGGGCAGAAGCGGCCTGAACATCCCCAACGGCACGGCCACCACCGTCCTGCTGATCCTCGCGGTCGGCGCCTGCTTCGCCGGCGCCGCGAACTCCGTCCGCGAACTGATCAAGGAACGGGTCATCTACGAACGGGAGCGCGCGACCGGTCTGTCGCGCTCCGCGTACCTGATGTCCAAGGTGATCGTCCTCGGCTTCATCACGGTCCTGCAGGGCCTCATGGTCGGCACGATCGGCTTCGCGAGCCGCACGATCCCGGAGGAGGGCCTGATCTTCGGCAAGTTCGTGCTGCTCGAACTCTCCATCCCGATCATGGCGCTCGGCTTCTCCTCGATGATGTTCGGCCTGGTCATCTCCTCGCTGGTGAAGACCTCCGAGAAGACCATGCCGCTGCTCGTCATGTTCGCGATCATCCAGGTCGTGTTCACCGGCTGCCTGTTCATCCTGCACGGCAACATCGGCGTCAACGAGTTCTCGTACCTGATGCCGTCCCGCTGGGCGGTCGCCGCCGCCGGTGCCACGCTGGACTTCAACAAGATCAGCCCGAACGTCGACGACCCGGGCAGCACGGACCCCCTCTGGGACCACACGGCCATGGCCTGGGGCATCGACATGGCCGCCCTGATCGCCCTCGGCGTGATCTGCGGCTTCTTCGTGGCCCGCTTCCTGCGCCGCCACGAACCCGAGGTCATGCGCAAGTGACCACGGCCGTACGGCCGGAAGTTCTGCTGCGACGGTGAAGGGCGGCACCCCGGTGGGGGTGCCGCCCTTCGGCGTACGAGAGGTCCGCGCGGCCTCAGTACGCGCCGTTGACGTTGTCGATCGAGCCGTACCTGTCGGCCGCGTAGTTGGCGGCGGCGGTGATGTTGGCGACCGGGTCGTACTGGCTGTGGACGGTGCCCGAGACGTGGTACGCGTCGAAGGTCGGCTTGATGACCTGCAGCAGGCCGATCGACGGGACGCCGTTGATGGCGTTGATGTCCCAGTTGTTGATCGCGTTCGGGTTGCCCGAGGACTCCCGCATGATGTTGCGGTACAGACCGTTGTACGAACCCGGGATGCCCTTGGACTTCATGATGTCCAGGGACTCCTTGATCCAGCCGTCGAGGTTGTTGGCGTACGTCTTCACGGCGGCCTTCTTGATCGCGGCGCGCTTGGCGGACCGGCTCGCGGCCTCCTTCGCCGCGCGTGCCTTCGCCGCCTTCGCGGCCGCCTTCTTCGCCGCTGCCTTCTTCGCGGCCGCCTTCTTCTGGGCCGCCGCCTTCGCGGCGGCCGCGTCGGCGGCCTTCTTCTTCGCCGCGGCGGCCTCGGCCTTCACGGTCGCGCCGGCCAGCTGGTCGGTGACGCTCGCCTTCACGTCCTTCAGCTGCTCCTGGCTGAACACCACAGGAGCGGCGGTGACGGCCTCGGAGGTGGTCTGCGCGTCCCCGGGCACGAGGGTGAACGCGAGGGCCGCAGCGCTGAGCGTGGCGGCTCCGGCGATCGCGAGCTTGCGGGTCCTGGCCGACGTACGGCTATGTCCAGGAGTGGCGGTGTTCTTGGGCATGGCGGGTGGACCTCTTCGAATAGCGCGGAGGTCGCTCGGCGTCCGGGGGGGACAGTGGTGCTTCCGGCACAAACGCCGCGGGCGGAACCCGCGGCGCTGAGCGACGGCTGCCATTCTTAGCGGCCGCAAAATTGTGTGGCAAAGGTGTGACGTACTACGGGGGGTAGTGGACCCCGGAACGGCAAATCAGGACAGACCGGAGCGTCTTTCCCGCTCACCGGGTGCGCCTTTGTCTCCTATGTTCCCTAGTAAGTGATGTGCGTCCTATGTGCGGGGTCACACCGGCCGGGTACTGGTCTCACCGGTAGTTGCTGGAGCAATGCTCAGCGTGAGGCTGCTGCTTCCTGCCTCCTCCGGGAGGAGGAGATGCACGTCCCCGAACTCGTGCCACAGGTAGCGCCCGCGCAGTGCCTCCTCGTATCCCCGGTCGATCGCCGCCCGCCCCGCGACCGCCTCCAGCATCAGCAGATGCGACGCCTGAGGCTCGTGCAGCCCCGTCAGCAGCCCGTCGACGACCCGCACCCCGCGCTCGGGCGTCACCACCAGGTCGGTCCACCCCTCGGCGGCCCGCACCACCCCGTCCGGCCCGGCGGCGGACTCCAGGGCCCGCACAGCCGTCGTACCGACCGCCACGACCCGCCCGTCCCCGGCCCGCACGGCGTTGACCAGCCGCGCCGAAGCCGCCGGCACCACGAACCGTTCCGGGTACGGCGGCTCGTGCGCCTCCACCGACGCGACCCCGGTGTGCAGCCCGACCGGCGCGAACTGCACACCCCGGCTCACCAGCTCCGCCACCAGCCGCGCGGTGAAGGGCCGCGCCGCACTCGGCATCTCCGCGCTGCCGGCCCCGTCGCAGGGCGGCAGCGCGAACACCGTCTGGTACACGGACAACGGCTGATCCCGCTCCGTATAGGAGTAGCGAATGGGCCGCCCGTGCTCCCGCAGGAGAGACACCACGGGCCCGTCCACCCGCGCCCACCACAGCCGGGTACCGCGCCCGGTCAGCGGCTCCTCCAGAACCAGCCCCGCACCCCCGGGCAGCCGCACCGACGTCCCCGCGGGCCCACCCGTACGCGCCCGCGTGGTGCCCCTCCCGTCGGGATCCCGCAGCTCGACGGCCCACCGCCCGTCGTCCCCGGACGTCGAGAAATGCACCACCACGCGCGCGTGCCCGATCCGTCCGTCCACGGCGGCGGCCAGCGTCGGCGACGTGTTGACGACGAGCAGATCCCCGGCCCGCAGCAGCCGGGGCAGCTCCGCGAACGCGTGATGCGACACCGCGGTCCCCCGCGACACGAGCAGTCGTACGGAGTCCCGGTCCAGCCCCGGCCCGCGCTGCTCGGCCGGCACCCGCGCCGACAACTCCTCCGGCACCTGTACGGCCAGTGTCATCGCCCCTCCAGCAGGGACGGCGCCGCGTACCGCCCACTCGCCGGCCGCTCGTCCAGCAGCCGCAGAAACGCAGGTACGACACTGCCGGGCTCCGGACGCGGATCGTCGTCGTCCGGTACGGCCGCCGCGTACAGGTCGGTTCCCATGTCCCCGGGGTCGACCGCCCAGACCCGCACCCCGGGCTCCTCCTCCCCGAGCACCGCCGCCAGCTGATCCAGGGCAGCCTTGGACGTCCCGTAGCCGCCCCACGTCTCGTACGCCTCGGCCGCAGCGTCCGAACTGACGGCGATCACCGTCCCGGCCGCCGACTCCCGCAGCAGCGGCAGCGCCTCCTGGACCAGGCCCAGCGCGGCCACCACATTCACCTCCAGCGCCCGCCGCAGCCCCTCCAGGGACAGCCCCTCCAGCCGTACGAGCGGTTCGGCGCCCAACGCGCTCGCGTTGCTCACCAGGAGATCGACGCCGCCCAGTTTCCGCGCCGCCGAAACCAGCCCGGCGCGGTGGGAGGCGTCCGTGACGTCGCCGGGCAGGGCCTCCACGCGCACTCCGTACACGGAGAGCGCCTCGGCGGCGCTGTGCAGCACCTCCGGGGTCCTGGCGTCCAGTACGAGATCCCAGCCGCGCTGTGCGAGCGCCGAGGCGAGCGCCCGCCCCAGTCCCTTCGAAGCCCCCGTGATGATCGCCACCGGCATGACATGCGTCCCCTCGTCCTCGACTGCCGCGATCGGCAGTGCACCCAACGTAGGAACGGGACCGTCCCGGCCGCCTCGCCCGGGGGCCGCATCACGGCGGGGCCCTTCGACCTAGGCCCTTCGGCCCGGACAGGGGCGCCACAGGGCGGATACGCACTGTCACACCCCGCCGGTACCGTGAGGGCATGAGTCAAGGACCACGGTCCGGCCTGGCCGCGGTGAGTGCCGCGCTGCTGGCCATGAGCAGGCACCTGGAGGTGCGCGACGTCCTCAAGACGATCGTCGCCTCCGCCAGAGAGCTGCTCGACGCGCAGTACGCGGCGCTGGGGGTCCCGGACGACCACGGCGGCTTCGCCCAGTTCGTCGTCGACGGCGTCAGCGACGCCCAGTGGAAGGCCATCGGCCCGCTCCCGCGCCAGCACGGCATCCTCGCCGCGATGCTGCACGAGGCCCGGCCCGAACGCCTCGCCGACGTCCGCAAGGACCCGCGCTTCGAGGGCTGGCCGTCCGCCCACCCCGACATGTCCGACTTCCTGGGCCTGCCGATCCGGGACGGCGACGAGGTGCTGGGCGCACTGTTCCTGGCCAACAAGAGGTGCGCGAAACCGTCCGGCGGCTGCGGCTTCACGGAGGACGACGAGGACCTCCTCTCCATCCTGGCCCAGCACGCGGCGATCGCCCTGACCAACGCCCGCCTGTACGAGCGCAGCCGTGAACTGACCATCGCGGAGGAGCGCTCCCGCCTCGCCCACGAACTGCACGACGCGGTCAGCCAGAAACTGTTCTCCCTGCGCCTGACGGCACAGGCCGCCGCCCGCCTGGTGGACCGCGATCCCGCCCGCGCCAAGGGCGAACTGCAACAGGTCGCCGTGCTCGCCGCGGAAGCGGCCGACGAACTGCGCGCGGCGGTCGTGGAGCTGCGCCCCGCGGCTCTGGACGAGGACGGCCTGATCGCGACGCTCCGCACCCACGTCCAGGTCCTCGACCGCGCACACTCCGCGCGCGTGACCTTCGACAGCCGCGGTGTCCGCGCCCTGCCGGCGGCCCAGGAGGAGGCCCTGCTGCGGGTCGCCCAGGAGGCCCTGCACAACGCGCTGCGGCACTCCGGGGCAGCTCGGGTCGAGGTGACCCTGGCGAAGCGCGGCCAGGGCGCCGCCCTGCGGATCACCGACGACGGCACCGGCTTCGACCCGACGGCGGTACGCACCGCCGGCCGCCACCTCGGCCTGGTCTCCATGCGCGACCGGGCCGGCGGGGTCGGCGGCCGGCTGGACGTGGAATCGGCGCCCGGCAAGGGCACCACGATCGAGATGGAGGTCCCCGGTGGCTGACGCAATCAAGGTGCTGCTCGTCGACGACCACCAGGTGGTCCGCCGGGGCCTGCGCACGTTCCTCGAAGTGCAGGACGACATCGAGGTCGTGGGCGAGGCGTCGGACGGAGCCGAGGGAGTCGACCGCGCGGAGGAGCTGAAACCCGACGTCGTCCTCATGGACGTCAAGATGCCGGGCATGGACGGCGTTGAGGCGCTGCGCAGACTTCGTGAACTCGACAACCCCGCGCGCGTGCTCATCGTCACGAGCTTCACCGAGCAGCGCACGGTGGTTCCCGCCCTGCGCGCGGGCGCCGCCGGGTACGTGTACAAGGACATCGACCCCGACGCCCTCGCCGGTGCCATCCGCTCCGTGCACGCCGGGCACATCCTGCTCCAGCCGGAGGTCGCGGGCGCGCTGCTGACCCAGGAGGAGACGCACTCGGGCCAGGGGAGGGGCGGTTCGCTCACCGAGCGGGAGCGGGAGGTGCTGAGCCTGATCGCGGACGGCCGCTCCAACCGGGAGATAGCCCGCGCGCTGGTGCTGTCCGAGAAGACGGTCAAGACGCATGTCTCGAACATCCTGATGAAACTCGACCTGGCGGACCGTACACAGGCGGCGTTGTGGGCGGTCCGTCATGGTATGGCCTGATGATCGGCAATTCGGAGCGTTCCGTTCCGGGCTGAGATTCATACCGTCGTGGGAATGTCCCCCAGATGGCGCATCCTTCCTGGATCTCCGGCGTTCTTCAGTGCGTGCTGCGGCGACCTGCCGCGGTGAACGTAGGGAGAGGGCTCAAGACGTGAAGAACCTGAAGAAGGCCGCTGCTGTGACGATGGTTGCGGGTGGCCTGGTCGCCGCCGGCGCCGGTTTCGCCTCCGCCACGGACGGCGCGCACGCCAACGGCAAGGCCGTCGGTTCGCCGGGCGTCGCCTCGGGCAACCTCATCCAGGCCCCGGTGCACATCCCCGTGAACGCGGTGGGCAACAGCGTCAACGTCATCGGCGTGCTGAACCCCGCCTTCGGCAACCTCGGCCTCAACCACTGAGGTACCGAGCCACTGAGGCACCGAGGTCCTGACCTCCGGCCTCCTGGGTACGCCCGGGGGGCCGGTCGGACATGGCGGGTTGCCCCAAACGGGCAGTTTGTCATCGGGATCCGTGTCACCCGGGACTTCTCCCGCGTCGCGCAGCGTACGACCCGCGGCAGGGTCGCCCACGCAATCGCAGGAGGAACCCGTCTCATGAACATCGCCAAGAAGGTGGCCGTGGCCGTCGCCATCGCCGGTGTCGCCGCGGGCGCTTCCGCCGGTGCCGCCGTCGCCGACGCGGACGCCCACGGTGTGACCGCGAAGTCGCCGGGCGTGGGCTCGGGCAACCTCGGTCAGGTCCCGGTGCACGTCCCGGTCAACGTGGTCGGCAACACCGCCAACCTCATCGGCGCCCTGAACCCCGCCTTCGGCAACAAAGGCGTGAACGACTGACGCCGCGACGCCACAGAGAGCCCCGCGAACGAGCAGACGGTTCGCGGGGCTCTCGGCTGTTCGCAGAACGAGGCAGGTGGGTTTCCGGACCGGCCCCGCGTTCCTCATCCGTGCGACCTCTTTGCGGCGCCGGTCCAGGCATTTCAGCCCGTCCGGCGTTTGAGGACGAGGCCCGTTCAGGGCCGTAGCAGGGGTCTGGGGGCGCAGCCCCCAGCAGACGCCCACCCCAGCTCCCCGCACCGCACAACAAACCTCACCGCGCCCCCCGCTCCACCACAACGGAGTTGTACGCCGCGACCTGGGCCCGTCGAGCCGTCCGCTCCACCGGCCGCAACGCCTCCGCCCGGGCCGCGATCTCCGACGCGCTCACCGCCCCGCCGTGCCCGTTCTCGGACGCCACCGAGATCAGCAACCCCACCCGCTGAGCCAGCTCCAGCACCCGTACCGCCCGCGGCGGATACCCCGGCGCCAACACCTCGCGCCCCCGCTCCGTCCGCGCCCGGTACGCGTCGAGCGCCGCCTCCGCGACCGGCCCCGACCCGGCGACGTCCAGCCGCGCCAACACCGCCGTCGCGTCCCGCAACGCCTCCGCCAACTCCCGCTCGGCCTCCCCGAGGGACGGCACATCGGCGGGCGGCGCCTCCCGCACCGGCAGGCAGTGCCAGACGACCTCGACGTGCACGTCGCCGGCCGGCCCCGCCTCATAGACCTCCGGCACCAGCCCCAGCGCGGCGTCCTCGCAGATCACCGCCTCCTCCGCGTCCAGCGCCCGCGCGTTGAACTCGGGGGGCCCGCTCAGCCCGAGCGGATGCCCCGGCGCGGGCAACGCGATCCGCAGCCCGGACGCCCCGAGCGTCCGCAGCCGCCCCAGCGCGAGCGTGAGACCGACGGGCGCCGACTCACCGGGCAGCCCCTCGACCCGGTGCACGGCGTCCTCCCCGACGATGGCCACTACCGCGTCGTCCGGCGAAACAAGTCCGGCCAACAGGGCATTTCCCCATGCGGCCAGTCGTCCTGAGCGTGGTTCCGAGAGCATGCCTCCACCCTAAGGACCGACCGAGGGGAGGGACCGGCCGACCGGTGGCGTAGATTTCGTGGGGGGCTGCGCCCACAGGCGCACACGAACGCGAGACTGGCCGACACTTCAATGGGAGACAACCCGCTCATGAGCGATGTTCTGGAGCTGGAGGACGTATCCGTGGTCCGCGAGGGCCGGGCTCTGGTGGACCAGGTCTCCTGGTCGGTCAAGGAGGGCGAGCGCTGGGTCATCCTCGGCCCGAACGGCGCGGGGAAAACGACCCTCCTGAACCTCGCTTCCAGCTACCTCTACCCCAGCCAGGGCACCGCCACCATCCTCGGTGAGACCCTCGGCAAGGTCGACGTCTTCGAACTGCGCCCGCGCATCGGCATGGCCGGCATCGCCATGGTCGACAAGCTGCCCAAGCGCCAGACCGTGCTCCAGACGGTGCTGACGGCCGCGTACGGCATGACGGCCGGCTGGCAGGAGGAGTACGAGGACATCGACGAACAGCGCGCCCGCGCCTTCCTCGACCGCCTCGGTATGAGCGACTACCTGGAGCGCCGCTTCGGCACCCTCTCCGAGGGCGAGCGCAAGCGCACCCTCATCGCCCGCGCCCTGATGACCGACCCCGAGCTCCTCCTCCTCGACGAGCCCGCCGCCGGCCTCGACCTCGGCGGCCGCGAGGACCTCGTACGCCGTCTCGGCCGCCTCGCCCGCGACCCGATCGCACCCTCCATGATCATGGTCACGCACCACGTCGAGGAGATCGCCCCGGGCTTCACCCACGTCCTGATGATCCGTCAGGGCAAGGTGCTCGCCGCCGGCCCCCTGGAGCTCGAACTCACCTCCCGCAACCTCTCGATGTGCTTCGGCCTCCCCCTCGTCGTCGAGCAGCGCGGCGAACGCTGGACCGCGCAGGGCCTGCCAATGGCCTGACGGCGTACGACACTTCGTGCGCACGAAACGCCTTGTAGAACAACTGGAAGAACCCTGTGCCAAGTTGATCGGCGCCCTGTCGGTGACCAGGCCCGCGGACCTACCATGACCACGTGAACGACATCGATGCATGGGTGTGGTGGCTCGTCGGCGCGGCGGCGCTCGGAATCCCGCTCGTGGTGACCGCGATGCCGGAACTCGGCATGCTCGCCGCGGGTGCGCTGGCGGCCGCCGTCGCGGCCGGACTCGGCGGCGGAGTCGTCGTCCAGGTGCTCGTGTTCGCCGTCGTATCGACCGCGCTCATCGCCGTCGTACGGCCCATCGCGACCCGGCATCGCGTAGACCGGCCCCAACTCGCCACCGGAATCGACGCGTTGAAGGGCAAACAGGCCGTCGTCCTGGAACGCGTCGACGGCTCCGGCGGCCGGATCAAGCTCGCCGGAGAGGTCTGGTCCGCCCGCTCCCTCCACGCCCAACTCGCCTACGAAATAGGCCAGGAGGTGGACGTCGTCGAGATCGAGGGGGCCACGGCGATCGTCATGTGACCTCGTACGACGTAAGTGAACGGATCGTCCACGGGGCAGCCGACGGTCTGTCACACTCGACCAGCAAGATCTTCAACAAGCAGGATCTTCAACAGGCATACGATCTTTCCGCGAGCGTCAAGGCGGAGAAGGGATACGGGGATCCACGATGGAACCCATCATCATCGTCCTTATCATTCTGGTGGTGTTGGTCTTCATCGCCCTGATCAAGACCATCCAGGTCATCCAGCAGGCCAGCGCCGCCATCGTGGAGCGGTTCGGCCGCTACACGCGGACGCTCAACGCGGGCCTCAACATCGTCGTCCCGTTCATCGACACCATCCGCAACCGCATCGACCTCCGCGAGCAGGTCGTACCGTTCCCGCCGCAGCCGGTGATCACCCAGGACAACCTGGTCGTCAACATCGACACCGTCATCTACTACCAGGTGACGGACGCGCGGGCGGCGACGTACGAGGTCGCCAGCTACATCCAGGCCATCGAGCAGCTCACCGTCACCACGCTCCGCAACATCATCGGTGGCATGGACCTGGAGCGGACCCTGACCTCCCGCGAGGAGATCAACGCGGCCCTGCGCGGAGTCCTCGACGAGGCCACCGGCAAGTGGGGCATCCGCGTCAACCGCGTCGAGCTGAAGGCCATCGAGCCGCCGACCTCCATCCAGGACTCGATGGAGAAGCAGATGCGTGCCGACCGCGACAAGCGCGCCGCGATCCTCACCGCGGAAGGTATCCGTCAGTCGCAGATCCTCACCGCGGAGGGCGAGAAGCAGTCCGCGATCCTGCGCGCCGAGGGTGAGGCCAAGGCCGCCGCCCTGCGCGCGGAGGGCGAGGCCCAGGCCGTCCGTACGGTCTTCGAGGCCATCCACGCCGGCGACGCGGACCAGAAGCTCCTCTCCTACCAGTACCTCCAGATGCTCCCGAAGATCGCCCAAGGCGATGCCAACAAGCTCTGGATCGTCCCCAGCGAAATCGGCGACGCGCTCAAGGGTCTGTCCGGCGCGTTCGGCAACTTCGGCGGCGGTTCAGGTGATTCGGGGGGTTCGGGCAGTTCGGACAGCGGAGGCAACTCCGGTGGCGGCACGGAGCGCCGAGAAAAGCCGTCAATCACCGACTGACGGCTACACAGAACTCCAGTGACACAGCCCCGCGCCCCTTCGAGGGGCGCGGGGCTGTGTCACTCACCCGAACATGCCTACGCCGCCGGCTGCGCCAACCAGTCCGGCAACGACTCAAGGTCATCCTGTCCGAGAGCAAGCAGCATCGCGTCGGCAGGCGTCGGCTCGAACGGCTGCCGCAGCAACGGCATCCCCGCCTGCTCCGGAGTCCGGGCCGCCTTACGGTGGTTGTCCTCCGCACACGACGCGACGGTGTTCAGCCAGGCGTCCTGGCCGCCCTGCGCCCGCGGCACCACGTGGTCCACGGTCGTCGCCCGCCGACCGCAGTACGCGCACCTGTGCCGGTCCCGGACCAGCACACCCCGCCTCGACCACGGAGCTTGTCTTCGGAACGGCACCCGGACGTAGCGGCAGAGCCTGATCACCCGCGGCGCGGGTATGTCGACCGCCGCACCGCGCATACGGATCACGGGGTGGGCCTGCTCGACAACGGCTTTGTCCTGCAGCACCAGAACGACGGCCCGGTTCAACGTCACCGTCGACAGCGGCTCGAAGCTCGCGTTCAGTACCAGCGTGTCCCGCATCCAGCCCACCTCCTCTGCTCACCGGCCCGCCGCGTGGCGGGCTTGGATCAACTCTGGCCGGGCACGACGAGATGGACAACGCAATAAAAAATGCCCGCCTCTGATCACTTCCAAGACCAGAGGCGGGCAAACGTTCAATGAACGTCAGTCTTCGGCGGGAACCTCGTACTCACCGACGAGTTGGGCACGCGCGATCGCGTGGAACCGCAGATTGAATCCGACGACCGCAGGCGTTACGTCCGCGTCCGGACCCAACTTCTCCTGGTCCACGGCGTACACCGTGAACACATACCGGTGCGGGCCGTCCCCGGCCGGCGGCGCGGCACCGCCGAAGTCCTTCGTGCCGTAGTCGTTGCGCACCTGGACCGCGCCCTCGGGCAGCCCCTCGAACTTGCCGCTGCCCGCACCCGCCGGCAGCTCGGTCACCGAGGCCGGGATGTCGAACACGACCCAGTGCCAGAAGCCGCTGCCCGTAGGCGCGTCCGGGTCGTAACAGGTCACGGCGAAACTCTTGGTCTCCGGCGGGAACCCCTCCCACCGCAACTGCGGCGAGGTGTTGCCGGACGCCTGGACCTGAGCGTCCTTGAGCGTCGCGCCCGCCTCGACATCCTCACTCGTGACCGTGAACGACGGCACAGGCGGATGGAAGTCGTGCGGCAGCGGCGGCCTCTTGAGCTCGGTCACCTGGGCACCTCCTGGTGGGATCGGTTCCCACCAGCCTAGTTGCCACCCGTCGGTGCCCGACGCAAGAGCGACCGAATGAGGGAGGGGCCGGAACACCGCACGGTGTTCCGGCCCCTCCCTCATGGTCCTTGGTCCGACTAGAGCCAGTTGCGCTTGCTGCCGACCTCGGCCAGCCACTGGTTCAGGTACGCCGCCCAGTCCGTGCCCTGGTAGTCGTGCAGCCCCACCTGGAACGACCGGAAGGTGTCGCTGCCCTCGCTGAACAGCCCCGGCTTCTTGTCCATCTCCAGCACGACGTCCATCGCGTTCTCGTCCGCGACGAAGCTCAACTCGACCTGGTTCAGGCCCCGGTACTGAGCCGGCGGGTAGAACTCGACCTCCTGGTAGAAGGGGAGCTTCTGCCGCGTACCGCGAATGTGACCGCGCTCCAGGTCCGCGTTCTTGAAACGGAAGCCCAGCTGGAGGAAGGCGTCCAGGAGCGCCTTCTGCGCGGGCAACGGGTGCACGTTGATGGGGTCCAGGTCACCGGAGTCGACGGCACGTGCGATCGCCAGCTCGGTGGTCACCCCGATGTTCATCCCGCGCAGCGGCTGACCGTCGATCATCGTGATCGGGGTCTCCCAGGGGATCTCCAGCCCGAACGGCACGGCGTGCACGGCACCGGCCTGCACCTCGAAGGCACCACCGAGCCGTACCTTCGTGAACTCGACGTCCTGCTTGTACTCCTGGTCGCCGCCTTCAACCTCGACCTTGGCCTGGAGCCCGACGGACAGCCCCTCGATCTGCTGGTTGACGGAACCGCCCTGGATCCGCACCTCGCCCTGGACGACGCCGCCCGGAACGACGTTGACCTCGGTCAACACCGTCTCGACCGAAGCCCCACCGGCACCCAGGCTCGCGAGCAGCTTCTTGAACGCCATGTCTCTCCTCTTCCCAGCGATCCTTAGCGATCCCTTGATCCTTAGAAACGCGATCCGGCCGTGGCCGGTTCCGTGCCTCACCCTGGCAAGCCGGCGGCTCCCTGGCCACCCCGCTCGGACAGACACGTCTGCACTACGCTCGGACGGCATGATCGCGCCCGCTGACCGTACGCCTCTCCCCAGGGAGTTCTTCGACCGGCCGGTACTGGAGGTCGCCCCAGACCTCCTCGGCCGCCTCCTCGTGCGCACCACCCCGGACGGCCCGATCGAACTGCGTCTCACAGAAGTAGAGGCATACGACGGCCAGAGCGACCCCGGCTCCCACGCCTATCGCGGACGAACACCCCGCAACAGCGTGATGTTCGGTCCGCCCGGTCATGTGTACGTGTACTTCACCTACGGCATGTGGCACTGCATGAACCTGGTGTGCGGCCCCGAGGGCACGGCGAGCGCGGTCCTGCTCCGCGCCGGCGAGATCATCGAGGGCGCCGAGCTCGCCCGCAAACGTCGAATTTCAGCCCGAGGCGACAAGGAACTGGCCAAAGGCCCGGCCCGCCTGGCCACAGCCCTGGACGTGGCCCGACCCCTCGACGGCACGGACGCCTGCGCCCCCGGCGCCGGACCATTCACGGTCCTGACGGGCACCCCCGTCACCCCCGACCAGGTGAGCAGCGGTCCGCGCACCGGCGTGGCCGGCGATGGCGGCGTCCACCCCTGGCGCTTCTGGATCTCCAACGACCCTACGGTGAGCCCATATCGGGCCCATGTACCCCGTCGGCGCTCAACTTGACGAGCCCTTGGGGGGTACGTAATGTAGTCCGAGCCGCTTGAACCGGGTACGGCGATCGCCTGCAGCCGGAAGTGGCCAACCCACTACCTACGACTCCCTCTCGGCGAGGGCGATTTTGGTGTGCCTGCATGCTGAATTCCGAACTCGCGGAACCCGATTATGAGTTGCCAAGGGAATCGGCTAACGTAGTGAATGTCGAAAGGCCGACAGGCGAAAGTCTAGAAGCCAGAGGCAAACCCCCCGACAGGGAATCGGATCGGAAAACGGTCTGGTAGAGTCGGAAACGCAAGACAGCAAGACCGAAGGGAAACTGCCCGGAGGAAAGCCTGAGAGATTGTCTCGGG
>NZ_JBIRRV010000023.1:0-100300 GCF_044333925.1 Streptomyces sp. NPDC020898
CCTGTTACGACCCTGCCATCCACCAGGCCAACGGAAAGATCAACAGTAGGCCAGACACACCTGTCCCGGCATAGAGGTTGACTCAGGAAACTCATCCCGCCGCCTCCCGCTGTGCGGCGGGGAAGTCCCCGAACGCGTCGGCTCCGCCGGCCGCCGCGATGTGGACGACGTAGTCCGGTCCGGTCAGTGAACCCTTCGCGGTGCGCAGCAGGGCGGTGCGGTCGTCGGCAGGCGCAGCCAGCGCGATCTCCACCCGGCCGTCCCCCGTCGTGGCGCGTCGCAGCCCGTCCGTGTCCGGCCGGGCGGACAGGGCGCGGCCCAGCAGGTCCAGCAGCCGGTCGAAGACGGCGAGGTCCAACGCGCCGAAGGAGGACAGCCGTACGGGTCCGTCCGTCTCCAGCGTCCGCCAGGCACGCGCCAGTTCCGCTCGCTGCGCGCGAGCCCGCTCGGCGCGCTCCGCCCTGACGGCCGTGACATCCCGCACCCGGGCCGTGCGGGTGAAGCGCTCCGTCCGACCACTGGTGCGCAGCAGCGCCGACACCTCCACGGGCGGGGCCTCGGACCAGGAACGGGACGACGGGATCAACTCCGGGTCGGGATGCGCGAGATGGGCGTGGCGCGCCGGCCCGAGGCCGAAGGCCGCCGACCACAACCGATGCAGGTCCTCTTCCGCGGGGGCCGCCTCGAACCAGCGGGCCAGCTCCCGGAAGTCCTGCACGGCGCTGGAGGAACGGCGCCGGGACTCGTTGATCCGCTCCAGGACCTGCAGGAGCGAGACGATGGCCCGTCGGGCGATGTCGTGCAGTTGCTCGATCCGGGGGCGGGACCCGTCGTCCGGAAGGAACCACGCCCGCAGGCCCGCCCAGCGCGCCCGTCGGCTCTCCAGCCAGCCGGCCGCGGGATCCTCTCCGGCGACCGGCGGCAGCTCGGCTCCGCGCAGCGCCCGCTCGCGCAGCAGGGCGATCCCCTGCTCCTCCACCCGGGCCACCGCGGCGGCGACCATCTGGCCACGCCGGTCGAGGTTGACCAGGAACTCCTGGAGATACGCGACGGTGGCGGCCTTGACCTCGTGGAACACCTCCAGATCCGCCCCCTCGGCACGCAGGAGCCGCTGGAGTTCGCCGTTGAAGGCCTTGGTGTTCTCGACCAGGGCCTCCAGATGCCCCTCCAGTTCCCGCAGGGTGCTGAAGATCCGGCGATCGGCCGCGGCGGGTTCGCCGGACAGAAGGCCCAGCTCGTCGAGCCGGTCGGCGATCGCCTCCAGTACGGCCGTCTGGAGGGCCCCCGTCGAGGCGAGAACCTCCAGCGCGTGCCGCACTCCGGCGAGAGCGGCCTCGCCCCGGCGGGTCAGTGAGTACTGAAGGTTGCGCCGCTCGTATTCCTCGGCGGTGCGGTAGTTCTCCGCGTGGTTGTGCACCACGTCCAGCAGCTCCCACTGGACGAGTTTCCTGAGCGCGTCGTGCAGTTCCTCGTCCTCGACCGCCGCCGCCCAGCCCACCCCGCGCAGCCGCTCGCGCACCGCGTCGAGCCCCAGCGCCGTCTCCAGGTGCTCTCCGGCCGCGCCGAAGGCGTCCAGCACCGCCCCGTACAGATCGGACCTCTCCACCGTCGTGAACCGGAACATCTCCGGTGGAACCCTGCGCACGCCTGTCGCCCCTCCCCACCGCCTCGGCGGCATCCGAATCTCCACCGTAGGGGGCACCACCGACATTCCGGGGCGAGTCCCCGGAACAGCGGATCGCCGTACGGGACAACCCCCATCCTGGTCAGTCGGGCGGCGCCGGCGGCTCGGAGCGTTGTTCAGCTCTGGCGACGCGTTCCTCAAGGGCCCGGATGCGGTCGTAGAGATCGACGAGAGTCACGCCGTTGGCGACCACACCGGGGCGCTGCCAGTGCCTGCGCACAAATTCCTCGCGGCTCTCCTGCGACGACTGCTGGAGTCCGGTCGCGGCGGCAGCGGGTGATGCCGCCGCCTGCCCGGGTCCGTCCGGCCCGCGCGCGATCTTCTGCAGCTTCAGCACGCCGATCGCACCGACCACGAACACCACGAGTGCGGCGACGGGTATCAACAACGCCCAGCCGGCCGACATGAGAACCCCCTGTCCCTGACCAGGGGATGACACTATCGGTTCGGCGGATCACCCTCCTCACCGCGTGGTGGTCACCCCGCCTTCGCCGGGTCGATTCCGTACAGGGCCCGCCACTTGGCACCGTCCCCGTCAGGTGCGTCCGGTGGCCGCGACGAGCGCCGATAGGTCGTCCTCGTGGGTCAGGTAGCGTCCGGTGAGTGCGTCGGCCTCGCCCCGGATCAGCCGCAGCAGGTTGGCGATCGCCTCGGTGACCGGGGTGTACTGACCGGCCTCGCGCTGTGTGTCGAGCCAGGATTCGACGCGGCGCTGCCACGGGTTGTCGCTGTCCTGTGTCCCGGTGGCGGTCGCTCCGAGGCCGACGTCCACGATCCCCGGGTGGTAGCTGAAAGCGGTGATGCCGTGCGGCAGCAGCTCGATGGCCATGTTCTCCGTCAGCTTGTTCGCCGCCGCCTTGGACACCGAGTACGCGCTGACGTACGGCCAGCGGGTGTGCCCCGCGTTGCTGGAGATCGTGACGATCCGCCCCCGGCCGCGCTCGATCATGCCGGGCAGCACCGCCCGGCAGGCTGCCAGCGCGCCCCCCAGGTTGACCTCCATGGCGTGCCACCACTCGGCCGGGTCGTTCTCCCAGGCGGGCCCGGCCGGTCCGGGCACGCCGGCGTTGTTGACCAGTACGTCGATCCCGCCGAGCCGCTCGGTGGCCAGCTCGACGGCCTTGGCCAGTTCGGCGTCGCTGGTGACGTCGGCGGCGGCCATGACGACCTCGGGGCCCCGGTCGAGACCGGCGGCGGCCCTGAGCAGCGAGTCGGCGTCCCTGGTCGTGAGCACCAGGTGCGCGCCCGCCGCGTGCGCGGCCTCGGCGATGGCCCGGCCGAGCCCGCCGGCCGCCCCGGTCACCAGGACCCGCAGCCCGGCCAGGTCCGTCGTGTCTTGAGACATCACAACCTCCACCACGGTCAGAGTGAATTGCTGGGATTCCGCTGGAGTTCCGCCGGCCCGCGCCGCATCAGGCGCCCGTTTCCACCGGGGCGGCCAGCGCCCGCTGGAGGTGGTCGGCCAGGGCCTGCGGCGCGGGGTGGTCGAGCACGAGCGTGGCGGGCAGCCGCAGCCCGGTCAGGGCGCTGAGCCGGTTGCGCAGTTCCACCGCGGTGAGCGAGTCCAGCCCGGCCTCGTGCAGGCTCCGTTCCGGGGGCAGGGCGTCGGCGTCGCGGTGGCCGAGCAGTTCGGCGGCGGCCGCGCGCACCTCGGCCAGCAGCCGTTCGGCCCGCTCGGCCGGAGCCAGGTCGCGCAACGGGACGACGGGTGCGGAGTCGGCCGGTCCGGCGGGCGCAAGACCGCGCAGCAGCGCGGGCGCCCCACGGGCGCGCAGCCTGGCGGCGTCGAACCGGGCGAGGGTCAGTACCGCGTCGTCCTGGCGCAGCGCTTCGTCGAACAGGGCCAGCGCGAACGCGGTGGGCAGGGCGGTGTCCGGGAAGGTGGCGTCCAGGCCGGTCCCGCGCAGCGCGGGCGCCGGTGAGGATCTCGATGGCGACGACACGCGTGAGGCCGTCGACGGCGCGCCGCAGTTTGCGGGCCGCGCTCCATCCCATGGAGACGTGGTCCTCCAGCATCGCGCTCGTCGGTATGGAGTCGACCGACGCGGGTGCCGCGAGGCGTTTGAGTTCGGAGACGATCGCGGCCTGCGTGCACTGGGCGATCATGTATCCGCTGTCCACGCCGGGATCGGCGGCGAGGAACGCGGGCAGACCGTGGCTGCGGGCGACGTCCAGATACCGGTCGGTGCGGCGTTCGCTGATCGAGGCGACGTCCGCGGTCGCGATGGCGAGGAAGTCGAGCACGTAGCCGACGGGCGCGCCGTGGAAGTTGCCGTTCGACTCCACCCGCCCGTCGGTGAGGACGGCCGGGCTGTCGACGGCCGCGGCCAGTTCGCGGCCGGCGACCGTGGCGGCGTACTCGACGGTGTCGCGTGCCGCGCCGTGGACCTGGGGTGTGCACCGGAGGGAGTAGGCGTCCTGCACGCGGTTGCAGTCCGGCCCGCGGTGGGAGGCGACGACACCGGAATCGGCCAGGATCGCGACCAGGTTGGCCGCGGCGGTGGCCTGGCCGGGGTGCGGCCGAAGCGCCATCAGGTCAGGCGCGAACACCCGGTCGGTCCCGAGCTGTGCCTCGACGGACATGGCGGCGGCGATGTCCAGGGTCTTGAGCAGCCGCCGCAGATCGGTGACCGCGAGGACGAGGTGGGCCAGCATGCCCTCGACGCCGTTGAGGAGGGCGACGCCCTCCTTCTCCTGTAACGCGACCGGACTGAGCCCGGCGGTGGTCAGCGCCCGGGCGGCGGGCATGAGAACACCGGACGCGTCACGCACCTCGCCCTCGCCCATCAGCGCCAGCGCGCAGTGAGCCAACGGCGCCAGGTCACCGGAGCAGCCGAGCGAGCCGAACTCGCGTACCACCGGCGTGATCCCGGCCGACAGCATGAGGGCGAGCCGTTGCGCGGTCCCGGCTCGCACGCCGGTGTGCCCGGTCGCCAGCGTCGACAGCCGCAGCAGCATCATCCCGCGTACGACGTCCCGCTCGACCTCCGGCCCGGAGCCGGCGGCGTGGGAGCGCACCAGGGACCGCTGCAGCTGGGCCCGCTGCTCCGGTGCGATGCGTTGGGTCGACAGGGCGCCGAACCCGGTGGAGAGCCCGTACACGGGTGTCGGCGCGGAGACGAGTTCCTCCACCATCGCCCGGCCCTTCTCCAGGGCCGACAGCGCGTCGTCACCGAGGCGGACCGTCGCACCGTCCCGTGCGACAGCGGCCACGTCGTCGAAGGAGAGGGGGCCGGTCCCGACGGTCACGGTTCGGCGCGGCTCACTCATGGCGAGACCTTCTCGAGCTGTTTGTTCACGGCGTCACTTCCTGTCGAACTGGTCACGTGGGGGGACACAGCTGACGGGGACGGGCGCTTTTGCGTCGCCCGACAACGTCAGCAACGGCGGGCCCGATCGAGAACTTGCTACCGCGCTGTTACCAGGAGATGACCTTGGGCAATCGCGTGTCACCCCCGCCGTGCCGCAGGACGGCACACCAGAGGGCGCACACGGGCGGCCAACGGCACTCTTGGACCCGTAAGTTCCGGAAAAAGCACAGGAGTTGACCGGAGGACACATCTGACGACTCGTCACTCTCCGTACCGGGCAACGCCGGTGGTCCGCGAGGCGTGGGCGTGCTCCGAAGCGAGTCGCCGGGGGCCCGGGAGGGGACCTTACTCCGCAGTACGGGCCGTTTTCCTCTCGCCTACAGTGGTGTGCCATGACGTCGGGAAACAGCGTGGTGGCGCGCAATGTGCACCTTCTCAGAGAGCAGCGGGGCCTCTCGCTGGCCGAGCTGGCCCGCCAGGCCGGCCTGGCCAAGCAGACGCTGTCCAAGCTGGAGCTGGGCACGGGAAACCCCACGGTCGACACGCTGTTCTCCATCGCGGGCGCGCTCGGCGTGCCGGTGACGCGACTGGTGGCCGAGCGGGAACAGGTGATGACCGTGCAGCGGGGCGACGACGTCGTCTGGGAGCGGCACGACGGGTACGAGTCCCGGTCACTGGACCATGTGTACGGCTCCGGCGTCATCGAGAACTACCTGGTCCGCGTCAGCCGTTCACAGGGGATGGACAAGCCCTCCGATCCACACCCGGTAGGCACTCTGGAGCACCTCTACGTGATCCGGGGACGGGTACGGGTGGGGCCCGCCGACGCCCCGGTGGAGCTGGCGACCGGTGACTTCGTGCGATATCCGGGCGACCGGCCGCATGTATACGAATCGCTGGACAGGGAGAGCCTGTTGCACATCGTGGTGAGCGTGCCACGCGCACAGCCCGGCACCGGCGGCCTGAACGTCACGCACACCCACGCACACCGGCGGCCATGAGCGCCGACCCGGCAGACGAGGCCGCGGATCGGCGCGGCTCCGACCGGGTCAGGCGGGCAGAGCGCCGCGGCCGGACGGTACCGCGCCGCGTGCCTTGGCCGCGATGACCGCACGGGCCGCTTCATGGGCCACGCGACGCAGGGCCTCGGCGTAGCACGAGGGGTTGAAGCGGCGGTCGGCGCCGGCGACGGAGAGCGCGGCGACGGGACGGCCGAGAGGGCCCATGACCGGTACGGCGACGCAGATCAGGCCGGGGGTGGCCTCCTGTCGGTCGTAGGCGATGCCGTCCCGGCGGATGCGGCGCAGCTCGGCCCGGAAGCAGTCGGCGTCGGTGAAGGTGTACTCGGTGAGGGCGGGCAGCCCCGCCTCGATGGCCGCCTCGGCGGCGTCGTGGTCGAAGGCGAGCAGGGCCTTGCCGACAGCGGTGCAGTACGCGGGCAGCCGGGCGCCGATCCGGGAGGGTGAGCGCGCGGCGCGGTGGCCGTGGATCTTGTTGACGTACACGATCTCCGTGCCGCGCAGGACGGCCAGAGGGACTGTCTCGTGGGTCAGTTCGTACAGGTCGGCGAGGTGGGGCAGCAGCCATTCCTGGAGCAGCGGCGGGGTCGGCCCGTAGACGCGGTTGCCGATGTCGAAGAGCTGGGCGCCCAGCCGGTAGTTGCTGCCGACCCGCTCGACGAGTTCGTTGCGTTCCAGGATGCCCAGCAGGCGGAAGGCCGTCGACTTGGTGAGACGGGCGCGCCGGGCCAGCTCGCTGACGCCGACGTCCCGGTCGTGCTCGGCGAGCGACTTCAGGAGGACCAGTGCCTTGTCGACCGCTGTCTGCTGCTCGGGCCCGGGGGTCGGCCCGGCGGGGTTCGGGGCGTCGGCATGCTCGGGAGAAATGACGGTGACGCGCATGGGCAGACTCCGTGGGGAGAACCGAGGGCGGCCATTTAAGTGGACGCGCGTCCAACATAGGGGACCATGTCGGGCTTGTAAACGGCCCGTGCCACGCCAGTGTCGGCCCGCCGCTCTGTGCCGCCGGACGCCTCGAACGCGGCCGGGCACCGCAGAACCGCCCCTCGTGCCTCACCGGCACGACGGGCGGTTCGGGGGCTGCGGACGAGGGACGTCAGACGCTGAAATCCTGGTCACGGGTCTCGGGCAGGGCCCGCACACAACCCAGGCTGACCAGGCACAGAGCACCGGCGTAGCAGCCGAGGACCAGGGGCGACCGCCAGTACGAGTTCAGCCAGGTGGCGACCAGCGGGGCGAAACCGCCGCCGAAGGTCGCGGCGAGGATGAAGGTCGCCGAGGCGCCGGTGTACCGCAGCCGGGCCGGGAACAGCTCCGGCAGGAACGCGGCCATGGGCGAGAACATCATCGTGAACAGGACGAGCCCGACGGTGAACGCCCCGGTGATCAGTACGCCGTTGCCGGTCTCCATCGAGCCGAACATGGGCAGGGCCCACAGCGCGCAGCCCGCCGCACCCGTCAGCATCACCGGGCGCCTGCCCACCCGGTCGGCCAGTGTCGCCAGCGGCACGGTGACGGCCACAGCGACCGCTGCGGCGATGCTCGTGGCGGTCAGCATCGTGGGCTGCGGGATCCCGAGGACCGTCGGCCCGTACGAGAGGCTGTAGACGATCGTCAGGTAGTACAGCGCGGAGCCGCCGATCGCCGCACCGATGCCGAGCAGCAGCTTGCCGGGATACTCCTTGACCAGGGCGCCCAGCGGGAAACGGGGTGCCGCGGCGGCCCCGGTGCGGCGCTGGTCGAACACCGGGGACTCGGTGACCCGGGACCGCACCCAGAGGCCGACGACGACCAGGACGGTGCTCAGCAGGAACGGGATGCGCCACGCCCAGTCGGCGAAGCCGTCCTTGCCCGCGATCGCCAGCGTCGGCAGGATCACGGCGCTGGACAGCAGGAAGCCGAGCGGCGGGCCGGCCTGCGGGATCGACGCGTACAGCGCGCGGCGCCCGGGAGGCGCGTGCTCCGCCGCCAGCAGCACGGCTCCGCCCCACTCGCCGCCCAGGCTCACGCCCTGGAGCAGCCGCAGCAGGACCAGGAGCACGGGGGCGGCGAGGCCGGCGGTCTCGTACGTGGGCAGCAGTCCGACGCCGACGGTGGACAGGCCCATCAGCACCAGGGAGAGGAAGAGGGCCCGCTTGCGGCCGACCCGGTCGCCGATACCACCGAACAGCACCACGCCGACCGGACGGGCCAGGAACGCGGCGGCGAAGGTGAGGAACGCGGCCAGCGTGGACAGCGTGGCGTTGCCGGAGGGGAAGAAGGCCGGCCCCAGGACGAGGGCGGCGGCCGTGCCGTACACGGCGAAGTCGTAGTACTCGATGGTCGTGCCGATGAGGCTCGCGACGGCGACCCGCGACACGGTGGACTTCTGTGCGGCGGTCGCCGCAGGGGGTGCGGTGACGCCGGCGGGTGCGGCGTCGCTGGTGGTCTCGGACATGGAGCGGCTCGATTCCGATCAGGCCTGAATACGCGGTGATCCAGGACACAAGGTCGGGGGGACTGAGCGGGGACTGTAGAGCTCCGGCAGGCGGCGGAGAGCCCGGTGTGCCGTCCAACGGCACGCAACAGCGGCTGTCGCCCACGTTCGTCCAAGCGCCGTCGATCTTTGTCCATGGACGGGTCCGCCGCTGGGGTCCGAGGGTGAAGCCATGAGGACGGGCACCCTGCTGCACAGGCGCGCGATCGACCGGCGGCGGATGCCGGGCGGGCTCGTCGCCCTGGCACTCGGCGGTTTCGGTATCGGTCTGACCGAGTTCCTGATCGCCGGGCTGCTGCCGCAGGTGGCGTCGAGTTTCGCGGTGTCCGAGGCGGCGGCGGGCCGGCTGATCTCCGGGTACGCGTTGAGTGTCGCGGTCGGCGCGATCGCCCTGACCGCGGCGACGGCACGGCTGCCCCGCAAGCAGGTTCTGGTCGGCCTGGTGGCGTTGTTCGTCGTCGGCAACCTGGTGTCCGCCCTCGCGGCGAGCTATCCGGTGATGCTGCTCGGGCGGATCGTCGCGGCGCTGTGCCACGGTTCGTTCTTCGGAATCGGCTCGCTGGTCGCTCGCGGTCTGGTCGCGCCGGAGCGGACGTCACGTGCGGTGGCGGTCATGTTCGCCGGGCTGACGCTGGCGAACGTGCTGGGCGTGCCGTTCGGTGCGCTGGTCGGTGAACGCTGGGGCTGGCGGGCGGCCTTCTGGGCGGTCACCGCGATCGGCGTACTCGCGCTGGCGGGCATCGCCGCCCTCGTCCCCGGCGGCGCGGGCGAGGCCAAGTCGACGACAGCGGAGGGCCGTTGGGACCCGCCGGCGCCGACCAGTGTGCGGGCCCAGTTCCGGGCGTTCCGGTCCTGGCAGGTCTGGCTGACCCTGACGGCCACCGCACTCGGCTACGGCGGCATGTTCGGTGCGTTCACCTACATCGCCTACACGTTCACCGAGGTCGGCGGCTTCTCCTCCGGGGACGTCGCCTGGCTGCTGATGGTGTACGGCGTCGGCCTGGTCGTGGGAAACATGGTCGGCGGGCGCGCGGCCGACCTCGACCGTGACCGCGCGCTGGTCCTGTCCCTGCTCGGACTCACCGTCACCCTGGCCCTGTTCGGTCTGCTGGCCGGCGACGCCACGGCGTCGGTGGTGCTGACCTTCCTGATGGGGGTGTTCGGGTTCGCGAGTGTGCCCGGCATGATCACCCGCGTCACCGACCACGCCCACGGAGCGGCACTGGCCGCCAGCGCCAACGTGTCGGCGTCCAACCTCGGCAACGCGCTCGGCGCCTGGCTCGGAGGCCTGGCCATCACCGCGGGCCTGGGCTACACCGCGCCGCTCTACGTCGGCGCCGGCCTCGTCCTGACCGCAGTCGTCGTCATGGCCGTCGCCGCCCACCACGCCAGGTCATCCGCACCACAGACCTAGCACCGCACGTGACCGGACGGCGGCCGACAGCCGGCCCCGAGAACCGTCCCCGTCCGGCCACCGGGCAGGACACCGTCAGACGTGCCACTGGTAGCGGCGCTCGGGGCGGCCGGCCTGCCCATAGCGCAGCGACACCACCGCCTGGCCCGTGACACTGAGGTACTCCAGGTAACGGCGTGCGCTGACACGCGAGATGCCGACCCTCGTCGCGCACTCGGCCGCGGACAGGCTTCCGTCAGCGGTGCGCAGTGCGCGCTCGACCAGTTCGGCGGTCTCCACGCTCATGCCCTTCGGCAGCGTGGCCGTCACCGTCGGCGTCGCCGTCCGTCCCAGTGCGCGGTCCACATCGGCCTGCCCGCTGACGGTGGCGGCGTGCAGGTTGCCGCGCCGGGCGCTGTAGCGTTCCAGCCGGTCCCTGAGGTCGTCGGCGTCGAAGGGTTTCAGCAGGTAGTCGACCACGCCCTGGCGGACGGCGCCCCGGACCGCCTCGGCCTCGCGGGCGGCGCTGATCACCAGCACATCGCAGTCCTGGGCCGCCGTCCGCAGCCGGGGGATGACATCCAGACCGAACATGTCGGGCAGATACAGGTCGAGCAGCACCAGGTCGGGCTGCAGCTCGGCGGCGGCGGCGAGCGCCTGCTCCCCGCAGTTGGCCGATCCGACCACGCGGAAGCCCTCGACTCCGTCGACGAATCCACGGTGGATCCGCGCCACCATGAAGTCGTCCTCGACCACGAGTACGTCGATCACCGGACTTCCTCCGTCTCCCGATCGGTGAGCTGGCCCACGGACATCCGGGCGGTGAACACGGCGCCGGCCTGGGTGTTGGCCACGGACACCTCGCCTCCCCTGCGGGTGCAGACCAGCCGGGTGAGCGCCAGGCCGATGCCCCGGTCGCCGCCCTGCGCGGCCTTGGTGGTGTAGCCGCGGGCGAACACCTCCTGCGCGAGTTCGGGAGCCACGCCCGGGCCAGAGTCCCGCACCACGATCTCCACACTCGACGCGTCCTGGCGCAGTTCGACCTCCACCCAGGCCTCGCTCTCGTGGTCCGGGGCCGCGGCGGCGTCGAGGGCGTTGTCGACGAGGTTGCCGAGCACCGTCGCCACGTCCGCCGAGTCCATCGGCTCCAGCCGGTCCAGGGCCGTGAGCTCCGAGATCCGCAGCCGGACCCTGCGCTCCGCCGCGAGCGCCGACTTCGCCATGAGGAGCGCGGCGACAGCCCGGTCACCGACCCGGCTGGTGAGGGTCAGGTCGAGCGACTCGCGGTGTTTCCGCAGAGCGCGAACATACCGTACGACCTCGTCGTGCTCATCGATCTGGATGAGGCCGGAGATGGTGTGCAGCTGGTTGGAGAACTCGTGGGCCTGCGCGCGCAGCAGTTCGGTGCTGCTGCGGAACGAGCCCAACTCGCGTTCCAGCTGGGCCAGTTCGGTGCGGTCCCGCAGGGTCGTCACCGAGCCCAGCCGACGGCCGTCCTTGGTGACGTCCATCCGGTTCATCACCAGCACCCGGCCCCGCCGTACGACCACCTCGTCGCGCCGCTCGGTGCCGTGCTCACCGCCGGTCCCGGCCAGGACGTCGTACAGCCTGCCCTCGATGCCCAGGTCGGACAGGCTCATCCCGACGCAGTCCTCGGGAAGGTCGAGCAGTTTGTGGCCGACCTCGTTCACCAGGGTGAGCCTCAGGTGCGGGTCGAGTGCGATGACTCCCTCGGCGATGCCGAACAACATCGCCTCCCGGTGTTCGGCGAGGCCCGCGATCTCGCGGGGTTCGAGGCCGAGGGTCTGGCGCTTGATCCGCCGGGCCAGCAGCCAGGAGCCGGCCACGCCGAGCACGCTCGCGATGCCGAGATAGGCGAGCAGATACGAGGAGGCGCCGCTCAGCCGCTGCCAGACCGTCGGTGAGACCCGTCCGATCATGACCGTGCCGAGATGTTCGCCGACGTGCTTCAGGTGCTCGGCGAGCACCGGGACCTGGGCCACCAGCTCACGGACCCCGTCCACCGGCAGCTCTCCCGACCAGCCGCGCGCCTGCGCGACGCTGGGCCCGTCGACCGGCAGCCGGGTCCCGACCAGGGTGGGGTTGGTGGAGGCGACGATCGCACCGTGTTCGTCGGCGACCGTGACCGAGGTGACGTTCGACCGGGTCAGCGTGGTCTGGAGCAGCGGCGCGAGGGTTTCGCCGGGGGCAGGACGGACGAGCTGGGAGCGCAACAGAGGGTTTCCGGCCATCTCCTCGGCGAGGGCCGTCACCCGGCGCCCCTCCACCCGGTCGAACGTCGCCTTCGACTGCGCCAACGACACCGCGGCGACCGCGACGAGCACCAGCACCACGATGGCGAGCTGCAATACCAGCAGCTCACCGGCGAGTGTGTGGCGGCGTGACGTAACGACCACTATGAACTCAACCTTCAATGGCAACACAAGGCAGACGGGTTGTCCGGGGGGCCGCACAATCATGGCGCCGGACTCGCCCAAGCGAAAGAGATGAGCCATGAGAACTCGCAGAGCCGCATTTCTCTCCGCTCTTGCCACTGTGTCGATACTCGCCGTGAGCGCCTGCGGCGCCACCGCGGACAAGGAGGAATCGGGCAGCGCAGGCACGGGCGACAAGCCCGTCACCGGTCTGCGGATCATGGTGCCCAACACGCCGGGCAGCGGGTACGACGTCACCGCCCGGACCGTCGCCCAGGTGATGCAGGACTCCAAGGTGGCGTCCGGCGCCCAGGTGTACAACCTGCCCGGGGCCGGCGGCACCGTGGGCCTGCAGCGTCTGGTGAACGAGAAGGGCAACGGCAAGCTCGCCATGCAGATGGGGCTGGGCGTCGTCGGTTCCTCGTACACCTCGAAGTCGGCGGCGACGCTGACCGACACCACGCCGCTCGCCAAGCTCATCGAGGAGGCCGGCGCGATCGTCGTGTCGAAGGACTCCCCGTACAAGACGATCGACGACCTGGTCACCGCCTGGAAGAAGGATCCCAAGAAGGTCGCCGTGGGCGGCGGCTCGTCGCCGGGCGGCCCGGACCATCTGCTGCCGATGCAGCTGGCGCAGGCGGTCGGCATCGAGCCGAAGAAGGTCAACTACATCTCGTACGACGGCGGCGGCGAGCTGCTGCCCGCCATCCTGGGCAACAAGATCGCCTTCGGCGCCAGCGGGTTCGGCGAGTTCCTCGACCAGATAGAGGCCGGTCAGGTGCGGGTGCTCGCGGTCACCAGCGAGAAGCCCATCGACGCGGTGAAGGACGCTCCCACGTTGGTGGACTCGGGGATCGACCTGGTGTTCACCAACTGGCGCGGGATCGTCGCCCCTCCCGGGATCACCGACGCGCAGAAGAAGACGTGGGTCGACTCCCTGACCACGATGCACGACTCCGAGCAGTGGAAGGCCGAGCTGACCAAGCGCGGCTGGACCGACGCGTTCATCACCGGTGACGAGTTCGGCACCTTCCTGAAGGAGCAGGACAAGTCCGTCGCGGACCTGCTGACCGAGCTCGGTCTGGCATGAGTTCCCAGATCGACGAACGGCGCGTCGAGGACGCCCGTCCGCCGCAGGGCAAGGACCGCGCGCAGTACGGCGTGTGCGCGTTCCTCGTCCTGGTGGGCACCGCGGTGATCGTGGACGGCCTCGGCATCCCGCACGTCACCAGCAGCACCGACCCGGTGGGATCGCGCACGGTGCCCGTGCTCCTGGGCGTACTGCTCCTGGTGGTCGCGGTGGCGTACGCCGTCGATGTGGCCCGGGGCGGCCACGGTGAGCCGGAGGCCGGCGAGGACGTCGACCTGACGCAGGGCACGGACTGGCGCACGGTGCTGCTGCTGATCGGCGCGTTCGTGGTGAACGCGGTGCTGATCGAGCGGCTCGGCTGGGTGATCAGCGGCGCGCTGCTGTTCTGGGGAACGGCCTTCGCCCTCGGCAACCGCCACTACGTACGCAATCTGCTCATCGCGGTGACGCTGTCGCTCACCACGTTCTACGCCTTCGCGATCGGGCTCGGTGTGAACCTCCCGGCCGGTGTGCTGCAAGGAATCCTGTGATGGACAACCTGAACAACCTCATGCAGGGCTTCGAGGACGTCATCGCCCCGATGAACCTGCTGCTGGCGTTGATCGGCGTCCTGGTCGGCACCGCGGTGGGTGTGCTGCCGGGCATCGGCCCGGCGATGACCGTGGCCCTGCTGCTGCCGATCACCTACGGCATGGAGCCGGTACAGGCGTTCATCATGTTCGCCGGCATCTTCTACGGCGGCATGTACGGCGGGTCGACCACCTCGATCCTGCTCAACACCCCCGGGGAGTCGTCCTCGGTGGTGACGGCCATCGAGGGCAACAAGATGGCCAAGTCCGGCCGGGCGGCGCAGGCCCTGGCCACCGCCGCGATCGGTTCCTTCGTGGCGGGCACGATCGCGACCCTGCTGCTGGTGCTCGTCACTCCGGTCGTGGTGGACTTCGCGGTCAGCCTGGGCGCGCCGGACTACTTCGCCCTCATGCTGCTCTCCTTCATCGCGGTCACGTCGGTGCTGGGCGCCTCCCGCATCCGGGGCCTGATCTCCCTGCTGCTGGGGCTGACGATCGGCCTGGTCGGCATCGACACGGTGTCCGGACAGCAGCGGCTCACGCTGGGCGTCCCCCAACTGGCGGACGGAATCGACGTGGTGGTGGTCGCCGTCGGTATCTTCGCCGTCGGCGAGGCGCTGTGGGTGGCCGCGCATCTGCGGCGCAAGCCCGTCGAGGTCATCCCGGTCGGCAGGCCGTGGATGGGCAAGAAGGACTGGAAGCGGTCCTGGAAGCCCTGGCTGCGGGGTACGGCGTTCGGCTTCCCCTTCGGTGCGCTGCCGGCCGGGGGTGCGGAGATACCGACCTTCCTGTCGTACGCGACGGAGAAACGGCTGACCAAGCACCCGGAGGAGTTCGGCAAGGGCGCGATCGAGGGCGTGGCCGGGCCCGAGGCGGCGAACAACGCCTCCGCGGCGGGCACGCTGGTCCCGATGCTGGCCATCGGCCTGCCGACGAACGCGACCGCCGCGGTCATGCTGGCCGCGTTCCAGTCGTACGGCATCCAGCCCGGTCCGCTGCTGTTCGAGCGGGAGGCGAGCCTGGTGTGGGTGCTGATCGCCAGCCTGTTCGTCGGCAACCTGATGCTGCTCCTGCTGAATCTGCCGCTCGCACCGGCCTGGGCGAAACTGCTCCAGATTCCGCGCCCCTATCTGTACGCGGGGATCCTGTTCTTCGCGTCGATGGGTGCGTACGCCGTCAACGCACAGCCCCTGGACCTGTTCCTGCTGCTGTTGCTGGGACTCCTCGGCTTCGCGATGCGGCGGTTCGGACTGCCCGTACTGCCGCTGATCATCGGCGTCATCCTCGGCCCGCGCGCCGAACTCCAGGGCCGGCGCTCCCTGCAGTTGTCGGGCGGCGAACTGTCGGGCCTGGTGGGCGGACCGGTGTCCTACGTGGTGTACACGGTGATCGTGCTGGTGCTCGTCTGGCCGCTGGTGCGGCGGTTCGTCGTACGTCCTCGTACGTCCCCTGCGTGAGCGAAGTGCCTGAGAGGGAGTGCAGAGAAAATGACCGTACTGGTCGGATACGTACCCTCACCCGAGGGTGAGGCCGCGCTGCGGGCAGGGATCGACGAGGCCCGGCTGCGCGGGGAGAAGCTGCTGGTGGTGAACACCTCCCGTGGGGACGCCTATGTGGATCCGCGGTTCGCGCAGGAGCCGGATCTGGCTCATGTCCGGGAGGATCTCGCCGCGCTGGGCATCGAGTTCGACATCCGCCAGGTGCTGGGCGGGGGCGATGCCGCCGAGGAGATCATCGAGCTGTCGGAACAGCTGGACGTGACCCTCGTGGTGATCGGTCTGCGGCGCCGGAGCGCGGTCGGCAAGCTGATCACAGGCTCGGCGGCGCAACAGATCCTGCTGGGATGCGACTGCCCCGTTCTCGCGGTGAAGGCGGCGGTATAGCCATGGTGTTCAGAACCTTCGGCTGGTCGTTCGCCGTCACGGCGGCCGGCCTCGTCTTCGCGGCGTGGCAGTGGGGATGGGAGGCGTTCGGGGTCGTCCTGATCCTGTCGATCCTGGAGATCTCGCTGTCCTTCGACAACGCCGTGGTCAACGCCGGAATCCTGAAGAAGATGAACGCCTTCTGGCAGAAGCTCTTCCTCACCGTCGGCATTCTCATCGCGGTGTTCGGCATGCGGCTGGTCTTCCCGGTCGTGATCGTCGCCATCAGCGCGAAGGTCGGGCCCATCGAGGCGGTCGAGCTCGCCATCGACAACCCCGGCCGGTACGAGGACCTCGTCACCGACGCCCACCCCGCCATCGCGGCGTTCGGCGGGATGTTCCTGCTGATGATCTTCCTCGACTTCATCTTCGAGGACCGTGACATCAAGTGGCTCGGCCGGCTGGAACGCCCGCTGGCCAGGCTCGGCAAGGTCGACATGCTGTCGATCTGCGTCGCGCTCGTCGCGCTGCTGGTCTCGGCGCTGACCTTCGCCACCCACGCGCACGTCAGCACGGGCCACGCGGACAAGTCCGCCACGGTGCTGCTCGCCGGGGTCGCCGGTCTGATCACCTATCTAATCGTGGGCGGCCTCTCCGGGTACTTCGAGGACAAGCTCGAAGAAGAGGAGGAACACGAACACGAGGCGGAGGAAACGGCCAGGGCCGAGGGCAGGCCGGTGTCGGTGGTCGCCCTCGCGGGCAAGGCGGCGTTCTTCCTCTTCCTCTACCTGGAGGTCCTGGACGCGTCCTTCTCCTTCGACGGGGTGATCGGCGCCTTCGCCATCACCAACCACATCTTCTGGATGGCGCTCGGCCTGGGCATCGGCGCCATGTACGTCCGCTCACTCACGGTCTACCTGGTCCGCCAGGGCACCCTCGACGACTACGTCTACCTGGAGCACGGCGCCCACTACGCGATCGGTGCCCTCGCCGCGATCCTGCTGATCACCATTCAGTACGAGATCAGCGAGATCATCACCGGCCTGGTCGGCGTCATCCTGATCGCGGCCTCCTTCCTGTCGTCCGTCCGCCGCAACAAGGCACTGGAGACGGCGGGGGCGAAAGGCCCGACCTCGGACGAGGAGACGGCGGTCCCGTCGGGAATGTGACAGAGCGGCGATGAGACAGGGCCCCTTGGCAGCCCGGGGTCGCGAAACCGGTCCGGGTGCCAGGGGCCCCTCTTGCCGCTCCCCTACATGTTGATCATGTGCCCCGCGAGGCCGTGCACGGCCTCCTTGACCGCTTCGCCCAGGGTCGGGTGGGCGTGGACGTTGCGGGCGACCTCATGGACGGTGAGGTCCCACTGCTGGGCCAGGGTCAGTTCGGGCAGCAGCTCGGTGACGTCGGGGCCGATGAGATGGCCGCCGAGCAGCTCGCCGTACTTGGCGTCGCTGATCAGCTTCACGAAGCCGGTGGCGTCGCCCAGGCCGTGCGCCTTGGCGTTGGCGGTGAACGGGAACTTGACCACCTGGACGTCGAAGCCGCGCTCCCGCGCCTGGGCCTCGGTGTAGCCGAAGCTGGCGATCTGCGGCTGGCAGTAGGTGGCGCGCGGGATCATCGCGTAGTCCAGCTCCATCGTCTCCGCGTCCGCGATCGTCTCGGCGGCGACCACGCCCATCGCCTCGGCGGCGTGCGCGAGCATCAGCTTCGCGGTGACGTCGCCGATGGCGTAGATGTGCGGCACGGCGGTGCGGCAGCGGCCGTCGACGTCGATCGCGCCGCGCTCGGTGACCTTCACGCCGGTGTTCTCCAGGCCGTAGCCGGTGACGTTCGGCGCGAAGCCGATCGCCTGGAGCACCTTGTCGGCCTCCAGGACCTGCTGCGCGCCGTCCTTGCCAGTGACCGTGACACGGACCTGCGGACCGGACTCGTCGATCGACTCGACCCGCGTCGAGGTCAGGACGTCGATGCCCAACTTCCGGTACTGCTTGGCCAGTTCGGTCGAGACCTCGACGTCCTCCAGCGGGGCGACACGGTCCAGGAACTCGACGATCGTGACCTTCACGCCGTAGTTGTGCAGCACGTACGCGAACTCGATGCCGATCGCTCCGGCGCCTGCGATCACGATCGACTGCGGAAGGTCCTCGGCGAGGATCTGCTCCTCGAACGTCACCACACGTGAGGTACGGCGGGTGCCGGGCAGCAGCTTGGGGGTGGCACCGGTGGCGATGACGCAGTGGTCGAAGCCGATGGTGCGGGTGTTGCCGTCGAAGTCGGCCACCTGGAGCGTGTGCGGGTCGACGAACGTGCCGCGACCGCTGATCTCCGTGATCTTGTTCTTCTTCATCAGGAAGTGGACGCCCTTGGCCCGGCCGTCCGCGACCTTCCGGCTGCGGCGGTAGGCCTCCCCGTAGTCGAAGGAGACCTCACCGTCGACCTTGATGCCGAAGGTCTTCGCCTCGCGCGTGAAGATGTGCGCCAGCTCAGCGTTGCGCAACAGGGCCTTGGTGGGGATGCAGCCCACGTTCAGACAGACACCGCCCCAGTACTTCTCCTCGACCACCGCGACGCGCTTGCCCAGCTGGGCGGCCCTGATGGCGGCAACGTACCCGCCGGGGCCCGCGCCGAGTACGACGACGTCGAAGCGCTCACCCTGCTCGTCCATGGACGGTTCCTTTCCGCTGGAGCGGCCGGCTCCCTACGCGGGGCCCACGCGTTCCCTGTCGAACGGTCTGTTTCATCAACTCAACAACGGGGCTTCTCCATCGCCCCGCAGACATACGTTTCAGATCCCATGATCCATGCCCGCTGCCATCATCGGTGGCCTCCCGGGGCGTGATATCGGCCGGAGAGCGTGGTGATGACGACCATCGACGACCCCAAGTCATTCACTGACCTCAGGTCATTGAATATACGATGGTGCACATGAGAAGGCCAAACCGACGTCAGATGTACGCGGAGCAGACCCGGGCGGATCTGGTGGCGGCCGCACGCAAGCTCTTCGTCGACAACGGGTTCGCGCACACGTCGGTCGAGGCCATCACGGTGGCGGCGCTGGTGAGCAAGGGCACCTTCTACCATCACTTCCCGGACAAGAAGGCGATGTTCGCCGAGCTCTACATCGACCTGGTTCAGCAGGTCGGGGTACTGGGCGACGCGACGGCCGAGGCGATCCGTGCGGCGTCCGACGAGCACGCCATGACCGCGGCGTCCCACCTCACGCACACCTTCCTGCGACGCACCATCGACGACCCGTTGCACCGCGAACTGATGGTCCAGGCGCCCTCGGTCCTCGGTGCGCAGTACCGGCACATCAACGACTCCGTCGCCCAGCCGCCGATCGAACGGCTGCTGACCGTTCTGGCGGAGCGTGGTGACCTGCGCCCGGACGTTCCCGTCCCCACGGTCGCCCGGCTGTTGCTGGCCGGTCTGTGCGAGGGCAACCAGATCATCGCGGCCGCCGAGGACCGGGAGGCCGCCCTGGACAGGACGTTCCGTGCGATCACCCTGCTGATGTCAGGCCTGGCGGCCGACGGCGTCAGCACCCGCGACTGACCTGAACCGGGGCCACGCACAGGGCGCCGTCGCGCGTCGGCTCGCCCCGTCGCTCCCTACCGTGTCGCTTCGTCCTCGATGCCGCGGACCAGGTCGATGGCCCGCCCCAGGGTGGTGAGGCGCGCGTCGAGGGTCTCGCCGGCGGGATAGAAGCGAACGGTGTCAACCCCGGCGTCACGCCACACACGCAGCCGCTCGCGCACCATGTCCTCGGTGCCGATCAGCGTGGTCGCCAGCACCATCTCGTCCGTGACCAGACCGGTCGCGCCCTCCCGGTCCCCGGCCTGCCAGCGTGTGCGCACCTCTGCCGCCACCTCGGCCCAACCCTGGCGGCTGTAGGCGTTGTTGTAGAAGTTCGTGGTCGTGGAGCCCATGCCGCCGAGGCTGAACGCCAGCTCCTTCTTCCGCCCGGCCACCATCGCGCGCAACGTGTCCTCGTCCTCGGCGAAGGCGACCTCGGCGCCCTGGCAGATGTCGAGGTCGGCGCGTTTACGGCCGGCGGCGGCCAGCCCCTCGTCGAGGTGGTCGAAGTACGCGGCCTTGGCACCCTCGGGCACGAAACTCGTGCCCAGCCAGCCGTCGGCGACCTCACCGGTCAGGTGCAGCATCTTCGGCGAGAGGGTGGCCAGATAGACGGGGATGTCGTGCTCGGCGCGCATCGACAGCCGCATGGGTTTGGCCTCACCCGGCAGCGGGATGCGGAACTCCCGCCCGGAGTACGAGATCTTCTCCCCCGAGGCGGCCTGGCGCACGATCTCGACGGTCTCGCGCATCCGCGCCAGCGGCCGGGCGAAGGGCACACCGTGCAGCCCCTCGATGACCTGCGGTCCGGAGGGGCCCAGTCCGAGGAGGAAGCGCCCCTCGGAGATCTGCGAGAGGGTGATCGCGGCGCGGGCGATGGCCATCGGGGTGCGGGTACCGAGCTGGATGATCCCTGAGCCGAGCAGCATGCGCTCGGTCTTCGCGGCGAGGTAGCCGAGCGGTGACGGCGCCTCGGAACCCCAGGCTTCGGCCACCCAGCAGATGTCCAGGCCGAGTTTCTCCGCCTCGGTGACGTAGCCGACGATTTCCCGCCAGTCGCCCCCGGAGGCCTCGATCGTGGTGGAGGTACGCATCAGAGAGCCGCCTCGTCCGGGTTCCGGGCGCCCTCGGCCAGCTTCTTGATCTCTCCCAGGGTCGCGGTCATGTTGGCCTCGAACTCTCGCATACGTACGAAGACGATCTTCTGTTCCTTCTCCGGCATACGGTCGATGGCGAAGGAGAGGCCCGAGCGGGCCGGCCCCATCTGCATCCATTCCCGCAGGAGAGTGCCGCCGTTCTGCGGCTCCAGGGTGAACCGCCAGACAGCGGTGGGGTGTTGCGGATCCTCGACCGCCCAGGCAAGCACTTTCGACGGCTCGTACTCGACGATGTGGGAGGTGGTGGCCCACTCCCCCAGCGCCTCGTGCTTGCTCCGGCCGATGAACCGGGCACCCAGGGCGGGGCCACTCCTGCCGTCCAGCCACTCCACCGACTCGAGCTCGGAGCTGATACGCGGCATCAGCTCGACGTCGGACACCAGCGTCCACACCCGCGACGGCGGTGCGGCGAT
Source organism: Streptomyces sp. NPDC020898 (assembly GCF_044333925.1). Taxonomy (NCBI): domain Bacteria; kingdom Bacillati; phylum Actinomycetota; class Actinomycetes; order Kitasatosporales; family Streptomycetaceae; genus Streptomyces; species Streptomyces sp. NPDC020898. The sequence continues at coordinate 20,986 of NZ_JBIRRV010000023.1, forward strand.
CCAGGTGTGGACCTCGACTGTCGGTTCGTCCGCATAACACGCGCCCGTCCACTCCATGATCCCGCGGCCTCCATGCCCTTGCTGAGAATCCCTGAGCCCCTGCATACGCAACCGACCAGTAAAGTTGCGTAGATAGACTGACTTGTCAAGGGCAGGCGCAGGGCACTGCGGAGCCTCCGGGTCAGCCGGCGAAACGCTCCTGCACATCCGGTCGCCTGGCCAGATGCGGGGGATAACCGGGGCCCATCCGGGGGCGGGTGTCGTCCGCGGTCATCGGTTCGCCGCAGGCGGCGCACACCACCTCGGCATGAGTTTCCTGCCCGCACGCATCGTGGTGCATGGTCACCGGCGGACCCGCCTCACCGGCCAGCCAGCGATCGCCCCACCGGTTCATCACCAGCAGCACGCTGTAGAAGTCGCGCCCCTTCTCGGTGAGCACATAGTCGTACCGGACCGGTTCCGTCTGGTACGGCCGCTTCTCCAGCAGCCCCTCCTCCACCAGCCGCCGCAGCCGGTCCGTGAGGGTATTGCGGGCGATCCCGAGCGACTCCTGGAACGCGTCGAAACGCCGGATCCCGTAGAACGCCTCGCGCAGCACCAACGGCGTCCACCAGTCCCCCAGCAGGTCCATGGTGCGCGCGATCGAGCAGGGCCACTGCGCAAAGGATGTCCGCCTCATACGGGCCAGAATACGGGCCGGAACAGGGGCCGTCCCGTCATAAGACCCAGCAGGTGCAGCAAGAGCGGCGATGTGCACGACGTCTTGTGTTCGCAGAATAACGAAGTTATGTTGCCGCCATGAAACGTGACTTGCTGGGCAGGAAGCTGGTTGTCACCGGAGCGGCACGCGGCATCGGGGAGAAGGTGGCCCGGCTGGCCGCCGCCCGAGGGGCCCGGGTGACCGTGATCGGGCTGGAGCCCGACCGGCTGCGCGACCTCGCCGACGAACTGGGCCCCGCCGCTTCCTGGCGTGAGGCCGATGTGCGGAACGGCGCCGCTCTACGGGCGGCGATCGACGAAGCCGCGAGGGTCATGGGCGGTATCGACCTCGTCGTCGCCAACGCCGGTGTCGTGGCGTACGGGACGGTGCGGCAGACGGACGACGCGTCGTTCGAACGGGTCCTGGACGTCAACCTGAACGGTGTCTTCCGCACCCTCAAATACGCGACACCCCATCTGGAGCGCAGCCGGGGCCACGTACTGGTCGTGGCGTCCGCGCTGTCCTTCATGCCACTGGCCGCGATGGCCTCGTACGGCGCGAGCAAGGCCGCCGTCGAGTCGCTCGCCCTGACCTACCGCCAGGAGGTGGCGCACCTCGGGGTCACGGTCGGCCTGGTGCACCCGTCCTGGATCGACACGGACCTCGTGCGCGGCGCCGACGTGGACCTCCCGTCGTTCCAGGCCCTGCGCCGCAAACTGCCCTATCCGGGCAACGTCACCACGAGCCCCGACCGGGCGGCCGCCGCGATCGTCGACGGCCTCGTACGTCGGCGCAGTCGCGTGTACGTCCCCCGTGCGGTCGTCGTGGCCAACTGGGCGAAGGCCGCCCTGAACTCACCGCTGATCTGGCCCTGGGCGAGGCGCTTCGCAGCCAGGGCGGTACCCACTCTGGAGCAGGAGGTCGCGGCGCTCGGAAGGCACGACCAACTCACGCCGGGTGCCGATGCCCCTGCGGCGAAGCCCAGGCCGTCCTAGCACCAGCGGCCCACCGCCGCGTGTACCGGTGGCCCGTCCGGACGCGGCCACCGATACCGCACCGCAGCGACCTCTTCGCCCTGGTGCAGGACGCCTTGGTGCAGGACGGCGAATACACCGGCACGCTTGAAAACGAGGATCAGCCACCGCGTATCTGATGATTCGTGGTCTGTCACATGGGTGAATGTAGCAGGCGTTATTCGGAGGATTCTTCCTCACGGAGTGTTCAAACCGTCGGCCAGGTCTCGTATGGACGAGGCCCGGCCGATGGTTTCTCGGTTCCCCTTTACGGCGCGATATTGAAGGTCTGGGTGAGCTTTGTTCCGGGAGGCCGCTTGATGGTGAGGGTCGTGCTGTACGAGTCCTCTTCGCACTCGACCAATGCGGTGGCCTTGGTGCCCGCGCCCGAGGGGATCTTCTTGAAGGTGATCTTGTAGATTCCGTCGTCCTCCACCCGCGGCTGGGCGTCGACGCCGACTTCACCGTTCTTCGCCGTTATCGTCACCTGGAGCGGAGCGGTGTCGTCCTCGCAGTCCTGGACCGTGCCCGTGACCACGACCCTCGGCTTCGCCGGATCTGCTCCTGCCTGGCTTGCTCCCGCGATCGTGGCCACCCCTGTCAGAGGGAGTACCGCCGCGAGGGCGACAATGACGCGCTTGCGCATGACTTCTCCTAGGTGTGGGATCCAGCTGCAGATACTGCGAATGGCGGCGAAAGACTGCGATGAGAATGCAGCGAATTCCTATGGAGTCATCGCCGCTCCGCATTTCCGGAGTGACTGCAGATTCGCCAGTTCGATTCGCTGTTCCGGTTGATGCAGCGACAGGACTTTCTGTACAAAGATCTGGCATCGGCCTGTGTGGGTCAAGGGGGACGATTACCCACGACCGGCGGGGCAGAACTACCCACAGCCGCCTGCTCGGAACGCCTTGTCTCTACTCTGTGAGCCTGTTTTCAACCGCGAGTCGGGTGAGGTCGGAGCGGCGGCGGGCACCTGTCTTCTCGCCGATTTGGTGGAGGTGGGACTGGAAATACGAGAAGGGCGTTCCGGCCACACGACCGCACCCGGCCGACCTGCCCACGCCCGGGCGGTTCGCGCTACCGACGGTCACACCAGTCGTGACGACCCCGGAGACCCGACCCGCTGCGGCAACGCCGACGCGTCAGCCGCACGGCGGTACCGGGTACCACAAGCCGCCGCACGAGCAGGACGCCCCGGCGCGCCCTGCCGACCCGGCAACCCCCGGCCCGTTCGCGGTACCGACGGTCACACCAGTGGTGACGGCACCGGAGACCCGACCCCGCCGCGGCGACAGCGACGCGTCAGCCGCACGACAGTCCCGGGTACGACAACCCGCCGTACGAGAAGGGCGTCCCGACCGCACGACCCCCAGCCGACCCGGCAACATCCGGTCGTCCCTGCCACGGCCGGCGACAGTGCCCGGCCGCCCGATTCTCACCGGTCCTGCAAGCCCTCGACGATCGAGTCGTAGAGGCGGACGCCGACCTGGTGCGAGGCCTCGGCGCGTGCCCGTTCGTCGCCCAGGCCGACCGAGAAGTTCACCCCCAGGGGGAGCAGCACCTGCGCCACCGCGTCCTCGAACTCGACGAAGTGCTCGGCAAGTTCGAGGGTGACATAGCCGTGCACGAGACTCCACAGCTGGGCGGCGATGACGTCGGGGTCCTGCTGCTCGACCCTGCCGGAGCGGACGAGCCGTCCGCACGCCGCCGCGACGTGGGCGTGCGCTTCCCGGAAGGCGGGTGAATGCCCGCTCAGGCGAAGGTCCGCGTCCGACAGCGGCCGGTAGGTCGCGCGGGTGGACAGCCCGAACATCAGGTCGTACAGGTGAGGGTTCTCGCGGGCCACTCGGCGACAGGTCAGGGCCATGGCGAAGAGATCCGCGATCGGATCCTCCGTCACCGGCACCCGGGCGAACGCCGCGCCGAGCTCCGTGAACCCGTGGTCGGCGACAGCTCGCATCAGCTCGGGGATCCCCCCGAAGTGGCTGTAGACCACCATCGTCGACAGTCCGCTCGCGGACGCCACCGTCCGCGCCTTGACGGCCGAGGGCCCCTGCTCGGCCAGCAGGCCGACGGCAGCCCGCACAAGCCGCTCCGGCACGTCGTCGAGCTTCGCTCGCCCTGACATGTCTCGCACACCTCCACTGTTGACACACGCGAAATAACTTGGTTATCTCACTGGTCACGGCAATAGTACACACCACGAGTGGCATGCCGTTCCGGACACAGGCGCGCGCACCTGGACGCGCCTTCACCAGCTGTCCCGCACAAGCTGTCCCAGATTCCTGGCGCCCGGTACTCCCTACCCTCACGCGCCCCCACTCCCCATGAACTCAGCACGGGAGCAGCATCCATGCCATACACAGACAAGGGCCATCTGGAGATCGAGGACCGCGGAGCCGTCCTCGTCGTCCGGGTCGACGGCGGCCCGCACGGCGAGTTCGGCCTCGACATCGCCAACCAGCTGGACAGGCTGGTGGACCGGGTCGACCGCGATCCGGGCATCCGGGCCGTCGTCTTCACCGGGGCGCATCCCGAGCGGTTCGTCAGCCATGCCGCGGTCCGGTGGCTGCAGGAAGAGGGCGCCGCCAGCCCCACGGTGGGCCGGCGGGCCGCCTCCGCCGTGGTGAGCGTGGCCAAGGGCGTGGACCGGGCCCGTGCTCTGGACCCCGTCGTGAGAAGGACTCCGCTGCGCGGTGCCCTCCAGCTCGAGCGCCTGCATGCCACGTTCCTGCGGATGAACGCCAGCGGAGTCGTCTTCGCCGCCGCCCTCAACGGTTCGGCTCTCGGCCTCGGCGCGGAGTTCGCCTGGGCCTGCGATCTGCGGGTCATGGCCGACGGGGACTTCTTCATCGGCCAGCCGGAGATCCTCCTCGGCATCATTCCGGGCGGTGGCGGCACGCAGCGGCTGACCCGGCTGATCGGCACCCACAGGTCCCTGGCCGCGATCCTCTCGGGCAGGCCGTTCACCCCCGCGGAGGCCCTGGCCAACGGGGCCGTCGACGAGGTCGTACCCCAGGACGAGGTGGTCGCACGGGCGACCGCGCTCGCCGGACACCTCGGCGCGCGGTCCAAGGGGTCCGTCGCCGCTGCCAAGAGGTCGGTGTACTTCGGCGGCTCGATGTCCCTGACGGACGGGCTGCACGTCGAGCGCACCGAGTTCTTCACCAGAGTCATGTCGAAGGAAGGCCAGGAACTCATGCTCGACTACATCGCGACCACCGAGTCCACGGGCGAGCTCCCGCTCTACGACCCGGACACCTACGCGCAGGCGCTCGCCTCGGGCAGCGTGCCCGGGCACCGCTCGACGCAGCCGAAGCGGCGGTGAGCCGGCGATGAGCACTCCCCCTTCCGTCACGCGTCACGACGTCAGTTTCCCCTCCGGCGACAGCAGATGCGCCGGCTGGCTCTACCGTCCCGCGGGCGTCGCCTCGCCGCCCGTCGTCATACTCGGGCACGGTCTCGGTGCCACCCGCGAGATGCGATTGGACGCCTTCGCCGAGCGGTTCGCCCAGGCCGGCATCGCCGCCCTGGCCTTCACCTACCGGCACTTCGGCGACAGCGGCGGCCACCCCCGCCAGCTCCTGTCGATCAAGCGTCAACTCGCCGACTGGGATGCCGCGATCGCCTACGTCAAGGACCGCCACGACGTCGACCGCACCCGTATCGCGGTCTGGGGCAGCTCCTTCGGCGGCGGACACGCCATCACCGTCGCCTCACGTCATCCCGAACTGCGCGCGGCCGTGGCCCAGTGTCCGTTCACCGACGGTCTCGCCTCCGCACTCACGCTGGGCCCTGTCGCCTCACTCAGGATCACCCCCGTGCTCGCCCGGGACCTGGCGACCAGGGTCCTAGGCCGGCCGCCCGCGATGGTCCCCATCGCCGCCGCCCCCGGTTCGCCGGCCCTCATGAACGCTCCGGACGCGCTGCCCGGCTACCAGGCACTCCAGCCGCCGGGGACGACGTTCCGCAACGAGGTGGCAGCCCGGGTCATACCGACCATCGCCGCCTACCGGCCCGGTCGTGCGGCGAAGAAGGTCGCCGTTCCGATCCTGTTCTGCGTCAGCGACACCGACTCCGTCACGCCTCCCGCCCAGACCCTCAAGTACGCGCGCACCGCGCCCCAGGGAGAGATCAGGCGGTACGACGCCGGCCACTTCGACTTCTACACCGGCGAGACCTTCGAGGAACTGGTGCGGGACCAGACCGAGTTCCTCACCCGCCAGCTGCACCCGGCACCCGCCGTGTCGGCTCCCTGACCGGATCGCATCACCCCGAGACAGGTATGCACGCCATGAATTTCGCCTCTCTGCCCGACCGCCGAGCCGAGTCCGACCCCCAGGGGCCCGCGGTCTCGGACGGACGCCAGACGCTCACCAACGCTCAACTGCTGCATCGCACCCGAGCCGCAGCAGGTCACCTCCAGGGGCTCGGGATCGGTCCCGGTGATGTCGTCGCCCTCAAACTGACGAACCGTGTCGAGTTCGTCCTGCTCCTGTTCGCGGCCTGGCGGCTCGGTGCCACCGTCACCCCGGTCAACCCGAGCCTGACCGACGTCGAGGTCACCCGGCAGCTCTCCGACTCCGGCGCACGCCTGCTGGTGATCGAGGACGGCGCGGCAGCCACGGCCGGCGTGACCACACTCGCCGTCGGTGAGGTGCCCGACGAGACGCAGTGGAGGGACCGGACACCGAGTCCGGAACCGTCCGCGCTGGCCCTCCTGATCTACACCAGCGGGACGACCGGGGTGCCCAAGGGCGTGATGCTCGACCACGCCAACATCGACGCCATGGTGGAGATGGGACGCCAGGCCCTCGACGTGGGACCGAGCGACCGGTGCTTGCTGATCCTGCCGCTCTTCCACGTCAACGGCATCGTGGTCAGCGTCCTGACACCGCTTCTCGCCGGCGCCAGTGTCGTCATCGCTGGCCGCCGGTTCGACCCCCGCGCCTTCTTCGACCTGGTCGAGCAGGAACGCCCCACCTTCTTCAGCGCCGTACCGACGATCTACGGCATGCTCGCGGCGCTCCCGGACGACGTCCGGCCCGACACGTCGTCGCTGCGGTTCGGGGTCTGCGGCGCCGCGCCCGCCTCCGCCGAGCTGCTGACCCGGTTCGAGGCCCGGTACGGATTTCCGCTCGTGGAGGGTTACGGCCTGTCCGAGGGAACCTGCGGCTCCACCATCAACCCGGTCGCCGGCCCTCGACGCGCCGGCACCGTGGGGCTCCCTTTCCCCGGCCAGGAGATCCGGATCGTCGACGTCGACGGCAGCGTGTTGGCGCCGGGCACGGACGGTGAGGTGGTCGTGCGGGGCCCCAACGTGATGCGGGGCTATCTCGGCCGTCCGGAGGAAACAGCCAGAGTCGTCGTCGACGGCTGGTTGCGGACGGGCGATGTGGGCCACCTCGACACCGAGGGCTATCTGACCCTGGTCGGCCGCTCGAAGGACATGATCATCCGGGGTGGGGAGAACATCTACCCCAAGGAGATCGAGGACGTACTCACAAGCGACGCGTCGGTGCTCGAGGCCGCGGTGATCGGCGTACCCGACGAGAAGTGGGGAGAGGTGGTCGTCGCCTACGTCCAGCCTCGACCGGGCTCGGCCGTCGATCCGTCGGCGCTGAAAGCCCTCTGCGCGCGCAGCCTCACCGGCTACAAGCGCCCGACCGCGTTCTTCGTGGTGGAGGCCATCGCGAAGAACGCGGTCGGCAAGATCGACAAAGCCTCGCTGCGGGCCGGCCACGCCACACTCTCCGGCCGTTCCTGATGGACGCGGACGGCGACCGGACTCGTCCCCTGGCCGGCCAGTAGTCCCGCCAGGGAGCGAGTCCGGTTCCGCCCGGGCGACCAGGAGTACGGGCTGTGCCTGCGCGCTCCCTACCCGCGTACGGCCGCGATGATCGCAGTCAACCGCCGCTTGGAGGCGTGCCGGCATGAGCCTGAGCCCGGTCCAGCCACTGCGTGCCCTCGGACGGCGGCCAGGAACACTCCGGTGAGGCCGCGTCGCTCAGCTCCTGCGGGTGGGCCGTCCCCAACAACCCAAACCGGGTGTTCATCGTCGACCGGCTCAAGGAACTGATCAAGTACAAGGGCTATCAGGTCCCGCCCGCCGAACTCGAGGCCCTGCCGCTGACCCACCCGGCCATCACCGACACTGCGGTCATCGGGGTCACCGACGACGACGGTGAGGGGATTCCCGAGGCCTTCGTCGTGCGCCGGCCCGGCACCGACCTCACGGTCGACGAGGCCATCGAGTTCGTCGCGCGTCAGATCACCCCGTACAAGAAGGTCCGGCGGGTCGAGTCATCGACGCCATCCCCAGGTCGGCCTCGGGCAAGATCCTCCGCAAGGACCTCCGCACCCCGACCGCGTGACACCCGTTCCCTCCCTGTCACGGGGCGCCGCGACTCCTTAAGCGCGCGGCGCCCCGTACAGAACCGCAGATCAGGCGCTGCCGCCCCGTGACAGGAGTGCCTCGCCGAGCATGCGCCAGTACGGCATCGCGGACTCACCCGGCCCGATCCCGATCACCTGCACCGCGACATGATCGGCTCCGGCCGCGACATGGGCGTGGAGCTTCTCGACGATGGTGTCCAGGTCGCCCCAGAACACCAGGTCGTCGACGATGCGGTCGCTGCCGGCGGCGATCTCCTCCTCCGAGTAGCCCAGCCGCCGGAACTTCGCGATGTTGTAAGGGGAGTTCAGGTAGGGGTGCAGGTGTTCACGCGCGATCGCGCGGGCCTTGCCGGGGTCCGATTCGAACAGCACCGCGTGTTCGACGCCCAGGAACGCGTCCGGCCCGAGGATCTCGCGCGCCTGAGCGGTATGCGCCACGTTGACGTGGTAGGTCTGCGCGCCGGCAGTCCGTTCGCCGGCCAGCTCAAGCATTTTGGGCCCGTACGCGGCCATGATGCGGCGCATCGGAGCCTTCGGGAGGGGGTTGGGCGTCTGGGGCCGGAGCGCGTCCATCTCGTCGAGGTACGCGGTCATGGCCGCCAGCGGCTTGGTCCCCGGCCCCTGCCCGCCGCCGAATCCCAGACCGAGCACGTGCCGGTCGGGGTACGCATCGGCCAGCAGCAGACCGGCACCGTACGCCCACCGGGCTTCGCGTGACCAGATCTGCGCGATGCCGTTGATGACGTGCATCCGCTCGGTGCAGGAGAGCAGGTACCCGGCGTGCGTGAACGCGTCACGCCCGAGGAGCTCAGGAATCCATAACGTCCGCCAGCCCTGCTCCTCGAGTTCCCGAACCGACTCGCGTATTCGCGCCGCCGACTGGAACTCGAAGTCGAAGGTGTAGACCCCGAACGTCCCGAGATCCAGACCGTCAATGCTTCCCATCGAACGTCTCCTCGTAGCTCAGCCACTGACACAGACGGATAGGTCTGTGCATGCCTGGGCGGTAGACAGACCTGTCTGTTAACTTACACCTCATGACCACCGCACCCAAGCGACTCCCGGCCCGGGACCGCATTCTCGACACCGCTTGCGAGCTGTTCTACGCACACGGCATCCACGCCGTGGGGGTGGACCGGCTGATCGCCGAGTCGGGAGTCGCCAAGGCCACGCTGTACAAGCAGTTCCCCAGCAAGGATGACGTGGTCGCCGCCTACCTGCGACGGATGGACGACAACTGGCGGCGCTATCTGCGCTCAGCCGCACTCGCGGCCGGGGACGATCCGCGCGAACAGCTCCTCGGCCTCTTCGTCGCGCTGGAGCACGCGGCGCGAGAGGGCACGCTGGGCTGTGCGTTCATCAACGCGGTGGCGGAGTACGAGCCCGGCAGCACCGCGCACGCCATCACCGCCGAGCACAAGCGCACCGTCCGCGCATGGGTGCGCGACCTGGCCGCCGCAGCCGGCGCGGCGGACCCCGACACGCTCGCGTTCCAGCTCACGCTCCTCATCGACGGCACGCTGGCGGCGACCCGCGTCGAACGGGCCGACGCCGCCGCCGAGGCCGCCAAGCGAGCAGCGCGCGACCTGCTCGACGCGGCCTGCCCGAATTCCGGCTGACCCTCCCCCACCCCGATCGCCCGCCCTGCGGCTGCCCGGGAACACCTACTTCACCAGGAACTCCCCATGGATCTCTCCACCAGCACCGCCCTTGTCACCGGAGCCAACCGGGGCTTCGGCCGCGCCCTCGCCGCCGAACTGCTCAGCCGCGGCGCCACCGTCTACGCCGGTGCCCGCAACCCCGACCAGATCGACCTGCCCGGCGCCAAGCCGATCGCGATCGACATCACCGACCCCGCCTCCGTCGCGGCCGCCGCCGCAGCCACCGGCGATGTGACCGTCCTGGTCAACAACGCGGGATCCTCGACCGGCGCCGACCTGCTCGCCGCGGACCTCGACGACATCCGCCTGGAGATGGACACCCACTTCTTCGGCACCCTCGCGGTGACCCGCGCCTTCGCACCCCAGATCGCTGCCAACGGCGGGGGAGCGATCCTGAACATCCTGTCCGGCCTGTCCTGGGTCAGCTACCCGGAGTTCGGCGCCTACTGCGCCGCCAAGTCCGCGGAGTGGTCCCTCACCAACGCCCTGCGCGTACAACTCGCCGACCAGGGCATCCGGGTGGCCGGCCTGCACGTCGGCTACATGGACACCGACATGGTCAGGGCGGTCGACGCGGCCAAGTCGGATCCGGCCGACATCGCCCGGATCGGCGTCGACGGCATAGCCGCCGGTGCCTACGAGATCCTCGCCGACAACGCCGCCCGCCAGGCACAGGCCGCGCTGTCCGGGGGCGTCTCCGTGCTCTACCCGCAGCTTCCTTAAGGTCCGGGCGGCCGGTGTCAACGGTGCGTTCCGTCGACCAGGAAGGGCCGCAGATGTGACAGCAGCACCTCCGGTTGCTCTTCCGGGATGAAGTGGCCGCATTCCGGGATCTCGGCACCGGTGACGTCGTCCGCGTAGGCCTGCCAGATCTCCAGCGCGGGCAGGCGGGCCGGCAGCCCTGCGGAACCCCACACCGCCAGCACGGGCATGGTGAGGCGGCGGCCCTCGGCGGCGTCGATGTCATCGAGGGCGATGTCCTCGTCCATCGCACGGTAGTCATCGAGGCTCGCGCGCAGAGCACCGGGGCGGGAGAACGCGCGGACGTAGCCGTCGACCGCTTCGGGGGTCAGTCCGTGACGGTTGTACGTCCACCGCTCGAAGAAGTACTCGAGGTACCCGCGGATGTTGTGTCCCACGAGCAGCTCGGGCAGATCGGGCTGCATCTGGAACAGCCAGTGCCAGTACCCGGAGGCGAGCGAGGCGTCCATGCGGCGGAACATCTCCCGGGTGGGCACGATGTCGAGGACGGCCAGCCGCTCCACCTGCTCCGGGCGGTCCAGTGCCCAGCGGTGCGCCACGCGGGCGCCGCGGTCGTGGCCCACGACCGCGGCCTTCTCGAAGCCGAGCGCTTCGACGAGGCCGGCGATGTCGGCGGCCATCCGCCGCTTGTCGTAGCCGGTCGTGGGTTTGTCGCTCAGGCCGTAGCCGCGCAGGTCGGGCGCCACAACAGTGTGGTCGGCGGCGAGGTCCGCCAGTACGGGCCGCCAGCAGTCGGAGGTCTGCGGCCAGCCGTGCAGCAGAACGAGCAGGGGGCCGGATCCCGCGCGGACATAGTGCAGGCGGACCCCGTCCACCTGCGTCACTCCGGTCGTCACTGTCGGCTGTCCCATGACCGCGCCTCCTCGGCACTGACTAACCCTCTTAGGGGGTTAAGCTAACGTGCAGAATGAGGGCATGGCAACGGACGACACGTGGATCTGGGACGGCGGGCGGGTCTGCCTGGACTTCACCAACACCCTGCGGTTTCGATGGCGGGCCGCGCCGACGGAGACGCTCCGGAATCCGGGTGACCTGGCCCGCTGGCTCCAGCAGGCCGGACTGCTCGCGCCGGGCGCCCCGGACCCCACCGCTGCCGCCGCCCTGCCGTCGGGCCGCCGACTGCGCGAGACGGTCGACCGGGCCGTACTCGCGGTCGCCGACGGCCGGCTGCCCGCATCCGCCGACGTCACCCTGCTCAACCGGGCAGCAGCGGACGCACCCCGGCCCACCCTGCAGATAGCCATCAGGGACGGGCGGCTTGAGCCCGCCGACACCACGAGCCTCGCCACCGATGCCGCAGCCGCGCTGGCACTGATCGCCCAGGACGCCGTCGATCTGCTCCTGTCCGCCGAGATCCGGCGCGTACGCGTCTGCGGCGGGGACCAGTGCGCCCTGCGCTTCCTGGACCGCTCCCCCGCCCACAACCGCCGCTGGTGCTCCATGTCCCGCTGCGGCAACCGCACAAAGGTCCGCCTCCACCAGGCCCGGGCCAGCCGGAGCGAACACGCGCCGGGAGACTAAGGACCTGCCCGGCCGATCATGCCGCAGACGCGGGGCGGCCGTGACATCAGCCGCTCCGCGGCGGGCGCACGTCTGCGGCGTTGTCGTCGGTTGCCGACTCCCCCACGCCCGGCTGCGCTCGCGCGGGGGGACCCCCATCGCGTCGACGCCCTCCTCCGCCTTGCAGCTGCACGCTCCCCCACGCTCGACTTCGCTCGACCGGGGGACCCCCATCCCTCCGCTCACCGGCGCCCCAAGGCCCCGCCCCTTTCCTGCGACCTGATCGGCCGGACAGGTCCTGGCCGTACGGCGGGCTCCCGGCGCGATCACGTTCGGCTCAGTCAGCGGCCTTCATACGGAAGGCGGGGCCGGGGAGGCTCTCGATGTCTTCCGTCTGCACCGCGTGGCCTCGTTCGCAGTAGATCTGGGCGTCGACGCGCGCGCCGCATCCGCGGTGTCGCGTGAGCATGGCCGGGCCCTCCGGGTCGGCGCGGTAGCGGTCGCCCCACTGCAGGAGCCCCATCACGGCCGGGACCAGGTCCATGCCCTTGGGCGTGATCACATACTTCGGCCGGCTCCGCGAGCCCGGCTCCTTGTAGGTCTCGGTGGCCAGGATCCCTTCCTCCACGAGCATCCGGAGCCGCGCCGCGAGCAGGTTGCGAGGACAGCCGAGGACCCGCTCGAAGTCGCCGAAGCGGGACGAGCCGTACCAGACCTCACGCAGGATCAGGATCGTCCACTTCTCACCCACGATCTCAAGAGTCCGGGCTATCGAGCAGTTCGACATGTCCCGGTCGAGACGGGGGTCCATGCCGGTGTCCTGAAGAACTTCGGTGCGCGCATCCATGAGATGGAGTCTAACCTCACCTGAGTTTACTTTTCCATACTCAGCCAGTATGGTCATGACCAGCACATGGACCACCGAGAAGATCACACAGAAAGGGCGACCGACATGAAGGCATTCGTCGTCGAGAAGTACGGCAAGGACGGCGCACGCGCCGCAGAGGTACCCGAGCCAACCGTCGGGGACCGCGACGTGCTGGTCAGAGTGAGCGCCGCCAGTGTCAACCCGCTGGACAAGATGGTCCGCAACGGAGAGTTCAAGCAGCTCCTGAAGTACAGGACTCCGTTCGTGCTCGGCCACGACGTCGCCGGCGTCGTGACGCGGGTCGGCTCCGCCGTACACGGCCTCCAGGTCGGCGACGAGGTGTACGCCCGCCCGCGCGACCTGCGCATCGGAGGCTTCGCCGAGTTCATCGCGATCGACATGGACGATGTCGCACCCAAGCCCGCCTCACTCACCCTCGAAGAGGCAGCCGCGGTGCCGCTGGTGGCCCTGGCCGCCTGGCAGGTCCTTGTCGACCGAGCGCACGTGAAGCCGGGCCAGAAGGTGCTCATCCACGCCGGTGCCGGTGGCCTCGGGTCGACGGTCATCCAGCTCGCCAAACACCTCGGCGCCACGGTGGCGACGACCACGGACACCAAGACCGAGGAGTTGGTCAGGAGCCTCGGCGCGGACGTCGTCGTCGACTTCACCAAGGAGGACTTCTCAAAGGTGCTGTCCGGCTACGACCTGGTGCTGGACTCCCTGGGCGGGGCGAACCTCGAGAAGTCGCTGACCGTGCTCAAGCCCGGCGGCCTGGCCATCAGCGTCGTCGGCCCGCCCGACTCCGGGTTCGCCAAGCAGCTCGGCGCCCCGTCGTTCCTGGGCCTGGTCATGAACACACTCAGCCGCAAGATCCGTAAGCAGGCCAAGGCCCTGGGCGTGCGCTACGAGTTCTTCTTCATGCAGGCCAACGGCTCCCAGCTGCGCAAGCTCGGCGCCCTCTACGACAGCGGCAAGCTCCGCCCGGTCGTCGACAGCACCTTCCCGTTCGACCAGACACTCGAGGCGATGGCGTACGTCGAGCAGGGCCGCACCAAGGCCGGCAAGGTCGTGGTCTCGATGGGGCCCGACAACAGCTGAGACCGGGCAGCCACCGAGCCTCCGTCCGGCACCGTCACCGGAGGTCGCGCAGGGCATTGTCCTGCGCACCGGCGGACCCGCTCAGGCCGGCCGCGTCCGTTCGCCGTGCGGCGCCCGTTGCCAGTGGGGAGTGCGGTCCTTGTCGACCAGGGCCGCGCGGACGCCCTCCAGGAAGTCCGGCGTGCGGATGGTCGTGCGCGTGAGGGCGAGTTCAGCGGCCAGGCACTCGCGCAACGTGCGCTGCCTGCCCCGGGCCAGCAGGGCGTGGGTGATCTCCAGGCTCTGCGGCGAGGCGGACTCCAGAGCGGCCAGCGCGGTTGCCGCCCAGGGGGTGTCGAGCAGGCGCAGGCGCTTCTCGATCTCGCCGACGGTCGGCGCGCCGAACGCCCGGTCCACGTCCCCGCGTACCTCCGTCAGCCCGCTCTCCGCCACCGGGGAACGGCCGGCGAGGCGGTTCAGGACGACGTCCACCGGGTCGCCGGGGCTGTCGGCCAGGGCGTCCCCGACCGCGTCGAGCCCGTCCGCGGGGACGAAGTGCGTGGCCAGCCCCGTGTACAGGGCGTCGGCCGCATCGAGCCGGTGCCCGGTCAGCCCCAGGTACATGCCGATCGCGCCGGGCAGCCTCGGCAGGAAGTAGCTGGCCCCGACGTCGGGGAAGAACCCGATCCCGGTCTCGGGCATCGCCAGCACCGCGCGCTCGGTGACCACGCGGAAACTGCCGTGGACGGACAGACCGAGACCGCCGCCCATGCACAGGCCGTCGATGAGCGACACGACCGGCACGGGATACTCGGCGATCCGGGCGTTGAGCCGGTATTCGGAGGCGAAGAACCGCTCGCTGGCCTCGGCGTCCCCGGCGAGGCTGTGCTCGCGGATCGTGCGGATGTCGCCGCCCGCGCAGAACGCCTTCGCGCTGGTACTGGCGATCACCACAGCGGACGGTGGCGCGTGCTCCCAGTCGGCGAGCACACGGTCGAGGGCGGCGACCATGTCTGTCGTCAGGGCGTTGAGCGCCTTGGGCCGGTTCAACAGGATGCGGCCGACGCCCCGGTGGACGTCGGCGAGGATCTCGACCGCGGCGGTGTCAGTCATCGGCCGTCGTCTCGTCGTCCGCGGACCTGGCTGTCGTGGCCATCATGTTCCTCACTCGCCGGGTGTCAGGCGTAGATCTGCGCGTAGAGATCCTGGATCTCGTCCACGGTGGGTACGACGGGGTTGTTGGCCGGGGATCCGGACGCGAGCGCCTGCTCGGCCATGAGGGGCGACAGGCGGAACCACTCGTCCTTGTCGATGCCATGAGCCCTGGGGGTGGGCACCTCAAGATCCTCGCACAGGGCGCGGAGCGCCTCCACGAACTCACCGGCGGCCACGGCGTCGCTGTCACCGTCGGTGGCGGCTCCGAGTGCGCGGGCGCAGTCGGCGTACCGGCTCTCGGCGGCGGGCACGGAGAACGCTGTCACCGCGGGGAAGAGCATCGCGTTCGACAGACCGTGGGCGACGTGGAAGTGGGCGCCGATCGGGCGGCTCATGCCGTGCACGAGCGCCACGCTGGAGTTGGAGAAGGCGATGCCGGCCTGGGTCGAGGCGAGCATCATCGCCTCGCGGGCCTCGGTGTCTTCCCCGTCGGCGTGGACGCGGCGGAGGTGGCGGCCGATGGTCCGGATCGCGGTCAGGGCGAGGCCGTCGGTGAACGGGTTGGCCCTGCGGCTCACGTACGCCTCGACGGCGTGGGTGAGCGCGTCGACGCCGGTGTCGGCGGTCAGCCGGGCCGGCATCGACAGGGTCAGTTCGAAGTCGATGACAGCGGCGACCGGCAGGAACGCCGGCCCCGAACAGAGCATCTTCTCGTCCGTGGCGCTGTCGGTGATGATCGTGAACTGGGTGGCCTCCGAGCCGCTGCCCGCGGTCGTCGGGACCGCGATCACCGGAAGCGCCGGGCCGAGATTGGTGTGCGGGGCCTTGTAGTCCCGCATCCGGCCGCCCTGGACGCCCAGCAGGCCGAGGGCCTTCGCGGTGTCCACCGGGCTGCCGCCGCCGAATCCGATCACCGAGTCCGCCCCGTGTTCCCGCAGTACGGCCAGGCCCGCGCCGAGCGAGTCGGTCGTCGGATCCGGAACGGTGCCGGCGAACAGGCACGGCTGCAGGCCGGCGCCCCTCAGCGTCGCCATCAGGCGCTCCGCCGCACCGGTCCCCGCAAGGAACGCGTCCGTCACCAGCAGGGGGCGGCGCAGGCCGAGCCCAGCGACGACGTCACCCAGTTCGCCGACGGCGCCGCCTCCGATGCGCAGGATCGGCGGGAGGGAAAGGCTGGCAACCATGGCGGCCCTTTCGGCAAGAACGGCGGGGCATGTCGCGCCCACTGCCCCGACTGTGCGGTCCCGCGCCATGTGCGCTCAACCACCAATAGCGCACACCCACTGTGCAGAAATGCAGATACGGTCGGGCCGTGCACCCCCGCTCCCCGGACGAGAACCCCGCCCCGCAGCCGGCCGGCTCCCCTCGCCCGGTCGATCCGCGCAGACTCCGCGCGGACGATCTGCGCTACCTGCTCGCGGTGTCCCGCACCGGACGCCTGGTGACGGCCGCCGACGCGCTCGGCGTGGATCACACCACCGTGTCACGCCGTATCGCCGCGCTGGAGAAGAGCATCGGCCTGCGTCTCATCGAGCGCGGTGCGGACGGCTGGACGCTCACGGACGTCGGCAGAGCCGTCTCGGAGGACGCGCGTGCGATCGAGGAGGCCATCAACCGTGTCGCCGACACCGTGGCGGGCCAGGACTCGCCGTCCCTGCACGGCACGGTCCGCGTCAGCGCGCCCGACGGCTTCGGCACCGCCTTCGCCACTCCCGCCCTCGTACGGCTACGCCGTCGGCATCCCCAGCTCCAGGTCGAACTCATCACCGCGACACGGCAGCTCGCCCTGCGCCCGTCCGGTTTCGATCTCGCTCTCGTCATCGGCGTTCCCTCCACCATCCACCTGGTGACCGAGCACCTCACCGACTACACGCTGGCGCTCTACGCCTCCGTCGACTACCTCACCCGGTACGGCCGGCCCCAAACAGTGGCCGAGCTGCGCGCGCACCCGCTCATCTTCTACATCGAGTCGATGCTCCAGGTCGGCGACCTCGACATCGAACGCCACCTGCCCGGAATGACCCCGGCGTTCTCCTCGACGAACGTCTTCGCCCAACTCGAAGCCACCCAGCAAGGCGCCGGTATCGGCGTCCTGCCGGCCTTCCTGGCCCAGCGGACGCAGCTGCGCCGGCTGCTCGCCGACGAGATCGACATCCGGCTCCCCATCACCCTGGCGGTCCGCCGTGAAGCGGTGACGCACCCCGCCGTACGCGCCCTGTGGAGCGCTCTGCGGCAGGAGGTCGCGGAACGGGCCGCCGAACTGCTGCCGGAATGAAGCCGCGCCGGTCGAGGGATCCATGGCGTGATGTCAGCCTCACCTGGGTTTACTTTCATATACCCAGAAAGTAGCGTCACGGCCATCGCATCGACCCGGCTGCCGCGGCCGAACCCCGTACGGCACCCGCCAGAGAAGGAGCACCACCATGGGAGTGAGCCCAGAAGCACACGAGTTCGCGGAGTTCCTCGCGAGCGTGGGCGCCAAGTCGTCGACCCCCGGCCTCGACCTGGCCGTCATCCGCGACATCGTCGACTCGAACCACAAGGCGTCGACTGAGCCCGAAGGCGTCACCTACGCCGAGGTCGACGCGAACGGCGTCCCCGCCCTGTGGGCCATCCCCGAGGGCGCCGACCCCGACAAGGCGCTGCTCCACTTCCACTTCGGCGGATCCGTCACCGCTTCGATGCACTCGGACCGCAAGGCCGCCGGCCACATCGCGAAGGCGGCCGGCGCCCGCTCCCTCGTCGTGGACTTCCGTCTGGCACCCGAACACCCCTACCCGGCGCAGCTCGACGACGCCGAGACCGCCTACCGCTGGCTGCTCTCCCAGGGTTACGCGCCGCGGAACATCGGCAGCACCGGCCACTCCATCGGCGGCACCCTCGCGGTGATGCTGCCGCTGCGTCTGCTCGCGAAGGGCGAGGCGACGCCGGGCGCGATCGTCAGCGTCTCACCCTGGACCGATCTCACCATCCAGAATCCGTCGGTGGACGAGAACGAGGACAACGACAGGATGCTCAGCCGCGGCACGCTGGAGCTCTTCCGGGGAGCCTGGCTGCAGGACCCCGCGGTGGACTTCGCCGACCCCCTGATCAGCCTCGTGAACGCCGATCTGACCGGTCTGCCGCCCACGGCTCTCCACTACGGCGAGTACGAGACCCTCGCCGACGACGGCGCCCAACTGGCCTCCCGCCTCACGGACTTCAAGGTCACCTCCGAGGTTCACCCGATGCCCGAAGGACAGCATTCGTTCATCCTGGGCGCGGGGCGCGTACCCGAGGTGGACCAGGCCATCGAGCAGATGGGCCAGTGGCTCCGCGAGCACCTCGGCGCTTGAGCGGACGCCGCGCGATGCTCGACCGTCCCGGGCGGCATGCGGTACTTGTAGCCGACACGCCGTTGCGAATGCAGCAACACCACCGTCCCCTGATGCCACAAAGGAGTGTGCGATGGGATCGTACGAGGATGTCTTCCGCGCCAGTACCGAGGACCCGGAGGGCTTCTGGCTGAAGGCGGCGGAGGGCATCGACTGGGATGTCCCTCCGCAACACGCCCTGGATTCCTCGGGCGCGCCGTTCTACCGCTGGTTTCCCGACGGCCGGCTCAACGTCGCCTTCAACGCGCTCGACCGGCACGTCGAAGCCGGTCGCGGCGAACAGCCCGCGCTCATCTACGACTCCCCTGTGACCGGCACCCGACGCACGTACACGTACGCGCAGTTGAGGGACGAGGTGGCGGTCTTCGCCGGAGGGCTCGCGCAGCTCGGCGTGGGGCACGGCGACCGGGTGGTCATCTACATGCCGATGGTCCCCGAGGCTGCCGTCGCGATGCTGGCGTGCGCGCGGATCGGCGCGGTCCACTCGGTCGTCTTCGGCGGGTTCGCCCCGCGTGAACTCGCCCTCCGTATCGATGACGCGGCCCCCAAAGTGGTCGTCTCCGCCTCGTGCGGCATCGAGGGCAAGCGGGTCATCGCCTACAAGCCCCTGCTCGACCGGGCGATCGAATTCGCGGTCCACAAACCGCAGAAGAGTGTGATCCTGCAACGCCCGCAGGAACCGGCCGAGTTGGGGCCCGACGACGTCGACTGGGCAGAGCTGGTCGCCACCGCGCCGCCGGCCGACTGCGTTCCCGTCGCCGCCACCGATCCGCTCTACATCCTCTACACGTCCGGAACGACCGGAAAACCCAAGGGAGTCGTGCGTGACGGCGGCGGCTACGCGGTTGCCCTGCACTGGTCGATGGGAGCCGTCTACGACGTGGGCCCGGGCGAGACCATGTTCACCGGCTCCGACGTCGGCTGGGTCGTCGGGCACTCCTACATCGTCTACGGGCCGCTACTGGCCGGCGCCACGACCGTCCTGTACGAGGGCAAGCCGGTCGGCACCCCGGACGCGGGGCAGTTCTGGCGCGTCGCCGCCGAACACCGGGTCAAGACCATGTTCACGGCACCCACCGCCTTCCGGGCCATCCGCAAGGAGGACCCGAAGGGAACGCTCACCGCGGACCACGACCTGACCGGTCTGCGCCACCTCTTCCTCGCCGGTGAGCGCCTCGACCCCGAGACCTATCACTGGGCGAGCGCCCTGCTGGGCATCCCGGTGATCGACCACTGGTGGCAGACCGAGACCGGCTGGCCCATCGTCGCCAACCCTGTGGGCATCGAAGCCGCTCCCCTCAAACCCGGGTCCCCGACCCTCCCGCTACCCGGCTGGGACGTACGTGTCCTCGACGCTTCGGGCGAGCCCGTGCCCGCGGGCGTCGACGGGGCGATCGTCGTGAAGCTCCCCCTGCCGCCCGGCGCGCTTCCCACCCTCTGGCAGGACGACGACCGTTACCTCGCCTCCTACCTCTCCGCCGGCTACTACCTCACCGGCGACAGCGGTCACATCGACGAGGACGGCTACGTCTTCGTCATGGGCCGCACGGACGACGTCATCAACGTCGCCGGGCACCGGCTGTCCACCGGCAGTATGGAAGAGGCTCTGGCCGCCCACCCCGACGTCGCCGAATGCGCCGTCATCGGCGTCGCCGACGCGCTGAAGGGGCAGGTACCGCGCGGCTTCGTCGTCCTGAAAGCCGGAATCGACCGCGAACCGGGCGAGGTCGAGACCGAACTCGTCCAGCTCGTGCGCGAGCGCATCGGTGCCGTCGCCTCCCTCAAGGACGTCACGGTCGTGGCCGCCCTGCCCAAGACCCGCTCGGGAAAGATCCTGCGCAAGACGATGCGCGGCATCGCCGACGGCCACGACGAGCCCATCCCCTCCACGGTGGACGACCCCGGGGTCATCGAAACCCTGCGCCCGGTTCTCCGCCGCACCGGTCACACCCCGTGAACGGCTGACCGATGCTCTGGCCGACGGCGGGTGAGCGCGGCCGGCGGACTCCGCGCGGCACGGTCCGTCGGCCGGGGCGGAGGTACCTTGTGAATATGGGTACCGACACCGACACCCATGTCTTCCTCAGCGATCTCGCTCGGGGCCTCGCACCCCGAGCGGATCAATTGAGCGACGTACTGCTGCAGCACCTGCTCGGCGAGCTTCCCGAAATGTGGAAGTACGAGGACATCGCCGCCGTGGCACCCATGGCGTTGTCCGAACACCTTGCCAACGTTCTGGATTTCCTTGAGCGCGGCCTTGGCATGACCGAGGTCAGGACGCCACCCGCCGCCATCGAGTTCGCCTGCCGACTCGCTGAGCACGGGGTGCCGATCAGTCAACTCCTTCGCGTCCACCGGCTCGTCCACGCACGTCTGCTTGATCAGCTCTACACGGAGACAGCCCGTGTGGCCGGGTCCCAGGAGCTGATCAACGCCGCGACGGTCACCCTGAGCGCCATGGCTTTCGAGTACGCCGATCGCACGGCGGAACAGGCTGTCACGGCGTACCAGAGGGAACGCGACCACTGGTTGCAGCGGCGGCTGATCATGATCAACGAGGCCGGGACACGGATCGGGACCACCCTGGACACCACCCGCACAGCGCAGGAACTGGCGGACGTCGGTGCCGACCACCTCGCGGACCTCGTCACCGTCGACCTTCTCTCCTCCGCTCTCCAGGAGGAGGAGACGTCTGCGGCGGCCGGTCCTGCGACACTCCGCCGAATCGCCCAGGCGGTCTCGGCCGGCTGTCCGGACCAGGCAGCCGTGACAGGGCGGACGCACACCTACCCGGAGGATTCGGAGCCGGCTCGCGTACTGGCCACCGGGCAGCCGCTGCGCCTGCGCATCACCGCCGACGACATCCCCTCCTGGCTGGCCATGTCGGCGGAACACAGGCTCGCCCTGCGCTCCTTGGGCCTGCGCTCCGTACTGCTGATCCCGCTGTGGGCCCACGGAAGCCCGCTGGGACTCGCACAGTTCGCCCGCCGTGAAACGGCGGACCCCTTCGACGACGACGAGTTGCTGCTGGCCCAGGAGATCGCGTCCAGAGCCGCGGTGAACATCGACAACGCCCGTCGCTACACACAGGAGCGTTCCACCGCGCTCACCCTCCAACGCAGCCTGCTTCCCCGGCATGTGCCGACGGACTTCGCCGTCGAGACGGCATCGCGCTACCTGCCCAGCGGGTCCCGGGCGGGCGTGGGAGGCGACTGGTTCGACGTGATACCGCTCTCCGGGGCCCGCGTCGCGCTCGTCGTGGGAGACGTGATCGGTCACGGCATCCACGCCGCGGCCACCATGGGCCGGCTGCGGACAGCCGTCCGCACTCTGGCGGACATCGACCTGACACCCGACGAATTGCTGACCCACCTCGACGACGTGGTCATCCGCATGCAGCGCGAGGAGGAACAGGGCACGGACGAGATCAGCGCCACCTGTCTGTACGCGGTCTACGACCCTGTCTCCCGCGTGTGCTCCCTGGCCAGCGCCGGACACCTTCCGCCGGCCGTGGTGACTCCCCCGGCCGCCGACGACACCTCCGCGTCCCCCGCAGTCGGCTTCCCTGAGCTGCCGATCGGTCCGCCCCTCGGCCTGGGCGGACTCCCCTTCGAGACCGCCCAGTTCGAACTGCCACCAAGCAGCCGACTGGTGCTGTACACCGACGGCCTCGTCCAAAGCCGCTCTCGTGACGTCGAGACCGCCCTCGCGCTGCTGTGCGACGTTCTGGCCCGCGCACCGGCCTCGCTCGAGGAGACCTGCGACGCGCTGCTGTCCGCACTGCTGCCCGGCCGCCCCGCGGACGACGTCGCACTCCTCGTGGCACGAACGGGGACTCTTGACGCCGATCACGTCGCCACCTGGGATCTCCCCAGCGACCCGGCAGTCGTCTCCCGGGCCCGCGCCCACGCGTCCGGTCAGCTGACTGCCTGGGGCCTGGACGACATGGCCTTCACCACCGAACTCGTGGTCAGCGAACTGGTGACGAACGCCATCCGCTACGGCGAGAGTCCCATCCAGCTCCGGATGATCCTTGATTCCGCTCTGACGTGCGAGGTTTCCGACGCCGGCAGCACCTCCCCGCACCTGCGCCGTGCCCGGACCTTCGACGAGGGGGGCCGCGGCCTGCTCCTCGTCGCCCAGCTCACCGACCACTGGGGCACACGGCACAACCGCGAAGGCAAGGTCATCTGGACGGAACAGCCCCTCCCCGCCGCTGCCGCCGGGGTCGAGTCCGCTCCGACGCCGTAGGTTCCCCACGCCGTCCGTCGTCCCCACGAAAAGCCCGGCACACCACAACTGCGGCGCACCTCGGTGGTGACCCGTGATTCCCCGGGTCACCGGACCGACGTGCGCCGCAGCCGTTTCACCTCGCACCCCGGCGTTCTGGGCCGGGGTCGAGGGAGTCCGGCGTCACCTGTCCGGTGCACCGGTCGCCGCTGAGGCTCAGCCTTGAGCGGAAGGCACCGGGAAGAGCATGCAGCTACTGGTGGCATGGGCGAGCAGACGACCCGTCGCGTCGACCAACTGAGCCTGGGCGAGGGCGGTTTGACGACCCTTGTTGACCAACGTACCGATGGCGCGCACCGTGCCGGTCTCCACGGTGATCCGCCGCAGGAACTTCACCGACAGGTCGAGCGACGTGTACGCCACGCCTTGCGGGAGAGTGGACTGTACGGCGCACCCCGCCGCCGAGTCGAGCAGGGTGGCGAAGATGCCGCCGTGCACGCTGCCGATCGGGTTGTAGTGCTCCTCCCCCGGCGTCAGGGAGAAGACCGCTCTGCCGGGCTCCACCTCGTCCAGGGTGAAGTCGAGGGTGTAGTTGATGGGCGGCCCCGGCAGCTGCCCCGCCTTCAGCTCACGCAGGAAGTCGATGCCGGCCATGCGCCCGGCCGCTTCCGCCAGGATCGCGGGATCGTCCCATTGATACGTACGTGTTCGCCCCACGGCCGAGCACCTTCCCATCTGACTTTTACAAGTGAAGCTAGCTTCCGGTTCACCTGACTGTCAATGACGAAGCCAGGGGCCTACGATGGCGGGATGGAGTGGCTTGAGGTGAGCACGGAGAACTGCCCCGTCCAGCGCACACTCGACGTGGTCGGCGAGAAATGGACGCTGCTGATCCTGCGGGACGCCATCAACGGAGTCCGCCGTTTCGACGACTTCCACCGCCACATCGGCCTGTCGGAGGCCGTCCTCAGCGACCGCCTCCGGAAGCTGATCTCGGCCGGAATCCTCAAGGCCGCCCCCTACCGGGAACCGGGCAGCCGCTCCCGCAACGAGTACCGCCTGACCCGCAAGGGCTGGGACCTGTGGCCCGTCCTGATGGCGCTGAGCCAGTGGGGCGAGGCGTACACCCTCGGCCCCGAGGGCCCTGTACTGGACGTCCGCCACACCGACTGCGACGCCCCGGTCCGCGTCGTCGTCGAGTGCTCCGCGGAGCACTCGACCCTCACCCCGAGGGAAGTCACCGCCCGATTGGGCACCGGCGCCCGCCTCCGGCCGTAAGCCGCACCCGGGACTCACGGGCGCAAAACATTATATTACATACGTCAGGCCATCGGTTAGGCTTGAGGGCGAGGCAATAACCTTACGGAACCCCTGGAGGACGCTCGTGGTGCGCTACGCCAAGGAGCACAAGCAGGTGACCCGGCAACGGATCATCGAGAAGGCCGGCCACCGGTTCAAGCAGGACGGCATCGACGGTTCGGGCATCTCCACGCTGATGTCGGACGCCGGGCTCACCAACGGAGCCTTCTACGCCCACTTCTCATCCAAGGACGATCTGGTCGCCCATGTCGTGGCCGACGAACTGCGCAATCAGATCGCGATGTACGACACTCTGCAGCCCGGCCGCCAGGGGCTCGAGGACTTCATTCGTGGATACCTGGCGCCCCAGCACCGGGACGACCCCGGCTCCGGATGCCCCTCCGCCGCCCTGCTGGACGAGATCGGGCGCTGCGGAGACGCGACCAAGCAGGCCTACACCGACGGCGCGCGGGCCATCGTCGAAGAGTTCGCCGCCCGACTGGCCCCCGGAGACCCGGCGTCGGCTCGCGGCAAGGCCGTCGGGCTCTACACCATGCTGGTGGGGACATTGCAGTTGTCCCGCGCCCTCTCGGACCCGAAGTTCGCCGACGAGATCCTTGAGCGGGGAGTGGAGAACGCCCTCGCCCTCCTGCACTGAACGGGCCGCCCGCTGCGAACAGGCGACTTCAGCCGCTTGCCCAGAGAGCGTCACTGCTCTGAAGCAAGGCCCTCGACCCTCTCGACGACAGCGCTCCGCACCGTCACCCGCTTACGGCCGTGCGAGGAACTCAAGCGCTGTCTTCACGAACTGGCCGTGGAACTGGAAGATGCCGCCGTGGCCGGCGTCGGGGTAGATCACCAACTCGCTGTTCGGCAGCCGTCGGACCATGTCGTGGGAGTTCTTGGTCGGCACCATTCTGTCGTGGTCGCCGTTGGCGACGAGCACGGGCTGCCGGACGGCGGAGAGGTCGTGGGGCTTCTCCAGGCCCCAGCGGTGAATGGCCTTGAGCTGGTTGCTGTACGAGATGGGGGACATCGCCTTGTCCCGGTCAACGGTGCGTTCCTTCAGACGGGCCACGAACTCCTTGCCGGCCCGACGCCCGTTGGCCGTGCGGGTGAAGAAGAGGAACTGCTTCACGTCCTGGAAGGTGAGCAGGGCTCGAACGGTGTCGAGATGGGACAGCACCGTCACGTTCTTGATGCCCTCGCCACCGGCGGGACCGGTGCCGGTGAGGATGAGCTTGCGGACGAGTTCCGGGTTGGTCTGCACGATCACCTGGGCGATCATGCCGCCCATCGAGAAGCCGTGGATGTCGACCTGCTCCAGTCCGAGCGCCTTGATGAAGGTGACGGCATCGGCCGCCATCGCCTGGATGGTGCGCGGCGTGGAACCGGTGGACGCGCCGACGCCCCTGTTGTCGAACGTGATGACGTGATGCTTGGCGGCGATGCCGTCGACGACCCGGGGGTCCCAGTTGTCGAGGACCCCGTAGAGGTGGTTGAGGAAGACCACCGGGGTGCCCGACCGGGGACCGAGCTCGCGGTAGGAGAAGGTCACTCCACCGGCGGTGACGGTGCGGGCCGGCGCGTTCTTGTAGGACGTCACCGCGTCGCCTCGTACCTCATGTGAGTCATTCATGGTCGTGCCCTTCGGTGTGGTGACGGCCGATGGCCGTGAGCGTCGGAATCCTCAGCGACCGAGCCCCTCGGCATCGCGTCGATGATTAAAGTATGACCGTAATTCCATCTGGCCGCAAGTAGCCGCACACGGACGGGCCGAACGGGAGAACACCAGCGCCGCCTCACACAGCGGCGAGGCGACGCTTGCACATCGGGCGGACGGTGCGATCAGGCAGCGAGGAAGTCGGCCACCTGCCTGGTGAAGGCCTTGGCGTACTGGAAGAGGAAGGCATGGCCGGCGCCGCTGTAGAGCACGAGGGTGGCGTTGTCGAGGTGCTGGACCGCTACATAGGAGTTGTGGGCGGGGATCATCACGTCGTCCAGGCCGTTGGCATAGAGGACGGGCTGCTTGATGGCTTCCAGCTCCTCCTTCACCTGGCCGAAGGGGGCCGCAAGCAGCATGCCCGCCGCGGTGAGCATGCCCAGCGCCGCCGCCTCGGAGACCGCGGGGCCGCCGGCCGCGAGCCGGGTCGAGACGTGGTCGAAGTGCTCGAGCCCAGAGGCACGTGCTGCCTCCGTCTCCGGATAGAAGAGATACAGCATGTCCTCCAGATCGGCATCAGGCTTGGCCATGATGCCCAGGACCTCGTCACTGAAGGACGGAGCGCCGGGCACCCAGCCGGCCGGACCGCTGCCCGCCACGACGAGCCTGCGCACCAGTTCGGGGCGTCGCACAGCCACCCGCTGGGCCACGATGCCGCCCAGGGACCAGCCGAGCAGGTCGGCCTGTTCGAGACCGAGCGCCTCGATGAACTCGATGGCCCCCCGGGCGAATCCTTCGAGGGTGTCGCGCGGTTCGCCGTCGGTGTAGCCGACGCCGACGTTGTCGAACACGATCACGTCGTGATCTGCGGCCAAGAGGTCCAGGAACTCCGGGTCCCACCAGTCGATGGTCCCGCGGAAACGGTTCAGCAGGACCAGTGGGACGCCGCCCTGAGGACCCATGCGCCGGTAGGTGAACCACGCGGAGGGACCCTCGATGGTGAGGTTCGCGGCCTTGTCTGCCAGATACGTGCTCATGGCGTCCTTTTCTGCTCGGCGGTTGCGCTGACATCTCACGGCTCTGCCCGGGCAGCCGACGGAAGACGTACGGGGACTGCGGGGCAGAAGTTCCTTTCGCCGGCGCCCGATGCGCGCCGACCTGCGCGGCACCGGGCGCATCGAGCTCCTGGAAGGTCGGCCGCAGCGGCGGGTGACCCCACAGCTTCCGACTCGTTGCGATCGCTTCGGAGTCCGCTACCGAGTGCGAGCACGGGACCTTCCGAAGTGAGCCACATGTATTACACTCGTAATACTATGCCGGGGATCCAGCGTCTCAAGCAAGTCCCCACGGCGGGCGGCGGTCCGACGTGAGCGACCGGCGGCGCTCGGAATTATTGGATTACGTTCGCAAGGCAACGTAGCGAAGGAGCGGGCGGTGCGATACGGGAAAGAGCACAAGCAGGCGACGAGGCAGCGGATCATCGAGGTGGCCGGACGCCGGTTCAAGCGGGACGGCATCGACAGCTCGGGCATCTCGACACTCATGCAGGACGCGGGATTGACCAACGGCGCCTTCTACACCCACTTCACATCGAAGGACGACCTCGTGGCCACCGCGGTCGCCGACCAGTTGCGGGCCCAGAACGCGAGCATCGTCGCCCAGGCGGCACCCGGCCGCGCGGGGCTCGAACAGATCGTGCGGTGGTACCTGTCCGCCCAGCACCGCGACAGCTCCGACGACGGCTGCCCCTCCGCAGCCCTGCTCGACGAGATCAGGCGCTGCGCGGACCCGACCAAGCAGGCTTACACCGACGGCGTACTGATGGTCATCGACGGCATCGCCGCCCGCCTGGCACCCGACGACCCGCTCTCGGCCCGCACCAAGGCGCTCAGCGTCTACGCCACGATGGCCGGGACGCTCCAGCTCTCCCGAGCCCTCACGGACCGGCACCTCGCCCATCAACTCCTCGAGCAGGGTGTTCACAACGCCCTCGCACTACTGGACATCGGGCACGGGCACGCCGGCCCACCCGCTCAGGAGTAAGGCGACGCCGGGAAGACGGGCCCCACTTGCGGTCCGTCGGCCGACCATTTAACATTACGGTCATACTTCAATGGGTTCCGCCCCTCCACCGACAGGGAGGCCCCAAGAGTTCCGCTTCCAACGGAACCGATTACCGACAGGGAGACGACGATGAGGGCCTTCACGGTCGATCGCTACGGCGACAGGAACGGCGTACGCGCCGGCGAGGTGCCGGACCCGGAGGTGGGCGCGAACGACGTGCTGGTCCTGATCCGGGCCGCGAGCATCAACCCGCTCGACCGCATGCTCCGGGACGGGGAACTGAAGACGGTCCTGCCGTACAAGGTCCCGTTCGTCCTGGGCAACGACCTGGCCGGAATCGTGCTCGAAGTGGGGGCGGCCGTCACGCGGTTCGCGGTGGGCGACGAGGTCTTCGCGCGGCCCGCCAAGGACCGGATCGGCACGTTCGCCGAACTCATCGCGATGCACCAGGACGACGTGGCGATCAAGCCGGCCGTCCTGACCATGGAGGAGGCGGCATCCCTTCCCCTGGTCGCCCTGACCGCGTGGCAGGTGCTGGTCGAGCGGGCACGTGTCCAGCCGGGCCAGAAGGTCCTCGTCCACGCCGGTTCCGGCGGCCTGGGCACCATCGCCATCCAGTTGGCGAAGCAGCTGGGCGCACACGTGGCGACCACCACGAGCACGGCCAACGTCGGCCTGGTGAAGCGTCTGGGCGCGGACGTCGTCGTCGACTACCAGAAGCAGGCGTTCGAGACGGTGCTGCACGACTACGACGTCGTCCTGGACTCGCTCGGCGGCAAGACGCTTCTGAAGTCCCTGGACGTGCTCAAGCCGGGCGGCAAGATCATCAGTGTCTCGGGCCCACCCGACGCCGCTCTCGCCCGGGAGCTGGGCGCGAATCCGATCATCCGGCTGGCGATGTCGGCGCTGAGCTTCCGGGTCCGGCGAGCCGCCCGGCGCCGCGACGTGACGTACTCGTTCCTCTTCATGAAGGCCAGCGGCGACCAACTGCGCGAGCTCACCCCGTTCTTCGAGTCCGGCAGGATCCACCCCGTCGTCGACACCGTGTTCCCGTTCGAGTCGGCGCGAGAAGCGCTGGAGTACCACGAAGCGGGGCGCGCGAAGGCCGGCAAGGTCGTCGTCAGTATGACGTGAAAAAGCAGTCCTGCCGGGTCCGGTCGCGGGCCTTCGGCAGCGCCGGAACGGCACCGCCCGCCCGCGGCAACGAGAAGTACACGCCCTGAAACCCCCTGCAAGAAGGATCCGACCATGAGCACACCGCGGAATTCCCCGTCCTCCCCGGCGTCGTCGTACAAGAACGCGCAGACCCGGACCGTGTCCGTGCACGGCACTGACTTCGCCTACCGGGAACTCGGTCCCGAGGGCGGCGTGCCGCTGATCCTCCTGATCCACATGGCCGGAGCCCTGGAACACTGGGACCCGCGAATCGTCGACGGGCTCGCCGCGCAACGCCGGGTCATCACGTTCGACAACCGTGGGGTGGGGGAATCGAGCGGCTCCACGCCGGACACGATCGAGGCGATGGCTCGCGACACCGCGCTGTTCGTCCGGGCCCTCGGGTTCGAACAGGTCGATCTGCTCGGCCTGTCGCTGGGCGGCTTCATCGCACAGGTCATCGCGGAAGAGGAACCCCTCCTCGTCCGTAAGGTCATCCTCGCGGGCACGGGTCCCGCCGGGGGCGCCGGCATCGTCAAGGTCCCGTCGATCGCCGTCAAGGCCACACTCAAGGCCGGCCTGGCCCGCCGGGATCCCAAGCTCTCCCTCTTCTTCACCGAAACCGCGGCCAGTCAGCAGGCCGGACGTGCCTTCCTGGAGCGGCTGAAGGAGCGCACGCACAACCGCAGCAAGGACATCGCGCTGCCGTCGCTCCTGGCCCAGTTCAAGGCGGTCAAGCAATGGGGCCGCCAGGCACCGTCGGACCTGTCGAACATTCACCAACCCGTCCTCGTGGTAAACGGTGACAACGACCGGATGGTGCCCAGCCACAACACACTCGACCTGGCCGCACGCCTGCCCAAGGCCGAACTCGTCCCCCTCTACCGGGATGCCGGGCACGGGGCAGTCTTCCAGTACCCCGATGAATTCGTGACGAGGGCGCTCACATTCCTCCGCTCCTGAACCTGAGCCACACCTTGTGACAGCTGAATGACACTGGGCCGGAATGTGCCTTCCGGGTATGCCGTTGATGGGGGTAAAGAAGAGAAACAGTGTGGGAGTTGTGAAGCAGCGAGCGGGGAACGTATGCGCATTCAGGTACTCGGGCCGGTGACCGTCTGGCGGGGCGACGAGCGCCTTGCTCTCGGTTCGCCCCAGCGCCGCGCGATCCTCGCGCTGCTCGCCGTGTCCCGCGGACAGCAACTCCCGTACGCGGGACTGGCGGACGCCCTCTGGGGTGAGCGACCACCGGCGAGTGCGTCGAACGTCATCCAGACCCACATCAAGCACCTGCGCCACGTACTGGAACCGGGACGCCCGCCACGCGCCGCCAGCACGGTGCTGCCCCGGCTCGGTGACGGCTACGCGCTGCGCGTCCCGTACGACGCCATCGACCTGCTGCGCTTCCGGACCCTGGTGGCCGCGGCGGAGAACGCGCGCCGGGACGACGGGACGGGCGAAGCCGGCGCGGACGACGGTCGGGTGCGGGCTGCGGCGCTGCTGTCCGACGCGCTCGCGCTGTGGCAGGAGCCGCCCCTCGCCGATCTGCCCGCACTCGCCGCCCACCCGACAGTCGTCGCACTGGCCGGTGAACGACGGGGCGTGCTGGCCCAGTACGGCGACGCCATGCTGGCCGCGGGCAGGGGCGCCGATGTCCTCGCCCTCCTGGAGGAGGCGGCGACCGCGCAGCCCCTGGACGAGGACGCCCAGGCCCGGCTCGTCCGGGCGTACGAGGCGGTCGGGCGCCGCGACCGGGCGGTCGCCGTGTATCTGCGCAGCCGCCGCAGGCTGGCCGACGAGCTCGGCGTCGACCCCGGACCGGAGCTGTCCCGGGCGTACACCGCCGTACTGCACCGCACCGCTGATTTGTCCGGCACCGGCCACGCGCCACTGCCCGTACAGCTGTCCGCTCAACCGTCCCCTCAGTCACCCGCGTCGCCCGCGCGGTTACCGGCACAGTTGCCGGCCGACGTGCCGGACTTCTCCGGCCGGGACGCGGAGTTGTCGGCCCTCGACCAGTTGCTGACCGGAGGTGCGGGCAACCCGACGGCGATGGCCCTCTCGGTGGTGTCCGGAACGGCCGGAGTGGGAAAGACCGCGCTGGCCGTCCACTGGGCGCACCGGGCGCGCGACCGTTTCCCCGACGGCCAGCTCTACGTCAACCTGCGCGGCTACGACCCCGACCACCCCGTGTCCCCCGGCGCCGCGCTCACCCGCTTCCTCACCGTCCTCGGTGTTCCCGGCGACGCCGTGCCGCTCGACGTGGACGACCGCGCGAGCCGCTACCGCACAGAAATGGCCAACCGCCGGATGCTGGTGGTCCTGGACAACGCCCTGTCCGAGGAACAGGTGCGACCGCTGCTGCCCGGCTCGCCGTCCTGCTCCGTGGTCGTCACCAGCCGGGACAGCCTGACCGGCCTGGTGGCCCTGCACGGCGCACGGCGTGTCGGCCTGGGCCCGCTCCCGCCGCCCGACGCGCTCGCCCTGCTGCGCACGCTCGTCGGCGCCCGGGTCGACAACGAGCCGGAGTCGGCCACCACCTTGTCCGAACAGTGCGTACGTCTCCCGCTGGCGCTGCGGATCGCGGCCGAACTGGCCGCCGCCCGTCCCGAGTTGCCCCTACGTGACCTGGTAGCGGAGCTCGCCGACCAGCAACGCCGACTGGACCTCCTGGACGCGGGCGGCGACCGGCGCGCGGCGGTGGAAGCGGTGTTCTCCTGGTCGTACCAGCATCTGCCCGCTCCTGTGGCCCGCGCCTTCCGTCTGCTGAGTCTGCATCCGGGACCGGAGGCCGACGCCCACGCGGTCGCGGCCCTGACGGACACCGGCAGCCCCGACACCCAGGCCGCCGGGACGCTGAACCTCCTGGCCCGGGCCCACCTGCTCCAGCCGGGCCGGTACGGTCGCTACGGCATGCACGATCTGTTGCGCGCCTACGCGTACCGCCTGGCCGGCACCCATGACTCCGAGACCGACCGGCAGGCGGCGCAGACCCGCCTCTTCGACCACTACGTGAGCACGGCCGCGGCCGCCATGGACGCCCTCTACCCCGCAGAGCGGCACCACCGGCTCGCGGTCGCGGCCACGGAGTACGTCCATGTCCCTCCGCTCATCGCCGCCGGCGACCAGGACGCGGCGCGTGCCTGGCTGGACGCCGAGCGCCCGGCCCTGGCCACCGTCTGCGCGGTCGCCGAGGACCGCGGCAGCCCCCGGCACGCCGTCCGGCTGGCCGCCCTGCTGTTCCGGCATCTCGACGCCGGTCACCACACCGAGGCGCTGGAGGTCCACCGGCATGCCCTCCATGCCGCGGAGACCCTGGGTGACCTGAGGGGGCAGGCGCACGCCCTGACCAACCTCGGTGTCGTGCACTGGCGGCTCGCCGACGCCGAATCGGCCGCGGCCCACCTCGTACGCGCCCTGGATCTGCACCGGCGTACCGAGGACCTCGCGGGCCAGGCCAGAGCGCTGTCCAACCTGGGCAACGTCCACTGGCGGCTGGGCAGCCTCCACAACGCCGCCCGCGACCATCAGCAGGCCCTCGCCCTCTACGCGGAGACCGGCGACCAGGTGGGCCAGGCCCGTACCCTGACCAACCTCGGCAACGCCTTCCTGCGGCTGGGCCGGTGCGAGCAGGCCGCCGACCACCAGCGGCAGGCCCTCGCCCTGCACGAACTGACCGGCGACCGGATCGGCCGGGCGCGCACCCTCTGCCACCTCGGCAACGCGCTCCTGCGGCTGCACCGGTACGAGGAGGCGGCCGACCACCAGCAACAGGCCCTGGCCCTCTACCGGCAGCTGGGGCACCACGGCGGCGAGGCCTACGCACTGTCCGGTCTCGGTGAAGTCCGGCTTCGGCAGGGCGCGTTCGAGGCCGCGGCGGGCTACCAGCAGCACGCCCTCGAACTGTTCCGGCAGCACGGGGAGCGCTACGGTGAAGCCTCCGCGCTCAACGGCCTGGCCGAGGCGCTCCACGGCAGCGGCCGGTACGACGAGGCGCTGACCCACCACTCCACCGCCGTGACGGTCGCGAACGGCACCGGCGAGCGCGACCAGTTGGCCCGTGCCCGTGCCGGTGCCGAACGCGCCCGGCAGGCCCTGCGGTCATGGGCCCGGCCGGCCGTCGCGTCGACGGCACCGGGCCCATGACCCCCCGCGCGGGCCTGCGTGTCAGGGCGTGCCTGTCACGGCGTGGGGTCGAGTGCGACGGCCACGTCGGCCATGGGGATCGGGAACTGCCCGACGTTGGTGGTCTCCCCGGTGAACAGATTGACGGTGTAGAAGGTCGCCGCGCCGCTCGACGAGAGGAGCGTGGCGAAACCCGTCACCGTGATCGTCTTGCCGGCCGACAGGTCGCTGAAGATGTCGAAGCCCGCGTTGGGGGCGGCGTCCACACCGAGCGAACCGTTGGCGACCAGCAGCCCGTTGGCGGGCGGCGACTGGATGAGCAGCTGGTCGGTGACCGTGCCGACGTCGTACAGCGTGGTCCCGGTGGTGCCGTTGAGGTCGTTGTTCGTGTAGGCGACGGCGCTGACGCCTGAGGTCGACGCGCCGTCCGTGGTCAGCGGGGTGTTCGTGGCCGTCTGGCTGTTGGCGAGGTTGTGCGCCAGGTTCTGGTTGGTGTCACTGACGATCCGCAGCCGGTCGGCCGCGGGGTTGAAGTCGACACCGAAGTTGTTGCCCTGCAGCGGAACACTGAGCTGCGAGACCTTGGTGACCACCACGCTCGAGGTCGCCGGCGGAGTCGAGATCGTGTAGACACCGCCGTGGTTCCCGACCCCGTACATCAGGCCGTTCTGCACGCGGAAGTCGATCCCGACCAGCTTGGTGTCACCGATGAGACCGGTGACGACCTGGACCCAGTTGAGCGTCCCGGGGGTGTCGGTCCAGAACGAGGACATCAACGTCCCGTCGGGCGAGATCCCGAACGCCTGCAGACGGGGCGTGGCGGCGTAGCTGGTGCTCGGGGTTCCCACCACAAGTGCTGCGACGGCGGTCGCGGCCGCGACGACCGCGGCCATTCTCTTCCTGCTCTTTCTGACGCCGGCTTTCATGGGCTGTTCCCTCCCGGTGAGCTGGTGCGCGGTAAAGGCGAGCACAAGCTATGCGGCGGGACTGGACACCCACTGGACGGTGATTGAACCGGCCGGCGGTCCGGGCCGAGCGCCCGGGATTCAGCGCCCTGGGTGCTGAATGCGTTCGTTTTCCTCAATTGGACCTCAGGGCGTCCGCGAGCAAGGCTGGAGCGCACTTCCTCCTGCACAACACCCGAAAGAGGTCACGAGCACATGCAGACTCGACGCATCGGTGACGTGGAGGTCAGCGCGATCGGCCTGGGCGGGATGCCCATGTCGATCGAGGGGCGGCCGGACGAGGCCCGTTCTATCGCCACCCTCCACGCCGCGCTCGACGCCGGCCTGACGCTGATCGACACGGCGGACGCCTACCACCGGGACGCCGACGAGGTCGGTCACAACGAAACCCTCATCGCCAAGGCGCTCGCCTCCCATGAGCGCGGCCCGGACGTCCTGGTCGCCACCAAGGGCGGGCATCTGCGTCCCGGTGACGGCAGTTGGACCCTGGACGGCTCCCCCGCCCACATCAAGGCGGCGTGCGAAGCGTCCCTGCGCCGCCTGGGCGTGGAGGCCATCGGCCTGTACCAGTTCCACCGCCCCGACCCCAAGGTCCCGTACGCGGAGTCGGTCGGCGCGGTCCGGGAGCTGCTGGACGAGGGGAAGATCCGCCTGGCCGGTGTCTCCAACGCCGACCCGGACCAGATCCGGCTGGCGAACGAGATCCTCGGCGGACGTCTGGTCTCCGTGCAGAACCAGTTCTCCCCGGCCTTCCGCTCCAGCGAACCGGAGCTTCGACTGTGCGACGAGCTGGGCATCGCGTTCCTGCCCTGGAGTCCGCTCGGCGGCATCTCCCGGGCCGGCGACCTCGGTTCGGCGTACGCTCCCTTCGCCCGGGTCGCCGCGGCGCACGGCGTGAGCCCGCAGCGCGTGTGCCTGGCCTGGATGCTCGCCAAGTCGCCGGTGGTCGTCCCGATCCCCGGTGCCAGCCGCCCGGAGACCATCCGCGACTCCGCGGCCGCCGTGGACCTGGTGCTCTCTGCCGAGGAGACGGCCGAGCTGGACGCCGTCTGACCCCTGGGCGCCCGGCCCGCCCGGGCCGGGCGTCCTCTCCCCGCGGCGTCAGGATCCGCTCAGTATCATCAGCGGACCGACCCGGGAGGGAACCACAAAATGATCATCTTCGGCACCAAGGGATACCTGTACCAGCTCGCGATGCTCACACTCGTGTGCGGCCACTGCGGCAATCCCTCCGCACACGCGCTCAGGAAGCGCGTCACGAAGTTCACTCTCTTCTTCGTGCCCCTGTTCCCCTTCTCCACGAAGTACTCGACGCAGTGCACCTTCTGCGGTGCGGAGCAGAAGGTGACCAAGGAGCAGGCGGAGCAGTTGCAGTCGCAGGGGTCCGGCGACGGCGGCCGGTCGGGCAAGCCGCAGCAGTCGTACCGGCCCTGAACAGGGGCGAGGAGCGCAGCCGTTACGGCTACCGCTCCTTCCCCTCCGTCTGCTCCGTCCGGTTCAGGCCCCGGGCGATCTCCTGGAGGATCTCCGGTTCGGACTTCCCCGTCATGTGAGCCAGCTGGTTGAGCAGCAGTGCGCACAGCGCCGTCGAACCGTCCGCCACCTGATCGAGGTTTCCGTCGGACTCGCGACGTTCCGTCATGTACGTCGTCATGAGGTCGTTGCCGGAAATGTATGCGGTCATGGCCTCGATACCGAGGCGCACCCGGTCGTAGTCATTGGCTGGCATGGCGCCACCGTTCCATGGACGCGCTGGTCCGCGCCACTCCCACCGACGCAGGCAGGGCGCCGGTGCGCCCCGAGAGCTCATAAGTCCACCTTATGACCCCATAACCCCAACCCCCGTACTAGCTTAGGCTTGCCTTAGTTTAGGCTTCCTTCGAAGATCTCTTGTCATCGCTCGAAGGGAACCTGATCATGCCTCGCCCTCTGCGGGTGGCTATTGTCGGAGCCGGCCCCGCCGGGATCTACGCAGCCGACGCCTTGCTGAAATCCGCAGTGGCGGCCGAGCCCGGTGTGTCCATCGACCTCTTCGAGCGGATGCCGGCCCCGTTCGGTCTGATCCGGTACGGCGTCGCCCCCGACCACCCGCGCATCAAGGGCATCGTCACGGCCCTGCACCAGGTGCTCGACAAACCGCAGGTCCGTCTCTTCGGCAATGTCGACTACCCGGGCGACATCAATCTGGACGACCTGCGCGCCTTCTACGACGCGGTGATCTTCTCCACGGGGGCCACGGCCGACCGGGCGCTCGACATAGCCGGCGTCGAGCTGGACGGCTCGTACGGTGCCGCGGACTTCGTGTCCTGGTACGACGGGCATCCGGATGTGCCGCGTACGTGGCCCCTCGATGCGCAGAAGGTCGCGGTTCTCGGGGTCGGCAACGTCGCGCTCGACGTGGCGCGCATTCTCGCCAAGACGGCGGACGAACTGCTGCCGACAGAGATCCCGCCGAACGTCCACGACGGGCTCAAGGTAAACAAGGCCCTGGAGGTCCACGTCTTCGGCCGCCGCGGCCCGGCGCAGGCCAAGTTCAGCCCGCTGGAGCTGCGCGAGCTGGACCACTCCCCCACCATCGAGGTCATCGTCGACCCCGAGGACATCGACTACGACGACGGCTCGATCGCGACCCGGCGCGGCAACAAGCAGGCCGACATGGTCGCCAAGACGCTCGAGAACTGGGCCATCCGCGACATCGGTGACCGGCCGCACAAGCTGTTCCTGCACTTCTTCGAGTCGCCGACCGAGATCCTCGGCGAGGACGGCAAGGTCGTCGGTCTGCGGACGGAACGGACCGCTCTCGACGGCACCGGCAACGTGAAGGGCACCGGCGAGTTCAAGGACTGGGACCTCGGCGCGGTCTACCGCGCGGTGGGCTACCTGTCCGACAAGCTGCCCAAGCTGCCCTGGGACGTCGAGTCGGGCACCGTCCCGGACGAGGGCGGACGGGTGATCCAGGAGACCGGCGAGCACCTCGCGTCGACGTACGTCACCGGCTGGATCCGGCGCGGCCCCGTCGGGCTGATCGGGCACACGAAGGGCGACGCCAACGAGACGGTCGCCAATCTGCTGGACGACCACGCCAACGGCCGCCTCCTCACGCCCGCCTCGCCCGCCCCGGAAGCGGTGGACGCCTTCCTCGGCGAGCGGGACGTCCGCTTCACCACATGGGAGGGCTGGTACCGGCTGGACGCCGCGGAGAAGGCGCTGGGTGAACCCCAGGGCCGCGAGCGCGTCAAGCTCGTCGAGCGCGAGGACATGCTCCGGGCCAGCGAGGCATAAGCACTGACGCAGTAGCAGCAACGACGGCTCGGCCCGCGATGTCCCGCAGGCCGAGCCTTCGTCTGTTTTCGGCCGTTCGAAGCCGTCATCCGAGTTTGTCCGGGCCGCCTGCGCCCGCGTCCCCTGGCGTCTGCGCGCGCAGGGTGCGCAGGGCCAGCAGGAGTACGCCGATGTCGTCCAGATAGACGGGGTCGGGCATGAGGTCGGTCGGGAGCACCAGGTAGAGGACCGCTCCCCAGAAGACCCAGCGCGGACCCGTCGGCAGGCCCGCACGGCGCAGGTCCCGGCGGGTACGCACCAGCCGCACGAGCAGGGTGCCGGCCACGGCCAGCGCGACTGCCGCCAGGACCGCGATGACCAGGATCACTGTCGTCGTGGAATCCACTGCCCCTCCCCGCCTGCCCGTACAACGCTTCGCTCTCGCACTTCGACTTCCCCTTCACCGCGTCTCCACGCCGCGACCGCACCGCACACGCCTCGCACGGACAGCGCATTTGAGACAGCTCGGGGCGAGCGGATAGTACGGACCTTATCCCGGTGCGGCGAATTTCCGCAGGTTGCGCCGGGGAGCAAAGTGATCTCGGAGAGCAGGAACGAGCCAGGGACCGACAGCAATTCACAGCCGGTTGATTGTTCCGGAGTGCCGCTGCCATAATCCGCTTCCTGACCCGTCGCCACCCCCGACGGGGCCACCGGAGTGGACACAAAACCCCCCGATGCTCCGCTCCGGAATTCACTCGGAGAAACGTCCGGATTCACGATTCCCTTACCAAGTCCGCACAAGAGCGCACGACATAATGCAGCAAAGAAGGTGCGTTTATGTCCAGATATTTCACCCGCCCGGACGGGCCGCCCGCATATAACCCATCATTCACCGAACCCACACCGGGCCAGGCGATACACAGCCATCCTGAATTTCAGTCATTGCGCAAGGAGTACCGCCGCTTCGCCGCGGCGTCGACGGTTCTCGCCGTCGGCGGATTCCTGCTGTACGTCCTGCTGTCGAACTTCGCGCCCTCCGTCATGAATCAGCCGCTGGCCGGCCATCTGACGCTCGGACTGGCGCTCGGACTGGGGCAGTTCGTGCTGATGGGTGTGACCGCCTGGCGGTATGTACGGCGGATGCGCACCCGATTCGATCCGGTCGCCCGGGGGCTGCGCGCCCAGTTGGAGCAGCGCCGGCCCGATCACCACCGTGCGGCCGAGCAGACCGGATTCCGCCCGCGGGCCGAGAGGGAGTACCGCACGTGGTGACGACCATCGGTGCCGGTGTTGTCGACCCGTTCAGCCGGCAGTTGACCTTCGTGCTCTTCCTGTCGGTCGTCGTGGTCACGTTGTTCGCAGCGCTGCTGATCGCCCCGCAGCGCGACGAGGTCGGCGAGTTCTACCTCGGCAACCGGGAGATGTCGCCCCTGCGCAACGGGCTGGCGATGTGCGGGGACTATCTGTCGGCCGCGACCCTGCTGGGCAGTACCGGGCTGGTCGCCCTCACCGGCTACGACGGGCTGCTGTACCTGGGTGGCACCACGGTCGCCTGGATGATGGTGCTCCTGGTGATCGCCGAACCACTGCGCAACTCCGGCAAGT
The DNA here is from genome assembly GCF_044333925.1 of Streptomyces sp. NPDC020898. NCBI lineage: Bacteria > Bacillati > Actinomycetota > Actinomycetes > Kitasatosporales > Streptomycetaceae > Streptomyces > Streptomyces sp. NPDC020898. The sequence goes on from NZ_JBIRRV010000023.1 coordinate 59,865, forward strand.
TCACCCTTGGCGACACTCTGGCGTTGCGGCTGCCGAGCGGGAAGCGGTCGGTCCGGCTCGCGCTGTCGATCTGCACGCTGGCCATCTGCACGCTCTACCTGGTGGCCCAACTCGTGGGCAGTGTCGCGCTGTTGACCCAGTTCACCGGCGTGCCCAGCACCACCACCCGTACGTTGTGCGTTGTCCTCATCGGCACCATCGTGATCGTGTACGCCTCGCTCGGCGGTATGCCCGGCGCGACCTTCATCCAGGTCGTCAAGGCCGTGATGCTCATCGCCGGTGTCGCCGTCACGGCCGTCATGGTGCTGAACCGCTTCGACTGGAACGTCAACGCGCTCCTGGAGGCCGCCACCCAGAACAGCGGCATCGGCCAGCGGTTCCTCGAACCGGGTCTGCGCTACGGCGGCAGCACCACCAGCAAACTCGACTTCCTCAGCCTCCAGTTGGCCATCGTCCTCGGTCTCGCCGCGCTCCCCCACGTCATGATGCGGCTGCTCGCCCCGCGCTCCACCAACGTCCTGCGCTCGTCGGTCGTGTGGGCGGCGGGTCTGGTCGGCTTCGTCTGTCTGGCCGCGGGCATCCTCGGCCTCGGCGCCACCGCCCTCGTGGGCCGCGAGTCCATCGTCGACACCGACCCGAAGGGCGACGCGGCCGTCCTGCTGCTCGCGCAGAACATCGGCGGCGGGGTGCTCACCGCGCTGCTGTCCTGCCTCGCCTTCGTCACGCTCCTCGCGGTGGCGGCCGGGCTCACCCTCGCCGCGGCCTCGTCCCTCGCCCACGACCTGTACGGCGAGGTCATCCGCAAGGGGCGCGCCACGCAGGCCGAGGAGCTGGGCGTGGCCCGGCTGTCCGCGGTCCTCATCGGCGTGCTGGGGATGGCGCTGGCCCTCCTGTCGTGGGAGACCAACGTGTCGACGCTGGCCTTCCTCGCCTTCGCCATCGCCGCGTCCGCCCTGCTGCCCACGCTCCTCTACAGCCTGTTCTGGCGGCGCTTCAACTCCCGGGGCGCGCTGCTCAGCCTGTGCGGGGGCCTGGTCTGCTCGGTGCTCCTGGTCGTGTTCTCGCCGGTGGTCTCCTCCACCGCCTCCTCCATCTATCCGTCGGCGGATTTCGCCTGGTTCCCGTTGCAGAATCCCGGCATCGTCTCCATCCCTGCCGGATTCTTCCTCGGCTGGCTCGGCACCGTCCTCGCCCCTCGTCAGGAAACCGCGGCGTACGAGGAGTTCGAGGTCCGCGCACTCATCGGAGCCAACGCCGAGCAGTGAGTACGTTCCCGGCGTCCGGGGTCCGGTCCCACGTCATGGGCGTGGGACCGGGCGTCCGCGCGCCCAGTCCAGCAGGACCAGGGAGCACAGCGCGGCGAGCGCGCACCACGTCGACACGAACTCCAGTCGCCACAGCACCCAGCACACCGGTGCGCCCGCGCCGGCCAGGATCCCGAACAACAGCAGCCGGCGGTCGCCGGAGAGGAGCAGGGAACCGACCGTGGCGAGCAGATACCCGGCGATGAGCAGTCCGGCGTGGGAGAGGTCGACGCCGTACCCGACCGTGCGGCCGCGGATGTCAGCGCCGACCGGGTGACGCGACAGGTTGTACGCGAGGGCCGTGCTCGTCGCGATGCCGATCGCCAGCGGCGCCAGCAGGCGGCGCCTCGCTCTCTTCGGGGCCGCGCACAGGACGGCCGCCGGTACCCAGAGGGCCAGCACCGGGAGGGCGATGAAGGCCCAGGCCAGGGTCGCGGGGCCCGTTCCGCCGTCCGCCCGCCAGACCAGGGACTCGACGACCTGGTGGGCCCCCAGGAGCAACGGCAGCGCGGCCAGCGGCAGATCACGGCCTCGGCCCGCCCGCGTCACACTGGTCACGCTCGCCACGCCCACGGTGGCGATGCCCACGCCCGCCACCAGATCCGCCGTCGCACTCCAGCACATCACGCCGCCACAGGATCCGTCGTCGCACGCCTCGGTCTCACAGCGGATCACGGTACGACTCGGCCCGCGCGCCGGGCCTGCGGCGGAGCGCCGGTCAGGCGGGGCGGTGTGCCACCACGGCGAACATCGTCACCGACATGTGCAGTGCGCCGTGCTCCGCCGCCTCGGCGAGGTCCGCGTAGAGGCGGTCGCGCTGCGCCTCGGTCATCAGTCCGCGCCGTACGGTCGAGTCGCCCAGCATGTGGACCAGTGGCCAGGCCACCGTCGTGTTGTCCTGGATCAGCGCCTGCGAACCCTGGTCGTCGATCACCAGCCCCGCGCCGGTCAGCTGGCCGGCGAGCCGGCGTCCGGAGTACGGGTTGGCCGCCACGCTCAGGACTCCCGCCGTGAGCGCGGCCACCGCTTCGGGGTCGCCGGGGTGCAGGAGGGCGGTGCCCCAGTCCGAGTCGAGGAGCGCCACGCGCCCGCCGGGGCGCAGCACCCGCGCGATCTCGCCGACGGCCTTGTCCGGTTCGGAGAGGTGTTGCAGGACCCGTTCGCACCAGACCACGTCGACCGTGGCATCGGGCACCGGGAGGGCGAGCGCGTCGCCGTCCAGGAAACGGGCCGGGCTGCCGGCCGCCGCCGCCCGCTGCTCGGCCACCTCCCGCAGGGCCGGGTTCGCCTCGACGCCCAGGGCCTCGCCGGACGGGGCGACGGCCGCCGCCAGGGCCAGGGTCTGTGATCCGGTGCCGCTTCCCACGTCGATCACGCGCTCACCCGGACGCGGGTCCAGCGCGGTCTGCGTCCAGGCGCGCAACCGTCGTACGCCCTGGGCCGCGTCCTGCGTGTCCAGGGCCGCCACCATCCTCGCCAGGTCCGCGGTGGAGAAGTTGCGCGCGTGGAAATCCGACGTAGGCCGTGTGTCCCCCATACGGCCCAGCGTATGGGCCTGTTTCCCCGCCGGCCACCGGAAAACGTCAGGTCCTGCCCGATCCCCCGCTGCCGAAGGAACCGCTGTTGCCGGGGGTCCAGCGCGGGCGGCTCTGGTCCTCGCCGCGTTTCGTTCCGGAGGAGTGGAGGTTGTGCGGCATGAGCCGCTCGCTCTCCTGTGAGGCGTGCGGCACCTCGTCGGGCTCGCGCCTCTCCCGCTCCTCGTGCACCGGCCCGGACTCCGGCAGCCTGGGCTGCTCCTCGGGCCTGGGTGGATCCGATTCCGCCCGGCGCACCGTCATTCCGAACCGGACGGCCCAGATCAGCAGGCCCGAGACGATCAGGCCGCCCGCGAAGGCGGCGATCACATTGAGTACGTCGCTCGACGCGGCGAGTACCTGTCCTGCGTCTGCCGTGTTCATGGCCGCCGAGTTCCCACGAACCGGCCGGATACTCGCGGCGAACGGCGCGGGTGCGGGGACACGGCCGCACCCCCGTGCCGGCCACGCCCCCGCGCCCGCGGGCCCCGAGGCCGGATTCCGGCCAGGCGCCACGTCGTGGGCGCCGACGCTCCGGCACACCTTTTGGGGAGGTGCACGTACCGGAGCACCGGCGTCCAGATGAACCTACGCGCGTGGATGCAGGGTGTGTATCTCGCCAATGCCCTCTCGCGTGCACGGAGGACTCACTCGTGCACAGTCACGTCCGGATGGTCCCGCTTCGCCCGCCCGACGGCGGGTTCGTCGAGGTCGCCGAGCGCCAGATGGGCGAGGACCACCTCGTACAGGTCGCTGCCGCCGGCGAGAAGCTGGCGTTCGAGGACGGGTTCCGCGCCGCGTACGTGGTCGCGCACGGTCTGCGCGTGGATGCCGAGCATGTGCGCGGTGCGTTCCGCGTTGCCGCCGGCGGCTATCCAGGTACGGACCGTCCGCCGCAGGTCCCGCGTGTCGGTGGTGAGACGGCCGAGGAGGCTGTCCGCCCAGGCGCGGAGCGGTTCCGTGCGCAGCAGTTCGCTCAGTCCGGCCGGCGGGGGCGCGGGCGGGCGCGGTCCTTCCGGGGCCGCCGCCTCGGTGTTCAGGGCCAGTTGGACGGCGGCGCGGGTGGTGAGGTCCGAGAAGTCGGCGTCGAGCAGGCCTTCCAGGCGCTCCATCCGGGCGCGCACGGTGTTGCGGCTGACGCCGAGAATGATCGCCGTCTTGACTGCGGTGAACTCGAAGCCGAGACGGGTGGTGGCGAGGAGTTCGGCGCGGGTGTGGTGGCGCAGGTCGTCGAGCGGGCGCAGCAGCCGGTCCGACCAGCCGCGCAGCGCCGCCGGGTTCATCAGCCGCTCGGGGTGGGTGCGTTCGGCGTACACGGCGGCCCGGTCCGGGCGGAAGCGGGCCACGGCGAGGGCACTGATGGCCTGTCCGTACGCCGTGGCGGTCTGGGCCAGACTCTGCCGGGCGCTGCCGCCGATGAACGTGCCGGGACGCCGGCCGACGAGGGCGCGCAGTTCCTCACCTGCCCTCTCCTGGCCCCGGTCGACGGGCGCCACGACGATCAGGTGCTCGTCCACGGCCGGGCAGCGGACGATGAGGGCGTGTCCCTCCGCCGCCGCCTGGCAGTCCTCGGCGAGGTCGTCCCGTTGCGCGGAGTGGCCTTCCAGGACATAGACGCAGGCGGTGTCGGTGTCCAACAGGCCGGGCCAGAGACCGGCGGCCACCCGGCGGGCCGCGATGATGTCGGCCACCATCAGCAGCTGGAGGATGGCCAGCTTGAGGTCGGAGGTCGCCCGGCCGAGCCGGTGAGCGGCGCTGATCGTCTCGCGTTCCCGCAGGAGCAGTTCGAGTACCCAGACGGTGCGGGCGACGATCTCCGCGGCGCGCTGGTCGAAGGGTTCGGTCCTGGCCACCGCGAGCACGCCCTTGGTGACGGGATGTCCGAGTCCGGCCAGCCGGACATGGCGTCCTCGTGTGTGCACCGCGGCGGAAGCGATCCGGCCGGTGGCCACCTCCGTCACCAGATCATCGTCGGCGAGCAGCCGGGTACCGGCGAGGAGGGTGCCGACCGGGTCCTGGAGGGACACCTCCGCCTCGACGGCGCCGGCGAGCCACTCGGCCACCCGGCCGAGGTCGCGCGCGCCCGGCCGCAGGTGGTCGAGGAGTTCGTCCACCCACGTGGGGGCGGTCCTGCTGCCCGGCACGGCAGCTCCCTGGTCCATCACGTTCACACCGCATTATGGCCGGGCCGCCGCCTGCCCCCACGCCCGGGCCCGGTAGCTGCGCGGTGGCGGGTACGGGCCTGCGCGGGTCTGGTGGCCCGACGGCATAAACTCGGCGAATGGCAAGGTACTTCGACGTCCATCCCGACAACCCGCAGCCCCGCACGATCAGTCAGGTGGCCGACAGCATCCGCTCCGGTGCGCTGATCGCGTACCCGACGGACTCCTGCTTCGCGCTGGGGTGTCAGCTCGGCAGCCGTGACGGCATCGACCGCATCCGGTCGATCCGGCAGCTCGACGACCGTCACCACTTCACCCTCGTGTGCCGGGACTTCGCGCAGCTCGGCCAGTTCGTCCAGGTCGACAACGACGTGTTCCGGGCCGTGAAGGCCTCGACCCCGGGCAGCTACACGTTCATTCTCCCGGCAACGCGCGAGGTGCCGCGCAAGCTGCTGCATCCGAAGAAGAAGACCGTGGGCGTGCGCATCCCCGATCACACGGTCGCGCAGGCTCTCCTCGCCGAGCTGGGCGAGCCGCTGCTGTCCAGCACGCTGCTGCTGCCCGACGAGAAGGAGCCGCTCACCCAGGGCTGGGAGATCAAGGAGCGGCTCGACCATGTCGTGGACGCGGTCGTCGACTCCGGGGACTGCGGCACGGAGCCGACGACGGTGATCGACTTCTCCAGCGGCGAGGCCGAGATCGTGCGCCGGGGCGCGGGAGACACGTCACGGTTCGAGTGACGGCTCCCTGGCCTCGTACGCCCGTGTGTCCGGGGCGAGTTCGTCCCGCACGCGGGAGGCCGCCCCGACCGCGACGGCGTCGCTTCCGAGGCCGGCCCGTACGACACTGACGGAGCGTCCGCTGACCGGTGGCTCGGCGGCGAGGGCCGCACTGACGGCCGGTTCGAGGAGGTGCCAGGCGCGGCTGACGCCGCCGCCGACGACGTAGGCGGTGAGGTCCAGCAGGCCGGCGGTGATGAGGATCGCCCGGGCGAGGGCCGCCCCCGCCTCCTCGTACACGGCGGCCGCGTCGCGGTCGCCCGCGTCCGCCGCCGCCGCGACCGCCCTGGCCGTGAGCCCGGCGCGTCCGGTGCGCTCGCCGTACCGGCGCCCGATCGCCCGCCCGGAGGCGAGCGTCTCCAGGTGCCCCCGGGCGCCGCAGGTACAGGGCAGGTCGCCGAAGCCCGGTACGTGGCCGATCTCACCGGCGGCACCGTACGGACCGTCGTACAGCGCCCCGTCCAGCCACAGCGCACCGCCGACGCCGGTGCCCAGCGTCATCCCGAGAGCATGGGACACGCCCGCCACGGCACCCTTCGCCGCCTCGCCCCGCAGGAACGCGTTGACGTCGTTGTCGAGGTACGCCGGTACTCCGAGCGCCGCCCGGATCGTCGCCGTCACCTCGAAGCCGGCCCAGCCGTGGAAGGAGTCACTGGCGACAAGAACGCGCCCGGCGTCCGCATCGACGACGCCCGCCGCGCCGACTCCGACACCGAAGAGACGGGCCGGTGTCCGCGCGAGGAGGGCGGTGAGCGCGCCCAGCGCGGCATCGGTCATCGCCTGCCCACCGTCCGCCGCCGGGGTGGGCACCTCGGCCCGGGTGAGCACCGTGAGATCGGGTGCGCACAGCACGACCTGGGTGGTCGTACCACCGATGTCGACACCGCCGTACACGTCGGCAGCGGAGAGCGTCACACCGAGCCCTCCGTCCCACCGGCGACGAGCGCGGCCCGGCGTTCTGTGCGGTGCCTGTGCTGCAGGACCGGGTCGGGGACGGCACATATGAGGCGCCGGATGCACTTCGCGTCAGGACGTAGGACCCTCCTCGACGCGGCACGACCGGCCGGCACAGGCACAGCGGCGAAAACACGCCGGCTGCAAGCCGTACCAGGGCGCAGGACACCCGTCACACCGTCACCCCCGTCCCACCGGCGGCGAGCGCGGCCCGGCGTTCCGTGCGGCGTCGGCGTTGCAGGATCGGGTCGGGGACGGGGACGGCGGCGATGAGGCGGCGGGTGTAGGCCGTCGTGGGGTGAAGGAGGGTGGTTGCCGTGGGGCCCTGTTCCTCGATCTGGCCGGCGCGCAGGACGACCACGCGCTGTGCGAACCGCTGGACCACGGCGAGGTCGTGGGAGACGAACAGGCAGGCGAAGCCCAGTTCGTCCTGGAGCTCGGTGATCACTTCGAGGACCGTCTGCTGGACGCTCACGTCGAGGGCACTGGTCGGTTCGTCGGCCACCAGCAGTCGCGGTTCGAGGACGAGCGCGCGGGCGAGGCTGACCCGCTGGCGCTGACCCCCGGACAGCTCACGCGGTCCGCGCGCCGCCAACTCCCTTGGCAGCCGCACCAGTTCGAGCACCTCGGCGACCCGCGCCCGGAGCTCGGCGCCCGACATGCCTCTGCGGTGGACGCGCAACGGTTCGGCGACGCATTCTCCGACGCTCATCCGCGCGTCCAGCGAGGCCACCGGGTCCTGAAGGACCACGCCGACCCCGGCGAGCAAGGCGCGCCGAGCGCGTCCCCGGGCCCGGCCGAGGTCGGTGCCGAAGAGGGCGACCGAGCCGGACGTCGGCGGGACGAGGCCGAGGGCGACGCGGGCCGCCGTCGACTTGCCGGAGCCGGACTCGCCGACCAGGCCCACGGTTTCGCCGGGGGCGACGGTGAGGGAGACGTCCTGGAGGGCACGTACGGCACGGCGACCGCGGCCGAAGTGGACGGAGATGTCCCGGAGTTCGACCACGGGAGCGGCAAAGGCGTCGGTCTTCGGCACCTCGGCTGCCACTGCGGGCACGTCACCCGGCTCGGCGACCGTCAGTCTCGGCACCGCCGACAGCAGCCGCCGCGTGTACTCGTGGGCGGGCCGCAGCAGCACCTCCTCGACCGGTCCCGTCTCGACGATCTCCCCCTGGAACATGACGGCGACCCGGTCGGCGAAGTCCGCGACGACGCCCATGTTGTGCGTGACGAGCAGGACACCGGTGCCGGAGTCGGCGGCGAGGGCGCGCAGCAGGTCGAGGATCTCGGCCTGGACGGTGACGTCGAGGGCGGTGGTCGGTTCGTCGGCGATGAGCAGGCCGGGCGCGTTGGCGATGGCCATGGCGATGACGACGCGCTGGCGCTGCCCGCCGGACAGCTGGAAGGGGAAGGCGGACGCCCGCTGCTCGGGGTCGGGGATACCGACGCGGCGCAGAAGGGCGACCGCCTCCGCGGCGGCCTCCTTGGCGGAGAGGGGGCGGTGGTTGCGTACGACCTCGGCGATCTGGGCGCCGATCCGGGTGAGCGGGTCGAGGGCGGTGGCGGGCTCCTGGAACACCATGGACGCCGTACGGCCGCGCAGCCGGGACAGGTCGGCCTCGCTCGCGCCGACGACGTCGGTGCCCCCGATGCCGACGCGGCCCGTCGCGCGTGCGTTGCCCGGCAGGAGGCCCAGTGCGGCGAGGGCGACCGTCGACTTGCCGGAGCCGGACTCGCCGACGAGGGCGAGGGTTTCACCGGGGCGGACGTGCAGCGACACGTCACGGACGGCGGGTACCTCGCCGGTCTCCGTGGTGAAGGTGACGTCCAGGTTGTCGATCTCCAGGATGTTCATCCACGCCCCTTGACGTCGAAGGCGTCGCGCAGTCCGTCGCCGATCGCGTTGAACGCGCAGACGACGAGGATGATGGCGAGGCCCGGCGGAACGATGAGCCACCAGCGGCCCGAGTACGCGGCGGTGAGGCCGGCCGACAGCATGCCGCCCCAGTCGGTCGACGGCGGCTGGACGCCGAGGCCGAGGTAGGAGACGTACGCGACGAGCAGGATCGCGTCGGCGACCTGGAAGGTGGCCGCGACGACGATGGTCGAGACCGAGTTGGGCAGGATGTGCCGGGCGATGGCGCGGGCGTGGGTGCCGCCGATGGCGCGCAGCGTCAGGACGTAGTCGCGGTTCTTCAGGGTGAGCGTCTCGGCCCTGATGAGCCGGGACGGCACCAGCCAGGACACCAGACCGAGGATGACGATCAGGCCGAGGGCGTCCGGGGTGGTGATCGCGGAGACGACGAGCAGGATGAACAGGGCCGGGATGGCGATGCCCGCGTCGACGACCCGCATCATCACCGCGTCGATCCAGCCGCCCGCGTAGCCGGCGACCGCACCCCACAGCGTGCCGATGACGGTGGCGAGGACGCCGGCCGCGAGACCGACGAGGAGGGACACCTTCCCGCCGTACATCAGCCGCCCGAGCTCGTCGTGGCCGACAGCGTCCGTGCCGAGCCAATGGGAGCCGTTCGGGGCGAGGTTGACCTGAGTGAGGTCGGTGTGGGTCTGGTCGGTGGAGTAGAGGAGCGGGCCCACGAAGCAGAACAGCAGGAAGAGAACGACGACCACGAGCCCGGCGACCGCGAGCCGGTTGCGCGCGAACCGGCGCAGGGGCAGCCGGTATCCGGCGACCGGCTCCGCCACCGGAGTCGTCGTGTGCAGTACGGCGCTCATGCTCGGCCTGCCTTCACTCGGGGGTCGACGAGGCGCTGCACGATGTCGGCGAGGAGCGTGCCGACGACGGTGGCGACGGAGATGACGAGGACGCAGCCGAGCAGTACCGGGTAGTCGGAGGACTGGGCCGCGCTCCAGAACAGCAGGCCCATTCCCGGGTAGTTGAAGAGCTGCTCGACGACGAGGGCACCGCCGAAGAGGACGGGCACGTAGTAGCCGAGCATGGCGACGACGGGCGTGAGGGAGTTGCGGAACACGTGCCGCCGCAGGATGGCGCCCTGCCGTGAGCCGCCGGCGCGGGCGGTGCGGACGTAGTCCTCGGAGAGGTTCTCCAGGGTGGCGGCGCGCATGTAGCGGCTGAAGACGGCGACCATTGACGCGGCGCCCGCCACGACCGGGAGCACCAGCGCGTTCGGTTGCGCGAGGACCTGGCCGAGGGTCTCGCCCTGGGGTGCCTGGGACGGGAACCAGGGCAGCCACTGGGTGAAGACCAGCACCAGGATCAGGCCGAGGAAGTACACGGGGGTCGCGTAGGCGACGAAGCCGAGCGTGGTGATGACGTAGTCGACGGGCTTGTTGCGCCGGACGGCCTGCCACATGCCGAGGGGGATCGCGAGGAGCAGCCCGAGGAACGCGGACAGGACGGTGAGGACGAGGGTCTTGGGCAGGCGCTGTCCGATGAGGGTGGAGACGGCCTCGTTGAGGGTGTACGAGGTGCCGAGGTCGCCGTGGAGCAGGGTGCCCAGGTAGTGGACGTACTGGACGGGCAGGGCCTGGTCGAGGCGCTGTTCGTGGTTGAAGGCGGCGATCTGCTGGGCGGTGGCCTGCGGGCCGAGGATCCCGCGTGCGGGACCCCCGGGCAGCGCGTGCAGGAGGCAGAAGACCACCACGGTCACGATGAGGATCACCGCGAGGGCCTGGAGGATCCGCCGGGTCAGGTAGAGAAGAGTGTCCATGCGAGGAGCCTCAGTTGGTCCACTTCCACTGTGCGGGGTGGAAGTTGGCGAGTGAGTCCTGGGAGAAGCCGCCGAGGCCGTTCTTGACGACGGAGATCTGGTAGACGGGCTCGGGCAGCCAGACCACGGGCAGGTCCTTGGCGAGGGCCGAACTGTAGTCCTGGATGGCCTGGTTGGACGTGGACGTGGTGGAGGCGGTGATGAGCTTGTCGACGTCCGGGTTGGAGTAGTTGCCGAAGTTCGAGCCGCCCTTGGTCTGGAAGAGGGAGTCACCGGTCGGGAAGGCGTTGAAGTACCAGCTGCCGGCCGTGCCGAAGAAGGACAGCTGCCACTTGCAGACGGCCTGGCTCTCGGTGCACTGCGGGGTCTGCGCCAGTACGGAGTTGACGGGCGCGGTCTTGATGGTGAACTTGATGCCGGTTTTCGCGAGGGACGACTGGATCGCGCTCATCATGTTGTCGGTCACGGTCGAACCGGACTGCGACAGCACCTGCATCTCGAACTTCGTGCCCTTCTCGACGCCTTCACCGCACTGCGCGGCGCCGGTACCCGCGTCCGTGCACACCATGACCCCGCCCTGCTCGCTCCAACCGTGCCCGGCGAGAAGGGACTTGGCCTCCTCGGTCGAGAAGGGGTACGGGTCGCTCTTCTGAGTGGCCGAGAGGAAGTCGGAGGACTGGGCCTGCGGAATCGGACCGTAGCCGGGAACGGCGGTGCCGTTGAAGATGACCTTGGCGAGGCCGGCCTGGTCGATGGACTTCTGGACGGCCTGGCGGGCGTACAACTGCTTGAACACGGCGCCCATGGCGGGGTTGTTGAAGTTGTACGGCAGATAGGTGATCGCCCAGCCGGACCAGGGCTTCACGGCGTAGCCCCGGTTGGTGAAGCTGTCCTTCTGGTCGAGGTCGGTGGCCTCGATGTAGCCGTAGTCGACGCCTCCGGAGCGCAGGGCGTTCTTCTCGGCGTCGGCTGTCGTGAACGGCAGCAGGTTCACGGTGGCGATGTCCGGCTTCTCGCCACCGTCGTACTTCGTGTTGGCGGCGAGAACGACCTTGCCGGAGGTGGCGAAGGACTTGACCGAGTAGGGGCCACTGATGGTCTTCCACAGAGGGTCGCTGTCGTAGCCGGAGATGTTCTTCGCGGCCGTGTTGAGGTACGTCCACACCTGCTTGGCGCCCGCGGGCGTACGGTCGGCGTCCGACACGGCGGCCGACACGCCGGCCTTGTCCCAGGCGTGCTGGGGCAGCGGGGTGATGGCACTCAGCTCGTTGGCCAGCATCCACTGGGAGTTGTAGGCCTGGTCGAAGGTGATCGTGAAGTGGCGGTCGTCGACAGCCTTGAACGCGGTCCAGTTGTCGGGGGCCTTGCCGGGGTTGTAGCCGGCCCACTCCGCCTTGTTCGCCTTGATGACGTTGAACCAGAACTCGACGTCCCGTGCGGTGATCGGCTTGCCGTCGCTCCAACTACGGTCGCCGAGCGTGATGGTGACGCTCTTTCCGTCGGTGGCGAAGTCTGCGGCGGTGGCGATCGACGCCTTCTTGTTCCAGGCGATCTTCCCGGTTGAGCCGTCGTACGCGATGAGCGGTTCCCACAGGCTCGCCGCGATGGAGTTGTTGTTGGTGTTGAGGTGGGCCGCGGTGCCGATCGGCAGGATCCAGTTCGGGGTGAAGTTCGCGGGCAGGGCGTAGTTGATGGAGTCCTTCGATGCGGACGACGTGTCACTCGTGCCGGAACAGCCCGCGAGCAGCAGCGCGCCCGCCGAGACGATGACACCGGCGACGAGCGCCGTGCGAGCAGGGGACGACATGGTTCTCCTCGGAGCACCGGAGATGTGAGGTGTGGTTGATGAGCCAGTCAACGACTCGCAGGTACGAAGAAACAGATGCCCCGCTGTAAAAAGCCTGTTTCTGCTGTTCTGAAAAAAGCCGCAGAGTGCGATCAGCGACGTACGCTCGCCACATCCAGCCCCCACGTCGGAAGTTACTTCACCCATGACTGAAAAAAGTCTCCCGCATCACCGGAGGGCCTCCCCGGGTGTCTCCTCGCTGGCCGAGCGGGTGCTCGAACTGCTGGCCTCCGGGCAGGCGACCACCCGGACCGAGCTGGCCGGGCTGCTGGGCGCCGCGCCCTCGACGATCTCGTTCACCGTCGGCCAGCTGGTGACCCACGGGCTGGTCGCGGAGCAGGGCACCCGGTCCTCCACGGGCGGGCGGCCACGGAAGGTGCTGCGGCTCGGCGACACCGACGGGTTCGCGGTCGCGGCGGACCTGGGCAGCAGGCACGCCCGCGTCGGCGTGGTGTTCCCCGCGGGCGGGCTCACCGATGTGTCGACGGTGCTGTTCGCCACCGCCGAGGGCCCGGAGGCGGCGCTGCCCGGCCTCGCCGAGACCCTGGAGGCACTGGCCGCGCGGCACGGCCGGGAGTTACTGCGGGGCGTCGGATTGTGTCTGCCGGGCCCGGTGGACGTCGAGTCGGGGGTCGTCACCCTGCCGGCGCGGATGCCCGGCTGGAACAGGTTCCCGGTGCGGTCCTGGCTGGAGGACCGCTTCGGCGTGCCGGCGGCGATCGAGAACGACGCGAACTGCATGGCGGTGGGCGAGCACAGCGTCCAGCCCGCCGAACGGCGCCAGTCGATCATGGTGAAGGTGGGCTCCGGCATCGGCGCCGGGGTCATCGCCGACGGCCGGCTGTACCGGGGCGGCACCGGGGCGGCCGGCGAGATCACCCACGTCCGCGTCGAGAACGAGGGCGGCACGCCGTGCTCCTGCGGCAACACCGGCTGCCTGGAGACGGTCGCGTCGGGTGCGGCGCTCGTACGGATCCTGCGGGAGCGGGGCGCCGACGTCCACTCCATCGAGGACGTGGTCGGGCTGGCCAGGGACGCCGACCCGGAGGCGACCGGTGCGGTGCGCCGGGCGGGCCGCTATCTCGGCACCGTCCTGTCGGCGAACGTCAACTTCTTCAACCCCGACGCCGTGTATCTCGGGGGTCTGCTGTCGACGCTGGAGCCGTTCGTGGCCGCCGTCCGCAGTCAGCTGTACGAGGGCTGCCATCCGCTGGTGACCGAGCAGCTGGTGATCGAGCGGGCGAGTCTCGGCGCCGACGCCGGGCTGGTCGGCGCGGGCCGGTTCGCGCTGCAACGGGCGCTGGCGCACGCCTTGCAGACCCTGGCCGCCTCCGACACTCCCGCCCGCCATGCCTGACACCGTGCGCCCGACACCCTGCGAGGAACCGTGCCTCAGCCCCGTAACGCCATAGCCTGTCCCGTCATCGCGATCGCCGGGCTCGGTATCGAGTCATCGACCTTCTCCCCCGCGCGCACCGAGGCGCCGGCCTTCCATCCGCAGCGCGGCGCGGACGTCCTCACCCGTTACCCGTTCCTGGCGCCCGGGGCGCCGTTGCGGGAGGCGGCCGAGTGGCGGGGCGCGCTGGTCGGCAAGGCGCTGCCCGGCGGGACGGTCACTGCTGCCGCGTTCGCGGAACTCTCCGACGAACTCATCGACAGGCTAAGGGAGTTGGGGCCCGTCGACGGCCTCTGGTACGACATCCACGGCGCGATGACGGTGGAGGGCGTCGACGACGCGGAGGCGGTCCTGCTGGCCCGGATCCGGGAGATCATCGGGCCGGACGTGATCGTGTCCACATCCATGGACCTGCACGGCAACGTCTCGCGCGAGCTCGCCCACCGGAGCGATCTGATCACCTGCTACCGGATGGCCCCGCACGAGGACCACATGGAGACGAAGGAGCGGGCGGTACGGAACCTGGTGGAACTGCTGGTCGGCGGCGCCCCGCGGCCGGTCAAGGCCTGGATTCCGGTGCCCGTGCTGCTGGCCGGTGAGCAGACCTCGACGCGGATCGAGCCCGCGCGGAGCGTGTACGCGGCCGTCGACGAGGTGGAAGCGGCGGACGGTGTGCTGGATGCCGCGATCTGGGTCGGGTACGCGTGGGCGGACGAGCCGCGCAACCGGGCCGCGATCGTCGTCACCGGGTCCGACGAAGCCGCCGTGAGCGCCGGTGCCGAACGGCTGGCGCGCGGCTTCTGGGAGGCGCGGAGCAGGTTCGCGTTCGTCGCGCCGACCGGGTCACTGGACGCGTGTCTGGACGAGGCGCTCGCGTCGGACGCCCGTCCCTACTTCATCAGCGACACCGGGGACAACCCGACGGCGGGCGGCGCCGGTGACGTGACTTGGGGGCTCGCGCGCGTCCTGGACCGGCCCGAGTTCAAGGACCCGGACGGCCCGACGGTGATCTACGCCTCGGTGCCCGGGCCCGCCGCCGTCGAGACCGCGTCGAACGCGGGCGTCGGGGCGGTCGTCACGGTCACGGCCGGTGCCGAGGTGGACGACCGGCACGCCGGGCCGCTCACCATGACCGGGGTCGTGCACGCCGTGCGGCACGGGGACCGGGACGCCGGCACCGAGGTCGTCCTGCGCGTCGGCAGCGTCCATGTCATCCTCACCCGGCTGCGGAAGCCGTACCACCACGAGCACGACTTCACCGACCTGGACCTCGATCCGCGCGGCGCCGACCTCGTCCTCGTCAAGATCGGCTACCTCGAACCGGAGCTGTTCGACATGGCCGTCGGCTGGAAGCTCGCGCTCACCCCCGGTGGCGTCGACCAGGATCTCGCGCGCCTGGGACACCGCCGCATCCGCCGGCCCATGTTCCCGTTCGACCCGCAGATGGCCGGGCCGGACCTCACGGCAAGGATCGTTCCGGCCTCGGACGAACCACTGACCGGCGCGGACGAATAGGGACGGATTTCCGTGCGTGGGGTGCGCGAGAGACGTGCGCTGTGCATGGTGGTAGCAGGTCCGGTCGAGCAAGGAGACGTCATGCCGATCCAGAACGCCGATTCGCCCTCTCTTTCCGACGACACCACGACCCCCGACGCCTTGCTGCACACCGGTGCGGAGCATGGGGCGTCGGCCGAGGACGTGGTGCTTGCGGCGGGCCGTGACCTTACTCCGCGCAACCTCGCGTGGGCGGAGCGGAAGCTGGCGGAGGAGGGTACGCGGGCGTTGGACAAGTTGTTGCCCTAGCGGGCGGTTGTTCTCCGTATGCAGTTCTTTTGCCGCGGGCCGGTGGGGGCTGGTCGCGCAGTTCCCCGCGCCCCTGTCGGGGCGCGGGTGCGCACCTCAGTTCACCAGTGCCTGTCAGTCCTGGGTGCCGTGCTCCACTGCTACCGGGTCGAAGGTGATCCTCGTGCGCGTTCCGTCCTCGGTCCAGTGCACCTCGACCGCCTCGTCGGTCACCTCGACGCCTGTGACCACCTGGCCGGGCACCAGCGGTTCCGGGTCCGCCGTGAGTGCGGCCAGGGCCACGTGCAGTGACGTTCCGGAGGCCTCGCCGGTCAGGCGGGGGACCAGGGCCCAGCGGGTGTAGGCGGTGCCCTGGGGGGCGCGTGTCTCCTCCGCGTCCGGGGTCCAGCCGTACAGGCCGTGCAGGGCCGACGTCAGCTGTTCCTCGGGGCCCGTGGCCCAGCCGGTGTGGGTGACGCGTGCGCCGGCCGGAGCGGTGATCACGCGGTGGACGCGCAGTTCGTGGCGGCCTCGTACCACCGTGACGCTCTCCACCCGCAGGCCCGGCACCATGGGCGGCCCGGAGGTGAAGACGGGGCGGTGCCAGGAGGCGGCCCAGCCCCAGCCGTCGCCGTGGCCGGCGCCGAGCGGGTGGATGCGGCGGCGCACACTGCCCCGGCCGCCGATCTCCACGGAGAGGTGGTTGTCGGCGATGTTGGCGGGGGCGGTCGGGCCGGAGTGCGTCGAGTAGGCCTGGCGTCCGTAGTGCGGGTCGTCCTCGGCCGCCGCCTCGCCCTCGTGCGGGCGGACGTGGTCGCTGCCGTGGTTGTGCAGCCGTACGATGCCGTCCGCGCGGGTCGACTGCACCAGCAGTCCCGGTGCGGGCAGCGCCAGCACCCGGTCGCCGTCCTCCACCGGTGCCGGTTCCTCGCGGGCCGTCCAGAGGGGGGCGTCGGCGGGGGCGAGCAGGGAGACGAAGGCCTTCGAGGCCCAGTACGGGGACGCCGGACCCGAGTAGGTCTGCAGGGTGGCCGCGTGCGGGCCGTGCCAGCCGAGGGTCAGCAGGCCGTCCTCGGTCAGGGCGCCCCGGTCCAGGAAGTGGCGCAGGCTGCCGCTGATGAGGCGGCGGCTCGTGCCCGGGGTGAGCGGGGTGTCGCCGGTGAGGGCCCCGAGGCCGACGGCGGCGGAGGCGGCGAAGCGGTACGAGAGGGAGCGGCCGAAGTGGATGGGCGCGCCGTCTCCGCCGAACATCAGGGCGAAGCCGTCGAGGTGTTCGCGCAGCCGGGGGCCGTACAGGGCGGACAGTTCCCGGTCGTCGCCCAGGTGGGCGTCCAGTACCGGGTACAGGTGCAGGGCCCAGCCGTTGTAGTGGTCGAAGGCCCGGCCGTCGCCGTCGGCGTACCAGCCGTCGCCCCGGTACCAGGTCTCCATCAGCTCCAGGGCGCGCTCACGGATCCGCGCCGTCTCGGCGTCACCGCGCCCCACGGACTCCAGGAATCCCGCGACCGTGTAGGGGAACAGATACCAGTTGTTCGGGGCCGGCGAGTGCCGCAGCGAGCCGCGCAGCCATTCCTCCGCCCGGTCCTGTACGGCGGAGTCGAGCCGTTTCCACAGCCAGGGCGCCGTCAGTCGCAGTCCGAGGGCGACGGAGGCCGACTCGACCATCGGCTGGCCCTGCACATCGTGGTCGAGGATCAGCGGCCAGGACTCGGTGTCCGCGCGGCCGGGGGTGGCGGTGCCCGCGGCGAGGCCCTGGGCGTAGCGGTCCAGCCAGCCGTGCGGATCGTCGCCGTCGGCGCCCGCGACGCGGAAGGCGGCGGCGAGGAACGTGCGGGCGTAGCCTTCCAGCCCGTCGGAGCGCACGCCCGAGCGCGAAGGGGCGCCGGGCAGGTCGAGCAGGGCTCCGCCGGGGGTGCTCCAGCGCCATGCGGCGCCCAGCAGGCCGTCCGCCACGGCCTCCCAGTGGGCGCGGGTGTACCCGGTGTGCGGGCTCAACTCGCGGTCCTCGGGCGGGAATTCGAAGGGGATGCCCATGCTGCTGATACGGGTCGTGCTGCTCATGCGAGGAAGGCCAGCCTTTCGCGTCGTACGGGATGGCGGAATCCGGCGCCGGCCGCCCAGTGTTCCGTCTCGCCGACGGCGAGGTCGGCCAGGCGGCGCCACTCGTTGCCCTGGGAACCGGCCAGGTGGGGGGTGAGGAGCGCGTTGGGGAACTTCCACAACGGGTGCTCGGGCGGCAGGACTTCAGGGTCGGTGACGTCGAGCACCGCGCGGACGCGGCGCGCCCGGACTGCCTCGGTGAGGGCGTCCTGGTCGACGACGCCTCCCCGGGCGGTGTTGATGAACACGGCGCCCGGGCGCATGGACTCGATCAGGGGGCGGCTCACCAGGCCCCGGGTGGTGGGCAGCAGGGGGGTGTGCAGGCTGACCGTGTCGGAGCGGGTGAAGAGGGCGTCCAACTCGACGCGCTCCACGCCCAGTTCGGCCGCGTCGGCGTCGGTGACGTAGGGGTCGTACAGGAGGATCTCGAAGTCGTGGGGGCGTAGGAGTTCGATGACGCGGCGGCCGACCAGGGAGGCGGAGACGATGCCGACGGTCCGGCGGTAGTTGCCGATCGTGCGGGAGGTGCGCAGCCAGTCGTCGCGGGTGCGGGTGGTGACATAGGCGTGGGCCCGTTCCAGCACCTGCTTGCCGGTGAGCAGGATCATGGCGAGGGTGTACTCGGCGACCGGCAGGGCGTTGGCGGCGGCGGCCGACGACACCTCGATGCCGCGCTCCCAGCAGGCGTCGGTGACATGCGGGCGGACACTGCCCGCCGTGTGCACGATCGCCCGCAGCCGGGGCGCCGCCGCGAGGGCGTCGGCGTCCAGGACGGGGCAGCCCCAGCCGGTGACGAGGAGGTCCACGTCGGCGAGGATCCTGCGGGCGCGCTCGGTGCCGAAGTCGTCGAGGACGGGCAGCGGAGCGAGGTCGCAGACGGCGGCGAGGGCGGTGAGCGAGTCGGGATCTAGGACGGCGGCAGCGGCGTCCGGGGACATGGCGAGGGCGGCTCTGGGGCGGAAGCCGGGGCCCGGTGAGGACACGGTCATTCGGGGTCGGGGACTCCTTGCTGGTCGGTAACTCGTGTGCGACGAGCGGCTATTTGACGGAACCCGCGGTCAGTCCGCTGCGCCAGAAGCGTTGCAGCAGGGCGAAGGCGAGGATGAGGGGCAGTACGGCGAGCAGGGAGCCCATGATCACCACGGGGTAGTACTCGGGTGACACGGAGGCCGAGCTGTTCCACTGGTACAGGCCGAGGCTGACGGGATAGAGGTCCTGGTCGGAGAGCATCACCATGGGCAGGAAGAAGTTGTTCCAGATGGTGGTGAGCTGGAACAGGAACACGGTGACCAGTCCGGGGCCGAGCATCCGCAGCGCCACCCGTACGTAGGTGGTGAGTTCGCCCGCGCCGTCCACCCGGGCGGCCTCCAGGACCTCGTCGGGGACATAGCCCTGGCTGAAGATACGGCCGAGGTAGACGCCGAACGGGTTGAACAGGACGGGGATGAACACGGCCCAGAAGGTGTTGACGAGGCCGGCCTCCGAGGCCATCAGGTACAGCGGCAGAGCGAGCACCGTCTGCGGCACCATGACGGCGGCCAGGACCACACCGAACAGCTTCTCCTTGTGCCGGAAGCGGTACTTGTCGAAGGCATAGCCGCAGGCCACGCTCACCAGGGCGCCGACGCCGGCGCCGATGACGGCGTACAGCAGGCTGTTGACGTACCAGCGGCTGTACAGGCCGTCGTCCATGGCGAACAGGTCGCGCAGGTTCTGAACGAACGAGAAGTCGCTCAGCGACAACAGGTTGCTGCTGAACAGGGCGTCGCGGTTCTTGCCGGCGGCGAGGACCAGCCACAGGACAGGCAGCAGGGTATAGAGGACGGAGAGCGCGACGACCACGTTGACCGTGGCCCGGCCGAGCAGGCGCGGGCGCATGAGGGTGCTGTCGCCGGTGCTCATCGGGCCGTCTCCTCGGGGGTGTTGGCGCGGCTGGTCCAGCGGGTGACGCCGTAGGACAGGGCGATCGTGCAGACGAGGAGGACGACCGAGGCGGCTGCCGCGAGGCTGTAGTTGTTGCGGGTGAAGGCGGCGTCGTAGATGTACATGCTCGGCGAGAAGCGGGAGTTGATCATCGGGGAGGACTGGCTGAGCAGCACGGGCTCGGTGAACAGCTGCAACGCCCAGATGAGGGTGAAGATGGCGACCATCACGATGGAGGTGCGTACCAGGGGTGTCTTGACCTGGAGCGCCGTGCGGACAGGGCCCGCGCCGTCGACGACCGCCGCCTCGATGACCTCGCGGGGTACGGCCTGGAGGGCGGCGTAGAAGACGACCATGTTGTAGCCGAGGTTGCTCCACAGGGCGATGTTCACGATCGCCGGGAGGACGGTGTGGATGCCGAGGAAGTCGATGGTGATGTCGGCCTTGGCGAACAGGTCGATGACGGGGCTGATGCCGGGTGTGTAGAGGTACAGCCAGATGAGGGCGGCGATGATGCCGGGCACGGCGTGCGGCAGGAACAGACCGAGCTGGGCCCAGGCGCGCAGGCGGACGACGCCGGAGTCGAGGAGCAGGGCGAGGGCGAGCGCGCCGATCACCATCAGGGGAATGTAGATCAGGCAGTACAGGGCGACCGTGGCGAGCCCGGACAGGAACGTGGGGTCGGTGAGGACTGCGGCGTAGCTGCGCAGGCCGACGAAGATGGTGCGTTCGGGGCCGAAGCCGAGGCCGGGCTGGTCGTCGCTGAAGAAGCTCAGGTAGACGGCTGTACCGACGGGGATCAGGAAGATGGTGACCAGGAGGGCGAAGAACGGGGCCATCAGGACGGCGCACGCGGCGAGTTGACGGCGGCGGGCCGCTTTTCGGGTGCGGCGGGCCGAGGCGGGGCCGGCGGCGCGGGAGGCGGTGGCAGGCGCGCGGTGCTGGGCCTGGGTGGTCGCGGTCATGGGGTGTCACCTGCCTTTCGGTCGGCTCGGATGCCGTGCGGTGTGGGGTGCCGGCTCATGTGCTGCGCTGGGTGGTGGACAGGCCCAGGGCCTTCAGGTCGGGCATGGTGCCGTCCTGGGCCGCGCGCACGGAGTCGATGAGGGAGCCCTGGCCGCCGCCGACGCGGGCGAAGTTGTCCTGCATCACCCGCTGGGTGGCGGTGAAGCGCGGGCCCCAGACCCAGCCGTCGCGGATCTTGTGGGCCTCCTCGTCGAAGAGGGTGTAAATGTCCTGGCCGCCGTAGTACTCGCGGTCGAACGCCTCGCGGCCGACGGCGACCAGCGCGGCCGCGGCCGGGTACTGGCTGCTGGTGCCGCTGGAGAGGCGGGCGCGCAGCGCGTCGGGGTGGGAGACCTGCCAGGTGATGAACTCCAGTGCCGCTTCCGGGTGTCGGCTGTCCTTCGTGACCGCGAAGGTCGAGCCGCCGTGGGTGCCGACGCCCGGGCGGCCGGTGTCCCACTGGGGCAGCGGGGCGATCCGCCACTGGCCGGCCTGTGCGGGCCGCGCCTTCATCTGCGCGCCCGCCTCCCAGGCGCCGGTGAGCCGGGTGAGCACCAGGCCGTTGGCGATCTGCGCGTCGGACTGTCTGCTCTCGACGGCGTTCGCGAAGACCAGGTCCTCGTCGATGAGGCGCTGCCAGTAGGCGGCGACACGCCGGGTGGGCGCGTCGGCGAGGGACACGTTCCAGGCACCGCCGGCGGTGTCGAACCACTGGGCGCCGGCCTGCCAGGCGTACGCGGCGAACTGGGTGCCGCCGTCCGTGGGGAAGAGGACCAGCCGCCGGCCGGGCAGCTTGCGCCGCACGGTGCGGGCCAGGTCCTCGAACTCGGCCCAGGTACGCGGCACTTCGAAGCCGTACTTGGCGAAGAGGTCGGCGCGGTAGTGCATCACCATCGGTTCGACGTCCAACGGGACGCTGAACACGCGCTGTTCGAAGGTGGTGAGGCCCAGGGCCTGGGGCAGCAGCTCCGCGCGCAGTTCGTCGCTGATCAACGAGGTGAGGTCGCGGGCCACGCCGTCGATGGCGAAGCCGGGCACCTGCGGGTACTCGATGGTGGCCACGTCGGGGGCGTTGCCCGCGCGGGCGGCGTTGCTGAGTTTGGCGTAGCCGCCCTGACCGCCGGACGGGATCTGCTGGAAGTCGACCTGGATGCTGTCGTGGGTGCTGTTGAAGGCGTCCACCACCTCCTGGCTGCCGCGCAGCGCGGACCAGAAGGTGATGTGTGTGGTCTTGCCCGTGCCGCTCGACGAGGAGTCCGCTCCCCCGCTGCAGGCGCTCACGGCACCTGTCAGCGGCAGTGCGGCCATCGCGGCGAGCACGGACCGGCGGCTCTGTAGACGGTGGCCCGGTCGACCAGGCATGGTGCCTCCCGCGGCTCGGGGGTGTCCTGGGACATGTCCTGTTCGAGATACGGGAATCCTGATCGGCTCACAGGAAACGGTCAAGAGATCGATCAGAAGAAAATAAAGCGGTCAAACGCTCATTCAGTTCAACGGCCGTGTCGATCCGCGCACCTTCAGCTCCGGCAGCAGCTCCACCCGCCGCGCCGGTCCCGTCCCTGCATCGCGCTGGTCTGTCAGCCGGTGCAGGAGCAGTTCGGCGGCGGCCCGGCCGACCTCGCCCTTCGGCGGGGACACGGCGGTGAGGGGGGTACTGCCGAGAGCGGCCACCACGTCGTCGTACGCGACGACCGAGCAGTCCTCCGGCACCCGGACGCCGTGCACGGCCAGGTCCTGGACCAGCATCAGCGCGTCCACGTCGCCGTGCAGCACGCAGGCCGTGGCGTCCAGTTCGCGCAGGACACCGGGCAGGTCGACGGCCGGACGGTCGGCGCCGTCCGTGCGAACGGGGCCCGCGCCGGGCGAACTGAGCGTCAGGGTCCAGGCGTCGAGCTTCGGATGGGCCCCGGCGATCTCGGTGAGCGCGACACGCAGGGCCCGTGCGGTGGGGCTGTCGTCCCGGGTCGCGAAGACGATCCTGCGGTGGCCCAGGGCGACGAGGTGTTCCACAGCGAGATGGGCGCCGTACCAGTGGTCGGTGCACACGGAGTCCAGGGCGTGCAGCGCGCTGCCGGGGCGTGGCCGGCGCTCCATCAGGACCGTCGGTACGCCCAGCCCGCACAGCCACCCGGCGTCGGCCTCCTCGTCGGCGAGGGTGCGCCAGCGGGGGGCGATCAGCACGCCCCGGGCACCGTCCGCCAACGCCCGCTCCACCAGGGGGCGTTCGGCGCCGGCGATCTGCGGGGCGATGTGCAGGGCGATGCGCACGCCGGCCTCCTCCAGGACGGGGCGGGCGCCGTGCAGGGTCTCGTAGAGGTAGGAGTGGCGGGCGGGTACGACCAGGACGACGGTTTCTTTGCCCTCGGGTGCCGTGACGTCCTCGGTCGCGTCCGGTGCGGGGAGGGTGGAGTGGGCGATGCCGTGGCCACGCCGGAGCCGGCCCTCGCGGGCGAGTTCCTCCACGTCCCGGCGGACGGTGACGACCGAGACCTCCAGTTCGGCGGCGAGATCGGTCACCCGGGCCGTGCCGCGCGCCTGCACCGCGGCCAGGATCCGCTGCCGCCTCAGTTCGACCGGCTCGCGCATACCGCTCGCTCCCTCACGTCCGTGCGCCGACGTACTCGCACACCGGAATGTTCGTTTGAACGCTTTGCCGCGCAGCATAGCGATCAGCACGCGGTACGGCAGCGGATCGGGCTCCCCCGGCTCACGCCACCTGCTCGCGTCGCGGGTTTACGACCTCCATGTTCGAGAATGCGAGCCAGCAGTCCACGTATTGAGATTCCAGCCTTGAGTTGAGGTTTCGGGCGGCCGCCTCCACAACGGGAATGAGGGCCTCCGGCCGGATGTCACCTTTTTCTGACCGGACTTGACCTCAGCTCCCGAAATTTTCGTCGGGTACTTGCGGTAACTGCTTGCTTTACCCGCCCTTGGGACGAGAATCCCCCTGCAACAAACTGCACCTTGGGGGAATTGGCATATGCAAGGAACAATTGACGGATTCAGCTATGGGGTGGTCACCCCAGTGGCCGCCTACATCATGGCTTGTGTGGGAGGCGCCCTCGGACTGCGCTGTGTGGTCAGGTCGCTCCTCAACACCGAGTCGTGGAAGCCCGGTTGGCTGGCGCTGGGGGCGGCGGCCATCGGGTGCGGAATCTGGACGATGCACTTCATCGCGATGATCGGTTTCCAGGTCGAGGAGACCGCGGTCCGGTACAACGTGGGGCTGACGGTCACCAGCCTTGTCGTGGCGATCGTCGTGGTCGGTATCGGTGTGTTCGTCGTCGGTTATCGCGGCGCCACACCCGTGGCGCTCTCCGTCGCGGGCGTCATCACCGGTCTCGGTGTGGCCGCGATGCACTATCTGGGCATGGCGGCGCTCCACCTGAACGGCGAGATCCACTACGACGCGGTCACCGTGGCGCTCTCCGTGGTGATCGCCATCGTCGCGGCGACCGCCGCGCTGTGGGCGGCCGTCTCCATCAGGGGCTTCCTGACCAGCCTCGGGGCGAGCCTCGTCATGGGCGTGGCCGTCAGCGGTATGCACTACACGGGCATGGCCGCCGTCAGTGTGCATCTGCACGACTCGTCCCGGACCACCTGGGCCGGTGACTCACCGACCTCGCTGCTGCTGCCGATGCTGATCGGCCCGGCCATCTTCCTGCTGCTGGCCGCGGTGGTGGTGATGTTCGATCCGCTGCTGGTCCTGGGCGACTCGGAGTGGGGCGAAAAGAAACCCCGGCAGCAGCCCGTACGGCAGGCCCCGCCGCAGTCGGCGAAGCAGGACATCGGGTCGCCCTCCCCGCACTGGCAGCGGACCCCGACCCGGACGGATCTTCGACTGTAGGACATTGCTACGGTGCCCCGATGGCTGACTCTCCACGGGCTCACTCTTCACGCGACACCGCCGAGGGCGCCGGCTGGGGCGACGAAGACCCGGGCACCTACCGGGAGTTGATGCCCCGTCGGGTCGAGAAGCTGTCGTGGCTCAACCCCCGGACACTGTGGCCCGCCCGCAACGGCGTGCTGGCCTCCTGGTTCGGCGATCCCACAGGCCGCACCCGGAGCCGCTGGTCCGAGCAGCGGACGGTCGCGGGCGCACCCGCCGACAAGGTGATCCGGCGCAGCGACCCGGACCGCTTCTCCTTCATGGTCATCGGCGACACGGGCGAGGGCGACGCACCCCAGTACGCCGTCGTCCCGGGTTTTCTGAGGGTCGGTCAGGACACGGCGTTCACCGTGCTCGCCAGTGACGTGATCTACCCGGTCGGGGCGACCGACGACTACGGCACCAAGTTCTTCCGCCCCTACCAGGACTACCAGGCGCCCATCTACGCGATACCGGGCAACCACGACTGGTACGAGGACCTGAACGGGTTCATGCGCGTGTTCTGCGACGCCCCGCCCCTCACGCCCGATTCCGCGCCCCGCCCGCTCTCTGGCGCCTGGCTGCGCTCGCTGCTGTGGCACAGGCCGAGCGCGGTGGACGAGCAACGCCTCGCCGAGGCGGGCAAGTCGCGCTCGGCCCCGGCCCAACAGGGCGTCCAGCCCGGCTCGTACTGGGCGATCGACGCCGGACCGGTACGCGTCATAGGCATCGACACCGGCCTGCTGGGCACCCTCGACGCCGAGCAGGGCCGCTGGTTGAAGGAGGTCTCCGAGGGGCCCGTTCCCAAGATCCTCATCACCGGGTCGCCCCTCTACGTGGACGGCGAGCACCACCCCTGCCCGATCGAGGGCGGCGGCACGGTCGACGACCTCGTCCGCGATCCGGCACGCAACTTCGTGGCCGCGATAGGCGGCGACATCCACAACTACCAGCGCTATCCGGTGAGCGTGCACGGCCGCACGAGCCGGACCATCCAGTACATAGTCTCGGGTGGCGGCGGTGCGTTCATGCACGCCACCCACACCATCAAGCGCGTCTCGGTCGCCGATGTCACCGAGGACGACTTCCGCTGCTATCCGCTGCGCGGCGACTCGCTGGCCTTCTACAGCAGGGTGTACGGCCGCCGGCTGCACCTGCGCCGCTTCTTCACCCTCACCGAGGCCGAGGCGACGGCCGCGATCGCCGAGCGCCTCGGCATCCGTCCGGCGCGCGCCCAGGGCACGCCCGTCCGGCTCACCTGGCGCATCCGGCTGGTCGCCGGTCTGCTGGGCACGGCGCGCAGGCCCGACCGTACGCGGCGTTTCCGGCTGCCGGTCCGGAAGGCGTACACGCAACTGTTCTCGCCCGGTTCGGCGACGTACAGCCCGCCGTTCTTCAAGAGCTTCCTGCGGCTGGACGTGTCCCCGGAGGCGGTCCGGCTGCGCTGTTTCTCCGCGACCGGCAACCTTCGGCAGGAGCTGGATCCGCCGGTCGAGGACGAGGTGACCATCCCGCTGACCCGGCCGCCTGGCACAATCGACGGAGCGTGAACGTCCGTACGACGATCGTTGGAGGAGCCCGTGCCGTCCCCCTCACAGCCGCTGCGCAAGCTGGGCTTTCTCACCATCGGGCTGTTCGACGGGGACGATCCGCGGGCGGGTCACGAGTCGACGCTGGAGATCATCGAGCTGGGTGAGCGGCTGGGCTTCGACAGCGCATGGCTGCGCCACCGTCATCTCCAGTACGGGATCTCCTCCCCCGTGGCCGTCCTGGCAGCGGCCTCGCAGCGCACCCGCCGGATCGAACTGGGCACCGCGGTCACCCCGTTGGGCTGGGAGAACCCGCTGCGTCTGGCGGAGGACTGGGCGACCGTCGACATCCTCTCCGGTGGCCGGCTCAACCCGGGTCTGAGTGTGGGCCCGCCGATGAACTACGACCACATCAAGGACGCTCTGTACCCCGGCACGGCGGACGCCGAGGACTTCAGTTACCAGCGGGTCGAGCGGCTGCTGGACCACGTACGCGGGAAGGCGGCCAGCGACTTCAGCGGGGTGCAGGGGTTCGAGGTGTTCTCGGACCGGGTCCAGCCCCATTCCCCGGGGCTCGGGAGCCGGCTGTGGTACGGCGGTGGGAGTGTGCGGTCGGCGCAGTGGGCCGGTGAGCACGGGATGAACTTCCTGACCAGCAGCGTGGTCAAGGCCGAGGGACCCGAGGAGTCACCGGACTTCGCCGAGATCCAGCTGGCCACCGTCCGGGCCTTCCGTGAGCGTCATCCGGACGGCGAACGGGCCCGGGTCTCCCAGGGCCTCGTCGTCATCCCCACCGACAGCGCCTCGCCGCAGCAGCGGGCGAAGTACGAGGAGTACGCGGCGAAGCGGCTGCCTCGGACCGCGAGCCCGCAGGGGCCGGCGCGGCTGATGTTCGCGCCGGACCTCGTCGGTACGTCGGCCGAGATCGCCGAACACCTGTACGCGCACGTCGCGTTCCAGGAGATCGACGAGGTGGCTTTCGCGCTGCCGTTCACCTTCGAGCACGAGGACTACGTCCAGATCCTCACGGACATCGCGACCCGGCTCGGGCCCGCGCTGGGCTGGCAGCCGGCCGCCGGCTGACCCGCCCTCACCATCGCCCTCGCTCGGTGCCGACGACCGGCTCCGACGGCTTGCCGTCGACGCCGGCCGGGATGTCGCCGGTGAGCATCACGCGGTGCATGACCCTGGGGTGGCCGAGGTGGGCGTTGTCGCTGGGGGCGAGGTGGATGGTGGCCCGGTTGTCCCAGAAGGCGACGCTGCCGGGCTCCCAGCGGAAGCGGACCGTGTACTCAGGCCTGGTCGCCTGTTCGAGGAGCATCTCCAGCAGCAGCCGGCTCTCCGCACGGGAGACGTCGACGATCTGCTCCAGGTAGTAGCCGTTGACGAACAGCACCCGCTCCCCCGTCTCCGGGTGGACCCGCACCAGCGGGTGCACGGAGGCGACCTGGTGGTCCAGCAGATGCCGCAGATACGCGTCGTCGCCGGGCCGCGCCTGGTAGCCGACGCCGAGCCGGTGCTCGGCCCGCAATCCGTCCACGAACTCCCGTACGGGCGCGGAGAGTCCGGCGTACGCGGCGGCCAGGTTGGACCAGGTGGTGTCGCCGCCGTACGGCGGTACGGTCTCGGCGCGCAGGATGGTCGCGGCGGGCGGGTCGATACGGGCGCCGTGGTCGCAGTGCCAGCCGCGCAGCAGGGAGTGGCGGCGCCGCTCCAGCCACTCGGCGTGCTCCATGCCGTAGCGTCCGCCCAGTTCCAGCCGGTCGGCGGTCGTCTCGACCTCGGGGAAGCCGGGCGGTGAGGCGCTGCCGCGCCGGCCGAGGACGACCGGCTCACCGAACCGGCGGGCGAACGCGATGTGCCCGGCGTGGTCCAGCCGCTGGCCGCGGAAGAACACCACCTTCCAGCGCAGGACGGCCGCCCGGATCACGGCGACCACGCTGTCGTCGAGAGGCCCGGCCAGATCGACTCCCGAGATCTCGGCGCCGATGTGCCCCGCGACGGGCCCCACCTCCACCCCGGCGGCCTTCGCCGACGCCAACTCCTCGTCCGCCGGCGGTACTTCACCGTTCGTGGCCCCGTCCGTCCTCATGCACGCTCCGATCGTGGTTCCTGTGACGTTCGTACTGGGCCTTGCCTGCGAACGTCCCGGCTAAGCGCTCCGCCGGAAATACGGTTCGTTTGCCTGCCCCTCCGGGGCGCTCGAACGGGTCCGGCGCAGGGCTTCAGCGGGGCGGGCCGGGGTGGAAGACTGCGACGATGACCGCTGCCGCGTCCGGTGTCCCCGAGCCCAGTGACTTCGTCCGGCGGCTGCCCGTCGGGGAGCGGCTGCCGATGCCCGCGGACCCGGTCACCGAGTGGGAGACCTTTCCCTTCGAGGCCTTCGAAGGGAGGCTGCGGGTCAGGCCGTTGCTGCCGCCGGTCCTGCCCGAGCCGGGCCGCAACGGGGAGGCGGGACCCGAGGAGTGCGTGGTCTGCCGCAAGCCCGTGACGGGCGCGCTCTGGGCGGACGAGCACTGGCGGCTCGACGCCGCCGCCGGGGCACGACTGCCCGCGGTCGTGCTGCTGCACCCGCGTGGCCACCACGACCTGGCCGATCTCCCAGCCGCCCGGTCCGCCGAACTCGGCCCACTGCTGCAACGGGCCGAGCAGGCCGTCCTCTCCGTGGACGGCGTCGCCAGGGTGCACGTCAACCGGTGGGGCGACGGCGGCGCCCACCTCCATTTCTGGCTGCTGGCCCGCCCGGCCGGCCTGACCCAGTTGCGCGGCACGTTCCTTCCCCTGTGGGAGGAACTCCTGCCCCCGGTACCGGAGTCGGAGCGGCTGGGGGCCCATCGGCGGATCGCGGGGGCCATGGCCGCCGGGGGCGGTACCGCGTACGTGGAGTAGGGCAGGCCCGCCGTTGCACCCGCGCGCAGACGCCGACCCTGCCCTGCCTACATGCTCATGGCTACGCGCCCACCCCTGCCATCCGCCATCCCTCCGTCCGGTCCTGCTGGGAGACCGCCTCGGCCGTGGACAGGACGAGCGGCGCCAGGCGCGTCGGCTGGAGCATGTCCAGCGAGCCCACGACGCCCACGGCCGCCACCACCGTGCCGCGTGCGTTGCGTACCGGGGCCGCTATCGCGCCGTGGCCCTCGCGCAGGGTGCCGTAGACCATCGCGTAGCCGTCGCGCCTGACCTTGTTCAGGTAGTTCTTCAGAGTGGTGCCGCTCGTGATGGTGGCGGCGGTGTGCGCGCGCAGGGGGCCGGTGCACACCTCGTCCTGCACGACGACGCCCGCGTGCGCCAGCAGGACGAGACCCGTCGCGGTGACGTGCAACGGGAGCCGGTAGCCAGGGTCGCCCCAATACGCCATGAGAGCCGGGTCCTTGGAGACGAAGGACAGGCAGACGCTTTCCGTTCCGTCCCGCAGGACGAGGGTCGCCGCACCGCCCGACTGTCCCTGGAGTTCCACGAGGTGGGGCTGCGCGGCCTCGGCCAGGCCCGAGTAGCGGGGGGCCAGCGTCGCCGTCTCCCACAGGCGCAGGCCGATGCTGTATCCGCCTTCTTCATTCCGTTCCAACGCGCCCCAGCCGTGGAGCTTGTTGACAATGCGATGAACCGTGGCGACCGGAAGACCGGAGCGCCGGCTGATGTCGCTCAGCGTCAGGGTGCGGTTGTCCCGGTCAAAGACGCCGAGGATGCTGAGCGTCCGGTCGACAACCGAGCGCTCGGGGGCGCCGGGGTGGGTGGTCATCCCGTCTACTTCCCTTCACCTGCACATCATGTGAGGACGGTTACTCGTGCATGCGCCAGAAGGTGATCCGGCAACGGGCGGCCACACCTATCATTGATTTTTAAAGAAGCTTGAGAAAGGTCGATTCCGGAACGCTCATGGTCGATTTCGCTTCGTTACCGATCCCAGTCGTCCCCTACACCCCCGTCTACAGACCGGGCGTCGGCATGGCCATGACTTCGCTCGGCGAGCTCCGCGAGAAGGCCCGGCTGGACTTCGCGACCGCCTCCCATCGGCTCGCCTACCACCAGATCATGCTGGTCACGGAGGGTACGGGGAACTTCACCGTCGACTCCACGCCCTACCCGTGCCGCACCGGCTCCCTTCTGTGGATACGACCCAACCAGGTGATCCAGTTCACGCCGACCCCGGACATGGAAGCCCGTCTCCTCATGTTCACCGAGACGTTCCCGTTGCGGATGCGCGCACACATGGGAATGCTCGACGACATCCTGCGCCCCTCGCACTGGCAGCTCTCCGAGGATGAACTGGCCGCCTTCCAGCGGGTGTTGGCCCTCATGCTCGAAGAGTTCGAGCGGCCCGACCAGGGCTTGGGCGAGGACCTCCTCAAGCATCTGCTGGCGGTCGCCCTGCTGCACATCGACCAGATGTGCCGCGGCCACCACACGAACCAGGGACCGTGCGACAGCCCCTCCGGCGAGCACGGCGAACTCTTCGTGCGTTTCCGGCGCGAGCTGGAGGACTCCTACCGCACGACCCGGCTGGTCGAGGACTACGCCGCCGCACTCAACTGCACGCCCCGCACACTCTCCCGGGCCTGTCGCATCGTCGCCGGCAACTCCACCAAGGACCTGATCGACGCCCGCGTCGCCCTGGAGGCGAAGCGGCTGCTGGTCCACACGGACCTGCCCGTCGGCGCCATCGCCCGCCAACTCGGGTTCACCGAAGTCACGAACTTCGGCAAGTTCTTCGTACGTCGGGTGAATATGACACCCGGCACATTCCGCCGGGGTGTCGACCCCGAGAAATAACGTCGACGCCACCTTGCCGGCCGGGACTTCACCCGTCGGTAACATATTCCGGCTCGCGTTCTACGCCCGTAAACCACGTTTTCTTTCCACTCTCCGGAAGAGCAGTTGTCCAGGATTCCGAGACCTGGCAAGACTGTGGCCTGCGTGCTTCGGGCGGCCACTCCCGAACGCAGCTCCTTTCATGCGAAGCCGCATGTCTGGACCAAGCAGACCGGATTCCTACCACACCTGTCTCCTGACGGGGTGTTCCCTCCGCACCCGCGGTGAAGTCGGTCACGAAACCGCTGCGGCCTGTCTCGACCATTTCCTACCCGGTCCGCCTATGGGGACCGGGGCTGGAACGTGCGCTCCCGAACCGGGCCGAGGACCCTTTCGAGCGGGAGCGTTCACCATCCACGTAACCCCGGGTCCGCACGGACGGGCGCCGCAGGGAAGGACGACGCACCATGGCCGTTTTGACCGCTCGCGAGGCCCAGGACTGGCTGATCGAGAAGATCGCCCACCGGATGGGCGTGGCGAGGGGCGAGATCTCGCCCGAGGTGTACTTCGACGAACTCGACCTCGACTCGACCGAGGCGCTGATCCTCGCCGACGAGATGGAGAACTGGCTCGGCTTCGAGCTGAGCACGACGACCCTCTGGTACCACCCCACCGTCAAGGACCTGGCCGTCTACATGGCCGAGGAGTACGGCCGTCGCGCAGCCGCCGCGTAAGGGCCCGCCGTAGGACGCCCGCGCCACCGGGTCCGGCCGTCCCACGGTGTACGTCGTCCATCCGGGCGCACCGCCGGACGGCACCGGGCTCTCACCGTGCTCGACCTGGGCGCGGGGCCCGATTTAAGCGGTCGCAGCGCTCGCCAGAGGCCGGGCAGCGACCACCGTGGAGAACCTGGCCGCTCTGCCACCGGCCGCGCTGCAGCGGTCACGTCAGGACAACGGCGTTTCCCAGGAAGGGAGTTGGAGCCTGGCGGGCCGGCCCTTCGACGGGATGCATGCCTGGCGGTGACACGGCTGATGTCCGCCGGGCGCCAGGGGGCCTGGTGCTGCGCGGCCGGTTGCCGCGCGAACTGGCCGTACCGTACAGGTCAGTTGCCCGCCGAGTCGGCACGCCGGCGGGCCGACTCGTTCTCCTGCGCCATGCGCCGAAGCGCCATGAGCGCGGGTTCACAGGAGGGCCTGTCAGGATGGGCCCGGCTCGGCTCTATTCGGTCGGCAGCGGCTGCTCGGCCCAGATCGTCTTGCCGGTGCCTGTCTGGCGGCTGCCCCAGCGCTGGGTGAGCTGTGCGACGAGCAGCAGGCCCCGGCCGCCCTCGTCGAAGGCGTGCGCCCGGCGCAGGTGCGGTGAGGTGGAACTGCCGTCGGAGACCTCGACGATGAGAGCACGGTCGCGGATCAGCCGGAGCTGGATGGGCGCTTCGCCGTACCGGATGGCGTTCGTGACGAGTTCACTGACGACGAGTTCGGTGACGAAGGCCGCCTCCTCCAGTCCCCAGGCCGCCAGTTGTTCCATCGCGGCCTGCCGGGTGACCGACACGTGCGCGGGGTCCGGCGGGACGTCCCAGGTGGCGACCCGGCCGGCGCCCAGCGCATGGGTACGGGCGAGCAGCAGGGCCACGTCGTCACCGGGCTGCTCGGGCAGCACGGACTTGAGCACCGCGTCGCACAGGGCGTCGAGCGAGGCGCCGGGCAGGTTCAGCGCGCGGCACAGCTCGGCGGTGGTGTGGTCGATGTCCCGGTTGCGGTCCTCGATCAGCCCGTCCGTGTAGAGGGCGAGGAGAGAACCCTCCGGCAGCACCAGCTCGGTCGCTTCGAAGGGCAGGCCGCCGACGCCGAGCGGGGGCCCCGCGGACACCTCGACCAGTTCGGCGACGCCGCCGGGCGGCACGACGGCCGGGGGCGGATGACCGGCGGAGGCTAGGGTCAGTCGGCGCGAGACCGGGTCGTACACGGCGTAGAGGCAGGTGGCGCCGAGTTCGGCGACGTCACCGCCGTCCTCCTCGTCGGCCAGATGGGTGACCAGGTCGTCGAGGTGGGTGAGGAGTTCGTCCGGTGGCAGATCGACGTCCGCGAGGGTCCGTACGGCCGTACGCAGCCGTCCCATGGTCGCGGAGGACTGGATGCCGTGCCCCACGACATCGCCGACGCAGAGGGCCACGCGACTGCCGGACAGCGGGATGACGTCGAACCAGTCGCCGCCGATACCGGCCACCGACCCGCAGGGCAGATAGCGGTGGGCGACCTCGACAGCGGCCTGGCCGGGCAGCCCCCGGGGCAGCAGGCTGTGCTGGAGGGCCAGCGCGGTACTGCGCTCGCGGGCGAACCGGCGGGCGTTGTCGACGCAGACGGCGGCGCGGCTGGCGAGTTCCTCGGCCAGTGCGACGTCGTCCTGGGTGTAGGGGTCGGGGCTGGCGATGCGCAGGAAGACCGCGACGCCCAGTGTGGTGCCGCGGGCCCGCAGCGGCACGGTGACCATGGAGTGGACGCCCTTGCGGTACGGGCGGCCGACAGGCTCCCGGGCGTTGCGCTCCGCCACCCAGTCGTCGAACGCCCGCTCGCCGACCCGCCCGAGCACCGCCCGGCCCTCCGCCATCGCCCGTACGGGCGGGGTGAACGGCGGGTAGGTGTCCTTCGCGCCCAGCGGGATGACGGCCTCCGGCGTGCCCTCGGTGACGGAGCCGTGGGCGACCCGGTGCAGTACGACCTCGCCGGCCGGTGAGGCCGGGGGTTCGTCCGCGCCGAGCACCCAGTCGAGCAGGTCGACGCTGACGAAGTCGGCGAACCGGGGCACGACCAGTTCGACGAGTTCCTCCGCCGTGCGGACGACGTCGAGAGTGGTCCCGATCGCGGCGGCGGCCTCGTTGAGCAGGGCCAGCCGGCGCCGGGCCCAGTGCTGGTCGCTGCTGTCGAACGCGGCGATGCCCACCGAGGTGACGGCGCCCAGTTCGTCGCGCACCGGCCACATCTCGAGGCTCCACGCGTATTCCCGGCCGTCGTCCGCGTCCTTGCCGAAGGTCTCGTAGCGCACAGGAACGCCGGTGCGGATGACCTCGCGCAGGTGGAGCAGGAATCCCTGGCTGATCCGGTCGTCGGGCACGATGTTCACGTCCCCGTAGAACTGCCCGACCAGGGTCTGCTCCTCGACCCCCATGAGATCGCAGGCGGCGTCGTTGAGCCAGGCGTAGCGCTCGTTCGTGTCGAAGGCGGACATCGCCACGGAGGCCTGGCGGATCGTCCGCTCCAGCGAGGCGGGCTCCTGCGCGACCGTCTGCGGCTCCGGCACCGCCGGTTCGGGCAGGGCGCTGACGACGAATCCCCGCGCGACGCCGTCCTCCCCCAGTACAGGGCACGCACTGACGGCGACCTCGGCGCGGTGGCCGTCCCGGTGGCGGAGTGCGACCACTCCGGTCAGCTCGGTCATCGCCGTCGGCGGCAGGGGCTCAGCGAGCAGTTCGGCGGCGGGGCGTCCGACGACGGCCTCGGCCGTGAGACCCGTCAGCCGCCGGGCACCTTCGCTCCATCCCGTCACCGTGCCTCGGGCATCGACGATCACCACGGCGGCGACTGGTTTCATACGCCCCAGGATGGTCCCTGGGCTCTCGGGCATCAACCCCGATGTCCCACCTCGGCACAGCAAATCCCGCCCGACCGCCTCACGAAGAATCGGAGGACGGCCGGGAAACGGCAGGAGGCGGACGTCAGCCCTTATCCCTTGTGGGCACGGAGCGCGGCGAGGGCGCGGTCCGCGTGGGTGTTCATCCGCAGCTCGCTCGTCACCACCTCCAGGACCGTCCGGTCCTGGGCTATGACGTAGGTGACCCGCTTGGTGGGCATCATCGAGAACCCGCGCTTCACACCGAACAGCTCGCGGACCGTCCCGTCGGCGTCCGACAGCAGCGGCATACCGAGCGTGTGGCTCTGCGCGAACTCCTGCTGACGGTCGACCGAGTCCCCGCTGATTCCGACCGGCCGCGCGCCGACGGCGGCGAACTCGGCGGCCAGATCGCGGAAGTGGCAGGCCTCGGCGGTGCAGCCGGGCGTCAGGGCCGCGGGATAGAAGAACAGCACGATCGGCCCGTCGACGAGCAGTTCGGACAGCCGACGGGGCGCTCCGCTCTCGTCGGGCAGCTCGAAGTCCTCGATCTTGTCGCCGACGCTCACTTTGCGTGTCATGACCGGCCCTCCCCGTTCTTCGCGACGCTGCGTGCCCACAGGACGAGCGGCACCTGAAGCGGCAGCCGCCCGATGGCACCGGCGCGCAGAGCGGCCGGTCGGTTTCGCCAGTCGACGGCCATCTTCACGTTGGCGGGGAACACCCCGACGAAGAAGCCGGCCGTGGCGAGCGCGGCGACCCGTCGGGTGCGCGGGAGCGCCACCCCGGCCGCCAGTACGAGTTCGGCGGCGCCACTGGCGTACGTCCAGGCCCTGGGCGTGCCCGGGAGCCCGCGCGGGACGATCGCGTCGTATGTGCGGGGTGCGACGAAGTGGGTGACGCCGGCGGCGGCCAGCAGGCCGGCGAGCAGCAGGGGCGAGCGTTGGGACCGGGGCACGCTTCCTCCTCCGATGGTGTGCCGGGCGATCCTACTGGACGGTAAATGCAGGTGGGGAGGCGGGTGTTAGCCAGCCGAAAGCACCGCCATGACTCAGGCCGACTCGGACCGCGCCCCGTTCGATCTCGCGGGCTCACCGGAGTCGGCGAGTGTCCCCAGCCACTGCTGGAGGAGGGCCGACTCCACCGCGGTGAGCGCCTGCGGAGGTTCGGCCGCGAGGGTGGCCGCAGCCGCGGGTACGGCGCTCGCCCGCCCGGTGTCGCGCGCTTCCTCCATGCCGACGGGGCGGGTGACGGAGTCGATCACGGAGTCGCGCAGGCGGGCGGCGAACCGGATGTCGGGGTACTGCTCGGGTCGGGTGAGCATGGACAGGGCCGCGCCGACGTTCGCCACCATGATGATCCGCGTGGCGGTCTCCGGGGGACGGCCAGCCGTCCGGCCGCCGCGCGTCTCTCCAGTACGCCGTGCAGCAGGGCGTGGGCCTCCTGGGCGGCGGCGAGGGGCGCGGTCTCGGGCGAGTACGACAGGCGGTAGTGGGTCGGGGCACAGCCCCCCTGTGGTCTCCGCAGCCGGCCCACCGCCGGGCGCCAACGACCACGCCCTGCCGTCGTCCTTTCCAGGCCCTGGAAGGCACACGGCTGGTCACGGGGTGTGGAGAGGGATGAGCACGGCCACTGCGGAGCAGGACACCGGTGACGCTCCTGCACGGTGGCCGGCCGACCGGGCGCCCCGGTCCTGTCCGCGGCCTGCGGCGGCCGGCACACGGTCGGGCCTGCGCTCGACGGGGCACAGGCGATCACACCGCCGACGCGGTGCGACACGGCACGAGAGGGGGTCAGGGTCAGCCGGTGGGGACCGTCTCGGTGACGCCCGCGTCGCCGTCCTCGTCGAGGGAGTAGGCGAGGAAGTCGTCGACCATCCGGTGGAACAGGCCGGCGAGCTGCTGGAGTTCCTCCGGGGACCAGTTGCCGAGGGCCATCTGCATACCGCGGCGACTCGCCTCACGGATGCTGTCGACGGCCGCTTCCCCCGACGTGGTCAGCTCGATGCGCTGGGCACGGCGGTCGTCGGGGTCGGGCACGCGGGTGACGTAGCCGGCCTTCTGGAGCTGCTGCACCTGGCGGGTGACATGGGAGGCCTCGACCGCGAGCCGGTTGGCGAGTTCGCCGGGGCGCATCGGTTCGGTCTCGGCGATCTGCCGAAGGAGCGCGGTGGCGGCCCGGTCCAGCGGGACTCCCGCGATCGCCATCAAACGGTCGTGCTGCCGGGCACGGCTGACGAGATAGGAGATGCGGGTGAGAGCTCGCTCGATCTCGGCCACATCCTTCGGGGCGGGAGCGGTTTTGGGTGGCGGTGTGGACATACCCTCCACTTTACCATCTCGTTGCGTAACTCAAGTAAATTCCCCGAGTGGAGGAACCCGACGGGCGCCCCACATCTACACGCCCGGTCGACCGACAGCCGTCGTGGGGCCCTCGGCCGACCGGAGTCCTGCATCGCGGCCGACGGGCGAGCGCTGCACCTCAGACGCCTGCCGCCGAGGACTCGCCCGCCACGGCGGCGCGCCAGGTGGCGCGCACCGCGATGGCCTGCCGCCAGCCGCGGATCGTCTTCGGTGGCATACCGACCGCCAGCACGCCCGCCAGCCGGTCACCCGTGCGGTAGGCGGCCAAAAACCGACGCTCCGTCAGATCGCCCTCGACGACGGCGACTTCGTCGTGGCCACGCAGATAGCCGTACGCCTGGATCTTCATGTCGTACTGGTCGGACCAGAAGTACGGGACCGGTGCGAACGGCTTGCGGGCGTCCGGGGCGAGGAGGTTGCGGGCGGCGGCCATGCCCTGCTCGGCGGCGTGGGTGCGGTGTTCGATCCGCATCTCGGTGCCGAACAGGGGATTGTACCAGCGGGCGACGTCCCCGGCCGCGTACACGTACGGCGCCGCCGCGCAGTACTCGTCGCACACCAGACCGTCGCCCAGGGTCAGTCCGCTGCCGGCCAGCCACTCGGTGTTCGGCTGGGAGCCGACGGCCACCAACACCTCTTCTGCTTCGAGGAGTTCACCGTCGGCGAGGCGCACCCCGTCCTCGGTCACCTCGCTCACACCGACACCGGTGCGCAGGTCGACGCCGTGGTCGAGGTGGGCCTTGGACAACACCCGCCCGACCTCCTCCCCGACCGCGTGGGCCAGCGGCACGGGCGCCGGTTCGAGGAGCGTGACCTCGGCACCGAGCCCCCGGGCCACGGCCGCCGCCTCGGCGCC
Organism: Streptomyces sp. NPDC020898; assembly: GCF_044333925.1. NCBI lineage: Bacteria > Bacillati > Actinomycetota > Actinomycetes > Kitasatosporales > Streptomycetaceae > Streptomyces > Streptomyces sp. NPDC020898. The sequence continues at coordinate 97,356 of NZ_JBIRRV010000023.1, forward strand.
CAGGAACCCGGCGCCCACCACGACCAGCCGCCGGCCGGGAGCGAGCCGGTCACGCAGCCCCAGGGCGTCGTCGAGGGTGCGCAGAACATGTGCGCCCTCGCCGGGCAGACGGCGCGGGCGGACACCGGTGGCCACGATCAGCCCGTCGTACGGAACCTCTGTGCCGTCGGCCAGCAGCACGGTGCGGTCGGCCGGTTCGAGGGCGGTCGCGGCGGTACCGAGGCGCAGATCGAGGTCGAGGGCGGTGAGGTCGGACTGCTCGCGCAGCGCCAGGCGTTCGGGCTCCCACTCCCCCGCGAGGATCTGCTTCGACAGCGGCGGACGGTCGTACGGTGCCTCCGGTTCGTCCCCGACGAGGGTCACTGTGCCGTCGTATCCCTGTCGTCGGAGCGTCTCGGCCGCCGCCAGTCCGGCCGCCGAGGCGCCGACGATCAGGATTCTCCTCACTGCTGGACCAGCCGGATGGCCGCCGCCGGGCAGATCGCGACGGCCTCGCGGACGCCTTCGAGGAGGTCGTCGACCGGCGTCTCCTCCAGAAGGAACGCGATGCCGTCGTCGTCCCGCTGGTCGAAGACCTCGGGCGAAGCCATCACACACTGGCCCGAGGCGACGCACTTGGGTTCGTCCAGTTCCACACGCATGGTCATGGTGATGTTCCTAGCTGTCTTCGGCGTTGTGCGGGCGAGGGAGCCGGGTGCGCCCGCACCGGGGTACGGCGGTCAAGACCCTGATGAGCACATGCAAACAGAACGGGCTGACGACCTCCGGTCAGAGACCTGACAGACTTCTGACGTGACGCAGTTCACGAATGAGAAGCCTTCCCATCCCTTGCAGAGAGACGGTTTCAGGCGTCAACTCGGCGATTTTCAGACCGAGTTGGTCAATGCCCAGAAAATCCCGGGTGATCCCCGGCGCCCCACGCGCACGCCCACACCCGACGCTCTGTCGACAGCCCCTTCCCTCCTTCTCACCACGCCGGACAAGAACACGCACATTGCCATCGCACGGTTGCGTGACAGAACCGGCACACCCGCTTCAGGCCCAGGTCACGGGTTGGGGCCGCCGAGCCAGTAGCCGAAACCCCGGCGGGTGTGGATCAGCGCCGGTGTCTCCTGGTTCACCTTCCGGCGCAGCCGGGAGACGAGCTGCTCGATCGCGTTGCCCCCGCGGTACTCGCCCCACACCTGCCGGGCGATCTGCTCCTTCGACAGCACCTTGCCGGGGTTGGCCAGCAGATGACGCAGCAGCCGGTACTCCGCCGGGGTCAGATCGAGCCGGCGCGGTCCGCGGCACGCCTGACAGATGCCGTCGTCCAGGGCCAGATCGCCGTACGACAGCGCCCTGATCTGCCGCGCGGGGCTCCAACCGCGCAGCAACACCTGGACGCGCACCAGGACTTCGGCGATCCGGAACGGCGTGGTCACATAGTCCTGCCCGACCCGGCCCATGGCGGACAGGAGCACGCCCAGGGAGTCGGCGGCGGCCAGGAAGAGGACCGCGGGGCGCTCACCTGTGACGCGGTGCCGCCGCGCCAGGACGTCCAGGTCCGGCAGCGTCAGGTCGAGCACCACCAGGTCGAACCGGAAGTCCGCGAGCCGGGTCAGCGCCTCGGTCCCGGAGCACGCGGCGGCGACCAGATAGCCCGCCAACTCCAGGGTCGTCGACAGCAGTTCGGTGATCTCGGGATCACCGGCGACGATCAGGATGTGCTGCCCGCCGCTCTGGGCCGACACCGGTTTCTCGCTGATGGTCGCCATGGAAAGACCGTTCATGTTGATCCACGCTTCACGTCTCAACGGCGGCGCGAGCCACCGCGGTCGGTCGTCCGGTGACACCGGACGCGGGAAGGGCACGGGCGCGCCCGGCGCCGACCGCCGCACCCGGCACATGGTGACGGGGAGCCGGACGGTGGTCCACGGTGCGGGGCGATGAGGAGTGCACGGTGCGCCGCCTGGTGCGGTCAGGTGGTGGGGCCGGGTACGGCGGCCTCGCGGCCGTCGTCCGCCTCGGTGGTGTACGAGAGCAGGTCGTCGACCATGCGGTCCACGAAGGCGGCGAGGCGCCGGAGTTCCTGGGGTGACCAGTCCTCCAGGGCTCTCCGCATGGTGCGGCAGCTGACCTCGCGGATACGGACGACCGCTTCCTCGCCCGCCACGGTCAGCCGGATGCGCTGGGCGCGGCGGTCGTCGGGGTCGGGTACGCGGGTGACGTAACCGGCCTCCTGGAGGCGCTGTACCTGCCGGGTGATGTGCGAGGCCTCCACCGCCAGGAGGTTCGCCAGTTCCCCGGGGCGCAGGGGTTCGGAGTCGGCTATCTGACGCAGGAGCACCGTGGCGGAGCGCTCCAGAGGGACGCCGGCCAGTTCTCTCAGCCGCCCGTGCTGTCTGGCGTGGTTGGCCAGGTGAGCCATCCGGTTGAGGTTCCGGTCGATCTCGGCCACGTCTGTCGCCGCCGATGCGGGGACTTCCGCTGACGGTGATGTGGGCATGCACGCCACCCTAGCAGTCTGCTTGCGTGACTCAAGCAAAATGGCCCGCCCTCTCGCCCGGCTCGACACCGCGCGAACATTAGGTTGCTTGACTCAAGTAATTCATATGTGCTTGCCTGACTCAAGCAAAACGAAGTCTGTCGCCGCTCCGGAACCACAGGAGTTCTCATGACCCGCACCACCTGACCACCGCCCCCGGCGACCGCCCAGGTCGCCGAAGCCCGCGCCGAGAAGAGCCGCGGGCACCCCGACCGGGGCCGCCTCGAGCGGAGAGGGCCCCGCCGCGCCGCACCTGTGGGGACGGGGAGCCGGCGCGGTCCACGGGTCGGGGGGCGGGCCCCACCCCCCCCCCCCCCCCCCCCCCCGGGCACCCCCCCCCGCCCGCCCCCCCCCCCCCCCCCCCGGGGCGGCCCCCCCCCCCCCCCCCCCCACGGGGAGACGCCGCCGCCCCCGCGGG
>NZ_JBIRRV010000023.1:100310-108793 GCF_044333925.1 Streptomyces sp. NPDC020898
GGGGGCCGCCTGGGGGGGTGGGGCCCCCGCCGCGCCGCACGGGGGGGGCGGGGGCGCCGGCGGGGCCCCGGGGGGGGGCGCCGCACACCCCCCCCCGCCCGGCCCCCGACCCGAGGACACCTGCCTGGTCCGACAGGGCCCCTCGCGCCGCTGAGCGGCCCTGCGGTCCCCGCTCCCCTGCTTTCGAGGCCGACAGCGCCGTCGGCACCGTCCCGCTCCTGATGCCGGTGGCGGACGCGGCCCCGGTTCACCCCACCGAGCGGGGTGAGCGCGGTATGGCCGATGCCGTCCTGCGTGCCCTCAGAGCTTCGGGGTGAAGGCTCGTGTCTTATGCCGTGGACCAGCCCTCGCGAGACACCCGCGCACCGAGAACCCGACCGTCCGTCCCGCCCGTCCACCCGAGGAGCCGCCCGTGAGCAGCACCGGACTTCAAGGACACGGGGTCGTCCTCACCTTGGCGGCGCCGGCGATCGCCCCGGGCCCGACGGCCACGAACGTCCAGGTCGGCACCGGCCCGGACACCACCCCGAGACTCTCCCACGCCACTCCCCGCACACAGCAGGTCACCCATCCAGAAGGCGAGTTCCCCATGTCCACCATGAAGTCTGTGCACACCGCGAAGGACAAGATCGAGGTCGTCGACGTCGAACGCCCGGTCCCCGGGCCCAAGGACGCCCTCATGCGTGTCCGTGCCTGCGGCATCTGCGGCACCGACACCTTCTTCCTCCACCTCGGCGGCATGCCCTCCGGCCCCGACGGCGCCCTGCGCCCGATCCCGCTGGGCCACGAGCCGGCCGGTGAGATCGTCGAACTCGGCGCGGAGGTGACGGACCTGAAGGTCGGCGACCGGGTGGTGGTCAACCCGCAGGGTGTCTCGTCCGGCATCATCGGCTGCGGCGGCGAGCACGGCGCGATGAGCGAGTACCTGCTCCTGAACGACTGCGAGGTCGGCCGGACGGTGACGGTCTTCCCCGGCACCGTGCCGTTCGACGTGGCTTCTCTGAACGAGCCGATGGCGGTCGCCCGGCACTGCGTCAACCGCTCCGAGGCGACCCCCGACGACACGGTCGTCGTCTTCGGCGCCGGACCCATCGGCCTGGGCGCCACCATCTGGCTCAAGCTGCGCGGCGTCAAGCACGTCGTCGTCGCCGATGTCATCCCCGAGCGACTGGAAACCGCCCTGGCTGTCGGCGCCGACGCCGTCATCAACTCCAGGACCGAGAACGTCACCGAACGCCTGAAGGAACTGCACGGCGAGGCCGCCAACGCTCTGGGCCAGCCCCGCGCCGGCACCGACATCTACATCGACGCCGCCGGTGTACCCGCCGTCTTCAACGCCACCGTCGACTCCGCCAAGTGGGGCGCCAAGCTCGTCATGGTCGCCGTCCAGAAGAAGTCCGACCAGATCGACCTCGGCGGCATGCTCCGCAGCGAGCTCACCCTCATCGCCTCCCAGGGCTACCCCACCGAGATCTTCGAGGTCACCGCCGAGCTCGTCGAACACCACGAACGCTTCGCCAAGCTCATCAGCCACCGCATCCCCTTCGCCGAGGTCGACACCGCCTTCGACCTCGCCCTCACCCCCGGAGCCGCCGAAAAGGTCGTCGTCACGTTCGACGAGTAGGGGTACGGGGGCCCGCACCGCGGTACCGGGTCAACGACTGGGCAGGGCCGGGGAGACATGTCCCTTCCCGCCCCGGCCCGGCGTCATTTCTCATTGCTCCACGTGGATGACCGCGGCACGCCGGACATCGTCGGCCCGCTCCACCGGCGGCTCGGTGCCGAGGCGAACCACCACGCCGCCCTCGGCGGGGCGTCTGGCGGCCTCCGCGCCGGGTGCGAACTCCCGCGACCGGGGGACCGGTTCGGAGCAGGAGGGCCGTCCGGAGGGACTATCGTGTCGGCATGTCCGTCCCTGAACTGATCCGTATCGTCTCCCGCGACTCGCCCATGGCACTGGCCCAGGTGGAACGGGTACGCGCCGAGCTGGCCGTCGTCCACCCACAGGTGCGCACCGAGGTCGTCCCTGTGAAGACGACCGGCGACAAGTGGATGGGCGACCTGTCCCTGGTCGAGGGCAAGGGTGCGTTCACCAAGGAGGTCGACGCGGCGCTGCTGGCCGGTGAGGCCGATCTGGCGGTGCACTGCGTCAAGGACGTGCCCGCCGACCGGCCGCTCCCCGCCGGCACGATGTTCGCCGCGTTCCTCAAGCGCGACGACATCCGCGACGCCCTGATCCACCCCGGCGGCCTCACCCTGGACGAGCTGCCGGACGGCACCCGGATCGGTACGTCCTCGGTGCGCCGGATCGCCCAGCTGGCCGCCTCCCACCCGCACCTGGAGTGCGTACCGTTCCGCGGCAACGCCAACCGGCGGCTGGAGAAGCTCGCGGCCGGTGAGGCGGACGCGCTCCTCCTCGCCGTGTCCGGGCTGGAGCGCATCGGCCGGATGGACGTGGTCAGCGAGATCCTCTCCCCCGAGACGATGATGCCGCCCATCGGCGCGGGCATCCTCGCCCTCCAGTGCCGCGAGGGCGACCACACCCTGATCGACGCGGTCAGCGGCCTCGGCGACCCGGACACGCACCGGGAGGCGACGGCCGAACGGATGTTCCTGCACGTCCTGCAAGGGCACTGCAACAGCCCGATCGCCGGGTACGCGAAGGTGTCCCGCAGCGGCGAACTCTCCCTGCGCGCCTGCGTGTTCACCCCGGACGGCAAGACCCAGCTCAACGCCCACGAGTGGGCGGGGCGCCTCGATCCGGCCACGCTCGGCACGTCCGTGGCGGTGGCGTTGCTGCGGCAGGGCGCGCGCGAGCTGATCGACGGCATCGCGCACTGAGCACACCGAACACACTGAGGGCTGCGGACCGGGAACCGGGGCCGCCCGGCGGCGGGCGAACGAAGCCCGCCGGGCCGGTCAGGTGGGTTCCGTCTGGCCCTTCTGGTCCTTCAGATCCTGCTGCGTCCTCTGGTCCTTCAGGAAGTTGCTCGCCTGGAGGGCCACGCCGTCCCGGCCCGTGCCGTGGTGTGCGCCCGATCCGACGGAGTCCTCGGGCAGCCCGATCCCGCCCGCCCACAGGCGTCGGCCGGTCCACTCCTCCTCGACCCGAAGCTGGATCTGTACGTCCACCTGGGTCAGGGACGACTCCGGGCCGGCCGCGTACAGGACCGCCGTGGCGCGGCGCAGCGGGTAGACGTCGAAGCCCTCGATGAACTGCGAGTTCCGCCAGTCGATGAAGGCGCCCTCGCCGTCGGGGCCGAGCCGGACATCGATCTGTCCGTCCTCCAGGTGGACCCCGAAGTGCCGGCGGCCACGGTTCTCGACCGTCACGCGGAGGGTGAAGTAGGTCAGTCCCTCGGCGGCGTCGTCGCGCCCGCGCGGCGGTTCGGCCGCCAGCAGACGGTGGACGCGGACACGCAGGCCGGCATGCTCGTCGTACTCGTGCCAGTCCCCGACCACGTTCGGCTCGTGCACAGTCCACCTCTCGACCTCGGATGGCTGTTTCCTATCCTTGCGCCCGGCGCACAGTCAAATGAGCGGATTGCGCCGTGGCCAGCGAATTCGCCCCCTTGATCACTGATCAAGCGATGTGCAGCGGAAATCCACCGAAGACCTGTGGGGCGGTGGTTACGTGCGTGCCGCACATCACGTTCCGGTGCATGGTCGTGACCGGCGTTCAGCCGGCCAGTCGGCCGAGGAGCGAGGAGGCCGCGACGACGGCGAGGACGGCGGCGAGCAGCACCAGATAGCCGAGGTAGGGGATGCCGCCGGTCGGTATCGCCCTGATCCGGGTGAAGGTCTCGCCGAGTCAGCGCATTCGCCCGGCGACCGGCCGGAAGCGCAGAGTCAGTCTTTGCCCCGATTTGTTTCCGTTTCGTCCTGTGTGGGAATTTCCTTTGCAGTGCTTCGGACAGGAGGCACACCCGTGGGAGCCGGTTCACCGGACCCTCGGCCGACCTCCGTGCGGTCCGTGTGCGCGCCCTCCCCGGTGTCTGTCCACCCAGCACCTGCTGAGGAGGTGCACGCGATGCGTGTCACCGGCAGAACGAAGCCCCATCCGCACGACGACGCCCCCGACACGGCCGCGGCGTTCGAACGGCTCGGCCAACTGCCCGAAGGTCCGGAACGCCACGCCCTGCGGGACGACCTCGTAGAGGCCTGGCTGCCCATGGCGGAGCGGATCGCCATCCGCTTCCGGGGCCGCGGCGAGGCCCTGGAGGATCTCTACCAGGTCGCGGCCGTCGGACTCGTCAAGGCCGTCGACCACTACGACCCCGGGCGCGGCACCGCTTTCGAGGCCTACGCCGTGCCGACCGTCACCGGCGAGATCAAGCGGCACTTCCGCGACCACCTGTGGGCGCTGCACGTGCCGCGCCGGGTCCAGGACCTGCGCAACCGCGTGCGCCGCGCCGCGAAGGACCTCTCGGCTACCGTCCCGGGCCGGCCACCGACCGTCGCCGAGATCGCCGCGTACGCACAACTGAGCGAGAGCGAGGTCCGTACGGGCATGGAGGCCCTGGACTGCTTCTCCACGCTGTCGCTGGAGGCGGAGCTGCCGGGCACCGACGGCTACGCACTGGCGGACACGGTCGGCGGGCCCGACCCCGGATTCGACCTGGTCGTCGACCGCGCGGCCGTCAGTCCCGGTCTGCGCAACCTGCCCGAGCGGGAGCGGACCATTCTCTACCTGCGGTTCTTCGGCGGGATGACACAGAGCCGGATCGCCCAGCAGCTCGGTATCTCGCAGATGCACGTCTCACGGCTGATCAGCGGCTGCTGCGCACGGCTGCGCGAGGAACTGCGTGCGGAACTGTGTGAGGAACGGCCGGGAGAGCCGGCGACCGTACGTCCGGACGAGCGCTCCGGACTGAGCGGAGATCGGTACGAGGAACTGCTCGCCGATGCCTGCTGAGGCGGGCTGCCGGTCCCCCCGCACACCACAGTCGCCCGGGCGAGTCTCCTCACGGCCGGGCGGCTGGGGGTGGGGCTCACTGCCGAACCCTCCCGGGAGCGGTTCCCCAGTGTGCCCTCCCTTCCGGGGTGACCTGAGGAACGAAGCTGAAACACGGACCCGGTCACGAGAGGCCGACGCACACCTTACGAATCCGGGGTGGCACCCGGAATCCGCGTGGGTCCGTGACGGTCCAGCGCGTCCTCCAGTTCGGCCCGGACCTCGGAGGGCATCTCCCCGTCACGCCCCCAGGTCAGGACCGTCTCCGCGATATGGCGGAGTTTGATGTTCGTGTGCTGGGAGACCTCTTTCAGCACTTCCCACCCCTCGTCCGGTGTCACCCGGCCGAGGGCGATCATCATGCCGATCGCCTGGTCGACGACGGCATGGGACGTGACGGCCTCCTTGAGCTGGTCGACCTCCGTCTGGAGGGCGAAGACCAGATCGTCGTCACTCCGGCGGCCGTCCATGGGCATGGTCACCTTCAGGTCGCCTCCAGGTCGCGTCCGGGGCTGCCTCTCCATCGTCGCCACTCCACCCGCCATGTGCCAACAGGCCCGATCGGGGTACTCGACAGGCACGGATACGGGGTCCGGCCGGAGACTGGGTACGGCCGGTGCCTGCCGGTGGACGGGACCAGGACGCGAGTGCCATGAACCACGACACGACATACCCCCGCGGCGCGACGGACGCCGTCTCGACCCATTCCGTGTTCGGCGCCCCTTGCTGGGTGAGTCTGACCAGCCGCGACCGGCGGGCCACGGAGGCGTTCTACGGTGCCGTGCTGGGCTGGCGGTGGCGTCCGGCCCTGCTGGGCGACCGCTTCCGGGTCGCGCTGGCGGAGGGCACGCCCGTCGCGGGGATCGCCGCGGTGGCCTCCGTATGGCAGATGGCGGTCGCCTGGACCCCGTACTTCGCCGTGCCGAGCGCGGACGACGCGGTGGGCCGGGCCCGGGAGCGCGGAGGTACGACGGCGGTCGGGCCGATCTCCTTCCCGCCGGGCCGGGCGGCCCTGCTGGCCGACCGCGACGGAGCGATCTTCGGGATCTGGGAGGGCGAACTGATCGCCGACTGGGAGGCCTGGCGGCAGGCGGCACCCGCGTTCGTCCGGCTGCACACCCGCGACGCGTTCGACGCGGCCATCTTCTACGGCGAGATCCTGGAGTGGGCGTCGGACCGCCCCGGCTGCTGCGAGGTCCAGTACGAGGGCGACGAAGTCGTCCTGCGCAGCCAGGGCAACATCGTCGCCCGCATCGTCTCGGGCGCGCTGGAGGCGGCGCCCGACCCCACGATCCGACCGCACTGGCAGGTCCACTTCGCGGTCCAGGACGTGGCGCTCTGCGTCAAGGCCGCGCAGGACAACGGCGGCAGCATCCTGCGGTACGACGCCGGTGCCGCCCCGTTCGAGGCGGTGCTGCGTGACCCGGACGGGGCTCAGTTCACGGTGACCTCGCGCATCCCGCGCTGAGCACGCCGGCTACCGGACCGACGAGTAGAGGGACCGGCCCTCCCCCAGGGGCTGGGTGGGTACCCGGCCGTTCCACAGCAGCAGGCCGTGCCGTCGTTCCCAGCGGGCGACCCACCCCGCGCGGGCCAGCCAGGCGGACGCGAACAGCAGCGGGTGGAGGGCGAGATCGCGCTCCCACAGCAGACCGCCGTCCACCCCGAACACCACCACCGCGCCCACGACCGCCGCGCAGACCGCGAGGATCGCGCACGTCACCTCGTAGCGGACATATCTGACCACGGTCATCCCCCTGCACCCCCGGCTCCGCCCCCGTGGCGCAGTCCCGGCTCCACCGTCCCGCAGCCGAGCCCGGACCGCGCCCCCTTTACACGTCCGCGAGGACGTCCCAAGCCCGATGGTTCGCCGTGCCGGCGAAGGCCGGGGCCGGGAAATCGACAGGGACCGCCCGGGGCGCCTGGAGCGCATCCCGCAGGGTCGGCGAGGGTCCGGTCGGGACGAGCGGGACGCCTTCGCAGGAGCGGGCCCGGCGCGAGAACCAGATGACCTTGGCACCGGTGGCCGTGGCACAGCAGCCCCAGCCGTCGCTCAGCGCGGCGATCCACGCCAGGCACGTGCGGAGTTCCTGCTCAGGGCGCAGGTCGCGGTCGTTCTGGGCGATGGCGGTGATGAGGTGCTGGCCGTTCCACCACATCTCGATCACCGCGCGCTTGTCGGTCGCGTGCTCGTCGATGGCGCGCAGCAGCACTTCGGTGCCGTGGCAGACGGGCCCGGCGAGGTGCTCCAGGTCCCAAAGCCGGAGGTGGGCGGCCAGGATGCGCCCGACCTGCCCGACCCGTTCGGGACAGACCTCAACGTCGAGGTGGTAGTAGCAGGGCTCTGCGGTCTTCATCGTCGTTGGCTCCTCACGGCGGACTCCCGTTTCTCCACGCTCTCCGGGGCCAGGCCCCGAACGCGAAGCGTGAGCACTGATCGCTTCTGAGTCAGCTCCAGAGTGGGAGCGCTAGTCCATTCGTGCAACACGAGCGCCCGCTTTGGTTGTTGAAGAGCCAACAAGACGCTGGGTCGCCCCACATGCACCATGAGTCAAGGTCTCGCTGTACAGAAGCAGCCAGTCACGAGGAAGGGGACCAGCGCCATGCTGCTGCCCGCCAAAGCCGAGGTCGCCCGACAGCTGAACAGGTACCGGGCGTGGGAGCGCGTCATGCTCGCGGCCCCGTCCGACCGATCGGCACGCGACAGTTTCGAGGACTCGGGCTACACCCTGTGCGTGCTGATGGGGAAGCGGTGCGCGCGGGAGGCCGCACACGCCGCCGAGCGCTACCTCCGCACAAGCCTGGTCGCCTACCTCCGGGAACAGGCCGGCCGCGCCCACGCGAGCCGTTTCACCGGCCACTCTCCCCCGGCCGTCCACCGCAGTACGGCCGGGGGATAGCGCCGCCCTCGCCCCCCGACCCGACCCCGAGCCCAGCAGAGGTGAGATCCATGAGCCCGACTCCGGCCATCGGCCGCATCCCGGTACGGGATGTGCGCCCGGCCGTCGAGTGCGGAAGACGCCCGGCAAAGGCCGTCGCGGGAGAGACCTTCCAGGTCACCGCGACGGTCTTCCGCGAGGGTCATGACGCGGTCGGCGCGAACGTCGTGCTGTGCGATGCGCAGGGCCGCCCGGGCCCGTGGACACCGATGCGCGAGCTCACCCCGGGATCGGACCGCTGGGGCGCGGACGTCACCCCGGACGCGGTGGGCCACTGGACCTACCGGGTCGAGGCATGGAACGACCCGATCACGACGTGGCGGCACCACGCAGGCATCAAGATCCCGGCCGGGATCGACACCGGGCTGGTCCTGGAGGAGGGCGCGCTGCTGTACGAACGTGCCGCTGCGGGTGCTGCGAAGCAGCCGGCCCGCGCTGTCGTACTGGCCGCCGCGCAGACCCTGGGCGACGACTCGCTCCCCGTGGCCGATCGTTTCGCGGCCGCTCTGACGCCGGCGGTGGACAAGGTGCTGGCCCGGTATCCGCTGCGGGAACTGGTCACCTCCTCCGAGCCGTTGGCGCTGCTGGTG